>OY970170.1:0-1267896 GCA_963706795.1 uncultured bacterium
CGTATTTGTTGGTTGCGAGCGCAAAACAATCACGACTTCTGCGGATTAATGCGATCGTAACGGTAGTAAATTTGGTAGGAAATCTCATCGTTATCCCCTACTATTCTTTTATCGGTTCAGCTATTGTGACGCTTGCGTGTCAGATCGTGCTTTTTGCGCTCACGGCTCGGGGGACTCGAGATATTTTGCGATTTGATTTTTCGCCGAAGACGACGGGTGCAATCGTACTGGGGGTGAGCATGGCCTATCTCGCGATGCACTATACGGATACATTTATTACACAGATGTCAGAGCGGTTTTTTGGAACTGGCTTTGTTGGAAACTTTGTAGAACTCACGATTGCCGCTGGGCTTTTTACCTGTATTTATGGCGCAATCGTATTTGGACTTGATCGGACTATGTCACGCATTAATATGATCCCATGACAAAATTTATAGATATCAAAACGCTCGACTACATCGAAAAGGCGAATTTTAAAAATCGCACTTTTGAAGACTGGTTGGTCGAAGTCAAAGAATACAATTGCTCCGGCGACAGCGAAATTCGTGCGATCGAAAAAGCACATTTTTCACTCGAACGCGCAAGCGAAGATCGTGTTCCTGGAACGGATCGCGCTCTCGAAATGGACCAAAAACTCCTGCCAGTTCTGGCTCGAATGGAGCATTACGGTGTGTATGTTGATCGCAATGAGCTTCAGAATGTTGCGACAGAACTCGCCGAAAAAGCACGTGCTCTTGAGATCGAAATGCGCGAACTCGTGGGTGAGCCATTTAATCCACTCTCTGCAAAACAGGTTCAGTATATTCTCTACGAAAAACTCGGACTCTCTCCTGGTAAAAAGATCAAGACGGGATTTTCGGTGGATTCTGAGACGCTTGAGGAGCTCGGTAAAACCTGTGAGATCGCCAATATGATCCTCCTCTATCGCGGCTACGAAAAGCTCCGCGGAACCTACGCGGACGGGCTTCAAAAAGAAATCAATGTCCATACAAAGCGCATCCATACCACCTATCGCGAAACGGTCGCAAGTACTGGTCGACTCTCGAGCGAAAATCCCAATCTTCAAAATATTCCGATGGGAGATGGATATTCTGCGCGTATCAAGGCAGCATTTAAGCCACAAAATCCTGATGAAGTCTTTGTAGTTGCGGACTATTCACAGGTCGAGCTTCGTATCTTGGCCATGCTCACTGGTGACGAACACCTCATCAGCGCATTCGAATCCAATGAGGATATCCATATGCGAACCGCGAGATTTCTCTTCCCAACAAGCGAGCATATCTCGAGCGAACAACGACGTATCGCAAAATCCGTAAACTTTGGAGTTATCTATGGGATCACTGGATTCGGACTCTCCAAAATGATCAAAGCGAGCCCCAAAGAAGCGACGCTCTACATCGACACATTCTTTGCAAAATACCCACAGGTAAAGGCGTACTACCGCGACCTCCTCGACCAAGCCCGCCTCACCGGCTACGTCGAAACCTATTTTGGACGCCGTCGTTATGTCAAAGGCCTCACGGACGCAAACTCCATGATGCGAGCCGCAGCCGAACGCGAAGCTATGAATATGCCCATCCAAGGAACTGGTGCAGATGTCGTAAAACTCGCCATGATCGAAATCCAAAAGCGACTCGATGCCAAACCCGAGCTCTGAAATCTCATCATGCAAGTCCACGACGAACTCGTATTTGAGTGCAAAAAGGACCAAGCCGATGCCCTCGAAAAGGTCGTCCGAGAAGTCATGGAAGGTGTATTCCCTCACGACCGAGTCAAACTCAAGGTCGATATCCATAGAGGAGAGAACTGGAGTACAGCGAAAGGGTAATTACATATTTATGAAAACCGAATCCGAATACCTTGCAGATACCATCCGTGTCTATGATGCAGATGCGCTGACTTTTGCCAAAAGCGTAGCCGAGCAAGAGTGACTGAGTGAATATTACGCTCGTTTTACTGTATTACTCACTGGAAAGAAAGTCCTAGATCTCGGATGTGGTTCAGGACGAGATATGAGTCATTTTGTTGAACTCGGACTTGATGCTCATGGCATCGATCTCAGCAGTGAACTCATAAAAGTCTGCAAGCAAAACCCCCTCATTGCAGACCGCGTATCTATTGGGAATATTCTCGAAATCGATCAAGATTTTGAGGCAGGTACATTCGACGGTATTTGGATGTTCTGAGCGCTCGTCCATATGAGCAAAGAGCTCGGTGCCGAGTCGATTGCAAAAGCTTCAAAACTCCTCACAAGCAAGGGGACACTCCTCCTTTCTCTGAAGTGGCAAACAGAAGGAGCTCCTGCAGAAATTATCAAAGAAAGTCGTTCAATCCCCTGAGTCGTAAAGCGCTACGTCTATTTTACAGAATCCGAAATCCAAGAAATTTTAACGAAAAACAACTGTAAATCTCTCTGGATAGACAAAAAATTACCAGAAAATGGACGCGATGGCTGGATTGTAATTCTTGGCCAGAAGGTCTAAAACAGACAAAACTCAATAACCAAAAAGACCCTTCGTGGGTCTTTTTTCTCTCAATAGTTGACAACTAACTTTTTAGGGGATAATCATCTGAAGTCTGATTTAAATAATCAGTTCTCAAAATTCGTCTCAAACACAAATAGGAGGCTGTGATGATGTATATCAACTACATTGTAACAAGAGCAAAAGCAGACAAATTTTTTGCAGGCTATCTCGCATTGTTTGTCATTCATTTTTGCTTAGGTATCTGGGGTGTTCATCATGTCTATCAGTGGATAACTCCATCAGGTAAGACTGGAATGCAAGAAGAAATATACGGACAACTGGTTCAAGCGACTCAACTCATTTTGGTCTACGAAGGCATGTTCTATTTTTCCGAGCATACATTCAACAAGCCATTCATGGGCTATAAGATAAATCGTAGCATGGTAGCCGTCTTTGGCGTGATGATACTTGCCTACATGGTAATGGCTCATCTACGTGTCAGTAGTGGCTACGGAGCAATCGTCTTTGCCGCTACAGTCTTCCCACCAATTATCTACTGGCTGCTGGTGCAGACAAGGAAAGTAATTCCTCCACCAACGTATCAAAGAAAACGGAAATATACCAAGATGACTGACTATTAATTCACCATGCCCAATAAACGCATGGTTCCTCAACAAAAAAAGACCCTTCGTGGGTCTTTTTTAAGCGAAGATGATCGCGGCATACCAGTCTCGGCGGGCGAGCTCTCAGTTGTAATTGCGGAGTGCAGTAAATGTACGGGCGCTTTCTGGGAAGTATTTCATCTCATAATTGAGGCCTTCAGTGAGGTCTTTTTTAGTGAGTTCTGGAGCGGAGAATACTTTGCGAGCGTCATTGATCGTAGGGATAAATCCCTTGAGATTGGTGACGATATCAAAGGTTTGTTTGCAGATTTGTTCTTCTGGGATTTCTTCTGCGGAGCTATAGAGTGCGGCATAATAGACAAGACCAAGGGTTGTATTCGCGTACGAATTGGTCACATTTCGACGAAGGACTTCGAGCGCCTTCATATATTGATCGATGCGAATATTGTCAGCCCTAAGTGTATGAATAGCGGTCTTTACATCGCTCTGTGGAATCGAGTGAATCGCACGGAGTGGAAGTTTTTGGAAGAATTTTGCATAGCGCGCAAAGCCGCGATTGTCCGTGATACGCATCATCATGTCATCAAACACCGAAGACGTAAGCTGAAAATCTCATCGTGCACCCGTCTCAGATTTGAGAATCTTGCCACCATGCGACTCATGGAACCAGAGTCTTGAGGCGATTACAGGCGAGATATCAAACCCTTTGGCAAGTGTGTGAACATAGGTTTTGATGCTCGGATCAAACGTCAGACTCATTTGGCCTGCATCGATTTTATAGAGTTCCTTGTTGTAGGTTTTGAGGCGCTCTTTTCGGTAATCATTCGCAAATTTACGTTCGCGTTCACGGAGATTATTACGGATCCAAACAACATCTGAAGCACGGGCCTGGACGCTCGATATAATTCCAGTAATTGCCAGGGCTCCAGAGGCCACTAAAAAATGTCTCTTAGAATGAGACTCTAGCTGGGTTTCCTGGGATTCGAGGGTTGGTGAAAAACGAGAAAAAGTCATAGGTTTTTAGATGGAGTGATCGTATCAGATGATTTTTTGCAATACAAACTTTGTTTGGCTCATCCCTTCCATATAATTCGCACATGTCATCAACCTCCTCCCGCAGAAACGAAGTCCTCTTTGGACTTCTTGCACCTGTTATCCAAAATATTTCCCGCGAACACCTCGAAGGATTTGGACGAATCGTCCTCATCCGCACAGAGCTCGCAGGCGATGGAATGTATCTCGATTGCACTATCAGCTCCGAAATCAATGGTCTCGCATGTGCAAAGGCACTTCGAGAT
The DNA here is from genome assembly GCA_963706795.1 of uncultured bacterium. GTDB lineage: Bacteria > Patescibacteriota > Gracilibacteria > BD1-5 > UBA2023 > JBMOJK01. Next base: position 4,387 of record OY970170.1, read on the forward strand.
TTTGAACCTATCGTCAAAAAGACGATCGCTTCTGCAAAGATCCTTGGTAAGATGCCAAAGATCCGATTTAAATTCGATACCAAGGCAACAAACGCCGCTTCCGTAGAAGATATACTTCGTGAAATCGAGACAAAATATGATCTCAGTAGCGAGAATTAAACGTATTCTCACGGGATTGAAGCGGAAGTTTTCTAATCGGAAATTTCGCAAAAATGCCGAAAAAGAACGCTCCCAAAAATTCCTCTTCGAGAATACAAAAAAACCTCGAGCGAGCTTTTTTGAGATGTATCAAAAAGCTCGACGCGGTGCATATTTTAGACCCTTCTATTCAGCATTCGAAAAAAACGCAAATGAGTTCCGCGTAGCCTTTAGTGTGATTGGGGTGCTTCTCATTTTTTTGACGGTATATATTACGCTCCTCTCGCCATATTTTAGGATTTCTCCGAATAGAGTCATCATCGAACCAGCACAAGGAGATGATTTTTCGGATATCAATATTGCCTATAAAGCGATCGAAGATATCTATGGGAAATCTCTTTGGTTCACGACTACGAGCGAAATCACCAATGCGATACAATCGCTCGAAAAAAACATCGGCAAAGTCGATGTTCAGCGCCTCTATCCAAATGGGCTCAAGATTGTTATCGAATCCTATCCACCCGTATTTACCGTACATTTTAGAGGTCTTGATCGGAAATTTTTACTCTCACAAAATGGGATTCTCATACCGGTTCATATAAAGCGTGATGATCTTCCTCCGATGAATATTTATTCGACTGATCTCATCGAATCAGCCTTTTTGGACTACAAAGAAGCGATCTCCGCGCTTCGCATGAAACGCATCATTGGTCTCACGAATGCGTTCAAGGAGCAGTTCCCAAAAGTGACTATTACTTCGCTCTCATATTACAAGACCGAGAACGAGATTCATTTTTTCCTCGAAAATGGGACTCGTATCATCTTCCTCCTCGACGATACGCTCGATAAGGAGTTACAGGCACTCAAGATAACTGAATGAAACACACCAGGACTCCTGACTGGATGAGAATTCTTTTATATCGACACACGCATCATCGGTAAAATCTTTACGTGCAAGGACAAAAATCTCTGCACCAAAAATCTTGAGAAAATCTATGGAAACGCCATTAATTAGCATTCCGTTCCCCATAAAAGATATTTGGCATGTCATCTACTTTGAAAAAGAGCTGATATTGGCAGGCATTATTGTAGCTGGTGCACTCATATATTACTGCTATCAGGTCTGGTCGCGTTTTGAGAGTATTGAAGAGATGCATTCTCCTAGGCCAAAAACTAACTGGTCAGCACTCTATCGCACCCTCAATCCCAAATCGCCCGATTTTGCGAAGCGCATAGAATCTCTCCTCATCGAATTCGCCGAGCAAGAATTCGCCATCACCCTGCGAGACTCGCTTACTGCAGAAGAAAAATCCAGGCTCGTCGCTTCTCCCGAAATCTCTCGTTGCCTGAAACTCGCTCGCGATATTCGGTATTCAAAATCAGGAGATCAGTCAGCTAAAATCCAAGAACTCGATACTCTCGCATCACGTATTTTTGCACCGTAATGCATTTTGTTTTTTTCGCTCCTGAATTCCTCGTATTGGGCTTTGTTGCTCTTTTTTGGATTGGGTGAATCCTCTGAGAGAAGCGTTTCGCGATCTATTTCCGAAGTGGTACGCAGACAGATGCTTGAGCTTCAAAAAATAGAATATTTCGAGCAGCCCTCTGAGCAATGAGTATCATTTTACTCTCGATTGGGATGGCCGATCCACGGATCACCGAGACGCACAAAGATACTTCAAAAAATGGGATCGATATTGCAATCGTGCTCGATATCTCAAAGAGCATGCTCGCAGAAGACATCTCACCAAGTCGCATCACAGCAGCAAAAAAGGCGATCATACGATTCATCGAGGCACGTCCAAATGATCGTATTTCGCTCACAATTTTTGCGGGGAAACCTTTTTTGTTATCACCACTCACCTTTGATAGCACGGTGCTTGTGCAGATCGTAGGGAGTATCGGAGTGGATTCGATCAAACAGGAAATCCCTGGTTTTTCGGGAACTGCTATCGGCGATGGTCTGCTTCTTGGCTATCAAAGCCTCGAAAGCGAGCCCACACGCGAAAAAATCATCGTCCTTCTTACTGATGGCGAAGCCAATCTTGGCATCGATCCCAAGGCGAGTGCGCTCTATGCCAAAGAAAAAAACGTCAGCATCTACACCATTGGCCTCTGAAATCCCAAAGGCACTGAGCTCTACACAACTGAGATAAACGGCGACAAAAAATATTTTGTCGATGGACAAAAGAATCCCATCATCGCCACCATCGATGAGAAACTTCTAACATATATAGCCGAAAGTACTGGTGGAAGTTATGCCAATGCTACGAGTTCAAACGCACTCTCGAGTATTTTTGAGAAGCTTTCAAAACTGAGACTTCGTCCGATTGTGGATAATTCGGTGATTACAGAAAATACCCCACTGAGCCCCTATAGTTTTGGACTCGCGATTTTGTGCATGCTCGTGCTTCTCTTGCTTGAGAGGAAGCGACTAGATTCTTGACTGGGATCCGCATGGTAATATCAATCTTTATCGCTCTTGTGGTGGGAGTCATCGGACTCTACTTGCTTTTTTTGAAGCCAAAACCTGCGATCGCCAATGAGAGCAAGAACTATAGAGTGATACAGCTCCTCTTTATACTCAAAAGACTACTGATATTAACAGGGGTGATCTGACTCTCCGCTATCTCAAGCTGGCTCATCATCACAGGAAGTGCTTTTTCGATCGCACAAGGCTCCAAAATGATCATTCTGGTCGATGTTTCCAAGAGCATGCTTACTGTAGATATCGTATCTGGCGGGACAAAAATCTCACGGCTCGATGTTGCAAAATCAAAAGCGATCGAGATGATACGGACATTTGCATGACATCCGATTTCGATCATCGCATTTGCCTGAGAAAGTCGCACTATTACGCCATTTACTACTGACAGTGAATCAAATATCAATGCAGTGACGACCCTCTTGCCTGAGAGCGTCTCTGTTGGCTGATCTGAGATAGTGACTACACTCGTAGACGCTCTGGCAATATTTGAGCCGTCTGAAGCTGGTTCGGTCATACTCATGAGCGACGGCGATGATCGTAGTATCGACACGAGTCCACTCGAATCCCTCATCCGTACCCATCAAAAAGTACATATTTATCCAATCGGAATCGGAGGTGATACTCCATCTCCTCTCGTGCTTGGCAAAGATATCATCGGTAATCTCCGATATAAACAAGTCGATTGAAAAATCCTCCAAACCAAACTCGAGGATGATAATCTCAAAACACTCGCAAGCATGACTGATGGGAAATATTTCCACTATCTCGACACCGCGTCACTCTCGTCTGATCAAGCCTCCAGTCCCGAAAAATCCTATTCATGATTGGCTATTGCCTTGAATTTAATGGCAATCCTCATTATGCTCGGACTCATACTCCCCTATCGATACCGATGAAAAAAGTAGCTTTTGCGATCTTGATTATGCTCCTTGTGACTCTCTTTTGAGTGCGTACTTGGGGGATTTCGATGATCCAAAATGAGATGCTTGTAGCTGCATCAAAACAATCCTGGATCGATAATGCTGACAGATTCCTTATCGCACATAGTCTCTACCTCAGATGAAGCGGAAGTATCGCCCGAGATCTCTGGCAACAAACGATTGATCCTACAAAAAAATCGGAGAATAACCTGTATGCACTTCATAATATCGGCAATACGTATGTCGATGAAGCGCAATCTCAAAAACAGATCAACACCCAGATTTCCCTGCTTTTAGATGCAAAAACTGCATACGAATCTGCTCTCAAAAATGGATCAGACGCCGAAACTGAGTCCAATCTTGAAGCTGTCATCAAAATCCTTGAGAAGCTCCAGGCCAAGCAAGAAGAACAAAAAAAAGAATCCGCGCAGGATTCAAATTCGGATGCAAATATACCGTCATGAACAACTGGAAGTGGCGCAACTTCCTTAACTGGATCAACGGATTCACAAGATCAAGGCAATAAAACCTCTAGTGGAAGCAATGATGCAGCTGCAAGCTCGAGTGGCTCACAGAGTGCTACAGGATCGGCAAGTATTCCAAAAAACAATGGATCCCTCTTCACTAATCAAGGCAAGACAGAATCCACTGGCAGAGACTTTGGATCAGGCACATGAGAATCCCTCAATCCCGACGAAAAAAACAAGATCGAGAGTATTCTCAGAGATATAGACCAGCTCCAAAAACAACGCAGCGATTACACGCGACCTGATGGTACTAAAGCTCCAACTACCGGCGGACTCTTCGAGCAATTTCTCAAATCTGATCCCCTGTTTGAGGATCTACAAAATGGTGGAAGTGGGAAGCGAGATTGGTAAAGACTTCGTTTAATTACTTTTTATTGAACTTAAAAGTAATTTTCTCGGTATCTGAAGGTATTGGAAAGTATTCGTTCGCCTGTGGGTGATCTTTATACCAAAGATTCCGAGACTCCGTAATATCTCTCTCTACTCAATCTAATGACGTAATAATTACAGCACTAGTAAGACATGTTCATTGTGATAGACATCGATCAAGTTCGTTATTCACAAAAAGTATTCCACTTCCAGTTCAAAGATGACTCACATAATTCGAGACAATCTTAACATTTTTTGCACGAATCTTTCAGTGTCTTGGGATAAAAATCTGTGTACCCACTGGATATTGAACACGGTATGTTACTTCGCTCGACACTTCAGGAATAAAGTCTTTGATGTATCTATCCGTCTGAGTAGCACAGTAAATTGATGGATGAGCTTCATCTCATGAAGACATCTTAAACGTATTTATAGAGAATTTTTCATATTTTCTCTGGATAAATCAACCCTGCAGTATTTTTTTGATTCAAAAAATTCTGTCATCTTGTGAGTGTGTTATATCTGGAATATAGACACTATTCTGAGTCGCTTTCGCATCTTTTCTTTGTCCTATGCACAGATATTCAAATTGCGTCGATTCCTGGATAGCACCACTTCAAGATATACCTGGAAGATTTACAATTCACCCACTGCCCTGATACGATGAATAGTATGCATCCCACGAAATTTCGTTGAGTCACATCATTGTTTGCCCTGTCTGTAGAACCTTGTTGAACGGATTAGCATCTGCATTTAAGAGAATAGGCAGACTTAGTTCGTATTTTGAAGTAGCAAATGTGCATTGTGTTATTCAAATAAAAAGCACGAACACTAGAATATTTAAGGAGGTACGAATAGGGCTTATCATCATAGTTTCAGTGGATAAGATTATTAAAAGCAGTATAAATATATATTAAAAATACTTGAAAAGTAAACAAAAAAACGTATGTTACGCTGGCATTATTGATATGCTGCGTACATTGGGTAACTCAGCATACAAATGCAATTCATTAACATTCTTTTGGAAGGATTTAAGTCATGCTGACTTTAAAAAGAGCAGTAGCAAGTTTTGCAACAACCATTCTGGCCGCTACAGTATTTATGAGTAGCGCGTTAGCATATACCGATCTGCCTGTTAACGCTGCAAAATTTCAACTTTTTAGCGGTGGCTCACCGGTTGACAATTTCTTTGCACCTGATAATGGTCAATTTGATAAGCTCATTCTCAAGGTGCAAGATAGCAATTCGTACCAGTTACAGAACAATCCAAACTGGGTAAATGCCAATATGCCCGTCCCGATTTCAGTAGGTGGACGTGCAAGAGTTGGCAACGGTCAGTGTGTTGATTTTGTAAAGCACATGACCGGTAATTTTGCCTCATCAAGTAACTGGCTCAAAGGCGACCACGTCAGTGAATATTGGGATCCGAATGCACTTGTTGGCAAAGTGATTGCAACATTCAATTCAAGTGGCAATTACGACAATAGTCATGTTGCTATCGTTATAAGCGCATGGAAACGAAGCGGCAGTAATACTGTAACAGATGTCTGGGTAGTGGATGCAAATTTTGTGCCTGATCACGGCTTAACAGTATCGAAGCATGCACTTAGCACTACCGGAAGCGGTTATGTCGGTAATCTTAAGAACTACTATATCGTGAAAATGAACTGACATTTCCAAAAGTTGTAAATGAACTATAAAAATCCTCGTCTTTGTGACGGGGATTTTTTTATTATCTACTCATCACCAAAGTCCCCACTACCCCGCTATCCCCGAGTCGGTCAATATCCTCGATCTTACATACAAAGAGCGGGAGTCGCTCTTCTTTGGCAAGTGCGATGGCGCTCTGATCCATGATTCGTAGATTTTTCTCGAGCGCTTCTTGATGAGTAACCTGATCATACCGCTTCGCTTCAGGGAATTTTGCAGGATCCATATCATAGACTCCATCCACTTTTGTACCCTTGACCATAACTTCACAATTGAGTTCGAGCGCCCTGAGAACGGCAGCGGAATCAGTTGTGAAATATGGATTTCCAGTTCCAGCTACGGCGATAACCACTCTTCCCTTTTCAAGATGCTTCATAGCACGACGTCTGATGAAGAGTTCAGAAACACGTGGGATTTCGACCGCGCTCATAATGCGAACCTCTTGACCTTGTTTTTCGATAGCATCGCCGAGCGCGATACCATTCATGACGGTGGCGAGCATTCCCATATAGTCAGCACTCGAACGATCGATTCCCTCTGCTGCACCAGATACTCATCGGAAAATATTGCCACCTCCGATGACGATCACGACTTCTTTTTTGGCAATCTTTACGAGGTACACGATTTTAGAAGCGAGTGTATGAAGAAAATCCACGTCGATTCCGTGGTCATTTTTTCATTGAAGTGCTTCACCTGAGAGCTTAAGGAGGTATCGTTTACTCTTGCTGATCATAAAAAATGTATAAAAAAAGCTCCCAACGAGGAGAGCTAAAAAATAAAAAACGACAGAGTGGCCGAAACCGTTATCAAAAGAAGCACGAGTACGATAAGTACGTAAAGCGTGAGCTTTGATTTTTCGGAGTCGATTTTGAGTTGGGTAATCTCTGATTCAAATTGTTTCTTTTCTTCTTCTGTCTTGGATTTTGCAGACTCGAGAAGGAAGGTCGCTTTTTTGTACTCAATCATCGAAATCGAATTTTTGAGCTCAGACTCAGCATGTCCAGCGCGGTACGACAAATCCTGGATCACACGATCCTTCTCGCCAATTCGCTTCATTGCGTCTTCGTACAGATCCCGATAGTCCACCATCACCGGCTTACGTCTAAATCCTGTCTCAGTAGGCATCTCATCAAAAAATACAATATCCTCTGTCTTTACGCTGTCCGTTGCCCGAATAAGCTCTGGCTCAGAACCCTGGAGCACAACAATATCCTCATCATGAATGAAGATCTTTTTCCCCTTACGCTTCGTACGAAGCTTTCCCGACTTAACATATCGATCAAGCGTACGAGTGGAAATCTCAAGAATGTCTGCAGCTTCTTCGCGTGAATGAGTATAGGACACTGGCTCTGGTTTTATTGGGGATTATTATAGGGAAAATGAGCGAAAGGCAATGGAAAACTCGGAACCTACTGCTTATGTTTAGCTCTTACCTCTCATATAAAATCTTCAAAATTTTGAGAATACGGGATATCTCTCACATATTCGAAGAGAGTAATTCTTTTAAATACCTCTTCTTGAGACATAGGACGTTATCAAAAGTTAATCCGCTAAAAGTATTTGCTCTAGAGTAACCTTCAGTGCTGGCAAATCCTTCTCGATCGTTTCCCAAACTTCCTCGATATCTATCCCAATATAGTCATGAGCGATAAAATTTCGAAAACCAATCATGTCACGATATGGTAACTGCTCGTCGTCTGGAAAGTATGTCTTGCACTTGTTTGCAGTTTCTCATAAATGCTGGAATTGCATGAGACATGCATCTTTCACGAGATTATTCTGTGCGAAAGTTCGTGCATTGAGACCCGCACTATAGAGAGAAATAGCTCTTATAGCCTCAAACATCCAGAGAAAGTATATTTTTTTGTCCTTTTTCATAGAAACTAAAAAACAAACACTTTATCCTCGAGGATATTTTCACGAATCTCTGGGCGAATAGCCTTTTCAGAGATGAGATCAATATTTCTACCAAGCTTCTCCTCGAGTGAGACTTTAAGGTTTCAGATATTGAAGAGTGTTATCGAACTATTTTCTTGCTTCTGGTAGATAAGATCGATGTCACTTGCTGCAGTTTGCTCATTGCGTGAAAAAGACCCCGTCAGATAGACATGCTGTACATGATTCCGACGAAAAATATCTCGTACTTCTGACGAGCGGAGTGCTTCGAGTATATTGATCTGTTCTGTCATGCAGTTATTGTAATAAAATCTGCTTCAGTGCAAAACAAATCCCCGTTCTCACGGGGATTTTCACTAAATATCGAGATTACTTACATGCTTAGCGCGACTCTGGATGAATCGGCGGCGTGGTGGAACTTCTTCTCCCATGAGTGTGCGGAACACTTCATCGGCGAGTTCGGCTTCTTCGACGCGTACGCGGTACATCTTGCGAGCCTGTGGATCCATGGTTGTTTCCCAAAGCTGGTCTGGGTTCATTTCTCCGAGACCCTTGTAACGCTGGATACCTTCGGTAGTAACACCCTTGTCGGCCATAACGCGAACCTTCTCGTCATCAGAGTATACATACCAAGTTTCTTTCCCCTTTGAGAGCTTGTAGAGCGGAGGATTGGCGATGTAGATGTGACCGTTGTCGATGAGCGGTCGGAGGTAGCGGTAGAGGAAAGTGAGGAGGAGTGTTCGGATATGAGCTCCGTCGACGTCCGCGTCGGTCATGATGATGATGCGGTGGTATCGAAGTTTCCCGAGATCGAACGTGTCTCCGATCGAAGTTCCGATCGCGATGATGAGGTTCTTGATTTCCTGGTTGGCGAAGATCTTGTCGAGTCGAGCCTGCTCAGTATTGAGGATCTTACCTCGAAGTGGGAGGATCGCTTGATATTCACGATCACGTCCTTGCTTCGCTGATCCACCGGCGGAATCTCCCTCTACGATATAGAGCTCAGATTTTACTGGATCACGAGACGAACAGTCGGCGAGCTTACCTGGAAGCGTCATTCCTTCGAGTGCACCCTTACGGATGATGGTATCGCGGGCATTGCGGGCAGCGAGACGCGCACGGAATGCGAGGAGACATTTTTCGATGACTGATCGGGCTGTGCGAGGATTTTCTTGGAAGAAATCATAGAGTGCCTCGGCAGTAACACGTTCAACGATACCACGAACTTCGCTATTTCCGAGCTTTGACTTGGTCTGACCTTCGAATTGTGGCTCAGCAACCTTTACGGAGATAACCGCAGTGATACCTTCAACCATGTCCTCATTGCTGAGATTGAGGTCTTTTTCTTTGAGGATTTCTTGTTCTCGGGCGTATTTGTTAACGATACGAGTGAGTGCTGTACGGAAACCTACGAGGTGGGTTCCACCTTCTGGAGTGTGGATATTATTAACGAAGGTGACAATCTTTTCTGAGAAGTCATCCTTCTTGTACTGCATAGCGAGTTCAACCTGAACACCATCAACATTTTTATCAACGGCGAAGATATCTCCAATCGTCTCATCGCGACGATTCATGTGGAATACATAGGACTTGATTCCTCCCTCAAAGTAGAATCGTGATCGTGCCCCAGTTCGCTCGTCGATGAGCGTGAGCATAATCCCCTTTGTGAGATATGCCTGCTGACGAATACGTGAGATTACTGTAGCATAATCAAAATCCGTCACCGAGAACATCGAATCATCTGGCCAAAAACGAATCACTGTACCGCGTTTGTCAGTCTTTCCAACCGCTTCAACGACACCGTCTGGAACTCCACGCTTAAAAGTCTGCTTATAGATTTTACCACCATTATAGACAGTCGCCTCGAGATTATTTGAGAGCGCATTTACAACGGATGCTCCAACTCCATGGAGACCTCCAGAGACTTTATATCCGCTTTCTTCACCACCGAATTTACCTCCGGCATGAAGGACAGTCAGAACGGTTTCAAGTGTAGATTTACCGGTCTTTGGGTGGATATCAACCGGAATACCACGTCCATCGTCCTCAACGCTACAACTTTTGTCAGCATGAAGCATCACAGTAATGCTCTTTGCATGACCTGCCATAGCTTCGTCAATCGAGTTGTCGACGATTTCCCAGATGAGATGATGGAGACCGCGTTCATCGGTTGATCCGATGTACATCCCAGGACGTTTGCGAACTGGCTCTAGTCCCTCGAGGATTTGGATATTACTCGAATCGTACGTTGCGCTTCCACTCATGATAAAAGTATCAGAAAAACAATGTGCGAAGTATACGCAAAACAAGGCAATTGCAAGGGAAAGAAATGCCGTATCCGAGCCACTCTCGCCATCATTTTGACGGCAGACCAGAATATGATCTAATGAAGGTATGAAAAATACAGTCCGTTCACCCAAAAAAACCTTGCAATCTTCAGATGCACAAACGGTTTCAGAGCCAAAAATCCGCAAACGAAAAACCTTTGAACCACATCAAAAAATGGGTCCGTCCGCGCTCGCTGAAATCGCCTTTCAGGAAGCTTTTTGGGTGGATGTTCCACCAACTCCAACGAGCAGCGCGAATATCGAGCATTTTTTATATAACGACGCGGCAGTACGGCTCCAGATTGCTGGGTTTCGATCGTTCTTAGTAAAATCGATCGAAAACTCCAAACACCGCAATGGCAGTTGGCTCCTCGTTGCTATTTATGCTATTAATCGCCAGGATGAAGAAATGGGTGGTGCATATCTCGTAGAGCCCTCACAGATGAGTAAATGAGTCCTTACAATGCTACGTAACTCGGATCGATATATGATCCGTAGGTTTAATATCCAATTCCCAAAAGACGAAAGCGCTACCAAAACCCCAAACAAAGAATCCCTCGGCAATATTCTCTCCAAAGAAATCCCATCGCTCGCATTTCTCGATATTCCGATTGAACCTATTCTCAAAAAAGAGATTAAATCACTGTCATTTTTAGATAAGAAGGTATTCTAATTTGCGACAAAAAAGCTTTGCGTAGAATGCCACCATGATCCAAAAACTCGAACACCATCTCGCTGATATTCTGAGCAAAAATATGCTCTATACTGCAGGTCCATGCATCCTGCTTTTTGATGTTGAATCTCCGCTTGCCACAATGCTTACTCAGGCCTATGACGCAGTGTTGCCTACAGAAGCAGTACGTACCAAATTTATACAAGAAGAGCAGGAATCAATCACCAAATCGCTCTTTGATCTCCCGAAGTGAAGCCTCGTCATCCTCGTGCAATCGACGAGTTTTAGACTGTCAGATTTTCGGATCCGTCTTGAGCTATTTCATCGAGGAATTGATGTACTCGAACACAACCATCTCGGATATATTCCTGAGGAGCAATTTGAGACCTTTATAGACTCGCTCGAGTATCACACACCAGAATATCTCGATACTGCCAAACATATTGAGCAAGCCATCACCAAATGATCTAGCGGCACGCTCATTATGCAGAGCTGAAATGAGCTCACATTTGGTCCGCTCGAACGACCACGAGCGAATTCGGGAGATTATTCACAGAGCGAAAATCGAGGTGGGACATTTCCAATTGGAGAAGTATTTTCGGAATGCCAAGATCTCGAGAGTATGTCTGGAAGCATCGACATCTTTGGATATCCAGACACAAATTTTGGAATGGTGACCGGCGAGACTTTTACAGTACAAATCCAAAATGGACGACTCATTCGCGCAGCTGGATATCCAGCTGATTTTGATCTCATTCTCGACAAAATTGTTGCCACTGAAGGCGAAATCTGGGTCCGTGAAATCGGTATTGGACTCAATCGCGCAATCTCACGTTCAAAACCGCTCTCAGATGTAAACTATTTTGAGCGTCAATTCTGAGTCCATCTTTCGCTCGGTAAAAAACACGGAATCTACGGCAAAAAACTTCCAAAAGAGGAAGTTCAGAGGTACCACATCGACGTATTTCTCGACGCAAAGAGCTTAAAAATCGAAGGATTCGAAATGCAATTCGTATAGCTATGCAAAGAGCTCAAGTTTTGCGTTCTTTGAGCGGAATACTACGCCATCATATGTCATAATAGCTCATTCAACCTCACCACTACTGAGGAGATTGAATGCTTCTTCGAGACCCAAAACACAGAGTGCAGTGGCGTAACCATCGGCGATCATGCCATCAGAGGATTCGACGAATGCTCCGAGGACTTGATTGGTATTTTGTCCACTTCTAGGATCAACGAGATGATGAAGGTTATCGCTCATTTTGCGTTTTGCACCGGACGACACACAAAAAAATCAATCCTGAATCGTGATCGTACCAATTGCCTTGGTAATATCTCTTGGGTCTTCGAGGGCGATTTCAAACCCTCATTTTGCATAAATATCTCAACCAAAATCAACGAGATATCGATCATGATGCGCGAGCATTTTTGAGAGCTCATGGAGCATGTAGCCCTTCCCTACTCCGCCAAACTCGAGGTGTATACCATTATGCAGAATAACCTTATACGGATGAAGCTCAATATGTTCATACCCGATAGCGCACACATTCTGAATTTCATCCTTCCGTCCGTAACCGAGACGCGAGAGGAGTGAGCCCACTGTGGGATCAAATGCCCCATGGGTTCGTTTGGCAAGATCGAGAGCAAAGGCGATCATGCGATAGCCTTCTTCGTCGATATCAGAAGAACCGGTTTTATTAAGAATATCGAGCCAATTCCCTGGTAAAAAACGGGAATATTTTTCTTCAAAAGCGAGAATACGGGCCCGAATACAACGAAAATCCTCGTCCGTAGACGAGGATGATTCCACCATAATATTCAGATGTGTACCGAGACAATCGAGCGAAAAAGTCGACATACCCAAATTAGAGAGCTGAGATGAATTTTACAAAAGCATCTGTCGTGAGACTTGCTCCACCTACTGCGTGGATCTTGAGAGACTTGAGGTCCTGTCCAACCGCCTGTGCAACAATCGCATCGCGGAATTTCCCCTGGAGCATCTTACTAATGTCGTGAGTTGCCTTTGGAGTAACACTCACCGCTGTAATTTTTCCATCAGTTACCGTTACTGAAAATCCAACATCGTCCATTCCTGCTGGAGTGTTATAACTCACAGTATTTGCATGAACCTCTGACTTGCTTGTTGGCGCTGGAGTCGTAACTGCAGGCTTTGTAGTCTCAGAAGAAGCTGGAGTTGGAGTCGTTGTAACTGGAGTAGTTGTCGACATATCTGCAGGAACTGCAGGAGCAGTTGTATCAGAACTTGTAGTAGTTCCTACGCTTCCAGTCATCGCACTTCCATTTGTTGTCATTGCATCAGCACCAGTAGCTGTTACCTCAGAAACACCAGAAGAAGTTGTTACAGGAGTAACTACATCAGTCTTTGCTGGAGCAACCACTGGAGGAGTTGCCGTCTCTGGAGCAGGAGCCTGAGTACAAGAAGCAAGGGTACCAACGAGAGAAAGCGCTGCAACCGAAGGAAGAATTCGTTTCATGGAAAAAAATGAGAAAAAAGTAATAGCGAAATGTATACGATTTTTTAATGAAATCAAATTTCAGAAACAAAACGAATCCCTATTTAAGATAGAGTTAAATCTCTCACTAATCGTTCCACTTTCTCGAAAATTTATCTCGGATTCGGCGCGCCTCATTTTTACCAAGTTTTTCTTCGAGTACGAGTGCGAGCTCACCGTCTTCTTGCCAAAGAGACATATCAAAGTCGAGGCCACGCTCTTTTTTGAGTCGGTAATCACTATAGTTTCCATAGCTCACAATGAGCTCTCCATCCTCAATGATCCAGAGATGCGATGCGAGCTTATTTACAAAATATCGATCGTGCGAAATAAAGAGAATCGCTCCTTTATAATGTCGAAGTGATTTTTCGAGAGATTCGCGTGCATCGTAGTCGAGATGGTTCGTTGGCTCATCGAGCACCAGAACATTCGCTGGCTTCTGTCCAATGATTGCAAAAAGGATTTTTGAAACCTGCCCACCGGAGAAGGCAAAAAGTGGCTTCTCAAGATCAAAATAATCAAATCCATAATTCCCAAGCAGTCCCGCAATACGCTCACGAGAAAATCCCATTCCGTGGATTTCAAAATTTTCGTAGAGTGTCTTATCAAAGACGAGCTCCTCGTGCATTTGAGAATAGTAGACGATATCATTCCCCTTACCACCACTCTGAATACCATCAAGTAGTGGAATCTTACCAAGGATCGTTTTGAGAAATGTGGATTTTCCTACACCATTTTCGCCCACGATTCCAATACGGTGCCCCGCCCCAAAAGTCACTTCCGGTACATAAAAAAGCGGCTCAGTACGCCCGATGAAGGCTTCTTTGAGATAAACAATCTTGTCTGATGGGCGATCAGTAAAATTCCACAAGAAAGTTGGGCGAAATGGGATCTGTGGAGGTGGAATAAGATCCACTTTTTCGAGTGCACGTTCACGACTCTTGGCAAAGCCAGCACGCGATCCAGCTCGAAATCGATTGATGAGCTGTTTTTCGGACTTGAGATGTTCTTGTTGTTCTCCGTAGACTTTGGCAGCTTTTTCTTCTCGCTTGTATTTTTCGGTGATATATTTGGAGTAATTCCCGTGGTATATCTCGAGTGGTCGGATCTTTTCGACGTCATAGATGATCGCACATGTCGCATCGAGAAATTCTCGATCGTGGGAAATAATCATGAAACCACCCTTCCATGTTTCATTAAGATACTCCTCGAGCCATTCGACTGATGCGAGATCAATGAAGTTGGTTGGTTCGTCCAAAAACAAAAAGTCTGGCCGTGAAAGCAGGACTTTTGCAAGTGCTACCTTGGTGCGCTGACCCCCAGAGATTTCTTTGATAGAGCGGCCGATGAGCTCAAAAATCCCAAGTCCACGAGCAACTCGATCGATTTCACGCTCATAGTCATATCCTCAATATACATGGAATTTTTCGAGCACTTCACTATATCGCTCGACACCGTTGTCTTCGTCCATGTGTTCTTCGGCGTATGCAAGCTCTTTTTCGAGCGCGAGAATATCACCAAATGCGAGGCGAAGCTCTTCTTTTACATTTCGATCTTCGACATCGAAGTGGATTTGCGAGAGATATCCGAGACTCATTGAGCCCGTATTCGCGATGGATCCGTCGTAGTTTTTGATTTCGCCTGTCAGTATCTTCATGAGTGTGGTCTTCCCTGCGCCATTGGGTCCGACCATACCGATCCGATCATTTTCATTAATCACACACGAAATCCCACGGAGAATATCCGTGCCATCCACTTCATAACGAGTGATATCGACGCTTAAGTGTTTCATGTTGGTGTATTGTAGAGATGAGGAATGTTTACCAAAAACATTTTAGAGGCAAACCACTAAAGATCCTACTAAGATGAATTATCTTCCTCGAAAAGGAGGTAAAAATTCTGATGAAAAAATCATTTTATTTAATACAATCGATAAGTCTGATTTTTAAAATTCATCCTTAATAAGATGCCGCGAGCAAAACAAATTGTAAAGCCAGGCGATGTCTTGGCAATCCCCCTCCCTGATGGTCGTTTTGCATTTGGGAGAATGTTCAAAGAAGGGGATATGTGAGTCTATGCAAAACTTGGTTCAACAATTGATGAAGTCCCAATCGGCTTTAGATTGTTTGCGTTCCAAACAGGTATTTACAAAGATGTTGTGAGCAGTGGCATTTGGCCAAAGGTTGCTAAGGATCCATTTGAGAACCCCGAGCATAATTGGCCCGTACAACAATATGGAGGTCAATTATGGGAGAAATTTATTGACATATATGACCATGGCTACCCTATAAGAAAAGCATTACCAACAGAGGTTGTTGGCTGGGAAGCAGTTGGAGCATCAGATGTTCATCACATAGTTGATCGAATTTTAGCTGCATCGCAAAATATACGATCCAAATGGGAATTGAATGCACCTTGGCAAGTAGATTTTCTCGATCTCACTGATCCAGGTAATCCAAAAAGAGTTGCTCCGCGAAAATTTGACTAAAACAAGACCCAAGCTCACAAAAGAAGTATTTCAAACTCGGTTTGACTAATTTGATCCTTCATGGTCAAATATATAGGCCGGCACGAAATATTTCCTTAGCACCAAGCGCCTATGGTTCTGTAAACAATACCAATAATCATACATGGGGACAAACTTGAAGTTTTACTAGAATATCACGCTCTCGAAACTTTAATTCGGCTTCGAAAGCATTCATTTTTGTGATATTTCACACTTCCAAAAAACCTTCCTTGGCCGGAAGGTTTTTTGTTGGTTGCTAGATGAGCAGCATGCCGTCTCCAAAGCTATAAAATCGATAATTCAGACGAATTGCCTCCGCGTAGAGTTCAAAGAGTTTTTCTCTTCATAAAAAAGCACTCATCATGCACAAAAGCGTACTCTCAGGCAGATGAAAATTGGTCACGATTGCGTCGACGATGGCAAATTTGTGACCTGGATAGATAAATATTTTTGTGCCCACACGGACACTCGTCGCATCAACCGAAAATACACGGATATTGTCCGAATCAGATATCCTCACATCCCAAAATGCGCGTACAGTGTCAGGAACTGTCACCTGATCTCGGATTGCACCCCAGAGTTTTGGAAGTGATTCGAGCGTGCGAACCATTGTGGTTCCGACTCAGATAACGCGTTTATTTTGCATCTTTAGATTCGCAATTCGTTCAAAAATATCGACGGGAATTTCAAAATATTCCTCGTGCATCTCATGATCGCGAATATCGGGCGAATTCATGATTTTAAAAGTCCCAATTCAGACGTGCAGTGTTGCAAAAGCAGTTTGAATATCCGCAGATGTAAGATCATCTAAAAGCTTCTGCGAAAAATGAAGCGAAGCCGTCGGCGCAGCGAGTGAACCATCTTTTTGAGCGAATACTGTTTGATAATCCTCCGCCTTTGCATCGTCGTATTCGATATAGGGTGGAAGTGGTAATCGTCCGTATTCCATAAGGAAATCCATAATATTTCCACCACTCAAGAGCTCAAAAGTACGCCCCTCATAGGTGATCGCATCCACCTTAAAGCGATACTCCCCAAGCTCTACGATCGTTCCGATTGGGAAATAGTCTCATGGATAGACCATAGATTCAAAATGCGTTTCATCATAAGATCTCAGATAGAGAAGCTCCGCGCCTCGTTCACGCATAACTCCTGATGGCCGCGTGATCTTAAAGGCATCATTAATTATCCGCGCCGGCAGCACCTTCGAATCATTAAAAAAGAGCGTATCACCTGCAGCTAAAAGATCAGGAAGATTTGCAAAAGATTGGTGCTCTGAACTCTCTGTCTTGCGATCATAAACAAACAGTTTTGCACTTTCGGCTGGATGAACAGGGACTTGTGCAATCTGAGATGGTGGCAGATCGTAGCGATAGGACGCAAGATCAAAATCAGTTTCGTGTAACATGCACGAAATATAAAGGAAGCAGGCATGTTTGCAAACAGAATGCAAGTCACTTCCCTTTGACAAAAAATGAGCCTGCCCTATCAATAGATGCAATCCACCATTATCTTTTGGGGAATATTGGAGTTCACCGAGTCTCACTACTCGTTCCGCAATATTTTCCCATCTGAAGTGAATCGGATGGGAACGGAGTTAGAATGGAAGAAATAAAAGAAGACATAGATGTATTAACACTTTTAAGGCAGGCACACGAGCCAAAAGAGCTCGTGATCCTCACGAAGTTAGATCTCATGATCATGCAGCAAACATTGCTTTGGATATTTGATGCATACGAAGGTGGCGAAGCAGCATATCAGTACACAATAGAAAATCTTGCATTCCAGTTTGAGCGCTACATAGCCCAGGCCCACCGTGAAAGATTGGAAGTAACTGCACACGATATAGAAGTATTTAGCGCCATCATTGCCAATATTCGCAAGCATGTTTTCTCAGCATTTGATGAATCACACGAAAGGTATTCCCCAACTTTCTGCGATCTCATAGCTTCATTCGAAGAAAGATATACAGCAACAAAAATAGATATCTAATCCTTCCCTAAACCCGCCATATCCATGGCGGGTTTTTCTATTCTTCGTAGGCTATACAGAAATAGTTGACACTAGTTCATTTAATTTTATAAATTACCCACTCTATGCGGCACAAAACCTGCCTCAAATGACCAAAAATCCAAACCAATCCAGAAAGGAGCACTAAATGGCTACCAAAAATAGACATGTTGTAGCAACATGGGAGCAGATTAACATCATACACAGAGCAATAAAAGAAGTGCTTGCGTATTGCCTACGCAATAAAGGTAAAGCACACGGTATATTCCGTGCGACGATCGCAAATGTAGCCGATATCGAACGTGCACTCACTCAGTTAGTGGGCAAAAAACCACGAGCTGGTCTGGATTCTACTCATACAATCTCTGCTCTAGATTGGCTCATATATACTGCACCAATAACGGTATTTCTGTTCAAAGCTGTAACAAGGCCAGAGGACAATAATACCAACCCTACGGTCGCCAATAAATTGAACGAATTACTCACGCAAGCCGTTCAAATAATCGAAGCGGTAGAAACAAAAGCAACCGTGTACTATACGCTGTCCGAAAACCAGTTTAGTGGAATAATGGACATCTATGTCGCAATTGACCGCCTCTACACGGCATCTCCAGAAAAAAACGAACCGCTCGTTGAGTGTGTTCGTTCCGAACTCACGGCACTACAATTGAAGCTGGAGACAACAAACTCTCCGCTCGAAATGTCGCTCAAATCCTTCGGAAAATTTTATGTAATTACCGTAGTATTCTCCGCTGAACTCAAGGCCAGCAGAACCCTTCAAAATCTTGCGCATCATGTGATTGTTCCAACATTGAATATCACATATAAGCAAAGAATGGCCGATCATATAATACATAATCTGGTCAACCAACCCTGGTGATGTAAGCCATGTATACAAAACATCCGAGAGAAATCTCACTTCAAGCCGTACCCATTTAGATACGGCTTTCTTTTGCAGGAGCCATTCTTGCAATTTCTCGGTTTTCTATACTATGTTGGCACTTTTCGCCGAGCACATTTTTATGAAAGCAAAAAACGAACTTCCGTTCTTTTTGAGAGAGTGATTTCTCTCAAAGTTGCCAGCAGTCCTGCTCGTTGGAATCTTTATCGTGCCACTCGCACTCATCAAGATCAATTATCAGATCGGACTCTTCTTTATTGCCTTTTATATCGCGTATTGGGCAATCAAGGTATTTGAGTCGTATTATTATGTTCTCAAGTCCTACATTGAGCTCGTAGATTTTAATAAGACAGACTTCTCTAAAAATGAATTCCTTTTGGAGAATGGCAAAAATATTCACCACGTCGTAGTTGTACCTATATATACCGAGCCATACGACGTCATCGAAGAGAATGTCATGGCCATCCTCGAGAATGAATATGCATTCATGGATAAGGTAACCATCCTACTCGCAACCGAAGCTCGCGCTCCAGATGCCGAAAAGCACGCCCAGACAATCATCAAAAAATTTGCGAATTCTGCGGTCAAGATCGTCAATATTGTCCACCCAGAAAACATTCCTGGCCATGGTAAGGTGAAGGGGTCCAACATCACCTACGCCGTTCAAGAATACGAAAAACTCCAGACACTCGATCCACACAACACCTATATCTCAACGATTGATACGGATACCAAAGTCGAAAAGAGCTTCTTTTCGATCGTGACCTACTGTTTTGTGAGCACGGAATACCGTGATCAGGCGATCTACCAATATACGCCCGTCTACGCAAATAACTGGATCCATGGGACATTCTTTGCACGACTCATTGCGATGGGTACGACATTTTGGCAGCTTTTTGAGTCTCAAAATCCTGAGTTCTATCGCAATTTTGCGGTCTATGGACAATCACTTGAATGTCTCAAGCGCTCTGACTATTGGTCACGAACTTCGATCGTAGAAGACGGCCTTCAGTACTGGAGAAGCTATTTTGCATGGGATGGAATGTTCCGCATCGTCAACGTTCCTGCTGTATGTCGCATGGACCTCGTAGATGAAGAAAATCTCTGGAAGACTGTTAAATCCCAATACAAACAACTCAGACGCTGGTCATGGGGATGTACAGATATCGAATTCGTTCTTCCACAATTTTATAAGAACAAGAAGATCCGATTTGGAGAAAAAATCCGTAAATCCGTCTATCTCATCCAAAATCATCTTTTTTGGGCTGGCTGAGCATTTATGCTGTTCTTTATCGGCTATATTCCAGGGATTTCTGAGAGTCTACGTAACTCGATCGCAATCCTCACGGTCCCACTCGCAAGCTCAATCATATTTACGACGCTCTTTGCTACGGTCGTATTCCCAAGCTTCATGTCGATCCATATCATGAAGCGGTATACAAAATTCCGAAAGCGAGATTACATCTATAATATCTTGCAGTGGCTCGTCGTGCCGCCGCTCACACTCACACTCTTTTCGCTTCCTGCTATCGAGAGTCAAATTCGTCTCTTCCTTGGAAAGCGTATCGACCATTTCGAGACTACTCAAAAAATGAAACGTAAATAGCCCATGCTCAATAGTTATCAGGAAGAAGTTCGTCGCAAACGTAATGCATACCGAGTTTTCTGGCTCGTGGTTTTTGCCTTTGCCTTTTTACTCTATATGTTTTTTCAGGGATATTACATCTCTGTGCAGGTAGGATTTCAGGATCTTTTACGAGCAGCTAATCCTGTAAATTACAACACGAATACTGGGGGAAACGTACAGATGCTTCGATCTTTTGGAATCGTAAATATCCAAGTAAATCCCAATCCAAGCGTCCTTACGATTAACAAAGTTGGCTACCAAAATGGTTCAAAGAGCATCTTTGACTACGGAGAATACCGCATTGATATCGAAGAACCCGAATACGTACCCATCCATATTCGCACGACACTCGATCGACAGAATCCATTCTACATCAATACCATTCGCCTCCTCAAGACGCCAAAGGCTACAGAGCTCGCTCATTATTTTGAGAGCGTAGACAATATCACCACCGGTAAGTACCTTGCAAAAACACAAAGCGGAAGCATCAAGGAATACGAGATTTTTGATAGTACATTCCTCACTGGTGCAACGCTTACGGGAGCAACAAACAGTGGCAATCTTAACTATATCGGCGACCGTTATTTTAAGTCGGGTGAGAAGCTCGCACTCTATGATGAGGCCACCGAAACGCTTCGTAATTTTGAGAAGCCAAAATCCTTTACCGGTGCCATCTGTGCTGATCTCAAGAGCATCAAGGGAGATCTTTTTTGCCCAAACGCTGGTATCTTTTTGACTGGTAAATACTTAGGATCCAAAGAGCAGATCATAGAAGCAAATGATCGAATCATCCGACTCAAATCAACTATTACTCAAAATGGCGGTGGATTCTTTAGTAGCGCCTACACACTCTCTGGAGGCCTCACTATCACCGGAAGCACCGATCTCGTTCGTATCGATGACGAGAACCTCCTCCTCGCCAACAATCGCCTCTGGAATATCGATAAAGGTGGTATTCCTAAAACCATTGTTCCATTTAACAAAGTTGAACACGTCGCAAATTTCCCTGACGAAACTCTCATCTTTGGTAAAAAGGTAGATGGCACAAGCGCCTTCTCTCTCATGGATGCCCGTGGGAATATCTTCTCGCTCGATCTCCCAAACTACGACTTTAAAAAAGTCAGCGTCACGAAGCACTCAGGTGCCTATGTTATCAATACTGACAAGGAAGTATTCCTCTACTACAAAGGTGCTATTACCGTTACTCCAATAGCCGAAGGAAAAATCCTTGGAATATTTGATCGAGTTATCATTTTTAACAAGGACAACAAGACCTATCGCATGGAGCTCGAAGGTGTGGAATAAACTGCATTAACGCATAAAAAAAGCATGGCTGTACTCCATGCTTTTTTATTTTCTCATATAAAAACTTGAGAAAACTAGACAATCCGTATTGTTATTGAAGAAAACATTGAAGAGCGGCGCATATTTCGTTATATATTCCATAAGGTTCCACTTATGTCTCAAAATATTTCTCTCGCATCTGCGACAAACACGGGTAAAAATACCCAAAGTTTCTTCGAGCGATCTTCGCTTGCACTTCAAAAGATTATCAAAAAAGCGAGCGGAGCCAGTCAGCAAATTCTTGCGTCTGTTGGACTCGCCTCAGCACTCGTGGCAACTGACGCAGCTGCAGATTACAAGACACCAAAAAATACCGAGGATCGTTTTTATGTGCTCAATGCCAATGCACCCGAGCCTCGCCGTGAGATTATTCTCACACCCCACACATCAGCCATCCGCCGCGAAACTGCCATCTACCAAGAAATCGAGGCGACTGAAGCTCCCTCAAAAAAATCGCAGGCAAAATCTGTTTCACTAGTTGGATCAAAAGCATCCGAACCAAAACATGCCCCTATTCCTGTTCAATCAACTCCGCAGATTGTCACACTCACTCCACCAAAGCCTGCTCCAGTTCGCACCGAACAAAAAATCATCGCAGTAGCACCACAGACTCCAAAAAAATCTGAAGCTCCGATTAATAAAATTGATCGCATTGTTCCAGTTGATAACTCAGATATAAAAGTTCCATTTGTTGATGGCCAAGTGCTTGCGCTTCGTAATTCTCATGCGAATGTTCGCGATATTACGGGAGATACCTTCAGTCCGATTGCTACGATCCAAAAGCGCGATAACGACACGATTACGTTCGATGCAAATCGCCCAGTAAAGCGAAATGAAGCAATGGATATTACTTTTTATCCAGTCACTATCACGAGCAAGGATCAGTCGGTAACCTCAGGATATATTTCGAGTATTCTCGTAGGTGAATTTGTTGCACCAAAAGCAAGGACCGTAGCTGTAAAGAGCTATCGAAGCACCCAATATGTTCGCAATGAGAAGCTCAGCGACGAAGAAAATGAATGGCGAGAAAAGCTCTCCAAGATGGAGCCATATATCGACTATGGAACCAAATACCAATTCCGAACACCACAAGAAGAGCTCAAACAGATCATCACAAAAGTCGGACTGGATGAGAAGCAACTCGATGCGCTTATTCCTTTGATCAGCCACATTGCTCAGCATGAGAGCAATTGGAATTACGGAGCAAAGGGAGAACGAATTACACATAATTCTGTGCACAAAGGTACGCAGGCACTCGGGTTTATTCAGGTTATGCCATATAACTGGTATCGATGGTCAAAAGAGCAGAACGATGGAGTGGTGGTAGATGTAACAGATGTAAATCAAGAAAAAATCGGTCTCGGAGCGATCGGTGCTTACTACAAAAAGTATCAGGACCGTGGACTCAGCTTTGATTCAATGCTCAATGAACTCGCGATGGACTGGTACGGACGCACAGTGGTCAATGGACTCCCCTCTCCTAGTTCATACGCAAACAGATTTATCCGATCAGTAAAAGCAGATACTGAGCATGTTAATCAAATCAAGACACTCTACGCAAGCGCACGAAGCAGCTCTACTCCTGTAGTCGCAAAAGCAGAATCCAAAAAGCTACAAACATCAGCAGTGACTCCTGCCTTTGATGCATCAATGCTTCAAAAGGTTTCGATGAATACAGCTTCGCTCATCGATATGCCAGCAGTGAACGATTCTGCATATTACAAGTCAGCTCCAGCTATCCAAAAGGGAATGAGCAAAGTCGTAGAGCTCAAAAAATATCTCGAAAACAAGCCACATCGCACATCCAAAGAAGAATCCTACACACGGACCTTTGCAAATCTCGATACAGAGATCAAAACTGCCGATCGATCTATCGAAACCGCAGCGAAGACCGGCGATACTCGTAATCTCATCGCATTCCAAATCAGGAAGTGAAAGGCGCTCAAGGATGCTATGTCTACCACTCTCGAAATCGCTCCAAAAGCCGAAATTCGAAATGTTCTCGCTGCTGGAATCAACGAAACCGAAACGATGATGAACAATATTATCAGCTTCAATCGAGCAATCCAGAAGCAGTCAACAACCACAGCCAAAGCAGAAGAAGTTCCACTCAAAAATCGCAAACTTGTAGCCCGCAGAGAAGAGTTTGCCTCCAATCTCGCAGACGCACGTCTGAATCGAGCATCGGATCTCATTCGAAGAGCTGCTTAAGCATAAAAAATCTCCGCCAAATTGGCGGAGATTTTTTATCCGATTTCTGCGCGAAGTCTCAGATACGTTTTATATCGAAAATCGAGGATTTTTCAGGACTGTACAGCTTCTTTGATGCCACAATCTGACTCATGGATATGTCCACAGTCATTATATTTACAGAGCTTCGCATATGGCGCAAACTCTGGGAAATACATAATGAGCTCCTCCGCTGACATCTCCATAAATTCGAGTGAGCGGATTCAGGGCGTATCCACAATATACGAATCCACATCCCAAGGATAGAGCGTAGATGCTGTCGTTGTATGTCTTCCTTGTCCATCTTTGCGGCTCACGCCCGAGGCAATCGTGGCGTCTGTACCAAGCACGGCATTCGTGAGTGAGGACTTCCCTACTCCACTCTTGCCCACAAAGGCAATAGTCTTACCACGAATGGCTGCTTTGAGCTCAGAGATTCACTGTGATGAGACGCTAGAAGTATGGATCACGGTAATACCGAGCTCATGTTCGTACCAATCAAGTACAGGATCACTAATAGGCTTGAGATCACTCTTGGTAATACAGACAATTGGTCGAATACCGGATTCTTCTGCCAAAATCATATATCGATCAATAAATCCTGGCTGAAAAGCAGGACTTTTTGCAGAAGCAACGATCACAATTGCATCGAGATTAGCTGCAATCGACTGACGAACACGCTTATGGAGCGAGAAACGATCTCCATCTCACTTGTATCTCGCAAGGAGATTCTTGCGTGTCACTACGCCTAGGAGCTCAGATCACTCAAATGCCAAAATATCACCAATGACTATCTGATGATAATTAGGGTGTTGCATATTTAATACAACGCTCTGCATATCACCATCAGAATCAATAGATTCAATAGTCTTGGTAGTCATCGCCGGACGAATAGCCGAAACGCGAAATTCTCTCGATCATACTGGAAGCAACACAAAAACATCCTCACGCTCTGCTGATACGTGCGCTACAATGTCTTTACGTGGAATGGACTGCTTTTTTGTTTCCTTCTTTTTACGGTCTCATTTTTTTGGGCGTTCGTACTCATCGGAGAATTCTCTCATGACTCAGTGCAAAATTAAGATGCATCTATCATATCCACTAAACATCGATACGGAAGCACAAGATTGCACAACGAAGTATTACGATTTGTTTTTTGATTTGAATATATTACTATCCTAAGGTTATTAGTTAACATATGTTAAATATAATATGAAAACCATATTTATAACCGGTGCTTCTACCGGTCTTGGCAAATCTACAGCGCTTCTTTTCGCAAAAAATGGCTGGCATGTCATTGCTACAATGCGCAAACCTGAGCAATCAGATCTCACAAATCACAAAAATATTGAGCTTGTTGCACTCGATGTCACCAATCCAAAACAGATCACCGAAGTTGTACAAAACGTCACAAAATCACACTCGATTGATGTTGTATTTAATAATGCGGGCTACGGTCTCGCTGGTCCATTTGAAGGCACGGAAGATGCTGAGATTGTGCGTGAACTTGATACCAATCTCCTTGGTACGATGCGTGTTACTCAGGCATTTATTCCGTATTTTAGAGCGAAGAAACATGGACTCTTTATCAATACAACATCCATTGGTGGGCATGTGACATTCCCATTTAATTCGGTCTATCATGCAACCAAGTGGGGTCTCGAAGGATGGAGTGAGAGTCTTTGGTTTGAGCTCAGCAAATTTGGTATCGGTATAAAAACCGTGGCACCAGGAGGGATTCTCACGGATTTTGCAGGACGATCCTTAGTGCTTGCTACACATGACGCATATACTGAGCTTTGAGAACAGGCGAGCAAGGTTTTCTTTAATCCAGAACGCGCAAAAAAGTACTCAACTCCCCAGCAAATCGCAGAAGTTGTCTACGAAGCAGCAACCGATGGTAAGTCAAAACTTCGCTATATCGCCGGAAAAGATGCAAAGCAAGCGTATCGCTTCCGTAGAATATTCGGAGATCGATTTTTTATGAACATGATCAACAAACTCTTCTTTGGTAAGAAATAATTTGATCATCAAAAAAAGATATACCATGAATAAAAAAATCAAATTCGAGACCAAATGTACGGGTCTCGAATTTTTCTTTGTGATGCCCACACAGGAGTACTGCAACAACACAAAAACGACAATAGTGAATAGCTCCTTTACGGCGTATACTTAAGTGGACTTGCACAACAGTTTGCGGAATTTCTGACACATGGAAGGATGAAAGAAGATGGCCGACTACGGACATTTATTCGTTAAAACTTCATCCTATGAAATATACTCGGAAATGAATCGTTGCAATTTCGATACTCTCGATTGCATCCATTTTTACACTTTGAGCGAGCGCGGCGACAACCTCGACCGTGAATCTCGGTGAAACATCAGGCTTTGCCATTTTGGCCGGCACTTCCGTCACCAATATCGGAGCGAGCACAATTACCGGAAATATTGGAGTCAATCCTGGAACTACGATCTCAGGATTTGCCCAATGAACGGTCTTCGGAACGCAACAAATCGGAAGTACTTCTGCTATGCAGGCACAGACTGATTTAAATAACGCCTATAGCGATATTAATGGACGTGCTAATCCAACAATACTTTCGAGTGACATTGGTGGCACAACGTTGACACCAGGTCTCTATCATGCAAATGCAGCATTGAGCGTTAATGGCATCGTCACACTCGACGCACAGGGTGATCCAAATGCCATATTTGTAATCCAGGCAATGGACAGTATGAATATAGCCTCTGGAAGTCAGATCCGACTTATTGGATCAGCTCAAGCATGTAATGTGTTTTGGCAGAGTAACAATAGCGTATTCCTTGGATCGAATTCGATCAATCTTGGTAACTTTATTGCTGCCAACTCTATTTCACTTGCCAATGGTGCCCTACTCAATGGACGTGCATTATCTCGTAATGGAAGCGTGTCACTCGACACAAATACAATCAGCGTTCCTGTATGTACTCCCCAGTCTCCTTTAGGGACTCTGCGAGTTATTACCAATGTTATCAATAACAATGGTGGAAACATGAGTGCAGCCAGTTTTACAGTACGAGTTCGTTTGAACGGAAATTTTGAAGTACCAGGAAGTCCTGCTAATGGCATGATCTCTCCAGGTCTCAGTTATAGTCTCACTGGAAGTAGTACATATGTAGTCACTGTAGATAGCAATGTCTATCCTTATGCAACTGCACAATTCGGAACGGATTGTAGCGCACAGGGATCTGTATATCTACCTGTTGGCGCAATACGTACTTGTACGATTACACTCGATGACATTGCCCCAATTGACGTATGTCCATACGGAGATTTTTCTCCAAATAAATATGACGGGCATTGTGTAGTACCCGTGATTGCTGTGGTCTCAAAGGCTATTCCAGCCGAGGTACCATTTGCAGGAAGCACGGTAACCTACACATATACGATCTCTAATCCAGGACGTGTCGCTCTCTCAAATGTTGATATCTGAGATAACGGATGTTCGGATATCCACCCACGTTCTGGTGACATCAATCAAAACGGACTCCTCGATACGAATGAAGAATGGAATTATACATGTAGTACTTTTGTCAGCTATTCAAGCATGAGCACGGTTCGTGTAAGTGGTGATGCTGATGGACTCACTGCAGTAAACACAAATTATTCATCAGTAACGGTTGCACCATATACATCAACTCCAGTTGTTGTTACACCAAGCTTCCCAAATACCGGTTTTGGTCCACGTACTACGACTTTTATGGATCGAGCTTTCGGCATTTATAATGCACATATACATTAGATCTAAGGTATTTCCATTCTTTGATTTTGAGACTCGATGATTCCACTTATTTGAATACAAAGTCTCACGGTCTTATGGATGGTCGCTTCCACTTTTTTGCCCTGAGAGGCAATCGCCTCGGTAGGAATACAAAAAGTACGTATCATCAATATCTCACCGCAAGCTATCCCCAAATGACAGGTGATATCAAAGCCTGAGATTCCGGTGGGAATACCAATTCTTCTACGCATCCCTGCCATTAAGCTCAGCGCACGAATCGAGTCGGTATGAATCAAGCTCAATGGTGCAATGGGCACTCCGGTACTTCCGAGTAACGTAGGTTGGTATTCTCCCTGAATACGACCTGGTGAAACTGGCAGCGCGGTAATAGCAGGACACCTCGACGATCAAAAAGGCAGACCGGCAGCTTTTGCACATCTCCAAAAACTCATCATTTGAGACACAGTATTTGTACAAGATAATCTTGGAGCCGAACACGCCTTTGTCGTTCGTCAGGTCAAACAATATGCGAGCGACGAGAATGCTGATGAAGTGTTTGCTACGAGCAAATGACAACATCTCAATCTCATCACTTGTGCAGGTTCATGGGACGTATCTCGCAAAATCTACACCAAAAGACTGGTCATCTTCGCCGAGAGAGTCCTAGAGTAAAGCCGGAAGTATTTAAAAATAGCGTCAGATTCTGACGCTATTTTTTTGAAGCAACTCTCTATTCTTCGATCTTTTCTACAAGCTTTCCCGTTCTAAACGAATATTCATACAGCCCAGCTTTCTCCATCTGTCCGGTTGCATTCTCAATGCTGTATTTTGTAATGGTACAGCTCCTCGGTCAATCGATCTGAAAATTGACTCCATTTGATGTAGAGGCCTTTGGATCATAGAGACCAAAGAGCGATGGATTGGTGATCGAACGATTTGAGATCGCGTCGTAGAGAAGTCGCTCACCGCTTCCCTCTTGAGCCACCGAAAAATCAATATCAAATATGGTTCCAGAAACATTGGTAATCATCCCAAGATTTACATCTCTCCTAAAATACGGATTGTAGCCAGTGGTTCCATTGGACGCGCCAGCAAGACGATCCTTAAAGTTGACTGGATATTTAGAGATAGCCTTCGTTGTACAGTCGTAGCTATAGAGCGAAATATAGCGTGCAGTAAGTCCTTTACGACTACCATAGTCTGTTACTTCATTAAAATAACGCCATCCGGAGAAAACGATATAAAAAAGATGATCGCCTCTTTTATAAAAGTATTCCGTCTGGCTACGAGTGTACTCTGCGTTGCCACGATCTGGACTCACAATCTGGAGTCGATCCATGCTTCGACCATCAGGATATGCACAGGCCTGATCTTTAGTGACTTCTTGCCCTGCAATATCCGCATAGGCAAATGAGGAGGAAGCTACAAAGCCAAGTACGAGGCTCATGAGCGTAAAAATGTATTTCATACAAAAGTAATAATATCTACAACAAGGATACACTTCATTTAAGGTTTTGCGAGAAGATCCCTCCTATATGGACTTAGATCGTGAAAGTTCTGCAAAAAATCCGAGGATTTCCTCTATTTTTTGAGTCTTGTCAGGCGAAATCATTTCTTCGCAGACCATTTCTGCTCGCTCCATCGCTTCTTCGAGTTTCATTTTGCCACCTGGTGCAAGTACGACGTAGCTCACGCGAGCATCGTGCTCATTGATTTCACGGCTTACGAGACCAATTTTTTCCATTGGAAGAAGGAGTCGCGTAACACCCGAGGCAGTAAGCCCAATCTTATCAGCAAGATCAATGCGACGCATTTTTTGCTCTGGATTCTGACTGAGATTCAAAAGAATCATAAAGTCATTTGCACCGATACCACCAAGTCGGGCATCAAATTGGCGATTCATCACCGAGGTAATCTTTGCCATCTGCAAAAAGAACTGGAGCGTAGGAGTTATTGTCTTCATAAAAAGATGTTTGATATATAGTTGACTAATCAACTATATATCAAACATCTTTTTGAACAAGAGATTTTAAATAAATGTGCGAACTGATAACCCCAGCGCACGTCCATACACGTTGCTGTGTGCATGATTACAACTCCTTTGTAAACACATCGAATCAACGATTGTCTCGCCATCGCACGACGATGTCCAAAGCGAAACTCGCTTTCCTTGACTCACAAATCCACCGTCGTTCATATTGCGATACCCCACAATTGGCAAATCCAAAATGACTGCTTTTTCTACAGCATTTCAGCGAATAGCTGCAAATATTTTGTGCCATTCTTCGAGCGTTGGAATACTTACGCCACGATATTTCGCTTCTGTTTCTGCACCAGTAAAATTATAGAACCAATAGACTATACCATCAATTTCTTGCGACCATGCCTGCGGTGTCTTGAGCTCGGCAACTTCTGGATTTATCACGATGTCTGCTGCGGTAGGCGTATCAAAATTCTTGAGTGCGAGCTTCATTCCTGCCACTGCAAAGTGATCATCTTGCTTAATAGCCCCCTTAAATACGGATTCTATACGCATATGCAATCAAGGTAAAAGATACTACTTCCCAACTTTTGTATGAACTCCGTTGATCGTTACGTATTGGCGATTTTTATTTTTTTCGTGCTTTCGGAGGGTTTCGGACTCGAGATCGATACCGAGGATTTCAGCGATACTGAGCAGGAAAATAAAAGTATCCGCAAGTTCCTCTCAGACATTTGACTCCTTGCGGTAGTAGGCACGGTTAGCTTCTGCAAGCTCTTCGTAGGCGTAGCAGAATTCTTTGTGGATATCGGTGGTATTAAATCCCTTAGCGATTTTGTTTGCATAGATTTCCTTTTGCAGGGCTGCAAGATCGATCATATTCAGAGAAAAAGAATAATGCGAACCATGATACGAATGGACAAAGAATTTGCGAGACTTTTACAAAGTGGTAGATATACTCATAATATTACGAAGTAGATCTTCTCACTGCTCACTATGAAATTGGATACCAACATGGAAGTCGTTCCTGCCCGAACAAAACAAAGATGAAGGCCTCGCGTAGCAAAAGCTCTAGAAACAGCCAAAGATGCCACGTACAAAACACTTACCCCTCCATCCAATCAGCCATACCAAAAGCAGATTGCATATGACAAAGTAAGCGCATTCATCGACACAGGAATCCTCCTCGATGGAAAGATCCGTGGCAAGGAATTTTTTAAGGGCTACGGCTTTGTAGAATTTAGTGAATCTGCCTACGAATTTCAGGCATCAAATGTCCTTATTAACCCAAGAAGACACGACGGGTTCGAACAAATCAGGATTGGTATGAATGTCCGATTTTTAGTAACTGCGAGCAAGATAAACTCAGATGGACTCAGTGTCGAGATTGTCATCAAAGAAATCTCCAAATAGGAGACCTTATGGCTGTGTTTTTTCTCAGAGAAGCATTCGCAAATCGCGGACGTGGACATAGATAATGAGACTCAGGACCGCAGAAAAGAAGCACCAAACCGAAAACAGTGTCTCAGGATAAAAGCCGTGTGCCACAAAAAATCCCACGAGCATCGCCGTACCAAAAACACGGATCTTAAATGAACTCGATACCATACTGCCCATGCAGGTAGTAAGAAAGTATAAAAAGAAGCTTACGAGTGGAAATGGCACAGGAACATCGTACATAATACTATTCTTCGCTATATTACAGGTCACCGGTCCAACGACACTGAGCGTAAAAAGATAGACACTCACCAAGACTCATAATCATGCAATAACTCCAATAATCTTTTTACGAATTGGATCTTTTTCGATGAGCCAAATCGTAAATGGCACGAAAGTGGGCCAAAATATATAGGCAAAAAATACAAAGATATATGCAGCGATAGCATGTATGAGAGGCTTATCAAAAGATATCCACACGATCCCTTCAACTATTTGCTGGATTCAAAAAAACAAAGGAATAGACGCAAATGGAAGTACTGATCTTGATCGTACATGACGAAGTGTTAGGACGCCAGCAACAATAAGCACTGTACCTGCTGTAAAGCTCGCAGTTGCAGAAAAACACATAAAAAAAGAGTAAGTAATTACTACATTCTCACTCTATTCATCGCTTATAAATGGGAATAGCCCTATTGTAGGCGAATACTTAAGGTCGCGAAAACATAAATGTACTGGATTGCCCTATTTTGTGGCGCTCACAAAAGATGCTGCGAGAAATCCGGTAAACAATTCTTTGATCTTTGCGAGGATTTCTTTGCGGGATTTTACTGAGATCTCCTTGAGTTGGACGGTTCCATTTGGTAAAAATATAGGATCCCAATTACCAATATCTCCTTTCATTTTACGTGCCTCGTATTCTTCGCGAGTAAGGGTATTGAGGGAGACATTTCCGAGTACGATACGCTTGATCGATACATTTTTTGTAGCAACTTCTTGGCCTAAACGCTTATTGAGCATATCTTGTAAGATATCCACGCCATTCTCTGTGACATCATTATCAGCAATCTGTAAAATGACTGGACAGCGTGCACCATCTTTAATCTCTTTTGCATATGCTACATCAGTTGTCAGTTTTTGATCATACTGTTGAGCAATATTTGCCCAAGCAGTAACGTCATTCGTTCCGCCTTTGAGCGTATGAATTCCTTCATTAAGCTCCGCCATTCGTATCGAATCAATATCACCAGCAAAAGCACTCGAAAATGAGCTGTATGGTGTACCATCTCAATAGAGCAAGAAGTTTACAGGGATCTCATAATCAGGATCTTCAAGCCAATCTCTTAGATGAGCCTCAAGATGCTTCATCGCAATAAAAAGAACGGTTGGAATAATATGCACCATTCCGTTGGCTTTGTACATATCCATGCTACCAGAGATATCTATTGCGAAGCAAATATCCATCTTGCGATACGTATCAGCCAATGCTTCAGTGACATTACTTTTATCGTAGAGCGATTTGGTATGAATATCGGTCGCCTCTGGATTTTGCGCTATATAGTCACGAACACGTCCGGTGTTCAGCCTTCATTTTTTGCGCGCGTCGAGCGTTACAAGCTCTCGCTTGTCGAGTGTTTGGATTTGTTCCAAAAAGAACTGAACGAGCGACTCAATCATTGCTCATTCTTTGGTCAAAATATTATTCGTGATTTCCTTTCCGTTTTTTCATACGCCAGAAGACTCTAAAATCGAAGATACATCATAGTTCTTTTTTTCAGCAAGTTTTCGCACAAGTTCTTTGGACTGCTGTGCATCTTCGGCTTCATCGACATCATCGAGAAAATCTATTTTATCCTGGATATCAGGTGATTTATGAACGGATTCTCCACTAGTTTTTGGATTTTTATCTCTAGATGGATCTGACGCATCTTTTTCTGCGTCGTCGGATGTCTTTGTATCAGATTTTCCATTATCAGGCTCCCCATTGCCCTCTCCGGATTTTCATCCACCATTCCCTACGGTTGGATCAGGGAGATCTTGTTTAAAGAGATCCATGATAATGCAGGCCTTTTGGATCGGCAAAAAGAGCGTACTATAAATTTTGTAACGAAGTGCTGGAGTGATATCCAAAATATGTTCACTTCACTCTCGTCCATGTGAAGCACAAAAGAGTGCAATGCAATCAATGAGCGAAATATTCGCACTAATATATGATTTTTTAGTACCCGTTTGATCGATTGCGAGACTCAAAAGCCCAAGAATAGTGGTATCTGTGGACATGTTTTGAAGTTGCCCACGCATCAGAATATACTCTCACTTTAGCGCGGTAGCACGTGCTTGGATTTTTGTATCTGAACTTGCCTGTGTTGCCTCAAAGGCATCATCAAGCAATTTTGCAGTACGTGCCACAGAAGTTTTCCACGGATTCTTGCGTGCCCTTGTATCGTCCGCGAATAAAATATCCGAGACTACTTTGGGTAAAAAAATATCTTGGTCCTTTACCATAGCAGCACGCAGAAGGTAATACGGAAGTGCCGTCGAAAATGGCTTCGTGCTATAATCAACCTCGTTCGTGTCGTTGATTCTAAAAGAACCATTTCCCTTGCCGACAAAGATGAGATTTTCATCATAGTCACCATTTATTGGATCAGGAATTCGATCCGCAAAGAGATTATATTTGTAAAACCCTTGGAGATGTTCGGCGCTGATATCACTTCCCGAAAACATCTCTACTTCTTTATTAACGATGATATCGTCAATGCAATTAAAGAGCGTATGGAGATGGCTTCAGATTGGGACTTTTTTATCAGTACCATAATTTAATGCAGTAGTGTGAAGCGACTCCAAAAACGCCTTCATAGAGGCTCTGCCGGTTTTTTTGGATTCCATAAGGAGGTCGCGAAAGTGCGAGAGCTCATGGAAGAGACCAAAAAAGAGATCATTCCATGTATAGGCAAATCCGTGTACTGCCTGTCCATTATTTTTGAGCAGATTTGCATGAAAATCCATGAGCCACTGCTGTGGAATATGGATCATCCGATCTGCTGGACTAAAAGCAAAACTCTGCCCATCTGACACCTGATACTTTACGGGCGATGGCACAGAGAGAAACATACGAAACTGCCCATCCATAGAGGCAACCTTCGCATGAAATACCCCAAGAAAATCGTCAAAATTCTCGGGAATTTTCGCCGAGTGATTGACTGACTGTGGAGCGTTTGAAACAAGAGGAGACATAGTGTTTACTACAGACTATCCGAATGCGGTTTTATTTACAAATTTGCGCTCATTTATGAGCTGTTATTTAAAAGAAACTGTTCATGAAATTTGTAATCATCGAATTTGTTGGTGACATGTATTCAATATGTATGAGCCATATCGAGTTGCTCAAGCTCAGTCAGTGTGAGGTTGAGACTATTTGCAAGATGCAGACTTTTGATTCAGGCGGCACTTGCCCTTACAAGGACCTTGTGCAAAGAGTCCTTATGAAAATTCTTAATCGATCGAAAAACATTCTGTCCCAAGTCCAGGCTCCGAATACCTGCTCGCCCCGCTACTTCTAAGAAATGACTAATATCATCGACATTTTTAAGGATATCTTCCAGATCATTGTTTTGAAGACTCAAATATCGTATTCCTGCATATCCTGCAGTCTCTACAAAACTTTCAAGTTCTTTAAGACTAAAGATTCGTTCGAGATGATTCTGCCCGAAGTACAGACTTTTTATGCCTGATCGTCCTGCTACTATGGCCATTTCTATGAGCCCTTTTGCATCAATAGCACAAGCAGTGGGCCTGTCGTATGCAAACGCTGTTCCACTGAGATCGAGACTTCGAATTCAAGCAAGGCCAGCTGTCTTTACAAACTGGATGAGCTCTTGTATGGTGAATAGACCTATTCATTGTACTTTTTCACCTATCGATGCATCAAGGTGACGAATTCATTTTTCTCATAATTCTTTTACAAGCGCGATAAATTCTGGGGTGGGTAGCCCGTTACAATATTCTGAGTTTGAGATTTTGAGCGCAGTGATTTCATCGGCGCACATATTCTCGAGTTGTGCATAAAACTGCTCTTTATGCTTGGTATCTATATGCATTCACCATGGCGTCGCACCAACACTCCCTTTGCGCTCGTAGATGAGATTATCCAATCAAAATTCCTGGATAAGTTTCTTCCAAAATTTATTAAAAAGCTCGGGTGCGACATTTTGGCCAATGATCGCGGCATATTCTGTGAATGCCTCACCGAGTGGAGTCAGCTCTCATTTTTGTCGAAATACTTGCTCTTCGAGGTTTTGAGATATTCGAGCATCAGAGAGGAGAATCTTTGTTTTATATTCACTGAAATTATATGGAAGTTCAGACGTCCTAAATAATTCTATATGCTGGCGAATTAGGGATTCGAGATGCGCAAGATGCTCTTGGTTTGCTTGTATATTTTCTTGTACATCTCATCAAACCAGGTTTAAAATCTGTGCTATATGCTCCCGTATGTTTGGCTGCGCAATAAAATGAGCGATCGATGAGATCGATTTTTGAGAGACGGGATCGGTATGATGAATAGACATGGATTATCTCTTATAGATTACATGAATATTATATCTGCTTTGGATCTCTTCTAACTCGCAACGTTGCGCATATGAAGAATTCGGCTCGTATCACGAATTACGAATATTAAGAAAGCGAATACCTGATTTACCTGCAAGTTCAACGAGTGTTAAAAGCTGAGCAAAACTGTATGCACGAAATAGGATATCATTAAGAATCTTCAAAGTTCGCACGCCTGATGCACCCGCAACTTTCACAATATCGAGAAGGTCATCAAAACTCAGAACATGGCCGATATTACTGTCTCGAAATTCAATAGCACGAATCTCCATACCTCAGGCAATTTTCATAATCTCTATAAAATCCTCTTTACTCAGTATTCAAACTACAGATCATACTTCAAAAATGAGAGTACGACTCCCCTGACTCTGACAGTGAGAAACAAAACCAAAAATACTGTCTCGAGAAGAAGGTCAAAAACCGTGAGACTTGTGAAATCTCTTCTCATTTAACAGATCACTCGTGGCCGTATAAATAATCGCGTCTAATCCAAGCTCAGATATGAGTTTGATTTTAAATTTTGCTCATATTTCAGATCCGTGAGACAAATTCATGCATTCGAAATAGTCATAGAATGCCCTTTTGAGCGGCTCAGAATATGGCTCATTGAACACATCATTTTCAAGTACTTGCAGCATTTCGCTGTCTGTAAGTAGGAGTCATGTAGGATACGTGTACCATTCGTACAATGGGGGCGCTCTACGGACTTCCAAGGCGTAATTTTGTATACAAAGATACAGATTTGATTCGAGCTCTTTTGTCTTGTAATAGCTCCTATCAAGCTCTATTTGAGACTCGTCGGGGAGCATATCTAAAATCCGAGTCACAGCCTCATGAATTTCTGGCTGCGTGATAAAAGAACTATCTGGGATGATGGACGCATTTAAAATCGGGGCGAAATTTTGATTAATCATAGGAATATGATTGTTCATACTGCTCGAGTTCGATCATGATATGATCTGTGGGGGCGAATATAATGCTTCAATTTTCATAGGTATCGTAGACAACGAGTTCGACTATGAGATTATTTGCCTGCGCAATTGCACGCATTTCTTGCTTAGTGTCTTCAGAAAAAATGACCTCACCGTAGGTTCCTACATAGAGCTTTTTTATTCAGGTAGAGGCCATATGAGTCATAAGTGGCACTCCGTACTCATCCGAGAAATCTAAGCCTGGTGTTTCATGATTAAAATATAAGTTTTTAATACCTGATTCTCAAGCAACTTTGATCATATCCACGACATCCGCGATTGAATAATCGCAGGATTTCCAATTGCTAAATGCAAAATCGCGGATTCCCGACTCCCCTGCAAGTTTTGTGATTTTTATAATCGATTTGAAATCCAAAGTCTGTTCAAGGTCACTGAGCTTAAGATATACTTTTTTTATACCGGATTGCCCCGCCGTTGAAATTAAATGCATAAAATCATCGATGGTTGCACCTTCGTACATATCCAAATCTGAAAAGTAGATAGCCCGTATACCTGATTTTCCTGCTATTTTTGCAATCTCAGTCCAATAGTGGATATCTGGCTTCACCAAGGTATTAAAAGAAATATTCGAAAAACGAATGTCGCCAAACCCCGCTTGTCCAGCCGTACGAACGATCTCCATAAGCGACTTCGGATCTTGATTTTTCTGAGTTTCTCGAAAATCAGCCTGTATATCAAGAAACTCCATCGTGATATTTAGACGATCGAATTCCCGCAGAAATCTACAGGCGTCTTTGGGATCAAACTTCAATAAGAAATCCCAAGTTGGAAGCTTGAACACGGTGATGCCTTCTGCATTTGCTGCATGCAAAAGCTCCAGAGCTCCATCACAAGAATCTTGCCCTCTGTAATCGAGATCTAAATACTCGAGCTTAACTGATCCTTTGGCCGCAAGGTGGATATGTTTGTTAAAATCCTCGAGTGTCAATCCGCTGGCTGATGGCTCAGTGTAATCAAGTCGTAAAGCAGTCGCCCCCGCTTGTCTCATTAACTGAATCTGAGAGATAAATTCTTTCTCATTCGAATATACAATATCCTTCGAATCCCAAAAAAGTCACTCATCTATTCTATAATTTGAGCCGATATCCCCAGTTTGTTCGTACACAAGATCACCAAGCCCGAGATCTTGCATAACTTTTCGCTTAAATTTTTCCCTAAATTGCGCATCAAGAGGCTCAATCGAGTCTATATGATTGTAGAAGACATTCTGTAGGTCTGCAAGATCAGCATCTCTGATAAATACTTCCTCGAGTATTCTGAGCACTTCTTTCCTTGGCAGCTGAAGTCGTTTTGCGTAGTCCTCAAAATTATAGGTGGACTGAGTTGCAAGGTATGCGCTGGCAAGCTTTCGAATATTATCTGCCAATCGATGCTGCACATTAAGTTGAGTATCCAACTCTTTAATTCAGTCATCAGGAATGAGACTGAGGATTTGAGAGACATTTTCACCTATGCTTGACTGCTCGACAAAAGACCCATCTGGAAGAATGGGGGTGCCTGATGCGAAAGCGATATTCTGATTATTCATAAACATGATACGATCAAGCTCTACCATCGAGAATGAGTCTTATGTTATTTGTTTGAGCAAAGGCACACATTTTTTGCTCAACATGTGTAGCAAAGTTCACAAGACGGAGGTCGTTTACTTCTAGATTTTTCATGCCGGTATCTGCCATAATAGCAAGTAGTAGCATCCCATCGTCATCAGAGAACCCAATACCGCACTTATGCATATGAAGCTCTAAACTTTTTATACCTGAAATTCAGGCAGTACGTATCATTTCTGTAATATCTGAAGCAATCCATTCACGAGCTCAGCTGTCATGATCATAATCTCCATGAAGGCTGAGACAAAAATCAAGAATTCCTGAATCTCCTGCACATTTGAGCAATATCTCAGCAGTTTTGGTATCCAAAATATCCTCAAGTCCGCTCAGTCTAAAATTAAATCTTTTAATGCCCGAGTGACCTGCGACTGAAATTAAGCACATGGCATCCCGTATATCTGTAGTTTCATATATCTCAGTTTTCCCCATGGTAATACTCTTGATACCGGAATCACCCGATACCTTGGTAATTTTTGCCCAATAATCGATATTCGATTGAATAGACCCTCAGAAGAAAATGCCAGAAAAATCAATATCACCCACCCCAGCATTCCCCGCCATTTTTACAATCTTCATAAGCAACTTTGGATCTCTATATATTTCAGAATCACTATCACTCAGATCAAGATTGCCACCCGTCCTATTGAGATTTTCAAGTTCCTTAAAGAAATTCTGAATATCTTTTTGCTCAGAATCAAGCAAGAAAGACTCAGTTGGGAGCATAAGTAGGGTAATATTTGCCTCTCTTGCGACATGAAGTAACTCTATTGCCTGGGCACAATGAAGCCCTGGATACGCGATATCCACATAATGAAGTGGCACTATTCATTGCGAAGCGATCTGAATATGTTCTTGGAGTTCCTGGGTAGTTAGCTGACTTATACCAGTATAATTAAGGGTTAATGAGGTGATTCAGGTTGTTCTCGCAGACCGAATCTTTGAGCAAAATTGCGCGACATCCTTGCAGCATATTTCCTGATGTTTATCCCAAATATCTACTAGATAGCTTGACGATATATCTCCAGTCCGTTGGTAGACAAGATTGTCCAGATTCAAATCCTGTACGACTTTTAGTTTAAATC
Source organism: uncultured bacterium (assembly GCA_963706795.1). Taxonomy (GTDB): domain Bacteria; phylum Patescibacteriota; class Gracilibacteria; order BD1-5; family UBA2023; genus JBMOJK01. Next base: position 44,036 of record OY970170.1, read on the forward strand.
GTTCTCTAAAATTTGGGTCAAGATTTTGAATCGAATCGACATACTCATAAAAAGCTTTTCACAGATCCGTGAGAACGTTATTTTGTCGAAATATCTCTTCCTCAAGAATCCTGAGTACTTCTTTGCTCGGCAATTGAAGACGCAGAGCATAGTCTCGAAAATTATATGCAGATTGTGTACCTAGATATTCTTGTGCAGCTTCACAGAGATGATCTGCGGATTGATTCACGAGAGTGAGCTGCGTGCCAAGGTCTTCGATTCACTGCTCAGGAATAAGGCTTAAAATCTGAGAGACATTTGTTCCAATATCAATTTGCTCGCCAAAAGACCCATCAGGAAGGATGGGTGATTGATCAGTGGGAGCTAGATGATTAAGAGATAGTGACATAGTCATCGTATTCACGGGCTCTAAAGCCCAATTTAAAATTATGAAGTCTCGCCATATCTGTAAGTTGTTGCATGGATTCTTCGGAAAGCTTCTCTCCTCGATATATACCTCCTAAATGCAAAATACGAATACCCGAAGCCACAGCCACAGTGATAATCCTCATAAATATCTCCTCAACAGGATTTTTGGATTCTAGGATTTCCGTGGAGTTAAATAGACTATTATTATTAAGATTCAGGACGCGAATTCCAGCCTGACCCAAAGCTGTAATGAGACTTAAATAGCTATCTAAACCACCTTGCGGAACGCGATAGCTAAAATAAATATCTAGGATTCTCACTCCTAAATTGCCCGCAAGCTTGATTGCATGTATAAATTCTTCAACTTCTGTGCTACTCTCCAAATTGATCCGTCAAGTATGCATCCCTTTAATTCCATGTGCACCTGCAGTGGAGATTACTTGTGTAATTCTTTGTATTGCAAGATGAGACAGATCTCATGATAGATCTCATCAGAAATCTAAATTCTTTATTCCGGATATTCCTGCCGCTCTCATGAGCCTAGTACAGTCGTTAACGCTCAACAAAGATGCATCTAGCATCAATTTAAGCTCTCTTATTCATATTGATCCAGCAATACGCACTACCTCTATAAGAAAATTAATATCTTTAAGTGATGGATTTAGTTCATCCGAAAGTTCTAGGCGATCTACAATTATATCCAATTGAACTCATTTTTTTAAAATACGCTGCACATTCTCAAGGTCTCAATCCAAAAGAATTGCACTTTCGATCCTGAGCTGAACACCAAACTCCCGAGCAGTCTCGTATAACTCTTCAATTTCAAGAGAGGACAATCAATTAAAATCAATAAATATCTGCTCAAGCTCACGCCTCTCTACAACAAGCCTGATATGATCTTTCAGGTCTCAAAGCGTCAAGTTCTTGGGTCTGCCATATACTTCATAACTGAATACTACCTCCGTAACATCTCTGGGTAGCTCACGAATAAAACCTGCAAATAAGTCAGCTTTATCGTCATCATAAATCAATGAAGCCTGTTTTGCTTCTTTCTTTTCTATCTCAGGAAACTCATACACGAGATTCGTAAGTCAAAAGTCTTCAATTACCTTTAGCTTCAGCTTCGTGTCATATCACAAATTCGCATTCGAAATACTATTTATATAGTCATAGAAGGCTTGTCCTAGAAGATTTATAACACCATTTTTTTGTAAGATTTCTTTTTCAAGAATACTCAGAACTTCTTCGGTTGGCATAAGTAGCCGCCTGGCATAGTCTCTAAAATTATATTTAGATTGGACTTGGAGATATGTTTCAACAGCTGTACGTAGATTGTTCGCTGACTGATTGAGACTATGGAGTTGCAAATCCAGTTCTTGGCGTTGCTCATCAGGAATGAGATTTAAGATCTGAGCAACATGTTCACTGATGCCTGATTGCTCGCCAAAAGACCCATCAGGGAGGATGGGTGATTGATCAGTGGGGGCGAGATGATTAAGAGATGATGACATAGCCACAGTAAGCGTTAGCCATAAAGCCTAATGTAAAATTATGCAGTCTCGCTGTGACTGTGAGTTTTTGCATGGATTCTTCGGAAAATATCTCACCTTTATATGAGCCGCCTAAATACAAAACATTGATTCCGGCACCAGCAGCTACCGAAATTATCCTCATAAGTACTTCCTCGATTAGATTGCCAGACTCTAGGATTTCCTTTTCGTTAAAAAAGTCACCATCTCCAAAATGCAGGACGCGAATTCCAGCTCGACCGAAATTCTCTATAAGGCTCAAAAGATTATTGAATCCGTATGGTAAGTCGAGATGGCTAAAATCAATTTGTAAAACTCTCACTCCCAAATCACTCGACATATTCATACATTCTTGAAGCTCTTCAAACTTCGCTTGAGTTTTGAGATTAATGAGTCAAGTATGCATATGCTTAATTCCACATGCACCCGCGTGAGAGATAATTTGCATAATCTCTTTTACGTCGAGCATATCTAATGGTGTGACGGCAAAATTTATACTCTTTATCCCATACATTCCTGCCACTGTAATGAGTTTGAGATACTGCTCGACCCTGAGTAGCTCATACGCCCTAAAACTCAGCTTGCTAATTCATATTAAACCAGCAATGTGAGTCATCTCAACGAGGCGATCAAAATCCTTAAGAGCAGGATTCACCTGATCAGAAAGCTCTAAAGAATTTGCAGTTATGCCTGATTGAACACATTTTCTCAAAGCATTACTTATATCATTAGGGCTTCAATCTAGTAGCATTGCGCTATCGATCGTCAATTTGAGCCCAAATTGACGCGCTGTTGCTGATAATTCTTCAGCATCGCTTGGGGTCAATCAGTCAATGGTAATCGATATTTCCTCTAGTATCCTTGTCTGTGCAGCGAGCTTAATGTGATCCTTGAGATCTTGGAGCTGTAGATGCTGAGTAATATCTCTACTGTAATGAAATAGTATTTTTTTTATATCAGCTAGTGTCTCGAGTATGTCGCTCTGAATATGATAATCTTCGTCATATTTATACATTATTAATTGCGCCTTCACTGGCTCTTTCTTGTTGGTATCAAGACGCTCATAGACTAAATTAGCAAGGCCAAAGTCTTTGATTACTTTTAGTTTCAGTTTTTCAGTATCAGCAAAATCCGTATCTGAAAGATTATGTGTATAGCTGTAAAATGCTTCTCATAGGAAGTTTCTCACGCCGTTCTTTTGCAAAATTTCTTCCTCAAGAATTCTAAGAACTTCTTGACCTGGTAGCCGGAGACGTTTAGTATAATCCTCAAAATCATATCCTGATTGTACCTGGAGATATGTTTCAACAGCATCACGAAGTCGCTTCGCGGATTGATCCAAAATATTTAACTGCACATTCAGCGACTTACGATCCTCATCAGGAATAAGACTCAAAATCTGTGAAACATTATCCCTGATACCAGACTGCCCACTAAAAATACCCTCAAAATTGATGAGCGATTCGTCTGTATGGTGGATCGAGTTATTAGGAGCAGTCATGTGAATATTTATGTTCGAATGGTAGCTATCATGTTGTAATCCTTCATGATTTCATTGAGCTTTTTCTTATATGCCTCCGAGAATTTAGCGCCATGGAAGCGACCAATTTCTAAATTTTTCATCCCGTGCGAAGCTGCTGTAACAAGAATTTCTATGTGTTCGTCTTCAGTATATACGTTGGAATACTTATGCTGAACATGGTCACCCGAATAAAAATGAGTATTGATATGCAGCGCTTTAATTCCACAATCTCCAGCTGTTTTGAGGATATCTATAATTTCTGCCATAAGCACCGCGCGATCTATCTTAAAAGAAATCTTTAGATCCAAAATTCACGAATCACCTGCAGCTTTTATAAGCTCTTCGATATCTCGGATATCTCATATGTAGCGCAAGCTGAGTCTCTTAATACCGACAGCACCTGTAATCTGAATAAACCTTATAAGATCATCGAGGGTGTCTTCGTGCAAATCTGTCTCTCATAAATCTAAACTTTTAAACCCAGTAGAACCTGCACAATTTACAATTTCAATCCAGTCACTCATATCAGCTCATTCAAATGACAATGACATTGCAGAGAGATTGAGATCACGAAATCAGGCCAATCCAGCAGTCCGAACTATCTGCATAACCTCATCCTTATCTTGAAACCAATTAGCATTCGAATCATCAAGATTGAGATAACCATTACTCAGTCCAAGACGACCAAATTCTCTTAAAAAGTTTCATGCTTCAGGAGGATCGACTTCTAATAAAAAGAGTTCGGTTGAAAATTCGAGTGCAAGTATATCGAGGCTATGTGCCATATACAAAATCTCCAAGGCATCAGCACAACTCAATCACTCATGAGATATTTTTAAATACAGGAGCTTACCTGGACCCTCTGCCGCAGCTCGCATATGCTCTTTGATATATTCGATACTCATTCAGGTATCTTGAGCGAGACGCTGAGAATAACTAAGTTCTACTGCGTTAATTCAAGTTTGCCGTATACGTCGTATATTCGATAAAAAAGTCTCCAAATTACCTTGGCCCAACTCAGGAAAATGCACTGGTGTAAAAACTGGACTCACTTCCACGGTCGTGAGATATTCGTACACCAAACGATCAAGGCCAAAATCCTTGATGACCTTAGCCTTAAATCTTTGCTCAAGAAGCTTATCAGTGCGATCTAACAAGCTCACATAGTCATAAAAAGCCTCTCCCAGAGTGGTCTTCTCGCCATTTTTTATAAAGTATTCCTCCTCAAGGATTTTGAGAATGCGCGCATCCGAAAATCGCAGTCGTTCGCCATAATCTTTAAAATTATAGTCAGATGGTTTCTGGAGATATTCATGAACTACTGCACTTAATTGATCCGCAGATCTTTGGAGTGCATTCATTTGAGCGCTAATTCTTGATCGTTGTTCATCAGAAATCAGCCCTAAAATCTGTGACACATTGCCTCCAATCTCCGACTTTCCACCAAAAGAATCACCCAAAATGGATGTATCCTCTCTCAGAATATCTTGTGGTCGCGGAGATAGTGCTGCCATGCAGGCTTTCGTGATGATATCTTTGCGATTTTACCCTTCTTTGTAATTGCTCACAAATTATGGAGCTATTTTGTCTTATTTAAGACATCTCTCGTTACCAAACATGATAAAATCCGCGATCGTATGATCCATATGTCAATTTCATCTGGTGCTTTGTATAAACCCGATCAATATAAATAGAATGATGAGGATCATCTTTTGGTAAAAAGAGATTTTTAATGCCCGAGGCAGCAACATAAGAAAACAATCTTAGATAAGCATCTGCCGTAAATTTCTCGGGATTTTTGCTTATAAACAAACCATTATTTCAAAAATGAAATACCTTGATCCCCGAGCTTCCAGCTGTTTGTAGAATTCCATTAAATTCTGTAAGATCACCTGAAACCGGAAGAGTTGCATATCCATTGGATGAGAGATCGAAATCGCGTATTCCTACATCCCCAGCAGCTTGTACAATAGTCTCCAAATCTTTAAAACTCGTCATAGCAGCAAGATCATTGTCACTCAAGCCGAGTTTTTTGATCCCTGCGAGACCTGCTGTCCGTACGAGCAATTGAATATCCTGCACACTTGAATCGAGGCTTAACCCTATATCAGAGAGATTAAGACTTTTTATTCCGGCAAGCCCTGCTACTTTGACGCATTCAATCCAAAAATCTATGCCAATATGAGGAAATTGCATTCACAAATCAACGCTCGAAAAATTAATCTCTCGAATGCCTGCAGCCCCTGCCAGTGAGACAATCCTAAGAATAGACTCTGGAGTTACAGTATATGGGTCATTTCAGGTATTTGATAAATCAAGATACGTGGTTTTGAGTGTGCTCGTCGCATTAAGACGACCTATTTCCTTTAAATATTCGAACATCTCTTCATAGCGCCATGCTCGCAGTAGGCCATGCTCTAAGATTCAAAGATTCGTCATTTTTAACTCAGTGGCAGTACGTAGAAGTTCAATAACCTCATAACTTTCGAGTTGCCCCTCATGAACTATCTGAAGATATTTGAGCCCTGGAACATTCTGTGCAGCGGTTTTTATATGTGCTTTTATACTCCCTAACTGTCTCTCAAGCACAATATCAGATTGATCCCCATACTGGAAAATCAAAGTATTTCTCCTGTATTCACCTGCCTCCACTATCTGTGCATGGAAGTCCTGATATGGATGATAGTCTCTCGACTTATTATAATGGAGTTGCTCTTTTTTGGATGACTCATCATTGAGATATCCCTCGCTTGCTCGCTCATGCACCAAGTTATCTAGCCCAAACTCCTTGACGACCTTAATTTTAAACTTTGTCTCATCTACCTGACTCAGTCCTGTCATGGTTTTAATATACGCGGCAAATGCTGCTCACAAAGGAGTTTGTGTATCATTTTTTTGAAATACCTCCCGTTCAAGAGTCTCAAGGATCTGAGTATCTGCAAGCAAAAGACGCTCCGAGTAATCTTGGAAAGTATAATTGGATTGTTCACGATTAAACTCCTCAATTGACCTTAAAAGTCCATTCGCCACTTGCTGAACATGACCTAGATCCTGATCGAGTGATTGACGTTGCTCGCTTGGAATGAGATCAATGATATGAGCAACGTTTTTACCAATATCAGGACGCACCGCAAAAGAACTATTTGATGGAAGAATAGGAAGTGGCAATGCTGGGGGCGTTTGATTATTAAGAGACATATGTGGGATTTTTGTACTGAGTACTTCAATACACAAGCTGCATGCCGTAAGACTGAATGATCTTGATGTGTGGTGCGTTATCAGACAAGATTTCATTTAGATGATCGATCGTGAAATCCAAATTTTTCATTCCTGCAGTTCCAGCCGTAGCAAAGAAATTGAGATAGTTTCGTTCTCTTTCGGAAGCCCGTATTGCCGCTCATTGAAAGCCATTTGATCCAAAATGAAAGGTCTTGATTCCAGCCATTCCAGCAGCTTCTACGACATTTGTAAAATCACTGAGATCAGATGCTGCAGGGATATTCTCATAATCATTATTTGAGAGATCAAGGTCTCGTATGCCTGCTTCCCCTGCTACAGTGACAATTTCTATGAGGTCATCAAAATCAATAATCTCAGCAAGCCAGTTAAATCCAACATCCAATTTTTTAATACCCGATCTCCCCGCGGTCGAAAAAAATGTAAGGATTTCAGCTAGGCTTGCCTCTCGAAATAGATATGTCATATTGAGATTTAAACTTTTGATCCCTGAGCGACCAGCAATCTCTACGAGCTTGGTAAAAAATCAGATATCAGCCTGGAATTGCCTTACAAACTCGCCTCGACTCAGATCAAGATCAACGATTCATGCGAGGCCCACGGCACGTATAATTTTGAGCATGTCTTCTGAGTCCATCGTATAAGACTGTGCGGCAGTCCATGATGATAGATCTAAATATGATGTCGGGAGAATACTTTCTGCATTAAGCCTCTTAATCTCCTTTAAAAATCTGATGACATCATCAGCTGGCCATGTTTTTAAAAAATGACTTCCTACAAAGCTTAAATTAGGCAAACCGAGATCTCGTGCCATACGCAGACGTTCTATCGCCTCATCGCAATTTATGTGTCATCCGTAGAATCTGACTTTAAAGGTTTTGAGTTTTTTGTTGAGTGTCACAGCCTCAAAATGCTGTTTCACTGTTGCTGCATCTACACGTCTGTTGTAATAGATCTGACAGTGATTTACTTCACTCTTCCAAGCATTACGGATACTTGATAAAAACCTCTCTTCGGAAATATCATCATCATGCTGAAACTCATAATCATTCACTTCATCCACAGGTCCCAAAAAATCCTGATCAGATTCGTATACGAGGCGCGCCAGTCCAAACTCTTGGACAATCTTGAGTGTAAACGTATCTACGTCTTGAGTATCAGATCCAGTAACAAGGCTCAGATAAGAATAAAAAGCACTTCACACCAGAGTAAGAACGCCATTATTCCTAAATATCTCACGCTCGAGAATATCGCGTATCGTTCTCTGTGATATCAAAAGTCGTTTCCCGTAATTTCGGAAATTATATGTAGTTTGCAGACTCAAATACTCATCAGCAGAGGTTCGAAGTAAGCTAGCTGCTTCCTTTAAAAACACGAGCTGAGTACCCAACTCTTGGATTTGCTCATCAGGAATCAGACTCAATATCTGTGACACACTCTTCCCTACTCATTTTTGATCAGCAAAAGAACCATCGGGTACGATGGGTGATCATGGAACAGGAACGATGTGATTAGTTAGAGGCATATGTTCAACGTCAGTAACTAAATTGCATATCAGATAACTGCATAGTCTCGAGCATTTTTTGGTACATTTCTGGAGAAAATGCAGCCTTTAGTTCATCGCGTGTTAAATGAAAACTCTTGATGTCAGAGGCTTTCAACGTAGTAAAAAAGTTCAGGTAGCCTTGTTCAGTAAAATTGCGAGTGCTTGCATCGATCACAAAACCATTCCATCAAAAATCAAATATCTTAATGCCAGCTTCGCTAACAGTTTGTATTAGCTCAATCCACTCCTCAAGATCATCTGCAACCTGAATCTGTGTATAACCATTATATGAGAGGTCTAACTCACGTATACCTGAAGCTCATGCAACCCGTGTAAACTCAGTCAGTTGTTTAAAATCCATGATTCCAGCGAGATATGTTTCAGCGAGATTGAGACTTTTAATACCACTAAATCCAGCAACTCTAACGAAGTTGAGTGCATCATCAAAACTAGCACCGCGGAATATGTCTGCATTCGCTAAATCGAGCACTCTTACTCCGGAGAGACCAGCAACTCTTGCGAGTTCGATATAAAATCAAACATCGACACGCAACTTTTTTTGAAAAAGATTATGCCCAAAATCTATACGACGAATTCACATCCGACCAGCAATTGCGACAATCTTTAGAATGGATTCTGGCCTCATTGCGTATGCTTTTGCACCCCAAGATGATAGGTCTAAAGCTGAATTATGCATCTGATTTGATATGCCGAGGGAATCCAACTCAAGCAACAGTTTTAGTAAGTCTTCCTCTTGATATTCTTGTAGAAAATCATTATATAAAAATTCTATGTGTGGCATACCAAGATCAGCGGCTGTATGCAGGAGTCTAATAAGTGAATCACAATCTAATGTCGGATTCGTAGAGATATAGAGCCGTTTGAGTCATGCAAGTTTTGCTGCAGCTGTGATCTGCCTCTCTATGTCTTCTACACTCACCGGAATACGGTATGTAAAAGATAGGCCATCGATATTGTCTCTATTAGCTTTACGGATTTCTGAAAGAAAAATCTCATGATCCTCTGGAATCTGAAGAATGAGTCGCTCTATTTTTAGTGGCTGATTCTTAGCATCCGAATCACGCATACTTTCGTATACCAAACGATCCAGTCCAAAATCCCTCATAATCTTGATTTTAAACTTTGACGTATTTGCTATGTCTGAATCTGTCGCAATATTCCAATAGCTATAAAAGGCTTCTCCTACAGAGGTAAGACCATCGGCATTTACAAGGATTTCTCGCTCGAGAATATCGATCATTGCAGAATCAGAGAGCTCGAGACGATCTCTATAATTTTGGAAGTTGTAATCACCTTGAGCAAGCATAAATTCTTCTACAGATTTACGTAGTTGAACTGTGGCGGTCTGCAAGAGACTGAGTTTAGAGTTCAGCTCTTGGTGCACTTCTTGGGGAATGAGGCTCAATATTTGAGCTACGCTCTTCCCTACTCATTTTTGATCAGCAAAAGAACCATCGGGTATGATGGGTGACTGTGGACTCTGGGCGAGATGATTATTTAGTGACATATTCTAGTATGTAAGCTCTATATTATAGCGCTCTTGTGCGGTATGAATTTCTGGTGCAAGATGGAGGAATCTCTTCTCAGTAAAGCCTTCATATATATTTAAGTAGCGAATTCCAGCATTTCATGCAACCTCAATAAGGCGCAGTATTGAAATATCATCTAATTTCGCCAGGATTCAGGTATTATACGACAAATTAAGATGCACAATCCCTGAAGCTCCTGCAGCCTTTAAAAAGGCGAGGAGGGCTTCTCAAAAGAGGATATTTCAGAGTTTATTTTCCTCAAGACTTAGGCTTTTAAGATTGGCTTTTGGTTTTAAGGTTACGAGTTCAATGAGTCAGACAAGATCAAAATTCTGCCCAGCAGAGGTGGATATTTTAAGGTATTGCAGACCATTTTGCACTGCTCTATGTGTAAAAAGTATCAAGTCGTCGTACGATACACGACGTGCTGGCATACATATCGCAATCCCTTTGAGTCGAGACGATCCTACTAAATCTGCTATCTCATTAAATGCCTGAGAAGTAAGCTGATATGCAAAATCCCTATCATTAATATCTAAGTTCGGTACGTCAGATGCGGTTACCGCAGTAACTAACTCCACGAGTTCCTCAGACTCTAGATGAAACTTCGGATTTCCCACAAAAGTAAGTCATTCTACTTTTGATGCAGTTATAGCATTCACAACTGTAATAATTTGATCCACAGAAGAGCCACCTTCTATAAAGAGAGGCACGTTGAGATTTCGTAAACCAGCCTCACGAGCAGTGCTAAACAGTTCTTGATATGTCCTCTTAAATTTAGCCCCATCAATTCAACGAAATCAAAAATGCTGATTTACCTGTCTAGGCAGGGCAATATTCTCCACGCCGGACTCACCAATGGCCTTCACAAGCTCCAAGATCATGGTGCTATCGAGATATTGTATGAGTTTAAATGCCGAAAGATCGAGATGTTTCACTCATGCTTTACCTAGGAGCGCAAGAGATTGCATACACGCAACAAATACTGCCTGTACATGTTCGGAGTCTTTCGCACCACCTGAAAGAACGAGTATTTTTCTGACATTTTCTTTCAGACCTACTCTTAGAGATGCAACGCCATTTAATGCCTGTAATGCTTCATTGAATTGCTCAGCATTACTAAAATCGATGTTTCCCCATCAGAGAAATAACGATTCGACTCACCGCTCACACATGAGCTCAAAAAATCAAAACTCTCGCAAGAGTTTGATACGCATCTCTGTATGAAACTTGGCGTCATTTTGGTCTACTAGGTAGTCAAGATATGCATCAAGATTTTTAGCAGCTTCAGTCGGTATTCAATTTTTGTGGAGGATTTCATTATCAATCAGCTCCAAAATTCGCTCATCTGACATAACAAGTCTTCTCTGATATTCAGCAAAAGGACATCGCACTTCTGATTTTCTAAATCATTCGACCGATTCCTTGAGTTTATTCGCAAGCATTTCGCCCTTTTCGAGTGCTGTTAAAAATCACGCCTTGCCCTCACTAGGCAAAAGCTCGAGAATCCCATTTACATTTCGACTGATTTTTTGGTCAGCAAAACTATATCCTGAAAGTGCAGGAGTATTTTGGTCGGGTGCGGTGTGGTTGAGGCCTGGCATTGCTTTAAATAAGAAGACGGAGATTGAATTTTTCGGCGATTACCCTTATCTCAGGCAAAAGGTGATTGAATCGGCCAGCGAGATTACCGCCAGAGAAGTCCAAAAATCATATTCCAGCAATTCCAGCAGTATTTAAAAACTCAAGTAATGAGTGATCGTGTAACAAATCTCCAATATATCCGTGATTAAATTTAAGACTTCTCACTCCTGACTTCCCTGCTAATTGAATAAAACCCATTAAGCCAGCCATATCTTCTGTGAGATAAATAAAACTGAGGTCTATATTTTTTAGTCACACAGATCCTCCATCCTTAAAGAGATCCATCCAATCCGCTATTTCAAAACCGGTAGATATTAGACTCTCAGGTAATTTGATATCTCGCACTCAATTTTTACTAGCAATATTGGCAAATTCGATGAGATCTGGATATGTAATGTGTGAATACGTATTCAGAAATATATTGAGATTGAGCGAGGTGTGACCCGAAGCACCTACTGCTCTCACAAACTCAGCAAAATCCTGCGTCGAAGTGGTAGCTGCAAAATGATAATCACTCATCTTTATTTTGTTTCTGAGACCAGATGTAGCAGCAGTGTTTAGGAGAGTTATTGCCTCTGTAATAGTATATTCTCGGTGTGTCCCGTCAGCCATATTATCTCCGAAGGTTATACTCTGTAATCATGATGCACCCGCAGTACGAAGGAGTTGTTGGATATGCACAATGGGCGTATCTCGTTTAACGAGTGAGTTCTCAGTGAGAATGAGCTCACGAATACCAGCTTTCCCAGCTGCTTCTACAAACTCTAAAAGCTCTTCAAATTCTCAAAAACTATCCTGTAAGTCATTCGATGACAAATCAAGCACTGTAATCCCAGATGCCCCAATTACTTTTACGATCTGTATCCATTCTTTGGGAGTATATGAAAAGCATTTTAAGAGGGCAAGAGCCTCAACATTTGAATGCTTTAAAACACCAATAATCTTCATAAGATATGGAGCATCCATGCCATCTTCAACAGCAATGGTTGGCATCATTGCATCAGTAAGTTGCCCGATTACAGACATGAATTGCTCCATGTATTCAAACTGTACTTCAATGCTCTTTTTTGGAGCAAAAGAGGGATAATACTCACTCTCAAAAACCAGATCCTCGAGCCTAAACTCAGTCATGATCTTTTGCTTCATATTTTCATAAAAGCCTGTATCATCCTTGCTCACAATGCTTGATATGTAAGCCTCGAGAGCTTCTCAAAGGTCTGTTTGAATACCATTCTTATGGAGGATATTCTCATGAAGTATCTTTTGGACTGCAGACACATTCAAGACAGTCAGTCTTTCGCTGTAGCCAGAGAAATTATAACTTCTTTGAGTTTCTTTGACCTTGAGAATCTCTTCAGTGAGCCTAGAGGCAAGCCCTTTGATATGCTCGAGGGATGAAGCAATTTCTGCATGGTGATTCTCTGGAATGAGCTCGAGAATCCTATGAACGCTTTCGTTCATTTTGTGATCAGCAAAATATCCCTGATCTTTAGGATTCAATGAGTCGAGAGCGGAATTATTAATCGAGGACATTAGTCGGTCATAAGAATTTGGAGATTATATTTCTCCGTAATTGCTTGTATTTCTCACAAAAGATGATTGAATCGATCCGAAAGATGACTATCAGAAAGATCTAAAAATCATATTCCGGAAGCTCCCGATGCAGTTAAAAATTCCAGGAATGAATCATCATCTAGCAAATCTCCAATACTTCTATTGCCAAATGTAAGACTTCTCACTCCTGACTTACCGGCTAATTGCACAAATCGTATTAAATCATTGCTATTTCCGAAGAGATGAATCGAGCCCAGGTATATGTTTCTTAAGGATGTAGAGCCGTGTTCAAATGGTTTTATTAACTCTGCTATTTCAAAGCCAATAGATGCTAACATCACTGGTAATGTAATATCTCGCACTCCATTCTTACCAGCAATGTACATGAATTGGATAATGTCTTTGTATGATATTTCTTGGTATTTGCCGAGAAATATATTGAAATTAAGTGAAGTGAGACCCGAACTACCGACCACCCTGACAAACTCGGCAAAATCCTGATGCGAAGTTGTGGCGGCAAAATGATAATCATCTAATCTGATTTCATTTCTGAGACCAGATTCAGCTACTACCTTTATCGTGTCTATAGCATCCAGATGAGTAAATACTGGCCTAAGATGATGATCAATAAAGTGCAAAAAATCTATCTTTTGAAGTCCTGCTTCACCTGCAGTACGAAAGAGTTGTTGAATATTTTCGAGAGGAGTATCATTTGTGATCAATCAGTTCTCATTAAGGATGAGCTCGCGAATACCGGCTTTTCCAGCCTCTCTTACAAATTCTAAAAGCTCTTCGAATTCTCAAAAGCTCTTCTGCAAAGCATTTGATGATACATCAAAAATTTTGATCCCTGCTGCACCGACTGCTTTTACGATTTGGATCCATTCTTGAGGAGTATACGAAAAACATTTTATGAGGGCGAGCGCCTCAACATTCGAATACCTTAGAACACCAATAATCTCCGCGAGGTATTCAGCATCCATGCCATCTTCAACAGCAATGGTTGGCATCATTTCATCAGTAAGTGATCCAATTTTAGTAGTGAATTGCTCCATATATTGAAATGGTACCTCAATCCGCTTTTTTCGAGCAAAAGATGGATAATACTCGCCCTCAAAAACTAGGTCCTCAAGTGCAAATTCAGTCATAATCTTCTGGCGCATATTTTCGTAGAATCCTGCATCATCTTTGCTCGCAATGCTTGATACATAGTTTTCAAAAGCTTCTCAGAGTGGGGTTTGAATACCATCCTGGCAAAGGATTTTTGTATCGAGCGTCTTTCGAATTTCATCTACGCTTAAAAGAGTCAGTTTCTCACTATAGTCCAAAAAGTTATAGTACTTTTTGGTCATTTTGACTTTGAGGATTTCCTCTTTGAGTCGAGCACCAAGTACTTGATTGTGCTCAACAGATGTTACAACATCAGCAATACCAGACTGCGGAATGAGCTCGAGAATTCTATGAACACTTTCATTCATTTTTGGATCAGCAAAATACCCCTGATCTTTAGGATCTGATGAGTCAAGAGCGAGATGATTGAGCGACATAATTTATTGAGAACAAATAATTATTTATGAGTTATTGCTCACACTTGCAGCAATCGTCACATTGCTAGACCGAAGGATTTCACGGAAACTGTCTATGTCTCATTGAGAGTAGCACGCAGCGAGTCACGGTAGCAGGACTCACTCTCCTGACATATCTAAGTACTTCAGCCCATTTTCACCCGCGACAATGACGAGTGAGGAAAAAGCCGGCAAGGAAAAAATATCGTGCATACCATTCCATGCAAAACTTAATCTCTTGATGCCTGCACAACCAACAGACCTCACAATATCAATAAAATGCTCCATTTCTTGGGTATAATCATTATCATATCCACTCGAATTCACACTCAAATCCCTGATCCCAGATTCTCAGGCAATTTCTATAAATCGCTTAAATCCATCAAATCCAAGCACAGACGAGAGTGATTCGCTATTAAAAACAAAACGCTTAATGCCAGATGTGCCTGCTGTTTTGACCATCAAAAAGAGATCGTCTGGAGTCAGATGAGCATTCACCATCTCAGTGGATGAGAGATTAAAATCGGTAATACCGGAGTTACCTGCAACACGAACGAGCTCTATGAATTGATTAAAATTCATAATGTCCTCAAAAGAGTTAGAAGACATATCCAGACGCTTCATGCCCGCATGTCAGTATGCGCGGACTATATCAAATATTTGTTCCGCATTAAATCGGCAACTCAATCAAACTCAGAAGTTCGATGCAAAACTCAATTGTTGCATGCCGAGCTCGTCTGCTATACGTATATAGTCATAAACCTCCTCCAAAGTCCATTCCGCGAGCGGATACATCGATCAATCTATTGATGGTATACCATATTCTTTTGCTGCGTGCATAAGCATTACAGCTTGTTGGTAAGTGAATCTATCTCTTCATACGACCCGAACACGTTTCGGCAGATACGGACCTTTGCTCAGTAATTCTAAATGTGCCTTTATTTGCTCAAAATGTACCGTGGGCCTTGAAGAGTAGGAAAGACTCACAAAATCATGCGGGGAAGTTGTCTGCTCTCGTATCTTTGACGCCATCGCGTCATCGCTGTCTTTTGCGGTCATCCTGATACTCACATCCGAAGGCAATACGTAGATATCTTCAGAATTTGCCAGAGTCGCGTTACTCGGTCTCTCATATACCGCGTCCAAGAGCTTAAATTCTCGGATCACTTTGCGTATCATGCCTAGCGCAATCTCGCCTCAGTCTATTTGTAAACATTGTATATATTCACGGAATGCATTTCATACAGGAGTTTCAACACCTCGAGTATTGAGAATTTCCTGATTAAGCAGATCCATAATCTCTTCCTCTGAGAGTAAAAGTCGCTCTGGATAATCACGGAAGTCATACGAAGACTGCTCGAGCTTGAGCGCATCTACGGCACTCTGTAATCGAGCGGTTATCTCATGCAGTTGCTCAAATTGAGCACTGAGCACACTACTCTCCTCGACTGGAATAAGCTCAAGAATCTGGTGAACATTCGCACTAATTTTTGGATCAGTAAAATACCCCTGATCTTTAGGATTTGATGAGCCGAGTACGGAGTGGTTGAGACCTGGCATTAGTCTATACTAAGATACATATTGAATTTTTGCGAAATTTCGGCGATTTTGTCAGAGAGACCTTCAAAGAGTTGACCGAAACCGTTATCTTCAAGATTCAAATGTCTTATTCATGCACTTCCGGCCGCGATTAGAAATTCGAGGAATGAGTAGTGATCGAATAGACCATCAAGTGCATTATCCGAGAGGTTCAGACTTCGAATCCCTGATGTACCTGCGAGTTGTACAAATTTTATCAAATGGACTGCATCAAAATGAGTACTAAGACCATTTCATGAAAGATTTAGGCTTTTGAGCGAACAGGAAGACTCGAACTCTATAAGGTTCATAAAATCTTCGCGATCAAAAAGGTATTCTAATTCACCAGACGAAAAATTGAGATCTCGGACACCATTGTTTGCCGCAGTATGTGCGAATGCGATAAATTTTTTGCTGGATAGTAATTCGTAAACACTGCTTTCTCTCCCCATATACAACGAGGTTATACCCGAGATGCCACTGAGTCGTGCAAGCTCGATAAATTCTTGATCTGACAGCACAGATGTTAGATCATAACTCATAATATACGGCCACCTGAGACCTGATTCGCCCGCAGTTCTGACAATCGAAAGAACCTCCGAAGCACTATATTCTCGAGCATCATCACCCACTCCATCACTGATATTTAAACAGAGAAGTCCGGAATTACCTGCAACACGCAATAGTTCATGGATTTTTTCGATGGGTAGCCTTATTTTAATGAGCCGATTATAATCCAGATTTAATTGGCGAATACCTGAAGTCCCCGCTACTCGAACCAGCTCGATCAGATCATCAAAGTCTCAAAAACTCTTATCTAGATCATTATTCGAGATCTCGAGAGTATGCATTCCTGACTCACCAACGACCTGTACAATCGTAATCCATTCCTGAGCACGAAAAGAGAGATTACCTGGCATAGTGATCGACAAAGCAGAGCAATTTACATCTTTTAAAAGCGAAATAGTCTCCACGAGACGGTTCAATCCGAATGTGTTTTCAAATGTAAAACTGAGTGCGACTTCATGTGCTATCTCTTGCAAGAAGGTTTCAGAATCAGCAATATTCTCAAGCTGTATATTCACTGGCTCATCCGAAGGCATATTCAGATAATCTTCACCCTCAAAAACCAAATCCTCGAGAGCAAACTCAGTCATAATCTTTTGTCTCATGCTCTGTCGAAGCCCTCAATTATCATGAGCAAGAATAGTATTTACGTAGGCCTCTAAAGCCTCTCAGAGCGGAGTTTGCATGCCGTCTTTTCGCAAAATACGCGTCTCGAGCATATTTTGTACCTCACTAGAACTCAGAAGTGCGAGACGTTCACTATAGTCAGAGAAATTATAGTGAGCCTGGGATTTTTTAAGTTCAATCACTTCTTGCCTGACTTTGTCTGCAAAAGACTCCAAAGTTTGAAGTGACGAAGAAATGCCAGCAACATTGGATGATGGAATCAGGTTAAGGATACGACTGATATTTTCTTGGACCCTTGAGTCAGCAAAGTTCCCGACTGCGGGCTCTATGGATTCGGGGGTAAGATTATTAAGCGCCATATGCTAAAAGATGAATTGCATGCCGTAAGATTGTGCGATTGTTTTTATATCGGAGAAATACCCTGTGGATTGGGTGTTATTTTGGGGAGAAGGTGCGAAAGAAGAGAGACGAGACATCTAGTCTTTAATCAAAAGTAAGCTGCATGCGGTACTTAGCAGCGATTGCATACATGCGAGATACATGTTCTGCTGACATTGCGGCGGGCCCATACCTGGCTCAGAGCTTAAGAACACCGATTCACGCGCATCAAGCGGCTTCTATAATTGCAATAGAGGCATCATGATCGAGAAAGACATCGAGCAAACTTTGACTCGTCAGAAACAATCTACGGATCTTTAAAGCACCGACAGCATTCACAAATTTAATAATCTCTTTGGTCGAGAGACTATCAAGATTTATCATCTTTAAATTTAAGCTCTTCAAAGTATGTGATAACCCAAGACGAATCAACTCATTGAGTCAATCAACATCAAGAAGAGTTGACCCCAAAGGTTGGTTCTCCATAGAATTAAAATTCCCAGCGATATGAAATTCTCGTATACCACAACTGGTGCCTACATGGATCATATCTAAGAAATCTTTGAGTGGATTATGCACTGCAAGACCGTTGTGTGACAGTCCAAGTACTCGTAATCCGGATTCACCTGCACGCTGTGCCAACTTTTTTAAATCTCCTCCTTTAAGAAATTTATGTAAAGAAGTGTATGCAAGATTTAAATCACGAATTCCAAAATTACCTGCAGCAGCAACGAGGGAAATAATCTCAGTGGCGGTAAAATTGTTGCCGAAATTATTTCATGAAATATCAAAATGAGTGAGTCAAGACTGACCTGCGGTCTCGAATAATTCTACAGCTTCCAAAAAACTAAACTCCCAAAGGAGACGGTTATAAGAAAGGTTAAGAGTACGAATGCCGGATGTACCCGCCATTTTTACTAATTGGATCATCTGACCAGGAGTCAAATAATTACCCAGAGCATTGCGGTTTAAATCGAGATTTTGCACACCACTTTTTCATGCTAGTTGAACAAAATTCAGAATTGCCTGAACATCAAGACTTTTATCGTAACACTCTGATCAAAATGAAAGGCATAATTTTTTGCCAGTTTTCCCTGCTTGACGTATTGCTGAAGAAAATTGCAGCTCGTTTGTCTCTTGACGATATGTGTTTGGCCTGAACTGAAGAGTGATAGTTTCGTCATTCGAAACTCCACTTTTCCTCTCAAATACACAATCTATAAGTCAGAACTCACTGATGCTTTTTAATATAATTTTTTCTTGAAACTGTGCATCACTTTCGTTGGTAATACTTGTTACATAAGCATGAAATGTCCTTCAGAGCGGAGTTTCTGTACCAGTTTTATCATGGAAAAACTCTGTATCGAGAATAGACAAAATCTCTTCGTCAGATAGGCAAATTTGCTCATCATAGTTCGCAAAATTATAGCCAATTTGAGATTGTCTAATTGTACCTACGAGTCCAGTAAGTTGGTTTGCAAGGACTTCGGTTTGGTTGTGTAAATGAGTTATATTTTCACGTTCCTTAGCAGGGACGAGCTCGAGAATCCTGTGAATATTTGCACCAATATCCACACTTCCAAATCCCCTAGTAATTGAGCTAGGAACTAGATTTTCGAGAGCGTTCTGCTGTGAAACTGACATATAATTAGAGAACGAGATGCATTTTATATTTTGCTGCAATCGACCTCAGCTTGGCTTCTGTTCATTTATCTCGTAACTCAAATCCAGTTTGTCCAATATGCAAAGACTGTATTCCTGCATACCCTGCAATCTCAACTAATTGCATCATTTCATTGTCATAAAAATCCGAGAGGATGGCGCCGCATGAAATATCCAATTGTCGAATTTTTGAAGCTCAACAAGCACGTACAAATGCATACACATACTCTGGTGCTAGAGTAAAGAAAAGGCAATTATCGAGAATTAAACTTCGCAATGATGAGCCTGGTCAAAATCGAGCTATTTCCAAGAAGTTTTCTGGACTTAATCACTCTAAAGTGATATTGGCAATACGCAGATAACGGATGCCGTGTTTGCTCGCCTGACTGATACATTGAGCAAAATCCTGTGGCGACATTTTTGTAAATGGCAATTGTTCACATATATCTAATCAAGTAACCCCTGCATCCCCTGCTACTCGCATCAATTCCGCAAACCCTTGAGCACCAAGAGCATTGTGCAGTTTGGCTCAGGATATATTGAGATAACGTACCCCAACCAATCAAAGATTTTTAACGAAGGAATATATTTCTTCTGCGTGTTGCTTCTCTCACAAATCACTGTGTGGGAAATATACATGTTTTAATTTTTGAGGACTCGCGTTTTTGAGTCATGAAAATACTTCATCCGCATCAAAATGTGAAGGGAAAGCAATTTCAGATTCCCTGAGGGCAATCTTTTGAATTCACGAGTGTATGAGAGCATGAACAAACTCCTTTAACTGCTCTGAAGTCTCTATTTTATAATCAAAAGAACTGATTTGGAGAGTTTGAATACCCGCTTTCCCAGCAGCATTTGTAATGCTTGCTAAGTCATCGCCAGAGAGAGTGATATTCCTAGTACAAAGATACAGACTAACAACCTGCATCCCCGCATTTCCTGAAGATTTTAAGATTTCTACTATTACTTGAAGATAATCCGCTCCTAAATTTTTTGCATCGAGATTTATCCTAAGTGCAGAATCGGGATATTTTTTGAGTAATTCTGACTCAAATCAAGCCTTATTTGAATAGTTAATCCATGCTTCTTTCAAATGTGGAGTAGCTGCTTCAAATATGAGATTATCTAATCAAAATTCTTGTATTACTTTTTGCTCCATCTGCTTTCGAAAATCTGCTGGAGCCGAGGGTGATATGCTTGTCACGTAGTGTTTAAAAGCCTTTCAAATTTGCTTTCGCAGACCATTTTTTTGGAATATTTCAGTTTCTAATGCCTCGCGCACCTCTTCAGGCGACATAAGAATGCAATTTTCATAGTTTATGAAATTATAATCCAAAGTATGTGCATGCTTATATTTATCAATCAACCTCGTGAGTTCATTACCAATCGTAACTATATTTTTTTGAATCTGAACGATTCATTTACGTTCCTGGTCTGAGACGAGTTCGAGAATTTGATGTACATTCTTTCCAATATCTCCACCCTCAAACACTCCATCAAATTTGATAGAATCCCCAAATTGAGAAGCGGAATTATTGAGTGCGGACATTAAAATCTAGTTATATGAAACTATACTGCTGTTCCTGCGCTGATTTGACTAAAGAGATTCATCAAGGCTCATTTTTGATCTGGAGAAGCTACAAGCTCATCCAACAGATGTATGGCTGCAACAAGTAGTCCTGCCATCTGAGCAGCTTTGAGTGATTCTTGAGAAGCAAAGTTATCAACATAGGTGGCCTGAACAGCACGAAGCGTGAGATTTAGAATCATATGCTCTTGAGAACTAAAAATCTGGAAACATTGCCCCTGAATAGATTCCCTCAATGCGGTACAGTAGGTCGCAATATCTTCACTATTAACTACATTTTTAGACTCAAGAATATTTTCTATGCTTTCTTCTTCGGTGATCTCAACGGGTATCTCAATGCCACGGAATATATCGTCGGAAAATTCAAAATTTCCAAAATATTCGTGATAAACGTCCTGTTTGGTGACGATGATTTTATTCTCGATATCATGGATGGAGAGATTTTCTTTGGAGAGTTTTTGGTACATCGTCTTGACGTTTTGGAGGCTTGCTTCG
This sequence comes from uncultured bacterium, assembly GCA_963706795.1. GTDB lineage: Bacteria > Patescibacteriota > Gracilibacteria > BD1-5 > UBA2023 > JBMOJK01. The sequence goes on from OY970170.1 coordinate 65,486, forward strand.
ACTTTGTCAGTGACGAGATCGCTGAAAAAATGGGCTTCCTTAAAAATCGCAAGCAGCGCGTACTGCTCATCTTTGTTGGTCGTATGCTGGATGAATTCTCGATAAAGATGGAATTCCATCGGGCGAATATCCGTCTTGTAGGCCTCGTAAACTTCAATGAGATTACGCATCGAGAAAACCTTGCGCTTTATGCTTGTAGAGAGTGAGAGTGTTTTAAAAAGTGGATCTATGAGGGTTTCTACATCTCCCGCATAAGCATTTTGGATGGTAGAAATCGCATGCGCGAGATTTTTGAGAGAAGCAAAAAACGTCTCTCGATTGAGACTCTGTCCATCCAAATCACGCTTCATGATCTCAAATCCATATTTGCCAGCTCGCATAAGCGCTCCATCCTTTTGAAGCATCATCTGGAGAAGCATGCCATAGAGCTCATTATCTATGAGATATCTCTCATCTTCATTGACAGTATTTCCGTCGAGTGCATTTTGTGTGAAAGTATTGGCATTCTGCGTTGCGTAGCTCTTTGCATAGACACGTAAGCGGTTGTACGATGCTTCATCAAAGGTATAACGACCTTGTGAGTAACGCTTCTTTTTTGAATTTTGATCCGGATCATTTCCAGTCATGATCATACAAAATCCTGACTTGACCGTGATAGAACCAAGCGCATTTGGAAGCTGAATTGTATGACCAACTCGTCGTGTTAAAACGTCATTGAGTGCCATAAAAACCTCAGGACGAATAAGATTTACTTCATCAATAATCACAGGCCTACCAAGCTCTGCAGCCTTGTAGATGGCCATGAGGTGGTATTCGGTAACAAGCGAAGACTTCCCTGGCTCAAAACTCTCAAAGAGCTCCTTGATGCTTTGCTTAGATTCTGCATCATCACCTGAATTTTCTCATCTATAGTATGTCTCTTCGACCATACGTTGCAGCGCATCTTTTTCGTTCAAAAAATCAAAAAGCGCATGAGCTCTCTTTTGGAGGATTACTTTCGGATCTTTGGCTTCTTCTACAATAATGGAATCCTTATTCGATGACGAAAACATCGACCTGGAAGTGATTACTTTTTCGAGCGTGAGATCTGATACGTCCATATCTTTTGAAGCCGATGCAAAGATCGGATCGGTACCGAGATATTCTTTACAGAGGAATCTCGCAAGTTCCGTTTTACCGCTTCCAGTATCTCCTGTTAGGAGGATGACCTTTCAGCGTCCAAGATCGCGTAAAATATCGTCGATCAGCACGATTTCTTTTTTTGTCAGCACATATCCCTTTTCTGCAGAACGCTGGACTGTTTTAAAAAGTTCGTACTTACGTGCAAGATCTTGGATTTCTGGATTGAGTGCGAGAGTGTTGTAGACGTTCTCATTACTAGCATGAATTGTCTGTTCAGACGTATCCAGTCCATCAATAAATGCATAGATGGAATCATTTATATCGGTAGCAGTCTGTCATCGATCGCTGATGTTATATCGATTTTTGGACTTAATCGCCTTTAAAATTGCCGATTGCACATGCCCACGAAGCTCTCACGCCGAAAAATCCTGTCACTCTACCGGCAATAGTTCTTGGGATTTAGTCTCAATATTTCTTTGTAATGCCTGATAATGCTGAATATCCAAAAGAAATGCCTGCGCAGCGGTTGCAAGCTCTGTACGGGCTTCTTTTTCAAATCCTGAAAGTCCTTTTTCACGAATCTGCACAAGGGTGTATGGAGTCTTGTTTCCGTAAAGAAAGGTCGTATTTCTTTCCGCATAGTACACAAAAAACGCTTTTACAAAGCGTTCATCCTTGCAGTGAAGAAGGGCTTTAAAAAGAGAAGTATTCTTGGTTTGCCCCTCGGTGAGACTGAACATATTTTTAACTCAAGCGAATTCTGTATTAGCAGTAAGATATTTGCCAAGTGGCGTAGTATCCGCGTCAATATCAGTGAGGAATGCGCTCGTTATTGGAAGCAATTTGTTATATTTTGAATCCAAAAAACGTAGCTCGTGATCAATCGACTGAATATCGTTGAGTGCATCGCTTATCGTGTGCATGAGAAAAATCGTGAAGAAAGTCTACAATGAGAACAACTTCGATTTTACACGAAAAGCGCACAGGTTGCAAAAATGTGGGGTTTTGTGGGGGATTTCGTATTATTTGGTGCATGGATATATATAGATTGAAAAGGTAAAAAACTATAGAAAGTAATATTTGATATAGATTTCCTTAGGTTCGTCTTACAATCAAGCTATATAGCCAAGAAGCTTCTACAGAAAACACTCATCTCAGTCTCATCAATGAATGCCCGCGTCATAACACTCCTCATATCGACGTTCCTTGATATACTTGGCTTTAGTTTCATATTTCCCATTATCCCTTTTATTGTTCGGGATTTTTGAGGAAATGCCTTTGTAACAGGAATTGCGATTTCTTCGGCGGCGATTGGCATGGTGGTGGGCGGCGTCATTTTTGGTAAGCTCTCGGATATTTATGGGCGCAAAAAAATCCTCATCATTACGGTCATACTCAATATCCTTGGATACATCGCATTTGGCTACGCAGGAAGCTTGATACTTTTTTGTTTAGCGAGATTTCTCTGTGGCCTTGGATGAGGCGGTATGGCCGTAACTCAGGCATATCTCTGAGATATATCAACCGACAAAGATAGAATTGTAAATATGGGCTATGTCTGAGCCGCCGTAGGTATTTGATTTACGCTTGGACCAATCTTCGGAAGCCTCGTCTATGGTTGGAGCCTCAAAGAAATCGGATTTATCTCAGCGATTATCCTCTTTTTGAGCCTCTTAAATATCATCTTCTTCCTCCCAAAACACGAAGATGTGGAGATTCAAACAATTCCAAAATATTCACTCAAAGGCCTACAGTCGGAAATGTATATTCTCTTTGTGATTTATTTTACTGTTACGCTCGCGTTTGCTGGAATGCAGACAGTACTCGCGCTCTTTTTAAGCAGTCGATTTGGATTTGAGAGCAGAAACATCGCCTATATATTCTGACTTATGGGAATAGTCGGCATTATCTATCAAGGAATACTCATCAAATATACTGCTCGCTATCTCACAGAAAAGCGTATGATCATTATCTGACTCGCATCATTGTCTGGAGCAATGATGCTCGTTGGCTTGTCACATAACATCTATCTCTCGATACTCGGACTCACGATTGCTGTAATGGGGCTCTGTAATGTGAACTCGACTGTTCTCTCGATGATCACAGGTTTTTCGCACAAAAAAGACTATGGCAAAAACATGTGAATCAATAGCGCATTTGGCAGTTTAGCCGATGCAACAAGCCCCATTGCTACTGGATTTTTATATGCGGCGTTTGGCCCAATGATCGCATTTTGATCGCTTGGACTCATACTCTTTGTCAATCTCGTAATCGTCTGGCAAAGACTCCAACATACCAACAATGTCGCTCACATCTAAGTCATGACTGCCTCTATGAAAACTGTTGCTCATAAGAAATATCTCCTCCTTACTGGCTCATACTGAGCCGGACATAACGCTGCAAAAGACGCTCTAGAAGCCAAACTCATCACCAAATGACACCAGGTAGAGGTTCTTGATATCGCTGTGCTTCTCAAATGAAAGGGCTGAGAAGCACTCTGACAGATACAAAATATTTCCGAAAAATATATTCCCCTGCTCTGGGATATGGTTTTTAGAGTGGTGGACAAAGAGTTTCCAAACAAGGTGCTGACGGCATCATTTAAGCATTTGTCTCAGGATGTACTCAATGCGTATATCAGTGAGTATCAGCCAGATGTGATTATTGCAGTTTTTCCACTCTGGGCGAGTATTCTCGAGAACTACACGCAAGTATATGGCAAGACATTTAGTGTATGAGTGGTCATTACTGATGCTATCATTATCTCGCGAGGTTGGCATATGGGACACACAATCGTTGACCACTATTTTGTTATCGACGAAGAATCCAAGAAGGTCTTCCACGAAAAATTCCAGCACGAAAAACAGAACGTACATACCTCTTTTTTTCCGATAGAAAATCGATTCTTCCTCACTAAAAAGTCTATTCATCCAGAGACGGTGGCCATAGTTTTGACCTGCATGCAAAAGAAGTTTGTTGTCGACATGCTCGCAAAACTCGACAAAAGTTCAGTCATAAAAAAGGTGCTTATCCTCAAAGGAAGAAACGATCAACTATTCCAAGAACTCCAGCGAGAATTTCATGACGAAAAATTCGTCTTTATGGAATTCCTCAATCTCAAAGAAAACATGAAGGACATCGACATCATCCTCGGTAAACCAGGCTGAGCACTCATGAGTGAATGCATTGCCCAAGATGTCATCCTCATTGCACCTTATTGCATGCCCTGACAAGAAGAAGGCAATAGCGAACTCCTCCGCCGAGCCCACATTGGCATCACCGAAAAAGACACCGATATCATCATGCAATACATTGAAGAATCCGACTTCACGAATGCCCTCAAATCCTTCGCCGAGATCAAACATCCCAATGTTTTGGATGAGATTATTGAGATTATGGAAGAAACGGAAGTGGGGGTGGGAGTACTGTAATCCTTACACCTCCAAAACCTCAACTACGTAGCGCAATGTATGTTCGTGAAATTTTAAAACGTAATTCATATAGCGCCTCTCAATTTCTGGGTTGATAGTTTTATTAATGCTATCAGTACCAAAAACAATTCATGGATACATTTCCATGAATTTTATAGGCGTCATTTGGACGGAGCATTCTGCATGCTCCCATCATTCCACATAATTCTTACCGGTTTTTGGCGCGGGAAGCTCGATACATTCGATTTCAAATGAATCGTATCTCAATGGCTCATGAAGCAAGAAAGTTGCAATCGGTCGACCATTGATTACATGTTCACCAATACACACCCCATATTCGGATATGAGTCACTTTAATTCATGATATCGATCGAGTGTCGCTACTCGATAACACACATGATCAATCAGATACGGCTGAAGATTGATTCAGTCATTTTTAGCACTATTAAAGAGCTCTGAGAGCATTGGGTCAATGGGACCAAGGATTTTTTCGATTGGATGCATAGCCTGTAAGATATGAATATTTAGATGAAAAGCGAGGTGCTTTGTGCTTCTTGCATATACTTCCGTGGTTTACCAAAATGTACCGAAGCGCAGACTTCATCTATTTTTAAAAATATGAATCCTCTTCAAACACGACAAAAAATCATCTCGCTTCTCGCGGAATATTTTGAGCCAAAGCCTCATGTACTTGCCTACTGGCTCGGAGGATCTGATGCGAATAGTGAGAGTGACGAATACTCCGATCTGGATATTTTTTTGTGTGTCAAAGATGGAGAAGAGAAAAGCGTACTCGCCGAAGCTCAAAACATCCTAGAAACTCTGTGAAATCTCGACTACAAAGAAGAGATCAGCTACCGAGAAAATCAGAGCTCACAGACTTTTCATATCAAAGGTACTTCCGAACATTTGCTGATCGAAATCTGCACTATTCCACAAAGCGTATGAATGCAATTTACCCTGTGACATCCAGCATTTAAGCCAAAAATTATCTTTGATAAGGCTGGTGTTATCACTTTTGTACCACTCGATGAGTGGGCGCTCAAGCACAAAATAAGTACTCAACTCGCAGAGCAAAAAAACCTCATGTCCGAAAGTTCACGAGCTCTTAAATACATCCAAAGAGGCGAATATATCGAAGCAACAAACTACTATATCAAATACGTATATTTGCCACTCGTTTCCGTTCTTCGAATTAAGTACACGCCACTTTTACATGACTGGTTGCGGATCCATATTTCTCGTCACTTTCCTCAGGATGTTGCATTGAGACTCGAAGATCTGATGCGTTTTAACTCACTAGAAGATCTCTGAGGGCATATCTCTACAGCTCGTGCATGGTTTTGAGAAGTGGTCGAAGAAGTAGAAAAAGAAAAGACTCATTCCTAGCTCTGCGAAAGCGCTACGAGGATTTTTTTTGTAGAGATTTTTTACATTTTGAAGCTGCTCTTCTAAAAGAAAAGCGACTGAGCGTCAAAGAATATTTACAGAAATCGTGGACATCCCCTGAGAATGGGCCATGAACTATTAAGGATACAGTATCCTAGCACACAAGCAGATTTTTGTAGGTTTTATACGGATTATTGAGACGCAAATGTGGTACACAGCGAGATCAATAAGCACTTCTAAACATACCACTTCCGACCATCTCTTTCGAGTAGTATATCGCTTTCTTTAGGTCCAGAAGTACCTTTTGGATATGGAAATATGATGGGGCAATCATTTTTGCAGTGGATAAGGTCATCGACGACCTTCCATGTTTCTTCGAGCATTTCCCAGTTAGTGAAGAGGGTTTTGTCACCGACAATACTATCTTCGATGAGTTTTTCGTAAGCTTCTTTGGAGCCAGGTTCGCTTTCAAATTTGGATCGAACACGCTGGACCTCCTTGGAGTTGCCCATGACTTTGACATTAAAATGAATATCAATTCATTCATGGGGTTGAATCTCGAGAATGATTCGATTTTTTGCTATGTGCCCGTATTTTTTAAAGAGAATTGGTGGAATTTCTTTGAATTCTACGACGATTCGCGTGATCTTTTTGTCGAGTGCTTTACCAGTTCGGAGATAGATAGGAACACCAATAAATGACCACGTTGCGACTTCGAGTTTTACGGCGACGAAGGTTTCGGTGCGGGAACCTTTGGCAATCTGACGCTCATCTGTGTAGCCTTCGTACTGACCAAAAACTGTGTTCGTTACATAATCCGGATCGAGCTTGAGCGACTGGAAAACCTTGAGTTTTTCTTGCTGAATAGCAGCAGCGTCGAGTGACGCGGGTGTATCCATTGTGACCAGCGACAAGACCTGAAACAAATGATTTTGAACCATGTCACGCATAGCTCCAGAAGTATCATAATACCCTCCACGATCCTCTACTCAGAGTGTTTCGGAGGCAGTGATTTGGATATTATCTATGTATTTGTTGTTCCAGATTGGCTCAAAAACCGTATTCGCAAAGCGGAAGGCTAGGATATTTTGAATCGCTTCCTTGCCGACATAGTGGTCGATTCGGTATATCTGTTTTTCGTGGAAAACTTCCGTGATTTTAGCATTGAGCTCTTTTGCAGAAGCAAGATCACGCCCAAACGGCTTCTCAAAAATGATCTTCACACGATCAGTTCATAGCCCCATTTGCTTGTATTCATCCACAAAACGTGTGAAGTGTTCCGGTGCGATCGAGAGATAAAAAATAATCTGCGAATCCTCCTTTGTGAGTCGGGCAATATCTGACTTGAGGCTCTGATAGTCTGACGACTGCTCAATATCCACCTTAGAATAATGCACCGTCTCAAGAAAGGCATCAAATACCCCTTGATCCTCAACAAATGGACCACTCTCTGCTCGGATGAATTCCAAAAATTCTGCTCGTTTAAAGTCTCTTCTGCCCACTCAAATAATGTCGACCTGACTCGTCTTACTATTTTGAAATATATTGTAGAGAGCCGGAATAAGCTTTCGCTTTGCAAGATCGCCGGTTGAGCCGAATATGACAAATACTGTGTGCATGAAACAAAAATGAAATAACCGAGGATTGTATGATGCTCTGGGGATATTGCAAGTGAGTGCAAAAAGAATACTTATAGATTTAACACTTATTAAAGCTTAGCCGCATCCAAGCCACTCTTCATGTAGCCCCGACAGTCTATCCGACCAATCGAGCGTTTATCCATATTTCACCCCTTCTTACCAGCTGAGTGATCGACTGACTGAATCTCTACACCTCAAATATGCTCTACCTTTCAGGCATGGTCTGTATGTCCGTGTACCACTCTATTAAACCCGAGCCCCTGAAGCTTGAGTGCGTCGTCTGCTGTAAGGTATTCGCGGTTCTCAGTATAGAGAAAAATATCGGCGATTCGTTGGTAATCGAGAGATGGCTCGATGCGTCGCATCAAGAGATCTCGCAATCATGTTTGATATGTCGTATTAATCCAATGGATGCCATGCTGACAAATCATAGCTGCCATTTCTGATGTGATATCAGTATGCACAAACAATGTATCATCTATATGTTCTGCGATTTTAAACTCGCACATATTCCCAAGCAGAGCAAGGCTGTCAGTACTTTCGTGCATTTTACTGAGTATCTCTCATCCACTTGGCAAGATCTCGTTGTATTCCTTTAATGAATCGATCTCTATTCATAGGTACTCGTATATAAACTCTACTATTCCGAGACCCTGATCATTGAGGGTAACATTTCTGATAGCATCGCGTTTCTTTGTAATTTCTTCGGGAGTAAAATGTGCATTTGCATGAGATGGAAAAAACGCGACTGGTCTCTCCATAAGAAACGAGATAGCCATATCTTCATGATTACCAGCAAGTACAACAATCTCACCTCCGAGGGCATGGGCTTCTTTTTTGAGCCTGTTTAATTCACGCATGCACTGGAGACTGGTCGTACCGCGATCAGCAAGAATATCCCCTAAAAAAACTAGGCGCTTATTTGCTCATACCCAAGAGTTGAACTCATCAATTGCACCCAGCGATAGCAGATTAGCGTACATGATTTCAATATTTCCATGCAAATCACCCACTACGAGTACTTCTGTTGAGCGTGGTGTTTTTGCGGGTTGTGATTGTGGCATCGTTCGTGCAGATGAGAAATCTAATCATCCAACCCCTTCCCTTCCAAGATTTTTGGCACACCTTTCTCAATCCTTGCCTCGCGAGTTTTGGATTGTTTGGCGCTCGAGAAATGGAGAAGATACGCCCTTTGTCGTCCTGGAGTCAGGGCTTCAAAGGCAGTTTTGAGGGCTGAGTTTTCTGCTAGTGCTTTTTGGAATTCCTCGGGAATGCTAAAGTCTTTGGTCTGTTTATAGTCTATTTTTAAATCTGCCTTTTCAACTTTTATGGCTTCGGAAATGTAGGATACGAGAGTAGACTCCATCTCAAGAATTTGCTGGATACTCGTGAAACGAATCTGGCGTCATGCTTGCACATTTTCTGTTTGCTGGACGAGGATATTCGCAGGATCAGGAAGAAGAACGCCTTTAAAAAAATTAAGTGCACAGTATTCCTTAAACCCATGAATCAACACCACATTCCCTCCTTGGAATGTATAACATGGAACACCCCATTTTAACTCTTCAGTGACCTCAGAATCAAGAACAATCATTCTGAGCTTTTTGACTTCCTCCTGCCACCTTTGCTCTTTTTTGAAATAAAAATCAACCTTAGGATTCATGTTATTAGCACTCATAAGATGGAATTTTTAGATGCTTAAAAATCAGGAGGAAGGTAGTTTATTCTTGTACGATTATTGCTACATTACCAGATTTGTGTCATTTTTCTACATAGGCATGAGCCTCGACAATTTGATCAAGGGTATATGTACGATCGATCACAGCTCTCATTTTGTTAGTCTCGATGAGTCATTCGAGATATTCCATGAGTTCGACAGTGAGTGTAAAAGCTCACATGAGCACTTTTCTTTTGCTGGTAATAGAGCCAAAGTCACTTGAACATATCACCTGGCATGGCAGCATTGAGCACGAGTGCTCAGGTTTCAGTCAGTGATTTCACTCCATCTGCAAATACCATCTTCCCAACACTATCCATGACAATATCATAGACAACTCCGTCTCTTACAAAATGCTCTTTAGTGTAATCAATAACCTCGTCAGCACCGAGAGATTTTACCATGTCGATATTGGCTGTGCTACATACCGCGGTGACGTAGTTTCACATTGCCTTTGCTATCTGAACAGCAGCCGTACCTACCGCACCAGAGGCTCCGTAGATAAGTATTTTTTGCCCGCTTGTAATTCCAGCTTTTCTGAGGAAACCCAAGGCAGTAGTGCCTCCAAATGGTATTACCGCAGCTTCGACATGTGAGATATTTTTGGGTTTTATCACGAGAGCACCATCCTCATTCATACACCTATATTCTGCATAGGTTCAAAAAGTAAGATCCGTATTTCCAAACACACTATCGCCTACTTTGAACTTAGTGACATCTTTTCAGATCTGTACAATCTCTCCAGAAAACACAACCCCGAGGATTGAATTTTTTGGCTTGCTGAAACCAAAGATGAGCCTCACTGCCCATGGATCGGCCTTTCGGATTCGGACCTCACCAGAATTTACAGCGGTAGCCATTATTTTGATCAGAACTTCGTTATTCTGAGGGATTGGAGTGGGCACTTCTTGTATCTCGAGAACTTCAGGAGCTCCATAGGCGGTACAGATAGCAGCTTTCATAATTGTTTGTTAAATATCTTCGGGGATCAGGTATGAGAAACGGGGGAATTACAGAGCAATCAGAGAATACGTTCTAAGCACTTCTTGAAACCCGAAATCCTCCGCAAGTTTTTGGGAGATGTCATTGTCCGCATGTGCCCTCCATTGTGGAATAAATCACTTATCGGATATATCGTTTAGCAGCGATTTAATAACCTGTGTTGCATATCATTTCCCCTTTGCTTCAGGAAGAGTAATGATGCCAATATGTGCGATGGTATCTTGTTCATCATCTCGTACATAGTTTCCAAGTGAGAGAATTTGTCCATCCGAGCGATAGGCAAAAAAGGTGTGGAATGGATTAGTGATATCCATACATACCATTTTTCGATCCTTCGAATCGCATGTGTTCATAAATGTTTCGTAGGCAGAAAGATCTGATTGTGTAAGCGCAGATACATTCGGTGAAGCTGGAAAAACTGGACTCTCAAATTGGTAATATGCCAATTGTGGACCATGTTTTTGAGTTATATCCATCGCAGCTCTGATGTTTCATTCGACATCGTCAGAGCCTGCCTCAAGTATCTCCGACACCCGTCCAAACATTTTTTCTGATACAGAAACTACCGTGCCACCATTTTGGTACTCAAGTACATAGATTTCGTTTTCGTTGTCTATCGGTTCTGGCACATCCTTGCGATGCAGAAAAATGGAAGTCTTTTTTTGATCAAAATCTTCGTCCGAACACCCAAGAAAGGTTTGCCAATAGTTTCGGACAATATCGAGTTTTGGTGAGTTTTGCATGGTAGCTACTATACCGAGCTTTGAGCTTATGAAAACAATAAACTATTTCTCGTCCCTCATCGGAATCACATATTGGATTAAATTAATGTCTATGAGTGATATCTAAAACCCACTCTGCAAGTCAAGCATCTTTTTGTATTTTCAAGCATGGGCCACTAAGTCATTGTGGGATCCCTGCTCCAAGATTTTGCCATCTTCGATATAAAAAATCACATCTGATTGTTTTACTGTTTGGAGGCGATGGGCTACAACAATGACTGTACGGTCTTTAAAGAGATTTTCTAGCGCTTCTGTAATTGTTTCTTCATTGATACTGTCGAGTGCCGAAGTAGGTTCGTCCAGTAGGATAATCTCAGGGTTTTTGAGCATGATCTTGGCGATAGCAAGGCGCTGTTTTTGACCTCCAGAAAGCTTGATTCATCTTTCTCATATCTCAGTCTCGAGTTGGTTTTTAAATTCGAATACGAAGTCACATTTGGCAAGTTTTATGACTTCTTGGATTCGAGATGGGAGCTGATCCGATAACAGTTCATCTTCGGAGAGCGCATACGTAAGATTTTCGAGAATGGTTCCATCAAAGATATTTGGCTCTTGTGTGAGATATCAAATATGTCGATAATAAGATTGAAGTGTGATCTCTGAGAGTTTTTGACCATCTACTGCAACGCTTCAGAAATTCGGATGAATATACCCTGCAATCAGCTTCATAAGGGTAGTTTTCCCGCCACCAGAAGGCCCAACTAGTGCGTATTTTTTGCCACCCGCTAGCGTGAGTGAGAATTCGTCAAATATTTGCTTGGTATTTGAATACGCAAATCCGAGTTTCTCAATTTGTATATCTCATCATTTACATACAAAGAATGGTAGATTTTCATGTTCTTGGATGAGCGGCGTATTATCCATCAGATCCAAGAGCTGATCTACCCAAACCATGTAGCGATTATAGCTATTCATAGATCGTTGAATATTCCAAAAATACTTATAAACAGTCATGGTAAGACCGGATAATAAGACTAAGGTAGCGATCGTATAATCGCCGCGCATGACTCCAATTCCAATAACGAGATAGATTCCTGCCTGAACAAGCATCATCATAATAGATGCCGCACCATTGAATGCATCTATAATTACATTGGACCGGATCAATAAATTCTTGATTGAAGTAATAAATACTTGCGAGAGAGAAAGCTCATGCTCAAGCTTGTTATTTTGAAAGATCTCAAATTTGGACATGATGATCTGAGTTCTTTTTCGTTGAAGTTCTGTTACCATTTTTCACGCCTCTGTTCTGGAGTCGTGGACTTTACTTTGTGCATAAGCCATGAGCCCTACCGTCACCGCAAAAAGGAGGAGCAAAACCAAAGAATACACCACCGGAACAGATACAAAAATAATCACGAACCCGATCAAGATAGTGAGAACTTCAGCAATAACATGAGGAAATGTATCATAGACAATATTGATCCATCATTCTACCCCTCTTGTGACAATGCTATTTATTTTGCCCGTTCAGATCGATTCGGTGCGATTATTATCGAAATGGAGATATTTTTTAAAAAATTCAGCAGATAAATAATGATCTAAATAACTCATCAAGGTATAGCCCGAAAAGGTCGCAGCAATAGCATACCCCTGCTGAATCAGCTTAGCAAGAAGCAGCGCAAAAGCACCAAAAATAACTCCTTGTTTGTCTCATCGAACAATTGCAGCAATAATCCATGCAGCAATCCAAGGCTCAAAAACACCCTGAAGTGAGTCATAAATTTTTTCTCCGAACCAAATATACCAATGCCCTTTGACGAGCTTGATAACCCCAAGGAGTCGCTTCATTGTTGTGAGGCGCATGGTTGTTTTTATATCGAAAATACTAACGACAGGATTGTATGTACAAGCGAGATGAAGTCACAAAAAAACCGCTATTTTCTTGGTGAAGGCGATTATTTGAAGGTTCTATTGAAATCGAACATGGTAGGGCACAATCATAGTGCTGCGAACTTCTTCAGGAGAGAATTTGAGTGGGATGAGCGCCAAGGCGGACTATTGGATAATTGAACTCTTCTATTATAATCCTCACAATTCTAAGCTCTCTATGAAGCTAGAAAGAGATCAGATTGGTTTGCACAGCACGTCTCGTATCCGTAGAATGCGCGCATATTAAAACAAGTCATGCCCAACTATAAGGAAGGTCTCGATGACCATGCAAACATCCTGCAATTCGTAGAAAAATCTCTGCAAAATGCGCGAAAATCTCTAGATCAGTGAGGCTTCCCTGCAGGTGCAATAGTCGTAAAAAACGGCAAGATCGTCGGCGAAGGAATCAGTATGGGCAATAAACTCCACGATCCCACCAGTCACGGCGAGCTCTCAGCAATACGCGATGCATGCAAGAACCTCGCAACATCGGATCTTTCTGACTGCACGCTCTATTCCTCTATGGAGCCATGCATGATGTGCCTCAATGCCGCAATGTGGAGCTCGGTACCAAAGGTGATTTTCGCCTGTGGGAAAAATAGAGTTTCGCCTGACTATTACGGAGGAAGTTACGAAACTTCGAGTGTAAATGCGATGTTTGCACGTGCTATCGAGATAGTGCAGATTCCTGAAATGGAGGAATCTTCTGTAGAACTTGTTCGGGAGTGGGAGAAATCGTGGGGAGGTGAGTAATGCAGCCCTCGGCTGAGTATTCAAAACCAATATCTAGACCGAAACCAGCATGCGGTAAAAATATTGTCTTTGCCCGCCTTTCGTTTGTCTTTGGAGAAAGAACGTTTACCCGTAGAGTGAAGAGATGCTGGATATTGACCTGCTGAACCACATTGCAATGCGGTTTCGTACTCGGCTATATATGATAATCCCTTCATTTTATGGATGCCTATAGTTCACCAAGTACGAAACCGCTGTATCGCGGTACGCAAATCGTTTGGTACATTCTCGGAATTATTGAGGCACTTCTCGCGTTCCGATTTGTACTGAAGTTTCTCGGAGCAAACCCCACGGCGGGCTTTACGAGTTTTATCTACGGAGCAACGCAGATGTTTGCTGCCCCATTCCTCAACGTTTTCCGGATTACAAAGATAGAAGGTAGTGTTTTCGAATGGACCACCATCCTAGCGATGCTCGTATATTGGATAGTCGCGTATGCAATTATTAAGCTGTTTCTCATGGGAAGAACAGTCTCCACACCAGAGGCGGCAGCAAAGCTGAGTTCGCAGGAGAAGTAGAATTAAGTTTATACTAAAAACGGTTACCACTCGAGTGGTAACCGTTTTTAGTATGTGTTCGAATATAACGATTCAATATCCTTAAAATATTACTTGTAAGAGATGTTTGTAATTTGAATTGGTGGAGCACAAGAGTGGAGTTGCGAACTTTTTTGGGAGAGAATTCGGAGTTGTATTGAGAAAAGTAAGTTATGCTTCTCCATTCTCCAAGTCAATCCTTCAAGTACACTGCATTTTTTCTATGAAATACTCGTCGTGAGAAACTATGAGCATGGGAATTCCTAAATCAACAAGTATATCTTCTATCTGTTCCCTGAGGAATATATCGAGATGGTTTGTTGGCTCATCCAGAATGAGGATATCCGGACGGTTCGACAGCAAGATTGCGAATTCGAGTCTCCTCTGCTCGCCGTAGCTGAGATTGCTTGCCTTCGTATTCACCGCCGAAGCATCGAAGAGGAATCGTGCAAGGATAGAACGTTCTTCATTCGCACCTGCAATGGAAAGGCTGCGGAAATTTTCGATAACCGTTTTCTTGCCATTTATGAGAGAGAATTGGGAAAGATACCCAATGTGGGTATCTGGTCGGATGAGAATGGATTCGGACATCTCGCCGCTTTCGGAAATAATTGTCCGCAGAAGCGTACTCTTTCCGCTGCCATTCATTCAACATACTCTCAGGCGGTCTGAACCGGAAAGTCGGAAACTGACGTTTTCAAAAATGGTTTTTGAAGCGCCACTTCCTGAGACAAAGCCAGCCGATAGTTCTTTTACAGTAAGAATAGTTCATTTTCATTGCGGAAGCTCGATCCGATATGATATTTTCGGATCTTCTATAGGCATAGGAATGGCGCTCTTAAGTCGCTTTTCAAGCGTCTGTTTCTGCCGCATGACTCGGTCGCTAAAGCGGAATTTCGGATGAAATTCGTGCTCACGAAGCCAGAATTCCAGCTCAACGATCTCAGCTTGTTCATGGCGATAGATAGACATTCTTCGATCAAAACTCGCCTCTCGTGCAGAGAGGAATTCACGATACGAACCAGTATAAGTCTCGATTGTGTGATCTTGGGTAATTTCCAAAATGCAGTTTACTGAGCTTGCAATGAGTTTACGATCGTGAGTCACTATGAAAACGCTTCATCCAAAACTCGCAATAAAAGCGGCAAGGAAATCCTGCCCCTCTTGGTCTAAATGATTCGTCGGCTCGTCGAGAAGCAAGATAGTCGGCTCGTCAAGTATTATTCGTGCGAGCCTCAGTCGCATTTTTTGTCCACCGGAAAGACTGGAAATCTGCTGATTGCAAAGGGGTAAGTCGAGTCATACGACATCGAGTGCTTGTTCTGCATGGTAAAACATCCATTCTTCGGTGAAGGCTGAGGCTAGGTACTCACCAATAGTCTCAAACTCATCAGAAAATGTTGGGTCTTGCTCGAGATACCCAATAGTTTCTCATTGGATGGAAACTATTCCCTCACTCGGAATAATCTGCTTCGCTATGATTTTCAGAAGCGTAGACTTCCCTGCACCGTTCCTTCCAACGACGGCTACGCGCTTTTTTGATTTTGAATCGAGGGAAAAAGAAAAACCTCGAAAAAGAGTATCGCCCCCATGGTCGTGAGTGACGTCTTGGATATGTAACATGGTTGATAAAAGCTAAAAGAAATGGATCTTTTAGCGAATATCTCAGTTACAAGGAACCTGATGGTGGTAAGTAGTCTGGTAAGTCATATGCTGGATTATACGAAAAACAGAATTTATGGCAAACACGCATAATACCCGAACAGACTCTAAAAAAGAGCATCAATCCTGGAATTGATGCTCTTTTTTAGAGCGCTGCCCAGCAATAGGATTCAAATTGGTAGAGCACAATAGTGGAGTTGCGAATTTTTTTGGTGAGAATACGGAGTGGGATATTGAGGGTTATTTGCGTTAGAGTATGCAGATTTTAAATCTGAACGGAGATTATCCTTGAATTTCTGAGATTCTCGATCGTGGAATAATTCTCACCTGTACTTCTTTTTTTCCCAGCAGATAACTTTTCGCGAGTCTATGGAGACCATCGAGCAAAAGTAGTCTTCCTTTGTTAGGCATGAGGTCAAGTGGATAATTCAGGTCAGCATCAAGGATTTTTTTCCAATGGTCGTCTTCCTTGTATGGATTCACCAGCAGTTCCCAGACAGTAAGATTCCAATCATCGGTTCATTTCTGATCTAAGAATGGTATATCGAAGTGCCACAAAAGTGCCTCAATGGGAATAGAAACAACCGGCTCATCAAGAGTCCAGACTTTTTTATAATCCCAAGAGAAGTCGAATCCGACATCTTTGATAATCTGTGGTTTTTCCATGTAAAAAAATTACTGGAACGATTAAATGCCTCTCGCGCTTATTTGCAACAAAAATATCTGCCAAATAAATGCTTATTACTAAAAGCAATTCACGAACCAGTTTTTAGATATCGCTCAAATGCACGTACTCATCACCTTATCCTACTAACAAGAGAAAAGAACGGAAAAAACCAGGAATTAAAAGCCCTCCTACACTCTTACAGAGCTTTGGAGGGCATTCTTCGCTATCTAGAGCAACGAAATTGCACGTCAATCGCAGAAGCGGCGTGCCATTCGTAGCTCGTGAGAGCGAAGAATGGTGGAGATGACGGGAATCGCACCCGTGTCCAGTGGGTCGCATCAGGCATATCTACTTCTATAGGCGACTTCGATTACGCACGAACGATAGGAAGGGCCGAAGAGCCGAGCGCGCGTATAGTTTTATGGTCAAATCAGATCCGAAAACCATAACAAATGGATCTGACACGAGACGGTGATAAGACATAGGTACCCATCCAAATCCCTATGAATTTTCGCCAAGACCAGCTGGTCGGGCTCCGTTAGAAACGGAGGGCGAGTGTTGAAGCTAAATTAAATTAGGCAGCAACGTACGCAGGTGTCATTGCATTCTTGAATGCAGCGAGTCCGCGAGCAACACGAGTGTTTGCAGTTGTTTTTGTTCGTGGTGTTTGCGGCGGTCACGAACACCCGCCGAGAAGCATGCAAGACGAGAAAATCCCACTGTAGAATTCTATATCATCCCCACTCGCCAGAGTGTAGTAAAAATCATCAAAAAATCAATTGCGAAAGCCTATCTTATCGAGTACGCTACCGCCATGAAATTTTCTCGGATTTTCGCTCTCGTCCTGGCGCTCGCTCTTCCTGTAGCGGCATTTGCAAAAACTACTATTCAAATCTCCCCTTCCCTGCCGGCTGGTCGATATGACCATCCGATCTATGTGGGACTTACTGCATCTGATCCTGCAGCACAGATCTGGTATACGTGTAAGCGTAATGGAACGCCTTCGGATCTACTCAAATATGAGAAGCCGATTTTGCTCTCTAAATCATGCGCGCTGATATATTTTGGATATGTCACCACCGAGCAAGAATCCAAGATCGAACGCTCGGATTACACGATTTTTTATTCTGACGCAATTAGACTCGAGACAAATGCTGATATTTTGTCGCTTCATAATATTGGTACAGGAACCGTGGATGTTGGGGGTTGGGGTGTAATTGCGGGTACTGGGTCGGTGACAATACCGGCAGGAACGAGTATTTTGCCATGAGAGCATTATTCTCTCGGAAAGGTTTCGCCAAATTCGTATGCACTCACAAGTCCTGAAGGATATGTCAAAAACGAAGTAGCAATCACTTTCGCAAAGCCAAAAATCCTCGCGGAGAGTGTCTCGAAAAAGTCTGCAAATCTCGCGCCTAGGCCCACTGCCAAAACAACAGATACCAAGCCAACTCCCCCACCAGCAAATCTCGTAGATACGAGCACTGGCAATATCGTACCTCAAAATATTGCTACGACGGCTACAGGTCCAGCGCCAACGCCAAAAACAACAAGTACTACCGATAGCCTCAAGGCCTCTTCTCTCGAATCAAAAAATACAAATACCACACTCCCGATCGTTATTATTGGAGTGCTCGTGGTTGGTGGTATTGGATTTCAACTTTTAAGGAAGAAATAAAAATCACTCGGTTTTTTGCCAATGGAAGCGGCTTCTGCTATGCTTGGAATATATGGCCGATCCAAAAGAACAAGCCCCTGCTCAAGCCAAAGCAGCTGCCCCAAAAAACGAACTTATCAATTTTAAAGAACTCATCGCCTGATCCGATGGGGATAGTTCTGTGTCTGATAAAGAGGCAGTCGTAATTGCATGCTTTGATAATGATAAATTTATACAGCTCTCACCCGAGCAAAAAGCACGATGGGTAAAGGAAATGGTTCTTATTCTCAAAAACTTCCATATTGAGAAGCGTGAAATTCAGGCCTTTTGTGATATTGCTCGCAAGCAGATCAAAAACGAGCTCAGCCAGGGAAGCGAATTTATAAACGATCTGACGGACAAGATGGGTCGAAGCCACTGCGTTACTCTCAAAAATACAGATTATTTTCCAACGAAGGCGGACGATATTCAGCGAGTTGCGGGATATTTTCGTCATATTTATAGCGATCCAGATCAGCGCGAAAAATATGGGAATTACCTCCAAAATAATCCTTCTGAAAAAGAAAAGTTTCTGAAGTATTGGGCAGATGCAGACAATCTCACGCGCTATTATCTCAAGGCAAACAAAGAGCCTCAGATCATCGATAATATCAACGCATTTGCAGCCGGTCTTCAGGCTCAAAAAACAGTCGCCAAATCCAAAGAAAAAACCGAGATAAATCCTAAAGAAGTCGTAAACAAGGCTTCAGAACTCATACCAAGCGCAGAGTGAGTGAGTCTCTTGAGTAAACATCTCTCGGTGGATTCGAATGTGCATCTTGCACTCGTTGAGAAGCTCTCAAACAACCCAAATCTCATCTCAAAATATCTCACGCACTTTGCAGCAAATGGGAAGGCTCGTGATATCATGCTCGCCGAAACACGTGGCAATGTCGCGCTTGCTTCACTCGAATCTGCGATCTGGAAATCGCTTGCGAACTATGGAGTCATCGCACCAAAAAATCTCGGACTGAGTGGCATTGATGCGAAGGGAACGATGATCTTGATGTCCAAAAATATCATCCAACGACATTTTAATCTCGGAGAAAAAGTTCCACATCTCGAATTTGCCTTTGCGAAGCTTCGGGCCGTACATGGCAATTTTGCGACAAATGAAGATGCAAAGAAGGCGATCATCGAAACTTTTGGTGGTAATGCCGAACAATTCAGCAAAAACACCAAGCTTCAAGCCGAGATTCTTGCGGTTCGTGGTGTACCGTCGGTTGAGCCAATTCAATCATATATTGAAGAACTCCACCGAGGTAAAAAAGACCTCCATCGCACTATCCAAACAGGTGATGCTGGAGCGATCAAAAAGATCCTCGATGGACAAGATATAGACACGGCGCGCATCGCTGCACTCACAACACCATACGATCTTGAGACGAATCGTATCTCCGTTGCACGTAGCAAGGAAGCAGGTGGAGGATTTGTTTATCAGAGTGAATTCGCCTATATCTCAGAAGTTCGCAAGCAGTCCTTCCGCGAAATCAACCTCGTCAACCTTGAGCACTACATTGCCTTTGTGAAGGCAAAAGGTCAGAATGTCGACACGGCGCTTATGCACCTCGTGGGAGTTTCGGATTCGACGGTGTGAGGCATTGCAAAGCTCGCGGCTCTCGGGAACCAGATTGGCGTGGACGTAATAACCGGCACAAATACACCAAGTGATCGCAAAGAACTTCAGGGGCTATTTAAGACACATTTGCTTCCGCATTTTAAACCGCTCGTTGAGCAATTGCAGATCAATGCGATGGGGAGTGAGCTCGTAAAAATTATTGGGAAGGTTACGGGAACACCACTTCCAGCTCAGACTGAACGTGCGATTATTGCAGCACTCGAATCCAAAAATGGTCTCCGCCGTACGAATTCCGAATACGTAAAGATCATCCTCGAAAATGTATCTGATGAATGACATCGAGCACAGATTTTGAGAGAATTAGCGCATTCTCGCACATCTCTCGATGTTGCAACTGCGCCGGCCTGAGTCAAAAATGCAAACAAAAATCTCTCACCAGAGATGACAAAAGCACTCGAAGAAGCTAAACTCAAAACCAAAGGAAAGGCCTTTGAAATCTTGAGTGCGGAGGATATAAAAATCCTCACTGAGATGACGCGGGATCCTAAAAAATACAACCTGAGTCCGACCGATCTTGCTGCGATCCAAAATCTCATCAAGCATTGGAAACTTCAGTCAAATCTTCGTAATAATGCGAGTCTCGCGGCTTCTTCTGGAGCAATTGCCAAGGCAAAGACCACAAAAGACGGAGTCATGCTCGCGGATGCACTCGACCTGCGTACACAAAACCAGATCGAAGCCGAAGGCGCAGCCAAGCGCCGCGCACAATTGACCGAAGGCATGACCGCCGCACAAATCCTAGAGCAGAGTGAAAAAAACAAGGATTTTAAAGCACGAATCACCGCTCTCGATAACGCTGAATCCCAAGCAAAAGCCTCTATCGAATGAATAGATCGCGAAACCAGCGGCGTGCTCCGAAGCGCTTCACGATCAGAAACCGCGCAGCACACAATGCTCTTTGGTGGCTATGGCGCAGGGAGTTTTACAGAAGTCTCATACAGCTATGACAAGGGTTGGGAGAATACTACCGAATCCGTGAGTGTCCGTCGCCGATGAATGACTCAAGATGCTGATACGCCAGACAAAAGATCTGCGGCCGCAAACGAAGAATGAACACGAGGAGTAAGATGAATGTCTGGAACTCCAACATTTGTCAGTCTCGATACAGCCGAAAGCCGCGACTTCCGTAAGCCTATTTCGCTTGATCCAGATGGACACTTCGTACTTAGGCAGTGAGCAAAGAGCGGGACGATATTTTTGCAGATTGATCAGAACGAACGTATCAGTATTCCAAAATCACAGGCCAATATCGCCCTCTCCCTCATCGAGATTGCTCAAAAGATCGGTGAAGTCGACATGATCCGCAATATCGGACCAATGATTGCACAGATGAGCGCGCACGGCATCTTTGCAAATCTAAAAGATGGCATGTCCAATCGCGAGGAGCTCGATGTCATGAAATATCTCGTACAACTCTATGGCGTACAAGACGTCAATCTCGAGGCAACCGATCCGACAATGCTCGCAAATTCGATTAAGCTCAACTCGCAGAAAAAAGAGAATTCGTTTTATGCTCAGGGACTCAAAAAATGAATCCTCGACAAGGACGGCAAGCTCAAGGTCGCCAACCTCGAAAAGCAGATGCAGATGCTCAAACAAGCATAATTTAAAAAATAACTCAGATTCATCTAAATCTGAGTTATTTTTTAAATTTTTGACCACGAAGCACCACAAGTTTTATAAAAGTTTTTGGTTGACTTCTGCTCATTATGGCTAGAATAACGCTCAGTTGTTCTCGCTTCCGATTGTGTTATGCCATGGCGAGGGCAGTTTTTTATGTATTTATTAAACCTGCTCTATGGCTAAAAAGCAAGATTCTGTCTTGTCAAACTCAGAAGCACTCAAGCAATTGGGTGAAGTGTATGAGATTGAAGGACGGTACTTCTTCACGGATGATCGATCCATCCTTGAACTCCCGAACCTCATCGAAGTTCAGCTTGATAGCTACCACGATTTTTTGCACAATCGTCTTGATAAGGCTTTCCGCGAAACTTTCCCTATTTCTGACTTCTCTGGCGAGAAGATTGAGATTCATTACAAGAGTCTTTTCCTCGACGAGCCAAAGTACTCAGTAGGAGATGCTAAGCGCAAGAACCTCAATTTTGAAGCACCCCTCAAGGTTCGCCTCGAGATGCTCAACAAGGAGTCAGGTGAAATCAAAGAACAGGATGTTTATATGGGTGGAGTTCCTCTCATGACTGAGAAGGGAACATTCGTAGTCAATGGTATCGAGCGTGTTATCATCAATCAGATCATCCGATCGACTGGTGTTTTCTTTGTTCCAGATCCAAAAAATCCTGGAGCATACGCGATGAAGATTATCCCACAAAAGGGTTCTTGGTTCGAAATCGAAATCGAGAAAAAGGGTATCATCAACGTCAAGATCGACAAGAAGCGTAAAATTCCAGTTACGGTTCTTCTTCGTGCGTTTGGACTTGAGTCTGACAGCGATATCCTCGCGGCATTCAAGGGAGACAAGGACATGATTGCAAAGCATGTTGGACCAACTCTCGAAAAGGACAAGACAAAGACTCGTATGGAAGCTCTCTACGCGATCTACAAACTCCTTCGTCCAGGAGATCTCGGAACGGATGAACGTGTTATGGATCTCTTCCAGGCTACATTCTACGATGTAAAGAAATTTGAGCTCGGAGAAGTAGCTCGTCTCAAGATGGACCGCAAGACTGGAAAGAACACTCCATACGAAGGAGATGCTCGATTCCTCTCTTCTGATGATCTCGTTGACGGTCTTAAGTACCTCATGGGACTTATGTTCGAGCTTCCAGGGCACACTTGGGATGACATCGACCACCTCGAAAACCGACGTGTTCGTTCGGTTGGCGAACTCGTTTATGACAAAGTAAAGGTTGGTCTTGCCCGCATGGAAAAGATCGCTAAGGATCGTATGACGATCGTTGAGCTTGCTGATGCTACCCCAGGTACATTCATCAACTCACGTCCGATTGTTGCCGTTCTCAAGGAATTCTTTGGAACGTCTCAACTCTCACAGTTCATGGATCAGAGTAATCCTCTCTCAGAACTTGCCCACAAGCGACGTATTACTGCTCTCGGAACCGGAGGTCTCACTCGTGAGCGTGCCAGCTTCGAAGTTCGTGACGTTCACCAAACACAGTACGGTCGAATCTGTCCGATCGCGACTCCAGAAGGACCAAATATCGGTCTCGTACTCCACCTCGCAAACTTTGCTCGTATCGACAAGCATGGATTTATTACAACTCCATTCCGAAAGATCGGTCATACTGCAAAAAATGATGGTACTTCACCAATTGGTCGTATCACTCTTGATGACATCCTCGATGACAAGGGTAATGTAGTTGTTGCCGAAAAGACAAAGATGGACGCAACACACGCAAAACTCCTCAAGGACAAAGTCAGCGCAGCGGAAGTCGAAGTTCGTGGTTACCTCACTCTCGATTACGAGTATTTTGATGCGTACCAGGAGCGAGAATTCGTTATTGCCGAAGCTAATGCCAAGGTCGATGACGAAGGAAACTTCGCCGAAACTCGTATCTCTGCACGTAAGAACTCTGAGCCTACTACCGAGTACGTTCGTGAGATTACACATATGGACATCTCTCCAAAGCAGACGATGTCGGAGTCAACTTCACTCATCCCCTTCCTCGAACACGACGACGCGACACGTGCCGAAATGGGAACGAACATGATGCGACAGGCAGTTCCACTCGTACGAGCTGAGTCTCCAGTCGTTGGTACTGGTTCTGAGCGTATGATCGGAGAAGGATCTGGTTACGCCATCAAGGCAGAAGAAGACGGGGAAATCATCGGTGTCGATGCAAAGCATATCTCAGTTCTCTACAAGTCAGGAAAGAAGGCGCTCTACGAGCTCCGCACATTCGAGCGATCAAATCACGATATGATCGTCCACCAGAAACCACGTGTTTCGACTGGTGAAAAAATCGAAGCAGGAAAGATTCTCGCTGACGGTCAGTCAATCGACAATGGAGAACTCGCCCTCGGACGAAACCTCGTTGTAGCCTATATGCCTTGGGGTGGTTATAACTTTGAAGACGCGATCATTATCTCATCACGTGTGATGGAAGAAGATCACTTCACGTCAGTCCACATCAACGAATACGTTATGGACGTTCGAGAAACAAAACTCGGACCTGAGCAGACAACAAACGACATCCCGAACGTTTCTTCTACAAAACTCAAGGATCTCGATATTGACGGTATTATCCGTGTTGGTGCCTACGTTCATGGTGGTGATATCCTCGTTGGTAAGGTTACTCCAAAGGGAGAAATCGAACTCTCTCCAGAAGAGCGTCTCCTTCGAGCGATTTTCGGAGATAAGTCTAAGGACGTAAAGGATTCCTCTCTCGTTATGCCTTCTGGATCAGGAGGTAAGGTTATTGGAGTACACATCCTCCGCCGTGAAGACGGAGACAATCTCGCGACTGGAGTATTTAAGCAGGTGAAGGTCTATGTTGCTCAGACTCGCAAGATCGAAGTCGGAGACAAGATGGCCGGACGTCACGGAAATAAGGGTATCGTTTCTCGCATCGCTGCGATCGAAGATATGCCATTCCTCGAAGACGGAACACCAGTAGATATCATCCTCAATCCACTCGGAGTTATCTCACGTATGAATATCGGACAGATTCTCGAATCTCACCTCGGTATGGCAGCGCGCAAGCTCGGTATCAAGATCGCTACACCAATCCTCAATGGAGTTTCTGTTGAAAAGATCGGCGAACTCATGGACCTTGCAGGACTTCCAAACGATGGAAAGGTTCAACTCTTCGACGGAAAGACGGGAGAACCATTCAAAGAAAAGACAATGGTCGGAGTGAAGTACATGCTCAAACTCCACCACCTCGTAGAAGACAAGATCCACGCTCGTTCAGTTGGACCATACTCTATGGTTACACAGCAGCCACTCGGAGGTAAGGCACAGAATGGAGGACAGCGTCTCGGAGAAATGGAAGTATGGGCCCTCGAAGGTTACGGAGCGGCAAATATCCTCCAGGAAATGCTCACGATCAAGTCTGACGATATCAACGGACGTGCTCAGTCATACGAAGCGATTGTCAAAGGAAAGCGAATCCGCCGACCAAATATGCCAGAATCATTCAACGTTCTATTACGTGAACTCCAGGCACTCAATCTCAAGATCGATCTTCTCGAAATCGATCAACTCCGTACAGAAGAAACCGCTCAGATCGAACGCTACATGGAGCTTGAGAAGCTCGAAGGACAATTCGATGTCGAAGTCGATATTCCAAGCGTCGAAGCAGAGAAGACAGAAGGTGAAGGTCAAGAAAAAGTAGTGACCACTGATGAAGAAACCGAGTAGTCCTACTCATTATTCCCACCAGCATCCAAACGGTCTCCGGATCGTTTGGGCACACGGGAACCGAAGTCCAGCACTTCCCTTCCAATCCATAATTCTCCCAATATGTTTCCAGACAAGAATTTAGAAAATTTCCTCAACGATAAAATCACCGACTACTCTCAGATCGGTAAGCATGCTGGAAAGCGTGATATCACTGCAGGAAAAACCCTCGATAATCTCGCGGGTATCTCGATCGGACTCGCTTCAAAAGAAGAAGTTCGCGGACTTTCGTACGGAGAAGTTCTCATCTCTGAAACGATCAACTACCGAACACAGCGCCCAGAGCGCGGAGGTCTCTTCTGTGAGCAGATCTTCGGACCACGCAAAAACTACGAATGTGCGTGTGGAAAATACAAACGAATCCGCTACAAGGGTGTAGTTTGTGAGCGTTGTGGTGTAGAAGTTACGACTGCTCAGGTACGCCGTCAGCGAACTGGACACATCGAACTCGCCGCTCCAGTTGTACATATTTGGTACCTTAAGTCAGTTCCTTCTCGTATTGGTCTCCTCCTCGATATTTCTATCAAGAAGCTCGAACAGGTTATCTACTTCGCTTCGTACATCATTACTGAAGTCTACGAAGACAAGCAAGAATCAGCAGTTGCTGATCTCGAAAATGCCTACAAGACATCAAAGATTGATCTCCAAAAGCGCGTTCAGAAGGATCTTGCTGAAGCAAATATCCAGGTAGAAGAAAAGAAACTCTCAAAGAAATCATACTCTGAGCTCGAAGCTGCGCTTACGCACCAGATCGACAATCTCGATGAGGAATACGCTCACATGAAGGAACTCCTCAAGAGTCTCAAGGTTTCAACTGTTATCGGAGAACTCGACTACCGAATCATGTACGACAAATTCCCTCATGTATTTAAGGGAGGAACGGGTGCAGAACATATCAAGACTCTCCTTGAGCGTATTGATATACGTGCATTTATTGCCGAACACCAGACTGAGCTCAAGACTGCTCCAAAGTCTAAGCAAAAGAAGATTCTCCAAAAGCTCAAGCTCGCGTCGAGTCTCTTTAAGTCAAATCAGCGTCCAGAACATTTTGTTCTTGAAGCGATTCAGATCCTTCCACCGGATCTTCGCCCGATGATTCAGCTCGATGGAGGACGTTTTGCGTCATCTGACCTCAACGATCTCTACCGACGTGTTATCAACCGAAACAACCGTCTCCGCAAGCTTATGGAGCTCGGAGCTCCTGAGGTTATCCTCAAGAACGAAAAGCGAATGCTCCAAGAAGCAGTCGACATGCTCATCAACGGTGATGTTCGTTCAAACCGACCAGGTTATACAACTGCTACAAAGAAAAAGCTCAAGTCACTCGCTGATATCCTCAAGGGTAAGCAGGGACGTTTCCGTCAGAATCTCCTCGGAAAACGTGTCGACTACTCAGGACGTTCGGTTATCGTCGTAGGTCCAAGCCTCAAGATGAACGAATGTGGACTTCCAAAGAGTATGGCCCTCGTTCTCTTCCGACCGTTCGTTATCGGACGCATGATTGAGAAAGAAATCGCCTACAATGTGAAGCACGCTGAAAAGATCATCGAAGATAAGGGAAAAGAAGTATGGGACGCTCTCGACGAAGTAATTGAAGGAAAACACGTTCTCCTCAACCGAGCCCCTACTCTTCATCGTCTCGGTATTCAGGCATTCAAGCCAATTCTTATCGAAGGAAAGGCGATCCAGCTCCACCCTCTCTGCTGTACTGCGTTTAACGCGGACTTCGACGGAGACCAGATGGCGGTTCACCTCCCACTCACCAACGAAGCTCAAGAAGAAGCAGCGTCACTCATGGTGACATCTCGCAACATGCTCAATCCAAGTAGTGGAGAGCCAATCGTTGCACCAGGTCTCGACATGGTTCTCGGTTGCTACTACCTTACAAAGTCAAACAAGACAGAAGCGATCAACTTTTCATTCTCTGACGGAAACGATGCAGAAAATGCATACGACAATGGAGTTATCAAGCTCCAGACTCCAATTCGTCTCCGAATGGATGGTGTTATCGTAGAGACAACATACGGGCGATATATCTTCAACCAGATTGTTCCTGCCGAGCTCGGATACGTTAATGAAACCCTCGGAAAGTCAGCTCTTAAGAAGCTCCTCTCACGATCGTTTGATATCCTCGGTTCTGAGCCAACAGCATTCTTCGCTGACCGCATCAAGAATATTGGTTTCAAGTACGCAACTCTCTCGGGTCTCTCTATCTCCAAAAATGACATGATCGTCCCTGAAACTCAGGACGAGCACATCAAGAACGGTGAAGAGCGAATCAAGGCAATCCAAAAGGCATTCTGGAACGGTCTCCTCACAGAGCGCGAGCGCTATGAGCAGTCAGTCAAGGTTTGGTCTCAGGTAAAGAACATCATCGAAAAGGAACTTAAGCCATACTACGACGACACAAACTCGATCTTTAATATGATCGACTCTGGAGCCCGAGGTAACTGGGGTAACGTCACTCAGCTTTGTGGAATGAAGGGTCTCGTTGCTTCTCCATCAGGAAAGACGATCGAACTCCCAATCAAGGCCAACTATAAGGCGGGTCTCTCAGTTCTTGAATACTTCATCAATACCCATTCAGGACGTAAGGGTAAGGCCGATACTGCCCTCAAGACCGCTCAGTCAGGATACCTCACACGTCGTCTCGTTGACGCCGCACAAAATATCCTCATCCGTGAGCACGATTGTGGAACAGTTCACTACGAAGAAATCCACCGCGAAACTTCAAAGTCTGTCTTCCGCGAATCAATGGACGACAAGATGTTCGGTAAATTCCTTGCAAAGGATGTCGTGATTGGTGGTAAGGTTATCATCGAAAGCGGAACAATTATCGACAAGGATGCACTCAAGATTCTTACTGAAAATGCGGTCGAGAGCGTATGCGTTCGTTCTATCCTCACTTGTGAGACAGAAGAAGGTGTATGTCAGAAATGTTATGGTCTCGATCTCGGTTCTAACCGCCTCGTTACAGAGGGAACTCCAGTTGGTATTATCGCCGCTCAGTCTATCGGAGAACCAGGTACACAGCTCACGATGCGTACATTCCACTCGGGAGGAGTTGTGAAGGAAGGAGGTGACATCACACAGGGTCTTACTCGTGTTGAAGAACTCCTCGAAGCACGCAATCCAAAATACGAAGCACTCATCTCAGAAATCGAAGGTGAAATCGCTCAGATCCGATACGAAGGAAAGAGTCTCTTCATTACGGTTCAGGCAAACAAGATCGAGTCTTACGAGTTCTATCTCGCAGATGAGACATTCAAGCCGACAATAAAGGTTGGTGAAAAGGTCAACGAAAAGCAGATCATCGCGAAATCAAAGGAAACAAAGGGGAAGGTAGTTACTACGCACGACGGTATCGTTGAGCGCATCGACACGAACCTCATCATCGTTCGCGATGAGAAGCCACGAACTGTAGAATACATCGTCATGGCCGGTAAGAACCTCCTCGTCAAAGAAGGCGACAAGGTCCGAGTTGGAGACAAGATCACTGAAGGTCATATCAATATCCAGAACCTCATGGAACTCGCTGATGCGATTACTACTGAGCTCTATATCGTTAATGACATTAAGGAAATCTACTCTTCTCAGGGTCAGACGGTTAACTCAAAACATATCGAACTTATTGTTCGACAGATGTTCTCAAAGATCAAGATCACCAACGCTGGAGATTCCTCTTTCTTCCCTGGAGATATCGTTGATATCATCGCATTCAAGAAAGAAAACGAAATCCTCGGACGTGAAGGAAAGCGCGAAGCCATCGGTACTCGCCTCCTCCTCGGTCTCACAAAGATCTCTCTCTTCACAGAGTCTTGGCTCTCTGCAGCATCGTTCCAGGAAACAGTCCGTGTCCTCGTTGATGCCTCTACTGCCAAAAAGATCGACAAGCTCGATGGTCTCAAAGAAAACGTTATCATCGGACGCCTCATTCCAACGCTCAAATACTTCGAAAACAACCGCGATGTCGGTGAGTACTTCGGATCTGACGATCCAGAGCTCGAGTTCGAATCACCATTCTCAAAGATGGCCCGACGAGAACAACTTCTCGAAGAATACGAACAGTCAATGAACGTCTAATAAAAATCCCTCCAAAGCTCGCAAGAGTGAAGGAGGGTTTTTATTATTCTATAGCCATAATTGACATTCTTATATCTGTCAATATGCTCCATTTTAATGAATATAGAGCACTCTAATTATCATTCTAAGAATCTTGTCTGAGCGGGTATCTCGGACTTTTTTCCTGATGATCAGGGGCATCTTTTTTCTCACGAAGAACAATCTCAAGTGCTTGAGTCTTCCCTTGCTCAAAATGGTATTTTTTGTATACAACTTCCCAAATGAGTCCTTGCAAGCGAGATGCCCGAACTCTTGCATACGCAGCTCGACCAGGCCTATGAACTGGACAGGATTCGTCTCGAAAATCACAGAATAGCGAACGGACTTATTGAGCCCGTTCGTGATCCAATCGATCCGCGCTGAAAGTACCATCCAGAAGAAAAACGCTTCTGCAATAATGGATGGATGGCTCCGGATGGCACCATTCATCTCTGTCACTGGCATGATCCAGGACATGATCCATACGCGCCCTATTTTCTCCTTGATACTATCAAAATGCGAAGTCTCGGATTTTCTGTAGGCGAAGCAAGACGCGTTGCTGAAAACCATTCGCTCAGTGCACAAGGATGGATCAAGCTCCATCGTGAAATATTTCAGATCACCAGCTGGACTCCAGAGCAACAAGCAATGATAAAACTCTGGACAGAAATCATGCCCGACACACAAACTCGTGACCTTTGATTTATAGATCGTGGCGAGAAAGCTAAAAAGCTTGATCTCGAGAAAACTCGTACACAAATTTTAGGCGCGATTGAGTTCAGGCAAGAAATTGATTCACTTGGGACCACGCCTCTCTTTTTTTCGAGAAATTCATCTTCACGAGATATTGAGCGAATCATTACTCAGCGCTTTGGAAAGATCAACGCTCAGATATTTATTGATCGTCTTATAGATAGCTCTGTAGCGCAGCGTGCCATGGTCGCAATCTCTCCACAGTGAGATATGTTTTGTTTTGTGCCAAGACTCAGTCCGCGTGGTATGGAGCGATATGATGACGCGTATGATCCGTATTACTTTGACATAGGATATATGAATTCCCTCAATTGGGATGATGACTATATTGAGCACACTGACGGCTTCTATCCATATTTTCAAAAACGAGGATATCTTGTGTTTGGTCTTGCACGGTTCAAAACGCATCTCGATGTTGCCACCGAAAAAGTTACTAAATGGAGAGAGCAAAAACTTGCACAGAAGGACGATAGTGATAATGAAATCTCTATTCCGGAAACTATCATTACCGAATCCCAACTCACCGCCATGAAGCGATGGAATGAATTTTTTGATCCGCTCACCGCAAAAGCAAAAAAGGCCTACGATGCAGAAAATCTCGCAGATGATAACTCTGATATTCCATTCTAAAGCCAAAATAAAGCCTCCCGAATTGGGAGGCTTTATTTTGCTAAGAGAATATCCACGGAGCAATCGTATTAAGGATAAATCCTACCAAAAAGAGAAGCACCAGCCCCATGATGAGCTTACTAATGCGCCCCTTTGCCTTAGTGCGAGATCCTTCGTCATCGGCACTGAGTGACCACTGGATTCCAGAGAGTACAATCATAAGTACTCAGAGAAGTGCTGTAATAAATGTCGCGTACTTGATGAGTCCACCAAGGAAGCCTTGTACTGTGGCAAATCCGCCCTGCACTGTACATTGATATTTTGCCTTTTCGACACCTCAAGTCGCAATCTGTACACAGTTTGCTCCAGGGATATTTTCGGTGGTTGTAATTTTAAGTGCTCACTTCTTTGATGAAGATGAACTCGGTGCAGTACTATCCGTTGATGAAGTCGCGGCATCTGATGGGGTAACCGGCGCCCCTGCCGCATCGAGCGTCACAGGCTGACCATCTCAACCAGAGACTGTCACGGAACCATCAGGATTTACTTTTACATTTGATTGCCCGCCATCTCCAACATGTGCAATTTCGTAGGCTTCGACCGCCTTTTGTTGTTCGGGCGTCATAACCTTGCTACTTGGAGTAGCTGTGGTGTTCACATCCTTCGCTCCAGTTGACGGAGTTCCGTCAGCATTTTTATAGAGACCTGAATTATTTTGTGCTTCTTTTACAGACTTTCCTTTGTCATCATTCGCACTCGAACTCGCTGGAAGTCCACTCTGACCGGCTGGCGGATCCGTATAGGTAATATTTCATTTCGCATCTTTTGTACCAATACTCGTTCCATCGCCACCGTAGATAATTTCATCAGCAAAAATTGGATGAATTCCCTGCAAGAGACCGAGTATTACAACCAAAAGGCCCGTCGTGAATATTTTTTTCATAATCTTAGAGTTTGAAATCAGCGAGATCCTTGAGGAAAGTATAGCTCGCAAGAAGAATAATCACCGCAATAAAGGTATTAATCACAATGGATTTTCCCTTCTTGGCACGCTCCTCGTCACCGGCAGAGCTGATATAGTACCAAGCACCGAGTGTGAGGAAGAAGATCGCAGTGGGTCCTGCAAAAAAGAGAGCGAGATTAGCAAGCGATGCAAACATCGACTGGCCACTTGGGATATTACCCGAGTAGGCAACCGACACCCATGCCTGGATAACACCGAGGAATATGAGTGCTAAAAATCCATAGAGCGCCTGGTTTTTGGCAGTCTTTCGAGCTTCGTCATTGCCGCCAGAAACGATGAGTTTAAAGCCGGCGAGCGCAAAGAAAAATATCGCAAATCCGATGATACCAATACGGATGAAGGCAATAACTCCATTCTCGATGGTTGAATTCCAGACATCAAAATTTACAAAAATATTCGTTCCGCCCTTTTGCGAAGAGACAAAGTCGCTATTCGTGGGGGTTCAGGTGATGTCCTTCCCGCCTCATTCCCTGCCTGCTGTAAAGACGTTATAGAGCTGACCAGGAATATTGACGAACAAAAATGCGATTACCGCGTAGACGAGTTGGCTTTTTTGTTTGGAGAGTTCGCCTTCATCGCCGTATGCGATCACCATCATAATACCGGCATAGACGATAAAAATGACTGCGAGACCATTGACGATGACCTTGGCGGTTGAGAGGATATTACGGCCGGCATTGCCGACTTTTTCGACGGTGGATTCACCCGCGAGTGGCCCCATAGAAGTCGTCGAGAGCTCCCCTGCCCCTGGAATAACATCAACCCCCGCATTCACCGAAAAGGTTGCGAGGGTAAGAATTCCGAGGATGAGTGTGAGTGTTGCTTTTTTGAATATGGACATGTTATTCATCATTCGTGAAGTAGCCGATGTAGTCTTCTTGTTTGACGACACCGCCCGCTGCCAGCTTGTCAGCCGATGCGCGCATGGAGATCATACCTTCTTGGCTTCCAAGTTCAATATTATTATTGATTTGGATGAGGTCTCCGGATTTTATGAGGTTTTTGATCGCTGGTGTAATGAACATAAGCTCATGAATACCAACACGACCGTGCCCCTCCGCACGAGGAATCAGACGCTGCGAAAGCACTCCAAGAAGCGAATCCGCCAAACGCACCCGAACCTGCACCTGAATATCAGGCGGGAAAAACTGGATCAAACGATTAATTGTCTGCACCGAACCCGAGGTATGAAGCGTTGAAAATACCAGATGACCCGTTTCTGCGAGATTCATTGCGGCTTCGACCGTCTCTTTGTCTCGCATTTCACCGACCATAACGATGTCAGGATCTTCACGCATCGCAGCTCGGATGGCTGATACAAACGAATCCGTATCGCGCCCAACTTCTCTCTGTGAAAATATTGATATTTTGTCTGTAAAAATGAATTCTATCGGATCTTCGATCGTAACGATATGCTCTCTACGGCTCTCATTAATACGATCAATAATCGATACCATCGTCGTCGACTTACCCGAACCTGTCGGCCCCGTGATGAGGAAAAGCCCCTGCTTTGCAGCCAAAATCTTGTTTACGCCCTGGGGCAAACCAAGGTCCTCCATCTTTTTAGCTTCGCGTTCAATACGACGAAGAACAAATCCTACCTTCCCGAGTTTAAAAAATCCATTTACACGAAAAGGCGTTCCATCGCGCGATACATAGGCGAAGTCGACATCGTGCTTTGCATAAAATGCAGTTTGATTGTCCTTGTCACCCTTAAAAAGCTCAAGTGCGAGAGCATCGGCAATTTCAGGCGTGATCTTGCCAGCTTCCTGCAGCTTTGCGAGCTCGCCGTGGACACGAAACGCGATAAATTCTCCCTCGGCAATATGGATATCCGATGCGGTGATCTTGATGGCATATGCGAGAATCCCCTCGAGGGAGAAACCTTGGTTTGTGTTTTCGGACATAAATTATGCAGGAATTTCTTTAGTAAGCATGGCGATAACTTTTTGCGCGCGTTTGCTATCTGCTTCGATTTTCTGAGTCTCTTCTTCTTTAGCCTTAGCTTCTGCAAGGATACGCTCGCTTTGTGCAATAAGATCAGCTTTCTCATCGAGAAGTGCCTTAATCTTTGCTTCGTCTCGTTTTACATTTTCCTGGATCTTGGCAATCGTTGCAGTAATTGTACTATCGAGATCCATCGTATCTGAAACTTCAGCAAGATCGAATGCTTCCGTTGCTTTTGGCTCGACAACTGCAGCGAATTCTTCTCTCGTTGCGTTTACGGTTTCGATTACTGGAAGTGATTCGATCGTATCAATAACTGATTCAGGAGCTTCGGATACTGGATCAAAAAAGAGATCGGTTGCTTCGGAAGCGGCTGAAACTGTATCAGTTGAAGCAATAACTGGCTCATCAAAAGTAACAACATCAGCTGTAGTTTCTTCGTCTGCAAAGGCAGAAATATGAGGAGCTTCGGTAGCAGGCTCGTCATTTAAGATCAAAAAGTCAGAAGTCGCAAGAGAAGTATCCGACTCAGGAGCTTCAGTAGTTACGGGAGTTGCCACAGCAGTCGCTGTTTTTGAAGAAGACGAATCGTCAGCAAAATTAAAGAAATCCATAGAGAGACATTAATAAATACTTCAAAAGGCTACCACAACGTTGAAGCATTTGCAAAAAACGCGGAGAGTTCTATAATCACCCCGTTTTTTTCACTACCAATATGGATTACTCAAAAGCCAAAGATTTGCTCAAGCTCCAGCAAGAAGCACAAAAAATTCAGAACGAACTCAGCAATATCCACATCGAAGCCGAAGTCGACGGTGTAGTTATCACGGTTGACGGCCAGATGAAGATCATCGGTGTCACCATCGAAGACGAATCCATCCTCAAAGACAAAACCCGCCTCGAAAAATCCACAATGGAAGCGATCAACAAGGGTATCAAAAAATCCCAAGAAATCGCCGCAGAAAAAATGAAATCCGTTATGGGAAGTATGGGATTGAATTTACCTGGGATGTAGGCATCCAAAGAAGATTAAAAAACCCTCCGGAGCTCGTCAGAGCGAAGGAGGGTTTTTTATATGTTTCAGATTTTAAAAACATCTTTTGCAGCTCAAATTTCAATTAAGAAAGATTTTTAAAAAATCACAAAAATAATTAAGAAATAATTAATAATCGTAATGTATACTTTGCGAGTTTTATAAACTCATCCACTCATGCAGAAAATACCATTGGCATTTATTACAGTGCTTTGTCTCCTTGGACTCACCTCATGCAACAACATTTTTAAGAATCAGACAGATAGCTGACCAGACGAAAAAGCAACAGCTATCAAAGCACTCTCGACCGAATATATAAAAAATGTGCAGCCCGTAGACTTCTCGCTCACATATACAGGTTTTATCCTCGAACCATTTACCCAAAGCAGTACACTGACGCTCTCAGGCTGAACGATCTACAACAAAGACAAATCACAAAGCGGCATGCTCACGCAGGAAGTCTGAGCTAATCTCTATAAAAAATGATCGAACTGGTACTACGATCGATCGAATATACTCCGAAGTCCCACCGGTGATAGACAAGATCTCACCCCAGAAAAAACAGAATCCATCAAACTCAATTTTGTTCCCTGATTCACAAAAATGCGTCTCCTCTGAAAAGACTACGCATTCAACGAAGCAAATCTCACTAAGAATGGCCAGATATTCGACCTTACAATTTCACTTAATAAATGAGAAGCTACCGTCATTCAGTTAGAAAACTCCAAAGAAAAAGCAAACCGACAAGCCCTCTTTGATGAATACGACAAAAGGGTTGCCGCCATCAAATCCAAGTACATGTCCGACCCCTACACGATGAATTCCCTCATCGACGAGCTCAACAAGGCCTACCAACTCGACGCAACAAAATTCTAAATATTCATTCTTCTCATATGAAAAAATTTCTTCTCTTTGTCGGATTTATTCTCTCGGTATCAATCGCTCATACCTCGTTCGCAGCATCGAGTATGTTGGATTATACGTATATTGATTGTCATGCAGGAAATGACACAACTGCTGAACCATTCAATAGTACAAAGCCTTATAACACCCTTTATGCAGGCATATACTCTAGCATCAATTATATCAACGGTTTTTGGAATATTCCTGCTCAGGCACAAAACGTACTTGGAAAGAGATTCGTTATTAAAGTAAAGGCTGGATGCGTATTTGATGGACTGAGTCAAAATGGGTACATACCCCTTTACTTCAATGGGAATGTCTACAAAAATGATCTACTCATAACATCATCTGATGAAAATAAAACATTTGGTGTTCAATCAATCTACCTCTATGACGGCGGGTACACAACAAGTGGCTTGGTGTTTAAAAATGTAGATTTTATGGCTTCGTTAAATAATAGTTCATATATCTATCTAAATAATTCACAATGAAGCACCATACAGAATAGTATCATTCGCTGTAAGACGTTCGCTTGTATAAATAATTCAGGCTCTAGTAACTCAAATATTATTGTAGATAATTCAATCATTAAAATCACCTCAACAAATACTGCTTGAGACACTATTTTCCATGTGCCATGAATTATTCGAAATTCTAAAATTGAATACACAGTTGCCAATGGAGCAACAAGCCGTCTAGTATTTGGATGAATCACAAGTAAAGTACAACTTATGCTTTGAAACATTATTGATGCCTGAAATCAAGAAGTAGCGATAAGTTGACCAGATGCAATAACAAACAAATTTACGAATATCAAAAAACTCAGTCCAGGTCCAATTTTTGCAAATAATACAGTCCAAAATACACAGCCGATTACTGTATCAAACTGACAATATACAATAAACAATGTATTTACGGGCGGATACACAGACTCCTACGATCCATCAAATCTACGTAGAAATTTTAGTTCAGCTCAGACTACAGGTGGCGTAGGTTGGCTCTATCAGAAAGCTCTTGGAACGATGCTGGAGTCCAATTTTACTGACCGATCACTCTACCAGCAATACACAGGAAATACTATGGGTGACACAAGTTCGCCAATTTATCTCATGTTCCGATAAATCTAGAAAGTGTAAGAATTTTATAAACTTCACCTTTCTCTATGTTTTCGCTCAAGAGGAATATTTCATGGATTACAATCGGCACGGTATTGTCGCTGGTCATCAGTTTCAATGTATTTGCCGTAGACTACGCAAATACAATCGGAATATATGGGACTTGATTCAACAATACACTGGATGCTGATGCCAATCTTATTTCGTCCGATTATTTCACGGGATATGTCGGGGATTACTGAACCAAGTACACTCCTCCACTATTCAATCCAGAGGAATCAAATCTCGTGATGAGTAATTTTACTGGGGTAATATGAGACTACGGAAGCAAATTTTTGCTTACAGAAGCATCTGGAAGCCTACTAAGCATAAACGATTTCAAGGGAACAATTGGTGACTATGGTTCAAAATTTGATCTCAATCTTCCAACAGGCCCACTACTCAGTTTCAATCAGTTCACTGGTAGTATCTGAGACTATGGTACTCAGTTTAGTAATACCCTCGATCCATCAGTAAATTTATTACCTAAGGCAAAATTTACTGGTTATATTGGTGCGTATCAGGACGCCCCTCGCCTTTCGCAGTTCACCTCAGGTCGCGTAGACAAGCTGGATTTTCAGCTTGCAGCCGCTTCATCCGATCCCGAAAGCACAAAATGAATCCGCACACCAAATATTCATGCGGCAAAAAAACAAATAACAGAAGCGAGAAATGAGGTTGATCCCGTAGAGCTCTCCACAGGAGAATTCGTCTACGATAATACCCTCATGCAGTTCCCAAGCACGGGACTTGGGTACAATTTCAGTATCAAATACCGCTCGCAGGTATCGTTCACTGGATCACTGGGTTATAATTGGACACACACATATGACAGAAAACTCTATCAGAACGCTGATGCCTCGGTAACTTACCAAGATGGCGATGGAGCAATGCATACTTTCAAACCTTCGAGTGATGGATACGAATACCTCACTGGGTACGAAGCAAATCTCTCAAAGACTTCGTCTGGAGGATATTTGATCACATTCAAGAACGGAAACACAGAAACCTTCAACGATCAAGGTCTTACAACTCAGAGTGCAGATGCGAACGGGAATACTCTCACGTATTCGTACAACACACTCGGACAACTCACACTCGTACAAGATCGTTTCGGACGCACTGCGACATACGAATATACCGCTGCAGGATATATCTCTCGGGTAACTGACAATACTGGAAGATCCGTGATACTTGCTTACTACGACGGAACAACCGCGGATGGATACGACGGAGATCTCAAGTCCATCATCTTGCATAATTCTGAAACGAGTGAGAAGACGATCGGATTCACGTATTTCAAATCCTCAGATCCAAGCCTTGCACACAACCTCATCTCACTCATCGATTCGAAGGGGCAAATCTACGTCAC
The DNA here is from genome assembly GCA_963706795.1 of uncultured bacterium. GTDB lineage: Bacteria > Patescibacteriota > Gracilibacteria > BD1-5 > UBA2023 > JBMOJK01. The sequence goes on from OY970170.1 coordinate 103,706, forward strand.
AAATACATACGATACCAACGACCGCGTCCTCTCACAACACTACGGAGACGGGACTGGAAGCTTCGAATACACACTCGCAGATATCCATGCCGACGATACACCAGCAAGCATCGGAAGCGGTGCAGTGATCGGGCAATATATCGTGAAAAACCATGCCACTGACAAGGAAGGAAATATCACTGAGTACACATACAACCGCCTCGGTAATGTCATCAAGAAGGAAGTATTCGCAAAAGATGGTACAAGTAGCAATATCACCCGCTACACCTACGACACCGTTTGACGCATCACTGCCGAGATTTTCCCACGTGGGAATGGAACGGCATGGGGATACAACACTGCAGGTAAGAAAATCGAAGCACGACAGAAATCAGATATTTCAGCACCAAACAATGACTCGCAGGATATCATCACACGATATTCTTACGATGCTACGACGAACAAACTGCTTACCACTACCCTTCCAGACGGCAGTGTCATCACAAATACATACGACTCACGAGGCAATCTCACACGAGTCACTCAGGGCGGCGTAGTTCTCGCTCTTGGAGGATCGATGAACACGATCGCACAGGCATTTGTATACTCAGACCGCGGAGAAATACTCTCGACACAGGACGCAGAGGGGAACTTCACACAGTTTGCGTATTCGGGTGCAAACGTGATCCAAAAAACAACTGGATCATGAGCGAGTACCATCACAGAATCATATTCCTATGATACTCACGGGAATCGCACCAGTCTCAAAGATGGTGAAAATAATACTACTGCCTACGAATACGATCCATTCGATCGTCTCATCTCAACTACCAGTCCAAAGTGAGTTCGTACCGAATACGGCTACGATGCGAACAACAACCGCCTCTTTGAGCGAGTACTCATGGGTACTGGTAAAATTACCCAGACTCAATACACCTATGATATCCTCGATCAGGTCATCACAAAAACATCCGACATCGACACAACTCACACGCTCGCCGAGCGCACCACCTACACGAAGAACGGAAAACCAAAAACCCTCACGATCGAAGGAGGTCCAACTAAGACATTTGTATATTCTCCAGATGAGAAAATCATCTCCGAGACCCTGAGTGCATCTGGGATGACTTCAGCGGTCACGACCTACGAATACGATGCAAACAGCAATCCGATCAAGATCACTGATCCGCTCGGACGTATTACACGATCAGAATACGATGGATTCGATCATCTGATCAAGACTATTTCACCAAGTGGAGTGAATACACTCTATAGCTATGACGTGCTTTGAAATCTCTCAAAAACTGAGACCCTCTCCCCTACTGGAGTTCGTCTGAGCCTGAGTGAAACCGTGACAAATTCTCTGAAGAAACCACTTGCGCAAACCCTCTACCAACTCGACATTCAAGGGAATGTTATCGCCTGAGCTGCGCACCGTACTCAGAAGTTCGCCTACAACAAAAACTCAGCCGTCATCCTCGAGACCAATCCACTTGGGGGAGTTACCAGCTCACAGTACAATTCACTCGGACAGCTCACGAGCAAAGTCGACCCCACGAATACCACGACCACCTATGCCTACAATCCTCGCGGTCTTGTCGCTCAGGAAACTACGAGTCTTTCTGGTGTAACACAGACTCGCACCACCTATGGATACGATCTCGACGGTCGCATGATCCAGTCGACTCGCTACGATGATCAAACTCCCGTCACAACGCAGGTGACCTACGATGCGCTTGGTAATCCCCTCTCCCAGACCGACCCAGCAGGCAATATCACAACCCGCACTTTTGACCTGCGTGGTAAACTCCTCTCTGAGTCACAGAGTCTCTCAGGTGCACTCGTAACTACCAGCTACGAATACGATATCCTCGGCAACAAAACCAAGCTCATCGATCCAAAGTGAAATGCCACCATCTACACCTACGACGGATTCGGTCGCAAAACTCAGGACACGCTTCCTGATGGATCGAAGACGTATTTCACCTACGATCTAGCGAACCAGCTCACCCAAAAGATCGACCCTAATGGTTCGGTATTTCATCAGACCTTTGACCTCGAAGGCCGCCTCACCGAGCGCACGATCGAGCGTGCCGCAGGTGTTGCAGGTGTAAATAGTGAAACCTTCACCTACGACGCCCTGGGACGACTCACGAACACGAGCGACAACCTCGGTCACACCGTCGCACTCAAATATGATTCCCTCGGCAACAAACTCGAGGAACTCAGCAACGGTCGCACGATCACGAACACATATAATCCTGCAGGAAATGCCCTCACGATAGGACTTCCTTCTGGCAAAAATATTACTCAGACTTTTGACAATATCGGTCGTCTCACACATGTCGCAACGAATACTGGAGCGATTATCGACTACCAGTTTTCGGGAAATACGCTCACGAATACTCTCTACGGTAATGGAGTTACCCAATCACGCACCTACGATGGACTCATGCGTCTGGGGTCACTCAATGCAACCGCTTCATGAGCCACGAATATCAACCGCATCTACACCTACGATAGCCTCGACAATATCCTCACTGATAGCCAAAGTACACACACCTACGATGCACTTTCTCGCCTCACGAGTTCGACTTCGAGTGTCCTTCCTATGGCCACTTCGAGCTTCAACTACGATATATCAGGCAATCGTACTACGCAACAAGCAACCAATGCACCACAGACGCTCTACGAGACTAATACACTCGATCAATATACTACCCTCTCAGGTACGAATACCGGCGTACTTCGTTATGATCTCAATGGAAATCTCCTAGAAAATACTCGATTTGTCTTCGTATATGATGCTCACAATCGACTGGTTTCGGTGAGCGAAAAGGTGGTAGATATCGTACCTCCTGCGACTGGAAGTGGCTCGACGGGAACTGGTTCTACTGGAAGCGGAGAAACCAGCACGGGTTCTACGAATTCGGGAACTACAAACGAAACAGGAACTGGAACATGATCAACTGGAAGTGGATCGACTGGATCGGGAGAAATCCTTCCAGAGACGGGAACTGGAAGTGAGAGTGGGACAGGTTCACAGAATTCTTCAGGAAGTACGTCATCAGGTATGACTTCAACGGGCGGGACACAGACAGGAAGCACCGAAACAGGATCGACTTCAACAGGTTCAACAGAAAGTGGTAGCACTTCCCTACCTGAGACGAATACAGGCGGGACTTCTACTGGTGAAACTGGAACAGGAAGTGGTAATCTCACAGGCTCAGGCGTATCTGTCATTCCTGAGGTAGTGACAATCGGTTCAATCGAAGAAACGGGGACTGGAACGAATACTGGAAGTGGATACGCACTCCGACTGGTCGCCACATATAGTTATGACACTCTTGGTCGAAGACTCAGTAAGGATGTTGGACCAAAGCATGTAGAATATGCATATTCAGGAGAACAGCTCATGTTTGAACGTGTGAGTGAGAATGGAGTGAGTGTAGATGCTGAATATGTATACGGTATCGGAGGAATGGACGATGTAATAGCTTCTGTGTCTTCTTCTGGAGATGTGAGGTATTTCTTACATGATCATCTGGGATCGACGGTTGGAGTGATGGATGGAAGTGGAGGGATGATTCAGGAGTATGCGTATGGAGTATTTGGGGATGTGCATGTGAAGAGTGGAAGTGGAGGGTTTGTGAGTGGTAGTTCGCTTATTACTTCGAGACTATTCACTGGAAGAGAATATGATGCGGAGACTGGATTGTATTATTACAGAGCAAGAACGTATGATGCTGCTTTGGGTAGATTCTTGCAGAGAGATCCGATTGGGACGGATGATCAGGTGAATATGTATACGTATGTGAGGAATAATCCAATGAAGTGGGTTGATCCGAGTGGGATGAGTACAAAAGAGTTTATTGCAAAACACGATGCAACATCACTTTTGGAAAAATATATGAATGATGCGCGAGACGAACTTAGTTTCGGATGAGTATTTCCAAAATGGGGGTACTCACAAATCGATTATGGCGTATGATCATTTTCAGCAAAAAAATGGAACATAAAATATAACGTAGATTTCCAGACTCTTGCATTTGATCCTTCGAATAACAATCAATCTTGTGCGACCTATGGAAATAATTGAGCATGATGATGCAAAGTATACATTGAGTGAGAATCTGTCGAACTCTCAGAATTATGAAATTTTCTAATTTGATATAATTGAGTTTACGCAGGTTATACCCTAAACGATCCTGATAACGTTGCAGATATTTATAAATCGGGGATGTTTGTAGAATACAATTTAACAAATGAAAAATGAACAGATAGAACAAGGGAAGCTGCACTAAACGATGAGCTACAGGATCGCAAATGGTATGATATTGGCTACAAAAAATGAGCCAGGGAAATGACTGCAAAATGGGGATTTCAGAGAGATCAAATATCACTCAAAGAGGCTATTATTTATTGAAACACCCGCTAATATGAAACAATCATTAAAGAAAATCAGAATAGCAATAATCTATTTGCTTGTAGTATTGCCGTTTCCATTTATTTATTATGAATTGGGAATTTTCTTATTTACATTTAGTTATCAACATATCTTCATTTGTTCAACTCCAATGGGATATTGTGGCGAAGAAGAAATTAAGAGTCTGTTATTTTCAATAGTCACAGCTACAATATTTATCTCAGTAATATATTACTTGGTATTTCGCATACTAAAGTGATACATCGATAGCAAATCAAAAGACATATAGGTATATATTGGACAAAGATTATGCAAAAAATTACATTCCTTCTGTTTAGCACTCTTTTAGCACTAGTACTTATTAAGTTTACTTTTAGTTTATTCAAGGAAAGCCCTGTTAACCTTGCCATAACAACAAATAATACTGATGCTCAGACTTTAGAAGGTTTTCTTGCAGAGCTCAAAGCCTCTGGACTTATTTGTGAGGATAGCGGACAAGTAACTTTTTATATCTTGGATAATACTAAGTCTAAGGTAGTAGGTAAGGCGACCTGAGATACAGAATCAAAGATCATAGGAATGTGCAAGAAATATTGAATTGCCGAAATATGGAAACAGAATGATTATATACTCTTCTCAATGCTTGGTCCTATTAGATGACATGGATTTCTACGTTACTATTCCGATAGGATTCCAAAAGATATACAAGACAAAGGAGTAGACGGCGAGCTCAAAGCAGTAAATTCGAATTGGATACTTGTTACACCAACTCCAAATTAAGACAGGCGCTCAGCAAAAAAACTGAGGATGAAGTAAATACAACTACTGAGTATGTATACGGTATCGGAGGAATGGATGATGTAGTAGCTTCTGTGTCTTCTTCGGGAGATGTGAGGTATTTCTTACATGATCATCTGGGATCGACGGTAGGAGTGATGGATGAGAGTGGAGAGATGATTCAGGAGTATTCGTATGGAGTATTTGGGGATGTGCATGTGAAGAGTGGAAGTGGAGGGTTTGTGAGTGGTAGTTCGCTTATTACTTCGAGACTATTCACTGGAAGAGAATATGATGCGGAGACTGGATTGTATTATTACAGAGCAAGAACGTATGATGCTGCTTTGGGTAGATTCTTGCAGAGAGATCCGATTGGGACGGATGATCAGGTGAATATGTATACGTATGTGAGGAATAATCCAATGAAGTGGGTTGATCCGAGTGGGATGAGTACAAAAGAGTTTATTGCAAAACACGATGCAACATCACTTTTGGAAAAATATATGAATGATGCGCGAGACGAACTTAGTTTCGGATGAGTATTTCCAAAATGGGGGTACTCACAAATCGATTATGGCGTATGATCATTTTCAGCAAAAAAATGGAACATAAAATATAACGTAGATTTCCAGACTCTTGCATTTGATCCTTCGAATAACAATCAATCTTGTGCGACCTATGGAAATAATTGAGCATGATGATGCAAAGTATACATTGAGTGAGAATCTGTCGAACTCTCAGAATTATGAAATTTTCTAATTTGATATAATTGAGTTTACGCAGGTTATACCCTAAACGATCCTGATAACGTTGCAGATATTTATAAATCGGGGATGTTTGTAGAATACAATTTAACAAATGAAAAATGAACAGATAGAACAAGGGAAGCTGCACTAAACGATGAGCTACAGGATCGCAAATGGTATGATATTGGCTACAAAAAATGAGCCAGGGAAATGACTGCAAAATGGGGATTTCAGAGAGATCAAATATCACTCAAAGAGGCTATTATTTATTGAAACACCCGCTAATATGAAACAATCATTAAAGAAAATCAGAATAGCAATAATCTATTTGCTTGTAGTATTGCCGTTTCCATTTATTTATTATGAATTGGGAATTTTCTTATTTACATTTAGTTATCAACATATCTTCATTTGTTCAACTCCAATGGGATATTGTGGCGAAGAAGAAATTAAGAGTCTGTTATTTTCAATAGTCACAGCTACAATATTTATCTCAGTAATATATTACTTGGTATTTCGCATACTAAAGTGATACATCGATAGCAAATCAAAAGACATATAGGTATATATTGGACAAAGATTATGCAAAAAATTACATTCCTTCTGTTTAGCACTCTTTTAGCACTAGTACTTATTAAGTTTACTTTTAGTTTATTCAAGGAAAGCCCTGTTAACCTTGCCATAACAACAAATAATACTGATGCTCAGACTTTAGAAGGTTTTCTTGCAGAGCTCAAAGCCTCTGGACTTATTTGTGAGGATAGCGGACAAGTAACTTTTTATATCTTGGATAATACTAAGTCTAAGGTAGTAGGTAAGGCGACCTGAGATACAGAATCAAAGATCATAGGAATGTGCAAGAAATATTGAATTGCCGAAATATGGAAACAGAATGATTATATACTCTTCTCAATGCTTGGTCCTATTAGATGACATGGATTTCTACGTTACTATTCCGATAGGATTCCAAAAGATATACAAGACAAAGGAGTAGACGGCGAGCTCAAAGCAGTAAATTCGAATTGGATACTTGTTACACCAACTCCAAATTAAGACAGGCGCTCAGCAAAAAAACTGAGGATGAAGTAAATACAACTACTGAGTATGTATACGGTATCGGAGGAATGGATGATGTAGTAGCTTCTGTGTCTTCTTCGGGAGATGTGAGGTATTTCTTACATGATCATCTGGGATCGACGGTAGGAGTGATGGATGAGAGTGGAGAGATGATTCAGGAGTATTCGTATGGAGTATTTGGGGATGTGCATGTGAAGAGTGGAAGTGGAGGGTTTGCGAGTGGTAGTTCGCTTATTACTTCGAGACTATTCACTGGAAGAGAATATGATGCGGAGACTGGATTGTATTATTACAGAGCAAGAACGTATGATGCTGCTTTGGGTAGATTCTTGCAGAGAGATCCGATTGGGACGGATGATCAGGTGAATATGTATACGTATGTGAGGAATAATCCGATGAAGTGGGTTGATCCGAGTGGGATGAAAGGGAAACCAGCTACGCCTGAAAGGAAGTATGATGTAACTGAGATGGTGTTGTTTATATACGATTTATCCCTAGAGAATACCGATTGATTTAATTTTTTTGTATTTAAGGAAGGTACAAAAAATGGCTGAGCTTTTGACATCAAAAGAAACTCATATATAGCTACTATGGCAGCAAAGAATAATGGTATTGTTTACTTCGATTGACAAGCAGTTGAGCCTTCTAATTTAGGAAATTTGTTAGCAGGATTAAATATGAAGAACAGTTATTTACCATCTTCATTGGTACGTAATAAGTTTATGGAAGTCGAGATAGACAATGCAACTAACGAGTGATACTGAAAATACGCGGAAGAAATTGCTAAATATGATGAGCATAGTGATGAGGTTTGGTACGATGCATGAGAAAATATTTACAACACTTACACCAATGCGAGTACCAGGCAAGAAAAAATAGACACTATTCGAAATGCAATAACAAATACAACTCCAGAATACAAGAGGCGCTCAAACGAAGAGGGAGTAAAAAGAAAGTATTACAAAGATTTAATCAATAACCAAAACTAGCATATGAAATTACTACGATCTTTTAGCACTGTAAGCATCTTTATTGTTGCGTATCTAATCACTTACAAAATCTCCTATCTTGCCATTCATAAATATATATTTCCATTCAGGTATGCTGATGATTTAGATTCAGTAGTACACAGTAGCCTACTTGCATTTTTTATATCAATTTTATCTGGATTTTTTCTAGCCTATCTTGTGTATAGAAAACTTACGCATCAAAATCGAATCTAAGGGGATGTGTATATGAAGAGTGGAGGTGGGGGGTTGTAAGCAATGGAGTCAGCCTCATTCATTTGAAGAATAGTCTGTCAAAGTGAAACATTTTCTGTGGATAGTATTTATGATGGCGGACTAGAGATTGAGAAAGTTGGTTATGCAAAATACAATCCAACGTTATCGAGAGATCAAATAGAGCAACGAGCGCTGGCAGATGAGTTACCAGATCGTGCTTGGTACGATGTCTGATACATGTATGCCACAGGACAAAAAGAAGGTACTATCAGTTTATCAATGTCTAATGCAATGAAAGTAGGAAATAAAACTAGTAAAGATCAATTAACAAGAGTAAATCAACTAATAGATCAAGCATGCTGATCAAATCAGCAATGTCGTCTATCTCATTAATTTAAATTATATGCGTAAATTTATTTCTATCTTTGCGAAGTTCTGCCTGTTCCTAATTATTCTTTTTGAAGCTGGAGGATTTGTGTTTCGTACTCATGAATACATTGCAACTAAAATACTAATGTTATATCAGCCTGATACATTGTATTATGGCCATGGATTTGAAATTGGCATTGTATCAGGCCTACTCCTCTGAATCCTCTGAGTTTACTGATTCACAAAAATAGATAAGAAACTAACGGATCGATACTGATTACTTCCTGATGTATTAATTATTGCAGTTACCTTTGCGTACATTTGAATGAGGATTTGGCTATAGCAATAAATTTAGAATAAAAGGATTGGGGCAATCGAGAGTATGAGTCACTAAAAAAAATCCCCGCAACTCTCACGAGTTGCGGGGATTTTTTCCTCCTTATCCATTCATCGCCCGATAAATCAAACTCGCAACCTCACCTCTTGTGAGTGGTGCATTAGGGTTGAAACTTGCACCGGACTCCAATGCATCATTGTCATTCGCCCAAACTATGTGCGGGAAGAACCAGTCGGTTGTCTTTACGTCGGGGAATGGTGAAGTTGCTGGCGTGCCAGGTTGTACACCAAGAAGTCCGAGGACAATTTTAAGACCTTCTACGCGAGTCACTGGAGCATTAGGTCGGAATGTACCATCTGGGTAGCCACCGACCGTTCCAAGGGCATGGGCGGTGTTTACGTATGACAAAAATGCATTGCCGACAGGTACGTCCGAAAAGTATGTGGTCGTGTCGTTTGTGAGGGATTTCTTAGAGGCATTAAATGCCATCTTGAGGATCTCTCCCCTGCTTACATTCGCATTTGGGAAAAATCGACCATTCTGGCCTGATGCGATACCATGACTCTTGATAAAAGCCACTGCCGGAGCATAGAGATAGCTCGGTGATACATCACTAAAAAGTACATCATCATCGCCAGAAGTCACTGGAGTGGTAATCGTGACCGTACTTGCTACTTCAACGGTTGGCTTCGGTGGAGTGACTACTGGAGTCGCGATGGGCGTGACAACTGGAGTGGGAACAGAAGGAGTCGGCGATCCGCCAACACGATCCAAAAATACGAGTGGATTCACTGTATAACGCACGCCGTTCTCGATACCAAGACCGCGATTTACTGCTTCCATAAAGCCGAGTCCGAGGGTTTGTGCATCCTTAAAACTAAATGGCCAATACGGATGAAACGGCGCATCCGCAACATCGATCTGAAAATGCAGATGTTCACCAGTCGACTGACCAGTATTGCCGGTTTTACCGATGATATCGCCTTCTTTGACTGTTTGCCCTTTGGTTACAGAGAGCTCTGAAAGATGAAGATAATTTGAGTAATACGTCGCTTTTTTGCCAGTTGCGGGATCGAGGACATTGTCGTGTTGGATCACTACAAAATTCCCATCTGCGGCATTCGTTCCTGCGGCAAATATTGTGCCATTAAGTACTGCATGGATCGGATCATTCGGAGACATTGGTACGATATCGACACCAGGATGGCTTCCAGAATTTTCGTCGTAGTCGCCTGAGACGTAATTGCCGAGATAGACCGTTGTGTAGGTCATAAAGAGTGTCGCGAGCTTCGTTGGATCGTAGGGTTTTGGTGTTCGGATTGGGTACATAGCAAGAAAATTATCACAGCAATATTAGTCTATAATGCACACTTATCGAATCGATTTCATCGGAACATTTGCAAATCCGGTCTGATCTTGGATTTCTTCTGCCGAAGGATTTTTTTCGGAAGCACTCGCAGACTCGATAATCGGAGTATCGATGACCGGAGGGGCTACCTGAGTGGACGTGGTAGTCGGAGTTTGTACATCAGTCCTGAGAGTAATGCGATCCATAGTCGCTGTCGTTTGCACACGATTTTTGAGATCTTCTTTTTGCTCTGGAAGCGTTGCCGAAAATATCTTGTCTGCGAGCCGATCAAGCCATGCAATAAATTTGTGGCTCGAAAATCCCGCTAAAAATGTAAATACGGCGTACATATAGATACTCTGGATGCTGATATCACTCCCAACAGCAGAAGCTCACTGGAGGACACCAAGACCGCTTCTCGCGATAAAAAATGCGATGATTCCGAGTACACTCGAGAGTACTGGCTGGATAAAGAACCAATAGACCCAAGTATGATTAAATCGCCCAACATAGACTTCAACCGGCACAAGACGTTGGAATTCGGTATTTGAGATATGCCCTTGTACATAATCACCGTAAGCGACCGTGTAGATATTTGCGTATTTTACACTCTGATAGAAATCCTTAATCATAAATGACACGCCGCCCAAAATAGCCACCGAAAGCATCAGACAAATCACCTTCACTTCGCGCACTACGCTCTCAGGGAGCGTATTTGTGCCAGTCAGTGAGAAGAAACGATTGATATCAAAGGCTACGGAATAGATCGCAACGCGGTATGCAATATACAGGAGCAATCCAATCCACAGGATGATGACGAGCTTCGCGATGGTATTTTTTAGTTCGAAACGGTTCATGTGGCTGTGGTTCAAAGAATAGAGCCTTCTGGCGTATCTTCCGTGATTTCTGATGGATTGATGCGAAATTTATAGTCATCTTCTACAAATCTTCCCTTGAGTGCCGAGAGACAGCGTACCATATTTTCGTGCCAATTTTTAGGACTCGAAGCATAGATCGGCTTGTCCTTGTTGCCCCATCGTGAGAGATCACTGAGGTTTTGGTATTTACCGAGGAATTTATTATCGAGTGTCTTCCCCATCCAGTAGATACCATCTCGTGGTGAGATAAAGGCAGAAGTATCGCCCGAGTCAGTATTGCCGATATTACCAATATTGTACTGTGTTTTGAGGCTGCGGCCAAGACCAGTTTCAGCAAGTCCGATACACATGAGGAAACTTGGATCGATCTTCGCCTCGACCGCTTCTTCGGTCCACACATCCCAACTCTGAAAATCAGAGGAAGCATAGGTCTTGAGGAGATATTTTTGACGATCGATTTCAGTATCACCAACGATAGAGAACGTATTGTATTTGTCTGTATTGGCCATGTATCCGTAGCGGAGCTTGAGGTCTTCGACAAATTTATATTTGTACTTAGTAGCGAGCGACTCAAATCGGAGCTTTGTTAGGTCGAGGAGACGGAGTGGATCGATAGACTCGCGATTTTTATGAACTTCAAAATGTACATGAGCTCCACTCGTCATGACTCCCGCACCCTTCGTTCCTGGTGCCCCACCGGACTTTGCAAATACCTGACCCTTATCAATAAAGTCGAATTTCTTGGCTGTGATTTCGCTGACATGTCCATAGACCGTTACATAGCCATTGGCATGCTTGAGTGCAACATAACCATACCCCTTGAGCGTTGGCTCATTGATGTAATAGACATATCCTGGAGCTGGCGCAACAATGTCGGTCGATTGATCAGCTGGAATATCAATCGCTTCATGTTCTGACCCGACAGATGCGTAGTAGTCAGCATCATGGAAATATGCAGAAACATATTTTGGCGCAACGGGCCATTCAAATGGATTGGCGACTGTATCATCAAATCCATGATCTCTGAGATTTTTTTCTGCGTCATAGTATGACTTGAGGTCAGCACACTGAATATTCTTTTTGTCTACGATCACGCCTCCATCAGTACTAAGTTTACAGTGGTGTCGATCAGCTACTTCGCGGAATGCTCCATCATAAGCGCTGATTGCCGCTGTTAAGCGATCCTCGACTTTTTCTTCTTGGGCTTGATGCTCGGAGATATATTCATTAAATACAGATTCTTGCCCCTGAGTGAGTTCGAGAAGCTGGAGTTTGTAGCCCTTTTGTTCATCGAGTTCGACTCGCTTGGTCTCGAGGTCCTTTTTAAGAAGAATAATCTTGTTTTTTTCTTCTTTGAGCTCAGCAGTTCGGACATAGTAGTCCTTTACGAGCGAACGACGTTCTTCGATGAAATTCTGTCCCGTGATCTCGAGGACGGACTTAAAATGGATATCTGAGAGAATATCCGAGAGATTTCCATCTGAGAGCACGAGCGTACGGATGACATCGACCTTGTCCTCACCGTCATAGACCATATCCCCCTTGGAATAAATATATGAGAGATATCCAAGAATTGCCTCTTTATTTGAATCGATTTTTTCTTGAAGGACAGCAATATTGCGGATCGTATCAGCGATATTTTTGTTTTTATCTCGGATCATTTCTTCGGTATCAGCAACTTTTTGCTCGTTTGCGGCGATATCCGTATCGAGCTCTGCAAGCATGCTAGTGAGCGTAAACTTACGAGTCGTTACGGCGAGTTTTTGTTCTTTGAGCGAGTCCTTCGCATCAGCAATTCGCTGCTTCATCTGCTCGAGAACGCGGATTTGAGATTCGCTGTCAAAGATTCCGTATTCTTCTTGTGCGGTAAATGGCGCATTTTCAAAGAGGATTTCTTTTTCGCTGTCCTTAAAATTATCAAGGATCTGAGCAGTCTTTGATTTTTTGATCCCAACGAAGCTGTTGGGATCTTCTCCTGCAAAAACCTGATATCAGATAGTGCTAAAGAGCGTAGTGAGCGTTATCGCAATGGCGAGTGTTCGACGGAACATGTGGATTGGTTTTGTTTGTGTATTCATGGCTTTAGCAATACTAGCACAGTATCCCATGGAGTTCAAAAAAACTCCTTGACGGAGAGGAGTTCTGTGTTGTTGTGACTATAATTGCCTGCCTCAGTGGTTACTGAGTTTTACCTCCTCCCAACTCCACATACTCATCCGTATTTTTTTCGTTTGCTGTGGAACTCGCAAGCCTCTCGTGATGGAGATCGCCCTAAGTCCTGTTTTGTGAATTAACTGACTTTAGAGCCTTTGCTCGCACAGTCCTCGCGGCACTGCAAGAAATCGGATGATATGGGAGTGGGAGTGTGAATGAAAGAAGTTTCAGTTATTCAAAACTCTCTAATCTTCCATCGCAGCGCGGCCGTGATCGATCCGATTTCTTTTTGTGCAGTGAGGCACCTAGACAACGAGGAAGGTTTTATTAATCAAATCTCTACCCTTGTCGAACAAACAAAAAGAAACGGACGATCGCGTGACAGCGAGAAGCAATAAGATTCAGGAACAGCAAGTTCCCCTAAGCCCTATCCCTCACATACACAAACAACTTCCTCTCCTGACCCGCAAGATTATAGACATGTGTTCGCTCCAATTTGAGATGCAATTTACGGAGTGCTGACTCACCATCAGCAAGCTCTTCGTCACTCGGAGATTTGTAGAGCACTAAGGCGCCTTTTTCTTTGAGAAATGGCTCTGCCCATGTGAGAATAGATGGCAAATATGCTGTCGCACGAGAGACGACAAAATCAAAATTCTTGCGGTATCCATTGCCTTTTGCGAGCTCTTCGGCACGTCCGTGCACCGCACGGACGCCAGTAAGTCCAAGATCCACAATAAACGACTCACATGCTTTTATCTTTTTGCCAACCGAGTCCAAAAGCGTGACATCCAAATCAGGCACCAAAATCTTGAGCGGAATCCCAGGAAATCCACCACCCGTACCAATATCGAGAACCTTCCCGCGAAGTTTTTCAAACCTGAGAAGCATTACAGAGTCTACAAAGTGTTTCTCAATGACTCACTCAGCATCACGGATCGCTGAGAGATTCGTATGTGCGTTATATGTCAAAAATGAGGCGAGCAGCTTCTCAAAAAGCGCCGTCTCAAGATCGCTTAAGGCAATGTTTTCTTTTTCGAATTGGGATTTCATTACAGGAGCGTTACTTTCACCATGCCATGATTCTGGGCTTCGAGGATGACTTTTTTGCCAGTGGCAAAATCCTGTGTAATGCAGTTGGTTTCAACAAGATAGTCTACGCCATCAACCACGATTTTAAACTCACTTCCTACGGATTTGAGCACAAAAGTTTCTCCAATTGAGCGATCGAGGCCGATCTTAAGCGACTCAGAATCCCGAGACGCAAACCATTTTGGAAAAAAATATGAGAATATTCCACTCGCCACCACCAAGATAATTGCCTGAGCAATGCTCACATTCGCCTCGCCAGTAAAATACACATATGCCGCAAGGATAAATCCTGCAAGACTGATCGAGAGACCATAGAGCGTGGCAGTGAACATTTCAATCATGAGGAAAAATACCCCAACCGAGAGCCAAAAAATAAGTATATCGTGCATAGTAGATTGAAGCTAAAATTAGTGTAACTACTTCATTCCAAAGGCCTTCCCAATACTTGAAAGGATATCACCGTCGATGACATATTTAGTATTGCCACCTGAGAGACTATTTTGGATTACTCTGAGCTGTTCTTTAGTCACAGCTGCCCCCTTAAAAAATTGTTCGGCAGCGACAGATTCGAGCTCGAGTGCCTTTGCCTGGGCTTGGGCTACAACGACTTTTGCCTGAGCCTCACCCTCGGCGCGGAGGATTTGAGACTGACGCTCTCCTTCTGATTGGAGAATCTTTGATTGTTTGTCTCCCTCAGATTTGGTAATGAGCGCCTGGCGATATCCTTCGGCTTCGAGGATTTGAGCTCGTTTTTCACGCTCAGCCTTCATCTGCTTGCTCATCGAATCCTGGATATCATGAGGCGGATCGAGACGCTTGATTTCGACGCGCATAACTTTCACACCCCATTTGGCAGTTTCGCGATCGAGCGACTCAAGAAGCTTGCCGTTTATAGCATCACGATTTGAGAGTGTCTCGTCGAGACTCATCGTACCAAGCACCGAACGAAGATTAGTCTGAGCAAGGTTTACCACTGCAACGAAGACATTGGCGATTTCGTACTGAGCACGAACTGGATCCACGATCTGGATATAGATAATCCCATCAACCGCTACACCGACATTATCTCGAGTAATAATCTGCTGTTCTGGAACCAAAACAACCTGTTCACGGATTTCGATCTTGCGGAGAGTTTGGACACCTGGGATCAAAAAACAAATTCCTGGCTCTACTCGGCTCGTAAATTTACCAAGCGTTTCTACGAGTCCAGCTTCTCCCTGGTTGACCTTGCGGACAAAAAGTGGGATCACAATAGCCAACAACACTAACAGTCAAATGAGGATATCCATAGAATTTGAGGTTAAAATAATCCCGTCCATTCTAGAATCTCTGTCCAAAAAATCAAATAACGATCAATATTCCGTAGCACCACAGAGAGAGATTTTTAGCAATTTATGGGTATATGATGTACAATCAACAAAAGAAGATTCTCGGATAAAACAGCCCCCATGCCAAAAAAAGTCATAGATCCTCACAAAAAGGAGGTCCTCAAAGAGAGCTTTGTCGAAAAAGAACTCCTCAATGCCTCGCTCGTACAGCGTGAGCTTATGACCACTATCGATGTGCTCAACGAAAACCTCAAGATACTCAATAGCACTCTGGTGCTCATCCGCGAACACGAATTTGTGGAATTCCACAAATCCAAGTGGAAGATATTCGCCTATCAAATCCTCCTCGGAATGCTCTTTGCAATCGGAACCGTCTTTGGTCTCATCGCGCTCTCCTGGGCGAGTTATACAGTCTTTAAAGACTCAGCAATACTCCGAGACATTGTCTCAAGCCAACTCAAAATGCGAAGCTTTGATCTCACAGATATTAAAGAAAAGGCTGTGCGTGATGCAAACGGACAAAAGACAACTACAGGAACAGTGAATAACGGATCAAAATAAAAAAATAGAGCGATAATTCGCTCTATTTTTTGTCGTTCTGTATTACTGGTACCTGGAATGTAATATCCATTTCATCCACTCATCACCATGGGCGTATTTCTCGGGTGATTTCAACTCCACCAAAACTCTCGGCGAGTGCACGACTTCAGATATTTTTTTCGAGACATCGGTGCATCACACTCTGATACTGTGGATAGGTCTCGTGCATCCATTTGAGGATCGCAGCATATGCCTCAGATCCATATCCCCTACCCTGAAACTCAGGCGCGAGCCAGAGCCCAATCTCCGGTCCATCGGTATCATGAAAATGAAGCCCAATCGTCCCAAGAAACTCGTTAACCGAAGTAGTATAAATAAATCGACTCAGTGCCTTCTTGTAGAATTCTTTTTGGATTTGCCCTTCTAAGAAGATTTTCTCGGCCTGAATATCTGCTGGAATGTTATAATTTACAAATCGATCAACATTCGCCCTCACAAATTTACCGTACACCTCAGCAACATTCTCCGTATGAAACGGCACCAAACGAAGACGCTCAGTCGTGATAATTGTCTTCCAGGTGGTATCTGGATGAAATGTAATGTGAGGCGGAATATTACGCATCCTTTACAACGATAGAGAATAATTTATTTGGTACAAAAATCTCTCGCACAATTACTTTTCCTTCCGTCCATTTTTTGATTTCTTCGCTTGAGTATGCAGTTGCTGCGACTTCTTCTTGGGCAACGCCATTGAGGAATTCAAAGGTCGCACGGAGTTTACCATTGACCTGGATGGCGATGGTTACGTCATCATCGATAAGCATAAATTCGTCGTATTCTGGCCACGGTGCGTGCTGGATAGATTCGCTTGAGCTATGACCGATCACATGCCAGAGTTCTTCGGCAATGTGTGGAGCAAATGGATGGAGGAGCTTGAGATAGGATTCTTGCCACTCAGTTCGGAATTCTAGATCAGTCGGCACTCCTTCATTCATGAGGATATTGAGCGCTGTGATCGCGGTATTAAACTTAAAAGCTGGGATATCTTCTCCGACTTTTTTGATGGTTTTGTTGAGGAGCTTCATCGCCTTCATATCATCTGCGGCAGCCTTTGGAGACTCAGTAAATGAAGCATAAATTCGCTCAAGAAGTCGTTCTGCACCGGCAATTGCGTCGATATTCCAAGGCGATGGATCACGAAAATCTGAGAGTGAGAGCATAAAGATACGGAATGTATCCGTTCCATATTTTTCGACATCGCGATCTGGATTGACGACATTTCCTTTGGATTTGGACATCTTGTTCCCGTCTGGCCCGAGGATGAGACCTGGCGAGAGGAGTTTCGCAAATGGCTCTTCGTTTGGAACCATTCAGATATCAAAAAGAACTTTATGCCAAAATCGTGCATAGAGGAGATGGAGAACCGCGTGCTCCGCCCCACCAACATACTGATCAACCGATCCCCAGTATTCGGCAACTTCTTTACCGACGAGAGCTTCGGTATTTTTTGGATCCATGAAGCGGAGATAGTACCAGCATGATCCGCCCCACTGTGGCATCGTGTTCGTCTCACGTTTTCCGGCAAGATTGGATGCAACTTGTACCTGCACGAACGAGTCTACGGTCGCAAGTGGCGAGTTTCCATCCCCTGCTGGTTCGTAGCGCTCTACCGCTGGAAGCTCGAGCGGGAGTTTGTAGTCACAGATGATCTTGGTATAGAGTCCGTCGTGGATTTTGGAGAATTCCTTACCATCAATCATGAGATAATCACCATCATCACGTCCATCAACACTCGCGCCAGCAAGACCTACAGCAAAGTTCGGAAGTCCTGCCACATCCTTTGGATCAAGATGAATAAGCGGAATTGGCTCACCCCAGTAACGCTGACGAGAGAATAGCCAGTCGCGGAGTTTGTAATTCACTTTTTTCTTTCCGAATCCTTCTTGTTCGGCTTTTTCAGTCATTTTGAGACGAGCATCAGCACACGTGAATAGATTAAATTCTCCAGAATTTATCAAAGCACCTTCATCTGTGAATATCTCTGCCTTTTTTTCTAAAAGCTCCATCATGTGCAAATGATGCCTTTTAAAATGAGCATTCGAGGTAATTTGCTCTTTCGTCCACCATTCGATTGAGTATGGCATTTCATCTTCTTTATGCTCAATCTCAAAGCCGTTCAGACTTGCTAATTTTATATGGAATGCATCATCCGGATCTTTGCAATTCGTCGCCTTTCGCTCCTTAAATCCATGTCCAATAAGTGTTCCTATATATTCAATAGAAGCAAAATCCGTGCATCAAGTTTCTTCGATTGTTTCTCTTTTTGCAGCATCCATAGAGGTTTCACCAGCCTCAATTCCGCCACCAATGAATCCATACTCTCAATTTTGCCATGCCATTACCGCAAACTTTTCCTCAGTTGAGTGCTCTAGGATAATCGTTGCACAGTGCTTATTTCGAGTTGGGAAATCAGCCCGAGGTGCATCTTTACCACTTAAAACCATATAGCGCGCCACAACCTGTTTTATTTGAAGTCCAAATTTCTTCGCAAAAGCAAAATCTCGCTCATCATGTGCGGCAACTCCCATCACTGCACCGGTTCCGTATGATCCGAGTACATAATCCCCGATCCATACAGGAACTTGCTCACCATTAAATGGATTGATGACGTATGATCCAGTGAACACTCCCGTTTTTTCCTTCCCATCATTTTGGCGATCCTGGTCAGATTTTGATTTGGATGCGGTGATATAGGCTTCACACTCGGCTGCGTGTTCTGGAGTGATAAAATCATTCACGTTATCATGATCTGGAGCAATCACGACCCAGCCCATTCCATAGACGGTATCAACGCGGGTTGTGTAGACAGAAAGTGACTTGCTTGTATCATCGGATTTCACGAGAGAGAACTCTACCCCTTCACTCTTTCCGATCCAGTTTCGCTGCATTTCTTTGATTCCTTCTGGCCACTGAAGAGTATCCACGTCGGCAAGGAGGCGATCTGCGTAGTCGGTGATCTTAAGAACCCACTGGCGGAGTTTGCGGCGCTCTACGACCGTTCCACAGCGGTCACAGGTGTTGTCAGCGAGGACTTCCTCATTGGCGAGTCCGGTTTTGCAGTTTGGACAGTAGTTGATCGGGAGATCTTGCTCATAGGCGAGTCCGCGCTCAAAGAGCTTGAGGAAAATCCACTGCGTCCAGCGGTAGTATTCTGGATCAGTTGTATCGATCTCACGATCCCAGTCATATGAGAGTCCGAGTGATTGTATCTGACGTTTGAAGGTCGCGATATTCTGCGCAGTTGTAATTGCAGGATGTGTACCCGTCTTGATGGCGTAGTTTTCAGCAGGAAGTCCGAATGCATCCCAACCCATTGGATGGAGCACATTAAAATTGTTGGCACGCAAAAAGCGTGAGAGAACATCGGTTGCGATATATCCCTTCGGATGCCCTACATGGAGACCTGCTCCAGATGGATATGGGAACATGTCGAGGACATATGCCTTTTTAGGCGCTTCACCAACAAAGGGTGGATTTTTGGCGGCGAAGGTTTTGTTTGCGAGCCAGAATGACTGCCATTTGGATTCGATATCGCGTGGTGAGTACATATTTGAAGGATGAGATTGTGGCGTATTTTAGAGAAAAGAAGCGCTTTGTCACGAAAAATCCCGCCTCTTGCGAGACGGGATTTGTTTGGGTTGAATTACGCCTGAATGAGACGGAGAACAAACGAAACAATCGAGCTCGCGAGGAAGATCACGAGTAGACCCATAGCACCGTGCATGAGGATAGTCTTTCCCTTCTTTACCTTTTCTTCGTCACCTCCTGAAGTGAGGATGAGGAAACCTCCGTAGAGAGCGTATGCTACAGCGATGAGGTAGAGGAGATTCGTAACAAAAGAGATGATGCTCTGAACACCAGTTTCGAGATTGTCAGAACGTCCTTTAAGACGCTCATCTACTTTTTCAACACCGGCATTGATACCCGCAGCGTATGTAGACTGAACGATTGTTGCAGCAGCCACTGAGCTGTAGGCGAGAGATTTCAGAGAGTTCATAGGGTGAACTTAGGGTTAATGTGGCGCATTATAGTCAGCCCAAAAAGGAAAGTCAAAAAAAACATCCTAAGTTTCTTAGGATGTTTGAGGAAAATCGCGTTTTTATAGCAGATCATCGGGTAAAAATTACCCAAAGAATGCCAGAATTTTTAGTTTATACGAGGCAGTGAGGTGCGCCGAATAGCGGAAGCTATTCAAGTATCTCACTAACGAAGTAGAAACAAAAATTATGCAGCGTTCTTTTGCTTGAGATCGAGAACGTATGGAAGAAGTGCCATGTAGCGAGCTCGCTTTACAGCCTGAGCAATCTTCTTTTGGTTCTTGAGAGTAGTTCCAGAGTAGTATCGTGGAGTAATCTTGTTGAACTTAGTAATGAACTTCTTGAGAAGCTCTGTATCCTTGTAGTCGATGTGTTTGATTCCTTCAGCATCGATCGGGCACTGTTTTGACATATCGAATGATATTAAAAGTTATCTGAGAGATCCGAAAAATCATCCGCAACTGATATTCATTCAGCTGCCATCTCGGCTTCTTCACGCTTTGAGAGGAAGATGAGCTCAGATGTGACGACTTCCGTTTTAAAAAATTTTGTACCGTCATCTCGGTCGAGTGAGCGAGATTTGAGGTGACCCTCAACGTATACGAGTTTTCATTTAGTGAGAAACTGCTCAGCGCGATCAGCGATCACGCCCCAGGCTACACAGCTTGTAAACTCTGATTCAGAGTGAATTTCGCCGGCAGCGTTCTTAAAGGTATGGTTGGTTGCAACGGTGAAGAGGACAACCTTCTTGCCACCTTGTGTCGTCTTTACGAAAGGATCTTTCGTAACGTTTCCGATGAGGATTACCTTATTAATAGTTCTCATGGCAGGAAATTAGTCTTCGAGACGAACGAACATATGTCTCCAGAGAGCCTTCTTGAGGTTGAAAGACTTCGCGAGCTCAATGAGCCCCTGTCCTTCACTCTCGAGAATGTAGAGAACGTAGAAACCCTCAGCCGAAGCTCGGATCTTGTACGCGAGTGTCTTCACGCCCATAATATCTTCGTTTGTGACTTTAGCACCGTGTGATGCAAGCTCAGACTTGAGTTCATCAAGGAGCGCAATGCGATCAGCGTCCGAGAGAGTCGGATCAATGATCATCATAAGTTCGTACTTTCGCATAACCCATGGATAACATCTTCCCCTCGTTATGGAGGAAGAGAGAAATAAAAAGAGAACTTTTGGCAAGTTCGGCCGAATTATAGAGTCAGAAGATCTAAAAGCAAATGGAAATTGCTGGATTCAGCTCGATTTTAGATCATAGAAAAAAGGCACGCATAATGCGTGCCTTTTAAGGTTTTTTGGATGAAAAACAAATGTAATACATTATTTTTCTATCCTTCGCGAACAAAACCCTTCGCGACATTGAACTGAGGATCGTCGTTATTGCCTGGACGATACGATACTTGGATGAAGTTATCCGACGACAGTATAATACATGGTCTGTCAGAACGATCCATAAAGATGCCTTTGATGGGATTACAGATATCCCCTGCAGCATCTATTTGGATGCTTACATTTTGGAATTGCTCATAATTCAAAAAGATCATGAGCAGGGTTTCGTAGACGCCCCAGCGGAATTCGCCTGGTTGTTTTAAACCTTTTAGCTCACGAGCCGGGTAGGGGCTGAGTTTTGCTTCGATAAAATTCATATCGAATGGTTTACCTTGCAAGAACTTCCTGATTATCTCGGCCTTGTCGTCACTTTCAAAAAATGAACCTACCATCGTATGATCGAGCTCATTGGATATATCAGTCCATTTTTTAGAGCGCTTCATAGTGTCAATAAGGACATTGACCGCCATGTGATACGTTGAAGCGAGCATTCTCCATGGAAAATACAGGTAAAAGCCGTCGACATATTCAGGCGATGAATGCTTCGCATAGTTAATACCGTGCAGTAACTCGGTATTAAATGTGATCAGCCTTGCTTCGCGATACTCGTTTGGAAAAAATTCACGAACTCTTTCCATTTGAACCTCCAAAGGGGCTGGCATGTAGTTTTTGTTACTAATATCCGGAATTTCTAAGGACATTTTCTTCTCCTATTGGTTTGTGTAAAAGATCGGTCCGAGCTCATGCTTTCGGATTTCGCAAAGTACAGCCTAATGACCACGTGGTATTTGTCTAGTTTGTTCTCTCGGAAATCTTTGCGATGTTTTTGATACTGTGATAGCATTATCACATGGGTTTTGCAGACAGCTTTAAAAAATCGTCCTCGGCCAGCACAAACACCGACAGTCTCATGCAGACTGCCGGAGGTATTAGTGCCGCCGAAACTGAAATGGACGCAGTAAGCATGATTTTTGCAGATGCCATCCGTCTCGGAGGATCGGATATTCATATCGAACCGAACGAATCCGACATTTGCGTACGTATCCGAGTAGATGGACACTTCGTTGAGAGCACGCGACTTCCACTCGAGCAAAAGAGCTCTATTGTGGCACGTATCAAGATTTTGGCGAGCCTCAAGATCGATGAGCAGCGCCTCCCTCAAGATGGAAAGGCTTCATTTCGAGATGTTACGACTGGCAAGGATGTAGACCTTCGCGTCAGCATCATGCCTAATATTTATGGCGAAAAAGTCGTAGTTCGAATCCTCAAAAAAGAGTCTTCCCTGCTCGATCTCCGATCAGTTGGAATTCTCCCGATGAATATGGTTCGCATCCGTAAATATCTCGAGGGAAGTCACGGGCTCATTCTTGTCGTTGGACCCACTGGATCTGGAAAGTCGACAACGCTCTACAGCATGCTCTCGACCTATGATCCCGAGGACAACAATATCTCAACACTCGAAGATCCAGTCGAATACCGCATCCCTGGGGTTAATCACACTCAGATCTATCCAAATATCGGATTTAATTTTGCAGATGGACTCAGGTCACTTTTGCGACAGGATCCGGACATTATCATGGTCGGAGAAATCCGCGACGGAGAGACTGCTCATCTCGCGATCGAGGCTTCGATTACGGGTCATCTCGTGTTTTCGACGATTCACGCGAATTCAACTGTGAATACGCTTCAGCGTTTAACCAATCTTGGGATTGATCCGCTGCTTTTGGTTTCTTCGCTCAAACTCGTCATCTCACAGCGTCTTGCTCGCAAACTCTGTCCACATTGCCGCATCGCCTACGATCCAGAGCCTTCTACCAAAGAAAAGATCGTCTCTCGCATCGGCAAATATATGACCGAAAAGGAGAATTTTAAACTCTACAAACCCAATCCCGAAGGCTGCGAAAAATGTAAGCACAAAGGATATAAGGGTCGAGTCGGACTCTTTGAAATCCTCGAAATGACCGAAGGCCTCGAAAAACTCATCCTTGCAAAGGCTTCAAAAACACAACTCGAAGTCCAAGCGATCGGCGATGGCATGGTACATATCAAAGATGACGCCCTCATCAAGGTCGTACTTGGTGAAGTAAGTCTTGAGGAAATTTTGCAGGTCCTCTGAGGATAATAAAAGACATCCAATTTGGATGTCTTTTTTATAGCGTAATTCCGAAATGCACGAGCGTACAGTGCGTCCGAAAATTACATTTTTGTGAAGCCCTGGCAGATGTGGCCGACAGGATCGGGGGTAGAAAAACGGCGGTCCGTGGAAATATTCACCCCTGAAATCCGTTGAAGCACATCAGACAGAGCCAGGCGCATTTGACCCTGGAAGCGTTTTTTGTCATTGAACAGCCGTTCTATTTCCGACGGCGTCAAGCGCAGATCACGAATGACTGCTGTAATATACGCAAGCGTAAGGGCATCGGTGACCATTTCAGCAATCTGAGTGATTGCTTCTTCGGAAGCATCTGCCGAAGGATTGAGTAACGACATGTTTTTCTCCTTTTTGAACAGGTATTCCGGAAGGGATTTCTAGAATATGCGAAATGTACTATAGCCATTCAATTAACTACGTCAAATACAGAATTGCAGCAAAACGGAGGCTCAAAGCTCGAAATTGTCAACACAACAATCATCTCAAAATTTGAGTCTCTTCCTCAATTCTGCTAAGATAGCTTCACACATGATCAATACCGAAATCGAACGCCGACTTGCACAAAGCCCGCTTCATGCAGAAGACTGCGAAGAAGTGCGCCGCATATTCGAATGCCTCAAGCCTGAACGGCAAATTGAGATCCTCGCCGAATGGCCACAACTCGAGGCTCGCATGATGGCACGAAGAGAAAGAATGGAAGCAGAGCGGCTCGTACTCATCCTCGATCCACTCGAAAAAATCGGACAAATCTACGAAGAACACCTGAGATTCCTCTATACAAAAGAAGCACACACCGAACTGAACAATCTTCAAACAAATATCTAAATAATCGCATATGTTTAGCCCTGAAAAAAAGGATTTCAAACTTGAATGAAAGACAGCCGAGCAGGTATTTCTCGAAAAGCTCCACGCCTTCTCATTCAATGGTTTATCTCAGTTCGACAATCTTTCACCTGAGCGGGTTAAAATTCTTGGGCAAGCTCCACATAATCAGGTACTCCTCAGTTGCAAGGCAAATCTTGAAAAATATGGAGCTTCAAGCGCAGAGATTATTGCAATCTTGAGTCCACGCGCTCGCGATCTTGGATATCGATATCTCGAAATCGTAGATCAAACTGCGCTTCTCAATGGTGCCGCTCAAAATCTCGCGCAGCTTAAGCTCGACCGAGAAGTTGGTCCATATCTTGCTGACTGAGCGGAAGCACAGCTCGCAGAACTCAAGGCAGTATATCGCAA
The DNA here is from genome assembly GCA_963706795.1 of uncultured bacterium. GTDB lineage: Bacteria > Patescibacteriota > Gracilibacteria > BD1-5 > UBA2023 > JBMOJK01. Next base: position 128,800 of record OY970170.1, read on the forward strand.
TGATCTCATTAATAGCGTAACTGGCGGAGCTGAAAATCTCGTTATCTCCGTATAGATTTCAACCCACAAAAAAATTCCCTTCGACAAACGAGGGGAATTTTTAAAAGCCGAAAGGCGACTTTCTAATGCTTAGTTTCCTTAAGCTTGAAGATCACGTGCTTGCGAAGTTTCTTGTCGTACTTGCGGAGCTCGAGCTTTTCACCTGCGGCGAAATTCTTCTTTTGAACGTTGGTGATGTATCCCATGATCCCTGATTCTGTAGAGATGCAAGACATGTATGTGCGCTTTCCCTTTGCCATATGCTTATATAAAATGAATGCGGAGAGTGTATCGAAAAGCCCAGCTTTGACAAATAGTTTTTTGAGAAAATATGATCCATCTCTGCGTTCATCCAACAAAATAAAAAAGAGCCCTGTGAATTCACAGGGCTCTTGCTCTTTATCTGAGCCTACGCAAGAATGCAGGCAGGATAGTCTTTGAGTATCTGTTTCTCGAAGACTTTTTGCATCTTAGTAGGTAAGATAAAGAGTTCAAAGTATTCAGCTCGATACAGCGCCCGCACAATGTTACGCATATCTGTATCACCTGTAATGCACAGGTAGTGCATTTGACCGTCATCAGGTAAATCAACCCAGTACACAACATCTTCTAGCTGGTTGAGATCAAAGGGTGATACCCTGAAGAGAATGGCAGATTGTATATCAGCTTTTGGCACTACATTAAGAATGTCAGAAAAGCTTTCATAAGTTTTACTTCCATATTCTTCATTACGTGCTTCGCCTCTCAATAACATTTTTTGTTGTAATTCGAATGTCCAGAGCAGATAGTAGACTGCCTGAGTAGTTGTATTACTGGGTTCAATTGGTTTTGATAGCTCCATAATATCCCTCCCTACTCACGCATGAGTAAATTTTTTTGAGAATACCTTAAGTAGAAATATATCCAAACAAGGCAACGTATGTGATTTATATATTTAAAATTTAATCTGTCAACTATCAGTCTTTTCGTCAAGTAATCGAGTCTCTTGCTCGGTATTTCATCCGAATCTCTACAGATAAACTAGCCTTTCGCCGAATTTTCTCTATACTCACCCCATGTTTATTGATGAAGTAGTAGTCACCTTCAAGGCTGGAAAAGGCTGAGATGGTGCCGTCTCATGGAGACGTGAAAAATATATCCCAAACGGTGGACCTTACGGAGGTGACGGTGGAAAGGGATCAAATGTGATTCTCAGAGCAACGAGCAATGAGAATACACTTATTGATTTCCGCCACAAAAAAGTCGTCAAAGGAACCGATGGTGGTCGCGGTGCAACCAAAGAAATGCACGGTGCAAGCGGTGAAACGCTCATCGTACTTTTGCCAGTCGGAACACTCGTGACCGATGCAAAAACCGGAGCACATATTTGCGACCTCGATGAGCACGACGCTGAGTTCTTGCTCTGCGAAGGTGGAAAGGGTGGATTTGGAAATGCCCATTTTACCTCGAGTACGCGTCAGGCCCCTGCCTTTGCCGAAATGGGTGACGAAGGCGAATCTCGCATGGTCAAACTCGAGCTCAAGCTCGTCGCTGATGTCGGAATTATCGGGCTTCCTAATGCTGGTAAATCCACTCTGATCTCAGCTATTACAAGCGTGCGACCAAAGATTGCGGACTATCCATTTACGACCTTGATCCCAAATCTCGGTGTAATGGAGCACAAAGGCCGTGGAATCACGATCGAAGACGTTCCTGGACTCATCCCAGGTGCAAGTGAAGGAAAGGGTCTCGGAATCCAATTCCTCAAGCATATCGAGCGTACTTCCCTCCTCTGTCATCTCCTTGATATTTCAAAAGAAGAAGACGAAGTCGTCGAAAACTACAAAGCGATCCGCAAAGAGCTCGAAGCTTTCTCCGAAGGTCTCGGTAAAAAAGATGAAATCATCATCCTCTCCAAACTCGATCTCATAACGCCAGACGAACAGGCAGCCAAGATCAAGTCACTTACCAAGAAATTCCCCAAGAAAAAAGTTCTCGCCATGTCGGCAGGAGCATTCATCGGAGTTGATGCATTCAAGGATCTCCTCATCGAGCTCGTTCCAGAGGCTTCCAAGTTCAACAAGAATGAAGACGCGGTTCCAGAAGCAGAAGTCCGCATCTACGACCTCAAGGCACGTCGAGACGAACGAGCTATCAAGATCAACCGCATCGACGAGAACACCTTTGAGGTGAGTGGAGATCGCATCGAAGAAATCGCCCGCATGACCAACATGCAAAACAAAGAAGCCGTAGCCCGAATGTATGACGTCCTCGAGCGCGAACGAGTACTGAACAAAGTCGATGCTATGCTCAACAAAGATGCGCGAGATTCGAGTACGTATTTTGTCGGAAGCGAAGATGGACCAAAAAGCCCGCGCATCACGGTAGCTGGTCGAGTCTTCCCACTCGAAAACATCATGTTCATGCGACGCAAACGATCGTAATCACAAAAAAAGATGGAGTTATTCGCTCCATCTTTTTTATTCGTCCAAAAACATCTGGCCTCACAAAAACGAATCATCAGATTGCTCGAGGATACTCACGAGCAAGGATTTATCCTTTTTAAAGAGTGTCGTTATATCCTTGAGTACGACCTGCACAAATGACTTACTCTCAGGTGGGATGTGGCCAAAATTGATCTTCCCGCTTCCATCGAGCGTAAAAAATATTCTGCGAGCCTTGAGAGCTTCTCGGACTTCTCTAAAATCTGCCGCCGACTGAATACCGGCAATCATCTGCAGAATCGAGCTTTCTTCATTGCCCCAGAGATCTGCTTGCTTCTCTTTTGTGAACCAGTCTGGATGGCGTGTGTTACATTCTGAGACCGCATTTTGGATCATCTGTTGAAGGAGCTTGCACACACCATTTTCGTTCGGCTGGATAGCAAACGAAGCAGTTGGATCGATAACGATCATATCCGAGGTTGGCTCTGTAGACCCAGGATATATGATCACAATTCCATACGCGCTGCGAATACGCTCAAAAAGCTCATATGCAGTCTCTCGAGTATCACGCGACTTGATGCTTTTTATGAGAGAAGTCCACGTTGTTTTTGATTCGACGGGAGCTACACGGTTGAAACCCTTGGCTATAAATTTCTGATTCAGGATTTCGTGTGTTTTTTCTTGATTACGTCCTGCTTCCTCAAAGGCAAGCGACAAAAGCTCACTGCGACCACAGATACAGCTTGGACATTTTTCACGATGAGTACGAAAAGATTCCTCCGAAAGGAGAGATTTCTGAGGATCTCTCACGGTTTGCAGATTCATTTCTTTAGCTCACAGAATTAAGCTCAAATTCCTTGCGAACACCTACGACAAGGCCACCGGTTTGATTATCTCTAAAATAGAGCTCGTCTACGAGATTGGTAATCAACTGGAAAAGTCCGCGTCCACGCTTCCCAAGATACGAATCAAATCCCTGCATTTCTTTCATTTTGCGGAGTTCTTCCATCTCTTCGCTGGTCTTGGCCTCAGCTCAGCGTCCAGTGTCACTTACCTCGATACATACCGCGAGCTTGCCACTTTTTTTAGTGAAGTAGACATAAACCTCGTTTTTGTCGAGCGGCATCGATCCGTATTCGATCGAATTATTGACGAGCTCGTCTGAGATGAGCGCAAAACGATTCTTCCATGGCACGTTGATAGCATTCTTTTCAAATAAGAAAAGAACACCATCACGGATCATCTTTGACTGCGTATAGTCCGAAAGAAACGTGATCACGAGCTTGAATTCAGAAAAATCCGTAATATTGGATTCAAAATAGTCAGTGAGGTCGGAATCTTCGAAATGGGATATATCGATGCGAAGCATCTGCAAGAGGACAGAATTATTGCAGCCATATTAATATAGCTTGATCCGAAAGTCAAAAAAGGCTTAATACTCATACGTATGAGTCGAATACAGCAATTTTGATCGTAGAAATCAGCTAAAAAGCCACAAAAAAACACCCCATAACTGGAGTGCTCTCTTGCCGTAAGAAAAGACTAACGAACTGCTTCCTTGAGGGTCTTACCAGCGCGGAATACTGGAGACTTCATCGCAGGGATAGTAATCTTTGCGCGAGTCTTTGGGTTAACACCATTGCGCTTTGCGCGGTGAGAAACCTTGAATGCACCAAAACCGGTAACATTAACTTCTTCACCCTTCTTGAGCTGAGAAGTGATAACAGCGATCATTGTGTTGAGCGCCTTTGTTGCAGCATCCTGGCTAAGTCCTGCCTTGGCAGCAACTTCCTTGATAAAATCCTGCTTTTTCATAATGGTTACAGTTAGTTAGTAAATAACCAAGTGGTATTATACATGAGTGGAAGCGATTGCAAGTAATTTTGGTGCTTTTTATCGCATCCCATAGCGGTTTGGCACTTTTTTAATGTTTTTTCGGTCAATTCCTAAACCCGAGAGATGGCTTGTATTAGAGCGAAATACGCATGTACAGCGGTTCGCCCTTCTCTACAACATTAAATTCAGTTTTTTGACCAAAAGCCTGCTCCATTCCACCAGATTCGAGCAATTTTATGTCTGATTGAGCTCATACTCGACTGAGTAATTCTTGCATTTTGTCCCCAAAAAACGGAGAAAGTCCGATCGCAATAACCCGAAGTGCTTCCCCGACTTGGAAAAGAACATGTTCAAGATCCTTCATCTGAGACTCATCTTTCATCTCCCATGGCTTGGTCGTGTCGACGTATTTGTTGATCACATCACCAAAATCAAATGCCGCAGCAAGCGCGTCTCGCAAATCATATTTTTGCATAGAGAGCGTATATCGCTCTACGAAGGCTTCTTTAGCAACAGCAATCTCAGGCTCAAGATTCCCAGAAACTTTTCCGTCAATTTTGAGGGAGAGCACGATAAATCGATTAAGGAGATTTCCAATATTGTTCGCGAGCTTTGAATTAAAGGTCAAAATCGCTTCTTTTTCGGAATAATCCCCGTCCCCACCGATCGGGAAAGCCAAGAAGAGATAGAGCAGCAAGAAATCTCGACCGTATTTTTCGGTAACACTCAGTGGTGCAATCACATTTCCGAGGGATTTGGACATTTTTTGTCCTTCGACCGTAAAAAATCCGTGCGTGAGGATATTTTTTGGAAGCTCCATTCCTGCAGCCATAAGCATTGCTGGCCAATAGATTGCATGAAATCGCACAATGTCCTTCCCGATGATATGCAGACTCGCCGGCCAAAATTCCTGTTCGTTCTCTCCGCAAATCGATACGTAATTAAAGAGCGCATCGTACCAAACATAGGTCACCTGCGTCGGATCAAAAGGAAGTGGAATCCCGAACTTATTCGTCTCACGTGAGATCGAGAAGTCCTCAAGACCCGATTTTACAAACTCGATAACTTCTCTAAATCGATACTCCGGCATTACAAAATCTGGCTGCGTCTCGTAGAGCTTGATGAGTGCATCCTGGTATTTTGAGAGTCGGAAGAAATAATTTTTTTCCTTTAGTAATTCAAGATCGCGATTTGGATGGAGCGGACAACGATTGTCAGGAGTGAGATCAGAGGCTTTCTTAAATCCTTCGCAGCCAATACAGTAGTAGCCTTCGTAGGTTCCCTCATAGATATCACCACGATCATAAGTTTTTTGAAGTACCTCCTGCACGAGTTTTGCATGCGCTGGAGAAGTTGTTCGCACAAAGTCAGTATACGAAATCCCGAGCGCATCCCAGATAGCGCGGTGTTTGAGTGACATTTCGTCGAGGTATTCCATAACGGGTTTCCCGAGCTCGTTTGCTTTTTCGACAATTTTCTGCGAATTTTCGTCCACACCCGTACTAAATTTGACTACGTCGCCCTGCATACGATGATACCGTGCAATCGTATCAGCAATAAGCGAAGTATAGGCATGCCCCACATGCGGAACATCGTTTGGATAGTAGATCGGCGTCGTGAGAAAAAAAGGTGTTTTCATAGTGCTGGTAATAAAAAAGTCCACTTTACAGCGGACCCACAAAAAAGACCGCCAGAATTACGGGCGCATCATCATCACAGTCGGTCGAGAAAATTTCATGCAAGAAGCATAGCAAGAATGCCCGAAAGTGCAAGCGGAGTTGTTTATCAGAGATATACAACGAATATATGGACAAAATGCTTCAAATCTTTATACATGGATACACCCAAACAAAAGGAGTACGACATGTCACAAATACCACAAAGCAAAACTGTACCAGACGATCTCGTCCTTCATGCGCCGCGTCTCACTGGAGATAGAAATCTCGCACATGGTTGCGAAATCTGTGACGGCGACGATACCTGTACCTGTCCACATAAACAATTCCGTGCAATTTGCGTTGGATGTGGCGGCAAATGGCCAGAATGCGCAAAATAATGATCACTGCATTCCTTGGCTGTCACATATTTTAAAGGCTACGATTCTGTGGCCTTTTTATTTCGCCCGAAAGTCATAAAAAAGTTTTGACTCGAAGACGCTTTTTTATAACATACGCCCGCTTGCTGAGAGAAATCTCCGCAAACATCCCATTTTCCTCGGTAGCTCAGTGGTAGAGCAGTTGGCTGTTAACCAATTGGTCGTCGGTTCGAATCCGCCCCGGGGAGCCATAGATAATCAAAACAATAATCCCGTGTTCTTCAAAGTTCACGGGATTATTGCATTTCATCTAAACGATCCTAACATGAAGCAAACTCAACCATGCACTCCAATCTCACAAAAATCTTCGAAACTCTCTGACTCCCTTCAGTGAGTTCCATCAGGGAAATAGAAATAGGCTTCACCAACAAGGTCTACTCCGTAAATGAGCAGTATATCGTAAAACTCTGCACGAAAGCCGAAAACGAAGCTTCTTTCGAAAAGGAGACATTTCTCTATCGGTTGTTTTCCGAAAAGCTTCCCGTCCCGAAGATCATTCATTTCGACAACTCCAAGACGCTCATCGACTACGATTACTACGTCTGTAACAAGATCGAAGGCGGCAACCTGTATTCGGTTTGGCACACGCTGAGCGAGGAGGAGAGGAAAGCTGTGATCGGAGAACTCTGCGGTTACTTGAAAATCATCAATTCGCACGAAGCGGACGAATTCATTGCGGCATACGGAAAACCAGAGGGCACATGGCAGGAGCGGATCATGAACGAAATCTCAGGGCTTCTCGAGGAAGTCGAAAAGAGAGCTATTTTGGATGCTGAGACACTTGGTGTCATTAGGAAATATATCGATGAAAATCAGGACGCGCTTCGCGAGGAAAAGTTTGGCATCGTTTACTGGGACGTGCACTTTGACAACATTCTCGTAAAGGATGGGAAGATAACGGGAATTCTGGATTTCGAAGGGTCTGAACTCATGTCGATCGACTACGTTTTGGATTTGGCCAACAGGATGCAGAATTATCCAGCCATATATGCCTCAAGAGATGAAGATGAGGAAAACATACGAGTCGAGGATTACGCGAATATTATGCAGTATTACTCGGAGTTCTATCCTGAGCTGTTTGATTTCGATGACATCAAAAAACGGATCGCACTGTACGCAATCCGTTACGATCTGCGGCTTTTGCTGAAGTTTCCAAATTCGGAGGATCTGAAGGAGAGACTGCTTGGAAATCTGGCAGACTAACCACAGTACGAGAACAACTGAGGTGTAAAATATCTATTACTATTTCAGCACAGGAATGTACACCAATCTAACCATGCTCTTAGGAAAATTCTTGAGGTTACGTTAGACCATTTTCATATACTTTCTTTACTTACACGAAGTATTCTATAGGATAAAAATGTAAAGTTAACTTTACATTTTTGTTCATTCATTTTAGTAAATATGAGGCAGGAGATTCAAAAAAGTACTCTATATATCCTAAAAATTCTTGTCTGAGCCTTGGTTCTTGGATGAACTACAGGGATCACGCTATTCCTCTCCGAAATGCCATTGGATTCACGAATGAAACCACTCATAATTGTTTGTGCGACACTGGTTTTATTGGGATATATCCTCATTGGAATCCGTATATATCACCGCATGGATGAGCTAGAACAGAGTTTTTATGCTAAGGCATGTATGAATGCTATAGGACTCATTTTCCCTCTTCTCTTTATAGCAGGCATACTCGAGGCCGAAAATATTATACCGCATATAAATACTCTCTGGATATCCCTCTTTTTAGTATTGACCCTTTCTATTAACGTAATGCTCGTTGACCGAAAATACCGCTAAACCATATTTAAATAATAGCCCCGCTCTCTCATGTCTACCATTCTTGTAACTGGAGCATCTGGATATCTTGCGTCTTGGATCGTAGAATGACTTCTTCGCTCCGGACATACCGTACATGGAACTGTTCGCGATCTCAATGATGTCTCCAAATATTCACACTTAGAAAGTCTCGCAAAAGAGCTTCCTGGAAAGCTCCAATTATTTGCAGCAGATCTACTTAAAGAAGGAAGTTTTTTTGAAAGTATGCAAGGCTGTGAAGTGGTTATTCATACTGCATCCCCTTATTTTCTTACCAAGCCAAAAGATTTAGAAAATGAGCTGCTTCGTCCTGCAATTGATGGCACACGAAATGTTCTGAGTTCAGTAAATATGACACCAAGTGTTCGGCGAGTTGTTCTCACAAGTAGCATTGTTACTTTATACAATAATCTAGCTGACATCTATCCAAATTCCGTAGACGAATTTGGAGAAAACAAAAATACAAACCCATTATATAATTCTTATGCCTACTCAAAGACACTTGCCGAGGCAACCGCAGTCGAAATGCAGGAGAAGCAGCAAAATTGGGACTTAGTAACGATTCATCCAGGCGCAATTTTTGGTCCATCACTCTCAAAACGTATTGATGCCACGAGCATTGATATGATGTGTAATTTTATTAAATGATCTTTCAAAAGTGGCGTACCAAGGCTTACGCTTGGGGTCGTCGATGTCCGTGATGTTGCAGAAGCTCATATACAATCAGCACTCAGACCAGCTGCAGAAGGGAGATATATAGTCGTTGCAAAAAGCCTAACACTTCTCGATATCGCAAAATCTATTGATCTTCATGGAAGCAATATTCCAGATAAACTTCCAAAGTCAGAAATCCCAAAACCAATAATATGGCTTATGGCTCCGCTTATCTGAATGCAGCGAAAATATGTCGCTCGCAATGTAGGCTATCCGATCATTTTTAATGCAAAAAAAAGTGAGCAAGGACTTGGTCTCGTGTACAGGAACACAAAAACCACTCTCAATGATCACGTTACACAACTCATCTCTGCCAATATCATATAGTACTCTATGAAAAACTCCCTCAAGAATCTGAGACAGGTACGTTTGATCGGTCAGAGCGAACTCGCAGATATACTCGATGTAAGTCGTCAAACAATCCACTCAATCGAAACTGGTAAGTATGACCCCAGCCTCTTACTCGCCTTTAAGATCGCACATTTCTTTTGAGTAGATATTAGAGATGTATTCGAACCAGAACTCGGCAATATTGATAAATGAGACTCGCAGAAATAGGCTTCACAAAGAAGGTCTGTGCCATGCTGCTCATTCCCCTACTCCCCCTTCCTATAATACAATGTCACCAACCCTGATTTAAAAGCTTTCTCTTCAATTAACCTAAGCTTTATCGCGTCCTTCACTCCTTCAAACAAAAACTTCCCACTCCCGAGTACTACAGGACTCACCGAGAGATGATATTCATCGACCAACCCAAGTTTTATGAGTGCATTTGCGACTGTAGGACTTCCAAAGATGGTGATATTCTTCCCTGGCTTCTGCTTTAGGCTCACAATTTCTTCCTCAATATTTTCGCTAATAATCCTCGTGTTATTCCAGTCAGGAACAGTCATGGATTTTGAAAACACTATTTTTTCTACCCCCTCGATCCAACGTGCATGCTCGAGCTCATGAGGTGAGGCATTTGGATTTGATGGCACGGTTTGCCAGTATTTCATTAATTCATAAGTAACACGTCCATAGATAGTCGTGTCCGTGGCTTGTACAATGGACTCTGCCCACTTTTCTAATTCTTCGTCATAAGCAATCCAGTCCAGCATGCCATTTGGTGCTGCAGCAATGCCGTCGAGCGAGAGGTGACAAAAGACGATAAGCTTTCTCATATGGTTTTGAGTTAATACTGGATACGAAGAGTAATTTTTTAGAGATTGGGATGTATTTTTTGAAGAGAAATACACAGGCCCAACACCGTAGTAATACAACTGAAAAGAGGTTATTTCTGACCTCTTTTTCTTACGATGAAGCCCGAGTCTGACTCTTTCGCTTCTCAAGGACCGTCCTGACATACAGCCCCTGTACTTGGAGTCGTGCCCATTCAGTCTTTCGGAGAAATTTGAGACTCGAAGCCTTACTTGGATTGCTGGCGAAGCAGTTGATATTGATCATTTCGGCGAGCTCCTCAAATCCATACTCTTCGACCAAATAATCCAAGATCATAACAAGGGTTACACCGTGCAAAACTGCATCATTTCTATTGTTCGTGGTTGTGTTCATGCTTGGTAAAAATATCTACTAGTTAATTCCTTCTACGCACTTTTTGAAGTTCTCAAGTATCATCTGCCATCCTGCAGTCTGCATTTCGTGAGGATTTTGGTCTTCAGCATCAAATACTTCGGTGACTTTGATGCCTTCAGATGTCTCCTCAAGCGTCACGTCCACGACCCGTCCTGCGTCGGTAAATGTGGATTCTTTGAGTTCACCAAGTGTATAGCTCATGCTCTTTTGGGGCTCAACCGATATATATTGGGCGCTGAGATCAAAACCAAAGCTGCCATCACGAGCTTCCATTCGAGTTGTAAATGTTTCTCCGATTTTTGGAGAGTCTCATTTAGCCCACGGACAATGCCATGTTGCCTCATCAGCAAATGCCCAATGAACGATATGCACAGGATTCCAGAGTGCATCCCAAACCTGTTCGAGTGGAGCCTGGATGGTGGTGGAGACGGTAAGTTTTGTCATATTGAGGATGATGAGAATGTAGGACTGAGATGGGTTTTGTAGAATATATTACTAATATGATTTTAAACTACTTCATTTATAGTTAAAGTTCTAAAAACAGATTATCTCCAGATACCCATAACATCTATGAAAAATATCATTTCTGTAGTCTTAATAAGCGCCACTCTCCTTGGTATTGCCTTTCTTTTTTCCACGCCACTTAAGCACTATGTAGGGCGCAATGATACGATTAGTGTCACTGGTCTTGGTGAACAGGAATTTGATGCTGATGTTGTACATTGGAATGTCTATTTTTCACGCAAAGCAGCCACTCTTCAGGAGGGCTCTAGCGCACTCAAGTCAGATGAAGCCGCGATACGTAAATATATGACATCGCGCAATATTCGTGAAGATATGATTTCTGCGGGAACTATTTCTTTCTCTCAAGAATTCACAAATACTACGGATGCAAAAGGCCAGACCACCAGTGTCTTTAATGGGTATACTTTCTCGCAGTCGCTTACAGTATCAGCCGAAAAATCTACAGATCTCGACCATGTAGAAGCGGTTTCAAAGTCTATCACAGAGCTTCTCTGACAAGGAATCGGAATTTCTTCATCCACTCCAGAATACATCTATACAAAATTGGCAGATCTCAAGATTAATTTGATTGCCAAAGCTTCCAGCGACGCACATTCTCGAGCCGAGCAAATCGCCAAAAACAGCGGAATGGATCTCGATAGACTCAAAAGCGCTGTTATCGGTGTACTTCAGATTACAGCCAAAAATTCTTCGGAAGCATATAGCGATATCGGGGCTTACAACACAGATTCTCGCAAGAAAGTAGCAGCGATCACGATTAAAACTCAGTACGAAATGCGATAGGCAATTGAGTGCTTTACGGACGTATGCAAGAGAGTAATTCGCAAGTTACATTGACAATATTTAACTGATCTTTAAATTAAAATAGTCCTCCAAAATTGGAGGACTATTTTCAAACCAAAACAAAGGAATTTACATGAAATCTCGCCTAATCGCGACAATATTTGCTGGCCTTGCTTTTGCTGGTTCGGCTCATGCAGAACGCGTGATCCTTAATCAGTCAAAACTCGCAGTAAGTAGTCCTTTCTGGCCATACTTACCACATTTTTGGGAATTTGATCCAACAGAAAATCCTCCAGTAAATGGTATTTCCAAGTATGCTTGTGGGCATGCTGCATTGAAAGTTGCTGCACAATATGTATCGGGGAAATCTATAACTATCCCCGAATTACACACATACTTTTCCGCTAACTACCAAACTTATGCGCTAGATCAGCGATGTGGCCAAAATGATTGGCATAAGGGCTATTTCTGTGCAAATCTCTACGACATGGAGGCAGCAGCTAAGCGACAGCTTAATTTACCAAACAGTAAACTGCATCTGGAAAGTCCTCGTTATATTAATGGACTTCCTAATTATGCAGCCTTCCTACAAAAGGTGAAGGACGGTGTGCGGAATAATTTCCCTGTAATTACCAGCTCTGGCTGGCAGGGAAATATGTCCTGGGGACACATGTTTGTAATTGTGGGCTTCAACACCGATAATACAAGTCGGCCTGAAGACGCATGGCTTTTTATACGCGATGTAAAGGATCAAACCGCCACTTCAAAAGAAATGGATGACTGGGTCACAGTAAAGGAATTTGTTGACGCCATGAAAGGTACTCAATTAGGCAGAACATACGATTGGCAACCAGAAAATGGTTTTCAATTCTTATTCGTTAAGCCATAATTTGCTAGCGTAAGACATATCGCTATATTTGAAGTCTAGATTAAATCTAGACTTCTTTTTTTGATCACAAAATTCCCATGAAACAAAACCAAATACTTACAATTATTGCGATTTCAGTCTTGATTACATGACTTCTCGTATTCTTATGGAATTCTCCCTTGCGTTCAATAGATCAAACACATATAAATTCATGAAATAATAACCATTCTGAATCTCCTAAAATCAACGAAACAATTCCATCACCGGATTCGAATGGTAAACTTACACTCGCTGTATCTGATACTGCTTTATTTTACGGCACGCTCAAACAAGATAGAGAAAAGATGGAAAAGATATTCCAGACATATTCTGGCACACTAATGGAATTCACTGTGAGTTTTGAACCAATTGGAGCGAACGGTAAAATAGGTACTTACGATGAAGATTTCCTCAAGAGCTTATTAAATACACCTTCACAAGTAGTATATATTAAGAATACAAGAGGACTCACCATTAGCACTCACGAACTAGAACTTTTTAATAAATTTACACAAAATAAAAAACGAATTTTTCTCGAGGGCAATGTCTCCCTTGCAAGTGAAGAATGGGCACAGTGTAAAGAAATAGTAAGCAAAAATGTGCATCTTCTCTCGCAGATGAGTACTGTCTTAGAGAATAGGAATGTTACTGAAATCTGTAGTGAAAAGCCGGTGCTGCTTTTTAAGAAATAGAGTCTATAGTCCATTTATTCAAAGCTTAAACCTTCTTTGTAACTGGGCATATACAAAAAACAGCCTCACCACGCTAAAAAAACCCTTTAATACTCAAAATTACTATCTCATCAGTATTTAATTACTCTCCTTCTTTAAAATCATAAAGAGCGAACACCATCCAAAAAGCGCCTCAAACAGAAAATAGCCGGATAAAAAGATGAGCGCTAAATTCCATGAAGTAGAAATCGCTATAAAAAGAATCAGCACTGAGAAAACTATGCGCATCCAGCAATCAAAGGTACTAATATTTCTCGCGCCTATTTTAAGGTTTTGTGGATAGATCTTCCTAAGAAGGATCTTGAGAAGCATGCCAAAAGCAAAAGCAAGCACGAACAAGATCACAATCGTTCACCAGCCAAGCGGCGAGAGAATAAAATTTATAGGTGATTCATTAAAGAAATCACGTTTGATTTTTGGTACCAATGAAAGTGCATTTATGGTTTCCCGAAGATCAAAATTCTCAATCTCTCCTACTGCCAGAGAATATTTACTCGTATTATCCTGACTCGTTACACGAATTTCATATGATCAAGAACCTGCTTTTGATCGGTATTCGGTTCATTGCCAATAGGCATCATAACCGAATGGCTCAAACATATACTTCCATTGAGCATTCGAGCCACCCAAAATAGCTAATGGATGTGTGTAATCTCTGTTCTTAAAAATGGTAGCTGTCACATCCTTGTTTTGTCCGAGAATATCTGGCACCAAGATATTAACATAGAGGTCAAAAGATTCCTGTGAATCAATAGTATATATCTGGGGCTCACCTGATAGCTTTGCGTAGTAGGCTTTGGATATCTCAGGGGCATCAACAATGGTATTTGACTGATCTGGAATTCTTGGCTGATGTGCAAGTGCCACAGGGACAAATAAACAACACGCAAGCACAATACACCGACGGAGGTTCTTAAGAGGATATTGCATAGTAAGATGTTTAGGATCTTCCGCATCCTCAACTTCCTCCGCGCGGTATATGAAGACATGAGAGTATACTCAGAATAAACCAAAGTCATATTAACAAACAGCCCTATACTCCCACCAACATTTCCATCACTCACCTCTCTTTCTCCGCTATTTCCTTCAAAATTTCCGACGCCTGATAGATACATGCGATATCTTTCGTATTACTCACTTCCTCAAATAATCGAGCAACTTCCATCCACAGAAGTGCGATTTGAGTAAATGCTTCATATCCAAGTCGGAGTTTCTCTCAGCCTATGAGCTCGTGAGATTCTTTTAGGAAATCTCGATATAGATTCCTAAACAGCGCACCTCCCGTGCCTGCTCTTTCCATCAGCATGGCCGTGGTGCCAAAATCCTCTGCGACGTCCTGACTCTGTTTGAACCATTTTATGATCTCTGTACTGGTTTTGAGGATTCCTTTGTAGCTGATATTCGTAATAGGTGGATTGAGATATTCTGCTGCATTGTCTCGGATTGCAGTGAGAATAGTGTCCTTTATATCGAATTCATAGCCAGTTTTCTTCAAAAAATAGTACATATTCTTTGAGGCCATGGGTCATGTTTCGGCACGAGCGAGGGCGAGACTGTGGAGTGATGTTTTTACCATTCAACCCTGTTGTTTTGTGTCTACCAAATATGCCGAATCTACATCGTAGCCATACATCGCAACATAATGTCCTGCGAAATGAATCGGGTGAGAAAAATATTCCAAATGATAACAGTCCAGTTTGAGACCTACGATGTATCATTCATCTATTAGATTCTTCACATTTTCCCAGGCTTTTTTGGGTGATGAAGTCTCATGGGTAGATAGGTCCAATTTGAGACTCTGTGCGATATTCTGAGTGACGAGATCGGGCTTGATTCGTCCGCCAATGAATGGACGATCCATGCCTTTCATATTCCAAAATATATAACTCAGCCCCTTACCTAGTCCAAAAAGCATCGGTTCAGAAAGCGTGATCCCCAATGAGAGTAGGATCGTTCCTGTAGCAGTAGTCTCGCAGTGTTGTCACTCGAATGGCTGGATTTGGAGCATAGATAGGGGTTGGATTATTTTGACTACATTCTGATAGAAAACAGGATAGCAAGAGTCTGAGTGAAAGCAATCTTGAGGTCAGAATCATAGTGCTTGATTGTGAGTATTTGGATGATCGGGCGTAGGATTGAGTTTGCATACGATCAACTGAGCATACACTCATGCTGTTTAGCTATAGTTCCCTGCTCTCATATGTGATTCTGAGATATAAACTTTCCGCTGGTGATCATGCTTTTATGCGTGTTCATCTTGTTTCCTATAGGGCTTATCTGAAGTTGGTTATTATGGCGTGAGTACAAACAGAAAAACGCGGTTCAAAAGATCGCGATCTGTATACTTTACTACGCCGTAAGCTTGGGAATTTCGTTTGTGATAGCATGGTGACTCTTATACATGAGTGAAAACTTTCCTATTCTTCGATATAGTTTTTCGACAATGAATGAATGGTACACGCTTGATCCAGTCAGCATTCTTGCTCTGTTGATCGGATTTACTAGTGGATACCGAATAACACGAAAGGTTGCCCGCCCCCTACCTGGCATAGTGTGAACTATGATTGTTTTCGTATTTTTAAGTGCTGCACTTGTTCTGGCTTACGCAGCCATCCATACTGAATGCCAACAAGAATTAGAGATGTTAAAATATCCTTCTACGTTTTGCGGTCTTTTTAAGAGATAAATACTCCAAAAAAAATCACCTGATCGTAATAGATCAGGTGATTTTATTTATTTTAAAATGTTCCTTTGAGTCCGACATTGTAGACTGGTCCGCTTGATTTTCAATCTATGCGATCCTGGCGAACTCCTGCAAATACATCAATACTAGGACCCTTCCACACTCCGAGTTTTTTGGTTACTTCGAGCCCCACTCGACTTGAGTCGCTTGGTCCAAGTGGACTCTTGCCAGTTGAGCGGATAATCTCAGTGTAGGCACTTGCGGACATGTTCATGTTTCGAAGTGTAGCCTGTGCTTTGGAAGTATTTGCGAGTGCAGATACTTCTCGACTTACTGCGAGATCAAATGCACTTCCCTTCTCATTATCCTTGTGGGTGATGCCACCATATACCGTGTTTGATCCATAGGTATTTGGTGTATCCGTGGCTCCACTTTGGAGATTTGGGACGATATTTCTTGTGTGGATAACTCCGGCATGGACTGCAGTCTTGGGATCGAGTACATACTTTGCTTGTACATTTCAGGAGACTGCCACTTCTCCAACCTGTCCTTTCCTCAGACCATGAATACTGAGATCGAGATGATCTGCTAGTTGTACTTTTGCCTTAGTAGTCAATCCTGTCTCGATAGAGAAAGTATCGTTCACTGGCCATATCTTTGAGACTCCTGCCTGAGCTGCCGCTGCGTAGTAATCCCGACTCACATCTTTCTCTGAACCAATGCGCGTTTTTGAGACATTTATTTCACCAAAACCACGCAGGAGTTCATTACCTGATTCGTATCCGAGGGTTGTATGAATCGTCTGAAGTTTGAGTCCTGCGATCTCATTTTCCTTGTATCCGATGCCTGCATATGTACCACCGATGTGCTTGTTAAGTGCAATTCGTTTCCCACGATTGGTGAGTTCAAATTCTACACCTTCTGGCATGTTTGATGGTTTTTTGAGCCAAGATTCTACATCGCGCATCGTGAACATTTGTGCATTTACCTCGCGGTTGAGCGGAGTCTGGATTGCACCGATGATATCCCCTTTGTCGTTAGCGAGATAGTTGGTGAAGACATAGTTCTTGTTTTTTACTGCGTAGGTATCGAGGGCTTCTTCGATATTTCTCCCTGTATAAAGTACTCAATAGTCGGAGAATACAGTCTTATCTGCTACCTTCATAACAGTAATCGCATGTCCTAAATCCTGACCACCCACCGTTACAACTCCTGCGTCAATTCCCCATGCATTTGCCACTTGGGCAACCGTCGCATGGATACCAGTACAGACACTCAGTGGAAGAGATTGTTCGCTGTAAGTGGCTTGTGCAAGATTGGAGAACTGTTTACCGAGTGTGGGAACTGGGAGAGGCTTCCCTGTTTGTGCTGTTTCTTGGTTGTAAGTAAACTTCAGGAGTTCACTTCCTAAAATATCAAGGAAAATGATCTTCTCTTCTTTTGAAAGTGTAGATCAGATGCGTACGAGATTGTCGCGGACGTATTTCTCATTTGATGTGACAGAAACCTGCATCAGAGGGAAGCGATGTAATAGCAAGGAGATTTTCTCCGTATGCATTCTGTGCTTTAATTGTATGACTGCGCACTTTTTCTATATCGTACTTTTCATGGAAAATATCTCAAAAAGCGACCATATTTCATCTTAATTGATCCTCAATAGATCATTTAAGAAAGGTGAAACGATTTCTGAGCGCTTCCTCACTTTGTCCAACACTCCTATTAAGAGCAGATTCGGCTATAGCCTTTAAGCTATAGAGTCCATCTCTGCCAGACAACTTAGTCTTTGCATCATTTTGCTTCTTGCTTATATCTGCAAGCTCAGCACTGTGGTCATTAATATATTTTCTTTCTGCATTGAGTGCCTTTATGAGCTCCTGGATCTTTGGATCATTGCTCTTTACAAAATACTGATCAGAGTCAGCATTAAATCCAATAAGATCTCCATTAGCGGCGGCAATATAGTCTGTCGATAAATCATGTCCTGTTTTTGCCTTGTAAGAATCTATAATCGCCGAATATCCGTCTTGAAGAATCTTTCATTGTTTGTTCGTGACTTCAATAATAGCCTCAAGTGGCACAATGTCATTTGTTATTTTTTTAAGCGCTTCGATACTTGCAGTTTTATCCACAAGAGCAGCACTAAGTCTGCGCTCACCTCATGCAAAGTCTGGAGCAAAAGCACTCGCATATTCAGTGCCTCCAAGAGTTGGTAGATTACTTTTGGATTGATAACCAAATTTCATACTCACCGGAAAGGCGGGATCTTTGCTTGCCGCCTTAATAATATCTGCCCGAGCCTTCAGACTTTCTTGGGTCATATCAAGACGAGCTGCAGACGTATCAGCAAGGCTATCGAGTGAAACTTTCGTATCTTTCTCGCCCTTCTTTTCTGGAGCAGGCGGCAGATCTAAAGGATCAGGAATATCAAATCCACTATATGGATCAGTATCGTATGATGGAAGTTCGAGGGTCATAAACAAAGAATGTGAACTAATGTGTACTGATTTTCTGCAGAACTGCGACGTGTCACTCATGTTCTTTTTGAAGAGAGCGAATAATGCGCATCTGAGTCTTTGGCTGCATCTTGGGGAATGCATCGCTCAAAAGTGCCTTCTCTTTATCATCAAAAGCGCAGGAACGAGCCATATAGAGCTCCATGAGTCGGTGGATCTGTGAATATTGCATATGTCTGGTTATATCACAAATACTAGCACACTTGGAAAATTCATGCAAAAAACGACTCAAGCCAGCTGGATAAATTCGTAAAAGTGCAAAATAATACGATTTACAGTGCACTAAACAAAAGATAACATCTTCTATTTGAGGTGTTCTCAGTTTGCACTCGTACAGAGAAAAGCTACAATCAAAACACTATTCTCTTATAGCGCCATATGAAGAGATTTGCCACTCTATTGCTCATAGCAATATCATTTTTTTGAAGCGCGTCCTTTGTCCAAGCAAAGACTTATTATACGGGCCCTAAAGGTGGATGTTACTCGTATTCTTCCTCAGGTAAGAAGGTTTATGTCTCGCACCAATACTGCTCTCGCAATGACGAAGGATCGAATGCAGTCTACAATAGCAACACAAACAAGACCTATTACACAGGTCCAAAAAACGGATGCTTCTACTACGGAGCAAGCTTAAAGAAAATATATGTCTCACATACGTACTGTAACTAGATTTTTATGAATGATTTACTCGAAGCAAATAGAGCTGACGAACAAATAAAAGCACTTCGTCAGCCAGCACCGATCATCGCCACAGACATCGTACACGATGCATTTAAAAGAGTATTCGGAAGCGATATGCACTTCCCTGCTGGACAGCTTACTCAGGAAGTTGCCGACTTGCAGGATCGTGTGCACATGAGCGTGCTCGCACATCTTGATTTTAGACTCGAAACTGCGGAACCTCTGGTTGATGTGATCACTGGTATTGCCTTCAATGGAGAGATTACACAAACAAATGACGGCAGGAAAATTGCCTTTCAGGTGGAAGTACCAAATGAGGCGTTAGGATTATAGAAAAATGACTCAGAATTTCCTGAGTCATTTTTTATAGTGATACTAATTAAACCATCTTTTTGGTTTTGGATGAGCCTCAACTTGCTTCTGTAGAAGCTCGACTGCCTCAATGCCTTTCTCCATCTCGGCGACACTCTTGAGGCCAACGGGTGATTTTTTATCTACGATCTGTGCAAGTTTTGCGCGGACATCACGAACTACGGCAATTTCTTGTTTTCCTTCTGATCATTTATCCCCAAAGATGGCATTCAGTTGAAATACATCATTATTCCATTTAGTATCCCACTTTGTTTCATTACCCGAAATGATTGCATCAAACTGCCTCTGGATTTTTGCAGGACTGAGATTGGCGAGTTTTTCCATAAAAATTGGATCGTTCTCGTGGGCATATTGGTACGAAAAATACGCAAGCGCGTCAATCATGGCATACGCTCATCGAAGCTCGTCGAATCTTGCGCGAATATCAGAACCTGACTCACTCAGACGAGTCTTTATATAAGCAGCTCAGCTTTTGCGAATGTCGAGGTATTGATTATTAACGTAAGCTAAGAGTTTTTGCTTTGCGATATCACCCTCAGGAGTGCTAAATGGCGCCATTTTTCTTCTGACAACATTGTCAGTAATAGCTGCTCTGCAAGGACCATAGTCTGCGCCATGACTCATGCCAATGCTCAACCCAAGGGAATCTTCAAAACAAGTATACGTAGTTACATACTCAAAGTTATCGCCATTACCGCCAGGATCTCGATATCTTCATCCTCAGCCTGACCTTCATCTGACTATACGTGTTTTTTCAGTAATTCGAACCGAGAGGGTTCAATCGAATTTCAGGCTTGGTACTATAAATTGTGCTTTGGTATCAAAGGATTTATATACTAAATCTTTTTTAGCAAAGACCTTGATAATCCCTCGGTTTAAATCATCAGATGAACTGCTGACCACTTCTTCTTTTTTGCTGATAATCCAGTTTTTCAGCCCAGCATTTACAACATCTTCTTCTTTGTCGCTGGTGAGAAGAGGTTTTTGGAGACTGATCCCCACCATGGCAGCATCATGGGGCTGAGAAGCAGATAACAGAGATATTTCTTTTGTTTTCTGTTCTTCAAACTTACGAAGCTCTCGGTCGAGTTCTTCTAAAAATTTCTGACGTTTTGTCTCATAGAGTTTGAGACTGAGATCAAAGAGAGAATTCTCGCGAATATCTGCGAGGCGAGCACTTTCGTCTTGGAGTGCTTGGAGTGTAGATTTGATATTGCGAATATTCACCTTATCAACCTCAGTAATACCGTGTGTACCGAGAAGTACGAGGTATTTATCCATAATCATTTTCATGATTTCTGGATTGACGAGCGACTCGCCTGAAGTCACGGGTGTCTCAAAATCGAGAATACCCCTCGAGGTGATATTTCGAACCATATTGATCGAGCCTTCCATTCCGCGATTTTGGAGTTCATTTGCAAAATCACGCAAGGCTGACTTCCTTGCTCTTCCTGTAAAATTATAGTTCGCCGCGTAGCTCGTTGCTAGATTGACGAGCCCTGATTTGCAAGAGACAAGATTACTCGTGTCATACCCATTTTTAGTCCAAGTTGTAGCCTGTGTATAGCAGCCTTGCAGTATACCGCCGTGAGTATTTCTAAAGAGGTCTTCTTGTATAATCATTTGATTATCCTGCAAATGACCGAGTGCGGCTGCGATTTGATCGAGACGATTCTTAATATCTGTTACATCACCCTGGATTTGGTCCAATCTATCTAATACAATATCGAGTTTTTTATCTACACGATCAAAGCGCTCATGCATCTCTTTTTTAAGTTCGGAGATTTGTTTAGAGAGCTTTTCAAGCGCAGCCATTATTTGCTTATGCCTCTCTCCAGCAGGATCAGGTTTTTTAGCAAAGAGTCCTACGAGATTTACAGCCGCGCTCACCATGTTCCCTGTTGCAATTGAGCCAGCCATATCGCCTAATTTAAGCAGACTAATCGTCTCCATGACATTGACGAGATTGTCTGCGATGACCACTGCAGTTCAGATATCTCTTGCAGTCTCCGAATTCCCAAAAAGCTGTCCAAGACCCCGTGCTATATTCAAATAGTTACGAGTCTCTTGGTAAACTTCTTTAATCTGCTGCTTTTGAAGCATGAATGCCGCAGCAATAGCAGCTTCTTTTGCTTTAATGAGCACTTCTTGTTCAGCCTTTGCCTGTACATTTGTGAGCGTTTTGAGACCTTCGCGCATCACTTTTGCCTGAGCAACTAAATCAGCAAGCGTTTGAGCTTGGTTTTTGAGCGCATCTGTATTTTTACCAATCTTTTCCTGCATTTTCTTATTTACTTCATACAGACCATCAGCCTTGTTGAGCAATAAGACAGTTGCTGGGTCCATGAAGCTCTTGTAATCAACCTTGGTGATATCTTTATCAATGAGCTGCTTTGTGAGAGCGCCAAGTAATTTTTGCTGATCTTTAGAAAGTCTCTCAGGATGATTGATGAGCTCTTGAATAAGTGGCTTTCCGATGTTTTCTGCAAATTTCTGGAACTTAAAATTTGCCTCCTGGCGAAGCATGTCTTCATCAATTTGAGCGTCTGTTTGCAGCTCTGCGAAAGATGATCAAACCGGAGAGAATGTTGTACTATTAGAGGCAAGCACGATGGCCTCTTTTATAACCGACGTATATCCTATCATTTTACCAATAATCGACTCCGCGAGAGGAAATGCCTGATTCGCCAATATCGCCTTAGAGACCATCTCTGCTGTATAACTCTGTGGGAGATGAGAGATCACTTTTGCAATATCTCTATCAGATATTTTTTGGCCATCACTTCTTGCCACCATCTTAATATTACTGTCAGTTTTGAGCAGTGCGAAAACAAACTGCTCCATCTTTCAGCTATCGAGCAGGGCTTTATTCACGTAGTCAGCAGTAAGCTGTTTTTCCATTATTTGACGCTTCTCTATCTCGCTCGCATTCGCAATCGAAGGACTCGTCACCACTGGAGTTGCCAGTGTTGGCTGCGACTCCGCTGGCGATGCAAATGTGAGTGCTGCAGCAACTACCGCCCCCTGAATAGCGCTCGAAATAGATTTTCCTTCTCTATTTTTTGATGTGGGTACAAAAAAATCCCTCACCCCAAGGTTGTTCTGCATAATTCCAAAGATGAAAAAATACTTCACTCAAATCCAAAGGAGGATGGATTACATAGTTCAAAATATTCAAAAAGATGAGATATTCAAGCATGATGAAGCCATCTTTAAAAAAATCCCCACAGATTGATTTTTATCCTCAAATTCATACGATGTAGGCGTTCCGAAATAGTGGCCCGCAAATATATCAGTCACCCCGACTGATACGATCTACTACAAAAAAAGGAGGAATACATGGTGCAAATATTCGCGGCTTTTCTGTTGATTGTTGGGTATTCTCTCATGCTTCGAGGACTCATATTGGGCCAAGAAAAATCGATCAACGGATTTAGCTTTTTAATCTGGGGTTCCCTGAGTCTCTGCCTCGGCCTCCTTGCCTCTCACGAAGCAAGCGTCGATCCAGTGATTCAGCGCTTCACTATAATTATGAGTCTCTTCCAGTACCTGATCGGTATCGTTAGTCTCTGGAAGCGACAATACAAAAAAATAAATACCTACGAAATACTTGCCGTTGTCATTGCGGCTGGTACTATGACTCTCTGGTATATTTTGAGAGAGCAGGTCAGCTTCATATCTATGGGATGCATCATCGTGGCCGACATCTGCGCGATCATACCAAGCATTATCGAAGTCAAAAAATCCGAAAAAATCGGGAATGATTTTATCAAGAGTTTCGCACTCTTTGGTATCGTGGCGACGCTCGTAGTTCTCGGGCTCGAAACAAAAAACCTTCAAAGTCTGGCGTATCCCGTCTTTGAGGTGGTCGTCAACTTTGGCATTATGCTTTTTGCTCTATACCGAAGATCTCACATCTTGAGACTTGCCTAGCAAAGTTTCATGAGTGACTCCTTATTATCCCTGCACATTGTGTGGGGATTTTTTTAAGTGAAGTACTCCCTGATATGCCTTCTCTTGACAACCTTCATATTCAGCATAATGTCTAACTCCAACACAAACAAATAGGAGGAACTATGATCTCATTACATCTCGAGGAGATTGTGAGCTTTCCTCATGATATCTTCATAAAAATAAAAGTATATCTACATAGGCGTGCCTTTTTAGAATCCCTCGAAGCCGCATCTAAAAGCGATGATTTCGGCAACCTGGTACGTCAAGTTCGTGAAGCGAGAAGCAATCCAGACCTGATAGCCGTGAGAAATCATGCCGAATTACTCCTCAAAAATGCAGTCAAAAAAGAAGTAGAAACCTATGCTGCACTCAAACATGCAGGCAGGAAACAAATCCAACAAATCGTCTATTATGCAGTCAAAGAATGTCAGATAGACTGCACTATGGAAGAGCTGTTTCTCCTCTTGCTCAAAGCAGAGATGCAGGATACTCCAAATAAGGATTTCCTCAAAAGGCTGATGCTCCTTGCAAAAGAGCACAAGCTCCCAATCGCTCTCAAATTTGAGCAGATCATAGATCATATCTACGCTCAGGAAGCACTGCAGAGATCAATATCAACGCATTGATTCATAAACTACAATACCGGCTCACGAGCCGGTATTTTTTTGATGATATCTAGATAGGCAATCGACAAATCATGCATTGCTTTTTATCATTTTCACCTACTATAGAGCCATCTTCACCCATTTTTACTATGAAAGCTATCAGTGATTTTATTGATTCTATTGAACAGGCACTTCTCGGATCATGCAAAAATATGCCCGCATTCTCTCAGGGGGTTCAGGACTTTTTTGTAAAGATCATGCCTATTGTCGCCATTCTTACGGCAATCTCATACGGAATTACGGTCATTTCGATGGTTTCATTTTATATGCGCCTTAATGACACATATCAGTATTGGGGGTTATCAGCAGTTGGATATTTTAGTCCTATGGACTGGATCGGTACCGCGCTCGAATGTCTCGCGGTATACGCGGCAGTGATGGCATTTTCAGGACTTTCAAAGAATCTTTATGAAGGATGGAGATGGTTCTTTGTAGCCCAGATTACACTCGCGCTTTCGATGGTATTCCATGGACATCTTGCCGGACTTATCGGTATTGCAATTGGTCTCTACATACTTTTTCAGATCCGCCCAAGATACACTGGAGAGCCAAAGTTAACAAATAAGTAAGAAAGAGATAAAAACTCTTTACAATAAAAGAAAACACTGCCACAATATCCGTGATTTACTTTTTCTAATCGCCCCATGAAAAAAATCGTCACCTCTTTTGTGGTTGGGTGTGTGCTCATGATGAGCCTCTCAATCCAAGCAGACGCAGCAAGCGTCTATCTCTCGCCCAAATACGAAACTATTGCTAACGCCTTTGTTAAAAAGGTGGTCGACGCAAAGTCTCAATACTCAGATGATGGAGACTATTACAATTTTGTCGTAGCCCTCGAAACTCAGCTCAAGGCATATCGAGCAAAGAATTACAGCAAGATCTCTGCACGTAATCTCTCAACTCGTATACTTGGTGATCTCGACAATATTCTTGCGCAGTACGATGCTGGCGGAGATGATATTAGTACGATTCTCTCAGGTATCACTGGTACAAGCGGACTTGGAACTGGCTCAAGTGTAGCCATTGCTCCACCTCCAAGTTCTGGTACATCTGGTTCATCGACCACAGTTACACCACCTCCTGCTTCAGGAGTAAGTCCTGGACCTCAGAACAACAATGTCCCTGGTCCTGACAATGCAAGCGGAACCAAGTGGAGTGTATCAAGTACAGGAAACGGTGTTTGTACAAGTGCCGGTGGTGGTCAATATGCAACTGACAAACTCGCTACCAACAAATGTACTATTGGAGCTACAGTTTCTACTCGTACAAACTGTAGTGCAGGTGACGTAACAAGCGGTGCCTCATATAGCTATACAAACTATGTATGTGCTGTAGACACAACTCCTGCACCAGGACCAGTAAAACAACAGCCAGCTGCAAATGCTACATTTAGCTGTAGCGCTAATCTTCCTGCAAATGCTGCATGGAGCTACTACGACTTTACCTATCTTGGAGACTCACTCCGTGATACATATGAAACTCTTCGTGGTAACAAGAAATTTGTCCTCGCAAACGGTGCTGTAACCTATGGAACAGCATTTGCCGGAGGTATCTACGGTGGTGATCT
Source organism: uncultured bacterium (assembly GCA_963706795.1). GTDB lineage: Bacteria > Patescibacteriota > Gracilibacteria > BD1-5 > UBA2023 > JBMOJK01. Next base: position 154,678 of record OY970170.1, read on the forward strand.
TGCACCATTTAGTTATGACGCACTCACGGGCGGAGCTATTCCTACGTACACAACTGCTGCATCACGAACGGTGTATTATATTCCACAAGGTGGAGCAAACGCAACTACGAGATACGGCACACTCACAAACAACAAGGTAAAGGATCCATCAACTGGACGTGCGCCTTCTGATTATAACTATGCAAATCTTGCATGTGAATATACTTGTCAGAATGGTTATGCTTGGAATGGAAATGCATGTACATCTGCACTTGCTGTCAATCGTGCAGATACAACATATCCTGGTTGTGATAAGAAGGACGTCCAGATGGGAACAACAACTTGGGCACTCTGTGATGCAAATGGAACAGCTTCATCAACTATCTCAAAGGCCTCTGATAATATAGCTTATGCTGACCTTGGTTCACGAGATAAGTTTGATTCGGCTTCGATTTGTGCAGATGGATACCATCTCCCAACAAAAGCTGATGTACAGGCTTCGTATGCTGCATCAGGAAAGGATGGAGAATTCTTCACTCGATCACTTCGCATGAATCTCCTCACAGACGGACGTGGGGCATACGGATATATTACTGCAGGCGGGGCTCCGTACTACACACAGTACGAAGAGACGATCTATGGGAAACGATACACTTTCAAAATCGATGACAATACTGGTACTGCCGGTCAGAAATACCGATGCGTAAAGAACTAAGTCTATAATAAAAATCCCTCCTTCGCTCGTAAGAGCTTCGGAGGGATTTTTATTAGGTCTATTTTTAGATAGAGCTGCGGATCATCCATGCATTCTTTTCATGTTCGGCGAGCATTCCTGTGAGGAGATCTGCACCAGCGGCATCATCTTGAGCCGTGAGGGTTTCGATTGCTTCACGAAGAACGATGATTGTCTCATCCGCAAATGAGAGAAGTGTAGTGAGAAGCACGTCTCGTGATTCGGTACTAAAACTCGCATCTACTGCGTGAGAAACCGTCGGTGCAGGGAGATCAAAAACGCGGTATCGCTCTGCAATCTGATCAAGTGAACTCCAGAGGTAGTTATATTGCCCCTCAAGCATGATATGCAGCTCATGGAAGTCTTTAGCGACAACATTCCAATGGCAGCTGTGGGTCTTGAAGTAAAGATCATATACTGAACCAAATACGGTATCGAGGGTATGTTTAATTTTTTGAGTATCGAGTGTGTTTTTCATATAAAAATGAGTTAAGAAAACAACCCGTTATTGTAACGTATTTTTTAAAAATACAACCTTGCAAATAATGTACAGCAAGAGATCGAAACAAAACGGGCAATCTTGCATATTCCTCTATGCATAGTATACTTCTCACAACTAAAAATCCCCTATGGCCATCGAACACAAAGAAGCGATTTCTCAGATCGAAAATCCTGCCGAAAAAGCCCGCGAGCAACTCGGCGCACTTCTTAAGATGATTGAGGGTTCTACAACCTTTGGAGAATACCACACCGCCAAAATCCACGATATCTATGGCAAATTTGAGAGCCTCAGCCCTTCCGAAAAAACAAATATCGGATCAAAAGTAGCCGAATGAAGTCTTGGCGCTGTATCAACCGATACTGCGAGCCGAGCAAAAACTCAGCGAGAAATCGCACTGAGCGCTCAGGGAGACTATGACAAACGCAGCGCACTTCGTGGTCTGGACGAGCTCGCTTTTGCATAATGGCTAACTATCAGTTCGAAATCCTCCTCAAAAATTCGGGCCTTTCGGCCGAATCAATGCACAATTTGTGGGTGATTTTTCCTGCGCTTTCAGACGAACGCAAGATCGAACTCATGGATAACTGGCCAGCACATCTCGATACATTCTTAAAAATTGAAAAGAAGGGTGTAGAAGAGCGCAAAAAGAATATCGAATCAGCACTCTCAAAAATTGAGTCCATTATCAATGATGCACTCGAACGAGATCGACAAAAAGCGCTTCAAGCAGACAAAAAACAACAGGAAACAGCTGAATGGAGCAAGGGTGCTGCTGCATTTGATAATCAATTACAGACACAAGAACAGCAAAAAAAGTTTGAAATGTTGCGCAATATCTGACGTACTATGTCCGACGACGCACCTTCTCCTCTCTTTGATCCGTTATGAAATCTGTAACTCCCAATAATTTTGCGCGCTTCCGGATTTTATATCCAAAACACGCTACAGAAATCTACGAGCTCGAAAAGACAATCGAGATGATTGAGGATGACGAACTCCGCTTTAAAATCGGAGCGCGGATCAATATAGAGCTCGGTGTAGTCATCCTCAAAAACGAAGAAGTCGGCGAAGCACTCAAAAACCTCTTTCAAAAAGAGTTAAAAAGCCAAAATTCAGTTTGACTATAATGAGTGTTTTTATATCATAAGCCCATCTTTTTGAGCACCCGCTCTTTTTTTTAGCTTTCTCAACATGACGAACGCAGCACTTATCGCCGAAATTCAGAAGCCGTTTCTCAAGGCAGAAGTACCACAGGTCCGTACAGGAATGGAGGTAGAGGTTCACCAGACTATTAAGGACGGTGAAAAGACTCGTATCCAGAAATTCCGAGGTCTCGTGATCCACACCCGTGGTAAGAGTGCACTCGAAAAGAACATCGTCGTTCGCAAGGACGTTGATGGTATCGGAGTAGAGAAGATTTTCGCGATTCACTCGCCGACGATCGTTAAGATCGACGTTCTTCGTTCCTTCAAGGTTCGTCGCAAGAACATCGCCTTTATTCGAGCCCTCAAGGGGAAGGCAGCACGCCTTCGAGAAGTTCGATAGCTTTTCACGTTTCAGTCGGGTTGTACAGATATCGCTTTGTCATATACTCGAAGAAACCTATCCATGAGCACGAGAAAAAAATTTCAAGCCGCTGTGAACTTTTACCTCACAGACGCACAAAAGAAAAAAATCGAGTTTATTCTCGAAGCGAAGGGCCAAAGCCTGACCGATTTTCTGAGGTCGCACATTCAGACGACCATTGAGAAACATGAGGACAAGAATGGACCCATCAACGTCTATCAAACGTACATAGTTTAATTATTCGACATCTTCGCTCGAGCGATACGAGGGAGGTGTAACCCCTTTGTATAATGCTTTTTAGCGAAATCAAACTTCGTCCGAGTATTCAGGACGCACTTTCAAAAAGTGGATATTTAGAAGCTACGAAAATCCAAGAAGAAGTAATTACTTTTGCTCTTCAGGGTAAGAATATCGTTGGACAGTCTCAGACCGGAACCGGAAAGACTGCCGCTTTTGTAATTCCCCTTCTTGAACTCATCGACTGCCGTCAGCGTAAGCCACAGGCAATCGTTCTTGCACCAACTCGTGAACTCGCGATCCAAATCCGAGACGAAGTAGTAAAGCTCTCAGAAGGAATGTATCTCCGATCTACCGTTGTATATGGAGGTTCGAGCATGAAGAAACAGCGCGAAATTCTCGATAAGGGTCCACAGATCGTTATTGCTACTCCAGGTCGTCTCATTGACCTCGTTGATCGCCGATATATCGACCTCGCAGAAGTAAAATTCTTTGTTCTCGATGAAGTAGACCGCATGCTCGACATGGGATTCGTTGATGATATCGACTATCTCTGGGGTCACATGCCTGGAATTAAGCAGTCAATGACCTTCTCTGCTACGATCCCAATGGAGATGAAGAATCTCCTCGTAAAATACGTTGGTGAAGGATATGAGGCAATCAAGTCTACCCAGGAACTCACGGTTGATAAGATCGATCACTCATTTATCGAAGTAGAAACTTTCGACAAGTTCAATCTCCTTAAGAGCTATATCGAAGAACACGTTGGACAGAAGATCATCGTCTTCTCTCGAACAAAGCACGAAACAGAACACCTCTCTCGCATGCTCCAGGAAGGAGGTGTGAAGGCAGGATGTCTCCATGGTGATATGGAACAGCGTCAGCGAACACGCGCACTTCAGGCATTTAAGAATGATGAAGTAAATGTATTCGTTACAACGGACGTTGCAGCACGAGGACTCAATATGAACAATATTAATCTCGTACTCAATTACCACGTACCAGAAGATCCAGAGGCATACATCCATCGTATCGGTCGAACCGGTCGTGCTGGAGCTGAAGGAAAGGCAGTTATGTTCGTATCTGCTGCAGAACGTCTTCTCCTCAAGAATATTGAAAAGCGCAACAAGATCGTCATCCGACAGATCGACCGCGAAGGAAATACTCTCGAGCGTAAGGTAGAAGCTCCAAGTACTGGATTCGGAGGCGGAGGTCGCCGACGAGGAGGTGGAGGAGGCGGATACCGAGGAGGTCGTGGACGCGGAGGAAGCGGAAGTGGAGGCGGCTACGGTGGTGGTCGAAGCGGCGGAGGTGGAGGCTACAACAGTGGCGGAGCAGGAACCGGTGGATACAACCACGGTGGAGGTGACCGACCAGCTTCAACTGGAGGTGGTGGAAATGGTGGACGTGGAGGTTACCAGGGTGGTGGACGATCAGATGCTGGCCGAAGTGCTGGAGGTGATCGCAATCCAAACTTTGGAAATGACCGCCCACACCGCGCTCCACGCCAAGGAGGTGGAAGCGAGTACAGCGTATTCTAAAAATAATCCCCTGAGCAATCAGGGGATTATTTTATACAAGAAGTATTAGATAATCAAAAATTGCCTGAAAATTGCAATTCTGATACGATCGAAGCATGAGAAACACTCTCCCCTCTTGATACTCACTCAGGGAATACCAAGTCTCCGCGGTAGATACCCTTATTTCAACAATCAAAGACCTCATTCGAGAAAGACTCTCAAGGGACGATGATGCGGAATTCTATACATCCCTTCTCGTCGAAATGGCCACCGGAAGTGGTAAGACACTGACCGTCGGTACCGTCATTGATACCTTGATTCTCATGCGAAATAAGAATGCCCGTCTACGGGAACTTTTTTCAGGACTGCGCATAGTCTTACTCTCAAATCGAATCGGAGGTGTAAACCAGTTTCGCGACGACCTTGTACATGGACGCAAATGAGAGAAAGCTAAACCTCCGATCATTAGCTCTGCTGTTCTCGATAATCTTAAGGTATCCACCTATCATTCGCAGGCGGATCGTGAAAACAGGAAAGCCGTAGACGAGAAAACGGACATCGAGACATTCTCCAAGCAGAACGGCCGAATCAAGGACGAACTGATCTGCAGCACGTGGCAGACAGCACTGATCAAAGATCTCGCTTCCGAGCTTCCCTACATTGACATCGTCCTTGTCGACGAGGCGCACAATGCCGCTAGCGAGACCGACTTTCATAGTGTAATCAAATCGCTCATACAGAAGGGTCGAAACGGGCACCCAGCCCTCGTGATTCCAGTGACAGCGACACCAAGCAATCTCACGAAAGAGCTTTTCGGAGAATCGAAGTTCCAATTCGGCCTTGGGGAATACCTCGCGAGTGGATACGCGCCAAACGTAGAATATCATCTCGTCACAAATTCAAGTGCAACTCCTGAACAGATAGCTGAACTTAGCATGCTCGTCGACCAAGCTAAGGCGATGGAGTATTCGCGGGAAAAAAAGAAACTAGTTGTGAAGATAGCTGAAAAATTCGAATCCATGATGGCAAGTTTTCCCGATAACCGAACCCTTGTAGACGACTTGTTCCAGCGCGCTGGAGATCCTTGAAGCAAAAATCCTCTGGAAGAGACGATAATTTTCTGTAACAACATAGCTGAAGCGGACGAACTCGCCAAAATCATCTCAGGCAAGGTAGGAGCTCCAAACTACGCCCTCGCCTACCATTCGCGAAACGACCAGAACCAAGCTATAGAGCGCCTCGCCGATCCAAGAGACGCTTGCAAGATCCTACTCGCCATCGGGAAGCTCAACGAGTCAGTCGATATTCCCACAGTCTCAAATGTCGTTTTCTGGCGGGGAACCGACCAGTCGAAGATCTATCTCCAGCAGTTCTGACGTGGATTACGAGGAGATGGAACAGTGAGATATTATGACTATGTTGGAGGGATTCAGAATTTCGCATGGATCGGAGACATCTACGAGCAATACCAAACGCATACGAGCACCAAAACATGAGCTAGTAGGAATGGAAATGGACGGTTAGATTCCTTTCTCGTTGCTGGAGGAAATCTCTGAACCAATGGCTACGAGATCGACCTAGCACAAATCGGCCTAGAAATTGGACGACTGGAATCGAAATCCAAGTTCGCAAGAGAAATTACCAAGGCCAACGTGGAGGAATTCCTCTTTAATTACGCAGGAGAGGGTAAGAAAGAGGAATCATACGACATGCTCATGGAGCTTTCAGCAAGACAAGTAGAGGCATTAAAGTTCAAAGGGGGTAGCATCAAGGCGGCAGCGATTGCATGCGAATGGAGGAAATCAAGTGGATTGAAAGCCTCGAAACTAAGCGACTTCCGAGAGTTCATAAGCTGGTTGTTTGGAAAAAATTATAGACCATCAGATAAGACTCTTGAAAGATCTGAGATTGAAGATTTTTTCTTCAATTATGCTGGGAAAAAAAATAAAAAGGGGGCCTATGATAAATTGACGCAATTAACGTGTAAAGACATCCGACTGCTTGAGATTAAAGGAAATGGTATTAGGTCAATCATCAAGTTAGTTGGATGGACGAACCCAGAAGGCCTACATGTAAGAGATACTGTTGGGTTTCGAGCTTTTATTGATTGGTTGTTTGGCGAGGAATACAGAACTGAGATTGTCAGCATAAGCAAGTGAACAATCGAAGATTTTTTCTTTAGCTATTGAGGAAAAGAGGGAAGGGAAAAATCATACGCTCAACTCATGATCCTAACTCAAAATGAGATTAGATCACTTGAAATTCAAGGAAAGAAGATCACTCTAATTGTAAAGCTAAGTGGATGGGAGAATCCCCATCAGCTAACCTGCCGGTGAGTAGAGGAATTTCGAGCTTTTATTAATTGGTTGTTCGATAAGGAATACGTAGTCAATAAGAACAAGAAAGAAGAGATAAGCAAATCTGATATCGAGGCTTTCTTCTTTACTTATGCTGGAAATAACAAGAAAAATAGGTCATACGAGATATTAAAATCTTTAAAAAGAGAAGATATAGCCTTACTCAAAATTCAAGACAATAGAATTCCGGCAATAGCACGATCAACCTGATGGCAAAATCCAAAAAAATTGAATGTAAGAAATCCTATGGGTTTTAGAGCGTTCATCAGTTGGCTCTTCGACAGAGAAACACTGTCGAACGAAAAGAGCAAAGTCAACAAGAAAGTTCCGAGACTGAAAAAAGAGGCCTAATGGCCTCTTTTTTGCTCTTTTACTTATTTCGCGAGGACTTCCACGCTGATAGCTCTTGCAGATTTACCGCGGAGTTCGTTGGTGGTTTGAATTTCGACGCTGTGACTACCAACCTCAAGATCAGCGCCAACTGGCACAGAGAACGAGGTATCATTCGAACCAAGGATCTTGAAGAGCTGGCCATCGATATAGATATTGACCGCAGTGAGTGCGACAGGATCTATAATATGGAATTTAAAATTGAAGTACTGACCCTGATAGATCGAGATTTTTGGATCGGAGTCCTTAGGATTATCGATCATGATCGCCGATCCTTGAACTTGACCACCAAAGGTTACATGCGAAGATGACTCTCCTGAGTATCCATATTGGTCAATTGCGGTCACAGTAATGACATGTTCTCATGCAAATGCTGTATCAAAATTGATATCCGAAATTGTCATTGAACCCGTTCGAAGACTCTCAACAGCAACTTCTTTAAAGACTTCTCCATCGCGATCGAGGCGGATTTTGACGATTGGATTGAGCGCCTGGAATGAAACTTCTATCGAACCACGACCGAGCGGACGCTTGCTGCCATCTGCAAGACTGAGCGAGACTGAGACTGGTGAATCTGCTGCACTTGGACGTACGCAGACCTGATCAGAGTAACTAGTAATGAGTGTTGAGCCCGATGCAAAGTAGGCGTTGCCTGCTTCACTCGTTGCCCATCTACGGGTAGATTTGAGCCAAGAAGGATCATATGATTCGATGATTGGATCGATATCCATGAGGTATCCCTTGCGCACTGCAGCAGCTGGAGTTGCATCGGTCACCTTTCCATTACAGAGTGAGTCAACCTCGACCTGTTTAGCGCTATTTTCATATTTAGTGGGCTTCACGGCAAAGATCGATGTGATCTTGTATTCGTCGGGCGTATTATCAGATGCGAGCTTCCCAGAGATAGAAGAAATCGTCGCTGAATAGACGCTATCAGGCTTTTTAAATTGCATGACCGGAAGGCCTTTATGGGCATATTCCATAAAATCATGCCAGATAGGAGCGGCACAGTTAAGTCCGTCACATGTTCCCTTTGTTTCGGTTCCATCTACGTTTCCAGCCCAAACGACCGTTGTGTATTGTGGTGTATATCCTGCAGTCCAGAGATCACGAGGAAGGATTTTTTTCTCCGTTCCAGTACTGACGTCTTTATTCGATGTACCTGTTTTGGCAGCGACGGGACGATCTTTGAGGGTAAGTACATTATTCCAGAACGAGCTTGGTCGACTCGATGCATCTGAGAGGATTGTCGAGAGCAGATATGAGGCAGCATCTGAGAAGATATATTTGCCATTCGAATCTACGTATTCATCAATGACATTGCCTTTTTTGTCGACGATTTTGAGGATGGGAGTGGGTTCTTTTTTCCAGCCGCCATTCGCAAATACGCTATAGGCTTCCATGAGTTCGATGGGCTTGAGCTCACCAGTTCCGATGGCGAGTGGCATACCGTAGGTTCCATCATCTCTGAGCGAGAGTGCTCCGAGGCTTCGTGCATGTTTGACGACTGCAGCTTCACCGCCGGCGACCGTAAACATCTTGATTGCTGGAATATTACGCGAGTAATCGAGAGCAGTTTTTACCTTCATCTTCCCCATAAACTTTCGGTCGTAGTTGTCAGGATTCCAATTTCCAAAAGAGGTATCGACGTCAAAGATAGGTGTATCTGGGGAGATTGCTTCCTTGCTCATAGCGAGGGAATAGACGATCGGTTTAAATGATGATCCAGGCTGTCTGAGGGCTGTAACCATATTGACCTTCCCCTGCTCCGTATCACCGAAAAAATCCGGTCCACCGACCATAGAGATGATTTGTCCCGTTTTGTTATCTACACTGACAAGTGCGGCACTGGTTGCTCAATATTTGTCCTTGTTGATCTTTACTTGTTTTTGGACGAGCTCTTCGGCTTTGTCTTCGAGCTTTGGATCGATCGTTGTATAGATCTGAAGTCCGCCCTGATCAAAAAAATCATCACCATATTTTTTAGTGAGATAGTCCTGCACATACATCACAAAATGTGGATATTTGATGCTCTGGGCATTACGAACGAATTGGAACTCGAGTCCATCAATCACCACCGATTTAAATTCCTCGGGAGTAATTTTGCCATCTTCGAGCATACGCGAAGCCACGAAGTCTTTGCGGCCGGTGTTGTATTCGAGTACGTATCCCGTGAGCTTCTCACCAGGAGAAACTGTAGATGCGGTAGCACCTGTATTTGTTGTCGGTTTTACAGAAGGCTTTGTTCCTGGCTTGACAGGCGCAACTACAGGAGCTGCAGGAGCCTGAGCATCCTTTGGAGGCGTGAGCTGGATATCATTGAGGAGCTGAAGGATATCTTTATATGCGAGCCTCGAACATCCACTCGAATCAATCGAATACGAAGCTTTGAGCTTGCCTGCATCGAGCCCGCAGACCTTTGCATCAGATTCGTCGATACGATCAATCTTGAGACCGCCTACAAACTTTTTAAAGCTATCAACGAGCGGACGGAAGTCACGCATACGCTCAGGACTGGAGAGGGTGATCTTTTCATCTGTCTTTCCATCCTTAAATACGTAGAGATATCCCATGAGGCGATCTCGATGTGAATATGGTGAAAAATATGTTGGCCCTTTTGGAAGCGACGCGAGGATGGTTGCGCCGAGAACTTTTACGTCCTTTGCAGATTTACCAAAATAGGTCTTTGCAGCTTCTTCAATACCGGAGGCGTTATTACCATATGAAATCTTGTTGAGATAGAGCTCGAGGATCTTCTCTTTAGAATATTTGGTATTGAGTCGATACGAGAGATAGATTTCTTTGGCTTTACGATCAAACGAGCGCTCATTACTAAGAAAGGTATTCTTAATGAGCTGCTGCGAGATGGTAGAAGTTCCTTGGATTTTGTCAGTTTTACCAGTGATATAATTCCATCCTGAACGCACGAGACCCTTAAAGTCGACACCACCATTCTCAAAGAAGGTCTTATCCTCGGTCGACACGATAGCATCGAGAATGGTTTGAGACATATCTTTGATCTCGACGTAAGTACGCTTCCCTTCTTGTCCAGAAAAAAGTGAATAGAGCTCGTTCCCATTGCGGTCGCGGATCACCGAACTCTCAGGCAAAGTGATATCCTCAATAGATGTAATTGATGGAAGCGTGCGAAGATAGACGAGATAGAGCACTCCAATACTCGCAATTCCCAAGAGGAAGAGCGATACACCGATATAGAGTGTGAGAATTCCCCACGAAACTTTACGTTTGCGGAGGCGGTCGAAAAATTCCTTGGGATTGACCAAGATATTTTTTGGTTGGGATTTTTTGAATGTCATAGTTATTTGAGAAGTGTTGTCGAATCTTGACCGAGTATAATCTCGATCCCAGGTCCAGCAAGTTTGCTATAGGTGAGCGTCGCCTCTTCTTCGGCTGGCGCATAGATAAACATCGAGAGTGCAGTAAGCGTCGACGAATCCGGACTTACACCCATCTTGCCAATCGGGTCCCAAACATGGAGGATCTTACTTTTTGGATATGGATCCTTGGTCGTTGCGATGGAATTTTTTTCGGGAATATTGAAACCGAATCGTTTGAGCCTGAGCGCAACGCGAGTCGCATTCCCTGAGAATTTTGTTGCGTTTACCACGGTGATTTCGTCCTTATCTATATACATCTGTGGCAGATCAAAGATCATATGTGCAAATCGCGAAATATCCGTATATGTCGAGATATTCGCTGGAGTTGCACCATCTGGTAAGAGCACCGAAGATCCTCCAAAAAGCTCTCTATTTGGCGTATAGAGGAAACTTCCGGCGTTACAGAGTGAAGCCGACTGAAAACACATGTCATTGAGATTGAATGACAAAATGTGGTCCGATGGCAGATCCTTTGCAAAAAGCGCAAGTGAGACAAGATCATTAAATGCGAGATCGGTCTTGATATGCCCAGTAATTGCGTAATAGAGAGACTGGAGCTTAGATGGACTGGTAAGTGCGTTAAAGCTGAGGAGTTTTTCTTTGATAGCCTTAAGTACAAGTTGCTGACGATGAGATCGATCAAAGTCGCTGGTCGAATGACGTGAGCGAACATATTTGAGCGCCGTCCCCCCATCAAAGGTCTGAAGCCCCTTGCTGACTCTGAGAGTTGTATATCCCCAATTATCATCTGGATATTCACGATCGAGGAGATCTTCAGGTACATTGACCTCTATGCCACCCAGGATATCGACAAATTTTACGAACCCATCAAAGTCGATATTAAAATAGGCGTCAACACGTTCGCCGGTGATTTCGGTCACTTTAGAAGCGAGTTTTTTCATCGCCTCATCAGTCGTACTATTACGAAGTCCGCGCTGATAGGTCTCATTGATCTTGCCGCGTCACTTAGTTGGGAACTCCACATAGAGGTCACGTGGGATTGAGAGCATACTGATACTATTGGTCTTGCGGTTAACAGATGCAAGAATAATGGTATCAGTGAGATCACTACCATCATGACCTGCGCCACCCACACCCGTAAGGAGAATATTGAGTTTTTGAGGTTCATTACTACTGTGCGCCAAAAATGGGACGTTATTGGTAATGAAGCTTGGAATCTCAAATCCGATATGAAATCCCGAAAATCGTGACAGAATCCCAATTCATACGAGCCCTATAAAAATAGTGGCGAGTATTCCAAAGAACACAGAAACGAAGAAATTCTTCCTTTTGGAAGCGAAATAAGATTCACGAATATTCGTGAATCCCTGAGTAGCCTTGATAGGCTCCGTCTTGAGACGTTTTTTTGTAAAAGTCATAATGAAAAACGTTCGTGAGTATAGAAAAAAAACACAAAAACGCAACCTTCGGATCGAGAAACTTTCTACAGGTTTTTAAAAAGTTTTTAACAATTTTTTGCAAAGAATGTTAAAAACTTTTTTGGTATTGAATACAGTCACATAATTGTCAATTACAACACGAGTAATGACTTTCTCTTTTAGTTGACAGACGCACAAAAAGGGATAGTTTCTTGCGTGAAGATTTTGTGAATTCTTCGATCCAGGTTTTTAACAAAAACAGACCGCGTGAACAGCATCCCGCATACATCTGTCCTCCGAGACGAATCCATTGATAACCTCATAACAGAGGCAACGAAGCGAGGAAAGATCTACGTAGATGCCACCCTCTGAATCGGAGGTCACAGCGAAGCCATTCTCGAGCGTCTGTCCAGCGGCGATATCCTCATAGGTATTGATCGTGACAGCGAAAACCTCGAAAAGGCAAAATCCCGACTCGCCCCATCCATCCAAAACACGAAGGGTACCATGCTCTTCGTACATGACTCATTTGCTCATTTACATTCTATTCTTCGGGAAAGGGACATCGATCATATCGATGGCATCCTCTACGATCTTGGTGTATCCAGTGTCCATTATGACGAAGCCGAACGTGGCTTCTCAACACGTTTTGATGGGCCACTCGATATGCGGTTTGATCGGACAGATGATACGATGACTGCTGGCGCTATTGTCCAGAGTTATGAAGAACGTGAACTCTTTAGGATATTTCGCGATTACGCGGATGAACCCAAGGCATTCTTTATTGCGAAAGCAATTGTAGAGCAGCGAAAGATTCGCCCATTCACAACAACCAATGAGCTTCGTGAACTTATCGAAAAGGCAAGCTTTGATCCAAAGTCGCCCATACGAGTTTTCCAAGCGCTTCGCATTGAAGCAAACAGAGAGTTAGAAGCTGTGGAAGCCTCACTCCATGCAGCAGTCAAAGAACTCGCTCCAAAGGGTCGAATTTGTGTGATTACTTTTCATTCGATCGAAGACCGGCTCGTAAAGAACCTCTTCAAATCCTATGAAACCCCAGAGACTCACGAAATCACCGGTGCTATCGTTGTGCCTGCCAGTCTCAAAAAGGTTCACAAAAAACCCATCGAACCTTCCCCCGAAGAACAGAAAAGCAATCCAAGATCCAGAAGCGCCAAGCTTCGAGTGCTAGAAAAAATATAATTATTCATGAACGCAAACCTCCTCGTCATGAAGAAAGGAAACATTCCATTCCTTTCCTCCCGCAAAACCACACGTGAAAACTATCGTCTCTCATTCCGCGAGACGTATATTCTCGCCCTCGGCCTCATTGGAATCCTCGGGATTTACTATGTTTTTGTACTCAATGTAAACGCGACAAAGGGCTACAATGTCCGCACTCTCGAAATCGCTCGCAAAAACTACGTCACCCAAGAAAACCTCCTCAATATCAAAATCGCTGAAGCAGAATCCCTCTCCAATCTCTCAAACTCTCCGCTCGTCAATACGATGGAACAGATTGATACACCACGCTATCTCGTACTTAAAGAATCTCTCTTCACTTATCAAAAATAGTATGATTGAGACGATCAACAAGATCCTATCACCTATTGAAGCCGGCATACGAACTCATCGCACATGGGTATCGTATGTTTTGCTTATTGTGGCATACTGTCCCATCTTGACCTACCTCACGCCTGAGGTTCAAAAGGATCTCGGAGGCATCGCATACTGGCTTCTTTTTATTATCCTCGCACTTCCGCCACTCTCACGAGTAACGGGGATTAAACTTATTACGCTCATCATGGGCTTTAGGAAGGAGCTGGGAATTTTGATGGGAGTGCTTGTACTGATGCACTATACACTCTTTGTAAAACTCATGGGTGGATTTGCAGCGCTCGCAAATATGAATCCTGAGCCATGGTTTATTGCTGGTTTTATAGCCCTCATAACAACTGTGCTTTTACTCATTACCTCAAATACGTGGTCAATGAAATTGCTCGGTAAATGGTGGAAGAGACTTCATAAAGGAGTCTATCTCATTGCTATCTTGGTCGTAGCCCATGTGCTTCTCCTCTCGCCTGCTCGTATCGAATACCTCGTACCCGTTATCCTCTACGCAATTATAAAGATTGCTGACCTTGCCTCCGTCCGACTCCATGCCAGAAATTCTTAAAAAACTCTCAGAGCTCATCGGTTTCATGCCTGGAATCGGAGAAAAAACGGCGGTTAAACTCGCCTTTTTTTTGCTGAAGTCACATCCTTCGTATCTCAAAAATCTCTCTGAGAATATTGCCGAACTTCAAAATTCGGTCCATGAATGCAAGACATGTTTCTCACTCACCGATCGAACTCATGACGAATGTGAAATCTGTCGCAATACCACTCGCAATACTGCAGTACTCTGCGTAGTCGAAGATTATCTCGATCTCGTATCTCTCGAGCGACTCGGCATGCACCATGGCCGCTACCACGTACTCTGAGGTGTCGTCTCCCCTATTGCCGGCCGAATGCCCTCTGATCTCAAAATCAAAGAGCTCTTCGCTCGCATCAAATCCGAATGAGTCGAAGAACTCATCCTCGCCCTCAATCCCAATATCGAGTGAGAAGCCACCTGCCTCTATATCGAGGAACATAATCCAAATAAAGCACTCAAAATCACCCGCCTCTCCAAAGGTCTTCCCAATGCTGGATTTATTGAATACGCGGATGAAATCACTCTGATCAATGCGTTTAGGGGGAGGAATTAAATCTCATAAATACTTATTTAAAAACTATTTAAATAAGTATTTATTTTTATATAAGAGTCCCTATACTTACAGGGTTTATATCGTAACAATCACCGTATGACTTGGTTTATAAATTTTGTTTTGGTTTTTGTACTGAGTACTTTTGCGACGAACTATTACGCGCGCAAACAGCTGACTACTCAATTCCCTCTTGCTGCAGTAGTAAAGGTTACAGCAATTGCGAGCATACTCACAGCCCTCGTTGGTTTTATACTTGTGAATGTAGTACCGCTTGATGTGCAGCCAGGCAATCTTGAAGCCGGAGGACTAGAAACATTCTTCCCATATGTGGTGACCATTATTCAAGTGATTGTATTTTACGCGAGCTATAAATATCTCTCTCAGAAGTTTTTGTCAGTACCACCAGCATCCCAGAAGAAATTTGCAGAATCTGTCGTTATTTTCGTCGTAGTTATCGAGCTTCTCCTCGGGGCCTTTGTTGTGCCAGCTCTTGTTACAATGCTTACGCGATAAAATTCTCATCACAAATAAAGCACCCAAACGCTCTTGGGTGCTTTATTTGTGAGTTGACAAAAATAGTATTTGATTAGATTTATATACGATCAACAAATATAGGAGGAATGATCATGGGAACTAAAAAATTGATTGCCAAATTAGCAGTCATTGGAATGATATTGGGCCTGGCAGGATGCGCAGCAGACAACAGCTATCAGCGAACAGTCGATAGCGGTGGTCGTGCATATGTCCCAACGCCAGTAATCAGTAATCCACGGATCGCCGTCGGCTATGTTGTGTGCCGTGGTAATATCCCTGGTGAGTTGTATATCAGCGTCGACAACTGTGCTACAACGCGGAGCAGTACTCCAATGCAGGACGTCACAGCCCAGCACCGTGCTGAAAGCAAGTTCTTCGTCAATCTGATCGCAACTCAGAAACCCAAAGAAACAAAAACCTGGCCATCCATTGTCGACGCGCGTTTTAAAAACACGCTCTACGTCGCCTCTGAATACTGGGACAAAAAGAAAAAATCGACCTGCCGCAATTTTAAGGCAGTCATCGTAAGTCCGACTTTACAGTCTCTCTACTTCACCGGTTCGGCATGCGCCAAACCGGACGGAGCATGGGAACTGACAAAGCCAATATCTGATCTCTAACAAGGTCAGACTTCAAAAAAGAGCAGCTTGCGCTGCTCTTTTTCCTTGTCTTATAATCTAGAGTTTAAATGCCTTCACGACGACCTTTGCAATCTCAGCACGTGTTATACTGTCAGACGGTCGGAATATGAGTCTTCCAGTAGTTGTGATTTGTCCGTCAAATATACCTGCTGCCTTTACGGCTTCAACATACATAACGAGACTTGATGAGATGCTCACGTCCGCAAATACACCAGTTGGCGTATGAAGGGTAAGTCCAAGTGCACCCGCAAGTATCTTTGCTACTTCTGCTCGGCTAATTGGATCATTTGGTCGAAATCTCGTCGCCTGGGAGATGATACCATGTCCAAGTGCGTAACTCGCATATGGTGCATACCATTCAGTTTTTGAGACGTCAGTGAATGGATTTGCATTGATAGTTTCGAGCTTCCATCCTGCGGTATTCCCGACTATTTTAAGGAATTCTGCACGAGTAAGCGTGTCATTTGGACGGAAGAAATCAGTGTTATTAATAATCTTACGAACCGCGAGATTATTAATATAGTCGCTGGCCCAATTAGAACCTGTGTCCTTAAAAAGAAGCTGTGAAGTACTGAGAACAACTGGAGGAATAGTGACTACCGCTGGCGTAGTAGTCGTAGGTCCATTCGTTGGAGTAATCACTGTACCAGAGCTGGTTGTTGTGACTCCAGTAGAAGTTCCTGTCGAGCTAATAAAAATACTCGATCAACCTCCCCCGCCACCCCCTCCCCCGCCTCCACCACCTCAGGTAGAGACAGCGGCGCAGGCCTGACCAGAGAGTTGGAATCCTGAATTACATGTAATCGCACACGTTGACGCATTTACTGTACCATTTGATACAGATGCTGGATTACATGCGAGCGTAAAACCAAGTCCTGTTGATACATCGGATGTTCCGACTGTGCCAACTGACTCACTCGCAAAAGCTGATGTACCCGAGAGCATCACACACGCAAGAACCAGAAAAAGAATTCGTTTCATAAGATATCTAAAGTAAGGGAAAAAGCCGGATTAATCCGGCTTTTTTAAATTATTGTGTCTGAATTCCGTAACTTGTGGAGTAGGCTCCAGCAGCTCCGGTAGGGATCTTATAGAAAAGATCAATCGTAAATTGTCGTCCACCAGTATTTACATCCGCATCGAATGCACTAATGCTGACATTCGTTCCATACGCATTCGTCACATCAACGGCTGATCCTGATGCTGTTGCGTAATCCGCTACACCATCCTGAGATACTACCATCTTTGTGTTTCCTGCGATAGCAAGCGTACCGACAGTATTTGACCAATCAGCGAGCTTGAGCGATGCCCCAGTCTCTGTGAGTGAGTTGGCAGTGACATTAAATCTAAAGTGGTATCCATTGGTGAAGTCACCCGCAACTACTGGAGTTCCATGAGGAATTCGAGCAATCGAATTTACCACGATTCCTGTGTTTGCTGCAGCCGTCTTAAAGGCCATTGGTACTGAATTTACCGTCTGTCCGTTTGCAGTAAATCGAACCTGATAGTAATACGTCGTATTTGCCGCGAGTCCAGCAACTGCTGCCGGAGACGCCGCGAGCGTTACCCATGAACCTGAGTATGCAAGGGTTGAGATGCGATACTGACTCGTTGTAGGTAAAACATCGGTTGTATAACTGATCACTGCACCCGTGTTTGTAACACTACCAATAGAGAGTCCAGTAATATCTGGAGCTGATGCAGACTGTGTTGTGAAGTAAATCTCTCGTGATTCAGTTACGAGATTATTTGTTGCATCCTTCACTGCATTTGGCTGAATTGTGATGCGGTATGTAGTGTTGTACTCGAGAGTTCCATATCCAACTTGGATATTATTCCCTGATACGACAGCAGTACCAACCTTCACGCTTGAAGAGTCAGAAACCTTCTGGATGAGTACCTTTGTCTCATCGGCCATAACGAGAGCTTCGTTATAGAGAATAGTTCCAGTTCCTGCTGTTACTGAGACACTCGTCGCAGCATTCGAAGGAGCAGAAGAAACAAATACGGGAGCTGAAGCATCAGCCGGAGTATCGGCATTTACTTGGTACGAAATCGTGAGATTTGCTGTCGTGCTCGTACTCGAAGTGACAATGATGTTATATGTATGTACTCCAATACTCGTCGCTCCAGAGAGTGTATCAATAGCTACCGTTGCAGCAGGCGCCACTGGAGTTCCATTTACTGTCATGCTCGCAGCATTCGTCGTATCGATCTGAAGTCCAGAACCAAATCGTGCTGCTGCTGCAGTCGCAGAGTATGCTGAGAGAATCGCAGCACCATTGAGGACGACGGTTGGAGTAATTGTTCCAGAGCCAACAACTACTACACCATTGGCGAGCGTCCAGTTTCCTGCATTATCCTGAACCTTTGCAATGAAGTTATGTGTTCCTGCAGCGAGATTTGCATCCGTATAGGTCACAGTAAGCGAAGTTGCTGTTGGGCGAGCTACTGAGGTCTTCAGATCACTCTTTACATCATTTCCGTCGAGTGTGAATTCGATAACGTTTGAAAGCGCAGTCGAATTAAACAGCATATTGTCCGCGAATGTGAATACTACCGGAGCTACTGCCGCTACTGTCTGAGCTCCTGCTGGAGTGATACTCATCGTAGTTGGTGCAGTTGTATCGGCAATAGTTGTAAACTCGTGAGCTGTCTTATTTGTGCTGTCATAGGCTACCGCAAAGGCATTGCCAACGACATCCGTCACGCTCGTATTTACTGCGAAGTAATACTGAGTTCCTGGCGTGAGATTGTCAGCCGGAGTGAGCGTAACTGTTTGATTGCTGTTTGAGAAAGCACATGTAGCAGCTATCACAGAGTCGTCACTATATTTCTTGAGCTGAACGTTATTACATCCAACACTGACGCTTCCAGTAGCAATAGGCTCGCTAAAGGTGATAGCTGGAGCAGTTGTTACTGCAACACTTGTCGCATTGTCGAGTGGACTGAGTGTAGAAACTGTTGGCGCAGTACTGTCGATCGTAAAGGCAAGATCCGAAATATCATTTGCGGTATTCCCTGCCTGATCAGTAATCGTTACTCGCACCTTTGCAGTATTTACATTACTCATTGGAATAGTCCATGCATAGGTTCCATCATTTGCTTCGTTGTTGATAGTTACCGAATCCGTGAAATCTCCGAGTGCAGAATAGTCGATGGTCATTGGAGTCGCTCCAAGGTGAGCATCAGTTCCACCTGTCCATGTAATGTTATATCCCGCACCTCCCTTGAGTTTCTCTCCACCATTTGGAGTGAGAACTGTAGGAGCTGTTGGAGCAGTATTATCTACTGTAACTGTAGCTGTCGAGGCAGTAGAGATATTGCCTGCAGCATCAATAACAAAGAGATTGTATACACCCTCAGTTGCTGGAGCGAGAATCGTCGTAGCAACTCCATTTGTTGCCTTCGTCATGGTAGCACCTGCAACGAATGTCGTTGTTCCGCTTGCTGCGAGCCAGACATCATTTGATGCCGTTCCAGAAGTCACAATCGTTACTGAAGCTCCGCCCTGTTTAATAACAGAAGCGGCAAGTACTGTATCCTGATTTGTTGGTGCAGTATTATCAGTATTGAGCTGACCTACGAGGTGATATCCAATATTCCCTGCGTTGTCTGCTGCAGTGACACAGAGATAATCAGTGTGATCACCCGCAATCGTAAAGTTTGTACCACCTGTAAATGCTGTACCGTAGGTATCAGTCACGTCACAAGTATTGTCAGCACTAAATCCATATGCAACCGTCGATGCCTTCACACCAGAGATAGCATCTGAGAGGGTAACATTGATAGTATCAGTCTTCACTGGACCAGCTGCCGTAGCATCTACGTCCGTAAATCCTGGTGCTGTATTGTCGATCGAGAATGTATTATTTACTGGCGTGGCAGTGACTACATTTCCTGCTGCGTCCTCTCCAGTTGAGAGCGTAACAGTTGCTGTAGCGATATCACCAGCAGGTACGTTGAGATCGTATGTATAATGCGTTGTGTCCACCTTTGTCATGTTTGTAGCCGCAAGAACTGCATTATTGACAGCAACCTGCACAATTGGCGCATCCTCAATTGGTTCATTGAAGTTTGCAATAATTCGAAGTGTATCCGCATCTTTTACACCAATGGTTGTACCAGTACTTGTTCCACCATCTTTTGAATAATAGAGAGTTGCTACTGGTGAAGTGCTATCAACTGTGAGCGTCGCAGTTGAAGCACTTGAGATATTACCCGCAGCATCAAGTACGAAGAGCTTGTATGCACCTTCAGTTGCTGGAGCAAGAATAGCGGTCGAAGTTCCATCCGTTGCCTTTGTCATGGTAGCACCCGCAACAAATGTCGTGGTTCCGCTTGGGGCAAACCATACATTATTTGTTACATCACCCGAGCTGACAATCGTTACAGAAGCTCCTGACTGTTTTGAAACCGAAGCCGCAAAGACAGTATTTTGGTTGGTTGGAGCAGTATTATCCGTATTAAGCTGACCAACGAGTTGGTACGCGATATTCCCTGCATTGTCGACAGCCTTCGCACAGAGATAGTCCGTGTGATCTCCCGCAACTGTGAAGTTCACTCCTCCTGTAAATGCTGTACCGTACGTATCAGTGATATCACAGGTATTATCTGCGCTAAATCCATATGCCGCAGTACTTGCATTAACACCTGATGTAACATCAGAGAGTGCTAGATTGATCGTATCTGATTTTACTGGACCCGCATCCGTGCCGCTCGTCACTCCAATAACTGGAGCAACTTGGTCAACCATGAGGGCGCCAGCAGTATTATTAGCGTCCATAACATTACCTGCAAGATCGGTTGTACCAGAGACTTTGATTGCCCCTGAACCATCCGTAAATCCGGTAACATCCACGGTTCCCACCCAAGTATTAGCTGAGTTGTCATATCCGTTATTGGTATGAGTACCGTCAACGAGAGCAGTTACTGCATGGTCCGCACCATCATTAAATTGAATAGTCGGAGCCACCATTTTATTGATGCCAGAACCTGCCTCAGTAAATGTAACAGTCACCGTAACATTTCCCGCCTTTGCAGGACTTGGACTTGCCGTTGCTGTAGCAACTACTGGCTTAGTCGTATCCACTACAAAAGTCGTAAGAGTGAGAGGTGAAGACTCATTTCCTGCTTCATCCAAGAATGTTGCAGTAAAATTTGCGACACTTCCATCTGGAATAGTGGTAAGAGTGACTGTATTATTTCCCATCGCAGGACTATTGACTGTCTGGAAGAGAATACCTCCACTATAGACCTTGATCGACTGTCCGCTTGCTTCGGCAACATTGATCACAACGTCTGGAGTATTGTCTGTAGTAGGTGTTGTTACTGGTGTTGTCTCAGTCGGAGTAGCTGGTGGAGTATTATCAACTGTGAGCCACCCTGGCACAATGCTCGAGACATTACCTGCAGGATCGACAGCAACGATGTCATAGACACCATCATTGAGACTTGCAGCGAGTGTTACAGTATACGGAGTTGCAGCAGCAGCTCCTGATTTACCAAGGAATGCATTATTTGCAGTAACCGCCGCATCGATATTTGCCTGAGAAGCCGCGGCAACGCCGTTTTTCACAAGGTAGATATTTGCGCCTTCGTTCGCCTGAACGGTAGAAGTCGATGTCGATCCACTCTTGAGGCGCTGAGCCGTATTTGTCGGAGCAGACGCAACAGGAACGGTATTGTCGATAATTACATCGCTGTATGCGGTAGTATTTACGATCGTACCTCCTTTATTGAGTCGGAACTGATAATCTGTGTCATCCGTAGTCTGACCAGCTGTTGAGTCAAAGTTTACAGAAGTTGAGCTTGGGAGGGCTGAGGTCGCAATGGTTACCCAGCTGCTTCCACCATCGTGGGATGCCTGGACATCAAAAACTGCGGGATCTGTGGTTGTACAATCAATGCCATTGAAGGCCCAAGCTACAGATACCGTAATTCCTCTTTTTGCACTGCCTGACGCAGGGCTTGTAATCGTCGCATCTCACGCATTACATGTTCCATCGCTCATTGCCGCATTTGCAGTGGAAACCAATCCTGGCAACCCAACAAATACCTGAGACGAAATAATTGTAATAACCGAGAGAATAGCCAGAAACTTGCGTTCCAAGCTGGATTCCCCCCTCCTTCTCGTAATCGATTTCATAGGTGAAAATAAAAAAGTACTACTTTTACTTACTTCACCTCCTTAGCTCCGTGGCGGACAAAGGTACGATTATGTTCTGGAAGTCCGATCACGGGAGATACGAAGGTTCCTTCTAACTTCAGAGGATAGATGAAAAAAAACGAATTACAAGAACTTTTAAGGAACATTTCAAAAAAATTCATTCTAATGCAATCAAAAAAGCAGGCACTCTCTCGAGTGCCTGCTTTAGAAACTGAACAATTATTTTACATCGATGCGTACGCTTGGCCCCATAGTGTTGCAAACGTATACAGTATTGATGTAGCTTCCACCCTTTACACCTGAAGGCTTAATTTCGCGCATTGTCTTGATGAAGTGTGCGAGATTTTCCTTGAGCTTTGCTCCTCCGAATGAGAGCTTACCAGCGATTGAGTGGAGATTTCCCTGCTTGTCGTTCTTGATTTCGAACTTACCAGCCACGAGCTCTTTGGTAATCTTGATGAGATCTTCACCAACAGTACCCGCCTTTGGATTTGGCATAAGACCCTTTGGTCCGAGAACCTTAGCAACCTTACCCATCTTCTTCATCATTCCTGGAGTAGCGATGGCAACATCGAATTCTACCTTACCAGTTGAAACAACTTCGACGAGATCATCTCCTCCGACTACCGTAACTCCGAGAGCAAGGAGCTCCTTTTCATTACCTGCGTCAGTGAAGGCTCCGATACGAACTGCTCGACCACTTCCGTGTGGAAGATTGATAGTTGTACGGATCATCTGGTCAGACTGCTTTGGATCAATTGCGAGATTGAAATGAATCTCAACAGTTGGATCGAATTTTACAGTATTTGTACGCTCGAGGAGCTCTACAGCTTCGTCGAGAGTATAGATACGATTTGCTTCGATGAGTGCAACCGCCTGGTTGTACTTTTTTCCGTGTTGTGCCATGGATATATAAAAAAGAAAATAATGTGGTCCGAGCGTACGTTCACTCTGTTACAGGGCTACTAGAACTCCCAAATTATTGGACGCGAGAATTATATTGGAAACCAGCAAAAAGCAAGCCTACTTAAGATACTTATCAAAATAGGTCGGCTTAGACTCTGGATAGACGCGAATACGGTTCGTATCGAGGTGATCAGTACTCTCTGCCCAAGACTTCCCAAACGAAGTCGAGAATCCGAGTGAATAACCACATTCCTTCTCGATTTTTGTGGAGAATCCGGACATTCGCCCTGCTGGAAAAATGAAGGTAGAAACAGGTTTTTGAGTGATACTTTCGAGTGTTTTTTTGGAATCACACATTTCTTCGTGCTCGATTTTTTCGCTGACGATATCGAGATCGACATGCGAAATGCTGTGCGATGCTATCGTAAAGAGCGGATCTTGTGAGAGGACGCGGACTTCGTTTTCGGTCACAAATCAGGCGGTTGCAAGTTTGGATGTGATCACTCCAAACGTAAATGGAATCTGATATTTGCGCGCAATCGGAGCAAGCGCGGTATAGCTATCAATCCAGCCATCATCCGAGATAAATACAAAGATTTCTTTATTTGGGAAGCAGTGATTAGTCGTGTCTTTAATGAGTTCATCGGTGCTTATCACCGCAACTTTACCAGCATCTACAAGTGCACGAACATGCTCCATATGCGATTCAAAGACCTTGGGTGCGACGGACAATTGTACGATCACCTTTGCGTCCTGAGGAATCGGATCGCGGATATAGTGGTACATAAATACCGAGACATTCGCGCCTGAAAAACATGCGGAAATCATTGGTGGATTATGTAAATCAGATGTCGAATTTTGAGTACTCTTTTGAAAATCTGGAATCTGCAGCTTCGAAAAATCAAAATGTGGAAATATATACAAAGCGAAGGCTCAAAAAAACACTCCCAATAGGAATATCGAGAGTGTTTTGATCCAGTTGTGCATATTTTAGAACTGACTGAGGAAGGCGAGATTGGGATTTTGGAAATAGCGCATATCGGTAATACCGTAGCGGATCATTACGAGACGATTGAGTCCAAAACCAAAGGCAAAGCCCGTGTATTCATTTGGATCGAGACCACCTTCACGGATGACATTTGGATGGATGAGACCAGCGCCCATAAATTCGATCCAACCAGTGTGTTTACAGATTTTACACCCCTTCCCTTCACAAAAAGTACATGAGAAGTCGACCTCAACTCCTGGCTCGACGAATGGGAAATATCCTGGACGAATGCGGATTGCAACTTCGTGATCAAAGATGTCCGAGAGCATCGTTCGGATCGTATATTTCATGTGCGCAAGCGAAATCTGCTTGTCAACGACGATTCCTTCTACTTGGTAGAATGTATTTTCGTGAGTAGCGTCGATATCTTCGTTACGGAACACACGTCCTGGGATAATCGTCCGAATTGGAAGTGAGTGTGACTTGAGGATATGGTTCTGCATGCTCGAGGTCTGGGTCGCGAGCACATTTGCCTCACCTTCGATCCAAAATGTATCCTGCATATCGCGCGCTGGATGGTTCTTTGGGACATTTACTGCGTCGAAATTCTCGTATTCAGTGGTTACTTCGTTGGATTCCTGGATATCAAATCCCATGCGTTTGAACGAATCCTCGACTTCGCGAAGAACCTGGCTGATTGGGTGCAAATGACCAATCGGAGGTTCAGGATTTGGAAAGGTAACATCGATGTATTCCTGCGCGAGCTTTGCAGCAATGAGGGCTTCGGAGAGAGCTGCAGATCGGACATCAAAAGCAGTAACGATCGCCTCTTTAATCTCATTGGAAGATTTTCAGATGGTTTGTTTTTCTTCGAGAGAGAGATCCTTGATGCCTTTGAGAACTTCAGTAAGTTCACCATTCTTCCCGAGAATGGAGTTTTTGTATGCGACAAGAGTGTCATCATCCTGTACTGAGGGGAGATGAGTGAGAACTTTGTCTTTGAGCGATATGAGTGTTGCGAGCATGATGATTACTTAATTCTGTTTTTTAGATTTTTCTAAACCTAACCCAAAGGTCCCAAAACTGCAAAGAGCGAAGATATTTGCGCGAAACGCGAGCACCGCAGTAAGGTGTAGCGGCAGCTACTCCGCACGAGGCGCACAGCGATGAGCACAAAGATCAAAGCTATATGCAGTTTATATCTTCAAAGGCATTATGATGTGCTTATAGGACTGCTTAGAATCCTCGGCCGGTACTGCCTGTACCATGATTGGGGAGAGACTCGTCTCGAAGTCGAGACTTACGTAGTCGTCACGGATGACAGAGAGTACTTCGAGGAGATATGTTGCATTGAGACCGACGGTCGTGTCTTCTCATTCGATCGATGCAGGAATCGTGATACGTCCTGCTCCGATCTCGGTATCACCAGTAAAGAGCTCAATACCGGACTCAGCACGGAATGCCATGCGGGTATTGTAGTTATTTTCGCGAGTGATGAGATTCATCCGCTTGAGACCTTGGATAAGATCAGTGCGGAGGATGACACCCTTGGTCGAATATCCCTTTGGGAAAAAGTTACGATAGTCTGGGAAGTGTCCGTTGAGGAGACGAGAATAGACTTTGATATTGCCAAATACTACGAGGAGCTGATTTTCGCTCGCATAGAGTTCGGCATCACCGGATTCTGGTAGGATGCGTGCAAGCTCCATCGCAGTCTTGGATGGGATGATGATCGAGAGTGGTGGATGATTGATCTCAGCCTTGAGAACGTATTCAGAGAGACGGAAGCTGTCAGTTGAGGCAAATACTATTCCGTCCTCTCGGATTTGGAGACAGATACCGGCGAGGGTTGGCCGGATGTTTCCTTCAGCTGTGGAGAAAATCGTGCGTTCGATCGAGCGCTTAAGAGAAGCAGCTGGGATACGAAGTGGCTCATTTACCTGAAATCCTGGGATAACTGGAAATTTTGAAGCTTCGATTCCTTTTACTTTAGTGAGTGATGTAGGCGTAGTGAACTCAAGAGATCCGCCATCGACGAGAGCAACGCTGATGCGATCATCTGATACCAGCGAGAGAAATGATGAGATAAATCTCGAAGATACCGTAAAGCTTCATTCTGATGCGATTTCGATTTTGTCATCGAGCACATATTCGATTGCCATTTCGAGATTGTTCGCCGTCAAAATCGCTTTTTTGTAAGCGACAGTGAGAAGAATATTCTCAAGAATTGGTGTCATGCCGCCAGAAGAACTAGCGTGGCTCACGATATCAATTCCCGATTTGAGAATCGAGGTATCTGTTGTAAATCGCATATGCTCAGGAAAACGCGAGAAGTATGGGCAAAATCTACAAAAAACGAGCCGAAAAGCAAGGAGGAATTATTTTTTTGTATTTCTGAGAAATGTGCCTATAGTTCAGGAAAACATTCCCCATTACCGCTATGAATCGAATCTTTGAAAAAAGTTCTGGCGGCATCGTCTATCGAAAACGAAATGGCAATATCGATGTCCTCCTTCTGGAGCGCAAAAACGGCAAAGGCGACCGAGAATATGTCCTCCCAAAAGGACGCATGGAAGAAGCTGAAACCGCCAAAGACACCGCCCTTCGTGAAATCGGTGAAGAGACCTGACTCGAGCTCGAATACCTCGAAATCGTCAAATTCATGACCAAAATCAATTACAGTTTCATTGCGACACATAAGGACGGCAATCCTGTAGTTGATAAGGACGTCTATCTCTTCCTCGTTCGATATACAGGCTCCAAAGAACCCACTCCGTTCGGTATGAACGACCCGACGATTACGACTGGTGAACGCTTCAGCTGAGCCAAATGGCTCTCGCTCGATGCGCTGGCAAAAGTCCACGTAAAACCCGACATCCTCTCTTTCGTCCGAAAAAATATCCAATACATGTAAATTTTATGGAAATCATCGAACAAAATTCACACATCGAAATTGCATCTGAAAAGAAAATCATCGTCCTTGAAGGTCAGACTATTAACGTAGATGGACTCAAGATCGACTTTCCTGGTGAATATGAGAAATCAGGATTTCTCATTCATGCGATCGAAATCGGCGAATCTCTCGTCTATGAACTCCGCATCGAAGGTAAGGTTATCGCCTATCTTTCAGAAACTGTAAAAGAAACCAGCGAAGAACTCAGCGGATTTTTTCAAAATCTCGATATCCTCGTACTTGCAGGATCCAAGGAATCTACCAAGATATCAGAATTCCTCGATGCCCGCATCGTCGTAGCTTACGGAGAAGGAAAAGAAATCTTCCTCACGACATTTGGTCAGGCTATCGAGGCAACTGACAAATTTAAGCCAAAAGAAGCTGACTTCGAAGGCGAGAAAACAGTATTCGTTCGCCTCGGATAAAAGAATCTTAGCAAAACAGTACCCTCCGAAGCTCGCAAGAGCGAAGGAGGGTTTTTTATGCCCGAAAACCTGAGGTCATGAGGGCTACTCAGAGAAATATACAAATGAAGAGTGCTATCTTTTTTAAAACTGCGTCTCTTCACATCCCTTCATATAAAAAGCTGGGATAGATACGATGGATCAAAAATGAAAATCAGAGCACAAGAAGTGGTTGTGTGGATTCGACACCAGTGACAAAAGTCACCGGCGCAGCGCTGAGAGCAAATATGGCCGTCACAATCCCACCAATAGCAAAAAATGACTGTATAACAAATGGTCAGAAATTTTCTCTAAAAGTTGGAACACTCTTGATTACATCTTTTCGATATTTTTTGATAAAGAGAAGACTGATAACCAACGCAATCGACACGCACTGACTCCAGAAGAAATATGAAATCCAATCGATATCTACTTTCAGAACGTATTTTGTGATAACGTTGTTGAGAGCAAGAACTACCGAGCAAATGAGCATGTAAATAAATGCACGATTTATCCGAAACTTCCCATCCACTCGGGCCACGCTCAAGAGGAGCGAGGAAAATATCACAATAAAAAATCAGACGTACATCTGAGGTGGAAGTACTTCTCCTACGATGAAAAAAGCCGAAATGGGAATAAGTAATTTCCCAAGACTAAACAGTGCCGCCACGATGGAGGTATCGACATGTTTGAGTGCCATCGTATAGGGATACAGATACAAAACCTGCACCAATCAACCTAATATAACAATCGGAATTGCTTCTCTCGCTGGAAGATGAGGAAAACCGAAAAAAAAGATAAATGGAACAAACAAAAAATTGATGATCGTTCCATAAAAAATGATGCTATTTAGGCTGAGTGAGCGAGAAATTTTGCTATCGACGATATTACCAAGCCCATCAAACACTGCGGGCAACAGGGCGATAAAAATATAGTAGAGCATGCGAAAGAATTGCGATCAGTAGATGCAATTGCCTTGTTTTTGCAAAGAAATATCACAAGAAAAGAAAAATGCACGTCATAGACGTGCATTTTGGTGAAACATGTGGGATTTAGTTTTCGGGATAGAGCTGATAGACGGAATTTTGCGTTGCCGCTTCGTAACCATCAACTTTGCCGTTAGTATTCAGGGTTGGACCCGAATAATCTGGGTGACTATGGAGACGGCTTTCTTCATCAGGATGTGGCTTGTATTCTTTGGGCACCACTGTTTTAAGGGGCGAACTATAGCCAATGAACTCGCTATGCTTTGGATCACTGAGATAGTCTTCTGGGCCGAATTGAATTTTTTCGCCAAATTGCCATTGTCCAGATTCTTCTGAGAAAGTACTCAGAGTAAAACCTATAAATGCGGCATCTCTAAAAACTAAAAACCATTTCTGTTGCTTCTGCTGTTTCAAAATCTTCTCCTTTTATTAACATTCAATATATTGCAAAGAACATGCGAACGAGAAATATTTGTTCTCATTTGCGATCCAACCTTTTGTACCGAGAAGGAGCGAAAAGTCAAAAAGCTTGGGCAATTGGGCAACTCTCATTTTCCTGTGCTTCTGGTTTGATTTTATGACTTGATTCCATATACTCTGCGCGTTTTAGGTAAACGACGCTTTCTACTTTATGCAAACACCAGCCAACGAAATCGCGGCGTCTGAAGCTCATATTGGGCCTCATATTCCATCACTCAGTGGTGAGTCTCTCGGTATCCATATTGGACCTATCGAAGTGACGACTACTGTGTTTTCAACATGGATTCTCATGGTGGTAGTTTTTGTGGTCGTCGCAATACTCTACTTTGCAGTGAAGCAAAAGAAATCTCGCATTAAGTCATTTGGTAAGAATTTTGTCCGCCGACTTGATAATGCATTTACAGATCTCATTGGAGACCGCGAAGTGGCTCGCAAGTTTTTCCCAGTGATTGGCGGATTTTTCGTCTTTATATTTATGGCGAACATGCTTGGTCTCGTGTTCGATTGGATTGGTCTTGTCTTCCCTCAGACGGTTCACTATCTTCGCCCGATTAACTCTGACCTCTCTACCACACTTATTCTTGGTACAACGGTCGTGTTTATCGCACAGGTTACAGCCGTACTCTACAAGGGATTTTTAGCACATTTTGGGCATTACCTCTTTAATTTTTCGGGGAAATCGATTGTCGAAAAAATCATCAATGTACCAATTGGATGGATCCACTTCGTTGGAGAATTCACTCGTGTACTCTCACTCTCGGTTCGACTTTTCTGTAATATTTTCGCCGGAATTGCACTCATCGGTATTATGTCCTACCTCGGTGGCATGATACATCTCGGATTTGTCGGAGGGATCCTTGTACTCCCCTTTTGGTTCTTTGAAATCTTCGTTGGGTTTTTGCAGGCATTTATCTTTATGACGCTTGCTGGAGTCTATCTCAAAGAAGCAGTCACTGTCGAACACCATTAAAGTTTGGACCTTCCTTCGCTTTGGTGCGGGAAGATCCTGATTTTAACAGGCTTACTTTTAATTTTACATGTATGGAATTTGCTGCTCTCGCTAAGGGTATTGCTCTTATTGGACTTATTGGTCCAGGTCTCGGTATTGGTCTCATTGGTATGGGTGCAATGCAGGCAATCGGACGAAATCCAGCCGCTGCAAAGGAAGTGTTCACTCCAATGCTCCTTGCTCTCGCTTTCGCCGAACTCCTCGGTCTCCTCGCATTCCTCTCTCTCTTCCTTATTAAGTAGTCATGCCCGAGCTTATCAATCTCGACGCCCTTCTCATCCAGACGATCAACCTCGCGGTAATCGTCTATGTTTTGTATCGCTTCGTTTTTAAGCCCTACCTCATTGTCCTCGACGGTGAAGAAAAAAAGGCGCTCGAAATCGAAAAACTTCACAAAAATGCCGAATCCCTCAAAGAAAAGGCAAACAAGGATGCTGAGTCTATCGTCGACGAAGCGAAAAAGGATGCCAAAATCATCCGAACTGAGGCTCGTTCTCTCGCCAAAGAAGAAAGCTCTTCACTCATTGCATCAGCCAATCAAGAGGCAGATGCAATCCGCGCGAAGGGTGAAGCTGACATCGCCCAAGAAAAGGCCTCACTTGAGAACGAACTCAAGTCAAAGGTGCTTTCTGTGGCTATTAAGCTCAACCAAAAACTCTTTGGTTCTTCTGAAAAGAATACAGAACTCCTTTCAAAGCTTTCAAAAGATCTCTAGTATATGAGCGTAAATATAGCCTCACTCTCACGAACTGAACTCGAAACTCTCGTTAAGGAGCTTCGAGCCTTTCGTTCTGCTCAAAAAAAGATCGGAAAACGTGCTCATGCGCTCTTTACAGAGACAGCAGGCGCTATCCGAGTAGAGCTCGCTCCTGGAGCAACAGAAGACTCAGTCGCTTCCACTCTCAAACAGCTCAAGATCGAAAGCAAAGAAGTCACGTATACAACGAATGCACGACTCTCGGGTGGTGCACGTATCTTCGTAGGCGATGACCTCTATGATCTCACATTCGAAAACGCTACCGCAAAAATCTAATTCACCACTATGTCACACTCGCTTCTAGATTCACTCATTCAAGATGTCGAAAATCGTATCGATTCGGCTGATCTCACTCCTGAGCGCAAAAACGCTGGAGTTGTCGTCTACCTCGGAGACGGTATTGCTCGTGCAGTAGGACTTCGCGAAGTTGCCTACAACGAGGTTGTTAATTTCGAGTCCGGAGGAGTCGGAGTTGCTCTCAATATCGAAGAACACTCTGTGGGTATCGTTGTACTCTCAGGTTTTGGAACGATCAAAGAAGGTGACGTAGTAACTGCGAGCGGAAAGATCATCGAGGTTCCCGTTGGAGAAGCTATGCTCGGACGTATCGTTGATGCACTCGGAAATCCGATCGACGGTCTCGGTGCAATCAAGGCATCTGACCACTACCCTACTGAGCGTGTTGCCTCAGGAGTTATGAGCCGTAAATCCGTTCACGAACCACTCGCGACCGGTATTAAGGCGATCGACGCACTCGTACCTATCGGACGAGGACAGCGAGAACTTATCATTGGTGACCGCCAGACTGGTAAGACTCAGGTTGCCATCGACACGATCCTCAATCAAAAGGGTCAGAATGTAAAATGTGTCTACGTTGCCATCGGACAAAAGGACTCAAAGGTTATTGCCATTGCCGAAGAACTCAAAAAGGCAGGCGCTATGGAATACACGACAATCGTTACAGCTGGCGCTTCTGCTCCTGCATCTATGCAGTGGCTCGCACCGTATACGGGTTGTGCGATTGCTGAGTATTTTATGTTTAAGGGAGAACACGCACTCATCATCTACGATGATCTCTCAAAGCACGCCAACGCTTACCGCGAAATGTCGCTCCTCCTTCGCCGTCCACCAGGCCGCGAAGCCTATCCTGGAGACGTATTCTACCTCCACTCTCGTCTCCTCGAGCGAGCAGCAAAGCTCAATGACGAGCTCGGAGCAGGATCGATTACAGCACTTCCAATTATCGAAACTCAGGGTGGTGACATCGCTGCGTACGTTCCAACGAACGTAATCTCGATTACTGACGGACAAATCTTCCTCGAGTCTGGACTCTTCAATGCTGGTATTAAGCCTGCCATCAATGTCGGAAATTCAGTTTCTCGTGTCGGAGGTTCTGCTCAAACGAAGGCGATGAAGCGCGTAGCTGGAACTCTCAAACTCGATCTCGCACAGTTCCGAGAACTCGAAGCATTCTCTCAGTTTGCCTCAGACCTCGATGCAGATACTCGCAAGCAGCTCGAGCGCGGAAAGCGCATGGTAGAAATCCTCAAGCAGGATGTGTATTCTCCAGTTGCTTTCGACAAGCAGGTTGCTCTCATTTTTGCAGCCGCAAACGGATACCTCGACAAGCTCGATGTATCTGAAATCAAGGCCTTCGAAAAGGATCTCTACCTTGCACTCGACAAAGAAAATTCTACACTAGAAGCAATTCGTACTTCAAAGGATTTGAACGACGAATCAAAAGAAGGTCTTAAAAAGATCTTGGAGAAGCTTGCTAAATAGCGGTATATGAAAAATACTAGTGCATCTGGATCTGCATCAGTCTACGGAAAAACTAAAGGACCTGAAACTCCTGTAGTAAATGTTGCCACAGTGACGAAGACAAGTATGTCTGCAGCGGATTTCGATGCTAAAACACAAGCCGAAGCATTAGAACGACTGCGATCATCCAAAAAAATTGACCCAGGAAGTACGCTTGTGCGACGCACTGATGACGCTTTTGTGTCATGAGCACTTGCAGAAGAGGAGGGTGAATATGGAAGTATCGTCACAGGGAAATTCTTTGAATCTTCTTGGTGGTACGAAAATGTATTCGCCCACGAATTCAATCATATGGGAGGAAATCTCAAAAATGCAGATAATCAAATCTACCGACTCGTTGGATTTATTGTTCGCGCAACAAAATGAGAAATACATGAGGATGATCTCATTGAACAGGCACAACTCAGCACACAGGAGGTCTACCGAAAAACAGCAAAAAAACGAGAATCTTCTATCCGAGAAATCAGTCTGATTGAAGAAATAGATGACATTTTCACTGAACTCGAAGTAGCAATTAGAACTCGAATAAACGATACATTTTCCTCGAGTCTTGCAACTATTGATAAGGCAATCGTTACCCCAGGAACCAACGCAAGTCTTGAGAATAAACAGCAAATAGAATCGCTTCGCCATGAATTCGGAGGCTATCTCACGAATAAAGATGTGGCACGTGGATATAATCCTGTTGCTCAGAATTATCAAAAATTCAGGCAGGCAATGATCGAAATCCGCAAGTCAGCTGCCAGTTTCGAAGAAACTCTCAAGCCGAAGGGAGTCAGAGCACTCGTAGAATCGATGAAAAATGCAGCACTTTCACTCCTGGATACCTTCCACATTAAACACAAGTAAATGGCAACCTGAAAAGAAATCAAAGCTCGAATCAAGTCCGTAAAGAACACTGGGAAAATCACCAAAGCGATGGAGCTCATCTCCACCGTCAAGATGAAAAAGGCTCAGGATCTTGCTGTGCACGCACGTCCGCTCTCACTCGAGGCTGCGCGTATTTTTGCACACCTTGATCTTGCGTCTGCGTCTCCTACTTCTTTTGGACGCGAACTCGTTCTCGTGATTTCTTCGAATAAGGGACTCTGTGGTGGATATAATGTAAATATTTTCAAGGAACTTGCTCGTCTCGTCCGTGAGAATCCAAATACAAAATTTGATTTTGTAACTGCCGGAAAGCGAGCTCGTGACTTTGTAGTCCGCACTGGAAACACCCTCGCTTCGGATTTTTCGGAAGTTATCAAGGACACAATTGCTCCTGCGGATTCTAAGGTAGTGAGTAGATTTCTTCAGACAACGTTTAAAGAAGGGTCTTACGACCGTGTTCGCATCATCTATTCGCACTATATTTCTGCGATTAATCAGCGATCAATCACCAAGGTACTCTTCCCTCTCTCAAAGGCAGAAATCCTCGAATTTTTTGCTTCACTCGGACTCGATCCACAGACAACTGACTCTTCGAACGAATTCGAATACGAGCCATCAAAAGAAGTCATCATTGCAGAGATTCTCCCACTTATCTACGATCTTATCGTACACGAAGCTCTTCTCGAAGCCAAGGCAAGCGAACATGCATCTCGCATGATAGCCATGAAAAATGCTAAGGACTCAGCAAGCAAAAAAGTTAAACTTCTTACTCTCACCTTCAACAAGGCTCGCCAGGCTGCGATTACTAAGGAAGTGTCTGAAATCGTA
Organism: uncultured bacterium; assembly: GCA_963706795.1. Lineage (GTDB taxonomy): Bacteria > Patescibacteriota > Gracilibacteria > BD1-5 > UBA2023 > JBMOJK01. The sequence continues at coordinate 188,874 of OY970170.1, forward strand.
AGCGGAGTCGAGAGTATGAAAGATAATTAGTCTCTCATGACTAAACTCATCGTCTATTCTGATGGCGGCGCTCGTGGCAATCCAGGACCCGCGGGACTGGGAGTCTACATTTGCACTCCAGAGCACACTCCGGTCGAAAGACGCTACAAATATCTCGGCGAAACTACTAATAATGTAGCCGAATATTCTGGTGCACTCCTCGGTATCGAACGCGCTATCGCGCTTGGCGCTACCGAGATCGAGCTTCGAGCGGATTCCAAGCTCGTAATCGAGCAACTCAAAGGCAATTACAAAGTCAAAAACCCTGGCCTCAAAGAGATCCACTCTGAGATCTCCAAAAAGCTCGCAGGGTTTACAGGACAGATCGAGTTCGTACATGTACCACGAGAAAAAAACAAAGAAGCTGATCGTCTCAGTAATGTCGCAATGGACGAAGGAATGATGCGATAAAAAAATTCCCCGACTTGTCGGGGAATTTTAAAAGGTGTTGAGCTCAATAGCTAAAAAGACCGATCTTGTGATACAAGAAATCTTTCAGCGTATCTGCCAAACTTATATGTGCGTCATAAGAAACTGCATTGGATTCAAGATGCTGCCTGGCCGCACGACGGATGAGGTATTCATCGTGCGTGAGCTGAGCCTTAACGAATTCATCCGGCAGCCTATGAAGCCTGCGCAGGATGAGAAGCAACAATTCTGGTTCAACGTCTGAATACGTCTTTTCTGCCCACTCTGCTGCTACTTTGAGGAGTTTGTTTCTGTCCTCATCGTGATCATGATGCTTGATAAGGTACTGTTGACATTGGTCTATCAGCTTGAGACGGACATCTGATGGACAATTCGGATGATGGAGAAATGCTGACGGAAAGAGCTTTTCCTTGTCAATTCGTCTGCCATCGCGCTGGTAGAGATTTTCGACTAACTGAGTACTGATATTTTTGTTTGTCAGCAATCTTTCGTCAACAACCACTTCATTCCAGCTGAAGACCGCTTGTTCAAGATCAATGGATTGATGAGCCATTTTTGCCAATGCTTTTACATATGACAGTGGCATTTTTGCATCCGTATTTTGTGGCGTCGCCAACCAAGCCAATAGATCAACTGGCGTACGTGGATTATGGATGATCGCGAACCAGATGTTTTCTGATTGTTGATTTTTTGCCAGACTCCAGAGCACAGCAATCGAAACTTCTTTTTCGGCAAGCAATCGAGATTGCTCACTGAAGTGTTGCGTATTTGCTACCTCTTGTGCAAATTGCACAAAATCGAGCTCTTCATGGGTAACATTCGGTGATGCCTTCATATACTTCTCCTTTGTGTTTGTTTGTTTTGTGCCTACAGTTATTTTATAACCACAGTACCCTTAGAGAGTACACAAATAACCAATAAGTCAATCGTTCCGACGGGCTAAAATTATACTACTTCATACAAAGAAAAATCCCCGACAAGTCGGGGATTTTTTAAAACGAGATACCTCTCAATGTCCAAATAATTCAAACATGAGAAGCGTGCGTATTTGATCAAATAGACGCACTTTGATCTCCAGATTTATCGGAACAGCCGCACACCTTGCAGCATGACGGACAGTATAGAGGGGATGTTCTGCCATAAGAGAGATAAACTCTTTTGGTAGATTTTTTTGTTCCTGAAGCACCAAGACAAGAAGTGCGGGGAGAACTTCTTTTATCTTATCGGTATTTGCATGCTTCGTTACACCAATGATCCATTCTGTCGCACATGGTAGGTACCATGATTTCGAGAGTCCAGTCGCATAGGCATTGACGATGAACTCTTGGCAATCCTTCACATGATCAATACGCAGACCGTGCGAAGTACTTGCATGTGCAAAAATGAAGTTAATCTTCGAGTAATCCTTCTGGCGAATGATATATCTCTCATAAAAACCGCTTACAAAGCCTCCGTTTAAGTCTTGATTCATCATCAATGCTTCATCAATTGAGGGCTCATGACGAGCGAAGAGCGTACTCATCAAAGAGGGCAACCTGTGTGCATGAGTTGCCAGAACACGGTTGAGATGAAGAGGTAACCCACCAATAAAACAAGTGTTGCCTGGTATTGCCAAATCACCCAAGAGTTCTACCGGTGTAGCAGGATAGTGAATCAAAGCTGAGACAACTTCCAGGCTTTTATACTTTTTGAGTAGTTTTGCCACTCTCCAGAGCACATGCACAGAAGAAACTCTGTATTCTTTCAGTAAATTCATCTGGTCAGTTACTGCCTGAGTTCGTGCGACTTTATATGCAAAATGCACAAATTCCTCTTCCTCATGACCGAGCCCCTTGAGCATCGAGGACAATTCTGATTCCATGGTACTTCCTTTCTATTTGTTTTGATATGCTTGAATTTTAACTTCAGCTGTTTTTGAGCTGATGTACTTTGTGATAGTACGTAAAATCGACAAAAGTCAACGCGGGTGACAAGACGATAATTATTCTTTTTTCATTGAATCTTGGACCGCTTTTATCATCTCAGGAGTGATATTCGGAGTAATCGTGGCAGAGCTTCCCGATGCTTCGCTTCAATCACTTGATCGCTTCGGCAACGCCATATTTTTAAGGACATCGCCCATGATGTCATTGACGATCGGCGTGACAAATTCGGAGAACTTTTGTCGGACAGTAGACATGATCCGAGCCTTCTGCTCTGCGTTTTCGGGAAGCGAAAAATAGTGGTAGCCGTAGATTGCTAAAATCACGAGCAAGACCCGTACAAAAATACCAAAATTTCGAGCTCGCTGATTGGCAACGAGCATGCTGTGGATATGGTCGATCTTTTCGGATTCGGAGAGATCGCTTTGGGAGTATTTATACATGCCAAAAATTCTAGCGAAGGCGGCCAAAAAAACAAAAACATATTCTTTATAAAAAATGTTTGAGTAAGCGCTTGTTTTCCATATAATTTGCCCGTTTTCTAAAGCACATTCACACACTTTTCTATGCATACTGGAGTCATAAAACAAATCATCGGTGTTGTCATCGACGTACAATTTAGTGAAGGATACGTTCCAAATATCCTCGATGCTCTCGAAGTAGAGGGTGCTGATATCCGAGTTGTTCTCGAAGTTCAGCAGCAGCTCGGCGACAATGCCGTTCGTACTATCGCCATGAATCCCGTTGACGGACTCAAGCGAGGGATGAAGGTTACTGCCACAGGTGCAGCAATCATGGTACCAGTAGGACCTGCGGTTCTCGGTCGAATGTTTAATGTCCTCGGTGACCCGATTGACGAGCAGCCAGCTCCAAAGACTGAAACACGACTTCCGATCCATCGTTCTTCTCCTGCATTTACTGAACTCTCAACAAGTACTGAGATTTTCGAGACGGGTATTAAGGTTGTCGACCTCATTGCGCCAATGCTCAAGGGAGGAAAAGTAGGACTCTTCGGAGGTGCCGGAGTAGGAAAGACAGTTATTATGCAGGAGCTTATCCACAATATCGCCAGTGGACACGGAGGATACTCAGTTGTTGCCGGAGTCGGAGAGCGAACTCGTGAAGGAAATGACCTCTACCACGAAATGAAGGACTCAGGAGTTATCGACAAGACAGCCATGGTCTTCGGACAGATGAACGAAGCTCCAGGACCCCGTGCTCGTGTTGCCCTCACAGGTCTCACAATGGCCGAATATTTCCGCGATGTAGAAAAGCGCGACGTTCTTCTCTTCGTAGATAACATTTTCCGATTTACACAGGCAGGTTCTGAAATCTCAGCGCTTCTTGGACGTATTCCTTCTGCGGTAGGTTACCAGCCAACACTCGCAACTGACATGGGTGCACTCCAGGAACGTATTGCTTCGACAAAGAATGGATCTATTACTTCGGTTCAGGCGGTATACGTACCAGCGGACGACCTCACAGACCCAGCTCCAGCCAATACATTTGCCCACCTCGACTCAACAGTAAATCTCAACCGATCAATCGCCGAACTCGGAATCTACCCTGCCGTTGATCCACTCGACTCAACTTCAACAATCCTCACTCCAAAAATCGTTGGAGAAGAGCACTACGAAGTAGCTCGCGGATGCCAGAAGACACTTCAGCGCTACAAGGAACTCCAGGATATCATCGCCATCCTCGGTATGGATGAACTCTCAGAAGAAGACAAGCAGACGGTTACTCGAGCACGTAAGGTACAGAAGTTCTTCTCTCAGCCATTTTTCGTTGCTGAACAGTTCACGGGTACTCCAGGTGTGTACGCAAAACTCTCAGATACGGTTCGTGGATTTAAGATGATCCTCGCCGGAGAGCTCGATCACGTTGGAGAAAAGCACTTCATGTACAAGGCAAACATCGAAGATGTAATCGCCAGCTACGACAAAGAAAAAGCAGCCGCTGTTAACGCATAAGCATGAAATTTACTCTCACTTCCATTACCGGTATCGCCCTCTCAACCGAAGCACTCGAGTCTCTCACGATTCCTACGCTCGATGGTATTATTACCGTGCTTCCTGGACATATGGCGCTCATTACTGCTCTTAAACCAGGTGTGCTCGATATTGCATATGAAGGCAAGAAGACGAAATTCGCCGTTGGTGGTGGAGTTCTTGAGACTGACGGACAAGAAGTTCGCATTATTGCTGACATGGTCGAAGACGGTGGTCATGATCTCGCTGCAATCAGTGTACGCAAAAGTGAAGCCGAAAAGCTCATGGCTGAGTACAGAGCAAAAGGAGATGCTATCTCTATGGATGCACTTCTTGATCTCGAACAACAGTATCTCAAGGATTCTGCTCGAGAACAACTCGCCGCATCTCATCGATAAAACAAAAAAACCTGCTTCACAAAGCAGGTTTTTTTGTAGTTTTTGCTCGGTCGCACCATCCTGAGCGATGGCGCCAGGGCAGACAATGAGGATCACAATATATGACGTATTAAAAAAGAGCCGACGGCTCTTTTTTAATACAGTAATTCAACAATTCTCTGTTTAAGATGATCAATCCCCTCTCAACTATATGCTGAGACAAATTCAGGATCCATATGAGCAAAGGACATTCGCTGATTCATGACTACTCCACAGTCCAGTCCATCGATCTTATTCAGTACGAAGAGCCTTGGCTGCACAGCTCCAATTTTGAGAAGCATTTCATCGACCACTTCCATTTTGCGTAAAATATCAGGATCTCCCGCATCTACAACATGCAAGAGCAGATCTGCCTCGATAGAGTCCTCAAGTGTAGAAGAGAACGCTGCAATGAGATCCGGTGGCAGATCTCGGATAAATCCAATCGTATCATTTACGAGCACTTCCACTCCTCGTCCGTCTTCTGTTGGCACGAACATCTTTCCAACAGATGTTCCGAGAGTCGCAAAGAGTTTGTCTTCGGCAAGAACTCATTTGTGGGTCAAAGTATTCATGAGGGTAGATTTGCCCGCATTCGTATAGCCAACAATCCCAACGGTTGAGAATCCCTGACGTTTGCGACGTTTGCGATGTTGCGCTCGCGTACGCTCGTAGACTTCGAGTTTTTCGTGAATTTTTTGTGCCTGTTCACGGAGATGACGCTTCATGATTTCGGTGTTGGTTTCTCCTTGTCCCTTGGCGTTTTTAGAGCCTCCTCACTGACGTGAAAGATCCATTCCCATTCCATAAATACGCGGCCCCATATGTTTGATACTCGCAAGCTCGATTTGGAGTTTTGCCTCAGGACTATTCGCATGCTGTGCAAATATTTTGAGGATCAAATCCACTCGATCCCACGCCTGCATTTTGGACTTCTGCTTGCGTAAAATCTCATTTACTTGGTAGATCTGTGCTGGTTTGAGGATATTTCCAATAATCAAAAGCTCCGCACCGAGTTCATCACCCATTGCGATAATTTCTTCGAGTTTTCAGGATCAGACATAGGTTCTGTAGTCAGGAGTATCACGCTTTTGAAGCTCTTCGATAATCGTGATCCCACCATAAGTCGAGACTAAAGAAGCAAGCTCCATCATGCGGATATCGAGGTCAGCTTTTTGGACGCTCGGTGGCGCTACATCAAGAATTATTGTTTTCATGCAATCAGTTAGTTTGACATTTTGTATTTTTGAAGATGATATCAATCATCATTTTAGCGCAAGTGTATGCGAAATTACACAGGATCAAATATGAATACTGAAGTTAACGAGGCTCCACACTCTGCGAAACAAAACGAGACCCCATATCCTCAGGGTTCAGAGTTACTGAGTTTTCAGGTAGCAGTTGCCGATATCCTTGCTCGACACGAACTCGATGCCGAGCGTCCACTCAGTCGCGGAGAATACAAAGCCTGGAAGGCCCCAAAGACTGTATTGTCTGAGTTTTCTGAACTAGAAGATGCCCCTACCGAGTTGGTTAATCCTCCTATTGAACCACAGGAACCAAATAGTGAACCAGAAAAGGAGATTATCTTAGAGGTAATAGAAGAGGATCCCATCTCACCAATACGACCTACTGACAGAGAAATTTGAAAAAGTCGTATTCAGTTCGAAAATGCCATTAAATTAGGTGTGTATGTCGATGCCGTGAGTATCTTGGAAGAGTCAGGGGGCTTTATTTTCTTGCTCGACAATAAAAGAGATCTCGAAGATTTACTGGATACTATCGAATATTTAAGAGCAAAGGCACGAGTTGGTTCTTATGATTTTAAGAGACTTGTCGTTCTTAAAGAGGGTATTCAAAAGGCTGCCGATCAGCTCAATACAAAAAAACTGAGCAGGTAATTAGATTCCTCCTAAAAAACCCTCATCAATATTGATGAGGGTTTTTTAATGAGCCACAAAAAAATATGGAAGCTTTGTATCGATTCGAAATCCCTCACCACTTACCAAAGAATATGCAGTCGAAGGTCCGCCATCGAGATTAAGAAGCGTCTCAACTTGTGGATTATGCGCGAGTACTTCCGATGCAAAACCCCTCAGTGAAATGGGAGTTTTCGTTGCATACCATGAAATTTTTCCAGTTCGATCGATCGCAATAGCCGTGCGTTCATGAGGCTCACTCGCGTGCCAACTCGCCCTATCAGAGACTGCAACTGCACCCGAAGATACTAGTAGCGGACCTGCCTGAAAGGCATATTTTGTATTTTCTAACTTGGATATAGCGACCTTCTCTCGAGCAATAATCATCGCACCTGTAGCCGTAGATACAAAAAAATGTGAGAGATTTGGGTCTTGCATATCTACGGTTCCTTGGATTTTTCATGTGATCACCAACGCTCCTGCAGGCACAAAATTATGGACTTGGTCATAGCCAAAATATGGACCATTTATCAAAAAAGCTCATGTGCCATACTGAGATCGCAGATCTTTAATTCGAGTACCTTGAGGCTCAAAAATAAGCCGAAAAGTATGCGCATCAACTGGACCAAAAGTCACAAAAGAACTCTCCACCACCGAAGTCATCGGCGCATCCACACTATGATTTCGAATTCCAAAAAATCCAACTATAAGTACAAAGCCCACAGTTGCATAGATATACACAAGCGTAGAAGCTTTTGTACTCATTACACTCCTACAAGACGAGATACAATCTCCATTTTTGCATCGATGCGTGCATTCATTTTGAGTGCACCTTCAACAAGACGCTTTTCTACAAAATCGAGATTATTTTCGAGTTTCGCACGGGCTTCGTGAATAGGCCTGAGGAAATCGATAAGAATCTCGAGAAGTTCGAGCTTCGCATGTCCATAACCATAGCCTCCTGCAAGGTATTTTGCACGGATTTCTGCAGTCCGAATCGGATCAGCAAAGACCTTGACGAGTGCAAAAATATTACAGGTTTCTGGATCTTTTGCTTCATCCACGCCCTTTGAATCCGTGACGATGGCCATCACTTTTTTCTTCATGGTTTTCTCGTCGTCGAATACTCCGATAAAATTATCGTAACTCTTGCTCATCTTGCGTCCATCAATCCCTGGAATGGTCGCTACACTTTCTTCGATATATTCTTGTGGAATTACAAAAATATCTTCGCCGTAAGCCTTATTAAAAGCACGAGCAATATCACGCGTCATCTCGAGATGTTGACGCTGATCCTGTCCTACTGGTACCACATCAATATCGTAACCAATAATATCCGCCGCCATCAGAATTGGGTAGTTGAATACTCCCATATTGATATCTGAGTTTTTGGCTTCCGCATCCTTAAAGCTGTGCGCTCGAAGCATGAGTGAAAGCGGTGTGACATTAGCAAGAATCCAGTTGAGCTTTGGGATCGCATGGATGTCTGACTGCTTAAAAATCGTGATATCCGTATCTGGTCCGTGTACCGCAAGGTACGTAAGTGCAAGCTCCATAGTCTGAGCTCGAAGCTTCGCACCATCCTTCACACTTGTGAGAGCATGGAGATCCGCAATAAAAATCGCAGCATCATTGCCCTGCGCAAGTCTATCAAAAGGGAGTTCAGCACCAACGAGATTTCCGATATGGAGCTGGGCCCCTGTGGGTTTAAGACCGGTAATAATTTTTTTCATGGGGGTATAATAATGAGTGTTTCTGTTTTATAAAGGTGAGATTGTTGAACTCACACATAAAAGCTTCCAGTAAATATGCGAGGTGTTTGATTTTGAAGTCCGCCACCCTAGACGTCTCTCAGGTGCACACTGGATTGGTGGACGAAAAATTAATACCTCATATGTTTCCTCCTTGTTGATTTCAGGTACAAAAAAGCTATTCCGAAGAATAGCCAATTCGCAATGTAGATGTTCTTATTCTTCCATTCCCTGCGTATCAGGAGGAAGCGGAGGCTCTGCTCCACCAATACCATTCGAGCCCATAGGCTCAAGATTGTCTTCTTCTCCATTTTTTGCATCCTTTGGAAGATTCTTCGCATTTTTACATTCTGGATAGGCAGAACAAGCGAGGAATGGGCCACGTTTAGAATTCTTGACGTGCATAATGCCAACTCCACATTTGTCACAGGTTTCTCCACCATATTTTTCTTCGAGTGGAGCAAGTTTTTGGTCTGGGACTTTCCCGATCCATTTAACCTCAGGATAGAGGCTTGATGCGAGGAATGGGCCAAATCGTCCATTTTTTACAACGATCGTTCCTCCAGCAGGACATTCTTTGCCTTCGTATTCAGCCTTGAGTTTTTCCATGTATTCGTTCTCGCCTGGCTTCACGATGTTTTCGATGAAGTCACATTCTGGATATTTATTACATCCGATGAATCGACCTGACTTACTAAATTTGTAGACGAGCTCACCCTGTTCACATTTTGGACAGTTGCGACCGACCTTTTCTTGTACTTTTCCTTTGGTTTCCATGACTTTTTCGAGATCTTGTGAGAATTTCCCATAAAATCGCTCGAGCATTACCACCCATTCGAGATTTCCTTGTGCAACCTGGTCGAATTCTTGTTCGACTTTGGCTGTGAACTTATAGTCCATCATGTCAGGGAAATTGGCCTCGAGGAAGTCATTGACCGTGAATGCGATATCTGTTGGGGCAAGCTTCTTTTCGATCTTTTCTACATATCCACGTTCTACGATCGTTGAAATCGTTGGTGCATACGTTGCAGGACGACCAATTTCGTCGGCTTCGAGTTTTTTAACGAGCGCAGCTTCGGTGTATCGTGCAGGCGGCCTGGTAAACGACTGATCTCCACGGATAAACTGAGTCTTGATGATTTCACCTTCTGCAATAGCAGGAAGTGCCTTTGAATCCACCTCCTCTTCGTCGTCGTTTCCTTCAACGTAGAGCTTCATAAATCCTGGGAATTTCACGACTTCACCCTTTGATACCCAAAGTTCATTGTCAGCCTGTGCTGGAACAAACTGGTAGGTAGTGGTTTCAACGAGTGCTTCCTTCATCTGCGAAGCAACGGTACGTTCCCAGATGAGCTTGTAGAGACGAAGTTCTGACGACTCGAGTCCGATACTGTCTGGAGTTTTGTCCATATCAGTTGGACGGATCGCTTCGTGGGCTTCCTGAGCATTTGCCTGTTTCGTCTTGAATTTTCGCCCTTCGGGAAGTGAATATTCTTTACCGAATTGTTTCTCAATGAACGCCTTTGCAGCTCCGATCGCGAGATCTGAGAGATTTACCGAGTCGGTACGCATGTAGGTGATATGTCCATTCTGATAGAGACTCTGAGCAACGCTCATCGTTTGATTGAGGCTGTAACCGAGCTTGCGTGAAGCTTCCTGTTGGAGTGTAGAAGTTGTGAATGGCGCACCAGGAGTTCGAACGGATTCCTTCTTCTCAGCGTTCTCGAGCTTGAAATCGAGTGGGAGCTTGATCTCAGTAGAGAGTGTTCCCTTCTTCCCCTCCTTAAATACAAGAGTCGAAACATCCGCACCAAGGGCTGCAAGGAGCTTCTCGAGGTCGGCTCGGGTTTTGAGCTTTGCAACCTTTCCAGAGAGCTTTGCGAGTTCGATATCGAACTTGATCCCCGCAGACTCTGCCTGAGTCGTGATACGCCAAGACTCTTCTGGGACGAATGCCTTGATCTCACGTTCGCGCTCCACAATGAGTTTCACTGCAACAGACTGTACGCGCCCTGCCGAAAGACCAGTCTTGATCTTCTGCCAAAGAACCGGTGAAACCTTAAAACCTACGAGTCGATCGAGGATACGTCGTGACTGTTGCGCATTGACGAGGTCGATATCGATCTTGCCTGGTTGTGCGAAAGATTTCACGATAGAATCCTTCGTGATTTCGTGATATACCACTCGCTGAGCTTTTGCAGGATCCAACTCAAGAACCTGACAAAGATGCCAAGCAATCGCTTCTCCTTCGCGGTCGGGGTCGGTCGCTAGGATGACATTATCAGCCTGTTTGGCGAGTTTTTTGAGCTCGTTAACGGTTTTCTTTTTTTCCTCGGAAATAACATAGGTCGGTTTAAAACCGTTATCTATATCGATACCGAGGTTTTTCTTTTCTAGATCACGAATATGACCCATGGAAGCCTTCACTGTGAAGTCTTTTCCAAGGTATGATTCGATCTTCTTCCCCTTTGTTGGGGACTCTACTATTACAAGGTTCTTCATATGGGCCAGAGCCTACCAAGCATACCGGCTTTGTCAAAACTTTCACCAAAACAGTTTCCTTTTTGCACTTGACCCAGAGAATAAAGTCTCCTACAATCTAGCAAAATCAGAACCTTCCTCATATATGATATATCTTCCTTCCTTCGCTCGACGGAATTTTGGATTCTCACTGGTGGAGATTATTGTAGTAGTATCAATTATTGGGGCACTTTCTATTGTTGCCTATGTAGCAGCAGCTTCTTTTTCTGATAGTCGTAATAATTCAAAGCGTATTGCGGATATCAATACGCTCAAGGGAGCTCTCGATACTATGATGCTCGAAACAAAGACACTTCCTGAGCCAACTGCCAATAGATCATTTTATCTCACAAGTGGCGCATATTCACACTCAAGCAGTGGTGCATATGGGGTTTCGAGCTCATTTTCTGAAGATATTCTCTGAAAATACGCTATTTCTGATCATCCAAAAGATCCAAGTACGGGAGGTTTTTACTCGTATGGACGCAATTACGATACAAAACCGTCCTATGATCTTGCTGCAGTTATTAAGGGTGATGGCGCAAATACAACATATCTCCGAGGAACTTCTGACGGCTCAGTGCTTCCTTCTCTCGTCAAGGCATATGACCAAGGCGGATTTGTAGAAGATGGCAAGACTAATCTCCTTCCCTATAATCCATATGGCAAAGAGCTTATTGGTAGAATTATCGCATTTACAGGCGCAGTAACTATTACTCCGACCAAAGATCTCACGGCTTCTATTGTTGCAGGAGATGAAATTAAGGTCGCCGCTGGCGGTATCGCGAATATCAAGATTTCTGACGGATCCGAAATCACCCTTGGTAACCCTACAAGCGACTCAGTCCTCAAAATCAGCGAACTTAAAATGAAGGACGATGATGGACTCTTTACACGAGCACGACTTATTCTTGCGAGCTGAGAGATTTGGACAAAGGCTCCAAAACTCCGCGAAATCGATGGCAATCGCAGCGATTTTGAAGTCGAAACTCAGGGCACTGTCGCTGCCGTGCGCGGTACGATCTTTGGAGTTTCGAATATTTCTGGTGCACAAAGTTTCACACTCTACGAATGAAAAATTGCCCTCAGTACAACAGCAAATAGCCCTATTAATGTCACTGGAAATTGAGCCGCGTCATCCGGTGTTATAGAAGTCGCTGAGGGTACAAAGCCAGTAATTGTGACAGTCAGTCAGAATAATGGCGCTGCCACTGAAGTCTCCGACACACAAAAGGCCTCAATAGATCAAGTCCTCGACGTCACCGACCGAAGCATAGCGAATCATATTCCAAAGATCACGAGCTATTCACTAAGTGGAAGTAGTCTCACGCTCAATTTTTCGGAAACTGGCGCAAGTACGCTCAAGATCGACACGAATGGATCACTCAGCGGAGGTATTGTGGAAGCCGACATCACAAATGTTTCATCAAAAACACTCGAACTCCCAACGAATCCCGTTGGCACCGATCTCTCGATTGTTCTTTGTAAAAATAATCAGCTCGGATCAGTCTGTAGTAATGCCTACATTCTCAGAATTAGCGCCGCAAACGGAACCCTCGTTGGCCTGTGAAATCTTGGTAAAAAGATTACCCTAGCAACTGCAACCGTATCTCAAACCGCCTGTCAGCCATGAGATACGAGGTGTGGCGGAACGAAGCTCTTGGCTTCTGCAGAATTCGATGCTAATCTCACAATGAAACTCACAGGAAGCGGCACAAATAGCATCGAGCCTACAGCGAACTACATAGGAGGGTATTCAGCCTATGTACCATTCATAGATATTCAAGGAGCAATCCTGCCTTCGAGTTATTGCGTAAATTACGCTACGCCATTTAATGAGTGTAATTCAACCTTGTTCTACACTGCTACAAATCCAGATCTTTGGGGATACGAATGGTCAAATACTGAGCAACTCACAATCCGAAAACAACTCATTGAAGAGAGATTACATTTTAGTACCAGCAATGATAATCTTGTATGGCGAAATTATGGCCTCATGAGCCTGAGTCCAACAAATGGACAGGCATTTACAGGAGTGTATATTGATGATTACGGAACTGATTCTTCGCTCTCATATGATACTGCATCGCTTATTCCGCTTATCACGAATGCCTCTGGAAGTGTAATTGAGATCGGAATTCGCGGGCTCGGACTTCAAAAGAATAGTGACTATCTACGATATCTGCTCTCTGCAGAAGCGAGCAATGGAAGCCAAATAATCTCAATTTACCAATATCCACATAATGGTAAATTTGCCCTCAAAACTGTTGGAGGATCATGAGTGATCTATCTCGATATGCCAGAATGAATCAATCCAAGTGCACTTTATACAATGCGTATTACCTATGGAAGCACTGCTGACCTCAAAACAAAATTTGAGATTATCGGACCTGGAATAGCTACCAATGTGGTCAGCGCTAGCGGAGGAAGTTGACCACTCACGAATGTTGTAAAACTCTATCTCGGATCAAAGTCTGCGAATATGACCGCCGTTAACTATTGGAATGATCCGATCGACTTCATCCGAGTCTCTCGACCATAGCTTCTCTCGAAACCTTGCTTTTATGCCATTTTCGATACAATTCCTGAGTTCATAATTTTTCGAATAGAATGGCTAACATCGATCATGCTCCGAGCAAGCACATGCTCAATTTGCTTCATGTACTTCCTGCTTTTGCGGATGAAGGAAAAAATCGCATCAATAGCATCATCGAGCTCAACTCGATGACGATCAACAAGTACGAGATCATCACCGAATCTGGTCAACTCAAGCTCGACCGTGTGGGATATTCTTCGCTTGCATATCCTTTTGCATACGGAGCAATTCCTTGCACATGGGACGAGGACGGAGATCCTCTCGATGTAGAAATCGTAGGCGTAACTGAGCCCCTCGTACCTGGCTGCCTCGTAGAAGCACGCATCATCGGAATCATGAAATTTGATGATGGAGGTGAAGTTGATGACAAGGTTATTGCTGTCATTGCTGATGACAAGCGTATGGATCACATCACGAGCTTCGAACAACTCGGAGATCACTGGGTAAAAGAAACTCAGTACTACTGGGAACACTACAAAGATCTCAAGAAGCCTGGAACTTGCAAGGTAAATGGGTTTTTCGGAGTTGAGGAAGCCACAAAGATTATTAAGGAATGTGAAGAGCGCTATACTCGCGAGTATCTCCCAAAATTCAATTAACCCCTTTCCCCCGAGCAATCGGGGGATTTCAAACTATGCACCTCGCCATCACCACCGCCCCTGGACTCGAAAGCTTCGTTAAAAACGAATGCAGCCGAATGGGCATGAAGGTAACAAAAGTCGAAGATCGCCTCATTCAGGTCGAAACTCCGGATGAAGGTCTGGCCAAACTCAATATTGGACTTCGTACGGCTAACCGCGTTTATCTCCGGCTTACCGAATGAAAAAGCACGTCTTTTGATGATCTTTTTGAACTCATGAAGTCCATCAATTGGAAATCATTGATCCCAAAAAATGCGCCAATTATCGTTGATGCAATCTCTATTAAATCAACACTCGAGAGCATCCCCGCGATTCAACGAACTGCCAAAAAGGCAATTATTGAGAGTCTCGTACTTAAAAAATGAGAGGTAATTCCAGAAATTGAGAGCGTTCCGGCCGTCAATATTTTTGTGATGATTCGCGAGAATCACGCACTTATCTTGCTCAATAGCTCAGGCGAAGCACTCCACAAGCGAGGCTACCGCAGAGAAGCAGGTGATGCACCCATCAAAGAAACTCTAGCTGCTGCACTCATCATGATCAGCAATTGGCGCTACAAATCGAATTTCCTTGATCCATTTTGTGGTTCTGGAACGATTGCGATCGAGGCTGCACTCCTTGCTCGTAATATTGCACCTGGTCTTAAGCGATCATTTGCCTTTGAAGATTGGACTTGGTACGACAAAGCACACAAACAAAATACTGTCCAAGAAGCCATGGCAAAAATCTATCCAACAGGAGATTATCATATCGAAGCTTCGGATATCGATCCTGATATGGTCGATATTGCCGAAGAGAATGCACGACGCGCCGGTATTCCAAATGATATTACATTTCGATCATGCTCGGTGAAGGATTATACAGACACTCCCCTCTCAGGGTGTCTCGTAACGAATCCTCCGTACGGACTCCGTCTCAATGACCAGGATCTCGTACCACTCTACGAATCACTCACCAAGATTTTTAAGACGAACAAGGGGCTTGCTGGAGGTATTATCACGAGCTGGGACCTCTTCCTTGACCGCGCCAAAAAAGAGGGATTTGAGAAACGTAAGCTCTACAATGGTTCTGAGCGCTGTGACTTTTGTTATAAGAAAGTTTAAATCTGGATGAGATTTATTTACGGTAGATTGAAAAAGACTCTACACAAGATAGGATGGGTAAAATAATTACCCATTTTTTTATGAAGTTTTCTCTTCCTACTCCTCATTCCATTGCGATTTACGGGCTGAGTGCAACATTTTTAATAAGCCTCATTGCGCGCCCACTTCTCCCGACACTCTTCTCGGCTTTGATACTCTTTACCATAGCGATACTGGGGCATCTCGCATGGAAAAGAGAGCTTAAGTGGGACATTTTTATGCGGGATACTTTTGTATCAACGATGGTGATACTTCTTTTACTGGAGCCCGCAACAAGTTTTGCAGAGATACTTCCAGTAGTACTTGTAATGGCTGCTTCGATCGTGCTTCGGGCTTTTGTGCGATATAAATGAATGCCGATTCTCAATCCTGCAGCCAGTGCGATTATGGCAGTGACCGTTGCATCATATACTGGGCTTCTTGGTACACTGCTCGCCTCTTGGTGGGGATCAAATTATGCGATTACTTTGGGTGATATGCGATTATTAGTAGGAACTCTCCTATCAATGATCGTTGGAGCGCTCATTGTTACTCGCTTAAAAAAACAATGGTACGCAGGAGCATTTTTGATTCCTATGGCTATATATGCACTCATAAATGGCAATCTCGCAGGCCTATTCCTTGATGGAACGATCTATTTTTTCTTTGCAATAATGGCTTGTGAACCAAAAACTGCGCCGGTTGCTAAATCACATCAGATTATCGCAGGGATTATTCTCGCCGTTGCACTTATTGCGAGCTTTGTGTGGCCTATTCCTTCGGGGTATATCTTTGCCCTATTAGTGGCAAACCTTGTAACTGCAGGACTCAAACATATTCCATTCTTTAAGAAGCTCTTGGCATAAATAAAAGGCTGCAATTGCAGCCTTTTATTGTTGGAATATTAGACGATTCCGCCTTCTTCGTTTTCATCAAAGACCTCATCGAGATCAACTTCAAGAGTGTCGTCCTGAGAGATGGGAGATTGAAGGAATTCGAGCACATGGAAGAGATGTCCATAAATTTTGGCATTCTCTTCGGATTGTGCACCATGTCGAACCATAGCAAGGACAGGATATACTTCTTCGGAACGCTCGAGTTTCTTGGCAGCAAGAATCATTGGATACGTCACCGGATCAACACAGTCAGCGCTATATGCAAAATCGACTTGTTCCTGAAGCTCCTCAGCCATTCCATCAGCTTTAGTTACAGTGATTCCACCAATTGAGAGACCAAATGTCTCAAAATCGATATCATTCTGCTCGTCATAGTGCGACAAGAAGAGCGGATCCGTCATAAATGCATCCCGATTTTCTTTAGTGAAACTCGCTGACTCGATCGCCTGATCATATGGAAGAAATACGTTTGGAAGGACTATATCCCCTACTTCGTGCTCAGTAGAAACCGCATTTGCAGGACTCAAAATCCAGACCTGACCAGCCGCAAAGTCATTAAACGCACGTTCGATAAGCGTCTCAGGAGCAGACTCGGTCCAAATGAGAATACGGTCTTGTTTTTGGTAGACCCCTGGATTTTCTTTTTTCTCTGTGAG
Source organism: uncultured bacterium (assembly GCA_963706795.1). Lineage (GTDB taxonomy): Bacteria > Patescibacteriota > Gracilibacteria > BD1-5 > UBA2023 > JBMOJK01. The sequence continues at coordinate 205,771 of OY970170.1, forward strand.
ATCAAAATGCCCAATAGCGGCATCGCGGATCAGAGCATCATGGGTAACAAAAACATGGATCATAGAAGTGTTGGTGAATTTATGCGAGTCGATAGTATATACTGAAATCCAAATCTCAAAACACCAAATGATACAATTAAGTACCACCGAAATCGTCCTCATCATCGCAATTTTTATCATAGCCCTCGCTATGAGTTTTGCACTTGGACGAATACTTCGTAGTCGACACGCCTCGCACCTGAGGCAAGATGCTATTACGAGGTCTAAGTCCGTGATTCTTTGAGAAGTCTACGAAAAAATTCTGCCATTTCTCCCAAATTTCCCATTTTCGGCTCGGGATATGGTATTTGTAGGTAAGTGAGTAGACTATATAGTCTTCGACGGACTTTCTGCCGGTTCACTCAAAAAAATTGTCTTCCTCGAGCTCAAATCAGGAAGCTCGAGCCTCAATAAAAACGAACGTATGATCCGAGAAGTCGTAGAATCCCGCAAGATTGAATACAAGATTGAACGTCTCGAAGGTTTTTAGATTTTATGTATGCCACTTAAAAATACCGTCATTACTTTTTGAACATTTGACCTCGTGCATGAGGGGCATACGTTTTATCTTGCAGAAGCCAAAAAACAAGGTGATCGCCTGATCACAATCATTGCAACAGATGCAAATGTTCTCAAGATCAAATGACGTCCCACCTTCCATCCCGAATCCAAGCGTCGACAAGATGTTGAAGATCTCAGTATCGCGCATATCGTTGAGATCGGCGACGAACATAATCCTTACAAGTGCCTGCATACTTATAAACCACAGATTATCTGTCTGGGTTATGACCAACACGGTTTCACTGAATGACTCTCAAAATTCTTAGAAATCCATCTGCCAGAAACACAGATTGTCCGTATTGGAGGATTTAAGACCGACATACACAAATCCTCAAAACTCCGTGCAAAATTCGAAAATGCTCAATCTTCAAAATAATCCTATGAAAAAAATACAACCGATCGTAGAGAGCTCCAGATCCAGTCGTTCCTGGGTCATACTTTTGGTCATTTTGGTGGTCGTAGTCGCAGCACTGCTCACGAGAGAGATTCGAAGTACGGTAAATTCTGGGAATTTTGATCGTCATAACCGACTTCGTAATCCACTAGAGAGACTGCCACAGGGCCAGGCTCCACTCACGCGTCCTGACAACATAGGCCCGTGGATGACGTTCAAATATATCGGTTTTGCTTTTGGAGTACCGGATGAATATCTCAAATCTTCTCTCCATATTGAAGACAAAAATTTCCCAAATATCTCTATCGGTAAATATGCGAAATCCCTAAAAATGGACCCCTCTCTATTTATCGAATCCGTCAAAAGTTCGATCCGAACCTATCTACAAGAACACCCGAAAACCCTCACTGGGGCAACACTCTCTGGATGAATCTCATTTGATCATCCAGTAAAATAGCATGCTAGATTTCTTTCTTTCATACATACTGATTTATGGTCAGCTGATGCTCTTCAGTGTGGCACTTCTGGCATCTTTTGGTTTTCCATTTCCGATCACAGCGCTCGCGGTAGCCTCAGGAGCGCTTTCGGCACAGGGATATTTTGGGCTCTGACAGATTATAGTTTATTGCACAATTGGATGTATCATTGGAGATACTCTTGGCTACTGGATAGCTCGCAGATATGGGAAGAGTATTTTTAGGCACATCGGAATGGCAAAGTTACTTACTTCTGAGAGATTTCTGAGCACTGAAGCTGGACTCGAGAAGCACTACCGATCTATGATTTTTTATTCAAGATTTGTGGTTACTCTCATGGGTCCGCCCATCAATGTCATGGCTGGACTTGGCAATATTTCGTATCGGAAATTTCTCACTTATGCGCTCCTGGGGCAGGTCGCATATGCATCACTTTTTGTCACACTTGGCTATATATTTAGCGAACAATGGGAAAATATCTCCGATCTCTCTGGTGAAATCGGGACAATTATCGCACTCTTCGCACTTTTGGTCATACTTGTGTTTGCTCTCATTAAATTTCTACGAAAAAATCCATTAAAAAAATCCCACTCCTAAGCTTGTAAGAGCAAAGGGGTGGGATTTTTTTAATTAGTGAGACATTGAATCATTCTTCATCATTGCATCAGCACCTGCTCCCTTGAGGAGGTATGTGCGGATCTTGATGTTCTGTGCTGCAGTACCGCGGTAGTTAGTAATACCTGCGAGCTTTGCAAGAGCATTTCGATCCTTCATCCAATTGTAGCCCTTTGATTTTGCTACCGAGAAGACAGTCATCTTTGTAGTCATTGTCGTAGTCATCATGGCATCACTTTTCATCATGGTGTCCGACTTCATCATTGTATCAGTCGACATAGTATCCTTTTTCATTGCGTCATTCTGCATCATAGTATCGTGCATCATGGCAGAATCGTCCTTCATCATTGCACCTGTCATAGTGTTCATAGCATATGACTGTGAGAGAGAAGCGAGTGAAACAACCGCCACAGCGCTCATTACAGCAAGAGATTTCATAAGGGAAAAGAGAGAAATTAAACGTGCACCGCACAACCCAAGAATACTTCCCAAGATTAAGGCAAGATTAAGAGCAATTACGAACCGAACGTAAACGCGTGGAATGACATTGATGACTGAAGTTCGAGGGTTACTTCCACATCTTTTTGTGGTGAAGTAAAGCTCGCAATGTGGTACATTTTGTCACCCGAAATAGTAAGCATTCCATCTCGCACTTCACTCGAGAGATTAGCAATATTTGAAGAGACGGAAACCTTTACGCTTCACTGCTCGGCACCAGAAATCACGAGGTAAGCATCTTTTGCGCTGAGTTTCATTTTGAGGATGGAGCCCTTTTGTCATTCGATATATTCGCTATGAACATTCCATGCACCGCCAAGACTCACTTCATTGCTCTGGAGGGTAGTACCAAGCGTAAATACCTTGGACCCATTCCCATAATTTGCATTCGTAACACTCCTAGCACGTGATGAACCAAGGTAGGTTTCTGGGCTCTGTGCGCTGTTTTTTGTAACCGAAGGATCCGCAACAGTCGATGTCGCTTCAATGCCTAAAAGATATTGAATAAGCTTCTCGCTCTCTGTGTAATTCCCTTCTCCAAAATGCGAATGACGCAGTTTGCCATCTCGATCAATAAAATACTTCGCTGGCCAGTATTGATTTTCGTAGGCATTCCAAGTCGCGTAATCATTATCGAGTACAACTGGATAGGCGATCCCTGCATCTTTGACGGCCTTTGCAACATTTTCAGGATTTTTTTCGAAGGCAAATTCTGGTGCATGAACACCGATAATCACGAGCCCCTTATCACGATATTTTTTGTCCCATTCTTTGAGGTATGGAAGAGTTCGCTGACAGTTAATACACGAATACGTCCAAAAATCGATAATTACGACCTTTCATTTGAGATCCGCGAGCGTCAGTGGCTTTGAGTTGATCCAATTTGTCAGTCCAGTGAGCTCTGGAGCTGCATCATTTCCGCTATATGCGAGCTCAAATGGTGGCTTTGATGCTATACCTCCTGAGGTAGTTGCTGCCGTATTTTGAGTCATCGTGTTCGGCGTTTTTGTGCGACTCGGTTTTGTAGTTTCGAGGATTTTTTGCTCAACTTTTGTGATATCAAAGAGTCCAGCAGAGAGGCTTCCTGACTCGATTTGTTTATCAAAACCTGTGATGATTGCAAGTCCTACGAGGATGAATAGGACACCAAGTCCACGACGAAACCATCCATTTGGATTAGCTGACCACTTGAGTTTTTTAATGAGTTTCTGCCCAAAAATAGAGACGAGAAGGAGTACGAGTCAAAGACCGAATGAATACGCAATGAGATAGAGTACTCCCAGGCCAAAACTCACGGGTAAAACCGTTGCTAAGATGAGTGAGTATGTCGGAGAACAACTCGAAAACACTGGTCCGAGGGCTAATCCCGTGAGGATTGCTCAAATGACACCCGTTTTTTCGGATGATTTCTCGAGACCTTGTTGGCTCTTGTTTTCAAAACCAGTAACTTCCGCGATTTTGGTCCAGAGATTTGGGAAAACCGTAATAATTCCAAGCCCAATAACCAATGCCCCAGAAAAATATGGGAAAAACGATGGAGGAATACCGATGAGAATCGTGCTCACTTTAATAAGCAGCGTAAATGCCACGATCGAAATCATGAGCGAAATCGCGATAAGATACGGTCGAGCCTTGCCACTCTGGAGCGAACCGCCCACGATAATCGGCAGGAGCGGAAGCACGCACGGCGCTAGGACCGTAAGCACCCCTGAAAGAAAAGAAATCAGAAAAAGTGTCATATTGGAGAATTAAAAATTAACACCTCCATCCTACTCGCCAAAATTAAGGAAAGATTAAGGCATTATTCGCAGAAATACATGGAGAATTTTGCGAAAAAATCTCAGCTCTCCTATCTCCTGGTATACTCGGACAGTTTTTTAAACCTCATCTGCCGAATTCCGAATTCGTGACTATACTGTGTCTCATTCCAATCCCAACTCGAACGTAATGCATCCACTCGAAGATATTCTCAAAAATACGTTCAAACTCGAATCTTTCCGAGAAGGACAGCAAGAAGTCATCCAGAGCGTCGTCTCTGGCAACAACACACTCGTTTTTATGCCGACCGGAGGTGGCAAATCCCTCACCTATCAACTCCCCTGAATGGCGCGAGAAGGAGTCGCTATTGTGATCTCGCCACTCATCTCGCTGATGAAAGATCAGGTCGACAAACTCAATAGTCTTGGTGTCCATGCTGAGCTTATTAACTCGACAATTTCACCTGCTGAGCAGCAGGAAATCCTCGATGAAATCCGCTATACCAACGAGGAAGACGTAGCGCCGATTAAATTTTTGTATATAGCCCCAGAGCGTCTCGGTTCGCAGTCGTTTTTGCGAGCCGTAAGTCAGATCAAAGTTGCCCTCGTTGCAATCGACGAAGCTCACTGTGTCAGCCAATGGTGACATGATTTCCGTCCGAGCTACATGCGGATCAAGGATTTTTTAAATCGCCTGAAGGAGCATTCGGATTTCCCAACTATTGCACTCACAGCTACAGCTACTAAAAAGGTGCGCGAGGATATTGTCGGTCGACTCGGACTCACCAAGTACAACGTCTTTACAAAGGGATTTGATCGCAAAAATATCATTATCCTCGTACGTGAAATCAGCGCAAAATCCGAAAAACTCACGAAAACACTCGAGATCGTAAACAAGGTTGCTGGCTCTGGAATCATCTACTGTTCAAGCCGTAAAATGGTGAGTGAAGTCTATGACTTTTTACTCTCCAAGGGTGTTGCTGTCGGTATGTATACTGGCGGCATGGAGAGCGGAAATCGCGAAAATACACAAAATAGCTTCATGAATGATGACTACAAAGTCATCGTTGCTACCAATGCCTTCGGTATGGGAATCGACAAAAAAGATATACGATTTGTCATTCACTACAATCTCCCAGGCAGCATCGAAAACTACTACCAAGAAGTCGGCCGAGCCGGACGCGATGGCAAAAATTCATTTGGCGTCGTACTCGCAAGCTATGGTGATACCAAAATCCAAGAATTCTTCATCGAAAATAGCCATCCGAGCAAAACAGCAATTTTTGCCCTCTACGACAGCCTGTATGAGGGATTCGAAATGGGGCAATGAAAGGGTGAGCCTATTCTCAAAACCCAAGCCGTTATGGCTAAAGAGGCCGGCCTCGAGAGCCCGATGCAAGTCGCAAGCATCCTCAAACTCTTTGAGCGCTATGGCATAGTCGACAAAGGATTTGAATGAGAAATTGACGAAGGATTTCGTGGGCGCGGTATTACGCTCGCCCTTCCAAAAATGCCGACGAGCAAATTACCAATCGAGTGGGACAAGCAGCAACTTCTTGAACAAGAAGCTAATTTTAAGCTCGAACAGATTAAAAAACTCCTCTTCTTTCCAAGTTGTCGCAAACGTTTTATCTTGGAATATTTTGGAGATACCGAGGACCTCGCCACCCTCAGCGAAAATTGTGGTGCCTGCGACTATTGTATTGAGAAGGATAAATTCCTAAGCGGTGCCGATGCGGTGATGGTCAATCTCTCAGTATTTGAAATCGTGCTCGACGCAATCGAAAAATACGATGGCAAATTTGGTGGCAAGCTCATCGCCGATTTTTTGCTCGGGAATTCTGACGCCAAGATCACTGCTCGCAATATGGACGAAGACGAGAACTATGGGGTTCTCTGAGAATATTCCCTCACCCTCGTACTCGCCGTCATCGAGGCGCTTCTCCAAAATGGCTACCTCGCCAAAGCCGCGGGGCTCTATCCTGTTCTCGGTTGTACCTCAAAAGGCAGATTTTCTATCCGCCGTGAAGACATCCTCAAAGCCGATGAGCTCGCTCTTCAATCGAGCGTTGCTATGAAGACAAAGTGAGATGTTTTTAAAAAAGCCAAGACCTCTTCTAAACCCAAGAAAGAAAAAACTTCAAAATCCGAATCCGGCAATACATTTTTAGAGACGCTCAAACTCCTGAGATCCGGTATGGACATCCAAGATATTGCGGACGAACGCGATATGTCGACCATCACGATCGAAGGCCACATCATCAAACTCTTCGAGGATGAAAGTCTCACAGAAGCCGAGCTCCTCTCACTCGTCAAGAGCTCTGATTTGAAAGAAATCACCAAGACAATCATCGCGCACTTCCCTGAATGAACCGACAAACTCAAGCCCATCAAAGATAAGCTCGAAGCTGCTGGTCACAAATCCATCTCCTATTTTGCGATCAAAGCCGGCCTCGCTCTCTATGAAAAGCAGAATGAATAAGTTCGTGCTTTCCTCCTAAAATTTCTTATTTTTTTACGCACATTCGTATGCGCTGACTTCGCATTTTTATTATCAGTTTTTGAATATTTGCCTTCCTAGGAGGAATGGCCTTCGCTGCTGGCAAGATTATGCCATTGAGTTCGACCAAAATTACTGCCTATCTCGCCCGTATTCTGGAGAATCCAACGGACAGCACCGATGGAGTCGTCAAGAAAGCTACAGGCCTTACACAGTCTTGTAAAACAGGAGAGTCCATACAAGGATTTAATACGAATAATCAGATCATTTGTACCAGAACAAAAACATTGGGAAGCAGGAAAGATCAAAACTAACAAAGATACCGGCGAAGTAAGGAAGTCGACGTACGGTCGACCACAATTAACTAGAGGCAAGTCAAAGGTTGTCTATGCGGACTCAGGTAAAAAGAAAAAATAGTCTTTAGACCATATATTTGAAGATAATATTAAGCCGATAGAATAAAACTAAAAATAGTTTAGAAGGTTTATTTGTTTTGTCAGAAAGCGAAAATTATGAACGAATTGTACACAAAGCTATCCTACAAGAAGCATATAAATGCTTATCTTGATGAACTGGAAATATTTTGTGGGAAGCGCCCACAGGAATATGAATTGATTTCTTTAAACGAAACGGAAAGTATTCGTGCGAAATCTGCGTCTATTATTGATAAAGGGTCCCGAAAATTTCATATTAATTTTGATGAAAAAGGAAGTGTGCAATTTGAAAAATTCATCACTGATTTGCACGAAGGTAACTCATCACAAATTTATGTTTGGACGCCATTAAGTGACAGTTGTGGTTTGTTTAAAGTTAGCTCGATTCTGGACTTTAATTTTGATTTTCCATTTGATGTTCATGACGATGGGCTTATTGCACTGTTTACCGATGATTTTGAAGATGAAATAATTTTAGATTTCTCCTATGATCAGGAGGAGTCATCAAAAAAGATTCTTGAAATTGAATTGCATGGAAGGAACTGGCCTGCTATTGATTTCCAATAAAACGCAAAAATGAATTTGCACTTAAATTGAAGTGGAAGTGTTTTTGTTGATTTTTTAAAAGTTAAATTTACTATAGATAGCCCTTAATCCGTTCAAAGAAGTTCGATGTGGGGCTCAATTCCGTGACGTATATGGGAATTCTCAGACTGTCTTCAATGCTTATTGTACTGGGGAACAAGGTAGAATTTGCACCTACACCGGACTCACCGACACTGACAAAAAAATCACCTTCGGTGAGTGGAAATGTGCCGATGTAAAAGACAGTGACACCATGAACGAATTCCGCTAATCACCCACAAACAAAAATCCTTCCAAATCTGGAAGGATTTTTGCTGGGGCAATTCCCAATTCTTTTAGACTATTTGGAGCCTCTGCCTACAATGGTGAGCATTCAAAAGATGACGATTCCAATGCGAAAAGCGCTCGGAAGCACATTGGAATTTTGTAATTAAAACACACCAGTATGGAGCTAAACGAGATTATATGCTGAGATATTTTGGAAGTCATGCGGGATATTCCGGATAACTTTGCTGATATTGTCGTAACCAGTCCACCCTACAATCTCAAAAATTCTACTGGTAATGGTATGAAGGATGGGCGCGGATGAAAATGGGAAAATGCTTCACTTCAAAAAGGATATTCGCATCACTCGGATTCGATGCCACATGACGAATATGTCGCATGGCAACGAGCTTGTCTCTCTGAATGCATGCGTGTCATCAAAGATGATGGAGCAATATTTTATAATCACAAATGGCGCGTCCAGGCTGGACTTCTCCAAGATAGAAGCGATATCGTCGCTGGTTTCCCAGTCAGACAAATCATCATTTGGAAGCGAAAAGGCGGAATTAATTTTAATCCCTGATATTTTTTACCGACCTTTGAAGTAATCTATCTCATTGCAAAACCTAACTTTAAACTCGCGGCCAAGGCCAATGCTTTCGGCGATGTATGGGAATTCACTCAAGAGATGAACAATCCCCATCCAGCACCATTCCCCGTAGCTCTCATCGAGAGAATTATCGGATCCACCGATGCGAAGATCGTCCTCGATCCCTTTATAGGATCCGGTACCACTGCGCTCGCGGCTAGAGATCTCGGTCGCAACTATCTTGGTATAGAGATCTCGCCAGAATACTGCAAGATGGCTAATGAAAGGCTCAAGAATACCAAAAAATCGTAATTTTCGTCCATGTCAAAGGTCTATACAAATGAGTCGCTCATCAAAGCACTGCGAGAAATTATCGCCCAAGGATGGATTAAAAACAGGCGTGGTGATAATCATTGAGCACCATGAAATATGCTCGAAAATTTGCTCTGAATCAAAGAAAATAATCTCCCCCTTCCGGACGCTGGAAAATGGGAACTTAAGTCACAACGCAAGAACACGACATCACTCATAACACTCTTGCACAAAGAGCCATCACCTGCAACTCATAAATTTGTGCCCCAGATATTTCTGCCACATTATGGATGGTCACACAAACAAGCTGGTCTCAAATATCCTGCTAGCGAGATGAGTTTTCGCCAGACAATTCACTCAAATGCTCATAGTGATCGAGGCTTTAAAGTCCAAATAGACAAAGAAAATCAGAGAGTATCCATTGTGTTCGATGCCTCAAAAATCAGCGAAGATCATGCCGAATGGCGCTCATCTGTTGAGTCTCGAATCGGACTCTGAGATCTCAATCCCGCTCCATATTGGAGTTTTGAAGATATCACTATCAAAGTCGGAACAAAGCTTTGAAATTGCTTTTATGTAGTAGCCGACACAAAAAAGGAAGCAGGTGAAGAATACTTTCGATATGAGCGAATCTTGATGTGCTCTGGTCTGAATCTCGAAGGATTCTTTGAATGACTCAAATCTGGAAGAATCCTCGTGGACTTCGATGCTCGCACTGGTCACAACCATGGATCCAAATTTCGTATGCGCCAAAACTACTGGACAGAGCTCTACGCAGAAGTAGTGGATGTGACAACTGATAATTAAGAACGGTGAGTTAATTAAGTATATTCTTAGAATAAATCCTCGTATATCATGGGTAAAATTGTTGGAATTTTCTTTTCAAAAAACTACAAACGATTTGAGGCTGGTACATTTGTCCGACTTAATCAGGATGAATTTTCTTTTTGAGAAAAAACTACTCCTTATATAGGTTTAATACAGGATCTTTTCGAGTCAGTACACCCACTTGAAATCAGAGCAATAATCGGAAATAACTGAACAGGAAAAAGCACGCTGCTCGAAATTCTTGATCTCTTTCTTACCTGGAACATAAAAGAAACTTTAGAGGTGCCAGGATTGAAGATTCCAGATTCCTGCCGTGCATATATGTTCGACGCAGAAGAATTGGATCCAAATATTTTTCTTATTACTGATTTTTCTCTCCTCGAATCAAAAAAACAAAAGAAACAAAAGACTATAAATCTGCTCAATATGGGGCACTACATGCCCAAGGAAAGCATGGAGGATATTCTCCGTACACAGCAAGATTTCGAGTTTTTTAGAAATTCTATTCTTATTGAAACTCTTTCACTTGCAGAACAGCGCTCGGACGTGAGAAGAATCATTAAACTCAAGACGCACACGCCAGAATCAAAATCATTAAAGTCCAAGAAAGAAATTCTACGAATTATTCAAGCACTTACTGTTTATCTCTGAGAGGGTGCAGGCCTTGATTATTGAAACGCAAAACCACGTAAAAACACCGAAATATTTACGGCAGATTTTTATATTTTTAACTTTATTCGAGATCATATATTTGGACATGAGAAGCAACGAGAGTTCCACATATATATGCATTATCTTTGGTTTTTTTATCTGAGCTGGGTAAGTCGAAGTGACTCAAATATATATGATGAATACACAGAATTTTATGAAAACTATGGCAGAAATTTGCTGAATAATTTTATAGAATCTCGAAGATGGATTAAAGAAAATGATTTTAAAATTTCGAGAGGATCATTACTCGGACAATTTTTAGATGATGATAATTCAGAAACTAAGCGTTTTATAAGTGCACTACAAGAAAGAGGCGACTGAATAAGAAACCTCGGAGAAACTCTCAAAAAGTATGGTTTTAATTTTAAGCTTTCGATCGAGGTCTTTTGACCTTATTTCTTCTTTAATTGATAATAAACTCAAAATTTGAGACGAAGGAAATAACTATTACGAATACTTTGAATACGACTACGATCAGTTTATTAATTCACTCCCTGCACGTATTAGCGAAAGTGAGATTCAAGAACATTTTCTCATAGGAATTGATATCTCAGTTACATCAAATGGATTGCCCCACGGTGGAATGGCTCATTTTTCTACCGGAGAAAGACAAATGATACACACGCTCTTGAAGCTAAATTCATTTTTTAAAGATGTTCAATTTAATAATGCACATGACACTTTAATTCTTATAGATGAGCCTGAGTCATCATTGCATCTTGAATGGCAGAGAAGTTTCTTGTATTTTCTGCTTAAGGGAATGTATTCCCTCATTGGTGCATATGAATGAAAAATTTCTCTCTATTTTGCAACACATTCACCACTCCTGATCTCAGACATATCAAAAGAAAGTGTCCTCTTTCTGGAGAGAAAAAAAGAGACGAGCCAGTTAGCTTGATTTACCACTGTAAAAACATTCGACGAAATAGTAGAAGAATCTGGTGTAGAAATTGCCAATACTTTTCTTTGAAATATCCCAGAAATCACACGCTGCGCATTTTTCATGGAGTCTCAATATGGACGATTATGAGAAGAAATAATCAATGCTGCGATAGAAGGTAAACTTACGAGATCAGATGAAATAGATATCCAATCACTCGTTGGCGATGGCAGGTTATTTGAATATCTCGTACTCAAAAAGATAAGCAATCACTCAAGATCCCATGATTAAGTTTGATATATATACAGAGGTGCTTGATGGAAATTCAAAAGCACTCACGGGCCAGGCGGATGATCTTCATTGTCTTGAAAAAAATTGGGGGAAGATTTCTTTAGGGAAAAAATGAACGATCCCAGTCTGAAAAAAAGATCTCTACAATAAAAGAATTGCTGAATATGGGGGCAGAAAATCACTCTTTTTTATGAAAAAAGGCACGCTTCATGAAATCGAGCAGACACGTTTCCGAGAGTTGCTTTTTGAAAAGATGCTTGTCTGCCCTTACTGTGGGAAAATATGATTTATTAAACGTGCAAGTCGCGTAGAAAACTCTAATGCTGAATGTTTTTCATTTGAGCTAGACCATTTTTTACCCAAGGCACAATTCCCTGCATTTGCGAGAAGTGTATACAATCTGATCCCCGTTTGTAAGATCTGTAATCTTTTTATAAAAGAGAGGAAACCATACGGGCCATGATGTTATTTCCATCCATATATTTGAGGCGTCGAAATAGCTATGGATCCATCCTGAAATATATCTCACTTAGCCCCAATTACGCCAGAAAAAACATTTCATTCGGTCTACGAATTTTGATTCCCTAAGTACATAAAAATAAAGAACTTGCGCTCAACAAAATTACCCCTTTGGCATCTAAGACCTGGAGAATCGAGTCTATTTGATGCACATAAAAAGTATTTTTTACTGGACGAACTTTATCGATTTTCAAGTGATACGGTCAGTGATTACAGACTATTTATCAATGGTAAAAATATTCTCAGAAGCTATGGAAAACTCATTGTGAAAGATCAGATATTCTGAGGCTGGTACCCAAAACGTACAAAAGATATTCTCAAATATACAAACTGAAAAATGAAGCTAGATCTTATGAAGTCTCTCTAATACATAGAAGTTCTTCAGATCAGGCATCTTTGCTCATTTGACATACTATTCTGTTTACCTAATATACACAGAATTATTTTGCTCCATGCCTCCACTTAAGCCAGATCTTCCTACCGCAGAGCCAAATGGCGAGAAACAAGATGGAGTAGAGAGTGGCACCTCAACCAGCGCAGCGGTGCAAAATGCGCTTGAGAAGGTAAAAGAAGCAATGTCGATACTCGCACCAAGGGCTATTTTGTATTTCCTTATAAACAAATACGCCGATCAGGGTGAGGAAATTATTCTCAAGCATTTTAAAGATACGCCACCTGACGAGGTGTCTGCTTTTATCCAAAATATCTTTGCGGCGCTCAATCTCACCCTCGAGCCAATAGGTAAAGACTGGCGAGATCTGTGATTTGATGGTATCGCGACGATCATTGCAACCATCCAAGATCCACAATATTTCCCCGAATCTTGGATGCAAAATCGAGAACTCCTCGAACACTACAAAACACAATCCCAAGCTGCATGCCTTACATGGCTCAAAGATTATAATCCACGCAAAACGACAGGAAACGAGCACAACTATACGGCAATGCTCCGTATTGTCCGGCTTCTCTGATTACAGGACACGGATTTTTGGCAGACAGAATTCGGATATTGGATGCATCAATGGTCAGAGAAGACAAAAGACTTTGCGATTATCGGTCGTGCCTCCATGCAGACTATTCATGCCCTTGCTCCCACCGAACATTTTACAAGCCACCAAGTCGAAGACTACTTCTTTTATGGGCTGCAATGAGAATATTTTCCAGTGCACGAAGCCTATGCACTCCTCTTTAAAAGAACCAAGCAAATGAAGCTAGAGAATGATTCTGAGAAACAAGCGCTTTTTGCAGAAGCTCTCGCCTGTGGTCAAAGAGCGATCGAGCGAATAGAAAAGTTCAGAGAGGCATCCCTCGCAAATGTTGAACAAATGAACAAAACGCTCAAATCTTGGAAGAAAAACTGTTTGGAGATCGCAGAGTAAAAACTTATTACATGCATCATGGAAACTCAATATTCGCTGCATCCAGAAGTCGAAAAGCATCTCCTAGAAAACTTTTGAGACGCTATCGAGGCATACAAGGGTTCACTTCCTGAGTATCGCAGTCCCGAAAATCTCGATCACAGAAATCGAGTCAATGAGCGCTATGACTTCTATAAAGCATTCGAATTACAGCATCCTAAAACATGTGAGCATTTTAAAAAGATTACGGATGATATTTTGTCATGACGAAAGGCGTTTTGGTCCATTCAGAGACCGGATGATACGCCGATGACTCAGGCATCCCCAGATGCAGTGATGCTCTTTACTGGTATGATCACATCTCAGATTATCACCAATCCGGATGAACTCTGGACGCTCTGAGACAAACAAGGTTTTCATCATCCATTGGATTTTGTCGCAAGTCTCGGTGTACTTCTTAAAAATACCAAAGATCCAACTCCGAGCGACCAAAAATATATTATGCGACGGCCGGATAACTCGAGAATCCAAACGGTTATCGGTGGCAATTTTCATGGAGATTTTGTAATCACTCAAACAGATATCACCCCATATATCACGCTCTCTCCCTACGAATATTATTCCTCAGTACGCCCCATTATCGAAGAAACCGACGTCGTACATTTTTGAGCCCGCAACGGAACAGAGTGTGCATTTTTAAGTATCCTCCTCAAATATGCTGAGCAAGTAGGACAATATCAAGAAGTACTTCTCGAACTCGATAAAACCATCCAGAAATACCAGGCCATGGAGCAAAAGATGGGCAATTTTGGAGAGTCCTGACACAAGCGCAACATAGCAGATATCTTCATCGGTCACGACTATCCGATCTCGCGCAAATGAGAGCTAAGCGAGATATATCACAGTATCAAAGCCTGAAATCAGGATCGACAACAGGCCTTTATTGACGACGATAAAGCGCTCGTATTTGTCCGCATGGGATTCGATGACGAATTACTTCCATGACGAGAGGCGCGCTTCTATCCATACGAACTTCCGAGCCTCATTAATATCCTCTTCGCAAGCGCCCGCAACGGAGACGGAAGAAGCTCAGTGCAAAATTTTGTGAATATGGTGGAGTATTATAGAGGGTTGGTGGGGTAAGGATGTTTTTAACTTAATAGGCCACTCGGCTGACCAAAAAATTGACACTTTATATATAAAAGTTATAAACCTTTTACTTTTTTCAGAAGCATGCTCCAAAAATTGTCTACAGAATCAGTCTCTACTTCTCATTTAGATGGGTTGAGTGAGGAACTTTGATTTACTGAACCGTGGAAAAAATTCGTTCTATCAGAGCTTTACTCAACATATAGAGAACTTTCAGAAGAGAAAAAGCGAATTGCTATAGTTCGATTAGTTACAGCTCAGGGGTCTGATAATATCAGTCTTTTGCGCTATATGTTTGGCATGGAAGCCTACCGAGACTGCATGACCTGACCACAAAAACAGAGGGTCTTAGCAAAGCTGCTGTGCATTCCTAGCGAAAAACTGGACGGCCATAAAGCTGCTTTTTTTGTGGAACCATACACGAACAGAGACGAGAAGTATGAAAGCATAGAAGCAAGTCATGACTTGCCGCTCTTTCTCGACTTATTCGAAAAAGTAATTCGGATCACAGACGAGTGATTCTCCCGTCTGATAGCCAAAGAAACAGGGCTAAAGATCGCGGAAGTGCTAGCAAAATCAGAGATGATGGGTATCCCTGCAGAAACTTATGAATATCTACAGTGAAAGGCATTCAATGATAGAGACATAGAGTGATTGAAGTTCTTCGCGAAAAACAGAATAGGTATCACGAGACTCAGAAGTGAGGTTGAAGAAATTGAAGCGCGCTGAGAACTCTTTACTGCGAATCTATTCGTGGATATCATACGGAAACCCTGACAGTATGGCGCACGACTCAGTATTGCGTATATTGTTTGGTTAAAGGAGAGCTGCATGAGTATCTCTGACGCTACACTCATTAAAACAGTCAATACAATTCTTCCGAATCTACCAGCTAGTGCAAGCATTACGCTAATGAGAACATTACTTATATGTGCTTCTGTACTGACATCCGAAATTGATAGGCGCACGCACCTAGAAAAAAATGGACATATAGTTGGACTCCAACGCTGGACAGAAAAGAGCAAAAAAGACTATGAGAGGGCTCGCTTGCTGGTAAGCCAAAATAGTCCGCACTTACCACCTATTAAAACTAAAGCTGTTGAGCAAAGAGTCGAACCCCCTACTCTAGCCGTAGAGCCTGTAGAAGAAAAGAATACTTTCAACGAGCAGTTATTTGAGGTCACACTGAGGAAAGTTGGATTCGATACTCAAAGGATAGTTATTCTCAAGAAGCATTTTCCAACATTTCAGATACGCGATCTTCATAATTTTGAAATAGCGAGAAAAACAGCAGTTTGGAAAAACGGCCAATTTATTAAGGCGCCAGAAAAGTGTAGTGCGGAACTTTTTATTGTTCTGTGCTACTCATTTATCAAATCACTCGATGATGTCGCATTGATAGACTTGGTTCCTAATACTCGAAAAGACCATGGCACAAACGACACTACACTGAGCGATGAATTGGCATACAAAATGGATATCTTGCTTTCTATTATAAAGGATGAGGGAGCTTTACGAGCACTCCCAACAAGATTAGATAATCATCTAAATAAAGCCATAGAAGAACAGAGGGCTCTTTACGCAGAAAAGGCACAGCAGCACTCCGACAATCTTCGTCAGACTACACAAGCAAAAATTGATAAATCGCTCATAACGTCAAGTGAACACATCAATAAAAAAGTTAAGACTCCTCGTCCTACGAAGAGAGCAATAATTAAAGACATTATTCAGAGTCTCTGAGCTTTTCGACCAAGAGAAGTCTTAGAAAAAAGAGGATTTTTTCGATACTGAACGTTCATCTCTTTTATATGAGCCGACATATACTTACTCGAATACGCGGGAATACACGGGGACGATAAAGAATGATTTTTTGCAAAAACAGATGAGGAAATAGATAAAGTAATGGCAAAGCTTTGAAAGTCGAATAACTGGTTACAAGCATTTCTTGTGATCTATCTACAGAGATGAGATCAGAATTTTTTAAATACACTGTAGTCATACAAAAGCATCATCTCCTCTCCGAGATGATGCTTTTGTATTTTCTCACACGACTATATCTCAGTAAACTCCACCGTCCACTCAATACCAAATTTGTCCCGAAACATTCCAAAATAATTACCCCAAGGACTGTCTTCTATAGGACATTCAATTTCCCCGCCTGCCGAAAGTCCGTTAAATAATCTGTCTGCTTCTTCTTTGCTCTCTGCGGTTATTGCGATTTTAGATCTGTTTTCGTTTTCATTGACTCGCCCCATGCTTTCTGGGACATCATTAGCGATTAAGATGTTGCTACCAATGGGCAAGGCGATGTACATTATTTTATTTGCCTCATTTTCTGGTATTTGGAATTCAGGACTGGAGAGCTCTTTAAAACGAGTGATCTTTGTGAATTCTCCACCAAATACTGATTTATAAAACATAAATGCTTCTTCGGCGTTTCCGTTGAAGTTAATGTAGGGATTAATGTGTGCCATAAATTTTATGCTTAGTGGATAATTTATTGTCAGGAATACTCAGAGTTATTCTAGCAAAGTTAAAAAATAAGACAACGACACAAAAAACCCCAGCATGAGCTGGGGTTTTTGAATTGGTAATCATTGGTTGGGAATGAGGGTTTCGAACCCCCGGTGGGGGATTCAGAGTCCCCTGCCTTACCACTTGGCTAATTCCCAAAATAAGATTTACGGGCGGATGATATAAAAAACTTGCCAAAAGGCAAGCTTATTTTGTTTCGTGACCGAGGAGGAGTCAGAGTTCTAGGACGTCGTTTTTTCGGCCGAGAGAAGTAAAGAAGTCATAAACAAAGTGTGCATATTCGATCGAATAACCATTAAACATGGATGGCCCATTATCAGCCATTCAGCCAAATATCTCAGGATGTCCACTTTCGAGAGCATCAAGACTATTAATGATCTTTCAATTTTCGTCAGTAGTCATTTTTTCAAATACATCAAAGTGCTCATGCTCAAGAGCATCGAGACTCTTAACAATCTTCCAATTTTCATCATCAATAGTCGCTGATGGCACCAATATATCCATAGCTTTCTCCAGTGCTGCAATATCAGCAGCAGATGTTTCGTTAAGAAGATTGGAAACGACTTCAGCATTCTCTTCAACTAGGAGTGCGCTGAGACTTGGGGCTTGTTCGCGACTGACACGGGATTCGTACTGCGCAAGGAATTCAGCGGCGAATGCCCTGCTGATTTTATGCTTAACGAGGAAGTCACCAACGAAGTGGAGCTTGAGTCATTTTTCACTTCAGCGCCCGAGGTCGAGAAGGCGGCTCATTTCACCATTTATGAATTCTTCGAATTCGAGTGAAAAATCTACAAAGAGTTCTGCAAAATCTTTTTGCGTTGGCTGTAGGAGCTTCATTGGGCAAGAAGGAGGAAACCGAGCTTTATTGCGCGATAGTATCACGAAATCGCCCATTTCGTCAAATTTCAACATCACCTTGAGAAAAGAAGGGCCTTCCACTATAATCCACAGCATGTTTTACAATATCTTTTACGGCCTGCTTTTATTTGCCGGAGGCGTAGGCATCCTCAAATATCGCAAGATCATCCATGAGTGGACAGGCTCATGGGGATGGGCTGAACACTATATCGGACGAGGTGGCACCATAGTCGCACTCTGCCTCATCGCCTGTGCGATGATGGGATTTGGAGTCGCTACTCTGTTTGGTAAAGTCGACTTTGGTAACCGATCGCTCGGCGACAAGACAAATAGTGAAACAAACACACCAATTCCTTCAACCAATCAATAATGAAAAAACTCGTCTCCCTCTTCTTTGTCATCGTCTTTGCATTTGGAAGCAACGCATTTGTCTATGCGGCACCACAACCCGAAAAAACTGACATCGTAAAGAGCTTGTTGGCTCGACCACAAGAAAAAATCATCAGCAACGAAGAGCTCTTTATGAGCGTAGTTGATGTGGCAGCCGAAGGCGAAGGCATTCCTTCGACCTACCAGTTTATCGCGCTTACAACTGACAAACTCCAAAAAGGTACACGTCTCTATCGCGCATATCAAAAGGCGGTCTACCTCGATCTCATTCCTAATAATGGAATCCTGCTCGATCTCTCAGGAGTAGCCACCGAGCGCAAACTCGTGCAGCTCATCCAGCAGATGTACGGTAAAAAAGTGAATGGGGAAATCCTCGTCAATGGTCATAAATTTGATATCGTCGAGAAAAAAATCATGCGCAACAAGGACCTTGTAGCCTACGCGCAGGGGTATCTCGAAGCTTCTGGCAATGATGATAATAATACAGCTCCAGCAATCGAGAGTGCACCAAATTTTGTCATCCTTAATGACGTCTATACACGACTCCTCACCGAGCATGCAGACAAGGCAAACTTCGATAGCAAAAAGCTGCTCGAAGGTGCAATGATGGGTATGACTGAAGCAACTGGCGACAAGTACACAACCTACTTCCCACCAGAAAAAGCGAAGGAATTCACTCAGGATCTCAATGGTGACTTCGAAGGAATCGGTGCCTACGTTGAGATGCCACAACCAGGAATTGTGATGGTGACTTCCCCACTCGTTGGAAGTCCAGCCGAAGCTGCCGGAATTAAGGGTGGCGATCGTATCAAAAAGATCGACGGAGTAGAAATCACCAAAGATATGACACTCCAGGATGCTACTGCCAAGATTAAGGGTCCAGCCGGCACAAAGGTAACCATCATTATCGAACGGAATAGCAATGACCTAACATTTGAAATCGAGCGTAAAAAGATCCATGTTGACCTCGTAAATTACAAAAAGATCGACCAGAATACTTCATATATTCAAGTGACTTCATACGGAGCAGGAGTATCCGATGCATTCTCAGGAGCGGTAAGTAAGGTAGTTGCAGACAATACTTCTAAACTCATTCTCGATCTTCGCAATAATCCAGGAGGCGACGTAGATGAAGTCGCAAATATGCTCAATTTCTTCGTACCAAAAGGAATGTCAAAGGTCAACGTTGTTGGAAATGGCGTAAACGAACCCTTCCTCTCAACTGGCAATACTGACGCACTTAAAAATGTAAAAATCGTCATCCTTATTAATTCGGGTACTGCCTCAGCTGCAGAGATCATGGCTGGAACCATCAAGGACTACCTCTCAGACCAGACTCGTCTCGTCGGAGAAAAATCATATGGAAAGGGCTCAGTTCAGAGCTACATCCCCTACGGAGACGGATCAAGTGTAAAATACACAACAGCAAAGTGGTATACCGGCAAGACCTCTATCGGTATCAATCACATCGGTATCAAACCAGATGTGGAAGTCATTCTCGATCAGACCGCCTTTAAACAAGGTACAGACAATCAGCTCAATGCGGCTCAAAGCCTCAATTTCTAATCAGGTTGACGGACGCTGTAAATTCCACTATTCTAACCAGGTTTAATCCTATTCCTTTCTATGAAGAAAATTCTCTCGGCGATTTCGATTGGAGTGTTCGCACTCGTAACATCAAATTCGACTCACGCGGCTGACATGATGGTGACATCGGTTGCCCCAATCAGCACTCAGAACTCACAGGCAATTCCTGTTTTGGATATCGAGTCTGATATTCTCTCTATGCAGAAGGATCTCGTTGGCATCATTCGCCAGGCAGTGAATTACTATTCACAGGGTGACATCAAAGAATCTGGTGATCTCAATTTTAATTTTGAATACACTGGCTCTGGATCGAGCGGTAAAGTGAAGCTCAATCTCGAGAAATACGTCAATATTCTCTCAGTTATGACTGGGAATCAGGAGCTTCATTTTGTAGCAACGGCCAATGTTGATATCAAGGAAGATAACTATGCTGACTACGATGAAAAAACAAATGCAATGACCTACTCAGCAGAAAATATCTCTGCAACCGTCAAGGCAGACGTAAGTTTTAAGATTATCGGTGACGATCTCTTTGTAACTCTCAACTCTCTCACAAAGGATCGAACAGGAACAGACAAGATGACTAAGTCATTCGACTCATCATTTAAAGAATTCCCACTTGTAGAAGGCAAAACCGTTCGTATTCCGCTTGGTAAAAATAACCACCTCAATCAGGCAGAAATTCTCAAAAAGACAAATGCTGTCCTTGCGATCCTCGAGCAAGATCCACTTCTCACTCCAAAGTCTAAGAAGTTTAACGGTTACCAGCTCGGTCTCAAGCGCACGACTATGCAAAAGATCAATCTCGCAATCGGAGAAAAAAAGAATGCTAATATGTCAGATATCGGAACTGCAAAGACTCCACTTCTCTATACAAAGACCGGTGACACTACTACCCTCTCTGTAAATGAAGTAAGCAGATCATCAAAGACTCGAACAGCTCTCGTTCGCAAGGCAGGAGCCTACGAATTCCAGCTCGACGAACAAGGTATTGGCAGCAAGCGCAAGACATCGTCAGCTTCTGTACGTATCTCAAAGGATGCAGCTACTATCCACGTAAAAGACGCGAACGAGACATTTGATCTCGACTGGAGTAATAATATGCTGACTGCAAAACGCACTTGGAAGGACTATTCTTGGGACGCATCAACTGACAAAAATGTGTGGAATACTCTTACTATTGCAGGACCACTCTCATATACGAATGCTGATCTCAAGTTCGGATATAACGGTGCTGAAGTTGGTCATATAAAGATCACTACATCAGACAAAAATCTCTACACATTTGATCTCGGAATGAGCATAGATCTCTATGGTAATTACAAGGCCAGTCTCATCGGAAATGAACTCATCGAATTTGGAACATTCCCCGTTGATAAACCAACAGAATTCACGGACTTCAAGAAATAGTCTCACTCTCACAAAAAAACCCTCAGGAATTCCTGAGGGTTTTTTTAAGGCTTAATAGACAAAATATCTATCTCAACCTATCCTCACTCTTCCAAAAATCATTGAGTTTTTCTTGTTCGATCCACTTTTTTGACCATTTAGCGTATGGGATGATGACGGGTTTGCGAAGTGCGTTATATCTTGTGGAGCCTCACTTAGTGAAAATCGCATCCCAGGAAATTCGCTTGCGAGATGCAGTATACGGATCTGACACCCAAACTCACTTCGCATCAAAGCTATATGCAACAGCAATGTGAGGATATTCTTTCTTACCTACTTTGAGTAAATAACTCACGAGGACTGGATTGCCCTTCGAGAGTTCAGTATGGAGGAATTTTACCTGTGAATTACGTACAACTGAAAAATGTAAGAGCTTTTCGAATGCCGTCTGATCCGATGGATATGCAAGCCTGGATCCATCAAACCCTACTTCCTTTATGGATTTGGAGAGTCGAATATTTGCCTGACTCGTCGCACGAACGACGATCTCGATCGAAGTAAAATAACATGTATTTCTTCCTTGCTGAAGCACAGGGAACTTATACCCAGGCGGATGCTTTGGTTGGAGCGGAGTGTCGAAAGGATCTTTTGGGGCTGCAAAAGTTGCCGTGCAGATAGAAAAAAATACCGCCCAGAAAAGCAGTATATAAAATCATCGAGTGATATTTTTAGTACGGAGATTCTTGGTTGTATGTTGCATAGAAATCCGTGCGGAATTGCTCATACCTTCCATCGATGATCGCAGCGCGAGCAAGTTGAGAGAGTTTGATGAGGAACTCGAGATTGTGGAGCGAGAGAAGTTGACCACCAAGACTTTCATCGGCCTTGAGGAGGTGTCTGAGGTATCCGAGTGAATAGGTTCGCGAGACATGTGTTGAGAGCTCTGGAGTGGTTGGAATTCCACGCTTTTCTTGGATGAACCGTGAGAGATTCACTTTTAGGTTTCCGTACGAAGAATACGCAACTGCATGTCGCCCAAGACGTGTCGGGAGGACGCAGTCAAACATATCGATACCACGGTAGATTCCTTCTACGAGGTCTTCTGGCGTACCGACTCCCATGAGATAGTGTGGCTTCGCAACTGGGAGTTCGGGAGCAATGACATCGAGGATGCGGAGCATGTCTTCTTTGGTTTCTCCAACTGAGAGTCCACCGATCGCCATCCCAAGCGTTGGAAGCTCACGGATAAACTTCACCGACTCAACGCGCAGATCGCTATATGTCACACCCTGCGCAATCGGGAAAAGTGCCTGAGGAAGGAGTCATTGTTCAGTCCTTCCGGCTTGGATCTTGGTATGTGCATCGACGCATCGAAGCGCCCAACGATGTGTGAGGTCCATTGCTTTTTTTGCGTAGGCGCGATTGGAGGTTCCTGGTGCACACTCATCAAAGGCCATGATGATATCAGCACCGAGATTAGACTCGATTTGCATGACACCTTCTGGTGTAAACATGTGTTTTGTTCCGTCGAGATGGGATCGGAACTGGACACCTTCTTCAGTGATTTTTACGAGGTTTTGTTTTTCTCGCGTGCCCGTTCCCTTCCCTGCCTGACCGAGTGAGAAAACCTGAAATCCTCCACTATCCGTGAGCATCGGAAGCGTGGCATTCATAAAAGTATGTACTCAGCCAAAATCTCGCACCGTCTCATGACCTGGACGCATGGCAAGATGGTAGGTATTCGCGAGGAAAATCTGCGTACCGATAGCATGCAGTTGCTCGTTAGTGATACCTTTTACAGTTGCTTGTGTCCCAACTGGCATGAAAATGGGTGTTTGAACCTTTCCATGTGGTGTAGTAATTGTGCCGGCTCGAGCCATGCCATCCTGTGCTTCTAGTACAAAGTCAAAACCCTCTATCATCGAATGAAAATACGAACTATATCTTGATAAGCCACAAAGATACTCAGGAGTATGAGAAGAGCAAACCCGATAGCATGGACATAGGATTCGAGTTTGTCGCCCTTGAGCTTACCTCTCGAAATTTTGCGAACCACTGTCTCGATCGAAAGAAATGCAAATCGCCCCCCATCAAGCGCTGGAAATGGCAAGAGATTAAAGACTCCGAGATTGATCGAAATAAGCGATGCGATAATAAATATTACCGTGATCGGTGCCTTTGCCTTTGCGAGATCAATGAAGAGATTACCGATGCCGATAGGACCCGAGAGACTCTCTTGTGCTTCTTTGCGCTCGGTGGGAGTTGCGGGTGCTACGAGCTTATGAACGAGCGAGCCAAAGAGCTCGAACGTCATGACTGACTGATGATAGACTTCTTGTGCGCCTACTACGAAAGCCTGAGTGACTGGATATTTATATGTAAAACCACTATCGAATTCGACAGTTTTATATCCGACGTAGGATCCAATTTTCCCATCCTTTGGTGTGATACTGATCGAGATCGGGACATTATTGCGCATGATCTGAAGAGTGCTTACGTCAGATTTATGTGCAGTAAAATACTGAACAAAATCATCTGGACTCACTATCTTTGTGTTACCAATCGAGACGACTTCATCGCCATCCTTGATGCCGGCCTTTTCGGCGGGAGAACCTGCGATAGGACTCAGAGCAACACCATGGACTTTAACAAGACCGATCTGCCGAGCTTTCTCAAAACTTGGAATAAGGAGTGTCTCTGTGCTCGTCTGAAATTTTGAATTAATCGCGAGTGGAGCGATCCCATTTACAAAGAGGAGACTCAGGATAAGCCACGCAAAAATAAAATTCATCGTGACACCCGCAAGCAGGACCGCACTTTTCGCAAGATAGCTTTTTGAGCTGAAGGCATCATTTTCACGGGAGCGCGGATCAGTAGAATTCTCTCATTTAAGACGGACGAATCCTCCGATCGGAAGCCAATTAAGAGTATATTCTGTGCCCGAGCGATCACGAAAAAGCGAGAGCGCTTTAGGCGGAATACCGATTCCGAATTCTTCTACTTTGATTTTGGCGCTCTTCGCAGCAAGAAAGTGACCGAGTTCATGAAAGAACACGATCACTGTAAATACGCCGAGAGCTCAAATTATTCCTATAAATACATCCATGGATTATGCTTCGCGGGTAAAAAAACGAGAGATAAACGACCGTACGCGATTTTTGCCTTTGCTGGCTTTTGAGAGTTGTTCTTTGATGTGATCGAAGAGATGATTCACCAGATCATCGAGATTTTTGTAGTCGTCACGTTCTGACCGATAGACTGCGCCGTCAGCGTCGAGTGTAATAGATCCTGAGAAGTTTCCTTTTTTATTTCCTGAGACATTGACTGCGAGGTTGCAGACAGTTCATTCTTTATAGCGGCGGAGATAGGAATCGAGTTTTCCTGCGATGTTTTCTGATACGAGGCGCTCGACCACCGGTCTGTCATGTTCGAGATTCTTAACGAGGAGTTTTTTGGTGAGATTCATGGTTTTCGGATTAAGGAGTACCGGAATAAGTATACCCCCTCCGCTATGAAGATCAACCGGAATCCTGAGATCGTAAATCAATTGTGCTCGTATGCCTGAGGACACGTTCAAGATCAGCTTTGTGGACTTCGATGTCTTCTGCATTCCCCTCTCAACGCTTCTCTAAATGTTCGCGAACCATGTCAGTCAGTGTGTCGAGCAAAAGTTCAAAAGGCTTACGATCATCGATCTCATGATGATCACCATGATCACGCAGTTCGTCGATCACTGCTTGGATGTATTCAACGATTCCCTGTGGATTTACAGCGTCTGTGAGCCCAAATTCTTCTTGTTCGGCTTCAAGATGGACATGGATATCGCCCTTCCCAAGTATTGCATCAAAGAGAGAGTCAGACTTGATCTCTATTCCATGGATTGAATGATAGTCGATGTACTGGATATCGCCTGTAAAATATTTCCAATCGACATCGATCACTCCACGGTTCGTAATCAGCCAGACGTCATTATACCAGTCAAATACTACGTAGATGAGACAGAGATAAATCGATGCAAGATAGAGCTCAAAATACGCAATCGGGAGAATTTCAGCGATCGAAAAAGTATTCTGCAGATAAAAGAAGAGTGGCAAAATTACTCCAAAAAAACACCACAGTAAAATACTATCGATCACCAAAATCGGGTGTCGGTGGCACACAAAGAGAAGCTCATCGCCTTCTTTGACGTATTTTGCAAAATAGAGGTCGTCGAACTGATTCATACAAGGTCAGTATAGGACCAACGGTATGAAGTCAATCCCGTCTATTTGACGAAGGGCTCCGTGATTGTATACTCAACCCAACCTTTTTTCTCATGATCAATTTCAAAGCCGTTTTCGAGTATTTCTTCAAATCCTTCGTGGTAGCACGAGATATTGAAATGGTAGACCGTCTCACTGCCGAAGGCTATGATTCATTTTTGCTCATCAAGCGATCATGGTTGTTTGGGGTTCTCTCAAGTTTTTGGCTTGTGCCCATCATCGGAATTGCCGTTGCAAATGTCTATCTGATCTTGAAGCATTTCGAATACAGCAATTTTGGTATCGCACTCTCAACCGCGCTCGGTTTTACGATTATTGCAACGATGTATTCGAGCTTTCGATATCTCTATGATTATCACAACTCCTACAGTAAACAAAATCGCATCCTTCGTGGCGTAAAGCTGAGAGAAAATCTCACGATTGGTGACGCATCGTTTATTCGCTGCTTCAATCAATTACAGTTCAATTTTTTCTTTTTTATTGTCATCATCGCAATTTATATTGGGCACATCTTTGTGGTGTCACAGTTTGTAACAGGGATTTGGGCATTTTTGGATATTATTTGCAGTATCGTACAGATGGTACTGATCCGACATTTCATACGACTGCTCATCGATCTTGAGATGGACTTTAATCTCGTGGCGGGCGGAAAGATATTTTTTGTAAATCAGACCGGTATCTACGCAGATATCAACACGCTCGATGCCGAAAAGATCAAAACGATTCGATCGAGCATTCCGCATATTATCGCTTCCTTGTTCCATTATGGAACGATTGATATTCTGACAGAAGGTGACGAAATTATGGGACACATGCAGATCGACTATATCGATGATCCAGAAGAAACTGTCGAAAATATCAACTCCATCCTGACCGGCAAACACGAAGTTTTTGAACGAGTACACAACTACTACCTTGAAAAAATCCTCGGTCCTATGAATAATCTTGATCCCGAGACGCGCAAGGCTGCCATTCGTACCTATCTTAAAAATTACGAATCTCAGATCAAAGCCGATTACGTTAATACGCAAGATCCCGAGACACGTGCAGAAATCGAAGAAATCTACAAAGAATACTACGGTAAGTAATCTCTCGGGCATTAAAAATCCCCCACCGAAGCTCGTAAGAGCGAAGGCGAGGGATTTTGTTTGAGATCGAATTATTTTCGGAGTTCGAGCTTTGCGATGAGTGTCTCGTAACGAGCGTTGTCTTTCTTCTTAAGGTAATTAAGAAGCTTTCGACGCTTTGCTACCATAAGCATGATACCACGGCGAGAATGATTATCCTTTTTGTGAGTATCGAGGTGGAGCTTGAGGTTTTCGATGCTGTCTGTAAGGATAGCAACCTGAACTTCTGGAGAACCAGTATCACCCTTGTGCTGAGCGAATTCACTCATGAGAGCCTTCTTGTCTTTTCTTTGCATATGCAAGTATTTTCAAAATAAAGCGAACCGGAAAATACACCAGTACGGGAGGTAGTATATTGAGAAGGCCTTATTTGCAAGTCGATTCTACTGCTGTGCTCTGGCAAAGTTGGATTGAATGCGGCGGAAGATTTCCTTTTGAATAACTTCGAAGTTACCTGAAGCCTTGGCGAGCATCAAAAACTCATCACGCTGGAGTGCGAGTACACGGACTTTTCATGCTGCAGTAACCGTTGCAGTACGGACATCATTGGTAATAAGCGCAATCTCACCGAAGAGGCTTCACTCAGGAAGACGACAGATTTCTGCGTCATTTTGAGAAACAATGACTTCACCGACTTCAAGAAAATAGGCTCGATTGTCGGATTCGTCACCCTCAGAGATAATCACATCACCCGCATCGAACTCCATTGGCTCGCTCATCAACAGGAAGTAATTGACTTCTTCTTTTGAAAGTCCTTCAAATATGTAAAGGTCTGGAACTTGTATCATATATGGGGTTTATTGGCAGATTTCATACTATCACAGTTTATGAGCCGTGGCAAAAGTTGAAGTCTGAGGCTTTGTAGATAGAATCCCGTACAAAAATGCAATTTCAAGATATCGAAATCCGTTACGGGAATCGTAAGATTCTCTCCGACATTGACCTGTCCATCGAGCCAGGAGATTTTGTGTTCGTCATCGGACCATCCGGAAGCGGCAAAACCAGCTTTATCCGCACGCTCGTTTGAGAGCTTCCTCCAAAAAAATGAAGGGTTATCACGGACGACAAGAAAGATCTCTATAGTCTCGGACAAAAAGATCTCGCGCTTTTTAGACGTAAAATTGGTGTGGTATTCCAGGATTTTAAACTCCTTGAGAGCAGAACCGTTGCCGAAAACGTAGCATTTGCCATGGAAGTTTCTGGCTATCCAGACAAACTCATCCAAAGACGTATCCCAGAAGTGCTCACCGAAGTGGGCATGCTCTCAAAAAAGGATGCATTTATCCCCAATCTTTCTGGATGAGAAGCTCAGCGCATCGGTATCGCTCGCGCCCTCATCCATAATCCAGATATCATTATTGGTGACGAACCAACGGGTAATCTTGATCCGGACAATGCCAAAGAAATTATGCATATCTTTGATCGACTCAATCGCGAAGGCAAAACGATCATCATCTCGACCCATGACAGTACGATCGTAGATCACATGCAAAAACGAGTCATCGCATTTGAAGATGGCAAATGTGTGCGTGATCAAAAAATAGGGAATTATTCTACAAAAAATGGACATTCATAACGAAAGCCTGGTCGAAAAATTTGTTAAAAGAGGAGCCTGGCTCTACTTTTTTTCGTTCTTGATTGGACCAATTGGGTATGCGATTAAGATTACGCTTTCACAGGATTTGAGTGTATCTGAGATCGGGGCGCTCTATGGAATTTTGAGTTTTATTGGATTAGTTGCGAGTTTCAATGATTTTGGAATGATTGAAAGTCTTAACTATTTCATCCCAAAATTCATTGCCAAGAACGAGCTAGAAAAGGCAAAATCATTCGTTATATATGCGGCATTTGTCATGCTTGCAACGAGCCTAGTGGTTGGATGACTACTCTATATAAGCTCAACATGGCTTGCAGTACACTATTTTAATTTTCCTGAATCAGGGTCGATTATCCGTGTATTTGTGGGCTTTTTGATTTTTTCGAACATTCTTCACTTTAATGTGACCATCTTTTCGATTTACCAAAATACCAAACAGCAGAAACTAGCCGAATTTATTCGACTCGCTGCAACACTTGCTTTCTCAATTACCCTGACCCTCAAAGGTATGGGTACGATGGAATCGTATGCATGGACTTGGAACTACGGAGCAGTAATTGCGGCATTCTTCTCATTTTTTGTGGTCTGGCGACACCATCTTGGACCGCTTATAAAGAATCCCGATCATTTCAGTATTAATACACACTATCTCAAAGAGCTTTTTACGTATGGAATGTGGTCGCTCTTGACTCTCAATATAGGTATAATTCTGTCGCAGATCGATATGCAGCTGCTTATTCTCTTACGAGGAACGGAAGATGCAGGATATTACTCCAACTATCTAAGTCTTATAGGGATTCCATTCGTATTTACGAGCCCTATCATCGGTTTTATTTTTCCGGTAGTTTCTTCATATGCCGGAAGCAATAACACTGATAAACTTTTGAGTATTCGAACGACTTTTACGCGACTCTTTAGTATTATCGGCTTTGTCACAACTGTAGTGTTTTTCTTGTATGGGAAGGATCTAGGAGTGTTTTTCTTTTGAGAAAAATTTAGAATGTCGGGAGAGATTTTGCTCTATTCTGCGCCATTTTTGGTTTTTAATCTTTTGCTCCAGATAAATTTTCAAATGCTTGGAGGAACAGGGCGTGTTCAAAAACGTCTAAAAATTATGCTCGTTGGTCTCGCGGTAAATCTTGCGCTTAATCTTGCACTCATTCCTCATTTTGGACCACAGGGATCGGCGCTTGCGGTGGGATTGTCATGGATTCCGATTTGGTTCCTCAGTGCTCGTGCAACGCATATACACGCAAGTGCGTTTGACTGGATGTATTTTTTAAAGAATATCCTAGCACTCAGTATAGTCGGACTCATAGTATATTTTGTATTCCCGCGCGATCTATCGGTTGGGGCGTGGAGATTTGTAGCAAGTCTTGGGCTTGCTTGCGCCTGCTTCGTAGGAACATTTTTTGTAATGAACAAAGACGAAATTCTCGCTATACTCGCATCCAGAAAACCAAAAATAACCAACTCATAATCTTCTCTTATGAAACAAATCATTAAGCAGGTGTGCATTCTTGGACTCTTCCTCACACTTGGCGTGCTTGCTATTATGGGCTACTACACGGGCGGACTCCATCTCGAGAACGCAACGGGTTCATTTGCGTATTTTTTGGTACTTCTCTTGGCATTTGGCTCATACGAATGAGTTATGATCGCACTTGGTAAAAAAGAGCGTTCTATCGGAGTCATAGGGATTATCAGTGGGCTACTTGGTGCTATACTCCTCACGGCAATCGCAACATATTCAAAAGCTGGCACTGCTCTCGGATGAGGATTTATTTTGTTTTTTCAGATCCTCAAATACGCGTTTTTTCCACTAGTGATCGCGCTTATTTCGGCAGGATTTGGACGCTTCTTGGTTAAGAAAATTGGAATCGACGAAAAAATCTCAAGCGATATGAATATTATTCTTTCGCTCGGACTCGGTTTTAGTGCGTTTATTACGATAAATGCGACACTTGGATTTTTTGGAATATTCCAGGCATGGAGTGCACTTGGGATTTTGGGTCTCATGGCGATCGCAAGCTACAAAGATATATGGGAAGTCCTGACAAACATGATGAAGTACCGATTTAAGGTACTTGGAGAATGACACGTTGGATTGTCTATGCCAGCAATTATTTCGGCAGTTTTGCTCCTGATACTTTTCGTACTGATTTCGGTGAATCTCACCAATGTAGTGCGACCCTATCCAATCGGCTGGGATGATCTTGGTGTCTATATGAACTACCCTCGCATTATGGCCCAGGTCGGCAATACGGGAGGCATGGGAATGGTCCTGTGGCAGACATTTACAGCGATCGGACAGATGTTTAATTCAGCGCCGCAGGCCTTCTTCCTCAATCAAATGGGAAGCCTACTCACAATTCTCGCACTCTTTTTTGGTATCCGAACACTCATCCCCGAAAAACCACGTTATCTCTCGCTTCCGCTCCTCGCAAGTACCATTTTTATGGCTATGCCGATGGTAATTTTCCAACAGGCAAAGGACATGAAGCTCGACCCAGGACTCTTTGGAATCTCAGTTATCGCGCTCATTACATTTTTGGTAGCTTGCAAAGAAAATAATGACAG
Source organism: uncultured bacterium (assembly GCA_963706795.1). Classification (GTDB taxonomy): domain Bacteria; phylum Patescibacteriota; class Gracilibacteria; order BD1-5; family UBA2023; genus JBMOJK01. The sequence goes on from OY970170.1 coordinate 236,859, forward strand.
ATCACTTCGAAATCGCCTGATGTTCATTGCGGGAATCCTGATAGGAGTTGCCTTTGCGATCAAATTTACATCCCTCATGCTCATCATCGGAGCGATCGCTGCACTCTTTTATGTACGAATGGGCTTTGCTGGATTCGTGGGATTTACGAGTATTTTTATATCGCTCTTTACGGCACTGAGACTCTGGGATTTCCTCAATGTCAATTACCCAAAAGATCGCCCTCAGGAACTCCTCATATTTTCGGTCGCACTTGGTGCATTCGGACTCATTATGCTCGCATGGGGGATCTATAAAAATCGAGGAAGTGAGCTTATTAAAAATCTCCTACTACCTCTTGGACTCTTGGTGGTTGGTATCGCTATTCCGCTCATGCCATGGCTCATTAAGAACATGGTAGAAGTCGGGAGTATATCAAAGCTTACGATCAGCGGATTACTGAGCGGAAAGAGTGATCGCATCGTTTATGACTATCATACAATCTACTCGGACGCCGATCTTAAAAAAATCCAAGAAACCATTGCCAAAAGCGCCATTTCCGCAGATGGAAAGAGTCAAAACGAAGACCTTGGGCGATACTTTGGATATGAAAACGGAATCAATAATTATCTCAAACTTCCGCTCAATCTCACAAATCAGAGCAATCAAGGGGGAGAGTTTACAGATATTACTTATCTCTATCTCGCGCTCGTTCCTGGCGCACTTCTGCTGTTTGGATTTGGGAGCATCGCGTGGTTAGGACTCTATACACTCTTTGTGCTCGGACTTTTTGGATACTATTTTTTACCTGGGATTAGCACTCTCCTCACGGCATTTTTTTGAGCGCAGAATTTGCCGATTGGATATATTACGATCGCACTGATCAGTCTCACGCCTTTTGCAATCATCCACTTTAGTAGTCGCAAGAAGGTTGATACGCTGATCTTTCGAACGCTTTTTGCATTTACAACACTCTACACACTCCTTTTTATAGTCGCAGCCTTTGGGATCGTATGGTACGGAATACTGATGTATTTTTGCTTCCTTGCGATTGTCGTGATGTGCTTCGAATCAAAAATTGCTATCACATCAGACAGCGAAGAACGTCGACTCGCTATCAGTACAACCACTGCTCTTGTCATTATCATACTTCCATTTTTTATACTCTCAGGACTACCACACGCATGGAATAATATTCCGAGTGATTCTCTACAATTTAAGTCTGGGACGGTCACTCAGGATGAGGCGATATTTTTGGGACATCCAGAATACCTTCCCGTCATCGCAAAACTCAATCTCCAAGACGAATCCAAGCTCATCAAAGAAGTGCTCGCCACTAACGCAAATGAACAGCTTAAAAAATATTTTGAAGGCTATGAACGCACAAGCGTAAATGAAGTTGTAAACGAACTCATAACGATCGAACGAAGTGCGACAGCTGCTACGAACTCGTCTGATCTACGAGATGTAATAATCGAAGCAAAACGACTTCGTCATGCCCTCTATGATGGAGTACTCGTGCCAGCAAAGGATAATCGTAACCAAGCTTCGATCTATCGAATCGGAACCTTCCTCACTTACTACATCAGTCAAAATGGGAAGCGATTCTTTGATGACAGTCTCATCTTTGAATTTGATCGCTACATGGCTGATGCTGACCGCGAAGTCACCATCGATCGAATGAAGAAGCTCGGCATGAAATATCTCCTCGTAGACCTCAATGCCGCAACGATCGATCGCGATCCACGACATGATCTCACTCGCAGATATGAACGCGTTCTCGATCTGCTTAAATCCAAAAATCTCTCACTTATTTCCACGGACTCAGCCTGTCTCCAAGTTGCACTCGAAAATACTGACAAACCAGATGCGTACATGAATCTCGCAGGTGTGAATTACAGAACATACGCAAAAACTGCAACTGGAGAAGACGGGGTCATCATCGCAGAAAAAAAGCTCGCTCTCTGTACTTCGGTCATCTCACATCTTATCTACACAAAGCAGGTTTCGGACAAGCAATATCCATTCCTCAAAAATCTCTCGGATCAGGTACTTGCTCGCAGCCCAAAAAGTGAAGCAGATATCCAAGCGCTCATCTCACCCGTTATCGGACGCGGATGGATGGCAGCATTTGAGATTAAGTAGACATAAAAAAAATACCCTCGAAAGGGTATTTTTTATTTAAAGAGTTCTACGAAGAACAAAAGACTCGTTGCGACTTTTTTGGCATTTTTCCGAGGATTGGTGATGAGTCTCCAAAGCCATTCGAGTGAGAAGCTTCTCACGATTTCTGGTGCTCGCTTCTCTCTTCATCCCCAAAAATCGATGAGTCCCCCGACACCAAATACAATGACTTTTCAGGTATCTGCGAGTTTGGCTTTGTGTTCTTCAATCCAGATTTCTTGTTTGGGAACTCAGAGACCTGCCAGGAGCATATTCGTGCGATCTTTTGAGAGAAGATCAAAATTAAAGGCTGAATATCCATCCTGATAGACTACCTCAATCCCAAAAGTTTTCTCCGCGTGCTTCGCTGCCTGGGCAACGATGTCAGGATAGGTACCATAGAGGACGATTCGGTAATTTTCAGGGTCCTTGATCCCAGAAAGAAAGCTCGGTAAAAAATCCGTTCCATTGAGATTTTTTACTGACTTTTGCGCATAAAACCGATACCTGAGCAAGAGGAGAATCGGATGAATCTCAGGGTGTCGAGATCGGTAATGGAGTAGTCTGAGCGCAATCCCATCCGGCAGAAGAAAATCAGAATTCAAAAGCGCATATTCATATTTTTCGGTCTGATGTCCTTCGTACCAGCCATTCATTTTAAGAGCGGCGAAATACGCAAATTGGATCGTGACACATGACCGTGTCGTAAGTCACTTCATAATTGCAGCATGCGCATCAGATGCACTTCCAGCAAAGATATGGCTATAGAGAGATTTTAACGAGTTCATAATGCGATAGCATGTGGGATAGTTTGTATATTCGCATCAGATTTTTGCAGGAAAACGCGGACAGCCTGTTCCATAAAATCGGATGGTACAATATGGAGATCAAATGCTCGGAGCTGTGCAGAGATTTTTTGAAGTTTGAGATATTTAAACCACAAATAGAGAGGAAAGATCTTATCAAGAAATGGCGCACTTTTATAAAAGACACTAAATGTCTGTGGAAGTGCGAGCTCAGATTCGTGCTCAAATCTTGTTGCGTAACCACCAAAATATCCAAGATCATGGTAGGTCATAACTTTATATGCATCAGACGCGACAACCGACTCAAGTGCGAGTGGACCAAGAGCACGAACAACCGAATGACACCAAATAACTTCGGGCTTAAAATCACGAATAACATGTGTGAGTCTCGATCGTACCAGTGGATTCCAGTATGAAGTAAGCAGCCCAAGTATTCGCCCAAATCTTGAAGGCATATGTTCAACGGCGCCAAAAACATATACTTCATATCCTCTCTTCTCGAGGAGTGAAGTGATGGTTACAAGATGGGTCTCAATACCGCCAATAGGAGCAAGATAATCACTTACGAGCAAAATACGCTTCCCTGCTCAAATCTGGTGAGCAATATGATCTGACCAGTGATCTGGCGAATACTTTGCGGCGATATCACGGGCCGTGTGAGACTGACGACGCCAGTCATTTCCCGAAAATCGACCGATCATTGCAGAAACGCATTCCAAAAATAATGCCGTATCCCTACCATCATCACCCGAATCCGCAAGCGCATGTTCTGAGAGTAAAAACTGTGTAAGTCCTCCCTTTTTGTACCCAACTACCGGCACACCATACGAAATTGCTTCGAGTGCAGAGAGCCCAAAAGATTCGAGAAATCTCGATGGCATGAGCATATAGTGCGAGCTCATAAGTGCTTGCCCAATAATACGAGATGGACGATGTCCAAAATATACAACCTTCTCCCCTCATTGAGGCAGTGCACCATTTGAAGCATCAAGAAATCATGGAAATTTCGAGAGTTCCAAAATCATTTTTTTACGAAGCGCTCCATCGCCATAGATGCTGAGTGTTGCCCGAGAGGCATCGTGCGCCAAGATATATTTGGCGACCGTAATAACCCGATCAAATCCCTTTTCAGCTACGAGTCGACCAACAAAGAGGAAACGGACTGAGGTTTGTTTATCGCGGAGATCCGTTTTTTCTTGTGACATGCGGAGCAAGGATGAGACCAATAATCATAAAGAACAGGAGCGAAATGTATGTGGATTCGAAACTGTGCAAGAAGAGATTCATAACGCTCGCCGCTATAAATGAAGCAAAGAGGAAGATATTTTTTTGAGCGAGCCCCACCAAAATAAGCCCCATAATCGCAAGAAATATCGCAAATCCTATGATTCCCCCTTCAACCATCTGCTGAATATACCAGCTCTCTGGAATATAGTAATCTTCCATTTTTTTGTTGTCGCCTTCAAAGAGTGACTCATCTGTCTCAGGATGGTGCACATATCGATATGCAGGACCTGAAGTTGCAAGACCCGATCCGAGCGGCTTTACCTTCGCACGCTCGAGACCAATAATCGCACGATCAAAGTGCCCCTTAGTAGAGTCTTCTCGGAGAATTATACGATCAATCGTACTCTCAAACTTGAGAGCGAAGAGTCCAAGGAACACAAAAAGCAGAGGAACTGCTATCAGGACTTTCTTTGCGTGTTTCTTGAGAATAACACGGATCGAGAGCGCTATGAGTGCAAATATTCCTATGAAGAGCCCGATAAGTGCGCTTCGTGAATATGTAAAAAATATCACTCCTATGAGGAGGAGACCCCAAAGTGAGAGAATGTAGTGATATTTTTTATTCTCTCGGAAATAGTATGCAAGTACTCCAAGATAGACGATGATGAAGTACGCCGCAGGATTCGGACCATCAAAAATCCCCTGGAAACGTCGCACATTGGCACCATCGATCCCATGATAGATAGGAATACTTCCTCCAAACATCCAGTTTGAGAGATTCCCCGAAAATCCAAAATGCAGAAGAATTGCTTCCCCAAATACAAATCGTACCAAGATACCTATAGCGAGTGCCGCAGAACCCGAAATCAAAAAGAGTTTCAGATAATACGAAATCGGCTTATCCAAGAGAGGAAACCCCTTACGAATGAGGAAAAATGCGAGCAGGAATTCAAAGTCATATCGCCCTCCATAAAACAAATTGGAGAATGGAAGCTTATTTGCAAGCGTAACCGCTACAAGAACGAGGACGTACAGTCCACAGAGGATATCAAGCCGATCGAATTCCCATTTGAGTTTTTTGGTAGCATACGCGAAACCAAGCATACCAGTGAGTCCTACGAGAAGGACTTCTTTGTAGATACCAGCACTCGGAACTCCAAGTTTGTATTCCACAAAAACCGAGAGTAATACGTGAAACGGAAGAATCACGAAGAGTGCACGAACAATAAGATCAAATACGCGAGACATAGAGAAAAAGATGACTTGCGTATCATATGAAATTCATTAGAATTGGCAATCGCCTTTCTTAACGAACCTCATGAATATTGATCTCTCAAAAGTCGCACCACTTGCTGGTACGATCAGAAAACCTCACGTAAATTCTACCTGTATTGGTTGCAGCGCCTGTACTGCAATCAGTGGAGATGTTTTTGAGCTCGATAATGACGGCCTCTCTTGTGTAAAATCACGCACAGATTACGAAGGTTTCGATGTTGATGATGCCATCGCTGCATGTCCAGTAAATGCTATCTCATGGCAAGAAGCAACCGCTGACGGAACATACACAAATGGTGTAGCTGAGCACTTAGACGTATAAATATACAGATTTAAAAAAATCCCCTTCGCTCCTAAGAGCTTCGGGGATTTTTTTAAATCTGTGAAGCTCTTAGGGAGTATGAGAGCTTAGAAATGCAATGATCGTCTTCTTCCAAATATCCCAGTATTGCTCGTGGTCACATCCTCGTATCGGACAGATTTGGAGATGTTGAGTAAAATACCGATACCGATGAGTAAGGACATGAGCGATGAACCTCCGTAGCTCACAAACGGCATGGTAACTCCCGTGAGCGGCAGGATATTGAGATTTACACCGACATTCAGCCCCATCTGTGCGAGGATCCATATAGTGACACCAGTTGCCACATATTTAGCGAAGGGATCATCCACTCGCCGTGCAATGCGAAATCACCGGTATCCTATAAATCCATAGGAGCATACAAGTACAAATACGCCAGCAAATCCAAGCTCTTCGGCAATCACCGAGAATATAAAGTCTCATTCGACCTCGGGCAGATATCCAAATTTTTGAACGGATTTTCCAAATCAGAGCCCTGCAAATCCACCGCTCCCAATCGCAATAAGTCCTTGCTTAGTCTGAAAGTTGATTGATTGATTTTGAATTGAGGTTTTATTATCCGAGAGAAAATTATCAATACGCTGCGAGATGTAAAAAAACTTACTTCATTCCGTTGCTTTCCCTATGCCATAAATCGACAAAGCAAAGCAGAAGAATATAACTGCCGATACAGCTAAATGCCTCATACTTCCACCTCCTACAAAAAACATACCGACCGCAATCGGAGCCAAAAGGAGCACCGATCCAAAGTCCGGCTGCAATGCCAAGAGAACCACCACCGAAGACAGAAGCACCATAAATGGAATAAATCATCCCGCAAGTGTCGCCACCTCTGAGCGTTTCTTTTTAAGGAAGGTCGCAAGATAGAGAATGAGTGCGAGCTTCATGAATTCGACTGGCTGGAGGGAGAAGGGTAAATATGGAATATTGATCCATCACCTCGCTCCGTTATATACTGCACCAAAAAAGAGAACCGCAACCAGAAGACTAAGTCCTACAAAAAATATCTGCTTGGAATATCGCTCAAAAAACTCGTATGGAGTTTTCGCAATGAATGCAAAGAGGAAAAATCCAATAATAACGTGCGAAATATTTCGGATGAGATAAAAATAGTTGTTCGGCTCGCTAATTTTACCCGCAGCTGCCATCAGTGAAGTTACCTTAAAAGAAGGATATACACTCACTGAGCTGATCATCACCATTCCAAATATAACGAGTCATAAGACTACAAAAAATATTCCATAGTCGATGGTTTTTACCTTCATTAAAACAGAGCTATATAAGGAATATTGAGAATAATCGCAGGGAATTTTTGAAGAATGAGCGCCTCGAGTATCTGTATCACCAACAGGATGATAAAACTACTAAAATCGAGTCCACCAAACTGAACAGGGAGATATTTGTATACCACATCATACACTGGCTTGAGAGCAGCATGAAAAAATGGAATAATGATCTGAATCCCAAAAAGCGGAAGCCATGAGAGAATGATATCGAGGATAATTATCCACTTACAAATCTCGAGAAAAACAAAAAACGGAAGAATGATGATGTCCATGGCCGTATCATATTCAAAACGACTGGCGATCAAAAAAATCTCCCCCGATTTTGGGGAGATTTTTTAAAACAGTAGTTTATAACTACGCACGCTTCTTGCGAGCAACGTAGACAATGGCAAATGAGAGAACTGCTGCCAAGAGGAGGAGGAGATTTTCTTGAGTTCCTGTCTTTGGAAGAGTAGTCGAATCAGCAAGCGATCCTGACATAGTGACACCTGACATCATAGCTCCTGATTCAGTAGGTGCTGCATTGAGAGCAACTGGGAGAGTTCCGGCTGCAACTGCGAGATTAGCACTTGTTGCGAATTCTTTTATTGCATTCACACCTTCTTGAATAGAAGCACCTGTGATATCCTTTGCAGAGATAATGGTTACTGAGTAGCTTGAAGTTGGATCGAGCTTACCAGTGAGTGAGACCTGAACCTTCTTTGGATCGAGAGTGTCAACTACGGCTGAAGCAACAGCGACTGCTGAGCTATCGAGTGTCTTTGAAATCTTGAGCGTTACAGGAGAAGTAGTCGCAACTGGGGAGCTGAATTCAAGAGTAATTGCCTTAGCATTGCTTGCAACTACTGATGCGAGCTTGAAGCTTGAAGTAGCAGTCATTGTAGCACCTGTAGATGTAGCAGTTGTTGCTACGAGTTTTACTGAGAGTTCTGCTGAATTTGTAGCAGATTCGTTGTTGTCCTTATCGAGTGCAACGACTGCAAAGTAATATGTTGATCCTGCGGTCAAGCTACTTACGGTAGTACCTGTAGCAGTTACCTGATCTGTTTCGAGTTCATATACCGCAGTCTTCCCTGCTTTGAATGCCTCAGCAACAGAAGTTTTAGAGTACTTTACGATGTATGAAGTCGCTGCAGGAACCTTTGCCCACGAAAGTGTTGCAGAAGTTGTTGTATTTGATACGAGAGTTGGTGCACCTGGAACATTAAGTTCTTCGTGAAGTACAGAAGATGAAGTTGTACCCGTAGACGTTGTTGCACCTGTTGCAGCAAAGCTTACAACTGGAAGAAGTCCGAGTACAAAAATCGCGCTCAGCGTTGTTATTTTGTGAATTCCCATAAAAGATTGGTAAAAATTAAGCTTTCCAAATAAGTGCGTTTGGAAAAGCGTACAAAAAAAGTATATTCAGTGAGAGATTTTTTTGCAAATAATTCACCCCTTTTTATGGCTTCCTGTCGAGCAAAAAAAACCGTTCGGGGTTTTACGCTTATCGAGCTCATGGTCGTAATCGTATTAATAGCTATACTTGCACTCCTCGGAAGCAGCATTGACTTCAACAAGATCAACAATGAAGAAAGAAGCAAACAGTTTGCGCAAAACGTCTCAAATCTCATAAGTACAGAGGTGATTCATGCGCTTTCTGGCAAGAGTATATTGCAGTCAGGTGTACTTGCGTATCCATGAGTAGCAAGAATCACACTCACAAACTCGTGAGTTGCTGTAGGATATTACTCTGGGACTACACTCATACAGACGGGACCAACACTGAGTTCACCATTTTATGGAGACAGCTGGTATGCGATCTCAGCAATCCGTATGAAAAATGGATCATCGACCTACGCACTCGCAAATGGCGATGTTGCGACAATTGATCTCGCAGGAAGCAAGGATACTGTCATGAGTTATTCAGGTGCCAGCTCGTGAGATGCGATCACACTCGAGATGGATCTTGGATATCATGGGGTATATAAAACACTCGAGTACGACAGAAGATCAAATATCATACAAATGAAATAAAGAAGCTCCTATACAGTTATAAATCGATCTCCTTGATCAACCGCGCTTATGCATACACCATCACCCGAAATGAAAGAAAAGGCAGCTCTTGTTGAGACAAATATAGTTTCGTTCAATAATAAGCTTTCGGACGAGATAGAAATCACACGAATATTGGATTATGTGGCTAAACTTGTGCAATTTATTCATGACAGTGCACATCCAGAAGAAGCTCCACTCATGAGTGGATTTAAAGATGTGGATCGCCTAAAGGCTCAAATTGTTAAAGAAGCTCATATTTTTGTTGAACAAGAAGCGCAGATTAATGCAACTGATTCGAAAGCTATACGTATTGAAAAGATTCTTGGCACAAAAACGATGCAAGACTTTTTTACACTGATCACAAGGTATGATGAAAAAAGAACACTGATACCAGATGAAGTATACGAACAGTTCACACGACGTAAGATAATCGAGCAGCAACTCGTAATGCAGAACTGAGAAAATTACCAAGATGCAAAAACTGGACTCTTCAATGGAGAATTTCTCAAAAACTACATACCGAACGCACTAAACGATGTAGAAAAAAATGGCGGCAAGCTCACTCTTGTTTCGATTGATATTAATAACTTTCACAATATTAATCACCATTTTGGACACGAAACTGGCGATGAACTTTTGCGTGCTATTGGACAGCGACTGCAGGAAACTCTTCGCAAGAGTGATATAGTCTCACTCCGAGGACAAAAACTTATTCGTGCCTATGGCAAGCAATTCCTCATCGTTTCGAGTGTAGCAAATAAGGAGGATGTTACTATTTTAGCACAAAAGATACTGGAGGGATTTAGAGCTCCTTTTGCCCTTGAACAAGAAGAGGATGCAACAAATGATGCACACTTTACCCCGAGTATTCTTACACCAAGCATTGGAGTGAGTGTATACCCAGAGGATGGAAAAGACTACGATACACTTCTAAAAAAGGCAGAAATTGCCATGTATTCAGCAAAAAAGGCAGGCGGAAATGTATTTGAGGTCTACACAAGCAAAATGAGTGCAGATCTCACTGCAGAAATTGAGCTTGAAGCAGGAATACTTCATGCATTAGAGAACAATGAATTTGAACTCTACTATCAGCCCCAAATTGACCTTAGTAACGATACTCTTGCCTGAGTAGAGGCACTCATTCGCTGGAATCATCCCGAAAAATGACTCCTCTCCCCAGGGCACTTTATCGATTTTGTTAATAAAAAAGAGCAGCTCACTAATCGCCTTTGAAAATGGGTTTTTATAGCAGCATGCAAACAAGCGGTTCTCTGGAAAAAGCGAGGTTTTAATGCGAAAATTTGAGTGAATTTTTCAGCAGGACTCTTCAGTAATAAAGATATCGTAAAGGAGATGGAAGCAATTCTTATAGAAACCTGAGCTGATCCAGCCTATATTGAGCTCGAAGTAGTCGAGTGAGCTCTCGAAAATATCGAAGAGACGGCGAGCATTTTAGAGAAATTTAAAGAAATTGGATTTCATATTTCGATTGATGACTTTTGAACTGGGTATTCATCTTTTGGACATATTCTTAGATTTCCGATTGATACAATCAAGATTGATAAGTACTTTGTTGATACTATTAATGATCCAAATTTACGACACCATGGTATCAACCTCCTAGCAGGAATGATTGACCTTGGACACCGTCTTAAAAAGCGCATGCTCGTCGAATGAGTGGAGACCATCGAACAAAAGACTCTTCTTATCTGAGCAGGATGTGATCTTATACAGGGATATTTTTATGACAAACCACTGCGACTTGCTGATCTCGAGGCAAAATATGGAAAGACAGAGTAAAATTTAATTCCTTAAAGGCATTAAAAAAATCCCCATCACTGGGGATTTTTTTAATATCTCTTGAGATCACTCTCGAAGAATTTTCGATTCAATCTTGGCGTTTACCGACTCTCCCACCGTTAAGACGGCAGTACCATAGGCACGACAAAGCTTAACTTCTGTGTTCGGGATGGGAACAGGTGTACCCTTTGCGTATTAAACACCAAGATCGAAGAGAAAATGACTCCGAGGAATGGATCTCGTACGAGAGATAGATGATGAGAGAAGCAGGAGTGTGTGAGTCAGTCTTGCGACTGACTCTGTGCTCTTTTCCTGAAAATTGTGGAGAGAACTATGCGCTCTGACATGCGATTAACGAAAGTATCATTTGATACGCCATCAACTTGAATCATAAGCGTGTATAAATATCGTTCGTGCTATTAGTATTGCTCGGCTGAAGACATTACTGTCTGTACACCTGCGACCTATCAACCTTGTAGTCTCCAAGGGCACTTATCAGTCTTGCGACTGGAGGTATCTCATCTTTGAGTTGGCTTCCCACTTAGATGCTTTCAGTGGTTATCCATTCCGAACGTAGCTACTCGGCGCTGCCAGTAAGACTGACAACCGATACACCAGAGGTTCGTTCATTCCGGTCCTCTCGTACTAGGAACAAATCTCATCAAATACCTAAACGCTCACAGCAGATAGGGGCCAAACTGTCTCACGACGTTTTGAACCCAGCTCGCGTACCTCTTTAAATGGCGAACAGCCATACCCTTGGGAGCTTCTCCACCCCCAGGATGAGACGAGCCGACATCGAGGTGCCAAACTGCGTCGTCGATGTGAACTCTTGGACGCAATCAGCCTGTTATCCCTAGAGTAACTTTTATCCGTTGAGCGACACCACTCCCACATGTTGGTGCCGGATCACTTTCACCGACTTTCGTCTCTGGTCGACTTGTAGGTCTCTCAGTCAAGCAGGCTTGTGCGAATACACTATTCTTCCGATTTCCATCCGGAAGTAGCCTACCTTTGTGCGCCTCCGTTACTTTTTAGGAGGCAACCGCCCCAGTTAAACTCCCCACCAAACACTGTCCTCCCATAGGGAGTTAGACGTACACGAATACAAGGGTGGTATCTCAACGATGACTCCAGAAGAGCTGACGCTCCTCCTTCACAGTCTCCCACCTATCCTGCACATGCAGACGTATACGCCAGTATCAAGTTAGAGTAAAGCTTCATAGGGTCTTTCCGTCTTGCTGCGAGTAATCGGCATTTTTACCGATATTGCAATTTCACCGGGACCATGCTTGAGACAGTGCCCAGACCGTTATGCCATTCGTGCGGGTCAGAACTTACCTGACAAGGAATTTCGCTACCTTAGGACCGTTATAGTTACGGCCGCCGTTCACCAGGACTTAAGTTCGGAGCTTGCACCCCTCCCCGTAATCTTCTGGCACTGGGCAGGCATCACCCCCTATACTTCCACTTGCGTGTTTGCAGAGAGCTGTGTTTTTGGTAAACAGTCGCCTGGGCTCGTTCGCTGCGGCCGAGTAGCGTAAGTGGCTACCCGGCAGATCTTATCCCGAAGTTACGATCGCTTTTTTGCAGAGTTCCTTAAGCATGGTTATCCCGTTCTCCTTGGTGTACTCACACCAGTCCACGTGTGTTCGATTTCGGTACGGTTACATTCAATCTCCTTAGTGGCTTTTCTTGGCACACTATGTACGTAGGGCTTTGAGTCAGTTGGCCTTACGGCTTTCCTTCTCGAGAACCAAATCTCTCCGGTTAATGACAGGCGGATTTGCCTACCTGTCCCGTTTTGAGATGGTTGAGGGTATCTATTGACCTCCCCGTACACACTATGCGTCCCCACATCGTATAACGATTGATTTGTAGCGCAGGAATATTAACCTGCTCTCCATCACCTTCACCTTTCGGCTACGGCTTAGGACCGGCTCACCCTACCACGACTGACGTTGGATAGGAAACCTTGGACATTCGGAGACAAAAGTTTTCATTTTGTTATTCGTTACTCATACCAACATTTTCACTTCTCATACCTCCAGCATTGGTCACCCAACACCTTCATCGGCATAGAGAACGCTCCGCTACCACTCCGCCTATTGGCGGAGTTTGCGTCTTCGGTAGTATGCTTAAGCCCCGTTGAATCTTCGGCGCGGGATCACTCGACCAGTGAGCTATTACGCACTCTTTGAATGAGTGGCTGCTTCTAAGCCAACATCCTGGTTGTCTGTGTAACCCCACATCCTTTACCACTGAGCATACATTTTGGGACCTTAGACAGCAATCTGGGCTGTTTCCCTCTCGACAATGGCGCTTCTCCGTCACTGTCTGACTCTCAATTTTGCCTTCCGAGCATTCGAAGTTTATCAGGATTTGCTAAGTCTCGCGACCCGCTAGTCCTATCAGAGCCCTACCTCTCGGAATTAATGATTGAGGCTATACCTAAATATATTTCGCGGAGAACCAGCTATCTCCCAGCTCGATTAGCTTTTCACTCCTACCCACAGGTCATCCAGTAGACTTGCAGCTCTAATTGGTTCGGCCCTCCATCCTATGTTACTAGGACTTCAGCCTGCCCATGGGTAGCTCGCTTGGGTTTCGGGTGAAGTGCATGTGACTAAATCGCCCTATTCAGACTCGGTTTCCCTTCGGCTTCGGGTGTACTCTCCCTTAACCTTGCCACATACAGCTTACTCGTTGGTCCGTTCTACAAAAAGTACGCAGTCACCTTGCGGCTCCTACTCTTTATTAGCACACAGTTTCAAGGTCTATTTCACTCCCCTTCCGGGGTTCTTTTCACCTTTCCTTCACAGTACTTGTTCACTATCGATCTCATACACTGTTTAGTCTTGGAGGGTGGTCCCCCCTGATTCAAGCCGGATTTCACGTGTCCGACCCTACTTAAGAACAATTCGAAGCGGGCACATATACATTTCAGATACGGGGCTTTAACCCTCTTGGGCGCAACTTCCCAGCTGCTTCTCCTGTATATATGTGAGCACTCGGGAACTATCGGAATTCCCTAGAACTGCCTTGCAACCCTCTACCAGCAACGCTCCGTGCTTGACACTGGTAAAGTTTAGACTGATCCCATTTCGCTCGTCACTACTTCGGGAATCTCATTTGATTTCTTTTCCTCGCTTACGTAAGATATTTCAATTCGGCGAGTGTCCACCTGATGGTAATAGAGATTTACTCTATTGGGTTCCCCCATTCGGAAATCTTGGAGTATAACGCTTCTTGACAGCTTCTCCAAGCTTATCGCAGTCATGCACGTCCTTCATCGGATGTATGAGTCAAGGTATCCACTGTGTGCTGTATGTATATTTATACATACGGTAACGTGCGGCGAATACACTTGTCTTTCGACAAATGCATTCGGGTACCATTCAGTTGCCCAAATGATACCGCGTACCGCTTAACCTTATATTCTGGCTTATGATTCTCTTTGATGGTTTGTTGAGTTTTGTAACAAAACGATACTTTGTTTGGAATTCATGTTTAATGGAATGGAGCTTTCTGACGTTTGTTTGAGTTGGACTTGCGTCCTTCTCAGTCTTTGGTCTTGTGCTTTGTGTCCGTTATGTGAATTGCAATTGTTTTTCGCATGTTTAGTTTTGTATATATGCCCTTTTGTGAAGCATATATACGCGTTTATTTTACTTAGTTACTCTTCACGACATTCTTCGTGTTTCTCTCATCGTCTATTTCTCGTACGTAGATGTTAAGGGGCATTTCTTTTTCAGAGCTCGGGAAGTATATAAAAAAGGATACCGAAGTCAAAAGCATTTTTGGTAAAAAATTGATACTCCCGAATTCCCTCTATAATACAGGAAAATTAATTCACTTTTCATGATTTTAGAAGGTCGAAGTTTACGCGATACTATTCTCCAAAATCTCAGGACAGAAATCCTCACATTTGCCAGACCCCCAAAACTCCAAATTATTCTCGTCGGAGAAAATCCTGCGAGTCAGACATATATTCGCCAAAAACAAAAGGCTGCCGACGAGATTGGACTCGTTTGTGAACTTCTTCAATTTACGTCCGACGTCACAGAGGATGGGATACTCGAAGCAATCAAAAAGACGAATAGTGATACATCCATTGATGGACTCATTATTCAATTGCCTCTTCCACAACATATTCGTAGCGAGCGTGTGATCGAGGCAATCGATCCAAAAAAAGATGTCGACGGGTATTCAAAGGAAAATATAGCAAACGTCCTTCTCTGAAGTCATAACAGCCTCGAAGCCTGTACTCCTAAGGGGGTTATGAGGCTTCTCGCACATTACAATATTCCTATTACATGAAAAAACGCGGTTGTTGTCGGATATGGAGCAGTGGGCAAGCCTATGTCAGCAATGCTCTCCAATGCAGGAGCAACGGTCACTGTCTGCACCGAACATACAAAAAATCCGAGCACCTATACCAAATTGGCCGACATCATCGTCGTAGCCGTCGGCCGCCCATGAATCCTCAAGACAGATATGGTCTCACCCTGAGCATTTATCATCGATGTTGGCATTAATCGAACGACAGAAGGCAGTCTCGTGGGTGATGCCGACTTTGAGGGAATCTCTCAATTTGCACATATTAGTCCAGTTCCTGGAGGTGTATGACCAATGACGGTAGCGATGTTGCTGGAGAATACTGTTGTGGCATATAAGAGGAATGTGGTATAGGAATTTATGTGTCGGGATTAAATCTCTACCCTTGTCGAACAAACAAAAAGAAACGGACGATACCCAAGGGCACAGGTTCACGAGACAGCGAGATCCACAAAGCACGAGGTGTGGCAATTCCACACAATAAAAATTCACCAAAAAAAATCCCCCTTCAAATCGAAGAGGGATTTTTTATTTCTTATTAGTCCGTATAGATATATCCACGAATCGTGCTGTCATCTTTTGGAATTCGACGCACAGTAACTTCATTGAGACGACGATAGTTCATGTCCTTGATGATAAGATCATCTCCATCCACATCTACGACAATACCAACGTGTCCATAGTATGAGTTATACCCACGTCCAGAGAATGAAATGATCGCTCCAGTTGCTGGCTTAGAACCGGTTGAGATTCCTGCAGCAGCAGCGTTCTTGAGCCACTGGTTGGCATTCCCGCGCCATGTAACATTTTTATGATTAGCGACGAAGTACGTACAGTTTCCCCATGCAAATCCTTTGCCTTTTCCAGTGTATGCAACAGCATATGCGGCCTTTGCTGGAGTATTGGATTTTTTCTTAGTTGTGGCAGCCGCGGCAGCAGCTACAGTTTTTTTAGCATCCTTTGCTTTTGGTGCATTCAGTACAACCTTTGTATCCTTGGCGTCAGGCTGAGTAAGTGCTGCTACACGAATCGCTCCTGGAATAATGAGTTCTTGACCGATCAGGAGTTCCTGGCCAGATTTGAGTTTGTTTTGTGCAAGAATCTTGGCAACTGGTGCCTTAAATTTATCTGACACAGCCTGAATGGTATCACCTGGTTGTACCTGATACGCAAGTCCAGAAACCGGAGGAATCTTGATACTCTGACCTGGCTTGAGGACATTCGCTTTGGACATTCCATTTGCCCAAACAATCGAATTTACGCTGATATTAAATTTATCAGCAATACTCGAATATGAGTCACCATCCTGAACGGTATATGGTATCAAATGATTGAATCCACTGACATCACGCTCATTTGCAAGATCTGCCTCTGGCCGGATAAATCCAGAATTCTCAGAAAACATATCTCCTTCACTCGAATCGTCCTCGTAGGCCATGAGGATGGTAGATTCATCGTAGTCTCCAACCGAAGTCTGATCAATTCCTCCGAGCGCACCAAAAGATGGATACACTGGAAGAATGAGTATCAGAATAAGTGAGAATATTTTGAATTTCGCAATGATGCGAAGCACGTTGTTCTTTTGGAATACGTGACTATTTCGGGCATGACGCTCGAGACGGGCACGGATATTCACTTTGAATTTCATGCAGATCTTTTAGGGATAAAAAAGATCTTTGAGTGGACCTTTGTCCATTTCAAAGATCTAATTCCTTTACGCTATCTTGAGAATCTCAAGTTTTGTGCGGCATGCACGGAAACCTCGAGTACGAGCGTAACGCTTCTTTGATTTCATCTTAAAGACCGTAATCTTGTCATCACGGAAATGTTCTACTACCTTCGCCTGAACAGACTCAGCGATAGAAGGAGTTCCTACATTAACCGTAGAACCATCTTCTGTAGCCGTAAGAAGAGTATTGAGAGAGATATTTGATCCCACCTCAGCTTCTTGCTGATCTACTTCGATAAAGTCCCCAGCCTTAACTGTGAACTGCTTGCTACCGATTTCAACTACTGCAATCATAAGAATGTGTGTTCCGTATAAATATACTTTTTTGAGTTTTCTTTTCAATTCTATTTCTGCTTCGTCTTGTGTATCACTTTATCGATTTTGACTGTGATCTTCTACCACCTTCCAAGCTATTATATGGTTGGGGATGAGGGATTCGAACCCCCGAATGGCGGAGTCAAAGTCCGCTGCCTTACCACTTGGCGAATCCCCATGGGGGCATTCATAGCCCGCGTATTGTATAAAAATTTGGGAGAAGTCAAAGGAAATTTATCTTGGGATGGAGTATTGCGGTTTACGCAAAATACATACTATATACACATTACTTTTGATTCATCCTATGAACCCACTCTATATTCTGATTGGCATAATTGCCATCTTCGTACTCTATGCAATTGCAAAATACAACGGCATGGTGAGTCTACGCAATCGTCGTGAACAGTCATTTGGTGACATTGATGTCCAGCTCCAGCAGCGTTTTGATCTTGTTCCTAATCTTATTGAAACGGTTAAGGGCTACGCAAAACATGAGAGCGAGACCCTCGAAAAAGTCATCGCGGCACGTAATTCATATATAAATGCGAGCTCTACTGATGATAAGGTTGATGCAAGCAATATGCTCACAGGCGCTCTCAAATCTGTATTTGCACTCTCAGAATCTTATCCTGATCTCAAAGCAAACACCGGCTTTGAACAACTCCAGTCAGAGCTTGCAGATCTCGAGAACAAGCTTGCTGCTGCTCGCCGATTCTTTAATGCGGCAACGACAGAATTCAATACCTATATTGAAATGTTCCCTGCAAATCTCATTGCTGGAATGATCGGTTTTCACAGAGCTTCAGGATTTGAGATCGAAGATCGCGAGACTGTGAGCAAATCTCCAAAGGTTTCATTCTAGGTATTAATTCCTCCTTCCATGGCTGTCGTTGGACTCCAGACCGCTATTTGGTCGAATCGCTTTAAAACGCTTCTCCTGCTTGCACTCTTCCCCACCCTGTTATTCGGGGTGTTTTTTGCTGGATTTCTTGGAATGGAATATTCGAATGCTGATTCGCGGGCGAAGGAATTACAAGCAGCAAGCGGAAGTGTTATCCCAAAAACTCATACTGGCATACTTACCTCGACAATAGCTACAGAAGATACCATTCCGCCATGGAACGCGGCACTTATTGATACCGGAGGACTCTTTACACTCTTAGGACCAGTGTTGCTTATATGGGCCCTCATATCATTTGCGTTTCATAGGCAGATTATCTTTGGTTTTACGGACGCCCGAGCCATTACTCGTAAGGAATATCCTGAGATCTATAATATCGTCGAAAATCTCTGTATCTCTCGCGGACTTCCTATGCCGCAGGTGGGAATTTTGGAAGATGACAGCCTCAATGCCTTTGCTGTAGGATGGCGCCCTGAGAAATCATGGATCGTTTTTTCGCGTGGGATTCTTGAGAAGCTCTCAAAACCAGAGATCGAAGCCGTAGCGGGACACGAGCTCACACATATTATGAATCGTGACGGACTTCTCATGATCACCATCATCGTGTTTATTGGAGCTATTGCAGGAATCGGAGAAATCCTCTTTCGAATCGGAGCGAATTCAACGCATTCGAAAGATTCGGATTCGAAATGAAACAGTTGAATGATATTCTTGGCAGTGGGAATTGCACTCTTAGCACTTGGGTATTTGATTTTACCGCTCGTACAGCTTGCGATTTCGAGACGACGTGAATATCTTGCGGATGCTGGATCAGTAGAGCTCACACACGATCGTGAGGCAATGATTGGTGCACTTCAGGCAATTAGTGCGGATTCGACTATCGAATCCATCAAAAAAGATAGTGTTTCAGCTCTCTGTATAGCAAACCCATTCCCCCGAGTGAGTGGGTTTATGTCACACTTCCATGAATTTTTCTCCACGCATCCCACCATCCAGAATCGCATAGATCTCCTTCAAAAATACTAAAAATGAACGCTCCATTAAATTTCTCATCAGAAAAACCCACCGAACGCCAAGCAAGAAGTGCTCATGTCATTAAAGCAATTGAGGCGGCAGAAGCAGGTGAAAATCTCACTCCGAGGCGCAGAAAGTACGAAAAAGAGGATGTACACCAAGCAGAGATTACACCACAATCTGAGATTGTCGTCGAAGATGGAGGTATGAGCAAAGCAGAGATAGCCAATCTACTTATTGATCGTTCAGGCAGAAAAAAAGTATACTATACTGAACGAATGGCGGGAAGCAGTGGGGAAATTTCGACTGCAGATGTACACCCAGAGGATATCTTGGAAATTGCATTTAGAGTGGATGGAGAAAAATGAGAACGCTCGTTTTCATTCCTCATTCACATCAAAATGGTACTCGAATCCTCCATTTCAGGTGAGGTCTTTGGTAGGCCATTACCCATCGAAAAAAAGCAGCAGGAAGAAAATATTTTTTATAAGCGTACAGATTCGGGCAGGATCAGCTTTCCTATTTATTTCGGCAAAAGATTCACCAAGAAGAAGCCAGGACGGGATCTCACGGATGTTTTTGGGAAGTGGATAACTGTCGGGGCGCCCATTCGAGAACCGGATATTATCGGGGTTTACGTGTACCCAAGAAATAGAGGCACCGCTGTTAAGGAAGCCGTAAATAAGACAGTCGAAAAGTTTGTGGGTATTTTTAAATAGAGGTCTTCGCGGCATCAATCGCCATTTTTGCCACATCCACTACATGTTTAAATCGGTCGTTTTGGAGATGTATTCCACCAAAATGCCGGCTCACAATGAGCATGCCTTGCTCAATATTTGCGCGACGAAGCTCGCGTAAAATACAGAGTCACGCACCCGTTTCACCATCATCACCTTTCCCTTCTACGAGTATTCATTCGGGAGAACGGAGTCGGAAAGCATAGCTACAGTGCGTCGCAGATACAAACGGCTTCGTAGCGCGAATTTGCTTGAGAAAGGCTGCAAGTGATTCCCGCCCATCCACTTGTCCAATAGCAAAGCCATATCTCGAACCTCGATCAATCCGAACATTCGACTGGATAATCGGATTTTTTTGTGGAATCAGTGCATCCTCAAAATCAAGCGAAGCCTGCATTAGCGAATGAGCTTGGCAATAAGTTTGCGGGTTTCGACCATCGCAACAATAGAATCAACAATAGTCTCAGCTACATGATGAGCGCGCGATCCGATGAGGAGTGTCGTATGTTGATCGCCCTGATAGATATGATCGGTTGCAGGCATATCCATGGTATCATCTACATAGGAGCTGATCTGATCTTCGGGATGAACTATTCCATCTTTGTCGGAAATATAGCTATGTATCTCACGGACTTTTCCAGTAAGCATGTGTCCGTGCTCGTACATCGCTTCACCCTTCTCTAAGAAATGCTCTGCCATCTCAGATGGTGCGACCTTAATATACGATATTCCTTTGTGTGGGGCATTGATGAAGTGGATGGTATCAATCTCCGCACCCTGAATTTCGTTGATGATTTCTACCATTAATGGACCACCAAGACTGTGTGTTACAATATGGATATGCCTCTCTGAGTCGAGCAAATCAGTAAGCTTATTTTTTATATGCGAACGTATAGATGCTTCGCTTCCTCTCCACGAAAAATCCGTATATACCACATCTATTCCGTGCTTGAGTCGGCCCTGACCAATAGCATGCACACTCGAGGCAATGCGATTGCCCGCAAGAGAGGACATGCCATATCCTGGTGTAAAGAGAAGCACCTCAGACTGTGGGTCATGCGTCACACGATCCACCGCCTTAGCTACAGGAGCCCACCCAAGATCGATCGCAGACGCTACTTCAAGCGACGCGAAGGGATTCATAAGGGAAAAAATATTTTGATCAGAAGGAACAATGATTTCTTTCTTCGTCGAAGCGTACTGAGGGAGGAGAGCGGAACCCATAGCCGGATTTAAATTTTATGGATTGTAAGTGAATTTACATCCAGAGCAAAAAAATAACACAGGAGAGCAGCTGTGTTATGCGGAAAAATGAGATTTTTATTCGTGTGCGAGTCCTGATCGCGGTGAATATGTACCAAGAACTTTTCGTTGTTCTGTGCTTCGGAACTGGTTTACTGAGACACTGTATGTACGATGGATTTGAATATTTCATTGAAGCCCCTCTCATTCGAGATTCATATAGGTAAAATACTCGCGGTGACTTGGATCAGCTTCAGATCTAAATCGAACGATGAGTTTTGTAACATCTACTTGCGTAACTCGATATGCCGTCGGTCCTGGCAGATAGGGATGCGAGAGTAAAATAAGCGAACCTGGCTGTAATTGTTTTTGCCGCTCAAGATAGATCGGTTTTTCGGGAAGTGACAAAGTGGGGTTTTCATCTTCAGCCTCCATCAAAACAGGATTATCTCGTCCACCTCTGATATTTTTTGCGAGCAAAACAGCACTCGATTTTGCGCTTTGGAGCAATCGAATGAAGATGTGAGATTGGATGGATTTTTTTGTATGCATATCCCAAGAAGGACGCGCATGGTAGCGGAAGCAAGCGGATATGCAAGAAAATGACCAAAAAAAAATCTCCGAATATTGATTCGGAGATTTATGAGTATTAATCTGGTTTTACAATCGGAGAGCAGAGTTCGACGAGCGTGCCATCTGGACAGCGCAGATACGAAACCGTTTGTCCCCATGGCATGAGACCCGGAGCCTTGAGTGACATTGCACCCGCTGCGACTGCGTGATTGTGCGACTCGAGAACATTCTCAGTGATGAATGCTATCTCTATACCGAGGGGTTTTTGAGAACTATGTGCTGCGACAAAGCCCTGAGGGAAATGGGATTCTCCAAGCGATATCGAGGCAAAGGCGAGGACGGTCGAGCCAGTATCAAGCTCTCCATAATCATTACTCTCAACTAAAAAAGTCTGCTTAAATCCAAATGCTTCCTCAAAAAATGCAAGCGACGCTGGGACGTCGGGCGAATAAATAATAGTATAACCGAATTTCATCATGAGATTGATATTTGATACAGTAAAACGACGTGCCTATTCTATGGAGATATTTCTGAAAATCGATTGATTGCTTCCACAAAATGCGGCCCATATCGTTCGGTGTGAAATGCTCAGTATCCACCAATCCCAAGCAGCTCTATAACGTTTTTTGGACGGTGTTTTATGAAGTCATTAAGCTGGCAATCCTTCGCAATAAAATAGATCGAACGACCTTCTCTACGAGCAAATTCGAGACGGATTTCGGTTAGAAGCTTGAAGAGTTCACTATTGGTATCAACATGCATCTGGGTTTGATTGCTGTCATTTTTAAGGCTTCGTGCCTCTGTAGAATGTTTGAGGAGATAATCTTTGAATTCTTCCTGGCTGATATATTCCTCAGCTTCCATAAAGGTACTGAGGTCCATATAGGTAATGTCGTGCACCTCAGCAAACTCGCGAGCGGGACCAGTGAGATAGGTGGTTGTCGCAAAATAGACCTTTGCACCGCACTCGTGACGGATATCAGCAACCCTGCCATAAAAAGCAGCGATTTCTTTTTCGGGCATGGAATACGCATTCCACTGCTTGCATTGGACAAGGGCATAGTGAGGATTTCCGTCATCGTCTTTTTTAATGCCTTTGATATCGATCCCGCGATCGCCAAAACCATCGGTCACAAACATCGTATATTTGTGATGTTTTTCGAGGAAGTATGCAACAAAATAATCAAATCCCAGAGGCGTCAGATCATACGAAACCTTCAGTAAAAAGTTCACACGTTCTTCATCTACTCACTTAAACCTGAGAAGTTGCTGGCGACGCAAATCCTTCATCGCCTCTCGCTCTGGAGTCGCCGACGCAAAGAAAATACTCCGTAACTCTTTTTCTGACATAAAGGGTTTTAGTTGCCACCCATTAGACCACATTGAGTACGGAGTTCAAATTCGAAGAAAAAGTTGGGAATAATAAAAAATCCCGCAAGAGCGGGATTTTTTACTACTTCTCTTCTACTTCACCTTCTATTGTGTCATCTTCTTTTTTCTCGTTGTTGTCTTTTACATTGACTCCGTCGTCTGCTGTGGCACCTCCTTTGGAGTAGATCTCCTGTCCGATCTTCATCATAACTTCTTGGAGAGACTGTGCTGCTGGATCGAGGGTTTCTTTGTCGGCGTCGGCATTCTCGAGGAGTTTTTTGAGGGCTTCGATCTTTTCTTTGGCCTCTTCTCCGAGTTTTGCGTCGTATTTTCCTTCGTTATCTTTGAGAGTTTTTTCGGCTTGGTAGACGGCTGAGTCGGCCATATTGCGGGCCTCAATAGATTGTTTGCGGCTCTGGTCAGCTTCGCGGTTGGCTTCAGCTTCTTTAACGAGACGATCAACTTCTTTGTCGTCCATTCCGGTCGAGCCTTGGATAGTGACTTTTTGTTCCTTGCCCGTTCCTTTGTCCTTGGCAGTAACATGGAGCACTCCTGATGCGTCGATGTCGAATGTTA
The DNA here is from genome assembly GCA_963706795.1 of uncultured bacterium. GTDB lineage: Bacteria > Patescibacteriota > Gracilibacteria > BD1-5 > UBA2023 > JBMOJK01. Next base: position 260,587 of record OY970170.1, read on the forward strand.
CCTCGATCTGTGGAGTTCCACGTGGAGCCTGAGCAATTCCTGAGAGGACGAATCGTCCGAGGGATTTATTGTCATTAGCCATTTCACGCTCACCCTGGAGTACGTGGATTTCGACACTATCTTGTCCATCTGCGGCTGTTGAGTAGACCTGAGATTTTGAGCTTGGGATCGTTGTATTTCGCTCAATCATGCGAGTCATCACACCTCCGAGAGTCTCGATACCGAGTGAGAGTGGAGTAACGTCGAGGAGGAGGACATCCGTAACATCCCCCTGAATAATACCCGCCTGAATTGCAGCACCAATGGCAACTGCTTCGTCTGGATTTACTGAAGAATTCGGCTTTTTTCCAAAAATTTCTTCAACTTTCTTCATAACGAGTGGTACGCGAGTAGTACCTCCAACGAGAACCACTTCGTCGATCTGACTTGGTTGAAGCCCTGAGTCCTTGAGTACCTGGCGGCATGGACCTACAGAACGCTCAACAAGATCGTGGATGAGCTCCTCAAATTTTGAACGAGTAATCTTAATAAAGAGATTCTTCGGTCCAGATGCATCTACCGTGATGTACGGAAGATTGATATCCGTCTCTGTAACGTTCGACAACTCCTTCTTTGCCTTCTCAGCTTCGTCCTTGATACGCTGAACGGCCATTGGGTCCTTGCGGAGATCAACTCCCTGCTCTTTTTTAAATTCGTCGACGATCCATTCGAAAATAACCTGATCGAAGTCGTCTCCTCCGAGATGTGTATCGCCGTTTGTCGCGAGTACTTCGAATGTTCCCTCTGAACCAATATCGAGAATAGAGATATCGAATGTTCCTCCTCCAAAGTCGTAAACAGCAATCTTATGATCGTGAGATTTTTCGATACCGTAGGCGAGCGCTGCGGCAGTTGGCTCATTGACGATACGCTTTACATCGAGACCTGCGATCTTACCGGCATTGATAGTCGCCTGACGCTGATCATCGTTGAAGTAGGCAGGAACGGTAATGACCGCTTCTGTAACTTTTGTACCGAGGAATTTTTCGGCGTCTTGCTTGAGTTTTTCGAGAACTTTGGCGCTGATTTCTTCTGGGCGGATATTTTTGCCATTAAATTCGATGAGACATTCTCCGTTGTCACCTGCAACTACCTTGAATGGTACGTTTTTGATTTCGGCAGCAACTTCTGAAAATTTGCGACCAATAAATCGCTTTGCAGAATAGATTGTCTGTGCAGGATTCATAACAGCTTGGCGCTTTGCAGTCGTACCGACGAGGGTTTCACCACTCTTATTTGCGACGATAGAAGGTGTCGTACGACCACCTTCCGCATTAGGAATTACCTTTGCCTGACCTCCTTCCATGAAGGCAACACACGAGTTCGTGGTTCCGAGGTCGATACCAATAATTTTGGACATATATTGAGGATTACAAAAACTAAATCGAGCTCAGTATACGAATTGCAGACAGTGCTGTCAAAAGAATTTAGCACGAGTTTTGTGTTAGTGCTAATTAGTAGATAAATTACATGAAAGACAAGAAATAAACTCTGAATTACCCAAATAAAAAAGATGTTCTGGATTCAAAACATCTTTTTAGCGAAGACAGAAAAATGGGTGTTTTACTCAGAATCTCATTGTACTCGACCAAGACCAATTTTTGGATTATCTTGTACCGAAGAGATTTCTAGTGGCTTATTTAAGAGGCGGTTTACGATAGAATCATGAGCGGTCTCTAAGGCCAAACGTATAGAATCCGAAGCGAGTGACTGATCTTTATGAGTAGAGATATTTGGCAAGATCAAAGGCGCACCACCTACACCTCATACAATGAGATTAAGCTCTCTCGAGATATGACGAGTGATATTTGGGGTAAGAGTGATCGGTGATATTTCACCGAAATTTTCAGGAATTTGTGGCATGAATTGAGATATGCCACTGATGAGAGATGCGAGCTGACGAGCCTTTGCCTGATCTGCAGAAGTTTTGGACACATCTTCGCTATATATCCCACTGACTGACGCTTTAATAAGATCTGATCCCATACAAAAAAGTTTAATTCGCTGAAGTCTACATCCGATCTTAAATTCGTCAATTTGTTTCGAAGCTCAGGATTCTTCAGCAAGAAAAATCCTATGAATCTTATTTTTGAAACGTAATTTCCTTTTTATTTCCTAGAAAGTTATCAAAGACTTTGCGATGCGCGTTAAATGACCAAGGATCTTCTCTTGTATAATAACTCTCTACCCAAGCAAGAAGTGGTTCAAGCATTTTTTGCTGCTCTTCGAGCGAAGTATATTTATGCGGTTCCCATGGACGATTACGACAGTTTGCGAGACAGGTCTCGAGTCATGGATTCAGAAAAATAAGTTCTGTGCAGAACGGAAGAGCTTCCTGGATGAGTTCAGAATAGCATCATTCGATTATCCAAGATGGATGTGTCGCAATATATTTTTGTAGATCTGCACTGACTTGCTCAGGTTTTCGAGCTATCGCAATGAGATTTGGCTCCCAAACAATACTATCAAGATCAAGATGAGGAAGAATATCCGCCTCTGCAAGTCGTTTCGCAAGCACAGATTTACCAGAGCCGGAATTTCCAAAAATAAGTATCCGCATACTAAAAAGAAAGAGGCTATAATCATATCTTGCCCTATTGCTAGGTCAAAAAAATCTCTCCATATTGCCGTATGCAGAGATTCAAGGTTAAAGCTTTTTTTACGCAATTTCCTTCCTTTTATCCATCCATCCTTTCTTTCCTTATTCCCTATTCCTTCCAAACTTCCCAAGATTCATTTAGGCGAAGAGATTTACGCGCAGGCTGCGTACCGCAGTAAGGTGTAGCGGTAGCTACTCCGCACGAGGAAACGCAAAGCCTAAACGTAAAGCTCAAAGCATAAATGAATCCCCCTTAGAAGGTTTCGGAGACGTGTTTTAGGAGTATGCGCCGGTCTTCTGGGAACTTCACATTCTCGAGATAGCTCACAACCTTTTCAAAGACGCAGTATGGATTGTTGGACTTAAAAAAGAATCCATTTCCTTCAAATTTCATAGGATTAAAATCCTTAAGAAGTCCTGCATAGATATTGCGCTCTGGCATAACTGGGACAACTCCAGCCTTCATACATTTGACGATATCGAGGCCATCAAGCTCGCCGTCATAGACAACAAAGTCATAGGCATAAAGTTCGTTGGCATTAATCTCAGCTTTTGATCCAGCATAACGACGAGTGGTGGTGTCGACTTCCCCAAGACATACATTGCCGAGTCCGATTGCCGAGAGACCCTCGAGGATAAAATCACGAGTGGCTTCGTCCGCGATAGCGACGAGCGCGACAAATGGAAGGCTTTTTGGCAGACCAATATCTTCTTTGAGATTGGTTTTTGCTGTATCCTTGATTGCTTTAAGCTCTGGAAGACCGAGTTTTCCCGAAAGAGTGTTCATGTTTGTTTGTATATTTGATTGACTTCACTACAGTAACACACGTTTTTTAGACGGGCGAGTAATCTCACTTGACGAATGAATAAGAACTTTTGGAACGAACTTGCGGCCACTGGTCCGATCGTAGCGCTTGCGCCTATGGATGGCTACTGTGACAGCGCCTACCGACAGGTGATGAAAAAAATCGCACCGAATATTATTCCATTCTCCGAGTTCTATAGCGCTGACGGACTTGTACATTCCAAGGATCTTGCTCAGAAGGTTCTTCCTCATGCCGAATCCGAAAAACCGCTCATTATCCAAATATTCGGAAAAGATCCCGAAAAATTCAAACAAGCTGCAATCCTCATCGAAAGTTACGGAGTCGCTGGTATTGATATCAATATGGGATGCCCTGCAAAAAAAGTAGTAAAGAGTGGCCACGGTTCATCGCTCATGATCAATCGTGACACCGCCTTTAAGATCGTTGAAGAAATGGCGAAGGCTGTAAAAATCCCTATCTCCGTCAAAACGCGACTCGGCTGGGAAGACCACAATCTCCTTGTAGAATTTTGTAAGGGTCTCGAGAATGCTGGGGCGAATCTTATCTCTGTCCATGGGCGAACCTACAAACAGGCATTTACAGGGAAAGCGGATTTTACTGGGATTTATGAGCTCAAACAACATCTCAGTATTCCCGTGATGGCAAATGGTGACATCATGAGTTATATAGACGGAGCCAATAAAATCATACATCCAGCGAATCGTGCGAATGATATTTTTGCACCAGATAGCGAAACTCGAGCACTCTATGCTGGTAAAGAAGCGAAGAACCTCGACGGTATGATGATTGGTCGAGCGAGTTTTGGAAACCCTTGGTGTTTTTTACCAGATGGGAAGCGACCAACACTCGCCGAAATTCTTGAGATTATGGAAGTACATGCCCATCTCCTTATTGAGACAAAATGACCGAAGGGCGCACTCGAAATCCGCAAACACCTCGTCCAGTACCTCCATGGATTCCCATGAGTAAAGGAATACCGAACACAGCTCGTTCATGTCGAAAAATTCGACGACGTAACAAATATTCTCGCGACTATCCGCAGAGATCATCCTGATAGGCTCGATAAAATTCCCGAGGAAGACACCGGAGCAAAACTCATGGATGCGTGGGATCAGTGCAATGGGTAAATAAAAACGGAACCAGCTGGTTCCGTTTTTTATATCGTATGACGAATAACTATTTAAAAGGCTTGATGCCACTGCATTTTAGTATTTGCAGCAATAATTGCGGTCGTACTTATCGCAAAGATACAAACAAGCACGTATGCCGTAAGTACCTTAATATTTTTATTTTTTGTCATCGGGTCCTTTCTTGATTTGGCAGGGTGCTGTTGCCATTTCTGCTTTATTAGAAGGGTCCAAACATGGAACCTTCGGTTGATAGTTGAGAGCCCACATGGTGCTAGCAGTAACGACGATGAGCACAAGACCGCGAATGATCGTTCTTTTTTTTATCATCCTTCTTTTCCTTTCTGTATGTGTGTATGTATTTTGCATTCAGTTCGATCAAAATCTGAGCGACTGATTCGAAAAATTTGGTTTTCCGACGCGCTCTTTATACTAATGACGACCTTAATCTCAAGTTAATGCACAAACTTACTCGGAAAGAATTCGCAAATCAGGCCGAAGAATACATCAAACGACTCAACGAAATTGCCGAAAAACAAGGGTTTTCGGTGATTACTGCGTTCTATATCGAAGGCACTGACAACGAACCTTCTGACTGTATCATCGACTGGAGAAACATGAGCCTTGACGAAAATCTCTACGCGATCGGACGCTTCACACAAGACATCATGAATAGCTACGACGAGGAAGCAAAAGACTCTGGTGGAATTCCTCCTTTTAGTGAATACGGACCTGAGAACTAGGATCTCTATATCCGTCAATCAGCCTCCTGAGATTATCTGGTGCAATGATATCTCTAATACTTCTCTGCGTTGCATATCGAATCAAGAAGAGGCCAAGTTTACGACCGCTTTCGAGGATTCCATAATCTCGAGCAATCACCGATGTCTTTGAAACCCAGACATCTAATACTTCGATACAGCGCTTTCCTGTGGTGTCCGTGACATATTTAATATCAGCCGAAGCGATCACTGCATCCTTATACGCCAAAGATACCTCTACAGCATCATTTGTTTTGAGTTTGAAATCTGCGTTATACTCTCCGATACTGTTCTGCATAAAAAAAATCAGTAATTCGAAGTATCTTGGCATATAATTTTGTGGATTACAAAATCTAAATCATTATTTCTTTCATGCAGCGTCTCATCGTCGTCTACGGTCCCACAGCCTGCGGTAAATCCGCTCGGGCTGTAGAGATTGCTGAGCGCGAAAATGGCGAGATTATTAGTGCGGACTCGAGACAAATTTATCGCGGACTCGACATCGGAACGGGCAAAATCACGATGGAAGAAACACGAGGCATCCCCCATCATCTCCTCGATATCATTCATCCCACTGAGGTCTACAGCGTCGCAGAATTTAAAAAAGCGACGGATACCCTCATCACCGAGATTACGAGCCGCTGAAAAACACCGATTCTCTGTGGGGGCACGGGACTCTATCTCGATGCGGTCATCTATGATTTTGGCATCCCAATCCAGGCAAATGATCCAACTTATCGAGAAGAACTCGAATCATTTAGGCTCGAAAACGGCAACGAAGCGCTCTGGCAAAAGCTGCATGCCGTAGATCCCAATTATGCCGCAGAAATCCATCCAAACAGCTATCCCTACGTCATCCGCGCACTCGAAGTCCAAAAGGTTACCGGACAATCCAAAAAATCCTTCCGACAAGAGAAAACTCTCCGGTATGACACGACTTTTATTGCGCCCTACGATGGAGATCGTGCAAAACTCTATAACCGAATCAATGCTCGAGTTGCCCAAATGTTCGATCTTGGACTCGTAGAAGAAGTCCAGAAACTTCTGGCTCAAGGCTACACAAAATCTGATCCCTGACTCGGCAGTATTGGATACGTTGAAGTTATCGAATATCTCGAATGAAGCGCCTCTCTCGAAGCCACTATCGCCCGAATGCAGCAAGGAAATCGCAACTACGCCAAGCGCCAAATGACCTGGTTTAGGAATTATCCTCAAGCCTAAATATATCATTTGACAAGCGAACTCCAGAGACTAGAATCCAGCCACACCAAAACAAAAGGAGAAATACCATGAAAGACGATCTAGCAAGCGTCAATAAACAGCAATATCTCAAAATTACCCACCAAAGCGCATCAGGCTGCGGTGGTGGTAGTGAGACTGAATATGGCCAAGCCAAATGGCATGACAAAGGCGCTATCAAATCTGATAACGGCATGTGGCCATCACGGACAATCAGTTCGCCTCGCATAAACGAAGGCAATGACAGTCCATGGTAGCCTCACGAGACTCTCTGATCACGCATCAAAGAGTCCATCCTCCAACCAAAGCCCACTTCTCTGAAGTTGGGCTTTTTATTGCAAAATCGATCCCAAATATCTCTTTTTTGAATTTCCGATCGCTTTGAATAGATTACAGTCATGAAATCAACCACTTCCCTCTCCATCCTCTTTTTAATACTCGTGCTTTCGCTCATCTCCGGAACGCTCCTGTATTTTTATATGGATCCGGAACGCAATCTGCCAGTCGCCTACGCTATGATGGGAACAGCACTCTATCTCACATCTGCGTCATTCATCACGATCGTCTTATATATCTTTAAGCGCATTTACTACCGCGGAATTATCTCGGCTTCTACTATTCAAAGTTCGGTTCGTCAGGGATTTCTCTTTGCGTGCGGACTCATTGGGATCGTGGTCTTTAATAAACTCGGAATACTCGCATGGAGGACGGGTACACTTCTCTTTTTTATCATCTTTTTATTCGAATTGATGATCCAAAGCCTCTCTGCTTCAGAATAGAAAAAACGTTCCGGAAAATCACGGAACGTTTTAATTTTATGACACAGCGCCATTATGAGCCTTGCGGCTGCAGGAAGCTCGTACGAGGCGTCCTGTTATACCACCAGCCGAGCTTTTTCACCAGAATTTCCGGCGCCTTGGTCAGTTTGGCCAAGAAAGCTTGCAGAGAAGTAATATAATATTGCTGTTGTGTTGTCTTGCTTTTCATCAGTGTTCTCCTTTAGAGGTGTGGAATACGATGTTTTGAATCTAGGATCAAAGTAAAGCTCAGGGATGTTAGGCAAAATAATTACTTTGTCAAAGTCCAAATTACACAATTCCCTGTGATGCTCGAATATATTGTTCGCCAAGCATAGTAATCTGGCGTCCTCGAGGTGTACGCTCGATATAGCCGATTTTGAGAAGATACGGTTCGACCACATCTTCGATCGTTTCTTCTTCTTCTCAGACGATCGAGGCAAGTGTTCCGAGCCCCACTGGTCGCCCCGCAAATTGGTTTGCAAGCGCGGAGAGGAGCTTTCGATCGAGACCATCGAGACCGACATCATCAATCCCAAGATCTGTAAAGATCGCTTCAGTGACTGCAATATCGTCGATCATTCGCCCCACCGTTGCATAGTCACGAAGGATTTTTACGTAGCGATTGGCAATACGCGGAGTTCCTCGGCTTTTTTCGGCAACGAAACTATAAATAGGCTCGCTTCCACCCTGAGACAAAATACGAAATGATCGCCCAACGATCTTGGTGAGCTCATGATCCTGATAAAAATCGAGCTTTAAAATATTCCCAAAACGGTCTCTGAGTGGGCCCGTGAGTTTTGAGAGCTTAGTAGTTGCGCCAATGAGGGTAAATTTTGGGATATCCATCTTGACACTCGTCGCTCCTGTTCCTGATCCGATCATAATATCAATCGAATAATCCTCCATTGCAGAATAGAGAATCTCCTCAATCTGTGGACGAAGTCGGTGAATCTCATCAATAAAGAGAATATCGCCTTCTTTAAGGCTTGTAAGAAGCGAGACAAGATCAGCCTGCTTTTCGATCGCAGGTCCTGAAGTCGAACGAAGTTCCGTCGCCATTTCGTAGGCTAAAATCTGCGAAAGTGTCGTCTTACCCAACCCAGGTGGTCCATAAAAAAGCACGTGCTCAAGCGGATCACGACGAATTTTGGCAGAATCGATCGCCACACGAAGGTGTTTTTTGATCGCTTCTTGTCCGATGTATTCCTCGAGCGAACGCGGACGAAGTGTCGCCTCATCGCGTGGATCAACAACCAGCGCAGTCGTTGATACGATGCGCTCCTCACTGTCGTGCTTACTAGATTGAATGGCCATGTTTGAAAAGTCCGATTTACTCTATCCAAGCTTCTAAAAAACGCTATTTTTTGTTGCTTTTGTCGAGCGTTCTATATAATGCACGAGCTTCTAAATTGTCAGCACTTCTCAAGGCTGAACTTCAGTTTATTTTTCCGGTTAATTTCATAAGTATGGCTAAGACTCCTTCAAAGGTTGTCAAACTCCAACTCAAGGCTGGTCAGGCAAACCCTGCACCACCAGTCGGTACCGCTCTCGGACCTACAGGTATCCAGATCGCAGAGTTTTGTAAACAATTCAACGACAAGACAAAAGATAAGATGGGTATGGTTCTTCCTACCGTCATCAATATCTACGACGACCGAAGTTTTGACTTCTACACAAAGGAACCACCAATGACGTTCCTCATTAAGTCAGAGCTCAATCTCAAGTCTGGATCTAAACTTCCACACAAGGATAAGGTTGCTCACCTCACAGACGCCCAGCTCGAAAAGATCGCCGGTCTCAAAATGCCCGATCTCAATGCTAATGACATGGTTCATGCAAAGAGCATCGTAGCAGGTTCTGCACGATCAATGGGAATCACTTCTGATCTCAAGAAATAGTCACTGTATTCCTGCCCCAAAGCAGGAATCCATGGCGCTATCGTCTAACGGTTAGGACTCGGGATTCTCATTCCCGCAATCGGAGTTCGATTCTCCGTGGCGCTACCAAGAAAAATCTCAAATAAAAAAATCACTCAGTTAACTGAGTGATTTTTTTGTTCTACTGCAGGTTCTAAGAAATAGAAAATAAACCCGATAAATCATGGAAAATAGCTAATTACTTGAGTCTTTATTTTCTAGATTCTCTAAGCCAAAAGAAGCTAATGCTTCCATAATTGGTAATGTATTTATACCAATCTTGGTCAGGCTATATTCTACTTTTGGAGGCACTTCTGGATAGGATTTTTTTGAAACGAAGCCATATTTTACTAAAGCATTGAGTTCTTGGATAAGCATTTTTTCACTGATACCAGGGATAGCTCTTTTAAGTTCACCAAAGCGTATAACTCTCTCATTTATTTGAAACAATATCAGGAGTGTCCACTTTCATCAAAGGAGTCTTAGCGTTCTTCGTATCGGACATCCTTCGTCTGAAGGTTTTATGATTTTTAAAAAAACTTCCATAATATTTCTTTTTACCCGTATAAAACTTACCTAAGAGTGAGGTACATACTTTTAGGTAGGTACTTGTATAAAGGTAAGAAAACTATAGCATAAAGCAACTTTATAATTTAATAAAAATTACATTCCAAAATCTAGGTGTCTTATACACCTACGAATAACACTTATATCCACTAGAACGTAACTATTTTTAATCTAAGAACCAATATGAAAGCAATAGAAGTAGTAGAAGCATATTCAATAGCCCTTTGAAAAGGAGATATTCCTGCAGCATTCTCATATTTCAGTCATGATGCAAAATGGCATCAACCCTGAAATAATCAGTTTTCTGGAACAAAAGTAGGACTTGAGGCCATCGGAAAAATGCTTGACGACATGATGAGAGTAACACAAGGTTCACTCGTTATTCACTCGATAGGAGCTATGATGGTAAATGATAATTTTGTTTCTTGTCCTGTTCGTTTTAGTGCTAAAAATGGCACTAAAACGATTGATATGAACGGAAGTGACTTGTATGAAGTTACGGAAGGAAAAATTGTTCAAGTATGGCTCTTTTCTGAAGATCAAGACGCTGAAGATGAGTTTTGGAAATAATCTACCAAAAAGATAAAAATATTTCTCACTCATAGAATCTCCTATTAAAAAATCACCCATTAAATGGGTGATTTTTTATTTAAGCAAACCTATGCTACGAAGGACAAATATTCAGAATAAAGAATTTGACAATCCCCTTTATCTGGACATAAATCATACGTTGTTTCAAATCAATCCAACAAGGAGAACGTAATGATTGTCGGAATAATAGAAGGGCAAATAGACAGGATGCAATACTCTCATATTGCGGCTATCTACGACGAAAATGGGCGCTTCCCCCTAACTTGGGTGGGCGATTTCATGAGTGGGGGTTTTGGCATCCATACACCACTCGGTACTGTCTTCAGTGAGAAAGCTAAAAACTTTGTGAGAGAGCAAACACACCACACGATGGTGTGTTACCCAGCGAAACATGATGATATCAAAAAGATTACATCATGCCTCACGGAATGCTTAAATAAACTCGATATTCCCGAAGGGGAAACTGTAGCCTTGCATATACCAATATGTCCAGGCGAGACCCCCGTCTTGAATCATTACCCATTCAGTCTCTTGGGCGCCATCGCGTGCTCCAATAAGTATGTGGTCGTCCATTATGGACGCTACTAATGAATGAATTGAAAAACCCGAAGCATAATGCTTCGGGTTTATTTTTTAGAGAAATAACATTTGCATCCCTACAAAAATCTCCTATCATTAAACCATATGGTTGAACAATCACCCGCTACTGATCAGATATTCCATGCCCTTGCAGATGCGACGAGGCGGGATATTTTGCGTCGGGCGATCGTGAGTCACCATACTATTTCGAGTCTTGCGAATGACTATGAAATGAGCTTCACTGCGGTAGCTAAGCATATAAATGTCCTTTGCAAAGCTGAACTCATCCGCAAATATAAGGTTGGTCGCGAACAAACGATCGAGGCGAATATCCAAAAGATTCAAGAAGTTTGAGCTATGCTTGACGCCTACGAATCCCTCTGGAAAGATCGCTTTGAAGCCTTAGATACTTTACTTCAAACCCTTTAGTCCTATGTACTCATCTCCTATTATCCACAAGGATTTTGCAGCCAAAAAGATCACAATCGAAAAGATTTTTAATGCGCCGCTCTCAAAAGTATGGCGAGCCCATACGGATGCAGATCTTCTCGTAAAGTGGTGGGGTCCAAAAGAATGGCCTGCCGCGAGTAAGTCATTTGATTTTAGAGAAGGTGGTCACTGGCATTACAACATGACCGGACCGGACGGCACACAGATGTGGGGCTGGGTGGATTATCTCAAGATTATTCCCCAGGAAAGTATTGCCGCAAAAGACTGTTTTGCAGACGCAGAAGGCAACAAAAATCCAGAAATGCCTTCAAATAATTGGCTCACTGAGTTTGAAGATCAGGGCGAAAAAACCAAGATCACAGTCGAGCTCTCATTTGAAGCAGCTGACAAGATGCAACAGATCATCGATATGGGATTTGAGCTCGGATTCTCAGATGCACTCAATAACCTTGATATGCTTCTTGAGAAGATCTAATTCACACTCAATAAAAATGCACCGAAACGGTGCATTTTTAAATACGTGAATATTTCGTGAATAAGGACTCGTCCAAGCGAAACTGTATTGATAAAGCTCACTCGATATGTAAGATTTCTTCAACGTCAGTATTTCAGAAGATTCCTTCTGTAATGGGAAAAATTACAGAATACTTAGCAAAATTTAAATCACTTATGTACCACTCTTCTCTTACAAAAATATTCGTCTCCTTTGCTCTCTGATGTATCTCGCTCGCGATCGGGAATATGAGTCACGCAAGTCAGGATACGTGCGACACGGATTACGGCTATACTCCAGGTGTTGCAGGCTGTTATCGTTTCGTAGATCGTGGTGATGGTGGTCGTAAGGATATGTATGATCAGCCAACGACGGGTGTGCGTGAATTGGATATCATTCTAGAGAAAGAAACTGATCTCAGCATCAAGGCATCTCTCAAAGATAAACGCATTCGTAACCAGAGTATCGCTGCCGAAACAACCCTTAACCATCTCGGAAGCCTCCTCCCAGACGGCACTGGGAGTATCGTCCATGCAACACTGACAACTACGAAAGATTTTAAGGATGATAAAATTTCGTCGATCCAAAATAAGCGTGCATTCAACTATGATACTGTAAACAAGAAACTCATCTCTGTCGATGAATTACTCTCAAAGAACGACAAGCAAAAACTTACAAACGATCTCAAGAAAGACGCACGATGCCCGCTTCTCAGCAAAGATATTTTTGCGTATTCTTTTGTGAATGCCGATAATGCTGGCAAAATCCAAAGCCTCCTTCTCTATCCGTGTATTAATACCGCGTTTTCTATAAAGATAAACTACCCTTCGCTCAGACTACTTCCCGATGAGTCAGGTTGCAAGATCATGAAAGGATCAAGGTATTCTTGGTCAAATTATGACTATTCAATTGAGAATCGAGTGAAGATAACGGCAGACCTCCTCGTCTGCAATCCTCCTCTACCAACAGGCGTGCAGAAGCTCGATGCAGCCATCAACACTAAAGAGAAGCAGCTCATTCAGAAATTCTTGCAACCAGATTCTAATGCATGGGAGTATAGATTTTACCCAAAAATCGTGAATGCAGGGAGAATAACGAGTGTGTTCGTAGATGTAAGCATACCCGGTGGGCGTGGAAAATACAGCTCCAATGAATACCTCGTATTCAACTACAATAAATCGACTGGGAAATTCCTCACTTTGGAACAAGTTTTTACCAAAAAAGAAATCGCTACCGCAGCCAAGAAGATCATCAGTGTTACTGAAGCGAAATCTTATTCTTGGACTGGGGAAGGCAGCTACAATCCCTACGGCACACGCGGAAACTGTACCCAGCAAGATTACACTAGCCTTTTCAATCTTCATACCAATGATTCAGGGAAGGTAACCGCCATTACTTTCTACAATCAGTGTGCATCGAATATGTTACCGATCAAACTCTCCTATCCATCGTTTGAACTTATAGAAAATGATAAATAGGCATAAATAGAAATTATTTATTCAAATCGCGGGTTACACGTATGTGTTTTCAATTTAAAAATACACCGAAATGGTGCATTTTTATATGGTTCGATCTATCTCTTCCAAATATATCGAATCAATACCTCATCGAGCCAGGCGATCGCACCAGGAATAATTCCAAAAATCAGTGGAATAATGTAGAGCAGCAGAGAAATATGCGGAAATGTAAACGCAAGAGCGATCCCAATCAGCGCAAATCCCACCGGAAATACCACACGAATTACCCCATATCGCGTATCGAGCGCTGTAATATTTGTCATTTCAGTCTCTGGGTGTATTCGGATAATATATCGCATGAGATTGAGAGAAGCGATGATCGCAAGGACATTGACACCGTACACAATTACCGCCACAGGATCTACCAAATGACGACCTAAAAGATTCGCCGAAAATGGCAGCAGTGAGAGGAAAAAGAGGAAGAGAATATTTGCATTTGCAAGCTGTCTATCGATTTTCTTTGCAAAGATAGTCACGAGATAATGGTGTGTGAACCAGTAAGTCGTAAGCGTCACAAACACGAGCAAATGAGCAAAAAGCGCTGGTAAAATCTCATGAAGCCCTTCTATCAGATTTGTGGAATTCTCTGGAATTTTGAGCTCCAAAACCAAAAGCGTCAGCGTGATTGCAAACACAGCATCTGCAAGATTTTCGATACGGGCTTTACTCATAAAAATGGGGAATGAATGGGGAAAGTATAGTTTGTGTGAAATTTAAAACAAGCATCTTTTAATTATGTGACGATTCACTGCCAAAACTCTTTTGATTTTAAAAAAGTTCGTTACTATACCACGTCTATTAATTTTATCGTTCTTTCATGAATAAGCTCATCATTACAGCACATCCAAGCTCGCAAGGTTTTACTCATAAAATCGCCGAAAAACTCGCAAATCTCTCCGAAAAGCAGGGGCAAAAAGTAGAAATCCTCGATCTCTACAAGACTGATCTCAAGCAGGATTTCCTCGCATTTGAAAATATAAAGGAAATGGGGAAAGACGAAGTTACAAAGGCTATGCAGGCAAAGATTACATGGGCAGATGAGCTCGTTTTTGTATTCCCCATTTGGTGGGGAGATACTCCTGCGATTATGAAGAATTTTATTGACTGTAATTTTGGTGCCGGTTTTGCATTTAAGTTTGTGGATGGTAAATCCATTGGGCTCCTCCCTGGTAAAACAGCTCGTATTATTGCGACGTCTGGAGCACCCTCGTTTTTATATACATGGGTCTTGCATGTGCAGCTCATGTGGAACCTCAACCGCATTAAATTCTGTGGGATCAAACAAAAATCATTTACGGTTTTTGGAAACATGGATAAACCAGGTACCAACAAAGATGCTTACCTCAAACAAGTCGCCGCACTCGTGTAATCCAAAAGAGCAGAATGACTTCTGCTCTTTTATTTTGCGATCCAAACTTCATTGCCACAGTGATTTTTCTGATTATAGTGCAGAAAACATCCCCTCCTTATGTCTCACCTCGTACAACTCACAGATCAAGACGATCGCTTCCTCGGACACAAAATGCGTGACGAATTAGTTCCGACTGATATTTTTAGATGCATTAGCGTACATATCACCGATCTCAGTGGCGAATACGTCCTCCTCCAAAAACGTAGCATGACAAAACCTACAAGTCCATGATTTTGGACAACAGGCGTAGTCTGAACCCTCGAAGACGGTGATACCTACGAGACGGGAGCACTTCGTGAAATCGCAGAAGAAATCGGAATAGATGCATGCATACTCACATCACACGGAGTTGCTTATCGCCCAAATCAGGCAGGCGGAGGACTCCAACGAATGCTCTTTACGACCCAAATACCACTCGACAGCATATTTATACTCCAAGAGAGCGAAGTCTCAGAGGTCCGCTGGATCACCCTCGATGAACTTCGCATCTGGGCGAGTGAATCACCACATACTCTTGCAGGTGGTGCACTCGATATTTGGAGAACGCTGGGGCTCATTTAGAGATTAAAAAAATCAGGTTTACCTGATTTTTTTAATCCAACGAAGGAGCGAGAAAAAGAGATATTTGATCTTTTTTACTACAAAAATACGCTTCCCTGGAAAGACGTGCTCTGCTCCACCAAATTTGTGCTTGAAGTCAGAAACTCCTGCAAGTCGGTGCCCCTGTACTCAATTTGGAGCAATACCCAAGAAGTCGTACTGAGTACAGCCTGCAGACTTCCCTGCTCGCATCATTTGCCACTGGAGGAGATACGCAGGCATGAATTTGCGCTTCGCATTATCAGAGGTCGAGGCTCCATAGTAATAAATCGCGGTCTTCCCTTCGATCACGAGAATGGCTGCTGCGATAACTTCTCCATCTTTTTGAGCAAGGTAGAGACCTTCCTCTGGACCTTTTCGTGAAGCAAGCAATGCTTCATAATATTTACGCGAATTACCAGCAAAGCCATCGCGCTCAAGCGTCTCCGAAAGCAATGCCATAAAGGCGTCAATATCGGCCGAATTTCCGTCCGAATGCCTCACACTCACCCCTTGTTTTTCAGCAAGACGGATATTATATCGCCCCTTCTGGTGCATCTGTGCAAGGATATCATCCTCACTCGCCGTAATATCAACCAGCAGTGTGTGTTTTTCGATAAAACCCTTGTATTCGCCATAAGCGAAGCACTCAAAAGTGTACTCAGTCACCGGTTCAAGTTGCAAAAAAACCGCATTACACTGACGAGTAAGTACAATCATCGCTTCCTCTAATTGAACCTCGTGCGAATATATATTTGGTCCGCCAATACAAAAAAGCCCAAATTGACCAAAACCAATCGAACGCTTTTCGATGAGTGCATATGCGAGGAGCTTTTCCTTATCAAAAACACCGACAAAATAGGCATCTGAGAGTGCATGGGCATGTGAGAGCATCTGTGTCCATGCTATCTTTTGCCAGACAGGTTCGTAGCCCGACATGCCATTCCAAAACTCCAAAATCGCTTTTTCGATCTCAGAAGAAAATTCATTAAGGCATGTTGTACGAATTTGCATAGGCAAAAGGCTATGAAAACAGCTCTAAAATGCAATACATTTGCGTTTCGGGGTATGATTTGTTATATTTTTTTAGAACATATTTCTTTTCATTATATGAATACGCCTATCGAAGTAAGTACCAAGAATGTAAATGATGTCATGGTATTTGAGTTCACTGGTGAGCTCGACGAGACGAATGCTGACAAAACATTCACTTCTATTTATAACGCAATCGGTGACTTTGCAGGGAAAAAAGTCCTCTTTAATCTTGCTGGGCTCAAGTATCTCAACTCGAAGTCTATCGGATACATCGCTGATATCTTCTCAAATATCGAAGACGGTAATGGAAAAATGACGATCTCTAACATGACCGAGGAAGTAAAAGATACTCTCGAGCTCGTAGGAATCACGACTATTATCCAGATCGCCGACAACGAAGCTGACGGACTCGCCATGATGGCATAAATTGTCAAGCAATTAAAACCGCCCGAATAGGGCGGTTTTTTGATTTATGGGAGATTTTCTGAGAAGATAGATGAAATCAATACCCATCTATGTCAGAAAAAAATACGAACGATATTGCGTCTACGACCGTAGAGCAGGCTTCTACAAAGAATGAAGTTCATCCTGTCTTCACCGAAAAGCCACAAACTCGTGAGCAGATTGGTCTCAAAGCGGCTAATGATCGCATTCGCATTCTTCAATGAGAAGAGGCAAAAATTACGGATATCGAGCGAAAGCGCGAGATCCGTACTCAGATCAATTCGATCCGTCGTGAGAGCAATCGCAACGCACAAAAGGATGCCTATATGAATCCGAGCCTTTCTCAGGATGAGAAATTTTCGGCACGCGCAAAAGAACTCCTTGGGGATGGAGCGCTCGACACGGTTTCGGCGAAGAATCTTCTCACACTTGAGCGCACACGACGAGGATCACTCTCGAAATTTTTTGCTTTTAAAAAGACCGTAGATGCTCAGGGTCTCGACCTCGAGGAGCCTCTCGATATAACAAAAGTAAAAGAAGGTGACGATATTGTTATCGATTTTTGACGGAATTCTGGTGCAGATATCAAGGTCGGTGCAGGTGATCTTCTGCCAATGAACATTAAAGCCGTCTCTATTACGGACAATCATGGTCGTGTTCGAGTAGGTGTTCGATCGATCGCAAGTGGCAAAGTAGGATACTACGATGCCAGCGGATATATGGAAATCCACAATGGATACTCCATTCACGTCCTCACCGAAGCAGAAACAAAGGCAGCGGTTGGCGCACTGAGTAGCACAGTAACTCTCAGTACTGACGAAACCAAAGAAAATGAAGCAATGGATTCTTTTATGGAACAGGCAGATCGATTCCCTTCTCTTGCTCAGAGACTCACGGGAGCAAATATCGATCAATACAAATCATACCAAGAAAAGGCCACAGCACTCGCAAAACAGATCGAATCAGAAACCGGAATCCCGTGGCAAGTAACCTATGGACAAGCTACGCTCGAAACCGGTTACGGACAGCATGCCCCAGGCAATAACTACTTTGGCATGAAGGGATCTGGTCAGTCACAGACCACTAAAGAGGTTATCAATGGTGTTGAAGTCACCGTAAAGGCAGGATTTAAAACCTATGCCAGTATGGAAGAATCTTTTGCGGACTATGCACGACTTCTCTCGACAAATGCGCGCTACAAAGGTGCATTCGAATACAAGAATGATCCCAAGGCATTTCTCCAAACTGTTATTGCTGGAGGATACGCGAGTGATCCAGCCTACGTCTGAAAAGTAGAAGCTATTTGGGGGGATTTTGATCGCATCCACAATGCAACAACTGAGAGTGTTGCAGGAATTCAGATCAATCCAGATATCAAAGTAAAACCAGATACACTCATTAGCTACGCAGAAGGCTATCTTGGTATGAAATATCAACTCGGGGCTGATGGCAAAAATGCAATTGACTGTTCACAGCTTGTCGTCGAATCCCTCAAAAAGGCAGGAATGGTAGATACTGGTTTTGACACTACTGCCGCAGGCTTTCATTCAATTGCAAAACACAAAAATCCACACGAAGTACAGCGATGAGATCTCGTATTTCTGCGTACTGGTAGCAAGATTACCCATGTTGAGATCGCCACTGGTCCTGCAATAAATGGAGTCATCCCAATCCTAGATGCAAGCGGACGAAGCAACGCCGGCAAGGTTGCCTATCGCGAGCAACCAATTGACGGCCACGTCATAGTCGGAACACCACCGTTCTATGCATAAAAAAATCCCCACCTAAAAGGTGGGGATTTAATTTTACTAATGAACACAAACAACAAATTGTGATTGTGTTTTAAAGTGCTGCAAATAGATTTATTTGAAAGTGACAACGAGAGGATGAGACTTGCTAGTCTCCGTGACGAGTAAAGCCACCTTTTGAATCACGCGTGCCTAAGTCGCCTTGTTCATTCCTTTGAAAAGAATTTTCTTGGGAATAGTACGATTCGGCATAGCGTGAATTATCAGAAGAACTGCCGGAGTTACCCTTCTTTTTGTCTCTACCAAAAAGAACTCCTATGATGATCACTACCGCAAGAATGATACCTTTCCACCATACACCAGTATCACCTTTCGTCTTTGTATATTCACCATTTGCAATCTTCTGCTCGGCAGCTTCGATGTCTGCCTTGATCTTTTCGACTTGAGCAAGCTTGCTCTTGAGTCCATCAACAAGCGCTTCCTTGTTGTCGGATGCATCGAACGCTTCAAAGAGGTCTTTAGCTTGAGCTTGAACTACACCTCTTTCTTTCTCAAGTTTTTTGATTGAACTCTGCAGTTCATCGAGTGTTGCTGCAGAAACTATGGCTGGATGCACGAAAAGTGCAACCAGGACTAACATCATCGATAAAACCTTCATCACAACCTCCAAATTGGTAGTTGAAAATATTTCTGTACTCTCGAAATAAGACGCAAGTTACACCTGTCGATTATCAGATGTAACCTTCAAATGAGCTAGAATTAGTTTTTTCTCTTTTGAATCCTTTCTAAGATTTCATACGCCTGTCTTTTAAGTTCGGCGTCTGTGGGTTTTTTAGGTTTCGTTTCTATTGGTTTCGTTTCAGGTTTTTTCTGAAATGAGATGGTATTATTAATATCTGTACAGGTGCCTTCTTCCCATGGCCCATTCTTGAGTCGAATTTTACAAGCCCCATTGAGATCATTTTGATGCCAGATGCCCTGGAATTGTTTGCCGTTCGATAATGTATATGTACCAAACCCTTGGCGATACATTCCAGAAAAATTTCCTTCGTAACTATTTCCTGAGTTATCCAGAAAATAACCTATACCAGTTATACAATTTCCGCTAATACAACGTGGATCTTTTTTAATTTCCGGTGCATCGGGTTTTGTATATGAATACTTGCTCGATCCACATCCTGACAGACAAAAAATGATGAACAAAGTCATCAAAGAAAGCAGTTTCATGATTTTTCCTCTCGTTTGTTAATGATCACTTGTTTTTCAGATTTTGTGAAAAGACATCTGTTTTATACTCAAAACCGCATTAGTGTCAACTAATCAAGGCTCATTCAGCACTTCCTATTGCAAAGTTCGTAATATACCTCGGATTAAAATATCCCAAGTTGACCACTTGCAGGAGCTTCAACATTATCGAGATATCTCCAGAGTGTTTTGATGTCTTCTTTGAGTTCATATCCAATAATCTCGACATCAGCGGTGAGGAGTTTTTTGATAAACTCAGCAAATGGAACACGCGAGACATCTACAAAATATCTCCCAACTCCAGGAATATCAAGTGCGCATCCAGTAAGAGTTTCTGAGGTGCTACTTGTAGCAATTGCTACGCGTCAGGCTTGCAAGATCTGTACAAATATATGATCGAGTTTTTCGGTTTCGTCGACCCGCTCATAGTTGATACCTAGGGACTCGTAATTCGCGAGTACTTGCTCCTCATCCGGTAAAAGTGAACGAAATTCGAGTTCTCGGAAAAAATCTCGAACCGCAGGATTAACAATTGGACGATCTTTAAAAGCATGGGCCCCAAGATCAAAATCAAAGGCAACATTTGTATCAATGCTCGCAAGTTGCTTTGATAAAAAGGCGACTTCGCGGTTTTCTTCGAGAACAGCGCGTGTCTTTTCGGGCATTTTATCGAGGTTTTCGTAGATTGATTCGAGTGAACCAAATTCTGTAATGAGTGACTGTGCCTTTTTAGGACCAAAGCCGTGAATTCCAGGAATATTGTCCGAAGTATCACCGGTAATTGCGAGATAATCTACGACGAATTCTGGGCCTACTCCAAATTTTTCACGGGCCTGCTCATCTCGTGCGATCATTCGCTTCATCGTGTCATAGACAGCAACATTCCCGCCAATAAATTGGTAGAGGTCCTTGTCCCCAGAGAGAATATAGAGATCATTTTCTTTATCCGTGCGGAGTTTTGTTACGAGTGTTCCGATGAGATCGTCTGCTTCAAATCCCATGAGCTCAAGCACAGGGATATCCATTGCAGCAAGGAGCTTTGTAATATATTTTTCTTGGGATTTGAGATCGTCTGGCATGCGATCACGTGTTCCTTTGTACTCAGGATATATCTTCTCTCTAAAGGTCGCACCTTTCGCGTCCATCACAAAGAGGAGAATGTCTGGTTTTTCACTCGAATGCAGTCCAAGAAGCGCTTTTGCGATACCAAATACCGCATTTACTGGCTCCCCTGCCTTGGTCGTAAAAGCAGGTACCGCATAAAACATACGATAGATGAGATTATAGCCGTCAATGAGAAATATTTTACGCATGAGCCAAGGACGAATTACTTGTTGCCAGTGGTTCCAAATCCACCACGGTCGACGTTATTCATTGCTTCAACGAGCTCAAAATCCGCGCGTTCGATTTTTACAAAAACCCCCTGACCAATACGCTCGCCCTTCTCGATAGTTACGGACTCTTTGCGCATATTGATAAACGGGAACTTGATCGTGTCTGTCTCACCGCAATAATCTCCATCGATAATCCCTACCGAATTTGTCTGCATAAGACCAAAATTCTTAAAGGTGCTTGACCTTGGCTGCGTCTGGAGAAGATATCCTGCTGGCGTCTCGATGACAGTACCTGTATCTACAAGCTTAAATTCTCCTGGTCCAAAAGTAACTGTTTCTGAGGCTTCAAAGTCAAAAGCACATGCTCCTGAGGTCTTGTATTCGAGGGCTTTACCCGATTGATTTTTGATTCGTACTTTCATGAAAAAAAATTATAGAGAGAGTATATCTACGGGCCAAAAAATACGGAATAAAAAAGTCCCGATCGGGACTTTTTTAGAGAGAGCTAGTTATAGTTAACGTATACGTTTTGTGTATAGCTATTATTGCCTTTATCTCGTTCGAGGATGGCATTGAGTGTATCAACATCGGCTCGTACTGTGTAGCTTCCGCTGTAGTAGAGATACATGAGCGCGAACTGTACATAGACATCCTGACACGTGTTGGCAGCGAGACTCGACGAGAAATTTACGCTTCGTACCGTTCCGCCAATAGTGAGCTGGAGATTAGTAGTCGTACCCGAAGTCATGCTTGAACCGTTGTTGCAGACATTAACAATGAATTCTCGTGCGATTCCATTCTGCTTGATATTGCGAACTACAAGATCAGCACGGTTTTCGTAACAGCTCGAGTTATTGTTGTAGCAATTACTATTGTTGTAGTTGTAATTGCAGTTTCCATTATTGGAATTGTAGCAATTGTTGTTGTAGTTATTACTCGTATTGCAGTCGTAGTAATAATTTGAATTATTCGTCGAATTATTTGAACCGTTTACGTAGTCGAATGTGTTGTATGTATTCGTCTTTGTACCAGAGCGATATCCAGTTCGGCATGGGTAGCAATTGCTGCCAGTACAGTAGGTACTGTATGAGTTTGTTCCAGCGTATGGATTCTCGCGATAGATGTAGACTACCCCATTGCTTGTATTTGATCCCTGCCCAAAGAATGGACCAGCAGGACTAAAATTAATCGGATCTACAGTAGACGTATTGTTGTAGTAAGAGCCATTATTGTACGAATTATTATTCGTTGGCTGATACCAAGTGGTTGCACTATTTGAATTTCCCCAGAGATCAGTCGAAGGATTATTAGAAATCACTTCTCGATCAGTCATTGGAGTCGTTGATCGGAGGATGTATTTATTGTTACTTGTTTCGATCTCGCGGCGAGCTCCGTCCCATCGGATAGTTGCTACGATATCGTAATTACGATCTGCAGGCTTCCCAAAAGTACCAGCCGAAGAAATCTCAAATGACTGACATCGTCCAGATTGGATAGACACTCCATCAATCGTGCGTTCTGCAGTTTTACCAACAGAGCCACGAAGTGAGAGGACAAGGCTTCCAAGACCATTGGCCGTATCTCCTCGATTACATACTGTGAGTGTGTATGTTCGAGCAGTTTTTTGAATAAATTGAGTGAGCTCAAGATCTGGCACTCCATCATAGAGCGCATTAAATCCAGCGAATGTGCTCATTGGAAGTGTAAGTGCGAGGATTGCGAGGAGAGCGCGACGCATATTTTGACAAGTTATGATTACAGGGTCTACTATAGTAAATAGTACGGATTGTCAAGTATAATATTCAGATATCTTTAAAATAAAAGCGGGGAACTGGTAACAAAAAAACAGAGATTTTAAACATCTCTGTTTTTTAAAAAAATGCCACGTATCTACACTTTTTTTAATTTCTTTGGTTCAATGATTTTCTCTACCTCCCTGCTGACAACGGTAGCATGGAGATCAGAGAGGATTTTATTCTCTGGATAGGCCTCAAGGAGAGATGAACAGGTTTCGATATTATTTTTGAGGCGATTAAGTGAAGAAAATATCTGCGAGAGTTTGGTATCTGCTTCTGAGATCTCCGCCACCGTAGCAAGACCCCTCATCTCTTTTGTTGTTTTATCAAAATCCGTGCGGTGCTGTCTAAAACCCAAATGATACGCCTCAAGGCTTAAAAATGTTGTCTGGAAAAGACGATAGCTCTCAACGGTCATCGCGATAGTCTCGATAGCGCCACTAATAGCCTCTGTAATGTCCGCTTCGATAGGCGCTTCACCCTTGAGTTTTCGCAGGAGAACATCTTCTTTGCGCGGAGTATAACTGACTCAGCCGAGAGAGCTCTCAAGCATTTTTCGAATATTTTCTGGGCTTAAACCACCAATCTGAGATGCAATCAACTCACGATTTTTGAGAATTTGCTGATTGAGAAGGGAAAGTTTGGCAAGAACCGTGCTGAGCTCGTGAACTTCGCTTTGGTACTGCGCGAGCTCATCTTCTTCTTGGCCAGATCTATTTTCTTGTCTTACTGTTTTACGTTTATCTTGAGCTTTTTCAGGATCTTTGGCCTTTCGGAGGAGATTTCGAGGGTTGCTTCTGCGAGCAAGATTGTCTTCGTGCATAAGCACACGACCATTTACTCGTTCAGCGTTTGAGAGCATTTTTGGGTATTCGATCTCGAGACTTCGAGTTTGTTCAAATATTTCCTTAATCTTTAGAAACTCTTGCAGTGTCTGATCAGGATGTGCCTCAATAAATCTCTTGCGCGCTCTGTGAAGGGCTCCGCTCCATGATTCAATTCTTTTTTGAAGCGCTAATTCCTGAAAAGCATTAAAAGAATCGAGTGGATATTTTTCGAGAACTTTGCTCTGCATTTGTTTTATTGCATCCTCTTGGATATCAACCTCTTCGAGCAATTTACGGACATGAGCGCGGATATCGCTTGATACGAGCTGAGAAAGCCTCACGGACGAGGGAAACATCAAGAGGTCGAATTGCGAAGCCTTCTCTCATTCAGACTGTATTCCTAAGAGATCAAGAAGCACTGAAATTCTTGGCCTTGTATTGTGAGGATTAAGCTCGAGTGATTCATCTACCTTAAAAAGCACCTCTTGATGCTTCGATATATCTTTTTTTGGCGTATCGTAACCGTATTTGTCACTGAGCATCATGATTACTGTTTCGAGAATGTTTTCTTTGGTGCTTTTTGTGCGCTCTTTGCGAGCAAAAAACTGCACAATAGGTGCAAATCGCTCTCCAAACAAATAATTTCTGAGTTGTCTCTTTTGGTCATCCGAGAGCGTATCGTCATCGATCTCGAGCTTATCTTCGATTTCGATAAATTTAGTGATCGCTTGCCAGATACCTTCTGCCATACTCTCGGCTGGTCGAGTCTGCTGCAGCGTCCATTTAGCGAGCTTTGGAGAAGGTTCTCCAAGAGCGACAACACCATTCATGCTAGACATATTGCGAAATTTATAGCCTAAATAACTTGTGTAGTAATACGCAGATACCCCACTCGAGTCAAACGAATGTGATAATTTCATGTCTTTTTCCGTTTTTTTCTCTGTTTGATGATCTATTGTTGCCTCGCCATTTAATTATTTATATATGCAAGAAAACGAAAAAGCGCAGTACCGCCAAGCCTTTAAAGAAGGTGCCCAAAAAGAAGCTCACAAAGAGCTCCAAAATCTCATGAGAACCGTCGTAAAAACCCACATCGATGAGCCAGGATGAACACAAAATATTTATAAGCTCTTCTCAGATATCTATGATGATGTCTTTTTGGATATGTATAACAAAAAGATCGACCTCAAACGCAAAACACGCCACATGCTCGAGATGCTTTCGCTTCCTCATACACATAGACCATACGAAGAACGCATCAAGCTCTATCACGACATCATCGAAAATCGCACTTACTACCAGCGAAAGCCAAAAGCAGAGAATACAGATGAAGAGGTTGAAGCTGCAAATTCGTAGAAATATTTCGCCGAATTTTCCGTTTTTTTCGTAGGGAGGCAGACTATAAATCAGGCAAGTTCACGAACGAGACTATTTCCTGATTTTAGCCACATGTACAGCGCCCGAGAGTCACCTTATGCACTCGAGTCTATTCCTCAGAAGAGTTTTTCGCTGCGCGAAACAGCGCTTGCACTCTTTGGTGAAAATCAAGCGCGTAAAAAATCCTCTACCTATGAAAAATTCAAAGCAGACTGGAAGCGAGATGCAAAAAAGCGACTTATTCTTGGTGTCACGCTCGCGGGATGAGCGATCATTGCAACAGCAACTGGAGCTACCGCTATAGCTGGCGCCATGATTGCCACACGAGCTGCGATTGGCGCGATCTGAGGGTTTATCACCACCGAAGCGGCCTTTGATCTCGGAGCCCAAAAATTCGACGGATGAATGTTTAAAGAGCTCCTTCGTACAATCGAAGAATCCGACAATTTTGAAGAAGTACTCGAGGTGATTGCAAGGATCGAAAACGATCAGAGCATCGCCGATCTCGAGGCAGCATTCCAAAAGGCCGAAGAGAAAAACGAGCGTTTTAAGATGATACGCAAAATATCCGCCTGCACAGTTGGTGCTGTCATGTGAATTATTGGCGGATCTCATGTGGCTGAGGCAGTCAATTGATTACCGACTATATCAGTCCAGTCAGAAATACATGCATCTCAAATTGCAGAAGTTTCTGATGTTCCAATTACTGATGATATTTCTCCTGTGCCTCAGAATCTCAGTATTGAAAATACAGGAGATACTCAGCAGCAGCCCGTTACAAACAAACTCATAGACGAAGTATTTGCTGATATCAGATCCGATCACCCGACGCAAAATTATATTACGCTCGAACAGGCAGTGCGGCGCATCGAATGACTCAAACAAGGAATTTCGCTTACTGAAAGTGAAAAACTCATTCCCATGAATTCGAGTATTTCATCACTCATACATGATCCGGACGGAAAAATTGTCCACATTATGAAGGATCTCGGATACCAAAATCCCAACGAAACCGTTGATCACGCAGCTCGCAGACTGAGTTCCGAAAAAATACGCGTGATTCTGCAAAAATATTATGAAGAGGCACCACCAATCGAGATCGAGCAAGTATGAAGTCCTTCCTTAACTCAGCAAATCAGCATTCCGGAAGTCGCCTCAGAAGAAATTCATGAGAATATTGAGATTGCTCATCCCGAAACTGTAGTAACAGAGATCGCAAAAATCGAACCAACCGCGATCCAAGTGTCATCATCCAATTCCCTGCTCTATACAATTGGTGCCTCAGTTATTGCGGTAGGAGTTGCGCTCGGCCTCATCTCAAAAAAGAAAGCGCGACAAACACGGGTTTCAAACTCAGATACTTCTGTTACAGCAGGACCGCCAGAGCCTACTACGACAGCTCCGAACACTACAGAAGAAGAGACATCATGAGCTCACATCACAGATACTCCCACAGAAACAACGATCCCTACAGAACCACCAACAGAAGTGTCTACTGAGTCTCCTTCGCAGCCAGACACTTCTGAGACCGCGGAAGATGCAAATCTATCAGACTCACTTCCTACAACTGAGACATTTCCTCCTGTAAATAATGCCGCACAAAAAACTCATACTCCAAGCGCGGAAATCGCTTATGAATGAACACTCTACGACGAAATAGAGACAAGTCTTACCGAATGCTTTGAATGAGATTACAAATGGGTACGAGATGATTCGAGGCAGCTTGAGACGACATCGGAGCGACGACTCGTCTTCATTGGGAATACGATTGGTGGAAACTTTGACGCACACGTATTACTTTCTGGATCGACCTATCGAATTGCCATCATATGGTACGAAGATGATACACCCATCCATCATGAGGATTCAGGTATTCTCTCGCTCGAAGATATTCCGCAAGGAAGCAAGCAACAAGAATACCTGAGCCAAGAGATTGATGACGTCTTTTTTAGACTCCTTGATTTCCGTGAGGCGCAAAAAACTGCCGAGATGCGATCTCTTGAAAGTGTGGGGATGTATAGAAGTGACCTCGCGAAAATATATGAGCAACTCGAACATCCAGAAATTCTTGCAAATAACTGGGAAACGGGTGGTTGGTGGTTCATGGATTGTTACCGCATCAGGAATGGACACATCACCATGATCAATCTCAGAAATCCACCATTTGAAATCCTGGAAGTTTCATCGGTAGAGATGTCACTTCAGAAAAATGAAGCAGGATATAGCTATTTTAAAAGGAAGGTTGAGGATTTTATATCACTGAGTTACAGCGCAAAAGAGACTCTTTGGGCGATGCGACGCTACTCTGCAGAAAAACTTACTCATCCAAATGCGCTTCCTCCAGTGGGTATGGTATTTGATTATAACTGGCACAAACACTGTTCATCAACTCTCATGCACCCAAGTGGCGGGGATATCAACGAAGCAGCGCCAGAAGCCTTTATAAAATCACCAAATCTACAGACATTTACATGGGCAATCGTCACGCCACTCTCGAGATCGGACTATATTCCCATGAGTCATCAGGTCATCTTTGGAGATGGTGCACGCAAATACGTACTGAGCCTTTGGGCTCTCAATAGAGATCCAGAGGACATTCATACCCGATATACTTACGAGGATCTGCGAACGATAAACGTTCGCATCATCGACTAGATTCCAGCACATTCGTGTGCCGGAAGGAGGGCGTTGCGCTATCGCTCTCCTTCCGGTGCAAGAATGCACCGGATTGTTCATTAACACTCTCAGAGAAAGGATACATCATGCACTCTTTTTGGACTTTGCTCAAGGCAGATTTTCTTGCGGAGACACTGTCAAAAGTGCTCTTCTCAGGGAAGTACCCAAAACTGGTAGCGTTCATTATTTTGTTTTTTGTAGGCATCTATTTGTGTCTACGGCATCTATTGAGACTGACTACTTGGATGGGACATTTGCCATTTAAGACTCAGTGGGTTCGAGCTTTTCGTTCGATCAAACAAACGGCAAGTGTGGCCAAAAAATTAGGCGACAAGGTGTCTCCTGCGGGCGGTAATAGTGACTATTTTGAGCTCGTGATTACGGGTTCAAATTGGGCACAACAAATCCACACGATACGCTACAGGATCAACAAACGAACGGGGCTTTTAAATATTGTATTCTTACGACAGAATACCGAATTTCAGGCACATTATGCTTTTTTAATTCAGCACGCTGGCTTGGAACCTGGGTTCGAAATGATCGCAGATTCCCTTCCACGTATTCATCAAAAAATCCGGACTAATTTACTGTAGGAGTTATCATGAAATATATCATTGTTATTCTTTTTGTGCTCGTGTTTGCTGGATGTTCAACGCCAATGAATCAGACGCAATATTCGTCACCACAAAGGGTCAATTATACACAGAGGAACGAAGTACGAACCTCACCTTCCGCCGAATTCGATCTGGCCGAATATCTTTCGGAATTCTACCGAACACCGCAAGTGGTGGAATCACAGAGTCCACGCCTCAAAAAACGGCTTGATCGGATCAAAAAAGCAACGGAGTAAATCATGAAAATCTATATTTTTTGCCTGCTTCTCTTCCTTCCATTAAGTATTTACGCGAAGGAGTCGGCAAATATTGCCAGCATGAGAATCTATCTAGAAACCATCAATCAAATACGAAAGGACGAACGAATCAAGGCTCAAAAGATATATGCGGCTTTTCGAGCGGGTGAACTCGATGAAGAAGATGCGGAGAAGGCATTCGATAAAATCGATACCCGAATCGAAACACTTAATAAAGAGAAAGAGTACATTGAGCAATCAATCATCCATGAACAAAAGAGCCTAGATACCGTATCTCAAGATACTCCTTCTCCGCCTGTTGTTCCTGCTCAAGTGCTAAATATTTCTGCTTCAGATGCTGCTGCAAATCTGGACTACCCTCAGGTAAAAACTCCAACTCAGCCGCCTGCCCCGATTGTGAGACATGCGGGTTTAGCATTTTTGGATGGGGTTTTATATATCGGTCGGTTTATCCTGATCGCATTTTTTGTTGCCGTAACTGCAATCGTTGGAATTAAGGCCTATGTCTCAAAAACAAAGCCCAAAGAAACGACTGTGGAGACTCAAAGAATCCATTCAATCCGACAAATTGGAACATCTACACCTCAAAATCAAGAAGCTTTTACCTCAGAAACAAGCATTGTTCAGGCAGAAGAGGAAATTGAAGTTATAGATATTTCGTCCGAACCCGAAGTTGCTGAAGAAATCAGTCCTGAAGTCATCACTCCAATTCCCGAAGCAGTAACGACGCCGACGGACACCTTGGACTCACCTCAGATTTTTGAAACAACCGAAACAGTGACACTCGTGGACACGGATATTTTTGCAACGAAAGTTACTGAACATCCAGACATCCAGAATAGGCGCCATAGCGGCGAAATCACAAACATCTAATTTTCGAAAGGAATGTTGTATGGAAGATACAGAATCTCTCCCAAACTGGATACGGCAGAATCCTGAAAGATTTCAGAAAAGACTCAAAGAGGAAGCAAAACTCCTCTATAAAGATTTTCCAAATCTGGGATTTTATCGAGATGGTCTTGTATTATATATAGAAGGACCGGTTGTCTCTCGAAGTTTTAACGCATACAGAATTCGTGTGCGCTATCCCGAAGAGTATCCATACGCCCCAGCAGAAGGCTATGTGTTAGACCAGGATGTCCGTGATTATGCAAGAAACATAAGTGCTCATACACTTCATCATTACGGCGATACTGGGGATGAATGGGGTATGCAGCTCTGTTTGCAAGATATCAGCGAATGGAAGATCAATGACTCTGGTATTTCGATCGCGCAGTTTACGATCTTGTGGCTGAATGCTTATGAATTTTTTCGAATTAAGGGTTACTGGCCCCTCAGGGCTGGTGATTCAACATTTTAAAACAACAAGGAGTAGATCATGAAAGAAGAATACAAAATCCCTGGAATGCCTGATGTCGGAACACCTGGCAATCGCAGAAACATTCAAACAGAAGCACTCGAAAACATGTTTCGAGAATTCAATAATGGTGAAGGTATGCTCATCACCCGAGAAGGTATGCCTATAGCCAAAAGCACGCTTCCTGGTAATCCGTCTGATTTTGCAGAACTTCGCAATATTCGGACAAGTATGGCGGATGCAGACATTGCATCTAATCCGTATCATGCACCCAATCCACGCCGTGATACACTGATGCCACCTCTGCGTGGCAAATGTATGACGATCGTTGGTTTGGGTGGAGGAGCTAATATTCCTATTGAGCTCCTCAAATGTGGCGTAGATCATTTTCATTTGATTGACCATGATATTCTGGAGCCGGCCAATGCCATTAGGCATCCCTGCTCCAAGCGATATTTTGGACTTCCAAAAGTCGAAGCCGTCAAACTCCATATGCTCGATCTCACTTCGCAAGAAGTCGAGATCACGGCGCATAACTACAATGTGTTTGATGACCGCAAAAAAACGATCGATATCATCGAGCAATCCGATGTACTCATTGTTGCGACTGACACCGAAGCTTCTCGGCATTTTCTTAATGAAATCGCAGTTAAAGCAGGTGTGCCAGCTGTATTTGTGGGTATGTTCGAAAATGGTTCTGGTGGCGAAATCTTTGCCGCCTTGCCGGATGCGCCATGCTATTGCTGCCTGGCAGAACATCTGGGTCGCGAAAAATTCCTCACAGAATACCGCGAAACCACCAAAAAAGCGGACTGCAGTTCGGCCCGTGACACCTCAGCAATGCCGGCTCTCGGTATTGATCAGGGGCTTCTTGCGCTCATTGCAGCTCGTAAGTCCGTGGATATCCTTCTCTCTGGAGTGCAACACTCTCTCCCTCCACTCGGAGGTAATTGGATCATTTTTTCGATTTTCGGTATTCCAAAAATACTCGAGACATCGCTCTCATCGATCCAATCCGACCTCACGCGACATCCTAAATGTTTCGCGTGTGGCGAACCAACGCTCACATAGTACTAAAGTGTGCAGCGTAAAATATCCCCTTCAACCGAAGGGGATATTTTAATATTCAAAAACTCTCTTGAGCATATCAATTGCACGCGCTTGATCGATAAAAAACGGGCTCGTCGCGATCGTGATACATGAAACCTGTGAGGCAAAATGGAGAATGACTTCTTTTTTGAATGCAAAATCAATATCGTTGAGCTCAGGAGCAAAAAAATCAAGATCGAGATTAAGGATCGAATTTTTTGAAATCATCGAATGGCGCTCACGCGTAAGATCGCCTTCTCATTCGATACGAATCATCCGCCCAATGAGGCCTTCAGCCATGGCAGGCTTTATATAGTTGCCAACATTGCACTCAAAATTGGTAAATTCAAAGACCCTCCCCATATCGAGTGAGTCAGGTTTTTGAAGTGTGAAGGTATTCTCCCAAAGATCCGAATGCTCATCGATGTGCACAAGGGTCGCCCCATCTTGGAGAATGCCATTTGATCGTGCTTCGTACCAAAAATAGAGCGCATGGTTGTGGTTATCAAAGATCGTAACTGGAATACCATTCCATGAGGTTGAAACAAAATTTTTGAGTCCATACGCCTCAATGCAACGACCATCATCCTCAGCTACAAACACAAGGTTTTTGCTCTCGCGCACGTCATCAAAACTTCATTTAATAAGTCCTGGTACCACCAATGCACCTTCCCATCCAAGTGGTGCAAGAGCACGATTCCCTTTTAAATCCGTGAGGAGGAACGAGTCACTATAGTGCATGGCCTGACTCAAAAAGCGCATGAAGCTCTACAAGAGTAGACTCGATGTCCTCATTTACGATGCGAATATCATAAAAATGTCGCTCTTCCATCTCGACGAGTGCATTTGCATAGCGGATTTCGAGATCTTCAGGAGAATTCACACCACGTCCAATAAGCCTTGATTTGAGGACATCAAGCGATGGTGGCTCAAGAAAAATACTCGTCACTTCATATCCTGCATCCTCGAGCACTGGCTTGAGATGAACCATGCCTTGAGGATCGATGATATAGAGTGGTTTCTTACCAAGCTCTACAATGCGCTCAAGCTCCTCAAAAGTCGAGCCGTAATAGTTTCCATGCACAATTGCATATTCGATGAGTTTTTTGTCATGAATCGCCTCCTTAAAATTATCAGCGGACCAAAAATGGTAGTGTACGCCATCCACTTCTCATGGCCTCACTGCACGGGAAGTGGTAGTGATTACTTTTTCGATGCGAGTATCGGGATGTTCATATTTGTAAGTCTCCCAAACGGTGGTTTTACCAACGGCAGAAGGTCCTGAAAGAATGAAAACGTGTGGCTGATTCATAGAGTGAAATTATTGCG
Source organism: uncultured bacterium (assembly GCA_963706795.1). Lineage (GTDB taxonomy): Bacteria > Patescibacteriota > Gracilibacteria > BD1-5 > UBA2023 > JBMOJK01. Next base: position 293,210 of record OY970170.1, read on the forward strand.
CACTGATGATGAGGGCTCGGTTTTCAACCTTGCTCCACTTACGCATCCATTCTGAAACTGGATATACGTGTCGTCCAGTATATACATCCCATACGATAATATGTGATGGTTTTTCGGGAGTTCCATAGTATCCCATGAGGATAAATGCATGCTCGCCATTCCAAGCCTTTACTTCGATTTTTTCAAGATTAGGTCCGATGTATGACCAGTTGAGAGTACGATCCTTATCTAAGCTCGCACAAACATTTTTGGCATTTACACCGAGCGTGTTGGCTTCGCGGGTAGTTACTTCTGAAGCAAGTCCATCCTCAGCATTTGGATCTGTACACCAGTCACCCCAGAGCTGCACTCTCTTGCCAGATTTTATAGCAGTGAGTACTTCTGTAAGACGCTTTGAGACATTTGCAGTTTCTTGCGGAAGTGCGGTAGTGAGATTATTTTTCTTGTAAAGTTCAGTGATCGGAGTTTCGTATACTCCATATCCAGTCATCTTTCGCTGACTTCCATAAATATCACCCACGAATCCTGCATCTGGATTTCCCCAAATACCGAACTGGTCTACACCGAGACCATAGTACTGCTTCAAGATTGATGCTTCGAGCATATCTTCTGTGACCGGAGCCTGAGTCATCGTAGTGATCACCGCAGAAGTTGCAGAAATCTCACAGCTTAGTGGACGCTGTTGAATACTGAGTCCACTAAATGTCTTGGTTGTATCAAATACTTCTCCGGTTGGCAGAGTATTTTTGTGACTCTGCACCTCCATAGTAATCTGTCTATTAAGTTTGAGTTTCGATTTATTCAATGCACTAAGCATCGGAGTAGTAAGTTTCGTATTTGCGACTACGCGATCGATTCTTCGTGTTGTTTCGAGCATGAAATCCAGTCGATCAATCGTTGGATTTTGAGCGAGGTACCCGTAGTACTTACCGAAATCTATATTCGATCGAGGGAAAAGGATCGCAAGACTTCCGCTTCATTCTGCTGGATAGCATGACATCGTCGAGCCTGTTCCACTACATGTCGCAGGGCTCGCTGCAAATGCTGTCGAAATACTTCATACAAGGAGAACTGCTGCTACCAAACAAATCCGCTTCATGCAAAGAATATTAAGTAAATAATTGCGACTCAAGATAAGAATAATTTAAAAAAGATAAAGCGACAATGTCGCTTTATCTTTTTTGGTTGGATTATTCTACAACAACTTCCTTCCCTGCGCTTCGTCCGAAGACTTCTGAATTTGAGAATTCAAATACACGACTTGGGCGGACGGAATACGTACCTGCATGGGTCATACGAATGGTATATCCAAATCCATAATCCCCTCCATTCATCGAGTCTGCAGTAGCAAAATATCGATCATCACGATATTCTTCGTGGCTAAAGAGTTGCGTGCTGTAACTGTCTATTTCATGTCCAAGATTTGAAGCACGCGGACCTGCATTATCTGGAGAAGTCGGCACATTGATCGCGCTCGTATTCGCAACATCTTTACTCTCAGTTGCGAGCACTGTATTCACCAGCTCGGAACCTGCAGGAATAAATCATTCGAAGGCTGGTTGGCTGCGATCCTCGCTCGTGATGAGACGATTATATGCGTAGACGAGATCACCGATCTTAAATTTAGTCTGTGTCGTGAGATAGGTCACGATCTCTTTCGGATATTTAAGTGCGCTGTATTCGATCTCACCATTTGCATATTTTGCCCATTCTTCATTTTTGAGGGCTTCTATTTTTTTGAAATCCTTGAGGAGATAATACGTTGTATCAACATAGAATCCTTCATCTCGAGCAGCAATATTCTTAGCTGGAATCGTGTATGCAAGTGAGAGATCGTAATAGAGGGTTCCCTTTCCTTCCTTCTCAAACGTAAATGTCGTGTTTGTAGGAAGCGAAGAAGCCAGCATATTTTGTGAGAAGACTCCAAAACGGTCACTTCCTGTAATTTTTTTCTCAACGAGGAGATTGCCATCGGATTTTACACGGGCGATCATATCGACATTTTTGAGTTCGCCAGTGCTTGTGAGATACGTCCCCAGCGCTCGAATAATTGCGGCGGTTTCTTCGGTAGTTCCGTAGCTTCCATCAGAATTTTTAGTATTGAGGAGGAAGCGATTCATATTATCAAGAACCATATCAACATCCGTAAACGAAGATCGTCCGAGCATAGTTACTGCCTCGATAAATGACGCGGTATTTTCGATACGAGAATATTCTCCATCACCCCCAACGAATGCTCCGCGAGGATTGATCACTACATCATTTTTAAGAATCGTATCGATGCGTGATTTTGCCTCCACCTGCATAGACTTTTTGTCTGTCTCTGGGATATCTCGTTGTGCTACAAGCACTGCAATCGTACGAAGCTCTGCAAAAATATCAGAAGGCGTAAACTTAGAATTATCGATGAGCTTGTACATCTTGAGAACTTCCGTGTCTGATGGAGTAATGGCAAGAATGGATTCTATAGCTGCAAGGCGATAAGATTCTGGATATTTACAATCGTATGTCGGCTTTGGAATGCAACCCTCAAATTTACCATCATAGAATCGAGATTTGAGATATTTAATAGCGTTGGACTCGAGCTTTTGATCGATCGCAAATCCGAGTGATTTGAGGTCAGCGAGTGTGCGAACCACATACGACGTGAGTTTAAAATCCGCGGTCGTGTTATTGGTTGTATTCCAATAAACAAATCCACCAGAATTTTTCTGAACATCACCGATCGTTGCAATATAATCGAGCATCGTTTGCTTGATCGAAACATTCGTATATCCCGTTTGTGCATCGACATATCTTGGTATCGTGTGTGTGACAAGATCAAATGGCTCACCAATGGCAGTATAGAGTTTTTTGAGCTCGATATTTGGCACAAGCATACTCGTCTTTTGCCATGTTCCGCCGTATGGATATTCATTAAGCTGCTTCATTCCCTGTGCGAGCGAACCAAGGAGCGACGTGCTGTAATTGATCTGTACTCGTGCATCTTTTGAGAGACCACCGAGCACAAGTCGCTCGTCGACAGATTTATCTGTAGTCTTACCAATCGTAGCCGTACGCTCAGGAGTAGACGGCATGAGAATAGGAAGAATATTCTCCACCTGATCTTCATTGCCCTTGGCATCGACCGCCTTAAAGGTAATCTTTGAAGCAAATGCTGGTGCTTCGTCGAGATTAGAATGTGGTACAAGTTTAAATCGAGCAACGGCAGATTCACCATTTTTGATGAAGAGTTTTGTACCACCTGTATCAATGTCCGCATTATCAGCACTCGCAGTGATCGTGATATTTGCATCTTCACCCGTCTTATTAAAGATCACTGGTGCGAGCATAACACTATCGCCAGACACTAGGAATCGTGGAAGATTCTCAGATACGAGCACCGCCTTGGTAGTCATGATGCTGGTCTTACCCACGCCGATACGATTATCGACTGGAGTTGATACTACCGACTCAATGACCCAAGTTGTGAGATTATCCGGAAGCTTATCCGCCGAGATTTTTGCCTCACCGTTGGCGTCGGTACTAAAATCAGATTTCCAAAATGCAGTATCCTTAAATACTCCTCGCTTCTTTTTGGCATCACCTCATTTTGTACCATCTCCGGCACCTCCCTTCTCACCATTTCAGGTATTTTTTACCTCGAGTTTTTCGATGAGATTAACCAGTGAGATATGAGTAGTAACGCCCAGATAGCGTTTCATGTCATAAAAGAAGGCAAACGGATTTTTTTGTGGATTTCCCATGAGTGCGAGCACACTCTCATCAACGATCGAGAGTGAACCATTCGCATCTTTTACCGGATTGCCATTTGCATCCTTCACCCTAACAGTCACATCAACCGCATCACCTGGCAGATATCGAGTCTTGGATGGGATAACTTCTACAGAGAGTTTTTTGTCATCCGATATCACCTTGAGTACCGCGAGTGCACGCTTGTAGACTGGTAGTTCCATCTTGTCGTCCTGACCGATGAGGTAGACCTTTACGTAGACATTGGGGATATAGCTCATCTGGATCGGCACCTCAATGCGCTCTGTGTAGCTCGTAATATCCTTGGTATAGCTATCGAGGATGGCTTCATCTTTTTCGATCGAGACAAAATATTTGCCCGTTTTGACTGGAGATTTGAGTGTGAGTACTGCAGTCTCACCTGGCTTCAGAATATTTTTTTCGGCCACAAGATCTGTGACAGAATTATTCCCATTATTCCAGAGCATATAGCGGTCAGACTGGACGTAGATAGTACGAGAAGAGACGAATGTCTTACCATTTGCTCCCGTGTAATTGGCACGAATTTCGTATTCACCATCAGAGTCCGTTCGGAAAGTAACTTGGAATTCCCCTGAGTCATTAGATTTTACATCGATATCTTTTTCTTTCTTCTCTTCTACAGCGTAATCATCATAGAATATTCCATCAACTCATTGTTTTTTGGTCGCTTTCCATTCGCGGTGAATAACTTGGACTATAGCTTTTGCGCCCTTTTTACCCACAGCATCATATCCGAGGATGACACCATCAACACGGATATCACTGTCTTTTGGATACCAATATCCTCATCTCAGTCCAACGTAACCATCAGTAGTATGGAGAACTTCGGTATGAGATTTATTGACAGTTTTTTGCGTGTCAGGATCTTTGACCTCTACATTGTACGTGTAGAGTTTTTCACCATTTGGATTGTCGCCACCATTTTGGTCCTTATCCGCTTTTGGATAGTCGAATGTAAATGAGCCATTTCCATTTTCATCGATCTTGCCATCACCGGTAGTGATCGTCATATCCGAATATGCACACACTCCCCAATAGAGACAATCAAAATAATCATATCCACTTCCAAATTGGTAGTCAGAGTATTTCTTCGCATCAAAGAAGTAGTTCTGAGCGAGCACTGAATAATGAAACGAAGTGTTCACCATCTTGCCACCAAAATAGTATTCACTCGAGATATTCATCTTGGTAGAGTCACCGAGAAAATGATCCTTTGATTCAGAGGCTACAGCCACCTTGAAGGTCGGTTTTTTGTAGGCTTCGATATAAAAACTCGCGTCATTATAGATATAGGCTCCTGCGTCATTAGTTGGCCCATACATAAATTGATTACCGCCCTTGATATAGAGCTCGAACGAAATACGTCCAAAACTTGATTCGGTTGGGATCGTGAATTCTCCATGAAAATTCGAATTGGCATCGAGCGTTACAGGGAATTCTGTAAAGAGGGAACCATCTTCTTTGATGAGCCTGACTTTACCGGCTGTATTTTTAGATTTTGTGTACCCAGTTGGCTCAAATGTACGTAGAAGTCACTTGAATTGTATCTTGTCACCTGGTCGATAAATCGGACGATCTGTGTAGATATATGCAAAGTCTTTGACCATCGAAGATGCCTGACCTGAGATATATCCAAAATCGTAATTCCCAGCTTCATCCTCATTTGCAAGCACTGCATATTTGCCATCTTTTTCAGCAAGAATAAGTCGATGTGCGCCCGAGATTTCGTAGAGATTTTTAGATTTAATATATGTCGCTTTAAAGTCGGTATTCTCAACAAGATTGCCAGCATTGACTGTATACGCATGAAATGTAGCCCCTTCGATTACCTGTTTCCCATCAATCGATGTGAGGAAGAGATATTGCTTGTTTGCGCCAGCCTCGAGAGCCATCGCAAGACCAGAGCGCACATAGATATTGAGGAATTCTTTGCCATCTAATCGACTCTTGCCTGATCCAAGATTATAACCACCAGTTGTACTCGCTCGTACAAACACAAATGGTGAATTAAATGGACGACCGAGGACATCCTTCTCGATATCAAATCGATTATTCGTGATTGACCACGCCTTATTTGCAACCTTGAGTGTCTTTTTGATAGAAGTTCCTGCTGTGCATTTTGGCTCGAATCATCCATTGTAGAAGTTTGTAAGATAATCCGCATATCCCGCAATATCCGTCTCGCAGATTTCAATATTAACTTCATTCAGATTGATTGTCTGCAAATTTGCGATGATCGGAAGACTGCTTGGGATCACATTAATATTCTTCGAAACCGGCGAATAGACATATTTATCAGCGTCCTTGATATCACCCGCTACAATACCCTTCTTTTCAAATGGCTGCGCAATAGGATTGCCTACCTGATCCCCAAGAGTTGGCTTGATACGAAGATCGTACGAACTATGTGGCTGAAATCTTGTCCCGAGAACATAGGCGTATTTTCCTGGAATACTCTTACAAAGATCGACCGTTTGATAGATATTAGTAACTTCGTTATAGATAGATGTATCGTCCTCACGAATAGATCTGATTGGTGATTTTGGAGTCGTCTCAAATTGCGTCTCAAGACCATATGTACCCTGATATTTCGAAGTCAACGGACTTGTAAAATAGATACAGCTCTCCGTATTTGAAACATATGTAAAATCGCTCGCTATAAACTTTGGTGCGGTCTTCATCTTTTCGACAATATCGGCCTTGATGTGTTCGTTAGAACTGCGATCAATCGTAAGTGCATATTCGGTATCATCTGCGAGTTTTTGACCAATCTCACACTTGAGTCGGTATTTATCATCAACGAGTTTTTTAACTTTTTTGCCGCCTTCAAATGCTTCATTCTCATTTTGCGTATATGAGAGCTTGCATTCACTGCGTCCATCCTTGGATACAAGATATGGCTTAATCTTTGCAATATCTATTTCTTCGCCAAATGAGAGCACAAAGAAGAGTTGGTTGCTCGGAATAATACGAGGCTTGCCTGGATCAGGTAGATCACTCATTTCTTTTGTATCAATGAGTGCGCCTGTCTCACTATAAATCGATCGAAATACCTGTGTATTTTGCAAGAAATCAGTCGATCTAAAGTCATAACTCTTTGAGCCTGTCATCGCGAGATTCCCACCAACTGGTGTAATAGAACCCGAAAACGTCACCTTGTAGTCACTCGAATACGCGAGTCCTGGACTCGAGTTCTTTACAATAAGAAATCTGCGTCCCGCATCAGCTGCACCGTTTTCTGTTACCGCAGTCACTCCAATGTCCTTTCCAAATTCTGTAACATGCAAGAGAGGAATAAGATCTGCCGTCTTCACTGGCGTATTAAAACTGAGTGGAATCCCCTTCAATGGAGAAAAATTCTGTGAAGGAGTTAACACTTCGAGTCTTGGAGTCTCAAAAGTAGCAGTTTTCGTCTCGGAAAGTGGATAAAGTAAACCTTCTCTGGAAGCTACCTTAATATCAAATTTTGTCGCGTATGGAAGTGGATTTGTTGGCACAAATTCAAGAATCGATCCATTCGTCCAATTACATTTTCATTCCACTGCCGGAGTAATCTCGAGCGGACATGGCAGCGCATCTTTATTCGCCAAACTCGCAAGCGGAATCATTGGAATATTAAAAAGCACAACGATATTTTTACTCACATTTGCAAGTCGCCCATCAGGCATGATGCGCATAGCTTTTGCTCCAGCGATTGCCTCTATCTCGTAGGTGATATCCTGTCCGAGCTTTGTTCCGTATTTGGATTTAATATCGCCTGAGAGAGTAATCGTGTAGTGATCTCCGATTTTAAGCTTGTTCGAGAGTTTGTAAGAGATGATATTCCCATCTTTGAGAGAAGCTTCTCCTGCTACATATGGTGCAAATCGGACACTTTCTTTGGTGATCGAACCCGCATCGAGTTCTTTCGAAAATGTAATATCGATCGATGGTACGTCGTATGGAATCTTTTTGTATTCAAAGCTCCAATTACCAGCTACCACCGAAGGCGCAGCCAGGAAATATTGAGCACCAAATATTCCGACAGCCACAACAACAATCGCGGCAAATGCTCCAGAATATATCTTGGTATGTGCCATAAAGTTAGCACGAATCCGAGCAAAGAAGCCTTCGCCCTTTTTGATCTGAATGCCATCTTTAAGAAGCTCTTCTTTGAGCTTCATCGCAAATTGCTGGTCGAATTTTGTATCGGGTTTTTCGGCAAGCAGGGTTTTGATGGCTTTCATAATTTCTTTTTTATGATCGGCGAGAGACGGGTCTACAGCGACGAGCTCTTCAAAGATTTTTGCAGCTGATTTCATATCTAAAAAAGGAAAAAGAAGAGGAACATAGCAATATTCGCCGCAATTTTTGCGAGCGTTCGAGAGATGATTTTTTTGACGTTTGAAAGGGATTCACCACTGATTTCTGCGATTTCTGCATATTTGAGATCGTCCCAAACTGCCATGAGCACAATGTCCTTATCTCGCACCGGAAGGGTTTCGAGATAAGCAAGGACTTTACCAAGACGCTCTTTTGCATCTATCGCACTTGCGTGGTCAGTCTGCTCTCCGAGAGACTCAGCGTGATCATCGAGTTCTTCATGCTGCTTGAGAGTTCGAGAGCGATCGACAATCGTGTTATACGCAATCCGAAAAAGCCACGACGCGAGTTCGGATTCGGACGAGCCACCAAAGCTTTCAAATGATTTCAGCGCTTTATAAAACGTATCCGAGGCAATTTCTTCGGAAGCGTCTCGATCGAATGTTCGATAGAACGCAAAATCGTAAATACGCTTGATAAAGGAATCATAGATTATCCCAAAAGATTCTCTATCTCCTGCGCGAAAAGATTCGATGGCAGACTCTAATTTTTGCATAACCAGAAAACAAAGTGATGAATACCAAAGCCTATAACGAACACCCAAAAATAAGGTGACAATTTAAAGTTAGTTTCATCTCTTTACTTGTTTTTGCAAAGATAAAATCTCACAGATAGCTTCCGATTGATTCTCCTATATAAATCACTATGCTATGTGCATATAAATTGCTATGACCACAATAACAATCGATACTCCCATAGATCTACCAAAGACTCATTTTCATGATATGAATGAGCTTTCTAAGGTGCTTTTGCAATGGCAGTTCGAAACCGAACTCGAAGCCAGTGTGGCAAAAAATGCTCAGGCTCCACTCTCTGATTTTGTGCGCATATAGTTATGTTCTGCGACGATATACTCGAATCAAAAGAGGTAGTAGAATACCTTACAAAGAGAAATATCCTTGAGCCCTACAAGAAGGCTCGATCGTTTTTACTCGCAGGATTTCCCCAAAAATTCGACTTCAAGCTTCGTAAACCAAAAACTGCACAAGTCTACCAATTTCGAATCAACCAAAAATACCGAGCATTCTGATTTTTCAGAGAAGAGAGCGGCAAAAAAATCTTTATCGTTACAAAGATTTCCGATCATCAAGATTTTTAATGGAAATGAAAACTTTCCCCTACGACCTGCTTCTTGCTTGGCATGAGAAAAATGGTAGGCACGATCTCCCGTGGAGAAACTTTAAAAACAAGAGCGAGAAGGCTCGTGGATATGAAGTTTGGCTCTCAGAAATCATCCTCCAACAAACACAAGTGGACCGCGGACACGAGTATTTTTTGCGTATTCTCGAAGCCTTTCCCACAGTCGAATCGCTCGCAGAGACGCCATATGAAACCTTCTTCTCATATTATAAATGACTCGGATATTATTCGAGGGCACGCAACATGCTGAAGGCCGCAGAAATAGTGAGCCGGCAGTTTGGTGGAATATTTCCAAAAGAGACAGCCGAACTCGTAACACTTCCCTGAGTTGGACCATATACGGCTGAGGCAATTCGAGCTTTTGCCTATGAAATCCCAACGCTTTCTTTTGATACCAATCTTGAGAAGGTTTTTGCACGTTACTACCATGGCTCGCGTTTTTTAAAGCTCTCTCAGGACGAAAAATCCGAGATCCTCAAGGCTTTTATCGCGAGTAGCAAATCGGCACGAGCAATCAACTGAGCACTTATGGATTTTGCTTCTGCTTGCTCAAATAACCGTAAGACACTGGTCGATTTTGAGAATTATCCACTCAAAGATTGTCTCTTTTTTGAGACGCAATGAGCCCTCGAAATCGAAACCCCAAAAATCAAAGCATACTTTCCTACAAAAGACGCGCAGATTGTGGTGATCATCCATGTCGATCATAGGAAATATTTTTCGGTACACAAAGATCATTATGCGCCTTTTGTGCTACCGGCAAGCGATGATGATACGCGCCATTTTGTGCAGGCATATTTTGAGAAGCATTACTCTCTCGAGCTCTCAGTTCGTCCAATTCACCTCAAAGAATACCGAGACAATAAGCCCTTTGTATTTGTTCATGCTCAGGTTCAGCGATGAGCGCATAATTTTGAATCCTTCGACAAACAAGCAAAAGACGAAGGGCTCGCAAAACTCGCGTACTAGGTTTTGTCACCTTTTTGAATAGGATTCGTTTTTGGAAGAGTAGCTCATTATATTCATGCCACATTTCTCCAAACGATTACAAAAGATTGCCTTCATTTTTGGAGGAATTTGAGCGTTGCTACTCGTGGCATTTTTGGGTGTGAAATATTTCCTGCCCTACAACATTCCTCCACTTCCCGAATCCGACATCTATACCGATCGCACCGGCAAAGAAATCGCAGAAGTCGCTTACGAATCAAAAATCCGACATCAGGATTTGAGCTTTGATGAGATTCCTATTTTTTATCGCGACGCACTCGTAGCACTCGAGGATCGATCTTTTTGGGATAACCAAGGCATCAGCCTCAAAGGAATTATCCGAAGCACCGTTGCAAATCTCAGCACCGGACAATTTGTCCAATGAGGTTCAACGATCACCAGCCAGCTCGTCCGCAATATCGAATGAGTCGAAAAATCGAGATCCTTCGGCAGAAAAATCCTCGAATTTATTTACGCAATTCGAGTCACAGGCAAATATAGCAAACAAGAAATCCTCACTGCGTACATCAATCGCGTCGCCTATGGCCGGCTCAGTTACGGACTCGCAAGTGCAGCTAAGGTATATTTTGCCAAAACACCAAATACACTCACAAAGGCCGAGCAAATAGCCCTTCTCATCCTGCCACGCAATCCTCGGGCCTACGACCCAAAGCAAGAGGGTGAGGCATTCAGGGCTCGTTTTGAGATGGTAACCCACATGCTCGAACAAGAGTACATCATCACCGAAACCGAAGCTGCGAGTATTCTCGCTGAACCACTTGCATATCGCAAAAGTCCAAATTCTCTTCCATACGTCATAGACTTTTTAGAGAAGAATTCTATTCCTCCTGGCCCAACAACATTCGATATTGATTTTACGAGCCACATTGATGATCTCGCCAAGAGCGTACTTATGGAAATTGGATGGAAAAATGTTACGGATTATGGCGTGATTATCGCTGATCGAGATACGAATGAGCTCAGAACCATGATTGGCTGAGTGAGTTATTCAAATAGTGAAAATGGCCAAGTAAATGCCGCGCTCGCCCCACGGCAAGTATGATCGACACTCAAACCATTCATCTATCTCCTTGCTGCACGCGATTTTGGAATTACCGCAAATGACAGCGTACTCGACTTGCCTGTTTCATATAAAACAGCCGATGATTACAGCTATGAACCAAAAAACTATTCAAAGGATTTCAAAGGCATCATCACCTATGCCGAAGCCCTCGCCGAGAGCGTAAATATTCCCGCTGTCACTACGCTTGAAAAAGTCGGCATTCAAAAATTGCTCGATTTTTTACATACTCTCGGAGTACAATCACTCACTGACACCCCCGAACATTACGGCCTTTCACTCGCTCTTGGAAGCGGAGAAATCTCACTCTTTGAGCTTACTCAGGCATATAGTATTTTTTCAAATGGAGGATCATATTGCGCATTTGTCACCCAACCCTCAAAAACCAAAAACTGCGAACCTCGAGTCGACAAAAAATATACCGATATCATCGAGTCCATTCTCACCAGTCGCGAGAACAAAATGCGAAGCTTCCCAATCAATAGTGCACTCGATTTCTCAGATCGCAAAGTCTTTGTAAAGACAGGAACTTCGCGTAATTTTAGAGATAACTGGGCAGTCGGATATACCGATCACTACCTCATCGGCGTCTGGAGCGGTAACAAAAATGCCGAAAATATGAAGGGTGTCTCTGGGGCCACAGGAGCGTGAGAAATCTTCGCCCGAATTGTTCGCGATCTCGAACCGATAAATGACCACATCGTACCAGAAGTCGCAGCCCAAAATATGACTGAATTTATTAGCATTGTCTCACCCCTAAACGGATCCGTATACCGCATGGAATCTTCTCGACCAGCCGAGCTCCAAACTCTCAAACTCACGAGCAAAACAAATATCGCTCACGACGATGAAACATGGTATCTCGACAACAAAAAAGTGGAATGAAAATTCATCCCACTCAGTCTTTGAGAACATATAATTAGATACGAAATCCTCCGCGACAATCAGATTATAAAGAGCACCGAAACACGCTACCGCGTCGAGGAATAACTCACGAGTTTACGAGTCAGAAATACTCCAAGTATTCCCGTCCCAAGAATGAGAACACCAATAGCAATCACGAACGCCGAGGGCGAAAACTTCATGAATGTCATCTTAGAAAGCACATAGAAGAATACTCCTATTCCCAGCGAAAAAACCAAGATCGCACAGAGTCAGATAAGCACCTGTGCACTTGTACGAAGGGATATCTGAATCTGCGACTTTGTTGCTCCAAAAAGTCCATAGAGTCTCGACTTCAAGCGTGTACTTTGCTCGAGCGAAGAAAAGAGCGTCATCACCGCGAGGACTGCAAACACGGTAATAAAAACGAGGAAAAGCGAAAGAACTGAGAGAATCTTGTTTGAAATCGTTCTCACTACCTCGAGGATCGATGCCACATCCACAAAAGTAACATGTGGACCAGTTGCGGTAAGCATGGCTTTTTTGAAGTATTCGACGTCTTTGGTATTTGTGGCCAAAAAATATGTCTTTGGTGCTTGTTCAAATGCCGCAGCATTCACCTGGAAATAAAAGAATGGCCGGAAGCCGCGCTCATTCGTCTCTCGTACTCCCGAGATAGTGAGATCAAAGCTTCTTCCTGATATCAAGAATGTAATCCGATCTCCAAGATCTACCCCAAGTCGTTCGGCAAAACCTGCATCTATGGTGACTGATTTTGGATCATTTGCCTTTGTTCAGCGCAAAATACGGACGTCATCTAATGGATTTGTTGTGATCGAAAATTCGCGCGTGAGATCACTGCTTGGATCTTTTTCTCCAGTATGCTGTTCAAGCGGTTTATCATTTACTGACGAAATTCGTGCCCGAATGATACTAAAAAGCTCATCTTTCGGGAATGCCTGAACGACCTTCGCGCGATCGGATTCGAGGATATTCATCGCATAGATATTTGTGTCATCCGCCACACTGAGCACCAATCTATCCTGAAAAGTGAGGGAAATCGCCAAAAACACAAACACAGAAACAAGCGCCGTTGTAAGCGTCAAAGTCACCACGCTCGCCGGCATATTCGGCCGCACGAGTGAACGAAAACCATCAAACCGAAAAAATGTTCCCATCCGCAGCGACTGACTCCTTCGAAACATCCATCTAAAAATCCCTCTAAGCACAAAGAGCAAAATCAATATCCCAACAAGGAGAATCACAGTAATGACGCCCGCTCTCAATGCTGTCTCAAATATCAAATAAAGAAGGGCAAAAAGCGAACCTATCGCGAGTCCAATCGTCAGATAAAAGAAGGCTTTTTTTGTAATAATTCCCTTGCTCGAGAGTGCACTCAGTGGAGATTCCGAAACAAATCGAGCTACCGATGGCACAATCGTCGCCACCACCAAAAGTCCTGCCACTTCAGCTGTAAAGAGCAACGGCGAAACTAAAAAGACAAAATCCTTCGCCTCTTTAAAACTGCTCACGAAATACATAAATGAGACACCAATGCCCACAGAGAGCCCCAGACTCAAAAGCAATAATCCCAGATACAATCATCCAAGTAAAAAATATTTTTTACCCTTTGTGAGCCCTAAAAGCCCCAGTACTCCAAATGATCGTCGCAGCTTTAAAAGCAATGTCTCATTCGCGCTATAGAGCGTAATCGCCGAAAACAATATCGAGATTACCAGCACAAGAAGCGTATACCTCGAGAGTTCATCTACCGCATTCGTCGCACGATTTGCATTTGAGCGATAAGATTTGATTTGGTATTTTTTGAGCGCAGGATCAGTCCTGAGTTTCGCATAGAGACTATCCGTAATTGCATCGCTCGGGAGCTTTAACAACAGTGTCGTCTGTGCCCGAGCACCCCGCGAGAGAAGCGTTGTTCCTGAGATTAATTCCTTTGGAAGAATGACAATATTCCCCTCATCCCCAAACGAAAATCCCGTTTCACTCGTCTCAATAATTCGCTTTGCGATAGGCACTTTAAGCGTATCGATCGCGATCGTACCTCCGGATTCAAATCGATTAATCGTCGGTACATTTGCCATTGCCGATCAGGTTCTTGAGGGAATATCCTCAGTACGAAGCACGGAATATAACGGATATTTACCATCTACTGCAATCACACGAACCAATCCAGTTTTGCCTTCTTTATCAAAAATCGTGGTATAAAAATCGGTCTTTTCAGCGAATTCATACTCGACTCATACGAGCTTATCCGCCAAGATTTTTTGAAGCGAACCTGTCATCATATCACTCGTCGAGATTGCGATATCCGCACCCAAAAACGGACGCGATTCGCGAGCTACGGTGAGCTCAACATTATCCGTAAGTTCTTTGGTGATCAAAAAACCCGCAAATGCCAGCGTAAAAACCACAAGCATCCGAATGATGGATTTTGGATCAGCAGAGAGAAGTGTTCGAAAAAGCGAAAACATAGGCAGAGTTCAAAGAATTGCAGACTAGCCATTTTCGCAAGTTTTGAGAGAATCACAAATCAAAAACATCAGGCCTCTCAAATCTATTCTCTATTCTCAGTACGATACTCTACCCACAGCCTATTCTCAGTCACAAAATACATATCCGCAGCACGATCAGGATGAGCCCAAACCACCACGGGAATCAGAGCGATATTCGCTGCTCGCATCTGCCTAAATTTTACAATCTCCTCCGCCCGAAACTCCACAAACGCGCCCGAAAAATCCCCACGAAAATACGCCCGCTCAGGATAATACCCCAGTCACAACATCGCAAGAATAGTCTGACTATGTATCTCCAAGGCTCCAAGCACATATTCTTGTGCATCTCACGATCCAAACAGATCAAGAATGTTCTCAAATTCGTCCATCGTCCTGAATATCAAAATATGTACAGGAAGTATCTCAAAATGACGAACGAAAAAAACGGAAGAATCTACGAAAAGTACTATTTGGACAATTGTTTTGTGTTGCTATTGGGTCAAGTATTTTACGTTACTACAGTACTGTATGAGTATATGTATGTAGTACCTTAGATCATCGATCAGCAATAGTAGACTTAGATCGAATAACTACGATATTTTTAATGCTCGACTCGATCGCGCCCTGGCACACAATTCTCTCTTGGATATATTTAATTGTTTCACGCAATCCAGCCTCAAGATGAATTTTAGGTTCCCATCAAAGCTTTTCTTTTGCAAGACTCGTATCAGCTCGCCGCTTTTTTGGATCATCGGGTGGGAGAGCCTGATATACTAATTTGCTCGTGCTTTGAGGAATGAGTCTCAGAATTAACTCTGCAAGTTCCAGCATAGTAAATTCGAAAGATGTTCAAATATTTACTGGCCCCGTAAAATCGGTGGCATTATCCATCATTCGTATCATTCCATCTATAAGGTCTGTCACATATTGAAAACTTCTCGTTTGTAAGCCATCGCCGTATATTGTAATGTCTTCATTTTTCAAGGCTTGTGTAATGAAGTTACTGATTACCCTACCATCCTCAGGATGCATATTTGGTCAGTAAGTATTGAATATTCGAACAATCCGAGTACGTGTCCCATATTCGCGACTATAATCAGTGAACAATGTTTCTGATATGCGCTTCCCCTCATCATAACAACTTCTCCGGCCCACAGGATTTACATTTCACCAGTAGGATTCGCACTGTGGTTGAATCAAGGGATCTCCATAGACTTCCGATGTTGAAGCTTGTAATATTTTTGCTTTCACTTTAGTAGCTAAATCAAGCATATGAATTGCTCCGAGAATTGAAGTTTTGGCGGTCTCAACTGGATTTTTTTGGTAGTATGACGGGGAAGCAGGACAAGCAAGATTATATATCTCATCTACCTGCATCCAAAATGGCTGAGTGACGTCATGCAGCAAAAATGTAAAACGCGGATTCTTAAGGAAATCGTATATATTTTCCTTATTTCCAGTGTATAAATTATCCAAGCAAATAATTTCATGCCCCTTGTTCAAAAGCGCCCTACAAAGGTGTGATCCTATAAATCCAGCACCTCACGTAATTAAGATTTTTTTCATAGAATAAACTGCTAGATAATCTCCTTATTTAAGAGCTTCTTACTACATTCTTGATTCATTCGTACAAGGATATTGATGATTTCCAATCTAGCATTTCAAGAGTATGTGATATATCAGCACAGTATTGATCTATTTCGCACGGCCTCTTAAGGCATTGACGAAGTATTGATGATGATCCTGTTATCTCAAGTATTGTCTTTGCAAGTAATTG
Source organism: uncultured bacterium (assembly GCA_963706795.1). Classification (GTDB taxonomy): domain Bacteria; phylum Patescibacteriota; class Gracilibacteria; order BD1-5; family UBA2023; genus JBMOJK01. Next base: position 309,726 of record OY970170.1, read on the forward strand.
TAATGATGTTTGAGTAGAGCTTCCTATATTGAAGATTTGTCCACTACTTTTGCTATTTTCCATACAACGAATGATTGCATCTACAGTGTCAGTTATATATACGAAATCGATTATTTTTTCCCCAAACAGATCTATTGGCAATCCTTTGAGTGCGCGTTCTACAAACATTGGAATTACTCTGTCCTTATCTCAAGCTCAATAGACGTTTGAAAATCGAAGAATGGTATAGTTTAGTCAGAATTGTTTCGATGTAGCTAGTATGAATTTCTCATTTGCAGCCTTTGATATTCCGTAAGGATTTTCAGGCTTAATTGCTGCATGGATGGATACAGGGAGAATTTCAGCTCTTCCATATACTTCTCGCGAAGAAGAGAAAATAATCTTTTTTCCTTGTTTCGCAGATGCCATGATCACATTTTCTGTCCCTGTAATATTATATTTGAATGTCGTCTCTGGATAATCAATGGATGTCATTACTTGTGAAATTCCAGCAAGATGAACCACAATATCACTCTCAGTCACAAGTTTTTCAATAAGACTCGTGTCCAATATATCTCCCTGCACCGAACGAAAATTCTGTAGTTCTGTTACGGGTAAAAAAATGGTGAGCTCAGCACTGCTCCATCTGTATGAGTTATCTAACGATATGACCGAGTATTGTTTCTCTAGTAGGCATTTTATTAGATGTCGCCCAATGAATCCATTTCCTCCAGTAACAAGTATCGTTTTTTTAATTTTCATAGCATTGTCCAAATTAGAAGACAGTACACTCTATGAATCAAGATCTTCGGTATTTCACAGTATCGCTTTTTCTATCATTGGTCTCGCAATAGGTGAGATTTCAATGTCAGACAGTCTAGATATATCAATGAATTCTGCACCTAGAGAATCTTGTCCGTCTGGATCTACCTTTATTGCGTCACATGAAATTGAAACGGAATAGTAGAATCAAATGTGATGGAAGTTTTTTGATTCCTGCTGTTGATTTGTGTATTCACATACATATTCATTTATTCACAAGAATACACTCGAATCTGTATTTGCTCAGGTTTCTTCGAGTATTTCTCGTTTCAAACAATTCTCTATACTTTCTCAGAATTCTATTCCTCCACCCGGTAAATCGTACATTCCACGATACGGACCGCGGGCTTTTTTGATAAGAAGAATCTGAGCATTTTGTATATATACTCCGTATACTCCAGTGTAAATAGGGTTCATATTTAAAGATGATTATAATATAGTTTTGAAATGATCTTCTATAGCTTTTATTCATACTGACCTAAGCTTCTTCATAGACTTTATAGCATTCATTGATAAGGCATCGTACGTATCTTCTGAGATTAATTGTATTTTGAAGATGAGATTGGAAAGCTCTAGAGGATTTGTAAAGAGAAATCCATTATGCCCGTCTATTATGATATCACGGTGTCATTCTACGTCTGAAACGATTGGCATAATACCATGTGACATTGCTTCTATAAGACTATAGGAGAGTCATTCCATGAGGCTTGCTGAGATCATGTACTTACTTTTTCGCAAATATCCCATAGCTTCATCGTTGCTTAGTCTTCATAAAAATTGAGCCGTAGGATAGAGAGACATCCATTCGTTCAATTGATAGCCATCTCCTATAAAGAGAATTTTGTCCAACATACCAAGATTGTTAAAGACTCAGAGCAGGATCTCTACTCATTTGTCCTTGACCATCCTCCCTAGATAAACAAATTCATATTTTTTCGCTTCTACTCAAGATATTTTCTGTGTTCGAAAATTAGGACAGAGGAGAAGTTTCTCAGATGGAACTTTGAACTGTTCAGAGAGTATGTAGCTCTCTGAGGCTCAACATGAGAGGTAGTACTTTGCTTGTTTGGACAAAATTTTTTCAAAAATCCATTCTATAAATCTGGTCATTCACATGAATCGTTTAGTCTGAACACAATTAGGACTATGATATACATTACTAATGATTCAGAGCATGTACAAGAACCTTGATATCTTTCCAGCGTAGCTCGTATAGCTTATGAGAATATCCGATTGTTTATCTCTAAAAAAATTGATGAAGAAGCAAATATCTTGGAATAAAAATCGATATGATCTCCGAAGAGGAACATGCGTAATTGTTCCGTATTCCTTGAGAATGTCTTCATTCTCAGCCTGTGTTTCTCCATACCTGTTTCGTATTTTCTCGGGGAAAAGAAAATGTACTTCAAAACCCATCTGCACGAGTATTGCTGATAACTCCTTCATGGCAACGAGAATGCCTGCGTATGGACACTCTGTAATGAGATATATCCTACTTTTCTTGAGCATATACCTTTTCTATAAATGATATGTCCTTATTTACTTCCACTTCGTATCATTGGGGTTTTCTGAGAATGAAAGAAGCCGTGTGCTCGAGTGGTATCACTGGCAAGAATGCGAGCACTCTTTCTCTTGCTAGGTCATATAGGATTTTTCGCTCATGTGCATAGTGGTCGATTACCTTCTCAAAAAAATGTTCAAAGTCCAGTCAATGATTCACTACTCAGTCAAATACTAATTTGGCCAAATCCTGAGCAGGCTCACTTATGTTTGAAAATTCCCAATCTATGAGTGTTGGCTTTTGGTTCTCTGCAAACAAGAGGTGTCGAAGACGTAAGTCTCTGTGGACTATAGTAAATTCCCCATGTTTTAAATTCCGTATCTGTTTCTCGATCCAATGCTTTATATCGTGATCTAACGGAAACGAAGAGTTCGTAAAATTAATTTTTTCATTCACATATTTTTTCAAATATGGTATGTATTCACCATGTCCTATTTTTGTACGCAGGTGGGGTTCATTGGATCTAATGAGCCCATGCAACTCAACTGCGCATGTTATCAAATGGTCAAATGCTTGATCTTTATTCTTTCCTTCAGCCTCAGTGATACACTTCATTTTTACATATCAGTCTCTCACTGAGACCTCTCTTATTTCAGGGGGTTGGAATGAGCTTCGACCTTGTAGTATATTTGAAACTAACCAACTTGATTCATTTTTTATCTCAAAGCTATTTGGAGTGTATCGTTTCACGAAAATTTGTTCTCAATTTTCTTGGATAATATCTGTGGAATGCCACTGTTTTAATCATTGAATTTTATTCATAAACATTCGTTAGAATATAAATTACCGTAAGAACCTTTCCTTGGCTTCAATGGTGAGGCCATAGCCCACTGAATTAAACGAATCTCAAAAAACAACTCGTCAATTTTTAAATAATTCTCTAATGCGCGACGTAACTATTGGCAGTAACGAGGAGCCGCCAGTTAAAAACACCGTGTCGATCTTATCAGTAGTTGTTCCAGCTTGAGAAATAGCTTCCATCATCGTGACCATTACAGTATCAAGGCTTGTATGAATCATTACTTCGAAATCTTTCCTGGAAAGATTGTAGTGAAAAGGATAGTTGAAAAATTCGAATACGCCTTCGGTATGTTCGCACTTAGAAAGAGCGCGCTTTGATTTTTCGACTTCCGAAAAATATTCATATCACAGTCTATGATTGTGGGAAATTTCTTGAATTCTTCCAAATCTTTCCTTGTCCTGAGAAATGCGGTATATATCATCTATAGCTGAAGTTACCTTCTTGGTAGATAATTCATGTATATTCTTCCAATCAGAAAGCATGTAGAAAAACGACGTAGGTACATCAAGTGATTTTCAGAGAGAGCTGTATTTGCTGCCTTTTCAAAGAAAATTACAAAAGAAATCATATGATAATCTTTGATCAAAGGCGTCTCATCCAATGTATACCCCACTGTTTCAGAGGATATCCATTGATACTTTATTAACCCTCAAAAGGGAGAAGTCGCTCGTTCCACCACCCAAATCAACTATTAGGACTGTTTCGTTCTTGTCTTCGAGGAGGGTTTCCTGATATGCCTTTGCTGCAGCTAATGGCTCAAATTGGAATTCTATATTCTTGAATCATGCAAGTCTTGCAGCAGACTCTAGGCGTTTTTGGGCAACTGCGTCTAACTCTTTATTAGTATCATTAAAATGAACCGGTCTACCCATTACTACAGACTGAACACTTTCATTCAATACACCTTCCAGTCTTTGTTTGATTTCTGATATTATAATTCCTAAAACTTCTGTAAGACTGTGCTCTTTCCCTAATAAGATAGTAGAAATCTCTTCTTTAGTTCAGAGAAAAGATTTGAGCGATTGAAGGAGTCTACCACTTGATCCTGAGGTAAATCTTCGCATTCATTCCACTCAGATAACAAATTCATTTTCTTCAGTATCAGCAAATAAAACGGTTCTATCTGCTTGCTTGTCTTCAGACAAATTGATCAATCTATGCTCTACTCAATCAGAATAGCCTATAGTCGAGTTGGTAGTTCAGAAATCAAGTCACGAAGCAAGCGTTTTCATGTATCAGGCAAATAAACTAATATGTGGTACTTATACATCCACTCAACAAGAAAAAAACAGAAAATTCACAGAAATTTTCTGTTTTTAACACAATTTGAAGTGGTTATGTCACAGAAATCCTTACAATTCTTTGATATGACAAACGGAAGAATTAACGAAAAGTACTCAATAAAAAAACCTCCGAAGAGGTTTTAGATTTTTACACCAAGGGCTTCACGAATACCCGTCTCGCTCACCCGATTATCTGGCGGAAGCAAGAATCTACGACTCTGAAGTCACTCGAGGAGTGCTTTTTTCTTCTCTGAAACAGGAACCGAGGAATTAATTTCACCATTTTGTGTGCTAAAAAGTGGTGGATCCTTCTTGATGAGACTATTTAAACTATCAGCAATAGCCTTTTTCTTTGCAGGAGTAAGTTCCTCAGAGAGCTCGATTCTATCAGCTCCATTGCGATGTTCGTTTATGATCCCGAAGAATGTATCAAGGAATTCCTGTCCAGCAGCATCGAGTCCAAATTCTTCAGTAAGAATGAGGAGATTTTTGCGAGTGGTTTCGTAGGATTCCTGGTAGATAGACTTTTTACGGAATGGGTACGAATCAGAATTTTGGAGATCAAATTTTGCTTCGAGTTTCACAATAGCCTCTTTGCGCTTGAGCGCCTCTTCAGGGGTATTTTGTTCAATATATCGAGCAATCGAATCGAGCCCATTAAAGAAGTCAGCATGTGAAAATGTATCATGCGAAGGGTTCTTTTCAGATTCTTCCATAATACTCTGCTGGATGACTCACATAAGTTTTGAGTCATTCTTGAGAGCTGCAACCTGTGAACGTGAAAGAGTTTTAAAACTCTCCTGTGGATTATCAAGATCGACTCAGCGCTCTTTAATAGCAGCGCGAACTTTGTCAGAAGCCTTACCTGCCTGAATCATCGTGCCCGACCACGCATCACGTGCAAGAGCCTGTCTCGATGACTGAAGATTTGTTTCGGAAGTCTTAAGTCTCTCAAGTTCCATGCGATCGACGGCCTCTTCTTTAGATAGCCCTTCAATACGAAGTGCAGCTTTTGGACCCAGGATTATCGGAATATGAATATCATTCTGATTCATAAACAGACCCTTTCCAGGTACATAGCTTGGGAAAGTACCCTGAGCATCAGATATACCACGAGTTCGCTGACCATCTCGATAGATTTCGCGATTAGCATCTAGACCTGTGGCAGTAGCAATATTATACGCTCCAGGAGAAACCTTTGGATCCTCTAAAAGACTCGTCTTAACATCTCTAAATCCCGAAGTTGATGAGAGCTTTGCAAACTGTGCCTCAAGCTCTGCATGATAGGTTTCCGGAGCTTTCGAAATGAAATCAGCACGAAAATGCAAGATAGTTCGCATCTCCGCCTTCTCATTGATCTCCTTGCTCACCGCAGCACGATCTTGTTCTGGAATTTCTGTGATTTTCTTTCCATGCTCAGTCTCCCAAATCTTCGTCTGTGCTTCAAGATATTTACGGAATTCAACATCATATTTTCCACCAATAATCTCAGCAGGAGATTTTCAAGGAAAAGCCTTTGAAATGAGCTCTTTGGTGGCTTTGAGTTCTACGAACATTGCTTCATTAGAGATCTTAGTTTTCTCTGCAATACTCTCTTCCGCTACTCTCGCCTGATCGCTTTGAAGAACTACACTATTCAGCTCAGTTTTTTCTTGAATTTTAGTTAACTGCTCCTGTGCAGCAGCATTTTGCATTTCAGTTGCAGTATTTTGCATCTTGTTCAATACATCTTCCTTCTTTACTACTTCATCTTTCATTTCCAAAGAGGACTCTTTAAGAACAAATGACTTAGATTCTTTTTGTGCTGCCTCTAATATGCCTTGCCACTTTTTTAAAAATAACTCAATATCCGCTTGAAGGCTTTTAGAATCAGCAATATCAATTGTATCAATCAAATCAGTTTGAAATTTTGTGAGTTGTGTATTGCGGACTGAATCATCAGTGTACGACTGCTGCAGTGCTGTAAACACAGCCTGCACGTTTGCTTTAATACTCTCAGGTAATCAACTAAGGTCTAGTGTGAGTGACGGAACAACTTTACCAATCTCCTTCTCAGAAGAAGCAGGAGATGACGACTGTAATACTGGGCTGTTTTGGGACAATTCGTTCATAGACAAAGACTAGCATAAAAAATCCTTCGTTGCAAAAAACGAAGGATTTTTAGAAAATGTCTTCTTGAATCACTAATTTTTTAGAGACACTGTCTGTAAAGATGCTGTACTTGGGCTTGATGAAAATTCCAGAAGATCACCTTTTCCTGAGCGTACAACACCAAGAAGAGATTTTATCTTGGCAACATAGCTTGGATGCTTATTACGAGATTCAAAACGTGCAATGACCATCGGGAAGATAACATCAGCGCGCGCGTATGCTTTATTTAAAGCTTCAATATCTTTACTGCTTTGAGTAAGCGATGTTTTTCCTGAGCGAAAATCAGAAAAGATTACTCTCAACTTTTCTGATCATTCTCCAATTTCAGTCATGAGTTTTTCAGCAACTTCTGCAAGCTCGTTATCTTTTATAACCTCCAGTTTTTCAAGTCTAATTTTCTCTTTCTCGGCAGCTGTAATTTTCATTTCTTCCTGAGCTGTCGCAATTACTACATTAGCTTGTTCAATGCTAGAATTAGCATTAGCAGTCCTCGTTTTAGCATTTTCAATATCTATCTTAGCTTGATTTTCTCTTTCAGTGGCACTCAATTTCATCTCGCAAGCATCGTAATAGTCATTGAAATCACGATCAATCTTAGTCTTAATCTTAGCGAGCTTCTCTGGACTGTTAGCACCTGCCTCTTCAGCCTTAATCTTTTCGAGAAGATGAGCAGTACCTTCTTTGGCAGTCGCAATACATTCAGCTCGCTCACGTGTCTTATTCTGCTGAATTTCTGCTGCTGCGGCAGGATTAATATTCATGAGACTTGCAGCTGAAAGAGTAACTCATGCAGCCACCATTTTTACTCCATCCTTTCCTTCTTGAAATGCATCTTTTGCGCGTTGAAGCAAGGAGGACTTCTCTCACCCTAAAGAAGCGACTTTAACGTCACCGGAGGCGATCCCGCCACCAAATGTGTTCTTATCACCCATATAAGAGAAATTAATACGTCTGGATTTTACTCCAAACACTCAGTGGAGTCAAAGAAATATTAGAACTTTCGCACCTTATCTATACCAGCTTCTATTCTTTTGCCAAGAATATCGTTCACCTCTTTGCTTGTGAGCTGGACTACTGATGATCGCGATCCTTTTTGCTTGAGACGCAATTTGTTATTTGCGTCATTTACGAGTACTGAAATATCACCAAATGCTTCAATAGTTGGATAATCTTGTGGAGCATAGTAAATAAGCGAGTTCGCACGATCCCATGGGAGACTGAGTTGCATACGCATAGTCTCCGCATTTGGATTAATGATAGCTACCATGCGTCCAATAGCGCTCATCTGATCAAATCCTCACATAAGTCCAGCAATATCATTGCCAGTGCGCTTCTTATGAAATGCAAATTGCACTGCATCAGCCATGTATTCGATGCCCGTTAATACCGCCTGGGCAGTTTTTTTACCAAATAAATCCTGCTGAATTAGGTGTGGGAAGAGTGCATTGCAACGCTCTATCGCATACGCACGGAAACTCGGATTGCGGAGATATTCGAGAAGATTTTCTTTTGGCTTTTGAAGTGTATTTACGTATTCCTGATATTCCTGATCATTATAAGGTCGCGTCACTCCATTTTGAGTAAAACGAAGCCAGTCTCTATCTCCTTCAGCAGAAAAGAGCTTGAGCACAATCGATTCAATATTTTTATCAGTCACTTCGCTTGCACCAATGACCTCTGTAAGACCTTTTCAGAGAGTTTTTTTCTTGAGAAGTTCTCCACTGTTATAAAAAATCGAGAGTCCGACTTTTGCTGGAACGAAAGGCAGGACTTTGATTCTGCGAGATTCCAGTGCGGGATTCTTTTCGCGTGCGTCTACTTCGCGTCTCTGAATTTCTAAGAATGTTTTGAAGGTCTTATTTAAGATTCCGTAATCCCCCATCATCCGAAGCCGAAGATGAATCAGCGACTCGAGCGCATCAGGATTGAGCGACTTCTGCATGAGTGCCCCTGGAGAAGTATTTTTTTCTCGGATCAGGGTCTCAAGAGGATCTGGCGAATGGGCAGTCTTATGAGAATCACCAGCTGCCGAAGAATCTCCGGAAATCACAGAAAAAACGCCGAGCGCAAAAGCCGTCTGTACAATATTAGCCTTGAGAGCAGAGGATTTTTTGGATGCGTTATTTTGATTGGAAGATTCTAGTGAATTCATCGAAAATTTTCTGGGAATTGGAGTTAGTATACTAATAGAATACGAGGAATGTCAATATCGTTGATAAATAAGGGCCACTAAGATTGAATTAACTTAGTTAGCCAAAAATGACGCCTCAGAAGATCAAAAATATGTATCTTCTAATCTAAATAAATGAACTCTGTAGTGATGCAAGGTTGCTACTTAAGAAATACTTTCTTCTCATCCCTGATTATCACTCCTAGCAAGCAATTCAGTTAATAAGATTTCATACCTATGCAATTCTGAAGCCTGAGTCTCCATATCTACTTCTTTGAACATTGCTAGCCAGTTAGTAAATCAAACCTTAGACCCATTAAGTGCATATCAAAGTGTCATCAATCGGAAAGGATGGCCTCTATCTCTCTTGTAGTCTTTTATAAACTGCAGATTGATAGATTCTGGTAACATAGGCACAACTGATTTTTGGGCATACTTTTGTATTCAATGAAATTGATATGGGTCATCTGCTTGTTCTACCTCCTCTAAATAAAGTTGAGATTGAAGCATAGACTCAGAGATCATTTCGACGCCCGAATTCATACTGTGTATGCTTTCAGATAGCTCTGATAGAGATTCAAATCATAAACTTTCTAGGTCGATTGAACCATTATCAATATCAGCACTGATATTGATAATCAGTTGAGTCCAATATCAATAAAGTCTTTTTAAGGCTATTAAGCTAAGATTTTCAAACGTAAGATGACACAAGTTCGAAATAAAAATCAACTGCACTCAGCGTTGTGTTATCGAATCATGTCCCGCAAACCATGCCTCAATATCATCCTTAATTACAGGACGCATTAATCGAATTTTACCAAAATAATTGAGGCATCTCAGAAAAGAGGTGGTGAGCCTTCAATCAAAGATGACATCTTCAATGGCTGGAACTAACTTCTTATAAAGTGTCAACGGATCACATTTTTCCAAAATATGATCCAGTACCAACTTAAATGCAGGACTATATTCTTTGTGATCAAAATTCCCCATATTAAGGATTGATTCAACTGAGGGTAAATCTTCGACATCTAAAGACTGACTTAAGAAGTAATGAGCACGGAAAAAATCCTCAATTGACTGACTTGCAAAGTCTAATGAGTTATCACTAGATCTATGCACATAGCCTAACTCAGATATATCTTCAAATAGGTCTAAATCGACATCTCATTGGCCATGATTTGAGAGAAGTTTCTTATGCGCAAAGTCAGCTAAGCGCAGGAGGTATCTATTTAGTCTAAGAGATGCTATATCTGGGTTAATTTTAGATAAAGGGATATCACTCTTATTCCTTAGATGTTTATAAAAAATATCCGCAATAAGAAGCTTGTATATTGTATAGCCTGATTTATCGTGAATTTCAGTCAATCATTCTTGATTGGATAATAAATTAAAAAATAAAATCATCGTTAAAGGATTCTCACTTAGTTGGACATTAGAACTAACTCTATTGTAAGCCTGAATTTGCTTTGAATACTCTTCAAAGCTCTCTACTCTTCTGAGCAGAAACTTATAATGATCTATCGACTTAAATTCTAAAAGTTTCCAGCCTCTTTCTCGACTTTCCAAATCAATTATATTTGATTTGGCTGATAGAAAGATAGGGCATTTAAGATGTAAAACTGAATCTAATATAATTTTTTGCTTTCAATAGGAAACCTCGTCGATTCAATCGATAATAATAATCGAATTATCTTGTGCGTCTTGCTCAAGGACTTGGCGTATATCCTGATCTAACATAGAGCCGAAATCACATCCCTCATAGAATCTTACAGGCCTGCTTATCTGCAAATAGTCTCCTAGCAAGAAAGTTGATGCAACTGCAGCAGAAAGTATGCTCTTGCCAGCTCAAGTACCACCAATAAAAAGATAATGATTCTCAGAGTTTACTTCGTTGGTATAAAACTTTCATAGCACTTCTCGGAATGTAATTATCTCAGTACCAATTACTGAATGATTTACGAGTTCTATCTCATCAAGCATATCCGCTAAAAAAAGAGGATGAGCTTTCTGGATAGTAACATCTACCGAACTTCGAATGATTCGACTAATCTTACGTAGGCTTTGGATTTGTTTTATAATATCAATTCCAAAGTCTAATGTTGTCAGCCTAGAAATATCTAGCGAGTCAAAGTATCGGTAAATATTATGCAACCCTATGCTACTAAATCGATCGTTCTTTCGCAGCGATATAAGATATAGGGACTCAAAACAAAATTTGTGATGCCTCGAGAATCACCAGAGAATCTTATATCCATGTATCCCCCTTCTTAAAAGTTGATAGACAATTGCGGACTCTAAATTTGGAATTTTCTCACTTTCGTTTAACCAATCCTCTAATTTCTCTGCATTTTCATTTAGTAGCCTGAAATTGATTAAATTCTGCAAATCGACGTAATCAAGACTGGTTTGTGAAAATACCCGAGAACACTCATCGTAGTTTTTTGGAGTCACTACAAACAATCAATTTTGTTCAAGAATTTTTCAGTTTGCATTGAGATCAATACAGGCAATGCCCTCTTTAATAAAGTTGTTACATTCCCTTTTTATCTCCAAAGTGGATTTTCATCTAGTTAAAGCAAATACAGGAGCAAATGAGCTATTTGATACTATAACGAATAGACTTCCTCACTGTTTTATATCTGCATTATCATAAAATAGCGCAGATATTTCAGTTATTGAATTTAGCAGCTCATCTATGTACGATTCTGATTTACTTATTCAAGATAGCTGAATATTGGAAATTTTTGCGTTAGGAAATTTCTCGACTAATTGCAGAGCAGTTTGTTGATTTCGCTTCTTTCATGAGGAATCAAGCAAAATCTCAACAGGATATCAAGGCTTAAATACAGCACTATAAATATCTTCCTCCAAATTTAATTCATCAAAATTCTTTACAGGAAGAAGAGTATCAAGTTCATGCAAGGTCTTTGCTACCGACGGATTTCAAACAAAGAAGAAGTCTAATCTTTCTTTGTATTCAATATACTGCGAACTGTCCTGATAATAAGGGAAATGTCTTATGAAAAGTAGTTTCTTCTCGCAATAATTCGTGCCAAGTATATTTTTAATATCTTGCTGATAACCAGACTCTCATAGCAATACTCTTGCATAGCTGTCTGCATCGGTTTTTTTTAATAAATCATTCTCTGATGGAGCGCTAAAAAGCGTGGACTCGAGGAGATCCGCGAGCTCGTTAAATCCTTCGATAATTCTATCTACAGAATTCACCACTGACTCCTCTAAGCTCTTCAAATGAGCTTGTTCCTCTGCTAGAGTTCTTTCTGGATTTTGTAAATATCCCTCTTCATTATCAGCATTCATTTCGTAAGCCTTAAATGGTACCACCCCTCACAATCCTTGCCACTCTAAAACTCTCAGGATGTCTCAGTGCCACAAAAAAATCAGATACTCCACCACGACAAACTATATCCAATTCTTCCCCGAAAGCCTTCTTTGTAAGTCTTTTAATTGGGGTCAGGAGTTTGGAAGCCATGTCACTTTTATTTGCGGTATAGCTAGACTTAGAGAGTCCGGAAATATTCACCTCATTTTTCCCAGAGAAAAATGCCATAAGTAATTCAATTGTAGCCTGTTGTGTAGGAATTTCCTTGGAAGAAACACGTTCACCACGCACGTAGATTCTTCGCGAAATAAGATCCAACAAAAGATCCTCTTCGTGAAAAGTAGACTCATCATATCGGATAATTCTTCTTGTTCCATTCAGCCATTCACACGTCACATAATTCCCCTTTGCAGAGAATTCCGAAACTATACCTTCTTCAACTGACTGTTCGATTTTTGGGGCCATTGGAAGGTCTTTTCCGCTACTTAGAAACTCAATCGACATACGCGAATAGCTTATCTTCATCTGCTCAAAGGTCTTCGTAAGTACTTCATCGGCAGAAGGTCCAGAAAAGTACACAATGTAAGATCCACCATATCTTGAGTGATACAATGGTAAGAGCTCTATGAGATTTTGCTGATGAGAATTGAGCGAGGAGTAGGTCTCAAAAAAGTCACTCTCAAACGAAGTCATGCCTAGCTGAGCATGTATGAGTGAATTATATTTCTTGATTACAGAAAAGAAGTCAGCAACAACTCATGTTTTATGTGAATCAGCGATTAATTGGTGTAATCACTCAATATACTCATTAGACAGCATAGAATTGACCTCTCGAAATTTCTCAAATCTATCTAGTTGAGTCGAAATTTCCTCTTCAGCCATAGCAGTATGACTCAGTAGGCCCGAAAATATTACTGCGTACTGTACGCCATATTTACCAAATACTTCAGAAGTTTTGTCAGCATACGCCTTCTCTAGAGTTCAATATTGAAACACCCGAGGGCATGCAAGAGGTTTGAGCGACTGGTAAAATAAGGCTTTTGGAGGATTTTTTGTAAAAATACTCCAAATCTCTGACGCAGTATTAATGAGTTGCATCATAGTATGATCTGACTCATCCAATATTGATGTAAGTGTATGCGCATAAGAAGAATCCGCATTTAAGAACTCTATTACCATGGCGATGCCAAGTGATACATGCCCAGAAAATGCAAAGCACATGCCTCGACTTACCTCAGAGAAAAATGACACTCGTGCACCACGATATATCTCTTGTCAGAGCAGAAAAGTCTCTAGTGCATCGAGTGCGGGCGCAAGCGAGCTTTTAGAGAAATCTGTAGTTACAAATTCATTGGTATGGTTACTTCTTTCAGTGACGGCACCAAATTGAATGCCTCTATCTCAAGCAGTCGAGGTAAATGTTATGCCGATATATAAACGCTTATCTATATTTGCACGAGCATGTAGGAAATTTTCATCATATCTCAATGCAACATTTCCTAAACAAAATGAGTATGGTATTGAAAAAATGAGTTCATTTGTCTGAAAAAATTCTTCGTAAATATTACGATAATCTGTTTGTAGAGATGAAGGATTCATTGCACACAATGATAATACAATTACTAATGTGACAATGATATTAGGAATGCGACATTCAAAGAAAAAGAAAATTCGCGGAAATTTTTCTTTAAATTTCCGCGAATTCGATTAATTCAAGAGAAAAGCCCTACATCCCCACCTCCACCAAAAGTGCCGCATGATCAGACACGTCATCCTCTAGCACTCTAAAATCTAAAATATTCAGCTCCTTAGAAGCAATCGCATAATCAGCAAAGCGCGAGCCTGGTTTTGCATACCTTGGAGTACGAGTCGAGGTGATTTTGTATTCAGCGATGAGATCGCGGCGGCCATCTGTGAGCATTTCGAGGCTCTCAGTATCGGGATTGAGATTGAAATCACCGATGATCAAAACTGGTGTAGTGACAGTTTCGAGGAGAGAATTGATTCGTTCACTTTGGAGTATTCGAGCAGGAATATCGTGCTTTCCACCAAGTGCGTTCCAGATTCCGTGGAAATTTACGATAGTGAGATTGTCCGTTGTGAGAATCTGGATCTTGCGAGCATGGTCGGCATTTTCGAGTTCGAGGAAATCTATGAATTGTGCGGGACCTGCGACCTGGTACTCTTGATAGGTTGTTTGGATATTTTTGCGTACAAACATGGCTATTCCGTAGACCTCATGCATGATTGAGGCAAAATAAACATTAAAATCAGGAAGTATTTTTTGAATATTTGAGAGCATATTGATGTCGTGCAGCTCTCCTTTGGTGAACTGTACAAGCGTCTTACCTGATGGATCATTATAGAATTCCTGGAAGCAAAAAATATCCGTGTCCTGAGCGTGTTTCTGAATAAATTCATAAATATCAGGGCGCACTCGTGCACCCCAACAATTGAGGGAAATAATTTTCATAGAAAAATGAAAGAAATAGATTTTTTGAATAGTTGGATTTTATGAAAATTTTGAGATTCATAAAAAGATTATGCAATCTATTCCTTGACCCAGCCTGATTGAAGATCAACCATTGAGGCGTAGTTTCCACCGAGTGCGAGGAGTGTCTCATGATCTCCGTCTTCGATCACTTTTCCAGCTTCGATAACGAGGATTCTGTCGGCTTCTTTGACAGTTTGGAGACGGTGTGCAATGACGATGACCGTTCGGTCTTTGAAGAGTTCGTGGAGCGCGAGCGAGACAGTGTGCTCAGAGACAGAATCCAATGCAGAAGTTGGCTCATCCAAGAGGAGAATTTTTGGGTTTTGCAAAAAGATTCGAGCGATTGCAAGTCGTTGACGCTCACCACCAGAGAGACGAACTCCACGTTCACCGATTTCGGTTTTTAGGCCGTCAGAGAGATCAAGGATAAAATCCGCATGGGCATTTTTGATAGCAATTTGGAGGTCGTTTTCGGAAGGGATTCTTCAGAGTCCATAGACGAGATTATCCTCAATGGTTCCATCAAATACCTGTGGATCTTGCGAGAGATAGCCAATATTTTTGTAATAGGTTGAGAGCGATAATTCTGAGAGATCTTGACCATCCACTAAGACTTGGCCATCTGATGGCTTCAAACTACGAAGAAGCAGCTTCATGATCGTCGATTTCCCAGCACCAGAATGCCCAATGAGTGCTGTTCGTTTAACTCATTCGATCGTGATAGAAAAATCAGAGAAAATCGCTCTATTTTCGGTATATGCAAAAACAACATTTCGGAACTCAATATCACCGTTTTTGAATACAAAATCAGTTCAGGTATCGTAATTTTCGATAGTACCGTTTTGGAGAATTGCAAAAAGTGCCATGAAACTGTCCCGATTCCCCATGTAATCACGGAATATTTGTACGAGATTGCTGAGCGTCTGCTGAAAAAGCAGTACTAAGCTCGAAAGTCCAGCTATGAGTGCAAGTGAAACACTTTGTAGGCCATTATTCAGCGCATACGCATAAAGCGAAATAAGCATAATAGCCGAGAAAACTCATGGAAGACTGAACGAGGCAAAAAGATGATTATTATATGACTGATCATACTCACCGTATTTTACATATTGTTCAGTGATATATGTTTGTTCCTCGGGAAACATTCTATTTTGAAGCACTGAAAAACGAGACATGAGCAGTCGTGTGAGTCGCCTATGGATATTTGTCTCAGTTTCAATGCGCTTGGTTCTTGGGATACGTGATCTTGCCATCAAAAAGTAGGTAATTACTACGATTATCAAGAACAATAGCACAAATCATACTGACATTTTCCACGAAAAAGCGGAGAGCGATATCGTGATAGTTACAAAGGTGATGATCAGTCTTGGGAACTCGTAAATAGTAATCAAGAACATATCAGACCATGCCATAGATCAACGAAGCAGGAGCGAAAGAAGCTTCCCTGTTCAATACGATTCAAATTTTTCTGTCGGTAAAAGAAGCAGTGAACGAATGGCATGATTTTGGATATACGCGAGATATTTGGGGCGCATTTCCGTAATTCCCCAATGACGCCATGATGCAACGATTGCGTAGTAAACAACGATTGTTGCCACAAATTGCCAAAGGAGATGATTCAGCAACTTCGAATCTTGTGCAGCGAGTGCATTTTGAAAGTGAGATACAAACCAAACAGAAAAAAGCAGAAAACTCGAATATGTAATACACACGATCAAACCACGGATAAATACCCATGGTTTATTTTTCAGAGGCAAGAAAAAAGTCTGGAGCGGCGTAAGTGGAGACATGGAGAAATATCTTAGATTTGTGGATAGCTGAGAGAATATCGAGATTGGAGATTTATGGAAGAGATTTAATACGCTCGAACCTTCTCCATAAACACTCTTACCTTCTCGCTATATCAATCTCAGACATAGTTTAGATAATACCTTTGATGCAGGAGAAACTTTTAAACTCTCGATTTTTGTGAAATAAGCACTTCGAGTATATCATCGATCTCCCATACTTCTTGAATGCCGCTATTCAGATCCTTAAGGCTCAATTCGTTTTTCTCATCTATGAATAGCATATATGCTATTCATTTCGAAGTTGCATGCTTAATCTGCTTTCCAGGCTTCTGAGCAAGATCATGGTATATTTCGCAATTTACTCACTTGGTTCTGAGAATACTCGCGATTTTATTACAATTTACGCGCTGTATTTCATTAAAACCCCCTATAAGCACTTGAGTGTTCGTTTTCTTTTTTGCATCAATCAATTTGAGGTGATCGAGTATTCCGAATATTCGAGTAAGTCAGAGTGATATTCAGACACCAGGTAGCTGCTTATTTCCTATTGTATTCGTAAGATTTTCATATCTTCATCCCCCACAAATACTTAATGTAGGATATGCAGTAAGCCTCCCTTCAAAGATTGATCCTGTATAATAATCCAATCATCGTGCAAGATTGATCTTCAATTGAATAAGATCAGAAACTTCTGGAAGAAGATTATCAATTACTGTTTCTACTTCTGACAATGCATTTTCAATAATCGCATTTGAAGCATACGCTGAGAATTTCGTACGAATATCTTCCTTGTTAAGCTTGCTGGTAGAGTTATCGACCAGAAAAACTATGAGTTCCAAGGGGATATTCATTCACTGTAATTCCTCTATACATGCCTCTTTGCCAACTTTATCGAGTTTATCAATAGTCTTAATCATCAGTTTTTTATTTTGTTCGTCTATAGAAAAGAAATCACATAGGCCATCAAAAAAATTTCGATTATTGAAGAATAACTCGAATTTACCTGGGACGATCTCATTAAGAGCCTTTACAGCTATCTCAAGAACCTCAGCATCAAAATGTAAAGGTAGCTTCTCATTTCAGACAATATCCACGTCCGCTTGAAGAAATTCCCTGTAACGTCAAAGTTGAGGTCTCTCACCACGCCAACATTTCTGAATTTGATATCGCTTGAACGGAAATTCCAAGTCATTGAAATTGCTTGTCACATAGCGAGCAAATGGTATCGTTAAGTCAAAATGAAGACCCATTTTAGATTCAGATTCTTGCACCTCTACATCTCAGAAATCAAAGTGTCTTTTCACTCCATAAATCTCCTTATCATCTGATCATTTTGCTAGTAGAACTGACATATTTTCTACAACTGCTGTTTCTACTGGCACATAGCCATAGCCTTCGTAAATCTTCCTAGAACTATCTATCCAGTTATTCATGGAAATCTGTTCACGTGGAAGTAATTCTGGGAATCAGTTTATAGCGGATTTCATAGTGTTTTCTGTGATTTATTGATGAAGAAACGTTAAAAATGATGAAAAAAGTCAGGAGTCAGTTTAAACTCTATGGTATAGATACAGTGTTAAAGTGATAACTAAATTCGCGGTAAGCAGAGTGAAGTAGTATTTGTTAAAAAGGCGTGAAATTGGCAATAGAGACTCTTCGTGAGCGCGTATCATTGCTTTTCTTCTGGAAGCATTTCAGCAAAAGTTAAAGAGGTTCATTTGGGTACAAAAATCGTATCCCAGTCATACCCATTTGTTCACCGCGGGAAAGTTGCGATCTCTCATTCGAGCGACTCAGAGAAGTAGTACTCATTTACTCCGTCAAAATATCCGAGTACTGCTTGCCAGAGGCATCCACTATCTGCATTTGCATCGACGAGATAACAAATATTTTTGTCACCCATATGCCCAAAAACATCTTTAATAAGGGCTCAAGGGAATTTTTTTGTATCTGAATTTTTGCAGAGGCCATGAATAACGAGTGAAGCATCCATAACAAAACAGGGCTTTCCAGTTTGAGAAAAGGCATATTTGAGCTTTGCTCTTATTACTTCTGCCACATCAACATTTTGTATTTCGGGTACGAAGATATCTCCTTTCTGTATAACAAATCAAGGTAGGTACATACTCGCTTCATTTACCTTATTTTGATTGCCGGTGACAAAGAGGATTTCAGTGTGTTTTTGGTTTGTTGATTGGATCATGGATATGAAAATAAAAAACTAAACACTGTGCTCCAAAAACAAAAAACCAGCACTCACACCCTTCTCAAGATTTTTCGCTCGAATGCCCGTAAAGATAATATCTTTGGTAGTGTTTTGAAGCACTAAATCACCGTCAAAGGCATATATTTCGCCAGGATTGACCTGATGAAAGTCGAGAGTTTGGCCTATAAATCTAAAGTTATCCGTCTTTGGAACCATCTCAGATAGAAACGAGAAAGCTTTGCGGCCTTCCTGAATTTTTGAAAGCTCGGGGAAAGACTCAAATATCTGAGTATATTTGAGAAAACGGAGCGTGTTTTCCCAAGCTCTCTCTCATCCGTCAGGTGAACTATGATTTCCTGCCTCCATCCCGAAACCCTTGCCACCGGAGCGAATGACCGATCCGATGACAGCATTATCACTTGCGCCTATAAGCAAATACGGAACATCACACCATGCAAACAGCTCAGATGCGAGCCCAGAATTTGTGATTCCGGCACAAAAATCTCACTCAGAAACACTGTGAATATCGAGCACGAAATCAAAGGAAGAAATGAGTGGTAAGAGCTCGTCTCGACGGATAAATTCTCTGCCGGTTCCCTGCTTTGTTGGTCACCAGATGCGATTCATATCTGCATCGAGAAATCTTACGGGTGCAGATTTACCGCTCGCATCCAGATGTAAATACGCCTCGATGTTCATGGGAACAAGCGTGAGACTTCATTGCACTATGGGGTATTCGCGGAGAAATGTTTCGATACGGGAAAATACTTCTAATCCCACCGGTTCATTTCCATGTGTGATCGCTAAAATTCAGACTGATGGACCTGGAATGTTGGAACTATAAGTATGAATTTTGAGATTATTGGAATAATTCTTAGGCATGAGGAAAGATGTGATGTGAACAAATATCTATACGACAATCTCTCGGAGGCATTTTTCTAATTCCTCCATGTTAGCAATCCCCTTACATGGAAAGCGCTTGGGATCGGTTTTATAGCGATCATCGAGATACTGGTCAGCGAGTTTATCAGACCAACCACCTGTTCCCTTCATGACAAAGACGGGAATTTTTTTCTGATATGCAACGGTAATCTCATTGAGAGTTCCGCTTCCACCACCAACTGTAACAATAGCATCGCAACTTGAGACAAGCACAAATTCTCGTCCTCCGCCTCGTTCCATGCCGGTACACACCATACAGTCAGTGAGTGAGAGCATTTCACCCCAAACATCTGGTGTTTTACCGTACGTCACACCCATTACAATTCCGCCAACTGATTTTGCTCCGCGAGCAGCACTTGTTGAGAGGCTATCGCTGTCTTTTTCGGCTCCATATACCATAACGCTTCCGAGCGAAGCAATGAGCTTGCCAATCTCGTAGGCCATGTCAGCAATGGTGGATTCATATCCGAGATCTGCTGCGGATCCCATGACTCAGATTTGTAGTTTTTTCATGAATAATTGATGTTTTTAGAATGTTTCTATATGAGATCGAACCTGCTCCATAAACACCCTCACCTTCTCACTATCTATCAATTCCTCAAAGGAACGGAGATTAATCTCATGATCTGGAAGGGTTTGAGTCTTGAAGTAGGTGCCGACTATTGCACTATCACAAACTGAGAGTACTTGAGTTGCATTTTCCAGGGTGACACCGCTTCCAGAAATAATAAAAGCATCTGGACAGACTGATCTGACAGCTTGAAGGTCCGAAGCAAGTGGCTGATCCCCCGTCCACTTCCCTGTAATGATGAGTCCATCGGATCATTGCTCTATAGCACGAATAGCTGATTGTTCGAGAGAATCAGGATTGAGAATCTCAGAATGTTTTACGTGAATATCAGTGAATATCTGAATATGTTCAGCCTGAAGTTGCTTGCGATATGCGAGAACTTCTGCTGGGTTTTCTGTGATTTCGTAGCCGTAGTGCGTTCGAATATGATCGACAAAGACAGGGATTCTCACAAATTGAAAGTCAGCAAACCGTGCAATTGAGAGTGCACTCTTCCAGTCATTCCAGAGACAACAGATGCCGAGCGGTAGTTTTGTGGCCTTACGAAGTTCGATACAAATTGCAGTGAATTGCACGAGTACTTCTGTATCGAGAAGTCTTGTATGTGGAAGATCGTAATTATTTTCGATCATGATAGCATCAATACCGCCATCGACGAGAGACTTGAGGTCTGCGAGTGCTTTTGCGAGAATGGTCTCGTGTGGAAGTGAGTCCTTAAAGCCAATAAGCGGAGGCAAATGGATCATTCCTATGATTGGATGTTTTGATGGGAAGATTGATGGCATGGAATTTAGGTAAGTGCTTCGATTCGAGATTTCATTTTGTCACAGAGTTGTTTAACGCGCATCTCGGATATAGCTCTTCTGGCTTTTGTAAATGCAGCGCGCAAGTAGAGAGGATTGATAATATCGTTGATGACAAAGTCATCTTGATCCATACTCCCATCTACCGTGAGTATAGCCAAGGCTGTATTACAACAAACCAGGTTTATGAGATCTTCATTAGCTGTATTTGAGATAATATCAGCATTAGCAGTATTAATAAGTGTTTCATCTGATGGCAATAAGGCTGATTCTATATTGATAGATACTCCAAAATCCTTGTCAGAGAGAACGTATTTTCACTTGTATTTACCATTTTGAACCACTCATACCACCGACCCAAGCGGCGAAAATTCATCAAGGCAGATTTCGGTATGGATATCTTCTTTAGAAATATCAGGAAGTTCGTTGTATCCGCCAACCACGAGGACATTTCAAACGTTATATACATTTTTTTCATGAAGTACTTGATATGCTTCACTGATTGTCTGAAAGCGAATATTGTGATTAATTCCGAGAAGTTTATTGAGCTTTGTATCTTTACTGATAGGGGGTGTGAGGGGTCAGAGAAGATGGTTAACAGTCTCAGTACGCAAAACCTCTCCAGAAATATCATGAATAGACTTTGAAAGCTTGGCATCTGTGAAGACATAGCCATCTTGTTCTAATAAATTTTGCGGCTGACTTGATGAATCAAAGGATACATTAAAACCAAAATCCCGAACAGCATCAGTTGATCCCACTGCAGTAGTATTTTTACCACTTCCATGCTTCATAGTTGGATATCCAAGGGAGGCAACAACAAAGGAAGCAAGGGTAGAAATATTCGCAGATTTACGATTGCGAGTCTTATAAGATTGTTTAATTTCACGATCAGGCAAAACAACAGACTCCATCAAGAAGTTATAGTATGCCGTCAGATCAGAATCTTCTAACTCTGACGAAAATCCTGTCTTAATTTTGTCATGGAGTGCAGCATATATCTCTCAAAAGTTTGAAACTCCAAATCCTATATCACCTCACATACCGCAAGTCTCCACAATCATTGGGGCATTCACTATATACGTAAAATCAAGTCGTGTGGCCGCTACCATTCAAGCGATTTCTTCAGGGGTAATGAGATCTCTTTCTTCTTGAAAGCGCATAGTAAGAAGAAAAATCACAGCCTCCATCTCGAGCTCGTGGTACGACTTATTAGGACAAATCTTGTTTCTGAGCGTTGGATTATTCACCGTAACAATACTCAAAGCACCAGCAAATGCTTCTGCATATGTGAGTGGGGTACCAGATTCAGCTTTTTGGATGAGCTCCATAAAGACACATTCTCTAGCTTGAACAATAAGTTCATTATAGTCAGTCAGTTGTTCTTCTGTTAGATGAAAGTCTCGGATGGATTCTCTTGTGTTAATGCGCTCTGAAGACATAACTGGAATATGAAGATTTAAATGGTACGAAATCAATTATTGTTCCATCAATAGTGAAAAAAACGGAAAATTCGCAGAAAAATTAACGAAAAGTTATTTATTTACTGCAGGAAAGGTTGCAACTAGGAGTGCATCGCCTTGTTCAGCATGAAAATTGGGATACACCTCTGAAGTCACAAAGCGATGTTTGGTGGGATTTCAGAGAAAATTTCAATATGCAGCTTTAAAAATACCATCATCAAGGATGCTAAAATCAATCATTTTTAGACATTCTTTATTCTCTAAATTCTGAATTTCTTTGAGTGCATCTCTTCAGAGAAAAACCTTTCTTCAAAGAGACTCAATAGATTTTATAAGTCAGTGATTTTGAGTTCTAAAAAAGATGCATTCGTAGTCATCAAAGAGGCATGTGTATAATTTTTTCATTATTCCTGAACGCTGATGATCCGGATGAAGCGCAGTTCAATACAAGTATCCATTCCGATCAAATATCTTCAATGATGCAAAACCAATCGGAATATCTCCGCTAAACACACATCCTATCTTATCACAATCAAGAATATGAGAAATCACATCCGATTCGTCCATGTCCATACCGAAACCATTAGCAGTTGCGTGAGCGAGATAGCATAATTCTTCTCTCGAAAGATCAGTTGGTTTTTGGATCAAGAATTTGTATGGCACTGTCTGTATGAGAGTACTAATATCCGTAGATACCTCACTTATGATTGAACTTATCTCGTGAGTATGGGTATAAATCTCACTGTTTGTAGAATCCGCAATAGTATTGAGACGCATATTTTAAAGATTAATATCTCGCAATTCCCATAGCACCCTTTACTTGAGCAAGAGTATTTTTGGCAACGTTTCTAGCTCTTTCGCTTCCGCTCTCGATACATGTTCTTAAAAATGCTTCTTCGCCATCAATCTGAGCACGTCGAGTGCGAATAGGATCGAGAAAACTATTCAATATATCAGTGAGAATACTTTTCAGTTCTGTATCACTGATTGCCCCAGCTCTATAGCGGGCTTTGAGTTGATCAATATATTCGATGTCCTTACAAAATGCGTCAAAGTGCATGAAGACAACATTCCCTTCTATTTTCCCTGGATCAGTAGCACGTATTCGACCTGGATCTGTATACATTTTTTTTACCTTTGCGCGCACTTCGTCTGAACTGTCAGACAGATAGATCGAATTATTAAGACTCTTACTCATTTTTGCCTTACCGTCTATCCCTGAAAGTCTGCCAACTGGAGCAATTACAGCCTTTGGAAGCTCGAAGGTTTTACCATAGCGATTATTAAAAATACGAGCAATTTCTCGCGTGAGTTCTATATGTGGAAGCTGATCATCTCATACTGGTACAAGTGTAGCCTTGGGCGTGAGAATATCAGCTGCCTGAGAAACCGGATAATTAAAAAATCCTGCTGTGATACTTTCGCCGCGATCTTTTAGTTGTGTCATTTCAGTCTTGAGCGTGGGATTCTGATAGAGACGACTTATTGGTAGAAGATTCATTAAAAACATCATAAGTTCCGTGGATTCTGGTACATAGCTCTGAAGAACAAAATCAGCTTTCACTGGATCAAGACCAACAGCAATCCAGTCTTTAAGAACTTCAAACACATCGGATTTTACTTTTACGACATCTTCTTTGTCAGCCATTACGTGGTAGTCTGCAATCAAAAACTGGCATGCAATATTCGGCATATCCTGAATAGTAAGCCAATTATCGAGAGCTCCGACATAGTGACCAAGATGAAGTTTGCCACTTGGGCGCATACCAGTGAGACATGTTTCAATCTTATCACCAACCAAACCACGGAGAGACTCCATATCTTTAATGATGTGTGAATTCGTAGCGGCGATTACATTGATTTCATTCGAGACAATAGATGATTTCATGGCAAAAATTTATGAATATTTGAAGGAGGAATTATTTGGCATACCAGCAACGATATTTCGTAATTTCAGAGATACCTCTGGATTGGTGATGAAGTCAATTTTGGCCTCGGGTGTAATCACTAATCGAATCAAAACATCGTTCCGAACCTGAGTAATAAGGGATGCGAATATTCTGTCACTGAGATGACATGTGCGATACACAGCTCAGCTCTCACTTGTAAGTTCCGCCCAAGGCTTTTCGGGATCGTCAATGCCCCTTAGGGAAATATTTCAAACCCTCACTTCTAGTGCTGGTGAAATATAGTTTTCAGTGCTACTCATAGGCAGTAGATAATGAATAAATGTGTCATTTGCAGTATCTTTCCCAACCAAAAGAAAAAAACGGAAGATTCACAGAAAAATTTACGAAAAAGTCATTTTGTCCTGTCTGGATAAGAAAAAACCCACCGCTTAAAGCGGTGGGTTTTTTGGATTTTCTTTGGATTATTTTGAGATTTCGATGAGTTTTCCGTCTCGAAGCTCGTAGAGAACATCGGCTCTTTTTGCGACTTCGAGATCATGGGTAATCATGAGGATGGTGTTGCCAGTTTCTGCATGCAGTTCATCAATGAGATCCATGATGCGATTAGCATTTTTTCGATCGAGATTACCGGTAGGCTCGTCAGCGAGGAGATACGGAACATTCGCGACAAAGGCTCGGGCAACCGCAACACGCTGTTGCTCTCAGCCGGAGAGTTCAGTCGGATATCGCTTCCCTTTGCCTGCGAGTCAGACGCGATCTAATATCTCTGCGGTTGTAAAGCGGCGAGAAACTCCATTGATATCCACAGGAAGGTCAATATTTTCTTCAACTGTAAGATTTGGGATCAGCTCGTATGCCTGAAATATAAAAGCTATATTTTTGCCTCGAAACTGTGTAATCGCGTCTTCAGAGAGATTAGTGAGATCGGTATTATCCAGAACCACACTTCCCTTTTGTGGTGATATAAGGCCTGAGAGTAGGGAGAGAAGAGTGGATTTTCCGGAGCCCGAAGGTCCCATAACACAGGCAAACGTACCGGTTGGAACGGCAAAATTGAGATCACGAAATATCTCAACAATTTCTTCTTCGCTCGAATATGACTTTGAGAGCTGCTTGAGTTCGATCATATTATTTTTGGATGAGGTGATTGCTTTCGAGTGCATTAACCAAGTGATCTACGATGATAGCATATCATTCTTTGGTCGGATGAATCCTGTCTGCCTGATTGAGTTTCGGATCAGCGGCTACGCCTTCAAGAAAGAATGGCATAAATGGCACATTGAATTCTTTTGCGAGATCTACAAAAACGGACTCAAATTCTGTAGTATAGGTAATTCAGAGATTTGGTGGGGACTTCATTCCAGTGAAGAGAATCGGGATTTTTTTGGCAACAATTTTCTGTAACACGGCACGGGTATTTTTTTCGAGTTCTTGCGGTGAAATTCATTGGAAGGCGTCATTACCGCCAATTTCGAGAATAACGAGATCGGGCGTTCCTCCTTGTAAAATCCAATCTGTTCGGGCGAGGAGTTCGGAGGAAGTATCGCCAGAGACTCCTGCATTTTGAATAGTATATTGGTAGCCTTTTTCTTTTAATTTTGCCTCGAGCTGAGATGGATAGTTGTCTTTTGGTGACAATCAGAGTCCAGCTGTCAACGAGTCTCAGAGCGCCAAAATAGTACGCGTTCCCTGTGATGATTGGATCGGAGTCTCTACCACTGGCGCCTTTTGAGTACAAGAAACAAGAGCTAACGAAACGAGCGCGAGAGACAAAAATTTATGCATGTTGACGGCGCAAAAGAGGAAGTGCAAGAAGGAGCGTAAATACAAAAAGTCCTGCACTTGCAAAGTAAGGAGTGGCTGGACTAAATCCATAGAGATATCCACCAAGCGCGGGGCCGACGATGCTTCAAAGTCCTACCGAAGCAGTCGCGTAACCCATATATTTACCGACTTCGTGACCAGACTCGTGGGCAATGAGTGACGATGATGACGGCTGGAAAGAGCCCATTCCAATTGGGAAAAATGGCACAATAATCCAGATGAGCATCGGATTAACATTCGCTGCTTGGACGAAGAATGAGACAGCGAGCAAGGCGAGTGAAAGTACGATCATGATGGTCTCTTTGAGGTATTTTCGAATGTATTTTACAGCAAAACCCTGATACACAATCGCGGTGATACCTACGGCAATGAGAATATGTGAATACTCAACGGCGCTATACCCAAAAACGTCAAAGTAGAATTGTCCTGAGATTGCCTGCATTGGCGAAAATGCCGTCGTAGCAAAGAATGAAATCACGAGCAAAAGAACGATTTCTTTTGGAACTCCAAAGCTGTTTTTTGGCGTTTTGATGACTCATTCTGCTGGTACATGGCGCTTTGGCTCTGGTAAAAAGAATGTAACGAGCAAAAAATTGAGAAATACAAAAAATGCACCCGCATAACCAACGACATGATTACCAAAGGAGGCAAGTACTCAACCAATCGCTGGCCCAACAAGAAAGCCAAGTCCGAACATCGCACCAATGAGCCCAAGACGAGCGGTTCGATTTTCTTTAGAAGAAATATCCGAGATATATGCTTGAACGATTCCAATACCTGCCCCTCCGAGTCCGCCGACAAATCGACCTATGAGGAATATCCAAAAAAGTGGCGCGTAAACAATAAAAAGAAATCCGATAAAATTAAAAAAGGTCGTAGCCATAAGCATCGGACGACGACCAAAGCGGTCAGAAAGTCTTCCAAAAACAAGTCCACCGAGGAACATTCCAGCTGAATAGATAGCCATTGTATATCCGACCCATTCAGGACTTACTCCGTAGTCATGAATAATAAAAGGAAGCACTGGAACGAGAACTCCAAGTCCGAGTACATCCAAAAATGCCGTAATAAGCACCAACTGAAAAGAAAATTTTTGCATCAAAGAAAGATAAAAATAGACCAGAGATTCTATCCATTATCCTTAAATCTCCAAAGCAAACGACAGGCAGTCGAGCGATACGGGCTCCATGCGAGAGCAATTTCATTTATTCTTTTTTCGAGTGCTTTTCAGGTTTCAGTGAGTCAGAAGAGGCGGACCATAGATTGTCTGACAACACCATCGCCATAAGCAAAAACATCGGGCCTTCCAAGCGTAAAAATGAGAAGCATATGAACTGTCCAAACACCCACTCAGGTAATTGCTGTCAGTGTCTTTATGATTTCCTCGTCTGAGAGTGTATGAAAATCCCGATGTAGGAGATCTTTTTCGAGAAATGCCTTCGCAACTTCTCGTAGATAGCGGGATTTTTGGCCAGATAATCATGCAGATCGAAGCACTGCCGGATCGAGCAAAAGAAGCTTCTCAGGATCCGGAATACGCTCGGGAAAGAGATCAAGAAATCTACCATAAATCGTATCTGCTGCCTTAATCGAGAGCTGCTGCGAGACGATAGACTCGAGAAGTTGTTCGTAGATTCCTTCGGATGAAGGAACAATCGGGCGCAGATCTCACTGAGAAGTCAGTGGAGCTAGGATTGGGTCGGAGCTGAAGAATTGGAGCGCTTCTTTCATTTTTTAGGTGCATTAAGAGCTACGTCATAGGCCTTTGAGAGCCAGATTTTTATCGCATCGCGATCCTCAAGAATATCGATAGGGACTTCTCGAAAACCGAGTCGGACTTCTTGATTATTGCGCCGATAAGTAAACCATTTTGCGTCATAAAGATCAAAGTCGCCCATGTTTTCGGGACCAACTTTGAGGTACACAACTCCATCCTCGAGAATACCGACAGCAAGTCAGGATTTTTTGATCATATTTCCACCCATCATCGCGCGAATTTCGAGATCAAAAATATCTCAAAAGAGGTCATGCAGGAGGTAATCACGGAATGCGGTATCTTTTTGCATAGACGAAAAATCAATAATTGATACTCTAAGAGAAATAACCCCAAATACAATGAATACCTGTCGATATGTACAGACTTTATACCCTTCTCCGCTTGGTGTGCTCACACTTGTGGCTAGTCCGAAGGGGCTTCGTGGGATCATTTGGCCAGACCGCAATTTTGCACTTGCGGGACTCGATGAAAAAGACTGCTGCACGGGTCAAAGTGCCCATTTTGAAGACGCAAAAAAGCTCCTTTCCGACTATTTTGCTGGCAAGGATGTTGATACAACCAAAATGAGTTTTGATTTTGAAGGCACTGACCTGCAAATTGCCGTCTGGAAAGCACTTCTGACTATTCCTCGGGGCACAACCGTGACATACAAAGAACTCGCAAAACGCATAGGAAATCCGACGGCTATCCGAGCTGTAGCGAGCGCTGTAGGCAAAAATCCATTCTCGATATTATTTGCATGTCACCGAGTTATGGGCTCAGACGGAAAACTCCACGGATTTGGCGGTGGACTTCCAGCGAAAGAGTGGCTTTTGAAGCATGAGGGGGTGAAGTATTAGGTACAATCAATAACTAGGCAGAATAAGGTGCACGACTGGTAAAATATATGAATATTTTGAAGTCGACTCACTGTGCGTCTCTGAGGTGCCCTCTGCTTTTGTCGATAAGAAATATTCATATATTTTACCAGTCTCTGGAAGCTACAATTTGTAGATAAGAAAAACCGCTCGATGGATTGAGCGGTTTTTGTGAAGCGGGAGCCCCTTCCGAGGAGGGAAGGGGCTGTACTGCATACTACGCGTTACCGTGTATCAGCATGAGCAGATTAAGGCTCAAGAAGCGAAGGGTCTTATCTCACTGGCGACTCCATGATAACTGCGTCATCACTTCAATGTCTCGGACCTATCCTGCGCATCGCTTGTTTCCTAATACCTCAGTAACGGATGTTTTATATCTAGGAAAGATGCAAAGTCAATTTGTTCACACTACGAGCATTTTAAAATCCATCTCGAAAGATGGATTTTTGGTTGTGGAATGGCGGGACACCATGGTCCTCCAAGAAATACTCCTTATTTATGCCAGTGGGATTCTCGAATTGTGGGACATAGAGGTTCTCCAGGATTTTGGGACAAATGGGACAGTATAAAAAGGCTCATGAGATGCATAGAGCGTTTTTTATGTCGTAATGCCCAGTAGTTCGTATAATATCAAAATTATCAAGCCATATCATATCACATGACAACAAAAAGAAAGTTGCGGGTTCCGGGCCTGCTATCACTGACCTGACTCGGCATATCCCTTTTAATTCCCGGTTCGTACGAGGCAATGATGGCACAAATACCACAGGGGATGATATCTCAGAGCGTATCAACTGCTCAGGACATGCGCGAGTACTACAGGGAGAATAGCTCGAACTTCAGATACGGCGAAAGGACCGCCGACATCCTCTCGATGGTCGTAGGTTCATATAATTTCGATAACTTTAATGCTTGCCGAAAGATCCTAGATTCAAACATCATTGCGCGAAAATTGGATGAGAAAATGCTAAATGGGTCTTGCATGGTCGGCATTGGTACGATGAACTGAGCTTTCACCAAAGAGGACGAGAAGAGGTTCTTTTACGGATGCCTTATAGATGGACATCCGGCTGCAGAGTGTGCAGCGGTCAAAAAGTAGGTCTTTCAGAAAAATCCATAAGCTAAATATCATGCAAGACTTTCTATGTCTCATTTGAATAACTAAGTGCGCAGACCCGTTGCTTGTACCCGAGGCCTTCTCCGGTGAATTTATCAGATTCTACGAGCTATTAAGTCTGATAGGTATCATCATCGCAGGTTTACAATTCATGGATACGAAGATCCTGCGAAGATATCTTTTTCTCAAACACAGAGTCGCCTTCGTCATCGGAATAGGACTCTCTGCCGGGTGCCTGATGACTAGTCACCTTGTTCCAATGATGCCATGACAGGCCTTGATATTCATTGGATATCCCTACTTCTGGGAGATCCTTTCCATGTCGGCAATTGGCTGAGTAATGACATTTCTCCTTTTGTTCTCCATTTACCACAATAAGGATTCGTGGATAATTAAATATACCACGGAAAAGAATGTAGAGAACATAAACGGCATAGCGTACCACGCGATAATCGAGGAGCCTTCGGAAGAGACGTATCGCGCATTTTGCAGGATACTCCACATAAACCTGAGGACGGTTCTGGATGCCCTTAGCCGCTACGACAGGCATACATTCTATTTCACCGCGAGAGACCTAAAGGCGCTGCCGAACAGAGAAGATGATAGGACAATCAATAGCATGGCATACTCCAAGGCCTGTTCTGGAACCGAGAAGGAAAAACGCATTACCAGATCAGCGATTGAACTCATCGAGGAAATACTTCCCGATCCGACCTTCTGCGCATATGTGGCATCGCGGGAATACTGATTATTGCTGGCAATCTTTGAGCAAGCCGAAAAAAAGAGATTGTGGAATTCCTGTGGCGAAGATTTCATCCGCGTGCTCTCCGCAAATCTTATGGGCAATGCCAATTCGATCGCCAGCAAGGAGGCGAATCTCGACGGCCTCTATTCGAGAAAGCAGTTAATTCTGAAAATAGTGAAATCCCCAGGGATACTCGAAAACTACGAAATCATGAATTCTGGCTGCGGAATAACCGACAACAATCACAAGCTTGTAATCTTTCTAGCCGAACAGATCCTCTCGGAATACTTCTCAACCAAAGCGCTTCAGGAATCACCGCGGTACAGGTTTAAGCTGAAGGGCTTACTTGAGGGGATTATAGGTCCTTGGCATGCCAAGAGCAGCGGGACTGAGAAGGAATTCGAGATCGAAAATTTTACAAGCACTATTCCCCACATACTCATGCGGGGCTGAAGGTGGCTTCCGGAATGAGAGGAAAAGACCATGGTTTTCACCGAAAAAGAAAACAAGGCGGAAAAGGATACCCTCACAGGCGAGCTGGCCGAGATGCTTTTCCGGAAATTCGCAAGGATCCTTCGTAATCCCGAAGCGGACTGGTATTCCGATTCCCAGACCTATTGGTGGATCATATGGAATCACGATGCTTACGAAGACGGCGATTCCGAAGCAATAGTCAGTATTAGGCGGAAATTCTTGGAACTCCTGAAAGAACGCTTGGAAGATGAGGAAAGATGGCAATGGAAAAACTGATCCGTACTGAAGCTACTCCTGACTGTCTTAGGCTGGAAGTTAAACCAATGAGAATTCACCGAGGAGGCAGACATGATCGCCTACTGGATAGAAACATCCTTCAATACCGAGTGGGCAGAAAGATTCCTGAAGGACGAAAGGTTCCGCGCGGCCAATCTTCCGGCAGATTTTTCCGTGGAGGACGGTAGAATAGTCGATAATGCTCATGGTTCGCACGTTGTATATCCAGCGGTCCAAGAAGTCGCATAACCACCCTCGAAGATCGCTCCATGCAAAATTATAAAGCCCTGGATATCCGGGGCTTTATAATGGACCAGACCTAATCCATTGCCCATGAAATACCTTCGCGAAGAACCATACTATCAAGACCTCTACGATAAGCGCGTCGTCCACAATTGCAGACTGACAGAAAAAGCAGCCAGTTCCGTGCCGCCCGAGAAGGTCGGGAAAATGCTCGTTACGAGCAACATAAGCAACTTCATCTTGCAGTTCGAAATGCTCAGGCTTTGAGCAAAACGAAGGGAGGTAGTCGAGGAATGGATGGCCAAGGACCGGAAAAGGGATGGGTTTTTTGAGCGAACGCCCGTTCCCAAAGTGCAGTGCGAAAGATGCGGGAAGGCTTCGCCCGAATACAGGGACAAAACCCTGGAGACCTGATTTTGAAAAAAGCCCGATAGGATTCTCTTCTATTTCAAGTGCGATTCCTGCGGAGGGGTTACCACCGCCTACGACAACGGCGAGATACTTCCGAACAAAATACCCAAATGCCCAAAATGCCGGCACGAGCTAGCCAGTTCGCCGTACGTAAAGAAATCCAAGCATATCTACGAATCGAAGAATACCTGTGTCGCGTGCGGCTACGAGTCGATCGAACGAATGGACCTGACTCCGACTCCGCGGACCGAGGAACCCGATGCTGAATTCGAAACGGACCGCACCCGCTTCTGCCTGCCGTACGAAGATGCCAAACGAAGGTACGACGAGTGGATCCGAAACCTGGATGAAATGAAGCGGGTGCTCGACGAAATAAACTGAAAAAAGGAGAACAAGCCCGTATACGATGCGCTGGAAAAGGTACGCAGGCTCAAGATGAAGCCTCTTGAGAAATACTTATCGGAAGCCTTTTTGAAAGTCGGATATTCGGACTTCAAGCTGTCGAAGCCAGCCGTGGGGAAAGACGTGAGAGCACATTTCACTATGGCAGAATGCGGCGAGGAGGAAAGCCAGTACGCCAGCGTCAAAAAGGCCAAAGCCAAGCTGGAGGAACTACTGAACGATACCAACTGGACGCTTATGAGCGAGGGGCTGGACTACCGGCTCGGGATCATCCGCTGAAGACTTCGCGGCATAGACAACAAGGAAGAGCTGTTGAAACTGACGGAACGGAGGATGAAAAATGCCGCGAAAGCAGCATTGAAGAAAACGGGCAAGGAGGGCTAGTCAGACTTAGAACGGAATTGCCTCCTCTCGCCGTAGAGGTCCACCTGCTGGATCAGGGTAACCAGGATCAGCCGTCCTATGAGGCAAATGGAGAAAATCGCTATCGCGATAAGCAGGAGTCACGCGGCAATCTCCAAGAAAAAGTACACCGTGCCGCCGATCGCGAAATAGTTAACGGTCCACAGTATTCAGCCGTAGGCATTCTGAAGCATCGTCCAGACCGGAGTTCAGAAGAACAGGCTCCAGAAAGTAATGCCGAAGAGAACAAGGAATCCAAAGTTGTTTATGCGGTTTACGAACTCCAATTTTCTTACCAGCTCCTTCCTGACCCCTGAAACCTCCTTCTCGGAACAATTCTTCAGCCGGGAGACCACCAGCTTCCCATAGCTTTCGGCATTGGAAAACCTGTAGGAATTATACGCGGCATGAAAGCCGATGGCGCAGCTTTGGCATACTATCTTCGCGAGTGCCCACCCATTCTTAAGGCTCATCTTCCTGGTGGACGAGGCAATGAGAGGCAGGACTCAGAAGACGATGGCAGCATAGACGCTTGCCGATCCAAGGACTTGAAGCTGCTCCTGATTGGGCTTCATCAGCCACGAAAGCAAAAACAGTCACAAAAGAGCGGATGTCTCCATGCAGAGGATTATCCAGAAGAACATCGGTTTTCATTTTCCAGAAGGCTTCTTCTTCGCGGACATGTCGTTCAGTCCCCATACCGAGAAGACCACAAGGCTCGCGAAAAGGGCCGTGATTATTACCGCATTCCAAGGCCACGCAGGAGTAGAATGGGTCTGTCAGAGAAAATACACGAGAAAGATTATGGCGATCGCGAATATTCACGCGTATTTCGCAGTTGCCGAAAAGAGATATTGAGTACCTCTTTCCTCTATTTTGATGCCGCTGTAAAAGTTTGTCCGGTGCATGAAGTCCGTGACTAGGTCGTAAGCAATGTCTTCAGGCTTAAACTTCATTGTTTAATTGGAATTATGACTCATGTATTGGGTTATGAGACAGTAGCATAGATATAATTTTCAAGCTCTTTCTTAATCATGTTTTTTCCTTTTTTTGAGAGAGCATCGAGTAATCTTGTCTTATTTTTGATAAAATATTCCCTTGAATCCGCACTTCCATTTTCCGGGCGCATGAATCCATTGTGCCAAAGATAGATAGCCGACTCCCGCGACACGCCCAAGCTGACAAGGTACACTAGATTTGGAAGACAGGTCCCAAGTTCTAGGTAATAGAGGAAATTGACATCCAGCTTTCTATGCTCAAACTCAGCCGTATTAAAATCTCCACTAAGCTCAAGATATCTCTTGAAACCGAGGTTGACCACATCGAAATATACCCCGAAAGCATTCAGATACTCAAACAACATGAGATCATTTATGGCTGTTAAAGTACTCATGTGGTATTTGGATTCGCCCGCCAAAATACTTTTCAGCGGTATGGAATTAATCCAACGATTGATCAGGCTAGTCAAGTATCAATCATATCTGTCTCAGTGGTGCATCAATCTTATCTCACCTTTGATCCTGGTAGGCTCTTGGACGATTAAAAATTTCTGCACTTCCTTTAGAAGCACGCCTATATCGAGACTCTTCTGTTTTCTGAAAAATTTCTTACCTTCTTTAGTAAAAAACTCCTCTTCTGAAAGATCAATATTCCGTAAAACCGAAAATATGTCGGAATATTTTTCTATAAATTTCGACATCTCGGCTCATCGTGCTATAACATTCTCGTATAAGTCAATCTGCTTACGCGGATCAGTGAAGATATTCTTCCTAATGACTGCAAAAAGCTCTTCATCGTCCGATATACCATTCCCCCTATCGACAGAGACGCGGGAAATTTCCGCGTAGATACCACCTATGGATTTGTATAACTCTTGTAGCCTATCCTCTTTCTCGAAATGATCGCCCGGAATGTAATTCCTTATTTCATTGGCATATGAGAAAGCGCCTGTAAAGCCTGTGTCTGTTGTATGCCGAGGTAGATTGGCCCTTATGTTCAAAAGATTGGCCAGTGACTCAGGGGCACCAAGCTTATTTTCACGAAGCTTGGCATTGAGCATTGTCTGATCCATATGTCTCACCAACAGGAAGCCCGTCATGTATTCGAAATCCTTCCTCTCGGAAAAAGAACTACCGCCTGTAGAAATTGGAGATTTGTATTCATCGGAAGAGACATCGATATATTTGAGAAAACGCTCAAATTTTCAGCCATTCGCCCTCTCATCATCACGGAAAAAATCATCAAACTGACTCGGCATCATTTCCGCAGCTCATCAATCAACAGGCAATTTGTCGGCATGCTCATCCTTCTTCAGGCCAATGAAGAATACATTGCCGCTGAGGTGCTTATTAAGCCTGCCTGCCCTTCATACCAGATTCTTTAAGTCTAATGGGCTAATGCTCTCCTTTCAAAAGTCAGATCACACGAAGATATTCTTTGCTGGCAAGTTCACGCCTTCCAGCAGCGTTGAATTTGCGCAGAGATAGCGCAGGCTTCCCGTCTTGAAAAGTTCTTCTATGCTGGTCTTTATCGAGATCGGAAGGGCTCAATTATGATATGCCACACCTTTTTTCAGAAAATCGTTCAAGGTGAAGTCTTGCGGTAGAATATCTCTCAGGTATTCAGAAAGGCCGTTATTGGAGCCACTGGAATCCTCGAGTCACAGACATAGCGACTCCGCCTGTGATATGACCGTATCCTTTCAGTATCTGAAGAGTATTGAAGAATATCCGTCCCGGCTAAACAGGGGTGCCACGAGGGCGAGCATATCGCGCTGAATGGCCTTTCATTTCTGCTTGCCAAGATTGAATGAAAACAGCTCTTCATTGACTCAGCGAATATTCACGTCAACGGAAAAAGATCCCGCACC
The DNA here is from genome assembly GCA_963706795.1 of uncultured bacterium. GTDB lineage: Bacteria > Patescibacteriota > Gracilibacteria > BD1-5 > UBA2023 > JBMOJK01. The sequence goes on from OY970170.1 coordinate 345,413, forward strand.
CAATGATGTTACATGGATAAGGTTCTTATTAACAAGTCAAAAGTTCGAAAAGCTATAAGAAATACTCTTCAGTCTGAATGCCTTTTCAAGGCCACTCAAGCCTTTAAGAAGAGGTGCCAAAAAACATATTTGCACACCAGGCTGATCTTTGCGGATTTCCTGGATAATGTAGCTTAACAGTATTCATCTATAGCCATAGGAAACTTTGTGCGCCTCATCAACCACGATGAAATCAACCGGAAAGATAAGCTTGTGGCGTCAATATTTTAAGTCCGAGTACAAGTAATTGAGCCTCTCCTGAGTAAAAAGGAATAGATTTGATTTTATTCTGAAATTATTCACATACTCGTCTCAGCCTATATAGGTATGCACGGACACATTTCACAGAAGATTGAGTTCCGTTAAGCTTTCCAAAAAATCATTCTTGAGTTCATTTACCAAAGCTTTTGTCGGGACAACAAAGACTACATTGGAAAGCCTTCCTTCGGCCTTAGCTTTCGCAAGCAAAGAAAGTATATAAAGCTTAAGCGTGAAAGTTTTTCCGGCGGAAGTAGGCGCGGATACCGCCAATGACTTACGCTCCTTGAGAACAGAGAAGACACTCGACTGAAAATCAGAGAAGAATACCTGTCTATCTAGATCCGATCAAAGCTCTTCTCGAAATGAAAATCGGTTTGATGCTTCCTTTAGCGATGCCTCAATCTTCCAATGAATTCCAAGCGAAATGGGCTCTACGCCGTCTATTTTCAGATTGCGGGCATCCGAGAGAATTCACAGCCGGGTAAATATGCTGTAGATGATGGCGTTATCTTCAAAACATGAGTGAATCTCCACATTTTCACGCCCAAAAGGACCAGAGACTGTCTCTCCATAATAGTATGCACTGACAGCGATGCGATACGCCATGTTGCGCATATCATCAATCTCTTCAATTTCATCCTCAGACTCCGATCATGTCAATCTTAATGCTGCGAATAGGAATGCTGTTTGGAGCAGTTTCCCGAGAATAGAAGAAGAAAGTTTTGAGCACTCATTTTTTAAGGAAGAGTCAATTGCGCTAATCAAAATCTGATCATTGGCTATGCTCCGTAAATCGCAAAGCGCACCTATTCTAAATATAAGCCCGTAGTCCTCTTCGAACGATTCCTCTTGAGCTATCTTTCGGCAAAGCCCCAGGACACGGTTGAAACCGAAACTAGACTGTCCCATGTGTTGGTTTTAGTTTTTTCAAGAAACATTGTATGAGCTCTAGTTCATTTATGAGCGGCAGAAGAAAGATGGTCATTTTCCTTCCTCAAAGTTCAGTACTGATGGCATTGTAAGACTTAAGAGTTTTATGAATTCTCTTCAGGGTTACGTCGTTGAGGTACGTCATTTCGGGAATTTTTCCACTAACACAATTCGCATACTCAAAACATCAATACGAAATCAATGAAATGAGACCAAAGGGAATTTCCTCGAGTTGTTTGGCACGGTTCCAACTTCATAAGTACGGCAGAAATTGACCGCCAAAATTGGCATTCTCTAGGAGTTTGAATTTTTCTTCAGCATGCACGGCATGCGTTGAAATGATGGCAACCTCATTGTTCAAATCGCCTCCCCCTGTATTTAATAGGAATTCACGATTACTTTCCAGGGCATCAGACAGTGAATCATAGAATGACCTTGTAATCTTGGCTTCAAGAAAATTATAAAATACTTCTCAATCCACAACCCCTATGTGTATCCCATCGGATCACTTCGATTTATCGTCACCGGAGGATTTGCAAAGACGTATCTTTGAAAAGAGGAGTGGAAAACCCAGAAATCATTCCACAAGGTAGAACAAAAGAAATTCCCCAACATCTCCATGCAGGTGACCAAGAATTTCCCTTGCAGTCTGTACCGATCAGGATTTAAATAGGAATGATTGATCTTCTTTCAAAACCTCCAGCGTTATGCTTACCATGTGTTTTTGCAGGGCATCCGCAGCTTTTTTTCGAAAGTCCTTACTTTTAGACTTAAGTTCAGTTGCGGTCTTACAACCCATGCTAGCAAGGACAACATCATCGAGAAGCACTCCTACCACTTCGTTATACCTATTGAAGCGCTCTTTTACATACTCGATCATTCAAGGCTTGTGCGCTCAATCAAAGAAATAGTCGGTAATTTTTCCAAACAGAATACCTAAAAACTCATCATAGGTTTTTCAGGCTTTGATTTCGATCTTGAAAATATCACAGTTTTGATAGTACTCGGCGTCATCTAGCTTTAGAAGATCTCCAATTTTAAGACTTCTCTTCAAAAAGAAGTCATCAAAAATACCATCAAAATCAGTTTTTTTGATGGTACAGAAATCTCTTATATCCTCAACCACGTTAGACATTGGGCATCGATTAAAACCGGATCAACATCCACTCTGGGGAGGAAAAAGAATATGATTCTTTTTAAGTGAAGTTATGGCCAGTTTATAAGAAAAGCTAAATTATCAAATATCAGTCCGTCTATCCGAATTTCAGGACTGCACCAAAAACATGCCAAGTTAAATATGTTGAGTACCCGCTATTGTCATCTCTAAGACTGGATTTCCAGTCTTTTTTCCGTATTGTCACAGAGCTAAACAAAACCATGACACGAATGCGCTTTCACGCAATAGAGGTGAAAAGTGGGCAATTATCCACCCACTCCCCTTTATTGTGAGAGCTCGGGCATGGTTTTGTTTAGCGACAACCGGATAATTGCCCTCTTTTTTGTATGCGAGGGCCAACCGGGGAAATCCTAACCTATCGCTATATGAAAGTATGTCCATTTTGCTCACAACAGGTGCAAGATGATGCAATCAGGTGCACAAATTGCCTATCGAATCTCTCGACATACGAAGCAAGAGAGAAAATACGCCTGCAAGAGGAGGACGAACGAGACAAAGCAATGAAATTCCGAAGCGCCAACTGGCCTGAATACATAGCAGAATACCTCAGGGAAAACACGGCAATCTTCAAAAGACTACAGGACAAAACGGATTCCGAGATAATCGAGACGGTTCTGGAGGAGAAACGGGAATCAAACATGACAATATTCTATCTGCTCGGAGCGCTCATATCATTCGCAGGATTCATATGGCTCAATGTCTCACCTGGCGCATTTCCCAAAATTCTCTGCTTCGGACTGCTGGCTTCCATATGGCTACACCCCGAAAAGGCGCGAGAATGACTTTCGGACGTGGGCCGGCGCATCGCGCAGATTAGAAAGTACCCGGCAAGACTTCTGTCTTCGATCATTATGATTGCGTGCTCCTTCTGGGCAATCTCGTCATCGGAGGCAAGATTGGCAGACGAAGCATCCTACAGTAAACCGACAATCGAAATCAAGAGTCCGCAGGGAGCGCAAACAGGTTCCGTCTACCTGCTCAAATTCACGGCCTCCGGTGCGGATACGGTCAAAGTTGATGGACAGCTGCTGACGGCAAGCGGCGGACTTTACAGCAAGTCGCTAGAAATGAAGCAGCCATCCATTTCGATATACATCGAAGCGCTGAACAAGTACCATTCGGACTCACAGCGCATAAATGTCTCGCGACCAAAAAGCTCGGTGGAGATTCAAGCGGAAGCCGAGAGAATTACAAAAGAGAAAGCGGAAACCGCAAGACTGGAAAACGAGCGAAAGAAGGCAGAACAGCAAAGGCAGGCTCTAGCACAAAAAGAGGAAAAATTGAAAACGATGCTTACCCAGAAGTACGAAAGGATAGTCAAGGCCGGCGGATACATCTATGAAATCGAAAACAAACTGGCGGATCTGGACTTTTACCAGACGGACAGCGGGCTCGCGAAAGCTCCGGATGGGTCAACCCAGGCCTATATGATCTATAAGAAGGAGGATCAATGACACGTCGTGTATGTATTCCTCCAATACGGCTACTCATCCAGATATTGGTACAGGGTCACACTGGACGCTCCACCCACGCCTTAGTCTAATCGGGGTTGATTTCGATCGCAGTCGCCTAGAATGCTCCCGAAATAACAATGCCCCATGCCACGGAAATTCCCACACCCGAAAGTACAGTTGGACCGAGCTAGAATTATCGCTCCGTATCTCAGACTATTGGAAGATGGAAGCGAGGATTTCCAAAAAGACGTCGAAAACCTCCGGGCCAAATACAAGATCCCGAAGGGTAGTTGGGAAAACCCGCTCCGTCAGCTCCTAGAACAGGACTACTGGAACCCCGGGTTCCAGTCCAACGGAGTCGTGACCATGTACGATGATGACAGACGGATTTTATGGAGAAAATTCCATGAGGATGTCGAAGCTCTCGCAAAGAAGTACAGGCTGGAGACATTGCCGAGTATCCTGAAGGAATTCGTGCTCGAAAACTGGTTCGGCGACGGAATTCGCCCCTACAGGATGGAAGCCTCGAGCGACTGATCCTGGACGCTGAAGATGTCTCGCACGATAAAAAAGAAAGAATTAGATGTCGCATGGATAGAATTCCAGCAAATCCATAAGAAGCTGCCAAACATCATCACTGATTTTACCGGCCACCCCGCCCAATCGGTTAGGAAATACGACTTAATTCAAGAGATTTCGAATAAATACGATTGAGACAAGGCCCTGCTTTTACTGCTCATCAAGAAAGAACTTTTCGGAAACCTTACGGCAGACGAGGAGCGAATATTAGAGAGATGAAATGACTCTGGAAAATTCAAACTGAACAAACACATCGAAAATATATTCTCAATTCTGAAAGACTTCGGAAACTCTACGAATTGCTAAGTTTCAACTGAAACTTAGCAATTCCGAAAGCTGAATCCCGATAGAAATAGACCGAGCACACCGCTCGGTCTATTTTTTTCTTTTACCTATGACAAAGCATACGGAAGCCGGCGACATAAGCGTCGTCATGGTCCGTCCGGACCTACTCAACCCAGCCGAATACAATCCGCGCAAGCACACGGACAAGCAGTTGCGCGACCTCATGGACAGTCTCTCCAAATACTGATTCGTCGATCCCATCATCGCGAACGGCGCGGAAAAGCGAAAGAACGTCGTCATTGGCGGACACTTCCGTCTCGAAGCCGCGAAGAAGCTCGGCCTCCTAGAAGTTCCCGTCGTATATCTCAAAATCCCAGACATCGGCCACGAGAAAGAATTAAACCTCCGACTCAACCGAAATACCGGAGAGTGGGACTTCGACATACTGAAAGAGTTCGAAATGGAGCTCCTGCTCGACGTCGGGTTCGACAACTCGGAGCTGTCGTGAATCTGGGACGGAATGTTTGAAGCGGAGGACGACGGTTTCGACATGGAAAAGGAGCTTCGAAGCATAGGACGGCCCACGAGCAAGTCCGGAGACATCTATGGGCTGTGAAACAGCAGGCTCATGTGCGGCGACTCCACGAATCCGGAAGACGTAGAACGGCTGACGCGCTCGTTGGATGGAGCGTACCAAAAGATTGGAATGCTCTACTTCGATCCCCCGTACAACATCTGACTCGACTACCAATCCGGAATGAGCGGAAACAAGAGCTACGGGGGAACGAAGACCGAAGATAAGAGAAGTGCCGAAGAATACCGCCAATTCTTGCAGACCGTCCTAACGAACGGCCTTACAGTAAGTGCTCCCGACGTACACGCGTTCTGCTATTGTGACTCAAGATACATAGGCCTTGTCCAGGATGTTTTCTCGGACTGCGGCATCGAAAACCGGAGGGTCTGCCTATGGATCAAGAACAACATCAACATTACCCCGGGCGTTGCCTTCAACAAAACCTACGAGCCTTGCGTGTATGGAACGCGGGGCAAGCCGTATGTCTCGACCAAGCAGGCTGCCTTCCATGAGATCCTGAACAAGGAAGTCTGAGCCGGAAACCGTACCCTCGACGATATCTACGACCACTTCGACATCTGGCTCGCAAAAAGGCTGCCCACCCAAGAATACGAGCATCCGACAGCCAAACCCCCGAGCCTTCATGACAAGCCCCTCAGGAGATGTACCAGGGCAAACGACGTCGTACTGGACCTCTTCGGGTGATCCGGCAGCACGCTCATCGCCTGCGAGCAGCTTGGGAGAAGGGCCCTGCTCATGGAGCACGAGCCCGCGTTTATCGATATCATTATCAACCGTTATGAAAAATTCAGCGGACAAAAAGCCCTCAAGCTCAACTAGCATGGAGATACGTGTCGGAGATAGATTTCTCCTTGGGGATCACGTCCTCGTATGCTGAGATTCCTGCCAGGAAGACATAATAAGCCTCCTGTTCGAGCAGGTTCGGAAGGCTGACGCAATAATTACCGATCCACCCTACGGAATCGGCTACGTGGAATCGAAGCAGGGCTTCGTCGGGAATGCCGGGGCACACGTTCCCATAGAAAACGACGAACTGCAGAGCGATGAGTCCTACGCCCGTTTTACCAAGCGCTGGATAACTCCGGCGCTCCCCTATCTCGCGGAGAAAAATTCCATCTACGTCTTCAATTCGGACAAGATGATATTCCCGCTCCGCGAAGGCATGGGGGAAGCGGGCGTGAAATTCTCCCAGCTGCTCGTATGGATCAAGAACTCTTCCGTGATAGGACGGCTGGACTACCTCCCGCAGCACGAGCTCATAGCCTACGGCTGGTACGGGAAGCACGCGTTCTACCGATCGAAGGCCAAAAGCGTCATCTTCTGCCCGAAGACACGGAAGAACACGATACACCCAACCATGAAGCCCGTCCCGCTCATCAGGGAGATCGTCCTGAATTCGACCCCGCTACGCTGAACGGTTTACGACCCGTTCGGGTGATCCGGCAGTACTCTCATAGCCTGCGAGCAGACTGCGAGGACATGCGTTATGATCGAGAAGAGCCCCGTCTACTGCGAACGGATAATCCAACGATGGGAAAGCCTCACCTCGAAAACGGCCGTAAAAGCCTAGTCATGGCAAAGAGAAACGCGGTTTCCTCGCGGATGGAGGAAGAGAAGAGGATTCTTCTGCAACAGATCGAGCGCACGCCGATCGTACAGGTGGCATGCGAAAAGGCCGGTATCGGACGATCCACGTATTACCGGTGGATCGCCGACGACGGGAAGTTCGCTAAGGACTCGAGAGATGCCTTGGCGAGGGGCATCCAATCGATGAACGACATGGCAGAATCGCAACTATTGAAGAACGTACGCGACGGCAACATGAGCGCTATAGCCTTCTGGCTCCGGTCCCGGCACCCGGCTTATGGGAACCGGGTCGAGATAGCCGGACCCGGGGAGCGCGACGAACTGACGAAGGACCAAGAAGCCCTCGTGCGGCGGGTCCTCGCGAAATACAGCAAGTGACGAGTTTGAAAATTCATAAATCAATCATAAACATGAGGCAAGCAATCGATCCGAAGGACCTCAGGCAGATCCGGGCATCCGCCTCCGTACGATGAGCCATCGCCCGGAACAATCTCGAGTTCTATCTCGACATTTATTTCGACCATTACATCACCGCGCCGTTCGCGCCGTTTCATCGGGAGATATTCCAGGAACTGGAAAACCCCCTCAGGAAGCTCGTGGCCGTGATGGCATTCCGGGGCTCCGGAAAATCCTCCATTGTAAGTACCGCCTTCGCTATATGGGCAATCCTCGGAAAGCAAAATATGAAGTACGTCGTCATCGTCGCACAGACCCAACAACAGGCAAAACAATACATGAAGAACCTCAAGGAGGAACTCGAGACGAACGAGCTCCTTCGAAAGGACCTAGGACCGTTCGAGGAAGACGGGAGCGAATGGAACAGTTCCTCGATTCTCCTGAAGCAGTTCGGGGCGAGGATAACCGTCGTGTCCGTCGATCAGTCGATCCGCGGAATCCGGCACAAAAATCACCGCCCCCAACTCATCATCGCCGACGACATAGAAAACCTCCAGTCCATGAAGACGATGGAAGGGCGAAACGGCCTCTATGAGTGGTTCACCAAGGAACTCATACCGCTTGGGGATCCAAAATCGACGAGGATAATCCTTCTCGGAAACATGCTCCATAGGGATTCGTTGCTTATGCGCATGAAGACGGAAATAGAAACCGGCAAGAGAGATGGGGTATTCCTTCGATACCCCCTCGTAGAGAACGGGGAATGCATCTGGCCAGAAAGGTTTTCCGAGGCTGACATCGACCAACTTAGACTTACGGTAGGAAACGAGACCGCATGGCGGACAGAATATCTCCTAGAAGAGGCAGGTTCAGAAGGGCAGGTCGTGAAACCGGAATGGATAAGCTGGTGTAGCGCCGTTCCATCAGGCCAGTCGATTCGGAGACTGGCAACAGGGATCGATCTCGCGATCTCCGAAGAGGCATCGGCGGATTACACCGCGCTAGTAACTTGTGCGATAGTCGGTGTGGGCGATAACCGACGCCTCTACGTTATGGACGTGCTCGAGAGGAAAATGGACTTCCCCACTACGGCTGAAACCATAAAAGCCTATCATTCTATGAAAACCTCGTCCTATCCGGGAGTCGAACACCAGTTGTACGTCGAGAATGTCGGTTACCAAGTAGCCCTTGTGCAGTACCTGAAAGCCAAGTGGCCCGATATGGACATAGAGTGAAAGCGTCCAATCTGATCCAAGCTGGAGCGACTGGCGCTCGTTTCGGAAGCCATCAAGACAGGATGCATAGTCTTCGTGCAAAATGGCTCGTGTGAAAAGCTTGTAAACCAGATTCTGGGATTCTGAAAGGAAAGGCACGATGATATGATGGACGCATTTACCATGATGGCGCTCGCAGTTTTGGAGGAGCAGGAATACGAACAGGTCATAACATTCATAGGCGGCTGGTCGAGGGAGACGGGAGGACGGAACATTTTGTTTCGTTAAAGCTGGACTTCCAAACGATAAAAACCATTGTTGTGTGGATACGAATAATTCTCCAGCATATGAGCATACAAGCATTCTCCCCTTCCAAGGAAACCGACGCCGGAACCCGCTTCGCCCCGAACGACCCGTGGAGCGCCGCGAAAAGCTTCGGGGAAGAGCGTTCCGCGTACCGTTACTGCCTCTACGCGAGGAAATCCTCCGAGGAGGATGAGCGGCAGGCTCTCTCGATAGACTCCCAACTGGAAGCAATGAGGAAAGTAGCAGAACGCGACGGACTCGACGTGGTCGAAGTCATACGCGAGAGCAAGTCCGCAAAAGCCTCGTGAGAGCGTCGGGGCTTCAACGAGCTCATCGACGGGCTCCGGCAGAGGAGGTACGACTCGGTGCTCACGTGGGCTCCCGACCGCCTCTCGAGAAACGCCGGGGACCTCGGCTCCATGGTCGACCTCATGGACCAGTGAACCCTCCGCGAGATCCGCACGAACGGGCAGGTCTTCAAGAACGCCCCGAACGAGAAGTTCCTCCTCATGATCCTCTGCTCGCAGGCGAAGCTCGAGAACGACAATCGAAGCATCAATGTGATCCGGGGACTCAAGACCAAGGCCTCTACCGGCCACATCCCGCATATCGCTCCTCTCGGCTACCTCAACCAACGGAGCTTCATGCGGAACGGCGGCAGGATCGTGCTCGACGAGGAACGCGCGCCGTATGTTAAGCAGATCTTCGAGAAGGCCGCGAAAGCCGGCATGAGCTGACGCGACATCCGGGACTGGATCATGGAGAAGACGCCCCTACGGATGAGAAGCTGAAAGCCCGTGGTGGTATCCACGATCTACAAGATGCTCAACAACCCCTTCTACTACGGGATGTACGAATACCCGAAGGACAGCGGGAACTGGTGCACGGGAGACTACGAGCCGATCATAACGAAAGAGCTCTTCGACGCCGCGCAGAGACAGTTGGACAATTCGCCCAGGTACCGGCCTAGGACGAAGGACTTCGCCTTCACGAAGATCCTAAAGTGCGGGAACTGTGGGTCCTGAATCACAGCACAGGAAAAATTCAAGAAGATCGCCGGGCACGAAGAGCCGCGGGGCTACGTCTACTACCACTGCACTCGGTACAACGACCGGAAGTGCAAGGAGAAGGCGGTCCGGGAGGATTCCATGATGGAACAGCTGACCGGCCTAATAGAGAAGGCGGAAATAGACATGGATCTCGTGAGCGATTCGCTGAAGGCGGAGCTCGAGAGGTTCAACGCCTTCCAAGGGCAGCTGCTGAGGATTAAGGGAAACGACGTCGAGGGCGTTGCAAACGAAATAGACCTGCGTGAATACATGCGCTACGTCGTCTGCAATGGTACGAAAGAAGAGAAGCGAGAAGTTCTCGCAATGATCATTTGAAAAATTGTGCTGAAGAGTAAAGCAATATCTATAGAAATAGTTTAATCTTTAATTTTAAAATCAGCGTCCATATGTATGCTTGATGAGTTACGGCCTACCCTCAGGAATTCACGAGTCCTAACTGTAACGCCATTACATAGTGATCTCTACTTATGCGAATATCCAGGCTTATCATCCGAAATTTTAGATCCGCAAAATCAATAGATCTAAATCTCAACGACTTCAATGTATTTGTCGGTCAAAACAACCACGGGAAAACAAATATCCTTGAAGCGCTTAACTGGTTCTACAACGGTAAGAAAACCCTTGCCTCTGACAGATTTATGCAGGGGGAAAGCGATATAGAGGTGTCCGTTGAATTCATGGGGGCCCTGGAAGAATGCGAAGCGATGAAGAATGATAAAAACAAGGCAGCGATAAAGAAAATACTAGCAGACTCGGACGTGGTAACTATTTACAAATCCAGTTCTGACCACAAAAGGAAAATCGTCGTAAACGGCGTAGATCATGGGAATCCAACCGGATTTGACGCAGCCCTCAATGATTTCCTTCCGCGCTTGCAATACGTTGAATCCACAGCCAGACTGAAGGAAGTATCAGAATACAAAACCACTACACCCATAGGACAGATGCTATCCGGGGTACTTTCCGCAATTATCGCCAAGGATCCGGTATACCAGCAATTTCGCGATAAATTCGAGGAAGTCTTCGAAAACGATGACTCTCAAGTAAAGAGCGAGCTCAACGCCTTGGCAGATTCAGTAGGCCTCCATCTGCAAAAGCAGTTTCCCGACGGAACTACCGTAAAGTTCAGCGTCGAAACTCCTGAGATCGAAGATCTTTTGAAAAAATTTGAAACTCGCGTAAACGACTGAATCGAGACGTTGGCAGAGTGCAAGTGAGATGGCATGCAAAGGGCAGTCATGCTTGCAATCATCCAGGCGTACGCGGATTTCCGAAAGAAGCAGTGAGATGGGAAAACCTTCATCTTCGTAATAGACGAAGCCGAGTTACATCTCCATCCAACCGCACAGAGATCTCTCAAAGAGGCTCTTTTGACGGCAACATCATTGCGCGATCAAGTAATAATTAGCACTCATTCTTCTGTGCTGGTTGCCGATGGATCGGACTCCCAATCGGTCTTTCGGGTCATGAAGTCAGATAAAATAACTTCCGCGGAACTAGTCGCCGAAGAGGCAAAGCAGGATCTGATCTACGAACTCCTGGGCTGAAGTCCGGCGGATCTATTATTGCCAAAAAACTTTCTTATAGTCGAGGGGCAAAGCGAACACGTTTTCCTGAAAATCATCGCCAATAGGTTTTATCCTGAATTTTCCGGAATCCAGATAGTGTTCGCCGGATGAGATATCGACGAGCAAGAAACTACTTTTATCAATATTCACAAGCTTTTCGTGCCAATAGTTTCTGCGCCGAATCCGCTATACAAGGAAAAGACCATCATATTATGCGATCAGCCAAACGACCAACAAAGATCTAAATATGAAAAATTCCGAGAGTGCTATCCATACATAACGGACGACGAGCAACTCTTCATGATACCACATAAGTCACTGGAGGAATATTATCCACAACCTTGGAAGAAAACTTACGATGAATGAAGGGCTTTGGCAAGAGGCGGCAAAGTTGCTCTTGCGGAAGCTGCCGCCCAAGCTATCACAAAAGAAGCTTTCGAAGCGGAGATGCCAAAAGTATACGAAGCAATGAAAGCTGCCATAGAAAAGGCTTTTTCATAGGGAAAATGGGGAGCGAAAAGACGACCACACCATCATTTTCGTTTTAAATGCCCTCTACATGCTTATTGCCTTTCTACCTTTGCAATGGCAATTCCCCATCACAAAGGCACACATGGCTGGTGGGAATCCTCATTGGTTGCATCCATTTTAAGCCGAGAAGGCCTTAAATTTCGCGAAGAGTTCATCTCATTGCTCGAATTTCGAGCCTGATAGCGGACAAAATATGGCGGTCGAAATTACGAAGAAAAGAGGTCAAGCCGATCTACGATAAAACTCTTCCCTTAGGTAAATCTCGCGAATTCTCACGCTTATCGTAAAAAACCTAAAAACGCCCTCACGGGCGTTTTTAGGTTTTTGTGGATCTCGCAACCATGTCGGTCAGCGAGCTAGGTTTTCAATGGCGGAGGATAAGAGATTCGAACTCTTGAGGCGATTGCTCGCCTGCACCCTTTCCAAGGGTGTGCACTCGGCCACTATGCGAATCCTCCACAAAGTGGGCACGAGTATAGCAAAACGGCTCAAACTGTAAAGAAAATCGAGTCAGAAACAAAAGACCAAATTCCTCTCTGTCAAGGGCGAAAGATGATTTTTTTTTCGGGCTCGGACGGATATAATGACAAAAAATATCTATGAAAGAATCGATCCACGAACTTTCCACAAAATTTTTCTCGCTCATGACGGTCGCTATCGACTCACTTGAGGTCGATGCCGAAGATGATCTGCGCGATATTTATCGTGTGACGATTAAAACGCCGGACTCAAAACTGCTGATTTGAGTCCATGGTCAGACTCTTGAGCTCACTAAACATCTGCTCTCGCGTATGATCGAAAAGCACCAAGGAAAAGCCGTGCTCATACACCTTGAGGTTAATGACTATCTCAAATCCAAAGATGAGCGACTCTTCCGCTATATCGATGCAAAGATCGCGGAGGCGATGCAGGGAGGTAAGGAGATAATTCTCTCAAGCCTCACGAGCTACGAACGTAAAAAGGTTCACGGCCATATCACAGACAAACAGATTCCTGGTCTCAAAGTTTGGAGTGTTGGCGAAAAAAATGAGCGAGCGATGCATTTGAGCTATCAAAAGGATCCTGTAGAAACTCGCGTACAAGAATTAACCGAAGACGGTATTGGTATCTAATATGAAACAGATTGCATTTGTCATAGTATTGCTTGGTCTCTCGGGATGGGCATTTTTTTCGGTCGGAACAGGCCTCAATTACAACACACATAAAGAAATTCGAAGTTCGATTATTGCTCATCCGGAGTTTATCCCGACTGCAAAGACTGTTCGGATGTCGAGCTCGGGTTTTGAGGCGATTGTGTCGGATTTTTATTGGCTTGGAAGTATCCAGTATATTGGATCGAATGCGATCAGTGCGGAATACAAGAAATATCTCGCGAGCATGCTCGAGCTCGTAACCGATCTCTCGCCACATTTTACGTACCCATACGAGATCGGGCTTCTGCTCATTCCTGATGTAAATGAGCGCTACGAAAATCTCTCTAAGGCAGAAGTACAGCGTCATATTGAGGAAGCGGTCAAACTAGGAGAAAAAGGGATTAAAAACACCTGTGATCCTATAAAAATCGAAGCCATTAAAAAAGAGTTCGATCTACAAAAACTCTTCGCAAACGAAGCACTCGCAAATCCGTGTGAGGATCCGATGATCCCCTACTATCTTGCATATGTTGCATACTGGAGCGAACATAATCCACAAAAAGCATCCGAATGGTATCGTATCACCGGCACACATAAAGATGCTCCAAAATGAGCACAGATTATGAGTGCTATAATGCAGGGAAAAACCGGCAATAGAGAAAAGGCGATTATCATGTTCCTCTCGCTTGCTCAGAGTTTAGATGCGAGCAAGAATGGCCTCTGTAATAAATTATCGATCGATCTCCAAAACATCCTCATCCCCGCTTTTGCAAATGGTGCGAAGCTCTCTAAAGAATTCCTGATAAGCGTAGAAAAGGCTCGAAAAAACGCTCAAGAATCCCTCTGAGAAGACCAAAAAGAAATTGAGCGCACGGATGTTTCTTCGTATTGTTCGTCCTATCTCAACAAGTCCGTGAGAGAGATGAATCTCGCATATATCCAAGATGCCGACAATCGATATTTTGCAGCGACGGGCAAACATGCTACGAATGCAAATGAGCTTTTTAAGCTAAAATATCTCGATTATCTCCCACGTGATTACCAAAAAGGCGGTACGGATTCGGAGATCATTTATGTCTGGAATCCAGAGTCAAAGGGATGGGACTTTGAGATGGGCCGATATTAGTGACTTCCTCCTACAAAAAGGCTGTATTTTAGGGCATCGAAGAGTCTCGATTTGTCCTCAGTAAGCTCGATATTGACGATCGAGTTTTTGACTTTTGCAGAGGCGATGATTCGAGAAGTTGGGAGACTAAATCCAAATGGCGAGTTCATTTCGTAATGAACGGGTGTATCTGCAGTGTTATAGAGAACAAGGTAATTCTCTCCGTATGACTGGAGGAAATCCTCGAGTTTTTTGGTTGATTCGGAGAGAACTCAGGCGCTGTAGTCCTTCATACTTCATTCGTGGATCATCTGGGCGAGAACAGTTGAATCAGAGCTTACACCGATTTTTTTGTCGGGAGTTGCCTTGCCGGAGAGTCCAAAGGTCTTGCCGGTTGGATCGCTTCCAATCACATTCCAGACGAGCGGCCCATCCATCGAAAAGACGAATTCTTTGGTTGGTATGTAGGTATCAAATCCATTTGAAGCAGTAGGTTTTCGTGGATCTTTCCAGATTTTATCACTCACACGCGAGAGCTCTTTACCTTTTTCGTAAAAGAGCGGGATGATTTCAAATCCCTGTGATGCGATCGTACCAGAATAGCTTATGGCATTTCCGATAAGTGAATAGCTAATAAGCGGAGCTCGTTTGTCGTCATTTTTTGTAAAGATTTTGCCATCTGTACTCGAAAAATCGAGATCATCTGCAAATCATTCTCGATGATTTTTGGTTTTAAGAAGCGCGTATTCCATAGCTCACTCAGCAGCATGGTATGACGAAATCCCATCGTAGAGCGCCTTATTAATCTGATTTTCGGAGAGGAAGAGGAAGAGAATTCCAGCTGATAATACGATCAAAAATCCCGTGAGAAGCACGGCCATAATCGTTGAGAATCCTCGATTTGATGGAATTTTGCGCATTAGTGGGACTTATAAAGTTTTTCGGCGATGGTCGTCTGGACTGGAATAGTGAGCGCTTCAGCAATTTCGGTCGTAATTCCTTGGCGCGGTGCGGCGGTGAGCAAGAAAGTTATAGTTACCTTTCATTCAGAGTCCGCATTATTGGCAAAAGTCTTCGAATCAACACCAGATATAAAAAATCTGAGTGTCTTGATCCGCACACTCTTGTCCGTAATACGTATACGCTCACCATCCGGAAGCTCGCGACCAAGATAACAATCAGTATCACTCGCAGCACATTTTGTAGGAAGCGAAGCAAGATTATCGTGCATAAGATAGTACGACAGCGTGCAATTTTGACCGCCTCATGGACAATTTTCTGGGGCTACTTTTGTGATGAGCACATCCGTTCCTGAGCTCGTATAATTGGTTCGTCCCGCCATAACATTGCAGCCAGTCGCCACGGCATTCATCTGATCGTAGCAAGCAAATGCAATACCATTGTCACGAATATCTTTGGCGATAATCTCTGTCACATTTCTCGCATTTTCTTGGAGTGAGCGAGCAACAGAGAGGCGCTTATTGAGATTGATGATATTGGAATAGATACCAAAAACACTCACCATCACAAATGATAAAATAGTGACTGCGATAATAATCTCTATGAGCGTGAAAGCTTTTTTGTTCATTATTTTTTCCAGTCAGTGAGTATGGTGTGCATGGCGTATTCGCGATAATCTCACTCCGTCGTCGCGAGGACCGCAGTAATTGCGAGCGCAGAAGGTACCACTCAGACACTATCTTTTACTTCCTCAATTTGAACAAAGGTGTAGTAGGGCGTGGATTTTGCACCGACGCAATCGTGAGTATAACGTCCGAGTTCATCGATACAAAGTCTGATTTCGGAGCTTCCAAGTGGAGCGTTTGCCTCGGATGACACCTTTGTTTTCGCGTCAAAAGTACCGGTCGCGATCTTTTTAAGAGCGATGGGGCTTTGAGTTGTATAGCGGTTTTGGATGGTATAGTATCCAGGTGAAAGTTCGCAATTTGCAGCACTGCTACAGATCGACATTTCAGTGAGTCCTTTCAGGGAATTCCAATTGCGAAGCGCGAGGTAATTGGTATCGCGGATACTCTTTACGAGCTCCATCTGCTCGCGGATAAGATTGGCCGCAAGGATTTCTTGCTTGGAGCGAAGCGAGAGATTCATCGCGCTTCTCACGAGCGAGTAGGCTCACAAAAATCAGACAGTGAAGATGAGTATCGCCACCATGACTTCTATGATCGTAAATCCTTTGTGCGATCGCATATTATTGAATGACGAAATTTTTAGCAAGCGACCCCGTAGCGACACCTTTGAGACCCACAATTCCACCACTTGCAGTGATCTGCGAAGTGGTATTTCGGATTTCGATCTTTCAGCTCGGAGCTCGGAAAATTACCATGATTTCTGGAGAGCTTGGAGTGGTATCAAGTGTCGAAATCTCGACCCGATCCTCGAGTCGTAATTGCTCAACCATGATAGTATTCGCACCGAGATTAAAATCAGAAGTTCCTCTTTGTAATGCTCTCATTTGGGTAGTTTTTTCGCCCTTTTTGAGATAGACGGCCATATCGGCGTTTTTGGAGGTGCCCGCAAAAGTATAACCCGTTGTAGAGAGGAGTTTTGCTTTATTTATGAGCTGTTCGATGCGCTCGGAGGACATGGCTACACGGGATTTATCCGCATAAAAGCTGTAGGGTGCATACGCAAGTGTCATCAAAATCCCACCGATCGCGATAGCGACCATGAGTTCTATGAGTGTAAAAGCGTGACGAGACTTGCACCATTGCATGCCCACAGTGTAGGCAAAAACAACGAAAATCAAAGCCTATCCAACCGTATCCGTAATCTTGAGAACAGCCGAAAATATCGCAAAAGCGAACCAGAGTACAAACATTCCTGCAATGAGGACCGCACCTGGCTCAACAAACTTCACAAGCGTCGCAACCGAGGAGTCCACTTCCCTCGTATATTGCGCAGCGATCTTTGCACAGATTTTATTGATCGTAGAAGTACGCTCACCCGCCCCAAGAAGTTGAATAAAATCCTGGGTAAATAGCGCATGATGCGGATCGATTTTTTCGAAACTGTCGGTGATCTTCATACCCGTTTCGACGAGACGAGAGATTTCGGAGATGGCTTCTTCGTAGATGAGATTATTGGTGGATTCACCAGTGAGACGGAGCGTTTTTACGATCGGAATTCCTGCTCAGAGGAGGAGTCCAAGTGTCGTAGAAACTCGAACAATGAGATAATTACGATAGACCTTGCCGACCAGTGGCAATGAGAGAATAACTCGATCTATATGCTTGCGACCCTGGTAGGTATTCGCATATGAAATCAACGCAACAATTACTCCGATCACTCCAAAGGCGAGAAGCAAAAAATGATTAGCGATGAAGTTACTCGTAACAATGAGCGAAACCGTAACCGCTGGCAGATCTGTACCCGCATTTTCAAAGAGTGGAAGCAGTTTTGGTACGACAAAAACCATGATAATAGTCACGGCTGCCACCAAAAAGATGAGGATGATCATCGGATAGGTCATCGCTCCTTTAAGCTTTGCAGCAAGGTCTTCACGATCTCTGAGTTCGGTCGCGAGACTCATAAATGAGCGATGGATCGTTCCTGATTGTTCACCTGCTTCAATAATAGAAACTTCGCCTCGATCAAAGGTACGAGGAAGTTTCTTCATTGCATTACTCATGGAGTCACCGGACTCGACGAGCATGAGGAGATCGCTGGCATCGCGATAAAATTTTGGATTTTCGGTTTTAGCACAAAACGAGCGAAGTGCATCGATAAATGTCACTCCCCCATCTACGAGATTAGCGAGATGCTCATAAAAAAGCGCTTTTTCTTTGAGGGAAATACGATTCCAAAAATGTACGGTTACCTCTTGATTTTCTGATTTCATGGTCTACTTGAGGTAATAGAGTCCGAGCTGCACACTTGCCGATACTGGGGCCGAAGCATCTGTATCCATTGGGAAAGTAAGTCCTTTTACAAGATAACGACGCTTCCCATATACACCTGTGAGATCATCAATAAATGTATTAAGTCTCGCAACAGAATCCGCCTGAATAGAGAGTCCCACAGACGCGAGAGAAATACCAGACGGAAGTCGCTCACCTGGATTGAGAGACACTGAACCAATCGAAACTCCTGAACCAGAGACTGCAAAAATACTCTCAAGGATCTGGTCTTCGCGGTAATTACCAGCATAACGAACTACATCTGCCTGCGCTGTATCAGAAGCCACAGATTGCTTGAGCGTATTAAGTGAATCAAGCGTTTTTCGGTAGCCTTCTACTTCACGTGTTACATCCTCAAGATTAGAGGATTTTTCCATCGAAGAATAGTAGAGATCATAGGTGAAAAATCCACCAATGAAGAGACCAACGAGGACGAGAATAACCGGAATGAGATTACCTTTTGAGCTCTGAAAGCGCTCGGAATTTTGTACGTTCATGTTATTTTGTCTTAAATTCTACACCAAAACTGCGCTTTGATTCATCACCATTTACACTCGTGATTGGCTCAAGTTGGAGGGAGCCTGAGTAAGTGTTATTTCTATAATCCCCTACGAGTTTAATCACTTTACGAATCGCATCATCCGCGAGCCCCTTCTCAGCATTGACGGACGTATTGATATGACCACCCTGATATGCAAAGCCCGTAAATTGGATGAGGTAGTCACGATGAATCTTGTCGATTTCACGAACATAATTTGAGACGATGGAAGACTCAATATTTTTAATGATCTCAGGTTTTGCCTGCGAAAGAATCTCAGCCGCCTGAACAACAGGATCCATTTTGAGAGCAACAATAGAAGTCTGGTATTCTGATCAGCGTTTCTTTTCTGCTGCAATGTCATTTTCGAGAGACATATTGCGATAGACAAAATACGCAGTGAAGAGCACGACGATTGCCAAAAACGCACCTGCACCCATCATGGCGTAGGAAGCGTGAGGTTTTTTTGGACTGAGCTCGTCAAGAGAGTCGTTGTTTTGGGTAGGATTCATAGGCATGTGATATATTGACAGGCTACCACGAAGTGCAAATGGTTGCAAATTTCCGCTTGCAGTGATGAAATACTCTCTAAAATGGCGCTATGATTTTACGTGAAAACGACCTCCAAAACCTCAATCTCGACCTTGTACCCTGAGACACAGTCTTTCTTTTTGGGGATCTGGGCGCTG
Organism: uncultured bacterium; assembly: GCA_963706795.1. Taxonomy (GTDB): domain Bacteria; phylum Patescibacteriota; class Gracilibacteria; order BD1-5; family UBA2023; genus JBMOJK01. The sequence continues at coordinate 364,787 of OY970170.1, forward strand.
GCAAAACTACATTCGTACGACAATTGATCCAAAAGCTTACTGGTCAATCGACCATCGTTCGGAGTCCGACTTATACGTATTTTTCAAAATACGAACCTAATATTTATCACTTCGACCTCTATCGAATTGATGACTACGAGACTTTTACGAATATTGGCGCAGAGGATATTTTTGAGGATGACACTGCTATTCGATTTATAGAATGGCCAGAAATTCTGGGCGATCAATATGCACCTACGATATCGATCACACTCAAAAAAATCCCCGATGATGAGGGATTAAGAGAGGTTATAATTGAGCGATTTTAAGCTTCAACTGTTGTTCGCTCATCAAAGAGCACCTTCGTAAAAAAGAAATATCCAACCATAGCGTACACCGCAATAATACCTGTTTTTCCGTAAGTGAGCGAGATATCAAAAAGTGCATGAACTCCTATCGCGATGAGAAACGCAAAGAAAAATCGGATATATGTCGCAGAGGTTCGAGCCACAACATATCGCCCAAATCCAAGTGCAAAAATGAGTGCAGCAAAGACATGTAAGAGAAGCGATACAACCGAACGGGATGCAAGTGTACCAATGAATGCCGCGGAACCGATCCCATCATCGAGCGCGAGATTTATGAGATAGTAGACATTCTCCAAAAATGCGAAGCCAAGCGCGGTAAATACCGTAGCAAGCGCTATATATTTTGGGGTGACTTCTGCGATGTCGAGCGAAGCATAGACTGCGAGATGTTTGGTGGATTCTTCGAGAGCACCGACAAAGAGATACGCGAGCGTAATCGAAGAAAGTGAAGCGAGCGTTGCTCCGAGCAGCTCAATATGTACTCCTGAGCTATTGATTCCTCCTGATGATCCAAGGAGGAGACTCAAGGCCAAAAACACGATCGCAAAGGAAGCGATCACTAAAAGCGACCGTACCAAAAGACCTATTCGATCGAAGATTTGACGGAAAAAAATGACCGAGATGACCATCAAAAATAGCAAAATTGGAAGCCCATATGAGAGCAAAAAACTCTCCAAAAAAGCAACTGAAAGACTCGGAGCTTGCAGATATGAAAAAACACTCTGCGTTGAGAAGTACTCAAATATTTCCTTGGAATGCACGATCGGAATAACACTCAGTCCGCCCGCGAGAATCCCAATAAAAAACCGTGTCGCAGAAAGTGGAGAATTCTGCGCATAAGAAAAAAGATATCCCCAAAAAACAATCGGGAGAAATACGATAATAATCGAGAATATTATTCGTAAGATATCCATCTATTTGTTTTTCTTATAGATCTCATAGCCACCAAATCGGATAGGATCACCATTCGATTTTTTCCCTCCAGTAGCAAAAATACCGCTTAAGAAAAGAAATTGTACGCCGATCGCTATACAGATAAATGCAAGGATATACGCAATGAGGTCAGGCTTAATGAGCACAAGGACTCCAAAAACGATCAAGATAGCTCCAGTAGTTCGCATATGTTATGGGGTTACTCCGATATATTCGACATGTGCGCCCAGTTTACGCAATTTTCCGATAATGTCTTCATATCCGCGATCGATGTATTCGACATTGGTAATGAGGGTCTCACCTTCAGCAACGAATGCTGCGAGGATCATCGCGACTCCCGCTCTGAGATCCCAACTCGAAACCGTAGCACCGCGAAGCTGAGTTTTCCCGAATACAAGTGCTGCATTTGGATTAAGAATAGCAGGATGCCCCTTCATTTTTTCGATTTCAAAGAGCCAATTGAGACGGCTTTCGTAGACGATTTCTTCAACACGACTCACTCATTCTGCCTGTGTGAGAAGAATCACAAATGGAGACTGAAGATCCGTTGGAAATCCTGGGAAAATATTCGTCTGCATACGTACTGGCTTTAGCGAATCAATCGAACGATAGACGCGAAGTGTATCTCATGGAAGTACTTCATATCGAACTCCCGCCTCAGTAGCCTTTGTGAGGAATGCTCTGAGATCCTTGATACGAGCATCGAGAATATCGACATAAGTCTCAGCCGCAAGAGCCGCTGCAACAACAAATGTACCGGATTCAATATAATCTGCGATTACTTCGCCATGAGCTTCGTCAGCGAGTTTTTCGACACCGATGATCTCAATGGTGTGGTCATATCCGATCGAAATCTTTGCACCATGTGCATTTAAAAAATCTACAAGCGCCACAACATGCGGCTCAATAGCTGAGAGGAAGATGCGAGTAGTTCCCTTTCGAAGAACATTTGCGAGGATGAGTGACTCTGTAGCCGTTACTGCAAAACCAGCCGAAAACTCAACATCACCTTCTTTCGCTGTACCCGAGAGAGAAACTCCAGAGTCGGAATAACTTCCTTCGTAGCCGATATCAAAAAAACCGGACATGAGGAAGTCGATGGGGCGCTTACCAATATTACATCCACCTGGATATGGCAACTCTACCGAACCAAAGGCACGAAGAAAGGCTGGCACCAAAAGAATACTCGCACGAATTTTTTTCACGAGATCGAGATCCATTCCCTCACCATGCATCGAACCAGTTTCGATCGTAAGCGTTCAATTACTGAGCTCAACCTGTACACCAACACTCTTTGCAATCGCCAAAAGCGTGTGAACATCACTAATATTTGGCACGTTTTTGAGAACTGCCTTCTTAAATAAAAGTGCCGCACCAATGAGTGGAAGTGCTGCATTTTTAGAACCCGAGATTTGTACCGTACCTGAGAGCTTCTGTCCGCCTGTAATTTTGAGCATTTTTTAGAGTATATTACGAAGTGCTGCGATATTGAATGCATAGTCCATCTTCATCGATCAGAGCATGCCGATGTAGGCGTCATAGCCTTCGAGATTGATTTTTTTGACGATCATGGCTGAGGTTTCGAGCTCGGGGATGATATTTTCTTCACCGAGGAAGACAGAGACGCGACGTGAGACTTCGAGGGTTTTGAGGAGGTCTATGAAGTGGTGTTTATTCTCAAGAACCTTAATAACATTGTAGGCCTCAGCTCCAAGTAAGAGGCTGTTTTTTTCGAGGAAGTTCGTGAGTCCGAGATAGTAATTAGCGCCCACATCAGGAATACACCCAAAGGTGATTTCTTTAGTGATCTTGGTCAGTTTTGCAACGATGGAATAGAGTGCATCGTCGACTCTTTCGCGATCAGCCCGCTCGATGAGCTCGTTTTCGGCCTCAATGAATTGGGGCATCATATGCTCCATGAGGTAGTCAACGAAGACGCGTATACCGCGAGTGGTTGGTAGTCGACCTGCTGAATTGTAGGGCTGGAATATGAGGCCCATTTTTTCGAGACTCGCCATGTCATTTCGCACGGTCGCACTCGAAACACCCATATCGTGTTTTTTGAGAAGTGATTTCGAGCCGGTAATTTCTCCGGTCTTAATGTATTCCTCAACGATAATCTTGAGTATCTGGATCTTTCGAAGGTCTATTTTCTTCATGCAAAATTGAATGTCTGAATTGTAAGGGAAGCAGAGGGAAAGTAAACGTGATTTTTGAAGCCATTTTTTGGACGATTTTGATTGACAAAACAAAGTTTTTGAATACAAAGCTCACACACATTTTTTGTCTCATAGTGGGACTAAGGAGAAAGTTGTGAATAATGTATACAAATCGATATCAAAAGTAGTTGCCTCGTTGTTCGGACGTATTGAACAATTGACGCGGACACAAGAAGCGGAAATTGCGGCTTACACCGTAAAAAATGTCAGTCTGTCTGCACTGCAAAAGCGGGTGAGCAAAACCCAGCACGACACAGCAAAGACGCTGATTATTCCGCATGGAACAACACATACCGTCATCACGACGTGTAGTGAAGTTCAAAATTATTTGAATGCACTTCCAGGCGCCACTCCAGAAACCGCGGATCTGCTGCCAAAAGCAAAAGCACAACTCACCAAACACAGACGCGACCAATTGGTGACACTGGACTTCTCAAGTTCAGCATTCTGCTACTAAGCCAAGACGACGAAAAGGAATCTAAATGAATTTTCAGTCTTACGGGATATTACACACTGTGTGATATCCCATTTTTTTGCCCTGCGAGGGAATCTGCAAATTGACAAATGAGGCATTCAGAATACAACGGTAGCGCATTGTTCACTCTCTAGAAAGGAGGTCCGATATGCACGCACGTAAAATAAATCCTGCGCCACTCATTGAAATTCCACCGATTACTCGGGATCAAATGAGCATCCTATCAAAACGTGGTAAAATCATAACCCGCAATGGGAGGCGATTTACCACAAATGGAAACATAGCTATACAGGCAATGTTTCTCGCTCAAAATGAGGATATCTACCCTTTATACGGTAATGTTACAGCAAAAGAAATCCAAGATTTACAAGACGGAAATACACCTGTAACCATACGATTGCACACTGGGTATATCTATACAGATAGCTTGGGACTTGCGCAGCAAGCAGTCGGTCATCTCAATTGAATTTTATCAATTTTAATTGAGATGACATATTCAAAAACCGTCACCCAGGGTGACGGTTTTATTTTTATCGATCGAGTACTTCGCGTGGTTTGCTTCCATCTGCAGGTCAGACGATTCCCATTTCTTCGAGGATGTCGATAACGCGGGCTGCGCGTGCATATCCGAGCTTCATTCGGCGCTGGAGCATGGAAGTCGACGCCTTGCCGGCTGTTCGCACAAATTGAATGGCTTCTTCGATGATTTTTGGATCTTCGTCATATCCGTCTGCGCCTCCGATCGATCATTCGAAGTTTCCACGATCCCCTTCTGTGATGGAGGTATCATAGATATCTTCGAGCATTGCAGGATCAATTGTACGTTTGATATGATTGACGACGGCTTCTACTTCTTCGGTTTCTACGAGGATACCCTGAATGCGCTCAGGTGACATTGATCCAGATGGACTATAGAGCATATCTCCACGTCCGAGGAGGTCCTCTGCACCCATTCGATCGAGAATCGTTCGTGAGTCCACGAGACTCGCGACCGTGAAGGCGATGCGAGATGGGATATTTGCCTTAATGAGCCCCGTGATGACATCAACCGATGGACGCTGTGTTGCTACGATGAGATGCATTCCGACAGCACGTGCCATCTGTGCAATACGAGCAATCGTGGTTTCGACTTCTTTTTTGTTTCCGCTCATCATGAGGTCTGCAAGCTCATCGATGACGATCACAATATTGGGCATTCGATCTTTTTTGCTAACCTTTGCATTGTATTCTGCAAGATTTCGAACCTTTGAAACATTGAGAATATCATAACGTCGAATCATCTCAGCAACGGACCACTTAAGCGAATTAAGTGCCTTGTCCGGCTCATTGATAACTGGTGTAAGGAGGTGTGGAATCCCATTATAGATACCAAGTTCGACACGTTTTGGATCGATGAGGATCATACGGAGATCACTCGGTGCGTTTTTGTAGAGAAGACTCACTAGGAAGCCATTCATTCCAACTGACTTACCCGATCCAGTTTGTCCGGCAATGAGGAGATGGGGCATCTTTGCGAGGTCGCCAACGATGTAGTCTCCATTAATATCCTTTCCGACTGCAATCGTGAGATTGGATTTTGCATTTACAAAATTGGGATGCTCGAGGACTTCACGAATACCGATGGTGTCGCGCTTGTCATTAGGCACCTCGATACCGACGAGACCAAGTCCTGGGATCGGCGCCTGAATACGGATCGATTTTGCTTTGAGCGCGAGTGTGAGGTCCTTTTTGAGATTTTCGATTTTGGAGAGCTTAACTCCTTCGTTGGGTTCTAGTCGATATTGCACTACGGTTGGCCCGACCTTTTCACCCTTCATTTCTACACCGATTTTAAATTGGAGAAGTGTGCTCTCGATCTCGGCGGATTTCTCACGAATCTCTGCATCAGATACAACAGCGATATGCTTCACTTCATTGAGGAGTTTTGTAGATGGAAACTCCCATGTTCCAAAGTCTGGGATCGAGAGTTGTTTTTCGGGAGAAGCTTTGTGGTCGGATTTTTCTTCTTTTTTGGCACCAAAAATCGTGCCAAGCATGCCTTTTTCTTTTTTCTCGATCGCGACATGGATTGGTGCATCGGGTGCGTCGAGTTTTTTCTTTTCGATTTCGCGTTCTTTGCGGATGGATTCGAGCTCGAGTTCGAGGTCTTTTTTGCGCTTTTCGAATTCTCCTTCTTGTTTTTTAGATTTGAGGTCTTCTTTGACTTCTTTGCGAATAGTTGAGATCGTCTCTTTTACATCACCAGCAGATGGAAGCTTTGACTGGACCGTCGCAAAAATCTTACGATAACTAATGCGCACAGTGAGATAAATCGAAACCAGATATCATCCGATCAGTGCCAAAATTGCCGGTGTTCGACCAAACCATGACGTTAAAAGTCCCGAAAAATCCAAAAGTGCATTGGCTCCATAGGGCCTAAATGCTGTCAGTACCGAAGTCAGCGAAATGAGATAAAGCAGAAGTCCGATAAATCGCACACTATTCCACGAAAGACGCCCAATGATAATGAGTCCACCAACAATACCGACGATCGGCACAAAAATCCAACGATAGAGATCACCCAAAAGATAACTCAGCGTACTCACGAGATAGCTTCCAACCAAAGAAGAGCTGTCTCCAAAGAACGCAAGTACGCTTAAAAAGAACAATACCCATCCAGCGATAACGTTCCCAAGCTCAAAATTCCAAGTAGGTCGTGACTTTTTCTTGCGTGCCATAATGGTCGGAAGTATATACGGAGAGCCGAAAAAGGAAAGTGTTGCGCATTCTCTCTGCAAAAAATCACCTAAATAGACACCCCCTACGCTTGCCTTCTGGATCATTCTCCCTATAAAGAAGCCGTAACCCCATATATATGTTTCAGTTCATAGAATTTCTCAAAAAACGTCCGTCGGATACGACTATCCGTATCATTCGAATCCTCTTTTCTCTCGGAACAGCAGGGCTTCTTGTACTTGCCGCAAAGGATTATTCTCTGCCATTTCAGTCGCATTATGAATCATTCGCACTCTATGCAAAATACGCACTCGCGGCGGTTTTTGTGATTCACGCAGTCGTATTTGGTGCCATCGGAATCTGCTTTTGTAAGAGAAGTCTCATGAAAAAACTCCAGATGATCGTCGGAGTTCTCATGATTATCACAGGAAATTTTATAGGAAAAGTAGAAGCCCCAACCCCACAAGCAACGCCAAACACACAGGTCAGCATTTCGGCAATTGCTACCGAAACTCCAAAACCGATCAATGTTGGATTTTATTTCGCTCTACTTGGATTCCTCCCACTCCTCTCTGGAATCAGCGGAAAAATGATCATGTCAAAATGCCTCAAACATGGCGAAACAATCACTAAAATCCGAGTCTAAAAATACTGCAAAAAATCCCCCGAAGCCCGCAAGAGCTGAGGGGGATTTTTTATGGATACCATAAACCTTCTACGAAGCGACCAAAAAAGCCAAATAATCAAGCTCCCTTTTTGCGCAAGTACAAAATATTGGTACAATAGATGGGAAAAAAATCAGAAATACACCTATTTTTCTATGTTCAACAATTTCGCAGAAGACTACAAAAAACTCATGATCGATACGGAAAACACCGTAAAATCAGCCAACTACCAAGAAATCCTCCCCGAAGACGTCTTCCTTGAGATGATGAAGGTCAAAACCGGACCCATTTTTGAGATGTTCGCAAGCTATGGAATCAACGAAAAGATCACTCATGACGTTTTTACAAAGCGTCCATTTTCCGAATTCCGTAAGTGAGCAAACGGCGCATATATCGGACTCTCTCCGCGCATCAAAGAGCTCATTGTTTCGAGTGTAAAAATCGCCGCAAGCTTTGAGAAAAGAAAGGCTGGGATAGAGGACTTCCTCCTGGCTCTGATGAGAACTCCTGGAGAAACTTGGATCTATCAATTCTTTGATTTTGTCGGCGTAAGCCCTAAGGATTTTGAGGAGCAGCTCGTCAATTATTCGCGTGAGATTGCCAAGGACAAAGACAATGGCATGTTCGCTCCACTCGATGGCATTTTGAGTGCACTTGAGCATAACATGGTGCAGGCAGAAGACATGAATAATCCATTTTTTGCCAACAAAAAGCAAGACGGCAAAAAGCAAGAGAGCGCCACTCCCGCCCTCGACTTCTTTGGAAATGACCTCACAGCACAGGCAAAGCTCGGCAAGATCGATCCAATCATTGGGCGCAATACCGAAATCGATCGTCTCATTTCGATCCTCAATCGCAAAACCAAAAATAATCCTTGTCTCGTAGGTGAGCCAGGAGTTGGAAAGACTGCCGTAGTCGAAGGACTCGCACGTCGCATCGTCGAAGGCGATGTGCCATTCGCTATGCAAAACAAGCGTGTAGTTGCGCTCGATCTCTCTGGACTCGTTGCTGGTACCAAATACCGCGGTGAATTCGAAGCCCGCATCAAGCAAATCATCGACGAAGCAAGCAAACTCGAGAACGAAATCATTCTCTTCATCGACGAAATCCACACCATTATCGGTGCTGGATCAGGCGAAGGAACACTCGATGCAGCCAATATTCTCAAACCCGCAATGGGCCGAGGAAAAATCTGTGTTATCGGAGCAACAACGCTCACTGAATACCAAAAATATATTGAAAAGGACAGTGCGCTCGAGCGACGATTTCAAAAGATTGAAGTCGATGAGCCAGACCAAAAAACTGCCATCGAAATCATTAAGGGCCTCGCACCAAGCTTCGAAGAATTCCACAATCTCATTATTGAGGATGACGCCGTTATTGACGCTGTAACGCTCGCGACTCGATATGTAACGGATCGATTTTTGCCAGACAAGGCAATCGACCTCATTGACGAAGCATGTTCAGCCAAGAGCATGAAATACAACTTTGATGAGGAAGAAATCAAAAAGATCAAAGAAGAGATCGAGACTATCCAAAAAGACATGGAGAATTTTATTATCTCCCAGCAATACCACAAGGCTATCAACGCTAAGCAGCGCCGCGAAGAACTCGAAAATAAAATCGCTGAAAAGAAAGCAAAACGCACCATTCCTCGCGAAAAGCGTCTGCATATTACTGGAGAAGACATCCAGAAGATTGTTCGCCAAATTACAGGAGTGCCCGAGCGTAACCTCGATACCGAGGACATCGCAAAGCTCTCAAAACTCGGAACTCAGATCAAAAAACGCATCATCGATCAAAACGAAGCCGTGGATTCGATCGTCAATGCCATCAAGCGATCTCGCACGGGTATTGCGGACGTCAATCGTCCAATTGGATCATTCCTCTTTTTGGGACCAACCGGAGTCGGAAAAACTGAGCTTGTAAAGGTACTTGCAGAGGAATTTTACGGTGATCCTAAGGCGCTCATCAAGATTGATATGAGTGAATTTAATGAGCGATCAAGTGCCTCAAAGCTCATCGGTACTACAGCTGGATATGTTGGCTACGAAGAAGGTGGAATGCTCACCGAAAAAGTACGTCGCAAGCCCTACTCAGTCGTACTCTTCGATGAGATCGAAAAGGGAAATTTTGAAGTCTTCAATCTCCTTCTACAAATTCTCGAGGACGGAGTTGTGACTGATGGAAAGGGACGAAAGGTGAATTTTAAGAACACCATCGTCATTATGACCTCAAATATCGGCGGAGACGAATTTACCTCAAAGGCCGAACAAATCGGGTTTAATGTCAGCGAAAAAGACGAAGAAAAAATCATCCGAGATTACGAAAAAACCAAAGAAAAAATCGTCGGAAGCCTCGATGAATACTTCACACCAGAGTTTATAAACCGTATCGATAAGATCGTGGTATTCTCGCCGCTCGACAAAAATTCGATGGGCAAAATCATCCGTATTCAGCTCGAACGCCTGCAATCTCGTCTTACTTCGGTCAATATTGGTCTCGAATACGACACCAAAGTAGTCAATCTCATCCAAAAGGAAACATACGATCCATCCTACGGTGCACGCCCTGTACGACGATATATTCAGGACAAAATTGAGGATCACATAGCCGAACTTTTGATCGCCAAGGAGAAACCTGCTACAATACGCATAACTGTTACCAAAGGTGTCCTCTCTTTCGATCCGATCATTTCTCGCGCTTAGTGCCATAGTTGTCACAGGCCTTATCCCTCTTGCGGTTTCCGCTGAGGGATATATTGGCGAGGATCTCGGAGTAGATCTTTATAGAAGAGTCGACAGCGGAGTTGCTTCCATGCGAAAAACTCTGGTCGAAAAGCGCATCCCTGGATCGGCAAAACGAATGAATGAGACGATCAAAAGTCAGTGCGACAAAGTCAAAAACACTGATGTGATCGAGACGAGTAACGAATTTACCGCATCAGAGCTCTCGCAGATTTCACAGGGAGTTTCGAGTCCTCTCTATTTGCATCTCAAGCCACAATTTAAAGCAACCGGCGTGGCCACTGATCTTTTGGAATGTATCCAAAATGTTGTTGGCAACGACTTTGCAAACATGCAATACGAGAGCGCAAAAGAGCAGCGTACGCTCGAAAAACTCGGATCTGTAGGACTCTACACAGATGGAAATACTGATAATTCGAGCTTTGATCTCATGTATGATCTCTCTCGGATTCATGACATTCTCTTTTCAAAAGACATCCCCTACAACGGAAAATCCAATCCGACGAATGGCAATCTCAAGGCATTTCTCAGTAATCCGACGCCATTTTCATCACTCACAAATGGACTAACGCTCTCGGATCGATTGTCATTTGATCTCGCAGATAGTGGTTGGCAACTCGTAAATCCCGACAAACCACAAACTACTTGAACAGGAGGAACCGTCGGTCCATACTGTGCAACTGGTACCACAACCATCGCTGGTATCGACGCCAATCTCATCAGTGATCTCAATTCACAAACGGCAGTCGGGACAAATAGCTCGTCAGAATCAAATCCTGATATCTCACTCAGCGTATCATCCGTCAATGACGCTGGCGATAGCCTCGCCAATGCAGCTCTGACCGGCAATGCCTGAGGAAGCCGCTTTGGTTGCAAAACATTCTTTTGTATCAATGTGGACTTCGTCATGTACCAGGACACGCTTTTGTGAGGCGGGAAGAGTTATGCAATCCAGAGCATCCTCGAGCAAAATCTCAAGATCGTCCTGCATTTTGCTGGCTCAAGTTTTGTACAGGCAAAGCACACGAGTAATTTCTTTGAATTGCTGCTCAAAAACATCAAGCTGCCTAGTATGGGACATATTGGCACGGTGGTAACTTCGAGACCGCCTCCTATTCTCAATCTTGCAGGCAAGGATACTCCTCGGGGGGCTCCAAAGCAAAATGACGATGAGAAACTCTTCGATGAAATTACCACGAATGTTCTTGCAGATTACGGACTTAATACCAAACGAGAGAACGCGCTTCTGGAGAATAAAACTCAAAACTACGGGATTACTCTCCTCAATGGACTCAGCACTGACTACGCGAACGAAAAACTCAAAATCCCAAGTAATGCTCGTGCAAATTACTACGCAGCGAAGGAACGAGCGATCAAGACTGGATACTACGACGCATTTTTAGGTGATGTGCTCGAATTCCAAGCATTCACCAAGACATTCTCAGACAATATCGGGAACTTCGTTGCTCTCGTAAATGGCCTCCATGATATCCCACAAAATTAAATTCGTCCTCGTTACACTCCTCTCGCTATCCACGCTGGTATCGAGTGTTTCGGCGTGTGTGATCGAAACTGGACCTTCACCTGCACTCAGCAACTATTTAAGCAAACTCGACAAAGCTCTCGCAGATATCAGCTCAGCAAGCTCAGGAGCATCCTGCAGCAATACTTCCGACGGGAAGGCACGAGCCAGCGACAGCCTTAGTCGGTCGACTTCTGAAATCGTCAAAAATACCAATCGTGCACTCACTCAGGACGACTACATGTCTGCTGGGAGATTTTCGATTGATCTCGTGCTCAGAGGAGAAGTTCCAACCGCCCTCAGACGTGACTATAATCTCCTTCTTCGTAAACAGGAGGCTATAAATTCACTCATTGATAGCATCTATACTAATTGTTGAAGCGATCTCGACGGCAATACATCGATCATCGACGATCCCGCATACACTACTGGAAAATCCGACCAGACCAATCTCTGAACACTTGCCGGCGATCTGCTTACCAATCATATCAAGATCATTGGATTTTATCGTGAAGCGACCATCGGCGTACCTCCAACAAAAGCGAACTTTTTAATGGTCGATGATGATTTTGAGTCGAGTCTGAGCGCAGACTACGGACCAAAATGAACTGAGATCTGTAACAAAAAATGAGACCCCTTCAAACGAGTCACTGAAGCCATTGACCGCATTGGAGATCTTGGTGGCAGCATTGCCCGAGGAACCGATGATTGGAAGGCTGCATGGGCACTTCTTCAGTCAAATTCGACAGAATATTCTCAGGTGGAACGGGGAGTATTGGCACGCGAACTCTCACGTCAGTGACTCTCAGGGAAGAGCTCAAGCCTCATCCTTCGCAATCTTGCCTACTATAACAAAACAGATCAGCATCGTGGAATTAGTGGCTTTGTAGAAGACATCGGAGATCGCATCAATCAGGGATTCAGCGCCGTCAACGAAGCCTTCGGTGGATTACGCGAAGACCTTGGAAAGGCAAAAGATACCGATCAATACCTCGATCGCTACCAAAATATTCAAGCCGTTCGCACCGATATTGGCAAAGAAATTACCGGAGACTTCTACGAGCTCATGGACCATATCGGCGATGAAAATCTCACAACTGACGAAATCACCGGTCACCTCGCAGATATCTATAACGAAATCGACGCCACCACCAAGCTCATCTCACCATACCGCAAGATCGCTCGTGATACCTGTAATCAGCAAACTCAAAATTCATGAGGAAACTGTAGCGGTAAATAAAAAAATCCCTCCTTCACTCTTACGAGCTTCGGAGAGATTTTTTTAGAATGATTCTTCGTATTCACGTGCACCTTCACGATCGTAGAATTTTTGGAATTTCTTCTCGAACATGAGATCAACTTGGCCGACGGGTCCATTACGATTCTTGCGGACAAAGATACTCGTAACACCTTTGTTTTCGGTGAATTCGTCATAGTAGTCTTCACGATAGATCATCATTACCACGTCCGCATCCTGCTCGATAGATCCAGATTCACGAAGGTCTGAGAGGATTGGCTCTTTGGTTGTACGTGATTCGACATTACGCGAGAGCTGTGAGAGTGCGATAATTGGGACTTGGAGTTCACGAGCAAGCGACTTAATACCACGTGAGATTTCTGAGATTTCTTGTACGCGATTCATTGGATTTCCTCCACTCATGAGCTGGAGGTAGTCGATAACGAGGAAGTCGATACCGGATTCGATCTTGAGACGTCGCGCCTTGGATTTGATCTCCATGAGGTTTCCCATTGGAGAGTCATCGATATAGATATTGGATCGTGAAAGTCGCTCAAGTGCATCACCCATTCGGGCGAACTCGTCGTCTTCGAGGAGTCCTTTGTTAAGCTTCCAACTGTCGATACCCATGGTCGCACAAATGAGACGATCCGTGAGCTGTTCTTTACTCATTTCGAGGGAGAAGATCGCGACGTTCTTACCTGCTTCAGCAACGCTCTGCACCATATTGAGAGCAAGCGCTGTCTTACCCATCGAAGGACGAGCCGCGATGATGACCATATCGCCAGCCTTAAATCCACCAATTTTGCCATCCAAGCCCTTAAACCCAGAGAGAATAAGCCCCTCATTTGCCTGATCAGGATTTGCATGGATCTCCGCAAAGGCTTCATATCGGAGATTGATGATATCCTTGATATGTACGAGTTTGTTCTGAATGAAGGTCTGCGTTACCGAAAAGAGCGCTTGTTCAGATTTTTCGAGGAGTTTGCTGATCTCAGATTCTTCGTCATATCCACAAAGGAGGATATCATTTCCAGCCTTAATAAGCTTACGAAGAACGGATTTATGCTTAACAATCTGCGCGTACTGATAAATATTTGAGCTCGTAAAGATCGAATTTGTGAGCGCAATGAGGTATTGATTTCCTCCGACTTCTTCGAGTTTTTTGCGGTCATCAAGAAGCTCGCGAACCGTCAAAAGATCAATCGGTCGATTCTTGGAAAAGAGATCGAGCATGACCTCATATACGAGAGCATTTTTATTGTCATAAAAATCCACCGGCGTCAGCAATGATGAAACCTGGATAATACCGTCTTTGTCGAGCAAAATAGAACCGAGCACACCCTGTTCGGCTTCTATCGAGTGAGGAGGAACTTTAGAAATCATGCGCTATTTAGGAGAATCGGATGCTTCTGGGGTTTCAAATTTTTTAGCAAGCTCGAGTTCAAGCTCGAGTTTATCCTTCATTTCACGGATGCGTGGATTGTATGGATCGAGATTTTTGAGTTTTTCGATGGTTTCGAGAGCTTCTTCTTTGCGCTCAAGTGCTATGAGACTGACTGCAAGGATCGAGAGCATATCAGCATTTCGCGGATGTGGCCGAAGGAATTGTCGTGCATATTCGGCGCTTTCCTCAAATCGACCGAGTTCGTGCGCGAGATTAGCGAGCATTTCGATCGCTTCGATGTGCGCTTCGGAGAGATTAGCAAGACGTTTGTAGATTTCAAAAGCGATCTCAAATTTTCATTGGATGGAGAGCGCAAATCCGAGCTTCATGTAGATCTCAGGGTCCGTATCGTGGACGAGGATGAGGTCCTTATAGATGAACTCAGCCTTTTTGTAGTCCTTATCACGTTCGTAGAGTGAGGCAAGAAGACAGTTAAGGTCTTTGTTCCATTTATCGATCGCGAGACCTTCAATAATTTTCGCTCGGGCGTCAGTAAATTCACCGCGTGCAACTTTGGTACGAATCAGTTTAACGAGCTCGATAATCTCCATGCGTCTCTCAGGTGAGAGCTCAGCGGCTACTGCAGCAGGCTCTTCTACCACCTCAATAGGAGCCTCTGGAGTGACCTCTGGATCTGTTTCAACTACCTCAATAGGTTGCTCGATTTTGATCTCAGGCTTGATCACTTCTGGCTGCACCGTGGATTTACGACCAGTTGGGAAAAGTACCTCAGCAAGTCTTTTTGCGCGATTTACTCATTCAATCACGAAAAAAACCGTGAGAAATGCAATATTCACGAGAAAGAAGGCGATCTCAAATTTGAGATACGAAAGCGAGAGAAGAAATTCCATAAGAAAGTTGATGCACTATATAGAAAAACCAATGGTTTTCAACTTCGAATCGCGACTTGGTCCATCCATTCTTGAAGACAAAAATCAGAAGCCTCAAAAAGTACAAAAATGCTCTCCAAATATTTGACGGGTATTTTTAAGTATGCTCTAATAAAAGCATGTGGAATACAACTGGTGTGGTCGGCTATATTGCAGTCCTTATGATCGTGGGTGCGTCTCTTGTCTCTAACAACGAAACCACCGCCTATTACGCGTCTCGTGCAGATGCATTTTCATCTCGCACTCGATTCGAAAACGTGATCGAACCCCAAAAAACCGAAGCCTCCAGTCGCTATGTCCGCCTCTATCTCGATGGCGTCGCCTACGAAGGAACTGTGCATATCGCGCAGTAATTCTGATTTCAATAAAAAGCCAACATCACGTTGGCTTTTTATGTGCTCATGCATTAGACAGCAATGCCGTTCGCTTCTATCTCTTGAGACAGACGTCTGGCAACTCCAGTATCAGACCATGGTTCGGATCCAGCATTGCGGACAATGGATTTTTCGGCACCTTTACCCGCGAGGAGGACAACATCATCTTTTTCGGCGAGAATGAGAGCTGTGCGAATCGCGTCTTCGCGATTGAAAATGATCCAAAAATTATCTCATTCTTTGCGCTTAATCCCCTTACTGACTTCGTTCATGATCTGGAATTGGTCTTCACTGTAGTTATCATCTTCGGTGAGAATAACAACATCAGAGAGCTTGTGGACGATCGCTCCCATTTTTGGACGCTTGTCGCGATCACGGTCACCGGTGGCTCCAAATACGGTAATTATTCGCTTCACTCATTCGAATGATTGGATGGTTTCGAGGACATTTCGGAGTGACTCTTCGGTATGGGCATAATCTACAAATACCGTAAATGGTGCATCAGTAGAGACTTCCTCAAGTCGACCTGGAAGCGTCCCAAGCTCGTTAATGGTCGTCTGTATGACCTTGGCATCGATTTTTTGTGAAATCAGTACGCCAACCGCTGCAAGGATATTCCAGACATTAAACTCTCCGATCATCTTGGTCGTCACAGGAAAACTACCTGATGGCATACGAACCGTAAATGAAGTTCCGGCTTTGGTTGTTACAATATCCTGTGCTCTGATCTGTGCATTAGCAAGCGTTCCAAAACTGTAGAGAGTGTCTACCGTCGCCTCCAAAAAGCGTGGAGCATACTCAGAGTCGATATTGATCACTGAGACCTTCTTTACACCCTTTTTACGTCGTCCTTCAACGAGTCATGTGAAGAGTCTGAGTTTGGTATCCGCGTAATTCTCCATCGTGTGATGCAGATCGAGATGATCCTGCGAGAGATTGGTAAATACCGCCACATCAAAATCGATTCCATACACGCGATTATAAAAAAGTGCGTGACTCGAGACTTCGATGATTGCGTATTCACATCCTCTTTTTTTTGCTTCTGTAAGCAATCTACCAAGTACAAAAGGATCTGCACTTGTCATTTTCATATCATTGTCGTACCATTCACCCGCTATACAATAGCGAACGGTCGAAAACATAAATACCTTCTTCCCTGCTTTTTCGAGGCCTTCGGCAATGATATTGGTGGTGGTAGATTTGCCCTTGCTGCCGGTAACTCCTATAACAATCATATCTTTGGAAGGATTTCCATAGATATGATGTGCCATAAAACCACGTAAAAAGTGGTAAAACACACGAATAGGGCTGTCGAGAGCGATGAGGTGGCGAAGTGTATTGATCATAAACGCGATTGATTTTAGCAAAAAGCGATTAAAATCCAATTCAAGCATGAAACTCAACATACAAACCGGACGCGAAAACGAAATTCTTCGAAATATATCGACCGAGCTTTCGCATGAAGATTGGAAGCGACTCGCGCCTCTTGGACGCGAAATGGTCGCCTGGCTCAAGGCCAAGGACAATGGAGCAGGCCTCGCTGCGCCTCAAGTCGGAGAGAACAAACGCCTTATCGTCGTCAATCTTTATGACGAGAGTGAGAATGAGCTCGAATACGTTCGCACGCTCATCATGATCAATCCAAAGATCGTTTCACATTCTGACGAGCTCTACAATGACGAAGAAGGATGCTTTAGTGTTCCTGGTGAATTCGGTCTCGTAAAGCGCTGGTCTTCCATCGTAGTCGAATACAATGATGATAAGTTCACAAAGCGCTCCATGCGCCTCTCCGGCTTTAGCGGAAGAGTCGTCCAGCACGAAATAGACCACCTCGATGGAGTTCTTTTTACGGATAAATTGGAACACGTAAGTGCACTTCATAGGATGTAAATTTCCTCATCCAGCCAATATCTCTTGCCAATGTATAAAAAAGTTGTGTAGGAGATGCTTTTCCATAGAATAACCCGAATTGTAGGATTTTGGAGAGATTATCTCCGCTTACGCTCACGCCAAACGAATCAAAATTGGCCTTTACTCTATGTTAGACATGCACGTTGGATGAGCTTCATCCAACACTCGACCTCCTTCGAACATGCAACACACCTGATTCCCCGACGAAGCCGAGGATCATAATTTATGAGCCTCAAAACTCGAAACTCGTGAGAGTTCGGGAGTTTTAGTTGCGCCAAATGTAAGTAAGACAACTGAAATTATTGCACAAGTTACAAAATCATCAGAGGAAATCATTGCTGAGAAGGATAGAAAGATTGCGAAACTAGAGAGTATTCTCCGAAGAGCCAATGCTCGTCAATGAAAAGAGGCAGTACAGAGTAAAATTACTGATGCAGTAGACAAAATTCTTGATGACCTTTTTAAAATTAATGTCGATGAGTCAACAAAGCTCTTTGATTATCTGTTTGAAATCGTACCTGAGGCACTTAATTGTGATCTGCATTACTATATTTTTAGACGAAATATTAATGACGTCTCGATAAATGAAATGAAGCTTGCGGATGTGTTTTCATTTATGATTGAAATTGCATTCTCCTGAGTGAGCGAAGGTCCAATTTCTCAGCATGCGAGCTTTATAGAAGAAGGCACGACAACAGAACATCTTCATTGAAATTCAGAATTCTCAGAAATGGAAATAGACTGAGTAGTCATTGGTTATGCAGGCATTAATAAATCCAAGGATCTCAAACGCTTCCCCGAAGAATTCCCAAAAGCTTTTGAAAAAATTTCTCGTTCTGTTCAGACTTTTTTGAGGCAAGTACATAGCTTACTCTTGCAGGATGAGTTAAAAATACAAGACAGTAATAAGATGCAGCTCATCGACGAGCTAAATAAAGCCCTTGCTCAAAAGGCCGATTTAATAACTCAGCTCGATAAAGAAACGATCACCGATCACCTCACTCGGGTATATATTCGAAGCGGATTCTACGAAAAAGCACTTGAGTTCTTCTTGGAAAATCCATGACGTGAAGC
Organism: uncultured bacterium; assembly: GCA_963706795.1. GTDB lineage: Bacteria > Patescibacteriota > Gracilibacteria > BD1-5 > UBA2023 > JBMOJK01. The sequence continues at coordinate 383,343 of OY970170.1, forward strand.
GAGTATCTTTGCAATCGACATCGACCACTTTAAGCAAGTAAATGACAAGTACGGACACTGAATGGGAGACAAGGTACTTGAACATACAGCAAAAATCCTCAACGAAATTGCAGCGGATATTCCATGAGCCATTTTTGCTCGGTATGGTGGTGAGGAATTCGCGATGATCCTTCCTGATCACAATATCCCCTCAGCAAAGATCGTTGCTGATAGTATCTGTGCCTATTTTACCGAGCAAGTTGATCAATTCTCTGATCCAAAAACTCGCGAACAATTCACTATTCCAGTTACTGTAAGTATCGGCGTTGCTAATATTCAGACCGACAGAGTAAGCGGTAAAGCAAATGAACTCTTTGGAGGCAAGCCGGATTATACTCGAGACGAGCACAAGCAAATGCTTCGTATTTTTGGAGATGAACTCGACAAGGACTTATGAGATGCTGACAAGGCGATGTATGTCGCCAAAGAGGCTGGACGCGCACGTGCTACCACTTATGACGAAAGCATGCTGAATATCGATCCACATAAAAAAAATCTTCCGGCATAGGAAGATTTTTTTATTCAGAATGAGTGCGAATACTAGTTCGGCAGATTATTGTTTACCTTATTGCGACTGAGTTCAACCAAGAACTTAATAGCTGCGCGCGGATCAACCGTACGATTGAACCCATCTCCAACAATGCAATTTTCTGGAAGACGGATTTCAGGACTTTTCGTTTGGTATGTTTGTGTATTCATATCCCAGATTGGTTAGATATGAGATAATTAAACCATATAAAATATATTGGTCAAATATTGAATACACTTTTTTACTATTTGAAGATCGAAAACAATACCGCGTTCACTACCGAGAGCACCAAACTAAAGAGGAGCGCCCACCAGAAACCATTTACTTTAAATCCTGGAACGAGCTGCGAGACCAAGAGGATGATCAGCGCATTGATTACAAAGGTAAAGAGCCCGATAGTGACGACATTAATCGGCAGCGTCAATAGGAGAAGAACCGGCTTTAAAAAAGTATTCACAACCGCAAGTACGACTGCTACGAGCACTGCAGAACCCGCTCATGCCACCGCAACTCATGGAAGTAAATATGATGTCAACCCTACTGCAAGTGCAGTGATACATATACTAATGATAAGATTCATGTGCAAAAAGAAAGGGATACGAAATACCGATAAGTACATCAAAATCTCGTTCATCTGCTTCGGCAAGCAATAGTCACTCTATGTCGAATGGCTGAGATTACAATTTTTAAGCAATTTCGCGCTCAATAAAAATCTTCCGCTTAAAAGCGGAAGATTTTTATTAGACAACAGACTCATCGAGTCAACCATCCACAAATTCATAAATTTGAGTGGCAGTGAATGACCCCTGTATTACTGGTAATTCCTCTATTCCAAGATGTTTTCCTGCAAGCGTAAGCAGAGCAGTATCTTCGAGCGAAGCATATGGGAAGAAATCTGATTGATAGTCATTCCATTTCATACGTTCCACATATCCTCTATCAAAATGCATAGCCAGAAGGAGTGCGAGGCATTTTTTGGATTCTTCTATGCGATCGGCGAGCAAATGAGTCTGTGCTCATCGAATAAGGATATCGCGCTCACTTCGCCCCATCGAGATACCACCCGTGTCGTAGCCGGTCCAGACTATTCGAATACATTGCAAGATGATTTCTCTGGGATTTGGATAGCTTTCTGGTCTATCAGCAAGTTCTTCGATTACTTCCATTGCCTTCCTGCGGTAATGCTGGATCTGCCCCTCATTCGCTAATCCTCATAAAACATAGACTTGCGATAACTGCGTTATAGAAGTGCTGTCAGGAGGAGTCAACATCTGGACAAAGATGAGATAATTGTTTTGATTATAGCAGCGCCTGAGAAAATTCAAACAATAAAAAGCCCGTATTTGCATACGAGCTTTTTTGAGATTTTATTGGTGCCCAAGGGGGAATTTGCCCTCTGGGCGCCTCGGGCAGAGTCCAAATCATTGGACTCTTGAAATGCTCACGCATTTCCCCTCGGTTCAAGTCCTGTGAGTTCATCTTTTGAGTTTAAAAGTCCCCCGCTTTCGCAGGGGACTTCTTAAAATCAAATGGTGCCCGAGGGGGGACTTGAACCCCCACACCTTTCGGCATACGCACCTCAAGCGTACGTGTCTACCAATTCCACCACCCGGGCGACAATCTTTATTCTAAATTGAGGATTTCTTCTAAACTTCTCTTGTGGCGAGAGCATTGATGAAATTTTTTCGAAGATCGAGTGCCGTAGCGAAACATACTTATGTACGTTGAGCGAGGAACGGAGATCTGAGCGAAAAGTTCGCAATGATATCGTTACAACCTTATGGTGCACCCAGTAGGAGTCGAACCTACAACCAACGGCTTCGAAGACCGCTACTCTATCCAGTTGAGCTATAGGTGCAGATAGTTCTCTTGTTGAGAGCGTGGCGAGTATAGCGAAAGGCAGTAATTTGTAAAATTATTTTTGCGCTTCCATGATGATTTTTTGTGCAACTCGCTTGGTCAAAGTCAGATACCAAAAATAAAACCCCGTACGGGGTTTTATTTTTAACGCTTCTTGGTGATATCGTAGAGGAGCGGTGCCGCGATACAGATAGAAGAGTACGCTCCAATGAATGTACCAAATATGAGCGCGAGAGTGAATCCCTTGATCGCCTGTGGTCCAAAGAAGAACATTGCAACGAGTACAATTACAATCGTAAGTGATGTGAAAATCGAACGTGTAAGTGTATCGTTGATAGAATTATTGATGAGTTCACCAAATCCCTGCTTCTTCGCAATTGGAAGACGGAGATTTGAGCGGATTCGGTCCATTACGACGATAGTATCGTTGATCGAGTATCCAAGTACTGTGAGGAGCGCAGTAATAAAGAATGTATCGATTTTATATTCTGGAAAGAAGTGCGAAGCAATAACGTAAAATCCGAATGTAATAATTACGTCATGGAAGAGTGAAACCGCAGTAACCGCTCCGAATGAAAAACTCGTAAATCCTTCGATTGATCCTCGGAATGCCCAAGCGATGTAGAGGGAGATGAAGAGAATAACCATTGCGAGCGTGAGGTACGCAGTCTTTTTGATGTAGTCTCCGAATGATTCACCAACATTGATGTAGCGCGAGAGTGAAGCCTGTGAAGACTTACCAAGTGCTGTAGTAATAGCATCTCGAAACTGCGTCTTTGCAGCGTCGAATGCCTGGTCATTCATGCCTTCGAGGCGAGAGAATCCAGCTTCTACAACAAATTTGTTTTCACCAGTAATGCGATACACGAGAGTATTATTTACAACGTGCTTACCATTGACCATGACAGCATCTTTGGCCGCTTCTACTGTTTTGGTAGTAGTAGGAAGGTCGAGAGTGCCCTTGTAATCGAACTCAGCCTGGATACCACCAGTCATGTCGATACCGAGATTCATCGGGAATACAAACGGTGCAGCAGCAGAAATAACTACGAGCGCGAGCGCAATTGCGTAGTAAGAAAATCGGTTTTTTATAAAATTGAAGCTCATAGCTATGGGAAAAGATGGCTCTTTTATAAGTCGGAAGCCTCGAAAGTCAACAGAAAAGGGTCTCAATTGTTGCCTACATGAGCCACTTGCGCTATACTGAAGCCATGCAGTATAAGATTCCCGTACAAATCGAAAACGAAGACACGATTTTTCTCGGCTTGTCTATCAGACAACTAGGAATTATCATGATCGGTGGCGGTATTGCCTATTCGATATTTAAGTCTCTAGAATGAGGAATTGGCCCTCAAGCGGCTTCAATTCCAGCGATTATTATCATCATAATAGCGCTTTTTGTGGCACTTTTCCGTAATTCGGAAATGACATTTTTGCCATTTATTCTCAATATGATTCGACTCAATCTCAATACAGGAACCCGCGTTTGGTCAAAATGAACTGAGAGTTTCTCAAATCTTGAGATCGGATACGTCGTTTCATTCGCGAATGCGACTAAAAAATACGAAACAAAGAATTCTATCCACGAAATCTGAGACGCACTCAACGATAATCTCTGAAAGCTCTAAATATGTCAGACAAGACTACTGCATCGGTAAAAACCGCAAAGAAGCCTCAAAAGGATTCGACTACACAAAAATACATGCCATTCTCGGAAATTCGAGACAATTGTATGATTATGAAGGATGGATCAACTCGTATGGTGCTACGAGTTCAGGCGCTCAATTTTAATCTCAAAAGCGAGGAAGAGCAGGATTCGATCATCTATGGGTATCAGCGGTTTTTGAATTCTCTACGCTTCCCTATCCAGATTATTGTTCGTTCACTCAAGGTGGATATTGAGAGCTATCTAATGAAGCTCAAAAATCTTGCGATCAAGCAGCAGAACCCCCTCCTTCAAGAGCAGACATATCGATATATCGATTTTCTAACAAATCTGATCGATATGGCTCAGATTATGAAAAAGGATTTTTATATCGTCGTTCCTTATGACGAAGATCTCGAACGTTCTGTACGAGATACTGGAATGTTTGGAATGTTCCGATCATTTTGGAGTGCTATTACTGCCGAAGAAACCGTTGGTTCTATCCGAGAAAAACGTCGCAATATCGACGTCATGCGCAAGGCAAATCTCGAACGTGTGAGCACTATTAAAACTACACTCGAAGGAATTGGGATCAAGGGTGAAGAACTCAAAAAAGATGAGCTCATCAAGCTGCTTTACGACTACTACAATCCAAAGGTAAACGGAGAAAATAAGATCCGTGAAAAGATGGAAAATCTCAATGTAGAGTAATTCACCGAAAAATACACGAAATATAAAAAACCTCAGTATATCCCAATATGCTGAGGTTTTTTATGTCCACACGAGACATCTGAGCGAGCGGTGAAGATATTGCGGAAGCATATCTTTTACGCAATGACTACACTATCCAAACAAATAACTGGACCGTTCCTGGTGGAGAATTAGATATCGTCGCCGAAAAAAATGGCATCGTTATTTTTGTGGAAGTAAAATTTCGTACGAGCACACGACTTGGGCATTCGAGAGAGAGCCTTGGAACTCTCAAAAAGAGATATTTCCGCAGAAGTGGCATGCTCTATGCAACAAAACATGGACTTCGCGAAGAACAGATCAGATTCGACTTTATTGCGATACAAAAAAACTCGAGTGGATACCATCTCGAGCATTTTTGTAATATTGAAGTGTAGGTTCTAGACTTCCTCGCTATCGAGACCGGCTTTGAGTGAATCGATACGAGCTTGATCAGCATTTGCACGCTCACGCTCTTTTGCTTCTCCGATATAGATTTCGCGAAGCTGTTGCCATCCGTCACGTGATTTGATGACGAGATCTTTGATCACTTCACCTTCTTTAGTAAGGAGTTTGCGAAATTCTTCACGCTCATCTTCAAAGACCTTGTGGAGTTCGTCGATTTGAAATTGTGAAAGCGTAGGAATAGCATCAACTACGCGCTTCTTTTCAGAAACTGAGAGTGAGAGAGAGTGTTCGAGGAGCTCTGCAAAATAGATTTCATCAAACTCTGTGAGCGGATGAACGGACATGAGCTCATAAATGAGGGCATTGTCTTCTTTGTATTGAGCGAGGGCTACACCCTGAGGGCTGTCGTCTTGAGTCATATTAGGTTCGAAAACGGGTTTTTTCTACGTGATTGAGGATCTGTTCTGCAATCGATTCGGGAATGATTGCATTGTGCCAAACGGCAACAACATCTTCGTCATCTTCGAGAGTCTCGATGAGTGTATGCACCTTGAGAGCCTTGTCAAACTCCTCAAGTGTAACGGTTACTGTGGGGATATATTCAAAATTTGCACTCGTATAGGCAATATTTTTTTGTGCTAAAAACTTCGCAACCTTCATGAGGTCTGACCAGACAGTTTCGATCAAAACGACATCATTTTCAACTCGATAGTCTTCAGCCCCTGACTCGATAATGATTTCTTCGAGCTCAGGTGTTACCTCACTATTTGGAAGCTCGATAATACCGCGATATTTAAATGCAAAATTAGAAACCGAACCCGTCTCACCAAGTGTACCAGAACATTTTGAAAATGCATGTCGCATACTCGGCGCAGTACGATTGCGATTGTCTGTGAGGGATTTTACGACTACCGCAACTCAGCCAGGTCCGTAACCCTCATAAGTAACCTCTTCGATGGCGACTGCGCCTTTTTCTTGTCAGCTACCATTGCGAATGGCGCGGTCGATATTGTCATTTGGAACATTCGCTTTTTTGGCTGTCGCAATAGCCTCAGCAAGGGTGCTATTCTCGTGTGGATCCGCTCATTTTTGGGCAGCTAAGGCAATGAGTTTAGCGTGGATCGCAAAAACTTTGCCACGTTCTTTGGCATTTTGTTCTTTTTGTTTCTGTACAACTGGTCAGCGTCCCATAGTTTCGTAATGGCAATGAAAGTCGAATTATAGACGAGAATACCGACTTTACAAGGATTTTGTAAGCATGAACAGGTATTCGAGATTTCAGGCTTCACCCTCGAGCGTGGATGATGCATCTGCGACAATATAGAGTCCAAAAAGTGAAACAAATGCCCTAAAATCCGTGAGTACAGAAGCAACAATAAGATCATTTTTAGGGACACCAGTCTTACGAAGATTGCGCGCACCTACCTCAAATTGAGGTTTAAAAAGCGCAACAATGCTTCCTGTTTTTGTAAGTAGTTTTTGTGCATGTGGAAGTACTTCTCGAAGCGAAATAAATGACACATCGATGGTAATAATCTCGAACAGTTCGGGACTTTGCCATGTGCGAATATCAGTATTTTCGAGTGATGTAATCTTAGGATTTCATCTGAGCGATTCATGCAGTTGTGCTGATCACACGTCGAGCGCCACCACATGCTTCGCTCATTTTTCGAGAAGCACTTGAGTGAACCCCCCTGTAGAAGATCCGATATCGAGACAATGTTTCCCTGAGATATCTATAGGATATTCCTCAAGAAATCCAGCAAGTTTCATAGCACTACGCGCCACATAGCGCAAACGAGGATCGTCTTTTACCTGAACTTCGTGCGTTTCGAGCACTTCAAAAGAAGCTTTTTTTGTAGGCTTTCCATCGATAAAAACAAGCCCAGATTCGATTAAGAATTGGGCTCTATTACGAGAAAGTGTGAGTGATTGTGCAAGATACTGGTCGAGTCGCATGTGAAACTTCAGGGAAAGATAATACGCTATATTCGTGTCTTCATGAATTCCCTCAATTTAGGCCCCAGATCTTCTCTGGCAAGTGCATAATCAATCGTAGCCCTAAGAAATCCAAATTTATCACCCGTGTCATAGCGCATTCATTCGAGCTCAAGCCCGTAGATATCGCGATCTGCGAGCATGGCCATGAAGGCATCCGCAAGGCGTTTTTCGTTGTCTTTACCACTTGACGCTTTTTCGATGTAATCAAAAATATCAGGAGTCAGAACGTATTTACCAATTACACCCAGTCTCGAGCTTGTCTCGCTGGCTTTTGGTTTTTCAAGGAAGTGATCTACCTTATGGGCGCGTCATTCGGATGTTGTTGATTCGATGATTCCATAGCTCGAAACCTGATCATCAGTCACTCGCTCGAGCGCTATAATTGGCGATTGTTTCTGATGAAAAGCCTCAATAAGTTGAGCAGCTCAAGGAACACTATGCGAGATGAGATCATCCCCAAAAAGCACCAAAAATGGCTCATTGCCAACAAAATGTCGTGCATACATAAGCGCATCCCCATCACCGCGAGGCAGGGGTTGGCGAACATAGGCAATATTTGCAAGATTTGAAACCTTTTCGACTTCTGCCAACTCTTTAACTTTACCTTTTTCTACGAGCGTGTATTCGAGCTCAAATGATGTATCAAAGTGATCCTCAATGCTTCGCTTCCCGCGCCCTGTAACAATAACAATATCCGTAATACCCGAAGCAACAGCTTCTTCTACAAGATATTGGATTACCGGCTTATCAACAATCGGCAGCATTTCTTTTGGCTGAGCCTTGGTAGCAGGCAAAAATCGTGTCCCGAACCCTGCGGCTGGGATGATGCATTTGGTGATTGGTTTCATGAAATTTTTGCTTATGATAGATGACTTTTTGTTTTATCCAAGCTTCTTCTTATTTTGCTTTCGGTGGCAAATATAGAGAGTGCGATAGACATAAGTAGTCGACGCTAAAAGTAGCAATACACCAATTGTTCGAACTTCATAGCCAAAAAATGGCAAACTCGACATGAGCGAAGACAGTCCTAGATATGTCGCAATAGTAACACTACATGCAGGACAACCAGTCACCAAAATTGAGAAAAAAGACCCTAAAATTCCTGCTCAATCTTTTTTTTCGAATCGAGTAAAATGGATAATTTTATAGGTCGAGAGCCCAAAAAATATTGGCGCAAAAATCAGCGTCAGCACACTTAAAAAAATCTCATAGTAATAAGCAAAAGAGCCAAGATTACCAAGAGTAAGCGCGAAGTCAGAAAAAGTGTATTCGATATATCCAAACACCACGAGCATCAGAAGAGTCGGAATGACGAACGCTCGAGAGCGCAGAATACGAGAGAGATTATTCGTCATGACCACCACAGGCTGCAGGATCTGGAAGACTATTCTGCTCATGTGCCGAAGATGGAACCATAGCAGCACGTGCTATTACCGCATCATTTGTCGCGTTTGAATAATCTATCAAGAGACGATCTTCGGATCGAATTTGAAGATTTTGAGGATTTTGAATGAACTTGCCATTGAGTACAAATCGCAGCTTTTTCTGAGCATCACTACGATACATTTTACCCGCATTATCCACAATATAATCGGCTCCAAAATTCCAACGTAAATTGCTCATGAGGTGACCCCATGCAGCGCCCGCATCATGAACATGAAGCAGTCCGCCTTTGTTTTCATGGAGATGCACTCGATCCTGTGGGGTTTCTTTGTTAGGATCGACTGCACAACTAGCGAGTTCTTCCATGTACTGATCACCATCAAAATTCACAAAGTCCTTATCAAGGAAGACGAGGAAATTAGCATGGTAATGGACTTTTGCCGTCGATCCAGAAGCAGAATGCGAATGTTCAGGAATGACAGAAGTCTGGGTTTTGTACCAAACGAGTGCCGAAATAACGAGAATGATATCAAGAATGATAAAGCAAGCAATAACGAGCTTGATGCGAGATGGAGGAGTTGTAATCATGCCCCCATACTACGAAGCAAATCAGGCATCGCAAGTAGAATTACGCCTTCTCCCAACAAAATATCCACCCATTCAGACTACAATAGCTAAAACTCACGCTGCGGCAGCTCGTCCAGCATTCGAAACTGCTCATGAATCTTGAGAGTTTTGAGCTTTATTTGAGGTAGTAGGCACAATTTTTGAAGGAACTTTTTGTCTTGCAAGCAGCTTTGGTTTTTTGGCTGTGGCAACCTTTTTGGATTTCTTTTTAGTAGAGATCTTCGCCTTTTTAGAAGTCGTAAGTTTAGATTTTTTAGAAGTTGAAAGTCATTTTTCGGATTTTTCTGCTTTGGAAACCTTGCTCACCTTTGGATCTTTTTTTGTCTTTTTAGAAGTTTTTGCTCATGCCTCACCTGCAAAAAACTCAGATGACAAAAGCGCTGTACGTGAGGCTACAATTGGCTCAATAAAGCGATTTACTCACTGAAATACACGATCAATAGGTTCTGGAATAATGCTCATGACTGATATTTTTGCCGTACGAGCGATCTCGGATTTTGAGGATTTCTTGGGAGCAGCTTCCGCGCTGCTTGCTACAGATTTGGCGCGAATGGTAATAGTCCTCGCAATAACATTTTCGGGCTTTCCGTCTTCGGAGAGATTGAGTGTCACTTGATGATCACCTTCTGCAAATTCGACAGAGCGCGGATTGCAACTGGTGAGACTTTTTTCATCGGTACTTCATCATTCGAATATCCAACTGCATCGCTCGTAGGCAAATTTTGGTATAAAAATAAAATTGACCCGACATGGACTCGAACGACACACAAGATCATCCGAAAGTCATGATTGTGCTGAAAAAATAGGATCTGAGAGCGATCTCGATGGGCCAAAATAGATTGTAGAAGAGGATGTTACTACACTCGATCCTCCGGATGCTGGGGCTGTTGGTGGCGCTATATAGGCAGTATTTTCAATAAACTCAGATGAGTAGGCATGGAAGGATTTGGTGTAGGTAAGTGCTTCTGCATCTTTACCATTGAGATCCTTGAGCCCGAATCCTGAATACGTCTTGAGACGAATATGACTGCTTGTAGAAGTATTAATGTGGAGATCAAGATGCTCAATATCTCACTCAATAAGATCAATAATGAGTTCAGAGCCGGAAAGTGTAAGTGACTCGATAGCTCCTGTTGAGCTCTCAATTTTCGTACTCGCGAGACCACCAGTTCAAGAATACAAAACGATCTTACTTGCGTCGAGACTTCCTGTAAGTATGGCAGAATACTCGATAGTTAACCGATCGATTTTCCCATTGTCATCAGTGTCTTCAAGGATGAGTTTTTGGGCTTCGGTCGGAATAATAGATCCGGAATTTTGGATCACTGGAGGAATAGACGATACGGAACCCGAGGAGATAGATGGCCCAGTCGACGAAATATTTGAGGATGGAAGTGTGCTGCCGGTTTGAGTGATGTTCACGCTTCACGTTGAGGATTGAGATGCTCAAGTTGCAGTAACCCCTAGATCGGTAGCTCATGTCTGAGAGCTACCTCCATCCGTGAGTGATCAAGAAGCCGTCGAAAGGACAGCGCCAGTTGCATTTCAAGCGACACTACCCGTAGATGCAATAGATCAGGTGGATTCGAGGAGCGAACCGGAATTATTTTGGATAGGAACCACTGCTCAAGTATTTGAAGTCACTCATCCTGTCGAAGAGGTCGGTGGAGTGTCTATGCTTCCCGTCGCTGTGGGTATCGCAGGAACTGGTGGAATTTCAGGAATCGTTACGCATTGTGGAAGCACGTAGTGACCCGTCGAGAGCGATATATCTTTGGCACTTGTGGCATATGAGAACTGATCAATCAAAGCACCAGAGGCATCAAGGAGATCAATACGTTCATCGGTATTATTGAGAATAATTTTTGATTCTGGTCGCATAACTCGCCGACGTTGTCATGAAGAAAGTGTACCAGAAAGCAAATAGGTCTTACCCGAAGCATCTCGAAGGATGTATCCTGTAATATCCATATCAAAACAGGTGATATCTGCAATCTCTATATATTCGAGATTAGCATCATCACTGGTATTGGGCAGGACTGCATCAATCACAATACCCGAAGTTGCAAACACCGTCAGTCCTCACAAGAGAAACAAGACAACAAAAAGCCAGCTTTTCATGTGCATTTTGTACACGCGAAAAGCTGGAAAAAAACGGAAAAGCGAGAGAAATTTATTACACTGTTGCCTTCTTTGGGACTGCAATACCCTCAAAGAATGCATCAAATTCAGTTGCGAGGAGTTCTTCTTTTTGAAGAAGGACTTCGGCTACTGTTTGATGGATAGCATGGTACTCAGTAAGCACGACTCGAGCTCGCTCATAGGCGGAGAGTAGTATAGCACGAACCTTTTCATCGATCTTTTCTTGAGTTTTGTCAGAGAAGATTTTTCCTCCTCCTTCACCGCCAAGATAGTTGCCTTCGATAGCGTCAGATGCGAAGTTTTCAGGTCCGAGTTCATCATCAAATCCATAGCGCATCACCATCGCACGAGCAATTTCAGTGGCATGCTCGATATCACTCGACGCACCTGTTGTAATAAGGTCCTTACCAAAAAAGATTTCTTCAGCAACGCGTCCACCGTAGAGCGTAGCAAGCTCATCGAGGTATTTTGCTTTGGTGATATATGTACGGTCTTTTTCTGGGAGGAACCAAGTTACTCAACCAGCCCCACCACGTGGAATAATCGAGATTTTATGAACCGGATCATTATATGGAAGCATCTTTCCTACGATTGCGTGTCCGACTTCATGATAGGCAGTGATTTTTTTCTCGAGTTCGGTCATGCGGGACGATTTTTTTGTATTCCCCATGAGGACTTTTTCGATCGACTGCTGGATCATTGCCTGTGAGAGCTCTTTTTGACCCATACGACCCGCGAGAATCGCTGATTCATTGAGGAGATTACCCAAATCAGCACCTGAGAATCCAATCGTTGATGCGGCAATTTTTCGGAAATCTACATCCTTCGCCATAGGCTTCCCCTTAGCATGAACCTCAAGAATCTTGATACGGTCCTCAAGATTTGGGAGATTGATCGTCACCTTGCGGTCAAATCGGCCTGGTCTCAGAAGTGCCTTATCTAGAACATCGGCACGATTGGTCGCTGCGAGGACGATCACGCTGGTCTCATTGTCGAATCCATCCATTTCTGTAAGGATCTGATTGAGTGTCTGCTCGCGTTCGTCATGACCTCCACCAATTCCAGGCGAACGCTTTTTACCAATGGCATCGATTTCGTCGATAAAGATGATCGAAGGCGAACGTTCCTTTGCTTCTTTGAAGAGATCTCGTACACGAGAAGCTCCTACTCCAACAAACATTTCTACAAATTCGGAACCCGAAATTGAGAAAAATGGGACGTTAGATTCTCCAGCAACAGCACGAGCCAGAAGGGTTTTACCCGTTCCTGGAGGTCCAACCATGAGGATACCACGAGGGATTTTCGCTCAAAGATCCTTAAATTTCTTTGGATTTTTGAGGAAGTCGACAACTTCGGCGAGGTCTTCTTTTTCTTCTACTGATCCAGCAACATCGCCAAAAGTCACGCGGTCCTTACCTGGCTCATAGATGCGAGCTCGAGATTTAATAAATGCCATCGGTCCACCTCCACCACCACTCATACGAGAGACAACGAAGACAATCAACACCACAAATATGATCGTCATGACCACGCTCGGAAGCGAATCTACAAGGAATTTACCCCAAAAATCATCCTTCACACTGATCTTGGTAGGATTTTTGATATCCGAAAACCCAAGATCCTTAAGGCTGTCCTTTGGAGGCAAGAGAATCTTGTCGACATCAACAACGCTTACGGTTTTTGCACCGATATTTTCGGTATGTGCGGGCTTTTTAGCATAGAGCGTATTCCCCTCTACAACGAGCTCCTGGTAAGAGCCGGAAAGATAATTAGTAACGACTTGGTTGATACCAATTTTATCGTTGATATTCTCTTTTTGGCCACCGGCAAAATTTAAAAAAATTGCCGAAAGAACGATTGCTACCGCAAAAAGCACAAAGAGCGGATGAAGCTTTTTAGGTTTTTTGGGAGATTTTGTAGTGGCCTTCTTGATCATATCCATCATTTCTTCTTTGGATTTTTTAGGTTTTTTCGTCATGTCTACCGAATTTTATGAGTATTTGAGCGACGCTTCATTCTAGAAAAAAGACTGAGAAATGCAAATAGATGAGACTTTTTTATGAAAGAAGCGGAGAAATCTTGACAAGATCATTTTAACTCTTACAAAGAAGAAAATTATTTCACACATATGACACGTTTTCTCCTCGCTCTCGTCGCCATTATTTCGGTTTTTGCCAATCTTGCGCCAGTCTCGGCACAGACAGATTTCTTTGAAGGCAATATCATCGGAAATGAGGCATTTACTACACGCATGGATGCCATCAAGATGAATAGTTACATCTTTCGGTCAGGTGCGCTCAATGACAAACTCGCACAAACGCGATATTTTCTCTCGAAGACTAAGCGAAATACTCTTGCAAATTTGGCAGATGGGACGATAACAAAGTACACGGCCGATGATGTTGCAGGATCTCTCGAGTACCTCACGCATTCGATGAATACATATTTTGCTAATATGAAGGCCTACGAACGTACTTCTCGCAAGATCTACAAGACACTCGCTACTCAAAATCTGGGTGACGCCTCTGCCGTATATAACGAGCTCAAGGCCATCACTTGGAATTCTCTCAGGTAATCCACCATGAACACTTTCGCCTCCTACCCTACTGACGAAAACACTCCAGATCAGATCAAACAAGATATCGCAGAAGCTCTCTCGATAGCATTTCCTGCAGAGCTCAGCTATGTAATGTTTGACCACAAAAAAGAGAATCAGATCTATTTTTTTGATCCAGGATTTAACGAAATTATCGATGTCGAAATTGGCATCAGAAAAACTCTTTGAGCAAACAAGACGTGACCTCGGTACTGATATTTAGATATTCGGTTTGATGAAGCAGACTATACACTCTGCACGAGAGCGATTGATGTTCTTGTTAAATCATACAAAAACATCAATGCATCTCGCATAACACAGGAAGTGGAACAAGTAGATGACGAATTCTCAAGTTTTGTAAAGAAAGTAGATGATGAGACCATAAAAGAGAACTTTTCTCACGGGCTCCCTGATATCATCACTTACACATACAGACTTCCCTGGAAAATTCCTCGAGAAAACGCACGGACCGGCCTACAAGAGATGCTGAGCATCCTCATGGAAGAACTTATGCACCTCAGCGCCCCAGTAAGAGAGATGCAACTGAGTCAGGAAATCTATGTCAGTGGTAAAATCAAAGGTATTCAGTCCATTTTCAATCACAAAACCGACCAAGAGCCAAGAGTATTGAGTGATCTATCAAAAACTCGTGCAGAGCACTATCAAGTACCCCTCGAGCAGGCAGAAATACGAGCAAAAGTTGAGGATATATTTGAGCACGGTGGCCCCGAAGAAGAAGAGGCCCGAAACGAACTCAAACGAATCTTCCAAACAAAAAAATAGTCCGATCGGACTATTTTTTTGTTTTCTTCCTGCGAACCCCCTTACTAAATGTGCGACGATTACTCACTTGATCGTCTTCAGCGTGGAAAGTTTTGGCGATTTTTTCGATATATTCTGGATCTTCAGCCTTGAGACCTCCACCCTTCTTAAAGATACTTTCGCGTCCCTTGAGCTCTATGATGACCGGTGTTCCAGAGAATCCAAAGTATTCTCGGATCTGGTTCTCGATATAGCGTGGATATGAGAAGTGGAAGTGCTTTTCGTTATTTACCGAAATGAGGAATTTTGGCGGATTCACATCAACCTGAGAACCGTAGAAGATTTTTGGCTTATGTGACTTTTTATTACCCGTTGGTGGATGCTTGAATGCTATCTGTTCGAGGAAATTATTAAAGACTCCTGTCTTCACTCGCTTCATTCGTTCATCACGGATAGTGACTGCGAGATCGAGGATTTCATCGATACGTTTCCCATCAATCGCGCTTGAGAAAATCGGCGTAACGTAGGAGATGAACTCAAATTTACGACGGAGATATCCGAGATATTCTTCTTTGATCGTTTCGGCATCAACGTCCTTGCGTGCAAGAACCTTATCCCACTTATTAAAGACGAGAACGAGACCCTTTGAGGATTCGAGAGCCTTTCCGACGATGGATTGGTCCTGGGAAGTAATTCCTTCACTCGCGTCGAGTACAATGACCGCAACATCGGCACGTTCGATAGCTCGCTCGCTGCGCATTACGCTCCAGTCTTCGATATTTCGTGCACCAATCTTACCAGAGCGGCGGATACCAGCGGTGTCAATGAGGACGATTTTTTCTTCTTTGTAATCAAAGATTGAGTCGATGGAGTCTCGTGTTGTTCCAGGCATATCTCGAACCATGGCGCGATTTTCACCGGTAATAGCATTTACGAGCGACGACTTACCAACATTCGGTCGACCAATGATCGCGATCTTAAGGAAGTCTTCGTCATATTTTGGCTCATTGTAGTTGTAGCCTTCCGCCTTGAGAATGCGAGCAAATGTCTCAGAGAGATCATAAATACCACGAGAATGCAGCGAACTCGTAGGCACTAACTCAGGGAATCCGAGTGAAAGAAGTGCTTGTGCCTCACGAACACGATCAGCATTGTCTGCCTTATTTGCAGCGATGACGATTTTTTTACCAGAACGGCGAAGCATCTTGGCGATTTCTTCGTCATAGGTTGTGATCTTGTCGTATTCGAGTACGAAGAGGATGATATCCGAACGATCAATCGACTCAGCAACACGCTTACGGACGTCAGTGAGGATTTCGTCATTGGTTCCAAACGAAAGTCCTCCACAGTCAGCGATGATGTAGGTGAGATGTTCTTCTTCGTCGTGGATTTGGTACTCGAGAACGTCTCGAGTGGTGTTCTCAATATCCGAAACAATCGCGATCTTGTGACCCGTGAGGGCATTAAAGATACTTGATTTCCCGACATTGGGACGTCCTACGATGGTGATTCTTGCGATCATACTAACGGGTTATTTTGCGAATTTTAATGTCTTCTATTTTGCCATCTGCTACGTGCTGCACCTGGAGTGAAATCAGGATTTTTCCTGAACCAATGGTAAGGGTTTCTTTCGGATCAGGAAATCTTTCGAGAAGCGAGATAATAACATAAGACACCGTCTCTCCAAGAAATGTTTCGTCGAGTCCAATATCTGTGATATTTGCGATATCGAATTCTTCGAGTACATCGTCGATGAGCACTCAGCCATTGACGAGCATGGTGCCATCGGAGAGTTTTTTCATGTATTCTGCTTCTCGGTCTTTTTCGTCTTTGATATCACCAAATACTTCTTCGACGATGTCTTCCATAGTGATAACTCCTGCGACTCCACCGTGTTCGTCAATGACGAGCGCGATGTGCTTATGTGAGCGTTGGAAGACCTCAAACACAGAATCTATCGGCTTGGTAACGGGCACCTTGATGATTTTTTCGAGCTCGAGACTACAAAGAAGTGCGTCTCCAAGACCAGCTTTGTGCCATTCGAGGACTTCTCGTAGAGTAACGACATGATCAATATTGTCCGTGGTTTCGCGATAGACGGGCAATCGCGAATGACTCGAACTCAGGAATATATCGAGCGCTTCATTCACGGTCGTGTCACAGGCAATGAACTCAACATGCACGCGTGGCGTCATTACTGAGGAAGCATCCGTCTCGGAGAGATCGAGGATATTTTTAATCTTGCGGTGCTCGTCGTCTTCTACCGCTCATTTTTCTCGTGAGAGATCGATGAAGGCAATGAGTTCTTCGAGAGAAATCGATGGCCCATGGATATCACCCTTCCCGCCCGTCAAAAAATTTAGAAGTCTGACGAAGAATTCGATCAAAAAATTAAGC
Organism: uncultured bacterium; assembly: GCA_963706795.1. Classification (GTDB taxonomy): domain Bacteria; phylum Patescibacteriota; class Gracilibacteria; order BD1-5; family UBA2023; genus JBMOJK01. Next base: position 400,461 of record OY970170.1, read on the forward strand.
GGCCGAAATATAAACAAAAGAAGCTGATAAATCGGTGCAACAAGTAGTGCGGTCTTGTCAGTAAATCGTACTCAGAGAATCTTTGGCGCGATCTCACCAAAGAGCAGTATCACGGTTGAAGCAATAAAGATCGCTCATCCAACTGCCTGATCCCCCGAAAACCCAAACTTCGTCGCAAACTGGATCGCGACCACCGTGGAAATCGACGATATCGCTATCGTTACCACCGTAGTACCGATCAGGTTTACGATGAGGAGGCGCTCATTATTTTTTTTAATCTCCGATAGATTTTGTGCTCCAAATCTCTTCTCGCGCAGAAATCCTGCAAGCTTATGAGTTGAGACCGACATGAGAGGAATCTCTGTTCCCGCAAAAAATGCGAGCAGTCCAAGCAAAATAAGAAAAGAGAGAATGGTGGACACGAGGTCCATATATCGGAGGATTAGGAATGATTTGAGGAACGAATTTCGCTCGCAATTTGGTGCCCTCAGCAAGAATCGAACTTGCGTCTAAGCCTTAGGAGTGCCTTGTTCTATCCACTGAACTATGGGGGCGACGACGAAAAAAGGCCCGAAGGCCCGCGCATCATACGAAAAAAGTCAAAATCTTCAAATTTAAGCCTAGCGTGCGAGTTCGCGATCGAAGACAACTGTAAGATACGGATTGCAATACGGATCCTTGAGTACCGCACTCACTGCTGCTGAGAGCTGCATTTCCTCGGTTTTGAGGACGGGGATATACGTATATCCCCCATTTCGAAATGTAAAAATTCGATCGATCGACACATAGTCTACGACTCGTGAAATCTGCTCATCTGTGAGATAGCTCGCCCGAGTGAGGTGATATGCACCACGCACAAGATAACTGCGGCCACGGTATGTAAATTTGAGAGCAAATTTCGATGCCTCAATCAGACTAGAAGCCGGCTGAAAAACTGCCTTGGTACTGTGTCTGACTGCTTCGGGACGGGCTGGACGCGCTGGAGCATCGAGATCGAGGATGAGTTGATCGGTCATATGAATTTTTGTTTACAGGGTAATCGTCTCACATATAGAGACGATGTCAAGAGTAAATTGTGACAATATTATATCTACGAGAGCTTAAGTAATCTTCAAAGATGCAGGGTTCGAACTATGGGCGTGCATAAAATTGACAAGAAGGACTCATTTGAGGTACCATAACCGCATGATTGATCCTCAAACACTTCTCGCCCTCAGCCAAGAAATCGTCGATGCTCTCGAGCTCGATGTTTCAGCACGCGAGGGCATTGCCGCAGAACTTGCGACATGCACCAACGAAGAGCTCATGTATGTAGCTGAATCCCTCAGCACATATTACAACCACGTAACGCTTACGGCTAATAGCGTATCGAGTCAGTTTTTGTCTGATAAAAACGAAGCTCTCGAAAACAACGAACGTGCCGATGTTTCAAATAGTCTTTTATTTTTGTAGTATGGAACTTTTAAAATTCAATCGCGAAGCGCAAAAAATAGAATGTACGCCCGAAGGCGTAGCAGATGCTGTTGCACAACTCGGTGGCCCAGCCCAGGAAGCAAAAAATGCGCTTGCGAATTGCAATGCAAATATTCAAAAACAGACCGAAGGAATGCGCGTCGGAAATGCTGAATATCGCGGTATTTTAGACCGAAGACTCCAAGGAAATCAAACAGAACTCGCAGGACTCTTAGGACTCAACTCAGTCAAGGCTGCACTCGATAAAAAGGAATTCGCTGGCGCAATGACTCGCGTCTGAAATGAAGCCACAGCAAATGTTGCTGCCGAAAAAGTACGTGATCTCAAACATCAGCAAGAACGTGTAGCTGCGGCAAAAGCAGGAATAGCCCAACAAACAGCAGATAACGCAGATGCCACTAAAATCAGCAAGGATTTCCAATATATCAAAATACGCTAATATAGGAGGGCTTAGTTATTTGCGACCGATCTTTCCATGACTCCTGAACTCTTCGATGCACATCAAGAAACCCCTAAAACCACTTCCGAAACGAGCGGTATTCAGGGGCTTCTTATTAAATATAGATACGCCGTACATGCATTGTTATGAGGTGGGGCAATAGTACTATGATTCTGAGCCGGAAATTTAGCTGCGGAATACTCTGCAAAGCACCATGAGGAGCAACGATTTTGGCAACAGCAAGTACAAAATGCAGCAATGCTCGAAGAGCTCAAAACTCTGATGATCGAATCCTCTCTGCAGTGAGATAGTGATAATAAGGGAATTCTCTGAGCGATCGCCTTCAAGCAAAAAGCAGCGGACGCCAAGAAAATTGAAGAAACACTTAAGCGAGCACATGAGCTTGAAAAAATCGTTATAGCCGCTGTTTGACCAGATGGAGATTATTCCAAGGCAGCCTTCAGGGATTTTAGTTTTCCAGCAGAAAACATAAATACTACGAGCGAAACAGCAAAAGCCGCTGCTGAAAAAGCAAAAACCGCGATGCTTGAGCTCTACAATCTCAGAAATGCGCATACCAAAGCTCTTACATCTGACATGATAGCAAAGCAAGGAAGCTCATTTATCATAGATTTTTGAGCAGACAAAGAGGAAGACCAATACTACATCAAGAGAATATATCTCAGCCCGCCTGATAAAGAGCAGTCGGCAAAAACAAGTAACGGGTAATTATTTAGACACTGCGTATTCAAAAAAACTTCCATATAAACTGGAAGTTTTTTTGATAGATCGCATTTTTGGCTTTCGCCTTTGTAAAAAACTCGTATAAATAGCATCGTTTCTCTCAATCATCGCATGAATCCAACACCAAATACCCAAGAACTTCTCGCAGAAATCGAAATCCTCAAGCGCAAGCTCGCTTCTTCTGCTGCATGGATGCGCCGAGAGGTCGAAGAAAATGTCCACAAGATTGCCAAGCGCAAGGTCACCAAAATGACCGAATCTGGCAAAGAAGATTTCCTCCGTGAAAACCAAGAAGAAATCATTGCGAACCGCATTCGTGGATATTTTGGGGATATTTTGCTTATGAATGCACCCAAGAATCTCCTCGAATACCTCATCGACTCTGAGATCAGCTACTATCACCTCTCTCGCAATCCGAACGGAGATGGTTTTTCGGTGGCGAGCTCATATAACAAGATTCTTGACGGACTGATCGAATCTCAGATTACTTCTCAGTTCCGCAAATTTGTTCTCAAAAAAGGTCCTGTTATCCTCAGAACAAACGATCCACTCGAAAAAGCGCTTCATCTCGTAATTACCAAAAAATACATCCTCTCAACGGGTCGACTTTTTGGGCTCATGCGAGCACTGAAGGGTCGCGAAAAGCTCTACGAATTTGCGACTTCGTTCCAAGAATATCTCGAAAAATACAACGAACTCAGAACACTCCTTATGAGTGATAATTTTTATATGCCCTATTGCACCCTCATCGAGAGTGACATCTTTGGTGGGAAGCGCCATGCCGGACGACTCAGCTTTGAAGAAACTGAAAAAGCCCGTCAGATATTGACTGGAGGCTACCAGAATACCAACGGACTTATTCATCAGTTACTCACTTACGCGAGTGTTCTCTACTAAAGAAGCTCTTTGAGTTCTTCTAGTTCTGTTGGCGTAAAATAGAGAAGAAGTTTTAAAAACTGTTCTTTTTCTTCGATGGTGAGCGAGGTTGAAAGTTTGATCTTTTCGGAGATTGGGACTTCAACAAGTACCCCAGAAATATGAGCCATTAGGTTGTTCGATTGGATAAATATATTTAAACATTAAATAGGTTATATGTCAATAATTCTCGGAATCGACCCTGGGACAACCACTGTAGGATTCTGAGTACTGGAAGTTGTGGGCAATAAACGAAATATTCTCAACTTTGGAGTTATTCACACCACTCCCAAGCTCGATGCTCATCTCAAACTTCTTGATATTGAGCGCGATCTGAGCGAGCTCATAGAGATGTACAAACCAAGCGCTTGTGGGATCGAAAAACTCTTCTTTTTTAAAAATCAAAAGACCGTTATTGATGTGGCGCAAAGCCGTGGTGTACTCATCCATACCATCGCCAAACACGGAATCCCAATCTACGAATACACTCCCCTGCAAGTCAAAAAAGGCATCTGTGGAAATGGTGTCGCTACAAAACTCCAGGTCCAAAACGCACTCAAAATCCTCTTTGGACTGAATGAAATCCCAAAGCCCGATGACGCTGCTGATGCACTCGCTATCGCCTATATCACGAGCCTCGCTCGCCCAAAAATGTAATAAAAAAAGCGCTCCTGAGAGCGCTTTTTAGTGATGTGTTCCAATCCGAGAACTACTTGTGTTTACGGATAGGAATCACGTTGTTCAATTTTTTTCCTTCAGCTACTTTTGTTTGAAGAACATGCTGATCATTGGAAGCTTCATGATGTGTCCAAGCGGCTTCCCAGACGATATTGCGTTTCATCGTCCAGACCCAATACATGACTGCGATAATAACAATGAGAACGATGCAGATGAGTACAAGAGCCCCGAATACATCATATTTCCCAACGCCATACCAGATGGACCATGAGCATGTGAGTGCTATAAGCCCTAATCCAATCAGACACCACCGAAAAAGTTTTTTGAGTGATGCCTCACGGGCTGTACAGAATACTTCTACCATCTATTACTCCTATTTGTGTTTACGACTGTAGTCGTAGGCGAAACGTTGTTGTTCATAATGCATCCATTTCCGGAATCGTAGACTGATCCAGACACAGAGAGCGGCGATCACAATGGCGCAGAGTACGCCTATGCGAATGTCAGCGATGCCGACATATCGTATAATTGTGAATATCAGAGCTACAACGCTCCACACCAGCACAATACGTGCAATTTCCGGATGTTTGGCTGCAATCCGGAGAATTTTTTGCTCTCCAGAAACGAGCAAGGTACGAAATATATTCATTTTGGTCTCCTCACCGCTTCTGCGGCTTTTGTTTTCTCTGTTCAAAATGAAAAGAGTGGGCGTAAATTAATGATAAAATTGAGATTGTCAATATTCGAGAATCGAGCTACCAAACGAGGGCTCTTGATGAACGAAAGTTTTTGATTACAATGCCACTTCGATTCTTAAAAGCACAGTTCATGCGCATCATTTCATCTGACATCCGAAACAAATATCTTGAGTTTTACAAGGCTCAGGGGCACGCCATTATCCCATCGGCGCCACTCGTTCCTGAGAATGATCCTACAACTCTCTTCACCGGATCTGGTATGCAGCCAATGCTTCCCTATCTTTTGGGTGAACGTCATCCGCTTGGTAAGCGTATTGCTGACTCACAGAAATGTTTCCGTGCCGTTGATATGGAAGAAGTTGGTGATAATCGCCACACGACATTTTTTGAAATGCTCGGAAACTGGTCGCTTGGTGACTATTTTAAAAATGAGCAGATTCACTGGATGTGGGATTTCCTCGTCGGAGAACTCGGTCTCGATCCAAAGAAGCTCTATTTTACATGCCACAATGGCTCTGCTGCCGCTGGTATCGAACGTGATGACACTGCAGCGAATCTCTGGATAGAACTCTACAAAAGTGTAGGGATCGATGCAAAAACTGCAGATAATGCAGCTAAAGAAGGTATGAAGCCAGGCGAGCGAATCTTCTTTTATGAAGACAAGAAAAACTGGTGGTCACGCGCAGGAGTTCCTGCAAATATGCCAGCCGGAGAACCTGGAGGACCTGACTCAGAAATGTTTTGGGACTTTGATCCAACTGGAGAAAAAGCACTTCACGAAAACTCTCCATGGAAGGACCAGCCATGTCACGTGAATTGTGACTGTGGGCGCTTCCTCGAGATCGGAAACAACGTCTTTATGGCATACATGAAGGAAAAGGATGGCACATTTAGTGAGCTCGCTGGCAAAAATATCGACTTTGGAGGTGGACTTGAGCGTATTGCAATGGCACTTGCGGATTCACCAGATATTTTCCAGACTGGGATTTTTGATCTCATCCGCGAAAAACTCGAATCTGTGAGTCACAAGACCTACGGTACAAATTCTGATGAAACTCAGGCATTCCGTATTATTATGGATCACATCCGTGCAGCGACATTTCTCATCGGAGATGATGTTGTACCATCTAATGTAGATGCTGGATATTTCGTACGTCGACTTATTCGTCGCGCAGTTCGAGCGGGACGCAAACTTGCGATCAGTGAACATTTTTGTGGAGAAGTCGCAAAGGGTGTTATCGACACCTACAAAGATGCATATACCAATCTCGAGGCAAAACGCGAAAATATTCTCCGTGTTCTCTCAGAGGAAGAAGAAAAATTCCAAAAAACGCTCGAGCGTGGTGAGCGTGAAATCGAAAAGATCCTCGCTTCTGGAGAAAAAATCGATGGAAAGAAGGCATTCTGGCTCTTTGAAACATACGGATTCCCCCGCGAAATGACGGAGGAAATCATTCTTGAGCACCTCATGGCACAATACGATCTCGGAATTGCCGCAAACGTAGAAATCATGCGCGAGAAACTCTTTGCAGTTAATACTGGGCTCGCAGACGAAATGAAGGCATTCGCAAGCGCATTCGACACTGCTTCACTCGAACATGCTGAACTCTCACGAACGGCTGCAGCCGGTAAATTCAAGGGAGGACTTGCAGATCAATCCGAGGAAACTACGGCGCTACATACCGCTTGTCACCTCATGCTCGCAGGACTTCGTAAAGTCCTCGGAGCACACGTTCACCAAGCAGGATCAAACATCACTGCTGAACGCCTCAGATTCGACTTCACACATCCCGAAAAAGTTACTCCAGAACAGCTCACAGCCATCGAAGATTTCGTCAATAAGGCTATCGACTCTGGACTGAGTGTTTCGATCAGCGAGGAAGACAAAGAAGCTGCAAAATCCCGCGGTGTCGAAGGTGCATTTTGGGAAAAATATCCTGAAGTCGTTACGGTCTACAAGATGCAAGGAGGCGATGGAGTTGTCTACTCCGAAGAACTCTGTGGCGGTCCACATGTAGAAACTTCTATCACCATGGGCCACTTCAAGATCCAAAAAGAAGAATCCTCAAGCGCTGGAGTACGACGCATTAAGGCGATTTTGACGAAGTAATAGAAAGAATAGATTACGACATAAAAAAACATCCCTCTCAGGGATGTTTTTTTATTACACCGTATAACTCACACTCTTTTCTTCCCTAGATTTTTGCTGGAAGGATTTCGTACCAGCAATGAGTCCAAATGATAAAAATGAGAGAAGTGCTGAAAGCTCGTATAGGACAGGTATTCTGTAAAATGGTCGAGTCTTAATAGTCGCCATTCAGAGAGCAATTGGCAGGAGCGCAATAGTAAGGATTGGATCAAAAAAGCCATAAAAATATGCTGCAACTGCCACCAAAATAGTGAGCACCATTCCCTGTCCGATAGCGAGCACATAGGGACTTTTGCCAGGCACAAAGAATCGAACGATATAAATAAGATTGATGAATGGCACATAAATCAGATACGGCGAGAATGGCCCCGTAGGTCCATCAAAAAAGGCTACGAGCTGTGCTTCTGTCGCATTATCCAACTGCTCTCGCTCGATGAGTCGTGCATGAAAATTGAGATGGTCCTTTTTGCCAACAACTGCTGACATCACATCTCTCAAATAGATCGGAATCGTACGCATAACTCTCGCAATTCATTCAAGTGAAGGAATCCAGTAAAAAAACGAGAGAAATTCTACGCTCTTCCCCAAAAACAAGAGACTTGCGACACTCACCAAGAGTACAACAAAAAAGAAGAGAATCGAGAGAATCGTACTCTCACCTCTCGAAAACACAAAGAGAAATACGAGTAAAATACTCATCAGGCCAGAGATTCGAACCCCTACTCGTGTAAGTGGAGTCTGGAGATGTTCATAGATGAACGGGCCGATAAATGGCACAAATGAGAGAATACTTCGGATCATTTCAGATTCGTTTTGGACGTACACTCCATTGAGACTCTCAGAAGTCAGTCCAAGATCAAACGAAAATATTCCCGTCGAGTCTCTACCAGCAAAGGCTCGAGATGCCCCGATGAACAACAAGGTGAAGATGTATGCAAAAACCATGATGATCAAGATTCGATCAATCCGGATTGGTAAAAATGGCAGTGTGATAGCCAGGAGTCTGGACAAAAATATCTGGTGCAAAAAGATATATCCTATGAACAAGAGATGCAACTTGGTCGCCGACTTTGCGTGAGAGCGAACAAATGGCTCAGAAAAATTGGGGTTTTTTCGTGCCAGCAAGAAGAGAAAACCGAGAAAAAAGTAGCTGATTGCCGCATTTGTGCGGACTTTTTGTGAAATTTCCATGAAAATATGCTACCATACATCCAGCCAAGGAGCAACACCCCTGACTTGCAGATTACAAAATATTCTTTGCAATAAGACTTGTGCTCCAAAAAATATATATTGAAATAGGCAGGCACTTAAACAAAAAACTATGCACAACACACCAAATACCTTTTTTGCATCTGTACGCGCGAGTTCACTTGCTGAGACCAAAAATGGATCACATTGGACTCAAGAGAACACGTTTTCTCAGATTAAAAATATAGTAAATATGCATGGGGTTGAATTCTCTGTGCATAGTTATTAGTCGTGCCTCCAGTCACCAGACTGCGCAGTAAAAAAGAGACAGGAAATTTCCTGTCTCTTTTTGCGTCTCATACTTTTTAGCGAACTTCGATGACTTCAGCTGCATCAAAGCGAGTCTTTTTATAATGCGCAGTCTGATCATCTGAGTGTCGGTAACCGAGAGCTACTGCAGCTACAGTTGTATATTCTGATCCTTCAAGACCAAGCATTTTATCGTAGTCAGCTGGGCTGATTCCTTCCATCATAACGGCATCGATCCCGAGGAGTCCGGCGCTGAGACCAAGAAATCCCATAGCGATATATGACTGCTTCTGAGTCCATGCGAGATGATCTCGTGGATTATTAACAACACCTCCGATCATCATATCACGATAGCCATCAAGCACTGATGGATCCATTCCACGAATCTGTGCTGTGCTTTCGATATATTTTTGAACATATGCTTCATCTACTTTTTTAAGTGTAGTAAACACTACAAAAAGTGAAGCATCCTCAACCTGACCTTGATTCCAAGAGGCTGCACGAAGCGATGTGCGGAACTCTGGATTTTGTACTACGATAAATTTCCATGGCTGGAGACCATACGATGATGGTGCGAGGCGAAGAGATTCGAGGAGAACATTCTGGTCCTCATCGGAGATCGTCTGAGATGCATCGAATTGTTTTGTCGCATAACGAGCATTAAGGGTTTCGAGGAGAACTTCTGGTGAAATATTTCTTTTCATATATGTGTATTAAAATTTACGACTTGCATTATATAGTTAATATATAAAGTACAAGTACTTACAAAAAAGTAATATACATACTTAAAAGATAGTTATGTTTACAACCAAAGAGTCTGATAAAAAAAAATCTGAAGTTTTTGAGATTTGCGATCGCTCATTCTATTGTCCCGTTGTTCTGGCGCTCAGTGTACTCTGAGGCAAATGGAAGATGCCCCTCCTCTGGCATCTCATCAACGAACCCGTGATGCGCTACGGCGACATCAAACGAAGCCTCGGGAAAGTTACGGACAAAATGCTCATCCAGTCACTGCGAGAACTCGAGGCTGATGGTATTGTCATCCGTTCTGTCGAAGCAACCGTCCCACCAAAGGTCTCCTATAGCCTCACTGAACACGGCAAAGAGATTAAAGGAATTATTACTCAACTCAATGCTTTTGGTATGAAATACAAGAAGACTGAGGTATAATTACGTCTATTGACAATGTCTGTAATTAGGTAGAATCATTCAAATCTTTCATTCCGAAGGATCAAAAGGAGGCAAACAAAATGAGTTTTCTCAACCAATGGATCAAAAGCGATCCAAAAAATGCACAGATTTTTTTGAGCATAGCACCAGCAATAGCATGCCTCATCCTGCATTTTACAGAAGCAGGAAGGCCATATCTGTTTTTAGGTATGACCGTCTGCCTAATCCACGGAATATTTTGGGGTGAATATATTGCAAGTATCACAACCGACACCGTGATACACCCCAATCAAAAGGGCATCAAGGTAAAACAAACTGATGGCGCGAGCGTATATTATCTTCGCACCATCAGCACCGAAGCTGCCGCATCCTCACCAGTCTCCAAGTACTATTTGGTAATGAGTCTGGTCTGGGCAGGATGGATAGCCCTTTATACCTACTGGCTACCATTCAAAATGATCACTTCAATGGTGGTCGAATTGGTATCTCCGCTCATTGTATTCGCACTGCACTATCACCTGATAGGCGCATTCATAAAGTTTTACCAGAATCCTCCAACCATCAAGGCTAAAGGCATACCGGCAGACCATGTCGAAAAAGAAGTTTTTGTAGAAAGAAGAAGGAAATGACTTATTTTAAAGGGGTAAGTCGAAAAAGAGCATCTCACGGATGCTCTTTTTTATGGTTTTTGAATTGCAGACTATGTCTTATATCCTTGAGCTATCATAATTCAGAGGAGTTTGTTTATGAGCTTCTTCTGAAGATGCACATTTTCAAAACCTGCATTCTCGAAGAGATGTACGAGCTTTGATGAGGTCATGCTCCCAATATGTCATTTTTCTAGTAGTTTATAGGTGATATCCATACATTTTGTGAGTATGTAATCATTACAAAACTCCTCAAGCACCAGCGTACCTCCTATATCTAAAAGAGCGTACATCTGTGCAATGGCAGCTGCCTGATCATCAAAATGATGGAAGGCATTTGAAGTCACTATGGCATCGAATGTAATATCTTGCAAATCAAAGACAGTACCATGAACCACTTCAATATTTTGGTATTTGCTCGTTGATATCTTTTTCTGAGCTTCGCGTACCATTTCTTGAGAGATATCTATACCGACAATCCTGCCAGATCATTCAAGGAGTTCAGCTAGATCTAAGAGCCCAGTACCGCTTCCACATCCAACGTCCAATATGGTCATTCATTTTTTGATGCCTAACTGCTCTATTGTTAGTTGCTGGATCGGACGCTGAAAATTTCGCACAATAAGTGATGAGTCATACTCACTTGCAAGCGAATTAAAGGTTTTTTGTGTATGAGCAGTTGGATCCATGGGCAGTACATCGGTTATTTTCGAGCATTTTATAGTACGGAACAAAAACTGCAAAAAACTAAGATTTAAAAAAACTGTTCACCTAGGGGTGAACAGTTTTTTGTTGAATTGTATATGGTTGCGGAGGTTCGAATCGAACGAACGACCTCAAGGTTATGAGCCTTGCGAGCTACCACTGCTCTACTCCGCGATATATTCCGACGCGCCACATTGTAGTGGAATTTCGGGAAAATCAAATCAAATGGTGCCAATGAGTGGAGTTGAACCACCGACCGCAGGGGTATGAATCCTGTGCTCTACCGCTGAGCTACATTGGCAAATACAAAGTGCCAAGAGGGTATAGAAAACTGGAGTTTCGTCAAGTAAAAAACGGCCAGAAGGCCGTTTTTTAAAGTGATACAATTGGCATTAATCTCCCCATCGGTGCAGACGATGCCTTTTTCGCTCGGCGAAGTGAGTATGGATTATTTTTGCGAAGCAGCAGCTAATGATGACAACGTGCGATAATCCAATATTGAGCAATAAACCATAGTGTATCGCCGATAGTAATGTGTGTTTATAGTCTATGTAGAACCAAAAATCCAGTACAAAAATCAATACACCAAGTATGACTTTTGTTTTGATTTCCTGACTCCATTTTGTTTTGGATGTTTTTTTGTATGCAAGATTCTCAAAGAATGCTTCAACAATGAGATCCCCCGTGAGACCGCCCATAAGTGCAAAGAATGCACACACGAACAGAAAGTTTCCTACAACAGCCAGACTAAGATTTTGCATGTCGACCTCCCAATTTTGTTGTGCGACGGGGGATTTATACATCCAAGTTTCGGGAAGTCAAACCTACGTGACTGCGTCAGGCCTTTCCATTTGACTTCACCCCCCTTTTCTCTATCATACACGCGTCATTTTTACGGACTGACTTTTTTTATTCTTCTTTTTACTGTATGGCCATTTCCAAGGACCTAAAAAATATCCGAAATTTCGGTATTTGTGCCCACATCGATGCCGGAAAAACAACTACTTCGGAGCGTATTCTTTTCTACTCTGGTAAGTCTCACAAAATCGGAGAAGTACACGATGGAGAAGCTACAATGGACTGGATGGCTCAGGAGCAGGAGCGAGGTATTACTATTACTTCAGCTGCTACTACAACTGAATGGAAGGGTATTCAGCTCAATCTCATCGACACCCCAGGGCACGTTGACTTCACAATCGAAGTTGAGCGTTCTATGCGTGTTCTCGATGGAGCAGTTGCAGTATTCGACGCATCACAGGGTGTAGAACCACAGTCTGAGACCGTTTGGAAGCAGGCTGACAAGTACAATGTTCCACGTATTGCATTCGCAAACAAGATGGACAAGACAGGTGCATCTTTCGAGATGACTCTCCAGTCTATCAAGGACCGTCTTACTGGACCAAATAAGGTAGTAGCTATTCAGCTTCCTATTGGTGAAGAGTCTGAATTCTCTGGAATTATCGATCTCGTTGACCGCAAGGCGTACAAGTTCGAAGGAAAGATGGGAGAACAGGTAATCGAAATGCCAATTCCTGAATCTTACAACGCAAAGGTTGATGAGATGCGCGCTATTCTTATCGAAAAGGCAGCAGAACAGGATGATGCACTTATGAATAAGTTCTTCGATGCAGGAACACTCTCAACTGAGGATATCAAGGCAGGTCTCCGCAAGGGAGTTGTCAGCAACTCAATCTACCTCCTCATGTGTGGATCATCACTCATGAATAAGGGAGTTCAGCTCGTTCTCGACGGAGTTGTTAACTATCTTCCTTCACCAATGGACGTTAAGGAAGGAACAATCAGTGGAGTTGATGCAGATGACGAATCAAAGGTTGTTACATTCAAGCAGGAAGCGAATGAGCCACTTTCGTCTCTCGCGTTCAAGATCATGACTGACCCATTCGTAGGTCGTATTACTTTCGTACGTGTTTACTCAGGTACTCTCAAGTCAGGTTCTTACGTATTCAATCCAATTTCTGGACAGAAGGAGCGTATTGGTCGCCTCCTCCAGATGCACGCTAACCAGCGAACTGAAATCGACGAAATCCCAGCCGGAAATATCGGAGCCGTTATCGGACTCAAGGATACAAAGACGGGAGACACTCTCTGTGATCCAGAGAAGCCAGTGATCCTCGAACGAATGATCTTCCCTGAGCCAGTTATCTCTATCTCAGTTGAGCCAAAGACAAAGGCTGACCAGGAGCGAATGGGTATGGCCCTCAACAAGCTTGCTGAAGAAGATCCTTCATTCCGTGTTTCTTCAAACGCTGAAACAAACCAGACGATCATCCAGGGTATGGGAGAGCTTCACCTCGAAATCATCGTTGACCGAATGCGTCGTGAATTTAAGGTAGAAACCAACGTTGGTGCTCCACAGGTAGCATACCGCGAAACCATCACTCAGGCCGTTAAAGATCAGGATGGAACACACAAGAAGCAGTCTGGAGGACGAGGACAGTTCGGACACGTTATCATGACATTCGAGCCAATCACTCCTGAAATGCGCGCAGCAGATCCAGAAGGTCTCGCTGAAGAAAACGTATTCGTGAACAAGGTTGTCGGAGGTGTGATCCCTAAGGAATACATCCCAGGTATCGAAAAGGGTCTCAAGAAGGCTTACTCACGTGGTCTTATTGCTGGATATCCAATCGTTGACGTACGAGCAACTGTTACATTCGGTAGCTACCACGACGTTGACTCGAATGAACTCTCATTCCAACTCGCAGCGATCAAGGCATTCCGTGGTGCCGCAGGAAAGGCAAAACCAGCCCTCCTCGAACCAATCATGAAGGTTGAAGTCAACACTCCTGAAGAATACATGGGAGACGTTCTCGGAAACCTCAACTCAAAGCGTGGTCAGATCACTGAAATGACTGAGCGAGGAATGGCGAAGATCATCAAGGCCTTCGTTCCACTCTCTGAAATGTTCGGATACTCTACAGACCTCCGATCTATGTCTCAGGGTCGAGCAACCTACGTTATGGAATTCGGACACTACAACCAGGTTCCAAACAACATCACTGAAAAAATCCGTGCAGAGCGCGGAGTGAAGTTCGAAGAAGACGAAGAGTAGTATTAAAAACTCCCCGATCACTCGGGGAGTTTTTTTATGCCAAGAAAGTAATTCAGGTACTTGCTGATTCCTCAACATGTTCTATGAGCGTGGAATTTATTCCATCAAAGAATGTAGCTCTCTTAATTGTATCAGCCTGGAGAAGTGCGAGTATTTGATTGCGAAATATCTGCCCCTCTCCAATTTCTCAAAGCACATTTTGCATTGCTGCATGCATTTCTCGATCCTTTAGATGTTCTGTATGAATTGTCTTATGTGGGGTATTATTCTTGTGCGACATTCCGTTGATCATACAGTAGATATTTTTTGGGCGAAATAGCTCACAGATATCTCCAATAACATCTGTATCTTTCGCAAGTATGAGCGGGGTAATTCATGCATCGAGCACGGCATCCACCTGGTTTTTAAAATTCCGAACCTGTTCTGCAATTCAACTACTCACGGACATATCTGGAAAATATGTATTTCAAAGCCGGATATGTGCATCTGAAAAAATCTTTCCCCAGTATTTAAACTGTTCGATTTCACCGACTGCCCTATTTACAAGTTCTCCGTTGCGGATTTGCTGTGATTCTTTTTTTTCCATGAGCTGTTCGTCTATGCGAGCAGCTCACTCAACTACAAATATAACTTTGTGGCGAGTATTGCCTGATATGACTTGGATATTTTCTGCAAGTGCTTGATGTTCTCGAACATTTTCCTTTATACGAAGATTTGGACTAACAGCAGGAACATGGACAACAAGATAGTCATGCATGTGACTGATTTTCTTAGACATACACAAGGGGATGAATATTTGCTAACTATAGGCAACCACAATACCTTCGTCAAGTAACAAAAAAGAGCCCGAAGGCTCTTTTTATATTTCATTCCTTGGTCGCATCAGCGGAAACAGCGTCACATCACGGAGATTATTCTGCTCAGTGAGGAAGGCTACGAGGCGATCAACACCCATTCCCCATCCTGAGATAGGTGGCATGCCGTATTCCATGGCTTTTATAAATTCGGCGTCGCCGGTCATGGCTTCTTCGTCTCATTCTGCTGCGGCTTTTTCACCGGCGACAAATCGTTCTGCTTGGTCAATGGGATCAACGAGCTCAGAATACGAATTAATGAGTTCCCATCCATTGATTACGAGCTGGAAGGCATCCGCATGCTCAGGGTTGCTGTCATTGCGACGAGCAAACGGCTTAAGCTGGATTGGATAATTGTAAAGGAAGGTTGGGTTGATGATCTTTGGACGTGACATCTTTTTGTAGAGATAGTCGATGAGTGTTGTAAGCCCCATCTTGTCCATTCCTTCGATCTCGATCCCCTGCCCAGCAATATCCGCGCGGAGCTTCTCGACATCGGTGTACGTACTCACATCAAGTCCAGTGTCCGCCTTTACGAGCTCGATGTAATCGACTTTTGCCCATGGCGTAGTGAAGTCTACATCGACGAGTTCATCATGCTTGTTGAGGATTTTTCGCTGACGATCCAGATCGAGTGTATCAAAGATGTAATCAAACATCTTTTCTGTGAAGGCGATATTGTCGCGGAAGGTCCAATAGTTCGCATTGTGTTCGAGATGCGTGTGTTCTGGAAGATGTGATGGATCCTGGCCCTCGTTGCGGAATGCTTTGCCGAGCTCAAAAATCTTTTCCATTCCGGCGATATTCATGAGCTTGAGCGGGATTTCGTGAGAAATTCGGAGAAAAACATCCACATCGAGTGCATTTTGATGTGTTAAGTATGGCTTAGAAGCGGCACCCGTAGCAGCATTGGTGAGGACTTGACCTTCGATTTCAGTGAAGCCTTCTGACCAATAAAATTCACGAAGCGTGCGAATAAGATCAGAGCGAAATTTAAATCGCTTCATCGCGCTCTCATCGGTAATCAGATCGAGATACCGCTCACGATATTTGAGCTCACTGTCCGCAATTCCATGGAATTTTTCGGGCAGTGGACGAAGTGACTTCCCGAGGAAAGTAAACTCTGAGACGAATACTGTGAGCTCTCCTTTGTGTGTGCGGAATAATTCACCCTCGATACCAATAAAATCACCAAGATCGAGGAGTTTTTCGACAAATTTAAATGCCGAAATCGGTTCACCATTTTCGATAACTGAATCATGAAGCTCTCAGTCTATTCGGATCTTGCAGTTTTCTTTGGCGAACATGATTTGGATGCGACCGGTATCATCCTGCAAATGTGCGAATGCAATCTTACCAAACGAACGAAAAAGGACGATGCGTCCCGCAGTCGAGGTATCAAGACTTGGTGCAGCGAGGACAGTTTCTACCTCACGAAAATCCCCTGATCGTGCAAGGATGCTCGAAACAGTGTGTTTTTTCGCATATGTCTGAGGATAGACCTGAACTCCCATCTTTCGCATGCGCTCCAATTTGGAGAGTCGCATATTCATTTCTTCATTTCCTGCCATTTGTCGCTTTGATACGGGTAAAAAACGAGTTTTCATCGTAGCAAATCGCGGGCGAAAGTCAAAAGGTTTGTGCTTCTGGGAGAAAATGCTAGTATTCACGAATAAATTTACATAATTTTTCTCGATGATCGGACAAAAAATAATTGTCGAAGCCTATAAGCACGTCATCTCGCTTTTGCGCAAGGTCAATCATTTTCCATATCACAACATCGCGCATACGCTCGATGTTTATAGACGAGCAAAAGAGCTCGGAATTGCCGAGAACATAAACGAAGATGACATGGCAGATCTGCTCATCAGTGCCCTCTTCCACGACGTAGGTTTTGTCGTCGAATACAACAAAAATGAAATTATCGGAGCCCGCATGGCACGCGAGTGGCTCGAGTCAAAAGGACATCCTGAAGTACGTATCAAAAAAGTTGAAGGTATCATCATGGCCACGGTACTTTTTGCCAAACCCAATACGCTTCTTGAGGGCATTATCCAAGATGCTGATCTCGACAATCTCGGTCGCAATGACGGCATTAGCAAGACTGAGCGTTACGCCGTGGAGCTGAGTGAACAGACTCCTGATTTCGTGCTCCACAACTATCTCACCTTTACTGAGCGACTCTACCGAGAACACACCTATAACACAGAAACCGCCAAAAAAGAACGCACTCAAAAACAACTCAACAATCTCGAAGAGCTTCGCACAAAATATGATCTATCCTAGGTTTCTGAGGTCTTTGCACGAAAATCACACACATCAATTTTACAGTCAAAACAAGAGGTCTATACTGACCTCTTTTAAAAAATTCATGAAAAAAAGCCTCCTCGTTCTCACTTGATGTTTAATGCTTATTTGATCATCAGATCAGTTATTTGCAGCATCAGATTTTGGCTATCCGTTCAATCAGATTTCCAAAACTACCTGCAAGCGTCAGGCCTGGAGCGAGCTGGGAGAAGACTGTAAAATGCCACTTCCACGGATCGTGTGAGCCGATTACGCAAAATACAAAAATGATACTACCTATCGTCGCATCTATAGCGTGCTTTGGGGTGCAACCTATGACTATGGTTGGGATAGTGGATTTGGAAGTCATCAGGGAGTCGATATTGCGACTTCGGAATGAACTCCTGTCATCGCCATCGGAGAATGAACGGTCGTCACTGCAGGCAATGTTAGTGGTTGGGGAAATACCGTAACGATCAAACATACGCTCGTAGACAAAACTGTCATCTACTCAAACTACTCTCACCTCTCGAAAATCGACATCAAAAAAGGTGATATTGTCACCAAATGACAAACCATCGGAGGCGTTGGAAATACCGGAAATTCGTATGGAAATCATCTTCATTTTCAGATCGATATTACTCCCCAGAGTCATCCATACTACTATTTTACGTGCGCCAAATGAGTAGACGAACTCAAGGCTGTAAATAAGGGACTATGTCGCGATGATCTCACAAAAAATACGATCGATCCGATTGTATTCCTCGAGACGGGCAATCTTGCGACCGTGCCACCAACACAAGGAACCATCGATCAAATCAAAGAGAAGCCACCGGTCATCATCAATCCAAATAGCATCGAATCTCGACAAAAAATCATCGACGACGAAGCGGCAGAATACCTCCAAAGATTTACCATCGACATAGCCATCGCACCGGATGGACTCAATCTCGAAGCCGGTAAAAGCATCACCACAAATCTCTCTGTCCGAGATCCAAACGGCAAGGCGCCAAAAGGTAATCTCCCCGAAGCCGGACTCAAGATCAGCTTTGATAAGAAGGCGCTCACAGTCTTCCCTGAGAGCATTATTGCACTCGATGGTGGAACTCGCGATTTTACCATCATCGCGAACAAAACTGGAACCTACGATATTACCTTTTCACTCGGCAAAACCGTCCTCGGAAAACGTACAATATATGTAGTCAAAAAGGGTGAAAAACTCGAACCCGAGAGCGTTGAGATCCGTGTCGCAAAGACGCTGAATCTTGCCTCCGAATCCAACCTCTTCATAGTTCCAAAAACCAAGTTTGGCTCATATTTGACCGATACACCATATCAAACTCGATACAAGATCAATATCCTCAAAGGTAAGGCAAAATTCTGCAATCTCTCAAAGAGTAATTCTGAAGTCTGTAATCCTCTGTTAGTAGCAGAACAGATCGAATTTGGATATAATGACAGCTTCCGCGGGTATTTTAAAGGCAAGATTGTTGCGCTCGATTCAGAGCCCATAGTCTTTACCGTAACAAAGCTCGGGCAAAAAACTGAGACAAAGAGTCGCACGATCACCGTCAAGCCTCCAACTGGACTCGATAAGCGTAATATTTACTACGACGCAATCCTCTCTGGACTCAAGCGCAATTGGTGGAAAACAATGGGTGGCTATGCGTACGAAGCTAAAGAGATGACTACCTCAGATACCGTAGAGATGCTCAAGCGTGTACTCTCATATCGTGTTCTTAAAGCCGGTGGTGACAAGCTCAAACGAGCTGGTGCTATGAATCTCTTAGGGGTCTTCATCAATCAAACAAAAAATCTCCCTGATCAAAAATGGACGCGCGGAAGCTTCTCAAAACTCCTACTCCAGAGTGTGGGGACTGGGCTCATTAAAAATAAGACGAGCGTCTTGATGGACGAGCAGTGAGACTACAAAGACGTCATTACGACACTTCGAATGAAATATAGCTTTGCATGGCTCGATCAATTTGCGGCTCGATATTTCCAGCCAGACAAAAATATCACTGTAGGAGAAGCGCTGTATATGGTTGATGTGGTGAATAGGTAATCAAGAATAAAATCATCGAGCATTTTTACATAGACATGAATGCGACGAAAACGAGTGAATTATTGAGGCATAGTAGAAAGGCGATTAATCGGTATTTCTGATTCTTCAAGAGGATGATCTACATTGATCGAGTGAATGTTTCAGTGAGAAGATTGATTGAGAAGTAGAAGTGGATGAGAGTTTTTTGACGTATCTTTTTTTTGACTTAAACTTCGTTCAAATCCTAAAATCACCCGCATGAACTGAACCAATCACTCTCGGTCTCGCAACGGAAAAATTGATTTAAATCAACTCCCCAAGGAGGAAGACCTCGCAAGAGCCGTTTTTGAGGCCGAATTAAAAGCCGAGTCATGTGCTGGATGAAGTCATGGGACGCAGATAATGTCAGGTAAAAGTCTAAATGCTCGGATATCTGCCTATAAAGATGCTTTCGCGAGCGGAGAGATACAAAAAACCTACCAAAATTTGGTCGCTATTGTTCAAAATCTTAGAACTGATTTTTTCAAAACGTATATAGGTGAGTACTCAGTAACAAGCGTACTGCATGGCTATATAGATTTCACTTATTTTTATCTACAAAATGACTACCTCAAAAAGCGCAAGCTTAAGCTAGCTATCGTACTTAATCACCATCAAGCACACTTTGAGCTTTGGCTACTTGGACAAACAAAGGATGTTCAGATTAGTTACTGGGAAAAATTGAAAGGTGTGAAGTGGGTAAACGAAAATACAATGCCAGAATGGTCAATTTTCGAAATAGTAATGCTTACCGAGCTTGATTTTGACGATCCTAAAAAGCTAACAGAATCTCTTCATGGTTCATTTAGAGTTCTTTCAAAAGATATTTTTGACACACTCGCAGCATATGAGCGTTAGAGCAAAACAGGTGGCTTAGATTGATTCGTTATTTCTACCTGTAGAAATAGTCTTCTGGTCTAGAGTCTTGCAAAATACTTGCCCCACATCCAGATAGATGAACGAATAGGATAGAGGATTTTAGATTTCGAAAGAAAAAAGGCCTAATACAGGCCTTTTTTCTTTCTGCGGAGTTCAATGAGCACATCTCGGATTTCACCCGCTCGTTCAAAGTCGAGATTGGAAGCGGCGACGTCCATTTCGAGTTCGAATCGTTTGATTTGAGTCTCGAGTTTTTCGCCGGTTGTTTCGGCAAGATCATCGGTTTTTTTACCTTTGAGGCTGAGCTCTTTGATTGACGAGATGATTGTTGTAGGAGTAATACCATGCTCGAGATTGTAGCTATGCTGGATTTCACGACGTCGATTTGTTTCACCAATAGCATCTACCATCGCAGCAGAGAGCTTCTTTTGATGAGAATACATCACTACCTTTCCATTTGAGTTACGCGCGGCACGACCGACGATCTGTAGAAGAGCTGAGGTGGATCGCAAAAATCCGATCTTTTCGGCATCCAAAATCGCAATGAACGAAACTTCTGGTAGGTCGAGACCTTCTCGTAGAAGATTAACTCCAACGATTACTTCGATTTTTCCGAGACGCAGATCACGAAGGATTTCGAGGCGTTCGATGGTTTCGATTTCGGAGTGGAGATAGCGGACTTTGATCCCGTTGCCTGCTAGATATTCTGCAAGTTCTTCACTCGATTTTTTGGTGAGCGTGGTAATAAGCGCACGTTCATCTCTCGCTCGTGTCTCGACAAGATGTTGCATGATAGAGTCAACCATGTGCTCCATGTCCTCAATCTCAATGATCGGATCAAGAAGTCCCGTCGGTCGGATAATCTGTTCAAATATCCCACATTCCTGGGCGGCTTCGTATTTGGATGGAGTTGCAGAAACAAAGACAGCCTGGCCGATTTTTTGCTCAAATTCTGGGAATTGTAGAGGGCGATTTTCGAGTGCAGACGGGAGACGGAATCCATATTCGACGAGATTCATCTTGCGAGAACGGTCACCTGCATACATTCCGCCAATCTGAGGAATCGTAATATGCGACTCATCGATAAAAGTGAGATAGTCCTTTGGGAAGAAATCTAAAAGCGTACTTGGCGTCATACCAGGACTTCGTCTGGAGAGATACATCGAGTAGTTCTCGACCCCATTTACATATCCAACTTCTTGGAGCATTTCGAGATCATATTCGGTCTTCATTTTGATGCGCTCAGCTTCTAGGAGTTTGCCATTTTCTCTAAAGAATTTTACGCGCTCTTCGAGCTCTGCGCGTATCAGAGGCACCATCTCAGCAACTGTATCTGGTGATGCAACAAAGTGCTTTGCAGGGAATATTGTCACCGTATCTACCGTCTCAATTGGCATATTTGTGAGAGCTTCTTTCCAGAGGATTCGTTCGAGTTCTTCTCCAAAAAAATCGAGCACTAAAATATGTTCGCTCGATGATGGAAATATCTCGAGCGTATCACCCATAACACGGAACATTCCTGGCTTAAAATCTGCTCCAGAGCGCCTGAATTGCAGAGATACCAATTGTCCGAGTATTGTCTCGATACTATATTGCTTCCCCTTAGTAAATCCGATCGTGTGCCCCTGATATTCCGCCACTTCACCGATACCATAAATACACGAAACCGAAGCCACAATAATAACATCTCGTCTCGTGAGCAGGCTCTCAGTCGCAGCATGACGAAGACGGTCGATTTCTTCGTTGATAGTGGATTCTTTTTCGATATAGGTTGCGGTCTTTACGACGAAGGCTTCTGGCTGATAGTAGTCGTAATACGACACAAAATAATGCACCGCATTGTCCGGAAAAAATTCTTTGAATTCTTGGGCGAGCTGCGCAGTGAGTGTTTTGTTATGTGCCAAAACAAGCGTTGGACGCTGCAATCGTTCAATAATATTCGCCATCGTAAAAGTCTTCCCCGAGCCGGTAACTCCGAGAAGTGTTTGGTATTTATTCCCTGCATTGATCGAATCAACCAGGCCTTCTATCGCCTTTGGCTGATCACCAGTTGGGAGGTATTTTGAGTGGAGTTTGAATTTTTTCATAGCACGACAGTATAGACAAAAATACCCATAAAGAAAAGTCTTATATGGGTATTTTGAGTTATTTTCATCTGCTCATTACGAACATTTTGAGACTATATCCCACTCTCTGACAATGCTCTCCAAGTTTCTAGATCTAATTCTGCTGGACGCGCTTGGAGCGAAATTTGGAGTTTTTCAAAAAGAGAAGTGACAAGCTCCTTTGAAGCACCAAGTCCAGAAACCAAATTGGAACTCAAAAATTTGCGTGGATGGAGAAATCCCACCGAGAGCACCTTCAAAAACTTGGTGTCGAATTCGAGAGATCCCTTTGGTCTCGTTACAAAATGAAGAACGCTCGACTCGACCTTGGGCGCAGGGATAAAATTACCTGGAGCAACTCGCATAATCTCGGAGACAGATTCACAAGCATGCGAACAATAGAGTGAAAAATATGATGGTTTAAAACCGCTCGCGAGTCGAATTTTGTCGCCCACTTCGCGCTGCATGAGGATAACCATCTCACTCGGACGCACCGTTGTCTGATAAAAAAACCTAAAGAGGATTGGCGAAGTAATATAGTACGGAATGTTCGCTATAACAACGGCTTCTTGAATGAGATCATACGTGAGCACATCCTGCTCGAGAATCTCGAGCTCAGTACCCTCAGGAACTCGGATATCGCCGCGTGCAAGACGATCTCTCAGGATGCGAACCATATTTGGATCGTATTCGATGAGGGTAAGTTTTTTTGGATTTTGTTCGAGGAGTTTTTCGGTGAGAGCACCGTATCCTGGTCCGACTTCTATGACATTTTTACCAGCAATACTCGCAACTCCTGCAATTTTTTCGAGGATGCCATCCTGGATCAAAAAATTCTGGCCGAGAGATTTTTTGGCGTTAATTGCATAATGCGCGAGGATTTCGGTGTGTTTCATTGAAGGATTTGGAATCTCAAAAATCGATAATACGTCCAGATTTTAATGGTTTTGAATCTTGGTCTTTGAAGGCCATTTATCCTTAATACGAGCAAGTTCACCGATATAGATCATCCACTCGGTCAAAAAATTCTCATATTGATCCTTGAGCTTGGTAGTGAATGACGCAGTATCATTAGAATAACTCGTCACTACATTGCTCGTCGCAATGAGGAGAGCAATGTCACGGTAAGCATTCATCTTGGTTTGTGCGAGACCTTGACACTGATTGCCGCCTTGCAAAAATACCGGCGTAGCACCATCCGTTGTGACTCCTCCCGAAAATGAAGCGATGGTTTCTCTGAGTGGATTTCCTGCAGTTTCGAGGTCCGAACAGACCTTGAGATAGCGCTTAAAATAGGTGGGGCTTGGACTTGTGAGATCGAACCAGTTTTTGATTTTTGTACTCATTGCGAGTACATCCTTTGATTTGGTTTGCTGGAATTGCTTGAGTTCTTGTTTGATTTCTTTGTCGATTTTTTGGAACTCGAGATCGAGGACAACTTGATAGGCAATATCCTGCGGCAGCTTGACTCATTCTGGACAAACAAAATTCTCGATATTGCGGGGGTTTCCGCTTTTCACTGCTTCTAAACACTGAGTGATTTGACCTGAATACTTGCTCTCGAGCTTTGGAGCGGCAAATGCATGAAACACAAAAAAACCAGCGAGCAACACACCAAAAAGTGTGGTCGCAAGTCAAAATACGAATCGTATTAGTCTTTTCATTTACGGAAAAATCGAGAAAAAATCCGCTTGATGATACCTTCTTTTTTTGGCTTTTCAACACCGAAGACGAGCATACGGAGAACGGAACCAATGCTGTGTTTATCGGATTCTTGGAGGATTTTTTCTTTAGCCTGCTCTACTGCTTGGTCCGATTTTTTGATACCATAAATCGATGCGACGATACCACCGAGGATGAGTCCAGTGACGAGGGCATCCATTTTTTTGATACCCCTTTTTGTGAGTGCTTTATTGCTGCCTTGGCCAAACATTATGATTCGAGCTTGTTAATCTTGATGGTCTTTGATGGGAATGTGAGTTTTGCAACGCTGACGGTCAGGAGATTGTTCTCCATGGTTGCATGTATCTTATTAAACGCGAGGTTTTCAGGAAGAATGACCGAGCGTGAAAATGGCCCAAAGAAGCATTCTTCTACCAAAATACGTCCTGATTGTGCATAGACATCAGGGCGAACACGCTCACCAGAAATCGTCAGAATATTGCGAGTGACAGTAATATCAATATCAGCGATATCCACTCCCGCAAGCGGTGCAACGATGGTGATGTTTTCTTCGAGGTCGAGAATATCGAGCGCAACCTGCCCCACATCAGCATCCGGAAGCTCTTCGTCCGAGTGCTCAATATGAATATGGCCATCGCCATGATGCGACTCCTCTTCGTCTTCTTTTAAGTGGAAAAACTTGAACATAGTGCGGAAAATACCCCGATGGTACTTCGACCTCCGGTTTTTGCAAATTTTTCACGAGCATGATACACTCACTGTATGCAGATGAATGCTCTCACCGCCCGACTTTCGTCCCTCTTTAGAAAACCCGAGTCCACTGGGGTTGATATTGCGTCGACCGCAAATACCACGAGCATCAAGCTCTCACGCCAAGAAAAGATCTTTTTTCTCGATACGATCGGCAGCCTCATCGAGGCAGGAATCCCAATTATCAAAGCGCTTCAGCTTCTCTATTTTCAGTCCAAGAAAAAGTCCATCCAAAATCTCGCTGCGCTTCTCAAAATAGAGATCGAGAAGGGGCGAAGTCTCTCAGATATTGCTCGGGATCTCCCAAAAGTATTTTCGGTTTTTGATGCTGCGATGTTTGAAATGGGAGACGCCACAGGACAAATCGGATCGATATTTCAGACGCTCACAAATAAAGAAGAAAAGACTCTGGAGCTCGAACGAAAAGTTATGGGTGCGCTCGTCTACCCGATTGCCATCGTGATGGTCGCGTTTTTGATGATTACAATCCTCCTGGTCTACGTCATACCTCGTATCGAGACAATCTATAAAGAAGCTCACACCAGCCTCCCTGCTCTCACGACTGCTGTGATCGGAGCTTCGCACTTTCTGCGGGATTACGGACTCTTTGTGCTTGTAGGATTCGCTGCAATTGGTTTTGGTCTCAAGCTCGCGCTCCGCGAACCCAAAGTACGAAAAGAAGTCGATCGATTCATTCTCACGATTCCACTCTTTGGGGGAATTATTAAAGCAAAGATTCTTGTAATTTTCGCTGAATTTTTGTCTATTTTGCTCGATTCTGGGATTACGATCTACCGAGCACTCGACATTGTCGCCGCAGCCACGAACAATCTCTATTATCAGGAAGAAATTCAAGGACTCATCCACGATATCCGCACCGGTAAGCACCTATCACTCGCCATGGGCGGAGACTACCTCGAAAGACGCATCAAATGAGAAGTTGTCACCGGCAAAGAAATGCAAGCATCGGCTCGTCGCCTCGATTGCTTCACTATCGAACTCTCCACAGCCGTAAAGGTCGGGGAACAAACTGGAACCCTCGCCGCTATGCTCGGCAAAGCCTCCAAACGCTACGAACGCGAAATCGATACAACCGTTAAATCGCTCTCGAGTCTCTTGGAGCCCATCGTCATCATCGTCATTGGAGCGATTGTTGGAGTGATTGTTCTCGCTATTATGATGCCATTCTTTAATATGGTGCAGGTAATTAAGTAATACATTTTATGAATCAAAGCACTTCGCAGCTCATAGAAAGCCTCGAGATCGAACTTCTACAGCCCGATACACGCTGATCTACCGAGCGACTCAATGAACTTCTTACGGATGACTTCTTTGAATTTGGACAATCAGGAAATATTTATGTCAAAGCCGATACACTGGACCATGTTCCAAAAGAATCCAGACGAACTTTCCAGATGAGTGATTTTAAAATAACCGAATTATCTGAAGATGTCATGCTGGCTACTTACTATATAGAGTTCACAGACATATCTACCAGTGAGCGGAAGGAATCACTACGAAGCTCCATTTGGAAATTCCGAGATGGACGATGGCAAATGGCTTTCCATCAGGGAACACTCATTCGGAAATAATAAAAACGCACCATATGGTGCGTTTTTATTATTTAGGATTTTATTATTCTTATCCTCCACTCGCCTGTGCAAGTTTTGCGCTCTGGTCTGCGATTTGAAGAGCTTCGATAATGTGTCCGAGTCTTCCTTGCATGATGGCAGGAATATTGGAGAAACTCTCGTTAATGCGATGATCCGTCACGCGATCCTGTGGGAAATTATAAGTTCGGATTTTTTCAGAGCGGTCTCCGGTTCCAACCTGTGCGAGACGAACAACACCAAGTGCGGCATTGCGCTTTTCTTCTTCCATAGCGTAGACGCGGGCTCGCATGATTTCGAGGGCCTTCATCTTGTTTTGAAGCTGGGAACGTTCGTCCTGACATTCTACAACGATACCCGTTGGCATATGCACCATACGGATCGCGGAATTTGTCTTGTTGACGTGCTGACCTCCAGCTCCACTGGCTCGGGATACTGAGATATCGAGGTCTTCATCACGGATTTCAACATCGAGAGCTTCCACCTCGGGCATGACTGCAACCGTGATAGTACTCGTATGAACGCGACCTTTGTTTTCAGTTTCTGGAATTCGCTGAACACGATGGGTTCCTCCTTCAAATTTAAATTTGGAATAGGCTCCGTACCCCGAAACCTTGATGACCATTTCTTTGATTCCACCAACATCCGCACCGTTTTCGTCGAGGATTTCGAGTTGAAATCCTTCTGCCTGCGCATAGATCATATATGCATTAGCAAGCTCGCGACCAAAGAGTGCAGCTTCGTCACCACCGGCTCCGGCTCTGATTTCGAGGATGATGTTTTTTTCATCATTTTTATCCTTGGGAAGCAGGGCGAGTTTGAGCTCTTCTTCGAGCGTCGAAATACGTGCTTCGCCTGTTGCAAGCTCTTCTTTGGCCATTGCGATCATGTCGGGATCTTTTTCGTTCGCAAGAAGATCCTTCGCATCCTGCATATTGGTGATGAGGCCTCGGTATTCGAGATAGAGTCCTACGGATTTTTCGAGGGACTTCTTTTTTTGCATGACCTCTTTAAGCTTTTTTGGGTCAGCATAAATCGCACCGTCTTCGAGAGACTTTTCGAGTGCGTTATATTCGTCTACTAAATGGTCGAGTTCGAACTTCATATTTGAGAAATGCGGAGATTGTACGATGACCTCGCGAAAAGTCCAATTCTTTTGACAATAGAGGGATAATCGATACTCTCGGAAACGTTGCCCTGAGGGCGGAATGGTAGATGTGCGACCTTGCGAAGCATGGAAGCCATACCCCCGAATACGAGCATCCGAACTCTGAAAGAGTCGGTGCGACATATGAGTGGGGTACGCGGAATATTTGAAGATACGAATTACATGCCCTGATGGCGGAATGGTAGACGCGGAGGACTCAAAATCCTCTTCCTTCGGGAGTGCGGGTTCGAGCCCCGCTTAGGGCACCAATTGTTCAAAATTCTCGATATTCACGTTCAGACTTTACGTTCCTCGCTCGAAGTACTTACCAGTACATCTTCGCTTCGGTACTCAGTCTTCGCATGAATCTCTTCGTTTTTGAACAATTCACTAGGACACACTGTAGTAAATTGTTTTTGAAAACATCCCCAAAAGAAAGTCTTTAGACTTCTCAGAAACTGGCAAGTTTGTGTGAAAAGCGCGTACCGAAGCGAGACGTACCCATGCGCGTTGAGTGAGGAACACAGCTTTGAACGCAAAATTGACGTTTTATGAGAAGTCTACACCTGGAGAGATGGCAGAGTGGTTGAACGCGCTAGTCTCGAAAACTGGTATACCAGTCTCTGGTATCGAGGGTTCGAATCCCTCTCTCTCCGCCAGAAAAAATCAATGAAACTTAAATACCCTATGAGGGTATTTTTTAGAAAAAAGTGATAGAACTCGAATCGAGGGTAAAATGCACATGCGTTTTAAGAGTCCAACAACTTGGACTCTGGCCCGAGGTGTCTATAATTAGAGAAAAAACATGACTAGCATCCCACAAAATAAAGAGGAGCTTGTAGAAGCTATTAAATCTACATCTCAAAAATTAAGAGAGGATCTTGTCAGTATCCCTGATGGACTCACTCGCATCAAAGAGTTACATGGTCATGCCCAGGACACAAAGATGAGTGTTTGCGACCTTATCGCATACCTAGTTGGGTGGGGTGAATTAGTTATAAAATGGCACAAAATTAGAGAACAAGGAAAAGAGCCGGATTTCCCCGAAACAGGATACAAATGGAATGAGCTAGGAAAACTTGCCCAAAAATTTTATGACGATTATAAAAATGATGATTTTAAAACATTGCTAAAAAAATACGATAAGGTTGTGAGAGACATGCTTATATTCATCGAAGGAAAAACGAATAAAGAATTATATGGGGTGCCTTGGTATACAAAATGGACCATGGGTAGAGTTATTCAGCTTAATACGTCATCACCATATAAAAATGCTCGTAATAGAATTCGTATGTGGAAGAAGGAAAAGGACTGGATGTAAGGTTTGTTTATAGAGATTGACAATATGACAGATAAAAAAGTTGTTGAATACATAAATAAACAAAATTTCTAAGATGGACATGATCCGAAGCTCTGGAAACGCCCCTCTCTCCGCCATAACATATTAAATCATGGTCAGCATCCAACGAAAGTGAGACTATCTCACTAAAGATCAGCGTTATAGCGCATGTGAAGCGATCATTTCGCATTTTCGGTCAGAATGAAACGAAGAAATTGGTATGATTGCCGCTTGAGATTTTTTGGATGCAGTTCTCGAGGAAGTTGGTAAGGCGATCTACAAAAAAGGTATCGAAGACGCTCGAATGACCATGCGAGAATGATTTGAAAACCTCGAAGTCAATCTCGAGGTCCTCACTGAGCGATAGTCCAAAAACATAAAAACACCCTTCTCAGGGTGTTTTTTGAAGCTATTTGATGAGTGTGGATATTCCGTATCTCTCGGACCCGATTACGAAGTGGCTGAACACCGAACTTCTCCAGACTCGGGGAAAATTGTATCTCTCAAAGCCCCAATGACAAGCCATTTTTCAAATCCAAAACGATCGGCTGAATTCACTAAATGTCAATCGATTTACCCACTTCTTCTTGAAGACCAAAAGAGCTAGGATATACTCTCCGGAGCTGCCGTTCAAGTGCATCTGTCTCGCGTATTTTTCTCTACAATTCTACGCAATTCATGGGTTGGCCCGCTGGATACGGTCTCCGTACCGGCCACGACAACCCTCAGGAATGATCTGATCCGTTCGGTGATTTCCGCTTCCTGCACACAGGGAACAAATGGAGATACAACGGTTCGGCGGGTCCAGTAAATTTATTTGCTGGATTTTATAAACCCCCGTCTTTTGGACGGGGGTTTATAAAATTACATGTAGAGTTCTTCATCAAATGCGATTCACTGGCTTTCAGAATACGCACGGTAGCGTTCGAGTTCTTCTGGGTTCATAGTGGCAGTTTGTGGCTTTTTTACTTTAGGAAGAGGCATATCGAGGATATCGATCGTCCTATCCATGACTCTTTGCATGAGATTTTGATAGACTGTTTCGGTCTGATTTCGGTAGATAACATTCTTCACCTTATCCTGAAGAATCTTGCTAGATTGCACATCAGGCGAGAGGAAAGCGGCTCTATCCTGAGGCGTGGTGCCAGCAAAGTGATATTTTTCTTTCCGCTGAAGAGTGTCGTAGTAGTCGCGGTAATGTGCCATGATTGGAATACCCGCATCCTCGAGCTGCTCTACCCAATCAAGTGTAGTGTTAAATACATCCGGATCGAGCTTGAGATTTTGGTTTCGTATCCACTTCATGAGTGTGCTGAGAATATTCTCAAGCTGCCATAGACGATACTGATCTACCTCTTCTTTTGATCTAGTGCCATCAGAGAAAATATTCGAATTTCGAGCCTCACGATAGGTCTTGAGGAATGCCTGGAAATACTTCGTACTATCCGCATTACGGAATCCTCATCGTGCATTAAGACCAATTCCGTCAGCCTTAAGGAAGAATTGCTCGATCATCGGAGGATTATCGAGATACGATTCGATCTTGTCCTTTGAGATGCCGACTTCGGAATGCCCAGAAATAGGATCAATTTCGTAGAGCCCCTTTACAGCATTCCAATACGCAACATATTCTGGATATTTTGCTGGCTCTGTTTCTGCGAGGTAGCGGATTTCTGGATCGTCGGAGAGCGAGAGTTTTTTATGGATTTTCGCTCCGTAAGTATTCCAAAATGTCTCAGCGTATTCGATTGCATCTTTGATGCCTTTGTCCTTGTCCTGTACTGCCCGTGCCTTTCTGGCTTTCTCAATCTTGAGATACGCGTCCAGCATTCCTGGATCATTTTTTGAAAGACGTGCAATGGTATTACGGAAAATATCAACGTTTCATGGACGTGCCATGAGATAGAGCTCAGGATGATTGGTTCCTCGGAAAAAGCTTGATGGAATCTTTCAGAGTACTGTTGGGTCCATAAATTCAGTAGAATCCGTCATCATAAGTACAAAACCAAGCTTACGCATCTCAACTGCATCCCCTGGAGATCCCTTTGCCCAAATCTTTTCTATCGCTCCAGCAGCCGTAATTGGTTGACCGTCACGAATCTTGCCAAGAGCATATTTGTATCGACCGGCCGCAGTAGCAAAATCACGTTCGGATTCATCACCACCCTTTTTAAATTGTGCTTCTGAGGCATTGATTCGGGCGATTTCAAATTTCTTACCCATCGTGGTAGGGATTGCAGCAATCTTCTCATCCGAAAGATATTTTAAATATTGTTCGATGAGCATAAGTTCAGTGATCGCAATCGTTGCACCTTGTGCGTCACGTATCTTTTTTGTATATTCTGCTTTAAGTACCTTGGCTCGATTGGTATCTCCTACTAATTTTTCAAAAAACACATCCTGTCAGCGGTATGCTTTAAGTTCTCAAACATAGAGTGAACCGTTGTCTTCAACAAGGGCATAGATCGCCGCAATGAGCTTGAACTGATCAAAATGTTTTGATTCCAAGAGATGAAGTACTTCGCCAGAGAGTGAACCCTTCATTTCCTGGAACTCTTTTTTATAATCATCGAAGACCTTATCACGTTCACGATCGGCAAGGACACGAGCTTCACGAGTAAGTGGATGTCATCGACCAAGTGTACGAACCATCAATTCATAAAACATTTCTTGTTCGATGAGCTTGTTCCCATGTGACAGCTTATGCTGTACCATATGAGTAACACTTTGAAAGATATTTCCCACATTCGAAACACTGATTCCATTTCGCATCCATGATCCAAAAAATCCAGCAAGTCCACCATGTTCATGGAGATGTTTTCCATGACCATGTTCGTCGTCATGTTTCTCATCCGGCTTAAAATCATCTTCGCTACGAGCATTAATTTTGAGAAGCTTCAGACGACTCACTAAGACTGAATACGAAACATTATTCGCTACAAATTGCTCTCCACTGAGCTTATAGCTCTTTTCTTTGTCATCGATCTTTACTTTTGTTGCATAGCGAAATGAGACTTTATTTTCGGAAGCCGATGTGATTTCTAAAAATCCGTCACCTGCTTTGTTATAAAAATATTTTACTCATGGATGTTCTTCTCCGTGAGATGAATGCTCATTTGGTACAAGTTTTTTATGCTCTGTATCCAAGAAAAGATCACTGAATTGAGATCGAAGCGATGGATCGCTTTGAATAAATGCGGCAAATTCACCGTAGTTATCGCAGGGTTTAATACGTGCATATTGAGCTTTTGCAGTACGTTGATCAAGGGGTTTTTTGCTATTTTCTTGATCAAAAACAAAGCTGTAATAGAACCACGTAAACGGACTCATGCCAGCCGGCGGACCAACAACCACTCCTGCTGGGGTCATGATTTTCATTGACTGAGGAGCTTCCGAAATGCTCTCAATTCGATAGATTTCGTATGGTGCATGCTTCGATTGAAATGTCATTCCTGCCGCAATAGGAATTCCTACTCCATCCTTATCAAGATCATCAATATTTTTTTGAAGCTCAGCAAGCGAGAGAATATGTATCTTATCGCTCAGAGATTCGTCAATGTCTTCTCCTGACTGAAACGCTGCGGGATAGCGCTCCTTAAAGAGAGAAGAATTGGCCGAAAGTACAATAGAACTATCTACTGCCTCAATGAGTGATAACCTCAAGAGACGTGCAAAATCTCCGTACTCAAGTGTACGAGTCTGAACATGACTCGTGTCTTCGTATTTACGAACCCCATTTGATCCTGCTAATCGAAATTCGATTTCGGGGATCAATTCTTCTCCTTCTTTTTTTCCTATGGAGACAATTTCCATAATCTCATTTCCCCCATTTTTTGTAGGGAAAACGACAAAACTTCCTGGGCCCATAGTCGTGATGCTTGCCCCTTTGGAATCAAGCCCTATAAGCCTGCCTCAGAGAAGCTTATCAAGCTCGTGGGCAAACGATTCAAAAGTAATTTCTCCGGTCTTTTCATCTGCAAAACGAGCATTTTCATTTGCGGTTTTATCTCCATTGAGTCGATCCGTTACGAC
Organism: uncultured bacterium; assembly: GCA_963706795.1. GTDB lineage: Bacteria > Patescibacteriota > Gracilibacteria > BD1-5 > UBA2023 > JBMOJK01. The sequence goes on from OY970170.1 coordinate 433,417, forward strand.
ATCTGTTTTAAGAAGTTCTTTTCCGATTGACCCATAGTCTGCATCATAAATCCATTCAAGTGGAATATCGGCATTTTCTTCTCTCAAGCTCGAAAAAAATTGCTCTTTATCCTCAGGAGTAAGGAATTTTTTTGTTTTTTCATCTGTTGCGGACAATCGACTATTGAGAACATCAATAAGTTTGTCCTTTACAGTTTTTTGATCTAGTCAGAGCGCCTTTGCCGCAGCAATCAAGCTCAAAAGCGGGATCGCGGGAGAATATTTCTCTAAAATCTTTCGGAGTTCTTTTGGTTCATTTTCAAAGGCTTCGGCAATCGTCTGCACTTGCGAAGTCAGAAGCGTACGACCTCCAGACTCCAAGAGGAGAATTGCTTTTTTTTGTTCTTCATTCTTGAGTCAAATATGAGCCTTAACGGTCTCTTCTTCACCTGCTTGAATTTTTTCTTTTTTGGCAGTTCTTCTGACAAGAGCATCAAATGATACCAGTCTGGCACCACGTGAAATATCTATTAACTCAGAAAACTCCATCTTTGAAACCGTAGACTCAAAGAGTTCATCAGTTTGGCTCGCAGAAAAACCGAGACGTTTAATACGACTTCGAAGTACTGACTCTGCAGCATTGCGATCAAAAATAACCTTGCGCATTACGCTCTGTAAAACGGTAGCATTGAGCGAAGTAAGTCGGATAGGCTCATGAGCAATATTCGTACTGGTCAAATACGCCTCAATCATAGCAAGGAGCTCTAGACGGGTTTCTTCTTTTTTTTGAGCAGAAAGACTTGTATCAGCAAGACGAAATACAAGTTTATTAAATTCAGCTTCGCGTAGGCACTTTTTATCAATAGCACGCTTAAGCGCCTCAGATTCTGTAAGCACATTTTTTGTGTTTTGTGCAGTTTTTGAGTTCGCCGCGACCTTGGCATTTCGGCTATTAGGGGAATTTTCTAGAGACATAAGTGTGAAAGTTGCTAGGATTATACCCTTTTAGCGAGAATTGCGCAACAAACGAGAGCCAGAAGAATCTTGTTTATGATTTTTTTAAAATCCGAACAAGTTTTGTGCGATCACTTGCTCCCGAAATAATCTCGATTTCCGAAGTTCTCACCCTGTAATAATCAGCAAAAAAGGAGATGAGCTCGGCGTTGGCCTTTCATTTTTCGGGGACAGCCTTTATATGCATTTTGTAGGTCCCATCCTCCATGAGTGCAAAAAATCCCGTTTTTGACTGACGGGGAACTACTCGAATCTGGAGATAGAGTGGCGTATCCCCAGATATTTTTGGGAACGGATCTTGGATTTGAGACATTTGGAGCTATACTTCGCCCATCTTAGGTAAAAAATCAAAAATGGCACGAATAGGAATCGACGCCCGCATGTTTGGAAGCACTTTCACCGGCATTGGCAAATACGTAGAACGCCTGCTTGAGTGACTCGCAAAGACTCCAAGTGAGGATACTTTTGTCATCTTTACGGACCCTGCACATGAGCGAATAATCCAAAATCTTAGTGAAAAATTTGAGGTAATTCCGGTGGCTATCAAGCATTATTCACTCGCCGAACAAGTGGTATTCCCTTTTCTTTTAAAGAAGGCTCATCTGGATCTTGTACATTTCCCGCATTTTAATGCTCCGATTTTTTCGAGAATTCCTGCAGTAGTAACGATCCATGATCTCATTCTTTCGTTTTATCCTGGACGCTCAATTGCTTCAAGTATTAGACGGCGAGCCTACGAATGGACGATTGGTTCGATCACTAAGCGCGCAAAAAAGATCATCACCGTCAGCAATTACACAAAAAAAGACCTCACAACGCTCCTTGATATCTCCGAAGATAGCATCGAAGCCATTCATCTCTGAGTGGATACGAGCTTTTTTGATAAAGCGAGTCCCGAATCTATCGAAGCAGTCGCAAAAAAATATGGGATTCATGGCGAATACATCATGACACTCTGACTGCATCGCGAGCACAAAAATCTTCCTCGTCTCATCCGAGCATTTGGCAAAGTCGTCCAAAAAGGCTATGAGGGTCAACTCGTACTTGTCGGCAAAGAAGATATGCGATCTCATGATGTTCGAGATGCTATTATTTGAGCTGGTCTGCGCAATCGCGTGATCCTCACGGGTTTTGTGGATAATGAGGATATTGCACCTCTTCTCCAGGGCGCTTCACTCTATGTGATGCCATCGCTCTATGAGGGCTTTGGACTCCCTATTCTTGAGGCTATGGCAGGCGGAGTTCCTACTGCGGTAGCTAAAGCGACTTCGCTCCCTGAGGTTGGATGAGATGCGGCAGCGTATTTTCATCCGCTACGCGAAGACGACATTGCTGATGTTCTCTATCACTGTGCCACCGACAAAAATACTCAGGAAGACATGCGGACGAAAGGCCTTGCTCGTGCACACGAGTTTACCTGGGAAAAGATGGCTGCACGAACTTACGAGATCTACCAAGAAACGCTTCAGGGCACAAAAAAACAGGGATAATCCCTGTTTTTTTAACTGTTCAATTTTTTAGAATTGTTCAAACTTAATTGCCGTCTTTGGAATTCCGCGTGCCTCGAGTTTCGCACGAGCATCCTTGACCATGACTGGACTTCCACAGATATAGAATTCTTGGAATTTTAGAACTTCGTCAGCATTATCGAGGAATTCAGTGACGTAGCCTTTGGTGAATTCAGATTTCTCTTCACGACTGAGATACTGATCAAAAGTAAAATTTGGATTTCGTTTTACGATAGCATGAAGCTCATCTTGATAAAACACATCCTCGCTCGCTCGTACGCCAAAAATAAAATGACTCTTTGCACTAAAGTTACGATCTTCCAAAGCTCGGATTTGGAAATACAATGGAGCAAATCCTGTCCCTGTTCCAATAAAGAGACGTGGGATATCTCCATCAGTAAGCGTAAAGTGTCCAATCGGAGACATCGCATGAATTACTGCACCAATTTCAAGATCACAAATCTCCTTGCTTCCTCCACCACCCTCTGGAAGTCTTTTAATAATGAGCATATAGTCATTACCAGCAGCATATGCTATCGAATACGAACGCTTGAGTCCTGAAGGAAGTGTCAGTAGCAGATACTGACCAGGCTTAAAAGGAAGTGGATTTTCAGCCGAGAGATGTAACTCGAACACATCATGTGTCAGTGAGATTTTTTTGGTAAGTGTAAATGGATACGTAACGATGGCCATAGAGAAATGTAGATCAAATAAACACGATAATATACAAAAAAACTCGACCAAATCGAGTTTTTTTAAAGTTTATAAGTCTGAATTGAGATTTATTTAAGCTATATCTCGATGGCTTGCATCATTGGCGGCACGGCTATTGTTAACGATAGCGACAACCTGTGACCAATAGGCTATTTTTTCTGGAGAAAGCTGACCTGAGAGACTCAAGATACTGAGAATATTGAGCGCTGAGGCGGGTCAAACAAGCTCTGAACGGATACCATCAAGGGTTAACTGAGCTCCAACACCCATTCGAACCTGTTCTGCAAGTTCGGCAGCAGAGCGGGTTAAAGCTATCTCCTGGGATGGTGATTCGGAAGCAATAGAAGAAGCGGGGGTCGTGATTTGATTTTCGAGTGCCATGGATGAATTATGACTCGAAGTTTAACACAGAATCCCCTATTTTACAAATTCTGCCCGTACTGCTGTTTCGATCTCAGTTGCGAGTGCTTTATTTTGATTGAGGAATTCTCGTGCATTTTCTCTTCCTTGTCCAAGTTTTGTCTCACCGTAGCTGTAGAATGCTCCTGATTTTTTGATGACACCAATCTCAGAACCGATATCGAGGACTTCTCCAGAACGAGAGATTCCTTCGTTAAAGAGAATGTCGACTTCGACTTCGCGGAAAGGAGGTGCGACTTTATTTTTTACAACCTTAATCTTTGCGCGGTTTCCTGTTGCTTCTTTGTCATCACCGGATCCACTTTCGATCTTTTCTTTGCGACGGATATCAAGACGCTGTGAAGCGTAGAACTTGAGAGCATTTCCTCCGGTCGTTGTTTCTGGACTTCCGAACATAACTCAGATCTTCATACGGATCTGGTTAATAAAGATCACTGTTGTGTTCGATTTTGAGATGACACCTGTAATTTTACGAAGTGCCTGACTCATAAGACGAGCCTGAAGTCCCATGAACGAGTCACCCATATTTCCTTCGATTTCTGCCTTTGGTACGAGCGCAGCAACTGAGTCCACAACGATGAGATCAACTGCTCCTGAGCGAACGAGTGCGTCTACGATTTCGAGAGCTTGCTCTCCGTAATCAGGCTGTGAGACGATGAGCTCGTCGATATTTACACCAATCTTGCGAGCATAGGCTGGATCGAGTGCATGTTCAGCATCGACGAATGCAGCTGTTCCACCTGCTTTTTGAACCTCGGCAATCGCATGGAGTGTGAGAGTAGTCTTACCAGAGGATTCTGGACCGTAGATTTCGACGATACGCCCTTTTGCATATCCACCTCCCAGAGCATTATCAAGCGCAATCGAACCTGATGAGGTTGTCTCAACCTGCATACCGGTACGATCTCCGAGTTTCATAACTGAACCCGCTCCAAACTGCTTTTCGATCATGGCGAGTGCGGCACTCAGTGCCTCTTTCTTGTTGTCCATAGGGAAGGTGAAAAAATGAAAACAAAACGGAGTATATGTACACTATATGTACTTTGCAATACTTTTTATGTACTTTGTATATATTTACTTTCTTTTTGAATAGAACTCTCGGATCGAAGTTGCTGATCCTGATGAGATGTTCCGACCTGTACATATAGTACACTGATATATAGCCTTTTCTTCGTCAATAGTCTCTACGTCCACCTCCTTTACACAATCACGGCAGTAGTGAATAAACTCACCTCGTTCCGCCTCAAAATTCTCTCGTTTCTTGCCGAAACTTGAGACATTTACGAGATCATTGTAACTAGAGGACATAGATGAAAGATAATACGATGGAGAGTGTAGAGTGTCTTTCGGAGAAGTCAAAAAGGGGAAGCCTTTTCCAAAAGACAGAATACGAAGCGATGAGCGAAAATCTTGGAAAAAAGACAGAAATTATATTTTCTTCTGGAACAATATACTTTGCTGGTACATCGGTCGTCCGCCTGTCGTTGCAGACACTTCACCGACACGAATTTCTGGCTGATAACAGATTTCCCAACCTGTATACACTTCAATCATTTCCTCAACCGACGGGAAGAAGAATTCTGGTTTATGGATCGTTTGGGCAGTGAAGAAATTGATCGCATTGAAGCCTCCTGGCTTTGTATGTTCCTGCATTTTATGCACAACAGTCCATGCATTTTCGATACTCCCAAGAAAGTGTAAAAGACGAATGCAAAGAAACGCATCATACTGTCGTTCAAGCGTATGAGTTACCGCGTTACTTGGATCTTCGATGATCAACTTTCCCGTCTTAGATTGTACCATTTCACGTAACTGTGTGATGTAGAGTTCATTGAAATCCTGAACAGTAACATTGTACCCAGCCTCGAAAAGTGGGAGCGCATTTCTTCATTTTCCAACACCAAATTCGAAGATCTCTGCCCCCTGAGGAAGTCTTGCGCACAATTCATGAAAAATAGGATCTGGTCCATTTTTCGGATCGACCATTTGGGTTCTTGCAGCTGTATTTTGATAGAAGGGATTTGTCATACGAGATAAAGAAATTAATCAAACAACCCTCCAAAAATTCCCTTCGAATTATATGTCGAGATGTCTTTTTCTTTGGCGATTGCCTCGTAGAGTTCGCGTTCTTTTTTTGTGAGTTTTTTGGGCATGGCCATAACGAGCTCAACGATGAGGTCTCATTTGCCGTGACGAGATACGCGCTGGACACCTTCTCCTCGGAAAACGAGCTCTGAGCCTGGGTCGGTTCCTGGTTTGAGATCGATGGCTTTTTCGCCAATAACTGGGATTTGGATGGTTTTTTTGGTACCGAGAATAAACTCTACAGGATCAAATGAAGCCTTGTAGTGGAGGGTTTCCTCATCACGGATGAGGCCTTCGAATTCGGATGGAACTTCGAAATGGACGAAGAGATCGCCAGATCCATCTCGTCATTCGTGTCATTCACTGCGGAGCTTGATGGTCATGCCATCGTCGATTCCGGCTGGAACTTCGATAGTTCGGGCTCGCGTATCATCAACATATTTTGAACCCTTACATTTTGGACAGGCTTCTTTGACGATTTTGCCAGAACCACCACAGCGCTCACAGGTGACAACCTGCTCGACCACACCAAAAAGTGACTGCATACGGCGCTTTACACGGCCATTTCCGTTACAATCCGGACAGCTCATCATGTCGGTTCCTTTTTTAGCACCGGTTCCGTGACAATCACCACAGATGATGCGCTTTTTGAATTTGATTTCTTTTTTTATTCCGCGAATTGCTTCCTCAAAAGAAATTTTGACCTGGACCTCGATGTCAGCGCCGATTTCTTGGCGTCTTCCGCCGCCTCCTTGGCTAAATCCTCCGCCAAAAAAGCTCTCAAATATGTCTCCAAAATCCATATTCGCTCATCCGAAGCCTCCACCCTGAAAACCTCCTCATTCGCTCGAACCGAAGCGGTCATAGTGCGCTTTTTTTTGAGCATCAGAAAGCGTCGCATATGCTTCGTTAATGCGTTTGAATTCTGCTTCTTTTGCCTTGTCGCCACCGTGTCGGTCAGGGTGGGACTCCATTGCTTTTTTGCGATATGCCTTTTTGATATCGTCAGCGGACGCATCGCGAGATACGCCGAGTGTGTCATAAAATTCGTAAGCCATGCGCCACATTGTAGTAAAAAATAGCACCGAGACAAATCATGTGCAAGAGTTTTTTGTGCAAACTCCTTGCATCCTGTCAAAATTCAGGAGAATAGCCACATGAATCAAAAACTCTCACAATTTCTTGGAATAAAATCAGAGCCGAGCGAATACGAAAAAGCGTTCTTTTTAAAGACGATTCGAGCAATGCGGCTCGTGTCATGGATCCCATGAATTCGTATGGTGGCGATCTGTAATTCGCTCTCGATGTACGCATCGGATGAGGATTCGGATATTGATCTTTTTGTCGTGAGCGATCCTCGTCGGATGTGGCTCGTACGCATTTTGATGACTGCGGTTTTCCATTTTTTGAGACTCAGACGACATGGCGCACGCGTGAAGGGGCGATTTTGTCTCTCGTTTTTTGCGACAACAAACGCTCTCGACTTCAGTGAATTTGCCATCACAGATGACATCTACCTCACCGCTTGGATCGAACATTTGAAGCCGATCATGAATATCGGAGAATGCTATGAAAACTTCCTCCAAAAAAATGCTCATTGGGCGCCGGTAAGTATTGGGCAAGTAAGTAAAAATCGAGTTTTTGAACGGGTTATATATCCAATAAAAAACGAGCGTTTCCCAATGATATGGGACACGCTCGATAGAGTTTGTAAGTGACTTTTTGAATGGATTACCCTGCGTGAATACCGACGCCTTGGGAAACCATGGGGCGTAATCATCTCGGATGATATGCTCAAATTTCATGAGAATGATCAGAGGGAGAAAGTGAGAGAGAGGATGCTGTAGGGCTATTTGCCGACATCTCCGATAATCTTTACACCTGCAGCCTTTGCTCCAACAGTAATGAGTGCAGTAGCCAGAGTAAATGTCACAATCGTATTTCGCATATATGCAGCTGCTACGAAAGAGAGCATGATACCTCCCATAATAGAATAAAACATAGACGGCTCTTGGATGCGAATCTGGTTGAGAGCATCAATGATATTTTTACCAACTCCAACACTCAGAAGCATACCTTCATAAGCAGCGTGATTGAGCTGAGTACCCGCGAATTCGTTGAATTCAGCAATATACTTGTTCGTAGGAGCTTCTACGAATTGGATGAGTCTTTTTGCACCTTCTTCTCCAGGATGTTTCTCTAGAATCATCGCCGACATTGCCAAGTAGAGTTCAGAGCGAGTTCCTTGATTCATTTTCTCAAGGTTAGTCTCACCACCTGTAATAGCATAGAAGGTAAGTAGTTGATGAACAGAGAATGTTTCACCGTTATTAAATTCTCCAAGATAGTCTTTAAATCAGAACTTATCAAGTGCTCATGACATCTCAGAAGCAAATCCGTCCTTTTTTGTCATATCTTCGAGTAATGCTTGTGCCTTTGGATTAAATTTTCGATCACGGAGCACATTACGATACTCTCAAACATTTGTTTTTCCTTCGGTACCAGTGATACGGAGAATTACCTCCTCATCTAATCAACGATCACGAAGAGTACCCATACTTTCATCCACTACACCATCAAAGTTACCTGTGGTTGGATTTTTACGAAAGATAGTAGCAGTGAGATGAGTGATAAGTTCTTCTGGTTTACTCATATCAATGTTTGCAATCGCCTGTTGAACACGATCCAGTTTTTCATAACCGATACCCTTGTAGAGACTACGAAGTGATTCGGATAATGGCATGTTTTTCCAATTTGGATTGATCGTTCTGAGATTTTCATCCATCCAATCAGCATTTGCAGAAAGTGCCTTCAGCATAAGGGAAGTTGCAGAGAGTTCTTTTGCGCCACCTGAGAGTCCAAGTTTCTCAGGATAGTCATTAAATTTCTGGAGTTCGTTGAAAGTCTTGTTTCGTACAACATCATACGAAAGAATTCGTGAAGCGAGACCTACAGCCTCATCCTCTGCCTTTCGCTCATCATTGCCCCAAGTTCCAGCGGCTACGCCCGCACCAATAGCACCCCAAAAACTTTTGAAGACCTTTCGGTTATTTCTGCGAATGAGGTGACGTGCCATAAAGCTGTACTCAGCCTCTTTGAGCGCTTCTTTTGAAGACTCTGGAACCTTTTCTTCGGTTTGTTTGATCTTTTCTTTGGCTTCTTCAACAGTTTTTTTAGTCGGCAATTTACCACCACTGCCCTCATCAGGCTGAAATTCAAAAAGCTTTGCAAGGCTCGGAAAGGCATGAGAAAACCATTTTTCGATCTTGTTCAAAAAAGAGTCCCAGATATCGCCTGTCTTTGAAAAAGCGGCTGTGATTTTTTCGATCAAATTAAGTCCGCTGGCATTTTTTACACCATCAAAATTTGAGACACTTGCTGCAACTGCGGCACCTGCCGCCGCTGCAATACCACCCTTTTTGAGAGCAACTTCGATGTTTTTGTCATGTTCTTCTTCATTGGATCCAGCAGATACTTCCTGTGCAAAAGCTTTTACATCTGGACTCGCTTCCGAAGACTTTGAAACCTCAGAGATAATATCCATATCATCGCTCGAAAGTTCTGTACGAAGTGCTTCTTGCTGCTCTCGGGCAGTTGCCTTGGCTTTTGAGATCTTTATAAGGCGCTTTGAGAGATCACTGTCTTGCTTTTCGATAGATTTTGCAAGATCGTGAAGTGCAGAACGCGGAGCTTCTGAGGCTACTGATTTATCTTTGAGAATTTCTGACATAGGAGGGTGTAATGTACTTGCTTCGATGTTATCACTTGGAAAATAAAAAGGCAAATATCTGCCTTTTTAAAATGTTTTCCATTTAGAACCAAATCACGTTTTATCAATTTCGGTAAGAAAATCTTTCTGGCGCTTGTAAGCAACAGCAAGATTGAGAATGGCTACAAATCAATCTCCGCGGGTGAGAACACTATCTAACGTACTAGTATCCTTTGTAGGACTTGAACGCTTCGGGATAGGCATCCCAAATTTTTCATACCATTCATCTGTCATTGCAGTCGTATCATCAATTATGTTCTGATACATTCGCAACTCAGCCATATCTGACATATAGAGGCCCGTTTTCACTTTTTTTGTAGTGAGAATGGTTCGGCCACCTGAAATTACTTTTGGCTCGGTAACATCCATGAGTCGATCAACAGAGGAAATCGGCTGCTGCCCTGCTATAATTCTTTCGACTACTTTTCTTGCAAGATCTCAAGACTTTGGAGGAAGAAGATCAATATACTCTCCTATGAAATCATCAAGATTTTTCTTATCTGCCTCAAGTGTTTTCTTGGCATGCTCAATATAGTGAGAATCTATTTTGAGAACATTTCCATAATTACTCAGAATAAATTCAATCATGTTTTTTTGCTGTGCAACATTTGCCTGTGAAGTGACAGTGCCAGTGATGTACTCAATTATATCCTCTACGACTGCTTCATGGGCATAATTCGCTCGTAGTGTAAACTTATAGGCACTATTTTTATCATCTCATTGAGAGTATTCTGGCTCACCACTTCCTGCAATAATCATAGCAATACGCTCTCTTAGCGCTTGATCTTTATTCCGATGCGTAGTCTTCACTCATTGCATATTTTTTTTCTCGGTGAGACCGTAAAGCATCGTATTTCCAGAAGAAAACATCCCACGTTCTGCACGATAGTCACTGAGAACCGCTAGAATGGCTGATGTAGACCACTTCGTAAACTCATCAATGCGTGAGTTCCAAAGTCCTGTATCTCGAATTCCTACGGTCATGAATTCTCTCGGATCTGTACCAAAATCGAGTGTCGTCTTATAAAAAGCAATATCTGGTGCAACTGTATCTCGGCCGAAAACATTATGAACACGGAATCATCCACGTGTTCACGGAACACGAATGTCTGCACCATTTGTTTTATCAAGTAAGTCGTGGGTAGCACCAAATGATAGTATATGTCCTGTGACAGATTTACCACTTGATGACTCACGTCCTGGAAAGTTTCTCCAAGCAGCCTTATCAAGTCAGAACTGACCTCAAAGAGCCATTCCTGCAGCAATAGTAAGACCTCCGGCAATCATTGAGGCAGGTATCTTCCAAAGTCATGGAGCTATCTTGCTTCATGCCTTTGCTCACGCGGTGAAAAGTCAGGCTTCAGCTATTCATTGTGAGAATGAAAAAAGATCACTCGAATTTTTGTGATACTCACGGAAGAATACCCCCATCATAAGTCCATGCATGGTTGTACCTCCTACTTTAGCAAGTCCATTGAGACTGAGAAGCGTTGCCTGCAAAGTCTTTTCTGTAACTCCACCAAACTTGGCAAGTAGCTCTGTTTTTGCGGCAGAAAATTTTTGCAGATCAACAATCTTGAGTTCGCTTGGTGTAAGCGCAGCAAGTTTTGCATGCGCACGATCAAAGCCCGCAAGGCTATAGCTCGTAAAAGCTCATCGAGTAGAGTTATACACCTTCCCCATTTCCGCCATAATTCGGAATGAAAGACTTGAGAGCTTGGAACGATCGAGGGCAATTGCTCCGAATTGTTTCACAATAGATCGATCAACCTCCTCTAGCGCCCCAAGTTCATTACGAAAGAAGACCCGTTGGATTCTATGTACCGTATTCCCAATAGTATCAATAGTACCAGCTCAGACACTCATCAATCAAAATGTGCTCGCCGTATTATTTATCAAGCTCTTAGCCTGTTGGACTCTCTCGTATTTAATCACAATAGCACCCCCGAGATAACTCTCAGTCTCAAGATTGTCCCTAAGTGCATCTAGCTGATCATTGAACGGCTTATTGCGTGCACTCAAAATGGGTGCTGTATCGATAAGAGGGGCTCATTTTTTGGACGAAACCTTGAAAACCTCTGCGAGGTTAATCATATATTTTGTGTTCTCAGCCTGAGACGGAACAGCTACCCAAAGCGTCAACATGCCTCGGCTTACTTGGGCTTTTTTGATCTGGGCAAGCCCGCCAAAACTTTGAGCAATTGCATCAGTGAAGGCTATTGCCTTTTCTGTAGCGATTGGTTTGTGTTTGTGCTCCTCTGCAAGCGCACGATCCTTTGGCAGAGCATCGAAATCCTTAAGAAGTGCAGCCCGTATAAGACCCGCTATTTCAAGTCCTTTCTTTGCAATTGATTGCTCTGCTCCTGTCTCCTCATCCTTGAAGTCTGTCTCGTAGATACGCTTATAGGCGATCTCTGTGTCAGGTTCCTTGCCGAGCTGTATATCCAGGTGATGGAGCTCTTTTTGTCGCAATAAAGACTCTTGGGCACGCGTAAACAAGGGGCGAGCCCCTTGAATTTTTTCTCTATATGAATCGCTCGGTTGAACCGTATTGAGTGCTTCGGACATAGTGTGAGGATTACTTCTTGAGTGTATTAACCTTTCTTGAGTACTTCTCAAGCCTTTTTAATGAGACTTGCAAAATCTAGCTTGAGAGACTTAGGGTTAAAGAAAGTATCTGAGAGTACCTTTGATCCAACATGTGCATTGATCTCATGGATTATACCAAAAATGCTATCTGCTGCGGTAGGACTTCACTTAAGTGCCGTAATATCAGTCACAAATTGTGCCCGAGTTCCGCCCTTTGGCTTATAGGTAAGGGACTTTCCTTTGATATCAGATACCTCTCTCTTCAAATCTCTGCCTTCCTTATTCAGTTCTTTCATCTCACCCTGAAGAGCACTAAGCTCACTAACAAGAGCATCTCTCGCTGGATTTGTAGTTTGTGTGCTCATGCTCGTAGTATGACCACGTGCATCTGTGCTCATAATTGGAGCTCCTGGAATACTGGCTGGAGTGGTTTTTAATTCATCAAGTTTGGCATCGATTGCTTTTTGTTTCTTTTCAATTTCTACGTCTACATCAGCAATGCGATTTACTTTCACTTGTGCCTTGCGATCGTTTTCATCCCATTCCTGCATATCTGCATATTTCGTTAATTGATCTCGAAATTTCTCATACAAAACGCGAGATTTTTCATCTGAAAAGTTTATATCTTTTTTCTCCATGTCAGTTGAATTGTATGCATTACCCTTAATTCGCTGGGCAACAGCATCAATGGCATCGGTACTATCAGATTTTGTAAGGAATCTACCATTTACAAAAGGAAGTGAGTCTCCAAGCTTTTGAGCACTTCGAATAACGGTTGCAGTTTTCTGAACTTTTCCTTCAGCAGTACGTACTGGGATTTGCCATAGACCTCGCTTTCCAGCGATAATATCCTCGGCGCGAGTTGCGTATTCTGAAGTAGACATCTGACCAGCTTCATATTTTGAGCTGAGATCACGATAAGCGGATTCACGAGCGCGTGCTTCCTTTCTTTGACGTGCCCAAGTTGGCTCTTGAGACTTGAGCCCATCTTCGGCAGCCCGTTGTTCATCAGGAGTCATAGCGGCGTATTCCGTGCTATCCTGAAGAGCTTTTAAAGCTACTTCAAGTTTAACTGGTGATGTAGCTCGGATTTTTTCGATAGTCTTCGCACGATATTCTGTATAATTCTTCGAAGCTGGAGTAAATTCTGGGAGCTCATGATGAGCATCAGCATAATCAGAGCTGAGTGCATATTTAGAAGCCACATCTCCAAATAGTTTCATCTTATCTCCAATACCCTGTATCGTGGGCGCTGCAACACGAACACCAGGAATTACACCAGCAAAAGCTCCAGCCCCTTTTACAAATGCACCTGGCGCATTAAATAAAAATTTTGTAGCCTTTGGAACTCTACGCATCGTCTTCCATATAAGTATTGCGGCAGCTCCTGTTAATAGTAGGTGCTCACTTGCCACTCATCCGGTCACATCCCAAACAAAACCTGCTGTGTTATCTATTCCGCTATTTATCATTCCTGTAACGGCTTTGGTTGCCATATTAGGCAATACCTCATCACATCCAGACTCGAGTGCAGACATCCATGAAGCAAGCGTAGTGAGTTTATCTAAACGGGTTCCCTCATTTCCTGGGTTCTGGCCATTTGGCAGAAGCGTACTCTGATCTTTTGCTGCGGCAACAACCGAATTAATCACCTTTGCAAACTGCTCTCGAGATGCATTTCGTACATTATGAGCAGTATCTTTGGTAGCTTGAGCTTGGATTCCAATATCGCTACTTCCAAAGAACCGTGAAGCCTTATTCCCCTTCTGAGCACCATCTCCCGCGATAACATAGGTATCAAATTTTCTCATACTTCGTTTTGCCGAAGCAATAATCTCTTCGACAAGTGCCTGTTCTTTTTCAGCATTATCTCTCAAATCCGCAACTGAGTATCCAAAATCGGCCGCGCTTTTAAATACCGATTTTGTACTCAGCTTGAGACGCTCAGCATCTGTAAGACCTACAGGGAAAGACTTTCCATCGCGAGGAGTATATACCTGCAGTTCACGAATTTCACCTACAAGATCACTGAGTTTTGCAGCAGTACTTGTGCGAGTCTTCTTGAGTTCGTCATGAAGCTGTACAATCTGTGAATCAGGCAGACTTCGCACAGCAGGAAGCAGAACTTCACGTACAAACTGTGGCGTGAGCTTATCAAGATTACTCGGAAGTTCATTTGCAATCCCTGACATGGAATTTTTGAGAGCCTGGATTGCTTTTTTATCTTCGGAAGTGATCGGAAGATCTCCAGATACTTTGTCCTTGATCTGAGTATAGAGAGGAGTGTCGAGTGACATATACGGGAAATTTAAAATCTATTTATTTTTATATCTGCTTGAGAGTTGCGGCGTCTACAAAGAAATTTTCATCGTTATAGATGATTTCAACATAGATACTTTGGCCGAATTTGGCGGTATTTTTTCCAAGTTCGACAACATTATTTTGAGTGAGGACGTACTGATTTTGAGGATTCTTTGAAAGTGTCGAATTTGCGAGATACGCTCACGTTGCATCACGAGGGACTGTTGGGAAGGCCACCTTTACATTCTTACCGACCGGAATATCCAGTCCATTAATCTTATGTGAGCTCACTATTGTATTATTTGGAGTACTCTGTGGACTTTGAGTGACCTGCTGTACAGGCTGAGCATCTTTCACCGGAGGAGATTTGAGATTTTTAGCAATCTCCGGAAGGAGATCGGAGAGTTTTTTGGATGCAATCTTTTTAGGTGTGAGATCGTATTGTTTAAGAAAAGCTTCTTTTTCTGTTACTCCTTCGTTTGGTCCATTTCCTGTAAGTCTTGCATTTGCATCTCATCCATTGATATATGCCCTGAGTACTCGCTTGAGCATTTTAGTCCCTAGTTTAGAATTCACAGGGAGTTCTGTTTCTAAAGTATTTGAGAAGATTGACGCCTTATGATCCGCTGGAAAAAGTTTTGCGAGTGGGATATCTTCCAAATCTGATTCTACAAAATCTAAGTAGTCTTCGAATTTTCATGGACTCGGAGTTCCTTTGAGTTCAGAGAGTTGTGTAATGTCAGCCTTGAGTCCCGCCTCGCCTTCAAGAGCCTTTCGGAGAGTCTTTTGCTCTGTAGTGTTTACGCTGTTATCGTCTGGTCCAGAATCCTTCGCATCCTTCTTATTCTTTGATTTTCCTGTAGATCAGCCGAGCCCATCGAGTAACTCTGTAGCCTTCTCAACTCCTCCAAGTGACTTAGTAACTCCATGGAGGAAAAGTCCACCAAGAAGGAGTTGCCACCCTGAAAACCCCTTTATTTCTCCCGTAAGAAGCTTAAATGCGAGATAGAGCATACCCACAAAGACGATAGGTGCTGAGCTGCCAGAACCAGAAATAATATCCTTGGCGAGATTTACCGTTGTGCCAACTGGAGCTTCCATGAAATCTTTTGCAAGCCCCTTGGTACCACGATCTTTAAGCTTTTGAAGGACACTGTCAGACACTTCTACCTCTCCCGTTGGAGTTGCAATCTTTCCAGTCTTTGCAACTTCTGAGAACTGCTTCTCAACATTGGCTGTCGTTTCTACATATCGAGTAATCGTCACACGATCTACTGCGCCAAAGTCGCTTGCAGCAAAACTGAGGAGGAGACGCTTATCGGCAGGGTCTTTTACTTTTTCTTGGATTTGAGCTTCGTATTTCTCGCGGTCAGTTTCTGTGAGATCGTATTTCTTTTTGAGTGTCTCTATATATTCCTTGGTTGTTGCATTTGAATCAAGTACCCCCTTTGCATCCTTTTTTGAATCTACAAACTCCGAAAACTCTGGAGTATTGATGACCATTGCCTGTTGAATAGAAGGGAGAACGAGTTTGTTTTGTATAATTGCCGCATTCATCATATCGGCAATTTCCTTGGAATGATCCTCAGTCTTTCCAATATGTTTAGCCGTGATTTTTGTACCCTCGAGAACAAACTCGTAATCTGCTTGGAGATTTTTAAAAAGCTCTGAGATTACGCTGATACCACCTCCACCGAGGATCGCAAGGGATTCGAGTGTCTTTTGAACACGCTCAGTATCTTTTTGGCCAGTTGAGATAGCCTCAGAAGCTGTTTCTTTAGGTTGAGACGCAGTAGATTTTGCAGTGATTTCTCACTGGAGCACGTCGAGTCGTGTATTGATCTCCGCGAGCTTATCAGGAGTAGTCTCGAGCTCAAGCTTGAGACTTGCAAGTTGATTCTTTGCAAGGTTTTGATCATCCGCTGTAGGAAGCTTGTTTGCAGCTGCTTCGATAGCTGAGAATTTTGTTTCGATAGGTGTCGCCATAGACGGACTTGAGGAATAATTACTTCTTTAGTTTGCCATATATGCGTCTTCTATTGCAAAAAAAAGCACCTTTTGGGCGCTCTTTTTAGTGAAAATATATTGACTTCTCTATATAAATAGGTTTGGAATATTTTTGATATTCACTGGTTTTGCTCACTATACAGCGGTAATCGCGATCTTTGAGGCAAATGCGTGATTGGTGGTATTTCCTTTGTAGAGATCGGTGACAAACTTTGCCATCTCCGCACGTGAGACGATCATAGGGTCACCTTTTCCAAACTGCTTACTCGCACCAATGAGTTCAAAAGACGAACCATTCACACGAATATCTAGGATGAATGCATCATCGATAGTCTTAGTCAGTCCATAGAAGGATTTTTCGAATGGCTTTACAGCGATTGCAAATTTTTTGTCTCCGATGACAATCACCTGCTTTGTACTATCAAAGGCAATATTTCCAGTTGGGAGATTAATGCCAGCTTCCTTCATTTTAGGAGCATCAAGCTCTGACCAGTCGAGCGTAATAGGAAAGTTAGTTGCCTTGTTGACCATGCTTGCCATCACTTCATCACGCTTAGTTGCGTATTGTGATTGTGCATTGGCGCTGTCGATCTTGGCACGCTCTGTCTGAATGGTTGCAAGCGCTGCAGCTGGCTTCGTAAGATATGCTTCGTTGTATCCCACAAGTGCAAGGAGTTGCTTGCGAAGTCCGTAGACATTCGCAAACCCCGTATCGAATTCTCCACCTGCAACTTGTTTGCGATACTGAGATTTAAATGGCTCAAACACATTATTTTTAATTGCTCCATTGATCACTGCTCCAAGCGTATAGAGATCAGCCATGATCGCAGCGCGACTCGCATCATACTCTTTTGAAGCAAGAATCTTGTTTGCAATCGCTCGATATGAGCCGTCACTGAGATTCTGGACGCTCATGTCCTTAAATTTTTCTACGAGATCTGGTGTGATCGCAGTACCCTGAAAGAGCGCGAGATATGGCTTGTTATGATTGAGTCGTTCAGTAGCAGCTTTTTGAGCAGATTTCACTTCGTTAGTCTTGGCTTGCATGAGTTGGTTTTGCTTGTCGGCTTCGGCTTTTTGAGTTTGCTCGAGAGCAGTTCGACTTTGAGTTTCGAGGGCTGTTTTGTGGTTTGCGCCAAGAGAATTGAGCTTTTGATAGAGTCCTTCGTAGTCGTTTTTAAAATCGGCTGATTCAAATTTTGGTGTCTTGATCGCCTCATTTACTCAAGCAAGTTCGCCTGCAAATATTGCTGCCCAGAATTCTGGAGTGTCGATTTTTTGTTTTTGTTCGCGTGCAAATTCAAAGAATGGAACAAGATTTTTACGTTTCAGACCTGAAAGATCAACTCATTTAATGAGTTCAATCTTTATAAGCTTTTTACTCTCAGGATCCGAACTTTCAGGCATGCCATTTTTTGAGAGCTGAGCAAGAATATTGAGCGACTTACGCTCTTCGAGCTCCTTTCCTACGCCCTCAATGGCCATGTCTCCATCGCTATATCCAAGGAACTTTGCAAAAATATCACCCACAATCGGAAGACTCAGAAGCCACTTAAAGATTTCTTGTATAAACGAAGGCGCGGAAGCCAAAAAATTCATACCCTTCTCCTTGAGTGCTTCAAGCGGGAGAATCTTGCGATCAATCTCTAAAATTTTGCCATTCAGAGAATTGAGATACGCACTAAGATCATCTTGTGAGAGCTCTGAAATTTGTGTAGGAATTTCACCACCTCTAAATCCTGCGACGAGAGCCGGATTTGAAAGAAATTTTGAGAGATTTACAGGCTTCGTTTTTTCATCCAAAAGCTTCGTGAGTGGAACAACAGAACTATCGATGAGGTTCGTGATACGTTCCTCAAACGAATTTGCGCTCGTTTTCGCCTCTGTAGCTGCATCCTCTGGATTCGTTTTTTCTGGGGAAGATGTGAGAGCTTGGATGTATTCACCTTTTCAGAGATGATCTACTGAACTTTTGAGGGTATCAGTCGCTCATCCAAGGAGATCCATCGTCTCAGGATTTGAGAGTAGACGATCCATTGTCCCAAGAACCACACCCTTTTTTTCGGTAGGCGTAAGATTATATTTTTGGAATTTAGACTCGATATATGCCGCAAAGGCTTTTTGATGCTCTGACGAGAAAAGCTCCGATTTTACACCAGCAAATACTCGGTCGAGTTCATGAGAACGTGCAACCTCAGGGAGCTGCGAAGAAGCATCTGTAGGCTTTGGAACTTCTGCAAGTACCTGCTTGGATTGATCTCTGACTTCTGCTTGTACGGTCGCTTTTGCAGCAATATATTCCGTAGGAACAGGAATAGGTTTTTTGAGTGTTTCGGGAGTTGAACCCGTCTCAGAATGAAGAGTTTCCATATGAAAAAATGAATATTTGAGATTACTTTCTCATATTTTTGTCTTTTGTGCAAAAAACCACCCAATAGATGGGTGGCCGAGTATGAACGAAGAAATTTAGATGATCTTTTCAAGACGCACGACGGTCTCGATATGGTGTGTATGTGGAAACATATCTACAGGGATAACATCCGTGAGTCGATATTTGCCGCTTCAGAGCAAAATCTCAAGATCTCGCGCAAGCGTAGAAGGATTACAGCTCACATAGATCATCTCACTCACTCAAAACTTGAGCAGATTGAGCGGAGCGCTTGGGTGCATACCATCTCGTGGTGGATCGATGACAAGGCAATCCGCAAGCTTGCCTTGTGCAATATATGTATCAAGGAATTTTTCGACTGGAGCATTGACGGCTTCAAATTGCGTAACGCTATTTTCGTGAGCATTTGCCGTAGCATCGAGGCTCGCATCCGCGACTATTTCGACCGAATAGACATGAGAGAAGAGGTCTGCCAAAATAATTCCGATCGTTCCAGTGCCAGCATAGAGATCAAGAAGCGTTCCACCTGGCTTTTTGATGAGTGAACGAACGGTTTCGTAGAGCTTCGTCGCGCCCAAACTATTTGTCTGAAAGAAGCTCTTCGGACGAATCGTAAAGCGCTTTCCGAGAATTGCATCCTGAATAGTTCCCTTTCCAGCAAGAATAGACTGTTCACCCGTCACGATATCCGCTCGACCTGTGTTTTTGAGCAGGATATGAGCAACAATTGCCGGATGCTTTGCAACTTCACGCCAGACAGATTCAAAGGCTTGTTTGCCGGATTCGTCATAGCTGACGTCATTGGTATTCACGCTCCAAATGAGCATGATTTCACCGGTTGTTTTGGATTCTCGTAGGACGAGGTGACGATAAAACCCGATACCATTTCGTGGATCATACGTCGGAAGCCTACTCGCACGAGTTACGCGATCGATGATAGTAAAAATCTCGTTGACTGTATCGCTTGCAAGCACACAAAATGTGCAATCTACGATGCGGTCAAATTCGCCCTGCTTATGAAATCCAAATCGAAACTCATCATGTACTCATTCTTTAGCAGAGATGTATTTACCAAATGAGAACT
The DNA here is from genome assembly GCA_963706795.1 of uncultured bacterium. Lineage (GTDB taxonomy): Bacteria > Patescibacteriota > Gracilibacteria > BD1-5 > UBA2023 > JBMOJK01. The sequence goes on from OY970170.1 coordinate 453,276, forward strand.
CGACCTTATTGCGATATCCGTAAATCTCAGGTGATGGAACAATCGGATGGAAAACCGGTGCTTCACCCTGCCAATATTTGCGGGTGGATTCCATACATTCGCTTACTTGTTCTGATTTGATGCGGAGCTGATCCTCATAGCCAATTGGGAGCCATTTACATCCGCCATAGACTTGGAAATGCTCGGGTAAATCGATCTCAATCGGAGATTTTTTGACTACATCGAGGAGCTGCGCCTCAAGATGGTGACTGCGAGATTTAAGTACGCGAAGATTTACAACTGAGCCAGGAATTACCCCGCCAGCAATCATGATCGCCTTGCCTTCGGCAGTGTGCGCAAGCCCCTTCCCCGAAAAGACGAGCTTTTCGACAGTGACATTTTGAATGATATCGTTCTTTTTCATGGCGGGAATTGTAGGGAAAAATGCCATTTTGTCATAAAAAAATCCCCGAATGATCGGAGATTTTAAAGAAGTATATTTTAGAATTCGAGGCCCTTGCTTGTGAGCTCGTAGAGCGTACCGTCAGATACGAGTGATGTAGATGCAAGGTTAATGGGCGTCGCTGCTTTGTTTTTACGAGCAAATGCAACCGTAAAGAGATCAGTGTTTGCTACGACATTCGCAGGAGTTTTAAAGCGAACAATGACGAGCGCTACACCATCGATATTCGAAACTTTGGAGATTTCGATATTTTTGTCTTCGTCATTTTCGAGATTGAGCATCTTGAGTGCTGTAGGATCGAAGAGAACCGTTGCCTGAATCTCGCGAACATTAGTCGCTTCGTGCATAAGTCGGAGCTTGATCATATCGGTTCCAGTACCTGCATTGGCAATCACGATATCAGGAGTACCCGTCTCTTTCTTGCCTCAGGCGTATTCGATTGCAGAAGCCTGGAGCTTTACTCCAGTGTTTGTACCCATGAGAAACGCGTTTACTCCGATAGCAAATGCGAACGCACAAACCGCTATGGCAATATGTTTCTTGGTGTTTTGTTTTTTGAACTCAGTGAAAAGATCTTTCATTTGGAAAAAATGTTTATTATCATGATCTTATCGTATCATCGCATGCAGGTCAAACAAAAAGCACTTTCGATTGTTGGAGTGGACGAGGCGGGCCGAGGTTCATGGGCCGGACCCGTTTTTGCTGCGGCCTTTGTCGTTCTCAGTCCAAAAGTCCTCAGAGCCCCTTGGTGGAAGATGCTCAATGACTCAAAAGTCCTCACTGCCAAAAAACGCGAATATCTCTTCGAATGCATCCACGAGGCAAAGACATCTGGATGGGTCGACTTTGCAATCGGACAATCATCTGCTCTACAAATCGATACATTTGGCATCAAAGAAGCCAACAGAATGGCCATGTCTCAAGCACTTCTCGCCATTCGACAAAATTGAAATATTAAGTCGCGTTTAATTCAGATCGATGGTAATGACAAATATCGCTTCCCTGAGCTCTGAGATATGGAGGTCGAGTTTATTATACGCGGAGACTCAAAAGTGAAGTCGATTTCTGCCGCTTCTATCCTTGCAAAAGTTGGACGAGACCAGCACATGACTGCTCTCGCAAAAAACAATCCAAAATATGGGTTCGAGATACACAAGTGATATGGGACAAAAAAACACATGGAAATGCTCACGCTTTTTTGACCGTCTTGCGATCATCGTGCGTCTTATGCACCCATAAAAAACTTGCTTTCGACCCCAAAAGACCTATATTTTTGTGGATAAATCACACCTCATGAAAAAATTCCTCGTTCTTATATCGCTCCTGTCTCTTGGACTCGGAGCCAATCAGGCGTTCGCTGCAACCGGAGATGTCTCGGATGTACAGAGCGCAGTACTCCAGTCTCTCACAAAGCTCGTACAGTCATATGAAGGGCGACTTACTACACTCGAAGACGAAGTAAATCGCCTCCGTATTGAAAACGAATCCCTCAGGGCACGGCTTGGAACTGGAACGATTGTTACAAAACCAACCGTCACTACTCCAGCAGTCGAGGCGGCAAAAACTCCCCAGGAGTTGAAATACAACGCTATCATGTCAAACATCAATGTTGATCTCATGAAGATCCTCACTGATAACAATCTCACGGCCACAGGATCGATCGGACTCTTCGAATTTATCGAACCAGATGCGTTCTTTATCTCAATCGATGACGGAGCAAATCCAGCGGGAGTTACGGCATTTAAGACGAAGATTCTCTTCAAATATGACGCAAATCTCAAGCTCACAACCGTCGGAGTATTCAGTCTCGATTATGCGTCTGGGCGCTACGTCACACTCAAAGGAAGCAACCCATACACGACCGGAACTCGAATCCGCGTAAAAAATCCAGCCTACAAAGGAAAACTCCTCGAAGAAAAAACTCCAACAACTACCGACGGAACTATCACTGCAACAAAGCCGACAAGCCCAACGGTTACCATCCCACCTACAACACCAGCTACCGGCACTGGGAGCACTGACGTAGCTACGCTCGATGCTATTCGTAAAGCCTACGAAAAAAACAAACTTGGACCAGCTGTTGAGCTCGCAACATCATACCTCGCCCAAAATCCTGGTAATGTTGAAGTCCTCACTATCCGAGCACGCAGCTACTACATCATCGGCAATCTTGAGTCAGCCATCGTTGACATCAAGAGTATCTATGCAATCCAAAAGGACGCGATAGACTGTGGTATCGTCAATGACGGAGCCCGCGCCGAGAAGTCCCTCAAGGGAGCTAAGGGTACAGCTATCACCGACATCCAAACTGCAAAGTGTAAGAAGAAATAGTTTATACGAATGATTTTAAAAACAGTGAACCAAGATTCACTGTTTTTTGTTGGATGTTTAGTTTGCTGGCACTCACATTTAGTGGATCTCGCTGTCTCGTAATCGTCCGTTCATCGTCACCCCACTCACATACCATCCGATTTCTTGGAGTGCCGCGAGGACTGTGCGAGCAAAAGCTCTAAAGTCAGTTAAATCACTCAACACACTCAAGCACGCTTTCCATTACAAGAGGCCTGCGAGTTCCACAACAAACGAAAGAAATACGGATGAGTATGTGAAGTGGGAGGAGGTAAAGGTGAAGCGAGAAAAATATCAAAGAAAGGACACCTACACCTTCTCAATGATGGCCTTTGTTCCCTTTCAGAGGATGCTCTCGATAGTTAAGCGAAATCCGTGGGCCTCCGCGATCTTTTTGGCAACCGAGAGACCAAGGCCATGTCCTGAACCATGGGCACGAGAAGAATCTGCTTTGTAGAAGCGATCAAAAATAAATGGAAGTTTGTCAGGATCAATTCCTGATCAGTGATCTGTAATCTCAATACGATCTTGCGTAAAAGATATTTCAATCTTGGTATCTTTGTCGCTATATTTGAGTGCATTGCCCACCAGATTGAAGAGCACGGTTGCGAAGAGTTCCGGTGCGACTTCCCAGAGTACGGGCTTCTTTGGGGTAATGGTAAGCCTGTGAGCTTCTGCTGGGAAAAGACGAGTGATGAGGCTTTGAAGTTCGGTATGCTCGCGGACAAGCTCGGTATTCTCAAGACGAGCAAACAGAAGGAGCTTATCAACCAGCTCAGAGAGTGCGGCGGTCTCATCGAGAACACGGGCGATGGTTTTTTCGTATGTCTTTTTATGAAGTCCAAGTTCGAGGGTACTTCGGAGTTCGAAGAGTCGATTCTTGAGCTCATGGGCAAGATCATCCGAAAACTGTTCAAGTCGCCCTGTATTTTGGATGAGCCGTGCAAAAAGCTCATCCATCGAGGCTCAAAGCATGACAAATTCATCCTTTTTATCACCTGAGAGACCAACTCGCACGCTTTCGAATGGGCTGTGTGGATCGAAATCTTGAGCCTTCTTAGCCATGACACGAATCGGACGGAAAAGATACCATGTAAAAAAGAATGCAAGAAGCGACACCACTCAGAGAGCTACAAGCGAGAGAATTCTCGTTCTCTTCACGAGATCAAATTTTGTACCGACAACATCTGTCACGTCATCCGCAACCGCAAAAATAGAGCCGTCTGGAAGCTTGTCAGGAAGTATCGCGTAATAGCGATCGCCAATTGGCTTAATATCTCAGGGTTGTATCCCATCTAGTGAATCGATCTGCTCAAAAACGCCAGATCGAAAATTAACAACTCCATCAGCACCCACAAGGCAGACATTTTTGAGCTTCTTTTTAGCCTCATCAAGAGAGAGCATGGAGTGCATGTCAGATTTCATGATCGACATTTTTTTGTCCTGCCAGTCTGCTTCGGCGAGCGAAAAAATCGCATAATTAAAAACTGCGAGTACCCCCATGACAATCGCCACAAAGAGGAGGAATATTTTTGTACGGGCCTTAAGCATCAATAACATAACCAACGAGTTTGATAGTACGAATAATGGGTGTCCCGAGTTTGCGTCTGAGATAGGCTATATGGACATTGATTGTGTCAGACTCGAGCGAAAAATCGGATCCATGGTCACCCCACACGAGCTCAAAAATCCTATCTCGCGATAGAACAATTCCCTTATTTTTGAGAAGCACAACCAAGAGATCATATTCTTTGGGCGAAAGGGGAACTTCTTGGTTTTTGCGAAATACCTTGTGAGCCTCGAGGTCAACGCGGATATCACCGGTCACGAGCGACGATTGAGTTGCGAGATTTTGAGAAATTTGCGTTCCTGATCTTCTGAGAATATTTTCGATACGAAGCTTTAATTCTTGGAGATCAAAAGGCTTTACGAGATAGTCATCAGCTCAGAGTGAGAGTCATTCGATGCGGTCAATAGACTTGCCAAGAGCTGTGAGAAACAAAAATGGGATGCGGATTTTTTTCGCTTCTAAAAGTCGAACCAGACTGATCCCATCCATACGTGGCATCATCCGATCCAGGATCAAAAAATCAAAGCGATTACGGATGATCGCTTCGTAGGCTTCTTCACCATTGCTCACGCTCACAACATCAAAATGGTGACTTGTGAGATATTCGGCGATATTTTCGGCAATGATTGGACTATCTTCGGCAATAAGAATGCGCATGAGGCGATTATATTCCAGGATACAAAAGAAGCGAAGGTTTTAGATGCAACGTCATTTTTGACGCGAAGTTACCAAATCACTCTACTGTGCAAGATTAAGAATAGATTAATCCCGAACTTGCCATGCATCTCGAATACGATATCCTACACCCGTTTCTATTTCTTCATCTGGGATACTATGAAGCTGTTCGCACTTTTTGCAGTTATCGCAAGCCTCCTCCTCAGTACTCAAGCATTTGCCGCTACGAGCGACACCGAAGGATTTGATGTACTTTTTAATAATGCCATGAAGACCTCCGCAACTATGAAGAAACCAACGGTCGTCAAAAAAGTGGTCACTAAAAAGCCAGTGAAAAAAATTATCATCAAAAAGAAGGTTCCAACTACTGGAGCGAAGCAATAATCTAGATGAATACCGTTACGCATCTCGCACTCAAATCAATAAAATGACAGCCACTCACGCGGGCGACTCAACTCATTTTTGATCAGAGTGGCATAAAAGAAGCTATATCATCGCTTCCTCTTAGACAGGTTTTGATATTGTCAGATACCATCTTGCAGGAATGTAATCTGAAGCCTGGCGATCTGCGTGAAAATATCGTGGTTCGATTCGATAATTTGCATGATTTGCCATCTGGAACAGTTATTCAAATAGGAGAAGCTCGTATTCGCTTAACTTTTCACTGTGAGCCGTGCAGAGTCGCGCTCGAAAAAGTCAGTCTCAAAAAAATACTCCATAGACGTTGAGTATTGGGTACATTTCTCAATGAATGAACAATCCAGATAGGCGATACTATTACTGTAACAAAGGAAATATTTGAATCCATCCCCTACGAACTTCCCGAAAGAATCAGATGGTATTTAGATGGACAGACATCTCCCGTTACCACAAGCAAGATGTTGCACGATATCGGAGTGTCATCTGTGTACGCACGGGCTGTTCCAAAATTCCTCAAAAAATTACCTCAGTCATATGCTGATTTGGTAATATTTGCATCAAAAAAACCTTAACGATATAAAAAATCCTCCTTCGCCCTTGCGGGCCTCGGAGGATTTTTTGAGGAGTAAGTGTGAATCTTAGTACATTCCGCCCATTCATCCCATGCCGCCCATAGCTTCGTGGTTATGGGATTCTGATTGGTCCTTTTTTGGGGCTTCGACGATGAGCGCCTCAGTCGTGAGGAACATTCCGGCAATACTGATCGCGTTTTCGAGTGCGCAGCGGGCAACCTTTTTTGGATCGATGATACCAGATTTGATCATATCAACGAAGGTATCAGTTGCGGCATCATATCCGTAATTAATATCTGCGGATTTTACGATATCAGAGACAACAAGGGCACCTTCTTTGCCTGCATTTTCAGCAATCTGACGAACAGGATATGCGAGGGCTCGGGCCACGATCTGTGCACCAATCTCTTGATCACGGTTTGTGAGGCGGAGATTTGCGAGTGCACTTGATGCTTTGAGCAGCGCGACTCCTCCACCAGCAACAACACCTTCTTCGACCGCAGCCTTAGTAGCATTGAGAGCATCTTCGATACGGAGCTTTTTTTCTTTCATCTCGACTTCGGAGGCGGCACCGACTTTGATGACGGCGATTCCACCAGCGAGCTTCGCGAGACGCTCAGCAAATTTTTCACGATCGTAGTCAGATTTGGTGTTTTCGATCTGAGAACGGATCTCATTAACGCGGCGAGCAATGAGGTCTTTGTCACCAGCACCACCGATGATAGTTGTTGAATCCTTCTTTGCGACAACCGTCTTGGCATGTCCGAGATGCTCAAGTGAAGCGATATCGAGTTTGTAGCCGAGTTCTTCGGTAATAACGGTCGCACCAGTGAGTACCGCAAGATCCTTGAGCATTTCTTTTTTGCGATCTCCAAATCCTGGAGCCTTGATCGCGAGAACATTGAGAATTCCCTTGAGCTTATTGAGGATGATACCAGTGAGCGCATCTCCGTCGACGTCATCTGCGATGATGACGAGATCGCGTTTCCCGTTACCAGCAAGTTGCTCGAGTACTGGGAGGATATCTTTGAGAGAAGAGACTTTTTTGTCCGTGATGAGGATATGAGCATCACTGATGCGTGCCTCCATTTTTTCGGCATCACTGACCATATATGGAGAGATATATCCGGTTTCAAATTTCATTCCTTCGGTAAGCTCGACTGCGAGACCAAAGGTTTGACCTTCTTCAACCGTGATTACTCCGTCTTTTCCGACCTTGTCCATAGCGTCAGAGATGATAGCTCCGACTTCGGCATCTTGGGCAGAGATGGTCGCTACTTGAGCGATTTCTTCTTTGCTTGAGAGCATTTTTGCATTTTTAGCGAGCTCGATCTCGATGATCTCGCCTGCCTTCTTCATACCGTTCTTGAGCTCAATTGCGTTGATCCCTGAGCGGATTTCGCGGAGACCTTCTTTGATCATCGCGTAAGTAAGAAGTGTCGCAGTTGTTGTTCCGTCACCAGCTGCGTCATTTGTGCGAGATGCTGCTTCTTTAATAAGCTCGGCCCCCATGTTTTCGATTTTGTTTTCGAGCTCGATTTCTTTGGCGATCGTAACACCATCGTTGGTGATCTGTGGAGCTCCGTAGCCCTTAGAAAAAATGACATTGCGTCCTTTTGGGCCAATCGTCGCGGTAACCGTCTTTGCGACCTTCTCGATACCTGCGAACATCTGAAGACGTGCTTCGTCTCCAAAATGGATGTTTTTAGACATATGATATGAGTTATGTTGAGTAGATTTATGCGACCTTTGCCAAGATATATTCGTATGCAACGATCTTGTATTTTTGACCGTCGAGCTCGACTTCATCGCCTGAATACTGTCCAGAGAGGACTTTGTCGCCCGTTTTGAGATCAATAGTGACCAATTTGCCATCCTTGTCGGTTTTACCAGGGCCTACGGCAACGACTTCGTAGATATATGGTCGCTCTTTGTTGGCTGATGCTGGGAGAATAATACCGCTCTTCGTGACATTTTCTGCTTCGAGACCCTTGAGAAGGACGCGATCCGAAAGTGGTTCGATATGCATAAATACTGAATCTTAGGATTAAATTAGCATCGGAATTATATACGTGCTAAAATCTGAGTCAAGAAAATATCCGAGACAGATTTGACAACCCGATCTAAAATCGTACAAATGTGCTGTCAATCGTCATCTTACCGGATGAAAAGAGGATACTTGGAGGGTTACGATTATCGTCGTGATTCTCTGAGGCAAAAGCTTTTCCCGTCAATTCTTCATCAAAAATTAATGGAGGTTTGTATGACTGAAGAATAAACCCTTCAGGAAGCGTGGTATTAATGAACATCACGAGAAAGGAAGAAGTTATGCAAAAAGGTATGAGCATCATCTGCATTGTCGGCATGTGCGCAGCAAGCATGGCATCCGCCATGAATCTGTCAGTAGCTCTGTCGGCAGAACATGCAATCGAAGGAAAGGTGTTGGTAGTAAGTCAGCCTGGCGAAGGCCTGGATCCGGTCGTCTCCGAAGTTACACAACAGGAAATGATCGCACTGATTTGCCCATATCAACTGGAAAAACTGGAAGTCGGCATCTTCGATGTTGGCAAGCTGCAAGCTTCACTTGTAGACAATCAAAATCCAGTTCTGCCAAATTCTGCCACTCGCCACCCCGCGGTGCTGGGCGTTCAGTCGCCTATCAGCGCACAGCAAAAAAATATCAAAGTCGCCTACAGTGCCAGCCGTATCGACAAGCCAGGCGGGCATCTCCGCTTGTAGCTCGGTCAGGCCGTTGTAAAGTAATAGAAGTTGTCCCGCTCACGACCCGCACTTGGACCCTCAAATGTTTTACCCAAGAGCGAGCCGTGAGCATCCCTTCAACACAGGAGTAAACCATGAGTCAGCTCGGTTCGACTATCCAAACCGCCATATTATCGGTAGATTGGTCAGTTCGTAAACTCGCCGAGAAATCAGGTTTATCTCCAAGTGCGATTTCCGCAATTGAAGATGGCAAAAACCAGATTTCTTTGCGGAGCATGGAAAAAGTTGCAAAAGCTTTCGGTATTAAAGTCGAAGAACTCTTCATTCTTGATGAAAATTTGACTGAATTACAAAACGAAGTAGCAAGACTGCAGCTAGAAATGAAAGAAATGGTACTAAAAGTTGTTCTGTTGTAATTCAAATTAAGGAGGATTCCATGGATCATGCACCCAAGCTGGACGAGCTGAGCTTGGTTTAATCAGCCGAAGTTTCGTAAAAACGCAGGAGTAATAAAATGTTGGACAAAAAACCTGGTCTTTGATGTAGTATAGCAATACTCGGATTAAGGAGAATCTCATGAAACGCGTCGCCAAAATGGATATTGAAATAATGGTGTAAAAAACTGGCGTTAATAAACCCTGTCATTATCACAAGGAGCAAGACATGCCGCAAGGTTATCTGCAATGCGTTGAGATCACGTTCTGATCTCATGCGTATAATTCTCAAAATATAGAATACACCCACGCCCAGAGGGCAATAACCGGATCTCAGATCCGGTTTTTTCATGCCCAAACGTGTAAAATACGTGCAATATACAATTCTTCACCAAGCTTTTTTTGACCTTTGGTGGGTTTTCTCTATACTTCGCGACAACTTTCATTTTGCATTTTTTCCTATGAAGTGACTCGGCATTAAACTCGCATCCATCGTTATTTTAACGGTTCTTGCATTCGGATTTGTATTTCCTTGGAAGCACTTTGGTGTGGACACAGGAGTGCAGCTTCCTGATTTTAAACTCGGACTCGACCTCCATGGTGGAGTAGAACTCGATTACAAGATCGATTTCGATGACCTCAAAAAACGAGGAACCGCCTATGTTGAACGTGATGTGAGCGAAGGACTCAAGTCCATCGTTGAAAAGCGCGTTAATTCTCTCGGTACGGCAGAGCCAACGATTTCTACTGCAAGCTACGGTGGAGAATCTCACATCATCGTGCAGATCCCAACTCAGAGCTTCGCCGGAGAAAATCTCTCTGATGCTGAGATCAAGGTTCGTAATAACGAATATATCGCCAAGGCTAAGGATACTATTGGTAAGGTTGTTCGTCTCGAATTCAAAGAAAAAAAGGACACGGTTACTGATGCAGACCGAGCAGCTCGTAAGACCATTGCTGATGACGCCCACAAGGAGCTCGTAGCAAACAGCGACTTTGCAAGCATCGCTAAAAAATACGTACAGAATAACGAGAATGTTGGCTATTTCACAGGAACCGAAGCAAAAGAATCACTTCCACCCGAGCTCGCATTTACTGGCTTTACAAGCATTACAAAGACTGGACTTACAGATGTACTCCTCGGAGAAAAAACTGGAACGTACACTCTCGGTGCAGATGGAAAGCTCGTAAAATCAGCTGGAGAAAAGGCATACGTAATCGCCAATATCACTGCAATTAAGAGCGTTACAAAAGAACGTGACGTTACAGCCAGTGGAGCTACAGCTTCAGGAGCTACTAAAAAAGAAAAATACGAGACAAAAGAAATGAGCTACGAAGTCCTCTATATCAGCGAACGACCAAGCGAATGGATGGCAGCAAAGACAGCTGACGGTAAGGTACTTGATGAGAAGTATCTCTCTCGAGCAAGTGTAGGTTTCACTCAGGGCTACATGCCACAGATCGACCTTCTCTTTAATGAAGAAGGAAAGAAGATCTTCGCAGAGCTTACAAAGCGCATGATCGGGAAACCTCTCGCGATCTACGTAGGTGGAGAGCAGCTCACAGCTCCAACGGTTCAATCAGTTATTCCAGACGGACACGCTGTAATTACTGGACAGTATTCAGCCGAAGAAGCAAAGAAGCTCGCAAATGACATCAATACTGGTATCGTTCCTGCTCCAATTTATCTCACGAGCGAACGAGCAATCGATGCAAAGATCGGAGCTGATGCTCTCACAGTAATCATCCAGGCTGGTATTATTGGGCTTCTTGCGATCATCGTATTCCTCGTGGTATTCTACCGCGTATCTGGACTGCTTGCCGGTGTTGCACTCGTTATTTACGGAATCCTTCTCCTTGCCATCATCAAGGCACTTGGAATCGTTCTTACACTTGCTGGTATCGCGGGTATTATCCTCTCGATCGGTCTCGCGATTGACGCGAATATCCTCATCTTCGAGCGCACAAAAGAAGCACTCCGAGATGGAGCTGACACGACTCGCGCTACGATCGTTGGATTCTCAAAGTCATGGACAGCGATCTGGGATTCGCATATTACTTCTCTCACGTCAGCGGTTATCCTCTATATTTTTGGAGTATCGCTCATTAAGGGTTTCGGTCTCGCACTTGGAATTGGTATCGCACTCTCACTCTTCACTGCTATGTGGGTATCACGCATTCTCATCCTCTCAGTAGGAAGCAAATTCAATGGACGCGAAAAAGCTTTCGTCGGACTAAGCAAGAAATAATCTCGAAAAGAACCGGTCGAACCGGTTCTTTTTTTAGTGCAAAATCACAAAGAACAGATTGAGAATTTATAAAAAGATATATACAATACCCCCATGCAAAAACCTTCCGCACTTATCCTCGATTTGGACTTTACTATTGCACACCTTGAAGGTGGCTACGAAGCAATCTACGGCACACTTGCCACATTTGAAATACCCCGCTACGAAGCTCGCACGCTCCTGCGAAAGGTTGCTGACAGCGAAGCAGGATTTACCTTCGATTCCTACATACAGGCACTCGAAGCCGAATGACTGAAGGCAGACTGGAGTGCGGTAACAAGTGCCCTTGAGGCCCTTTTTAAAAAGAGTTTTGTACTCTATCCAGATGTGCTTGGTTTACTAGAAGCAGTAAGATCCAAAAATATTCCGATTATCGTGATCACAAACGGCAATCCAATATTCCAACAAATGAAGCTCGATCTCATACCTTTTGCATTTGATTCCACCCACATAACAACTACGCCCAAAGCAAAGGGCGACATCATCTACAAAATCCAGCAGCAAACTGGAGCCAATGTCTGGCTCATAGAAAGCAAACGACGAGAGCTCGTACGAATATTTGAGACTCCAAAGATCAAAAAAGCGATGATTACCCTCTTTGAAATCGATCGCCCTGACAAGTCACACAAAGAGACCACCAAAGATGATCGATTTGTTTCGATCTCGCAATTTACTCCACTTATTGAACAACTCTAAGTATGCTCGGTTTTTTTGACTCTGGAATTGGCTGACTCGAAGTCATGAAGGCATTCCGCAAAAAATTCCCAGATCTGGACATGGTCTATTTTGGTGACCGAGCAAACTGTCCCTACGGAGATCGCCCTAGTGAAGAAATTCGTAGTCTCACAACCAAGTGAGTCGAGTACCTCTTTGATAAAGGCGCAACGATCGTCATCATTGCCTGCAATACTGGAGCAGCGCATGCGGTTCGATTTCTTCAACACGAAAAATATCCATTCTGATCGGGCAAACAAGTCCTCAGTGTCACTGTACCCTGAGCCGAAAAAGCAGCAGAGCTCGGATATAAAAAAATTGGGATCCTCGCAACCAAGGCAACCGTATCATCTGGCGTCTACCGCGAACGTATACAGCTCCTCGATCCATCCATCGAAGTCCAAGAAATCGCAGCCCCAGGCCTCGTAAATCTCATCGAGGCAGATTCGCATGATCGCGTAACGATTCGTGAGCTTCTCAATATTTATTTGGGGAAATTCGCACCAGATACGCAGGCCCTCGTACTTGGATGTACCCACTACCCAATCATACGTCAGGAGATCACCAATATGTGGAAAAAGTGCCATGGTACCCCTATCACCATCGTCGATCCCGCTGATGAGGCAGCAATTCGATTCGAAAGCTATTTAAAACGTCATCCGGAATTCCAGATGACGCATGAGGGAAAGGAGAATATTTTTTGGAGCAAGCAGGCTAAGTAAGGATGTCCTTAGGGACATTGTAGTATTTTGATATTTTTTCAAGATATACCGGAGTCATTACCTCATTTCAATAGTAATACGTCGGGAAAAGAATTGGACCGATTTCGAGCGTTCTTTGGCGATCTTTGTACTCGTCATGATGCGTTGGCGAGAGAAGATCCTGCTCAGCAGCAATATAGCTCGGCAGATCAAAAAATTGAAGCTCTACATGGAGATCGCGTTCGAGTTTCGCGGCAATCTGATAGTACGGTTCGATAGCATGTCAGAGCTCATTGAGTTGAGAGTGTAGACCGCGATTCTTGCGACTTTTCATCGAAGTAGTTCGAAGACTCGCGAGTACCTCGGATGTTTGAGAAACCTTGTTCTTTACGGAATCAAAATTATGAGGAATGCGAATGACGCACTTTCTGCAATTTCATTGGCTATTTGGGACATTTTCGATCATTTCACGATACGAAGCACCAAGTTCAGAGACGAGCATGTCTAAGAGTGCATCCATCTGACTAAAGTCTTCTAGAACCATCATCATTCCTGTGTAATCAAGCACTTGACTATCGGGTTTGCGAAGACTTTTTTCAAGGCGAGAGTCTGCATCTTTGAGGGTACGGAACTGAAGATGCTCGAGCTTAAAGGATTTTTGTCGGAAGCTTTTCTCCCCTGGATCGAGCTTTCATCGAAGTGTTGCAGACTCAAAACGGAAGGTATGCGGCACCTTTTTGTCATGCTTCGTAAAGATGTAACCACCCTCAGCATTTCGATCCCATTTGATATATTGGGTGCTCGTAAATTCGTATGCAGGATTCTTTGTGCCTGCGGGTACCACTGGTGCCTCACGATCACGGACAATGAGCTTTGTGACTTTTTCGACGAGTACATTTTCATCGATGCTATGCAAAATAGCATCGGATGCACGATCATTTTGACTGTATCGAACCGTTAAGCCCAAAAGTCTGCGAATTTCCCATTGTGCGAGATCAAACTGTGATACTGCACTTTCTTCGGCAGCTTCTTCGTTGTCTCACAGATTCTTGTCGACTGTTGCAGTATTAATTTTTTTGTGCTCCATTTTGGATTTCTCAAGCTCAAAATAGAGAGCGACGTACTCTCGTACATTCATTGGTGGCACAGATGGATCATCTCCATGGATTTGATTGTAGTATTCACTCTGAAAAAGACCATCAGAAGATTTACCGATTTCTTTTTTATAGACTTCTTCAAATCCTTTAACATAGCGCTGCACAAAAGCGATGGCGGGGATAAGATTTTTGCGGGCAATCTCATCTATTTCTTCGACTGACTTGATCTGACATTCCTCGCGTGAGAGACCAAGTTTTCGGCCAAGCCAGTCTTTATAGTAAGCATCTCAACGGAGATAACTTTCTTCTGGTGATGCATCTTCGGGGATTACCGGCTCAGAAAGATCAGCTGGATAGGCACCCATATATTTAGCTGCCGCTATAAATCTGCGTGTATCCCTGGGATTCGGATGCGAAGCAAGCAAAGGATCGTAGTATTCAGTACGATCTTTGAGAGAGTCTCAAAGGACTTTTTTTGCTTTTTTGACCTGTGCTTTTCACTTATATTCTGATGAATCCAAAAGACTGGTGACTGCTCACTTGGTATTCTCGATATTTGCTTGGATCAGCTTCATATAGGCAATGGCCTGAGGACCAAGAGCACTTTGGAGAAGCGTATTCATTGCTCAAATATCGTCTGCAGAAAATACTGCGAGATCGAGGGAAGGACCCTCATGTTGAATGAGATCAGACATATAACAAAAAATATAATTCGTTCATTTGCCACGAATGGGTTTTTTCGTAGACTTTGCCTGATTTTATCAGATAAGACCAGGCAACGCAAAAATGCTCGCAATGTATGGGAAGGCTCGCGTATGAGACAGTGTCATGGAACTCGCAAAATCCCTCAACATCGCCATAAAACAGGTGGATGATGCAGACTCCGATTTTCGATCGGATGATTTTTTGGCGATTATTCCAACGCCAGGTGTGAATCCAAAAAATCGAGCATACACAAGTGGCAATATTCTCTCTGAGCTCGACTTTGCATATCGCTATTTGCCGAAGGGATTTAAGATTTTGGCGGTCACCGGAACTGATGGAAAGTCGACCACTGCATGGATGCTCTATGAACTCATGCGTCATGAGTACGGAGATGATCGTGTATTTTTATCAGGGAATTTTGAGATTCCCTTCTCAGAAACCGTTCTCGACATCCGAAATCGTGGACTCAAAAATGGCTATATCGTACTCGAGGTTTCAAGCTTTATGGCGTATTCGATCGGGCTGCGACACGGGATCGAAACGCTTCCAAAGTGAGCGCGTGATGAGGGATTTATGGCGGATTATACGATTTTTACAAACTTTCAAACAGATCACATCAACTGGCATGGTTCGTTTAGGGAGTACTTTGAGGCGAAAAAAAATCTCATTGATCACACTACAAAACGATCCATTATCGAAGAATGAATCCTTCAAAAAGAGCGCCAGTTTGAGTGAATTACTCCGATGAAAAATATCCGAGTATTTGGACGTTCAGCGGAACTCAAAGATCGAGTATCTGGCTCGGATATTGTGATTTCTGGTCGCAAAAAATATCGTCTTGAAGAGACACATTTTAAGGGGGCTCATAATGCACTCAATATCCTTGCTGCCACCCTCGTCACAAATGAGCTCAGAATATGCTCGAAGCGGACAAAAGTCTATCTCCAGTCTATCCAAGGACTTCCACACCGGCTCGAGTTGGTAAAAACCGAGAATTGAATATCATATGTCGACGATTCAAAGTCAACCTCCTCGCAAAGCCTCACGGCAGCGCTTGGATCGTATGATTCGAAGTCGGTCATTCTCATTGCTGGAGGTTCGGATAAGGGAGATGAATTTGATTCGCTTGAGACACTGTTTCGAGCTCGTGTAAAATTCGTCGTCTGCATCGGAGCCACACGCGAAAAATTTAAAACGCTCGCTACTTCGTCAGAAGTCCCAAGCGTTTTTGCAGAAAGTATGCAAGAAGCTGTCTGACTCGCTCGTAGTCAGGCCAAAGAAGGCGATACCGTCCTCCTGTCTCCCGGATGCGCCAGCTTTGGCATGTTCCGAGATTATCTGGATCGTGCAGAGCAATTCAAAAAAGCTGTTTACGACATCACGCAATAATTACCAATGAGTAATTTCGATACCTACCTCCACAAGATCTCAAAGATCGAACCTCTCTCCTACGAGGACGAGTACGCACTCCTCGAGCAGGCTGCCAGTGGTGACCCAATTGCCAAGCAACGCATTGCCGAATCCCGCCTTAAACATATTGTTTCACTCGTTTGGGATATAGCAGCAGTAGGTGATCATGTCCTTGCTGCCAATGCCGGAGTACTGAAATGAATCGACGTCTTCGTCAAAAATCCAGGCAAGTGGAAGAGTCTCGACGAATGCATCGAAGCCTATATTAAAAAAGAAATTATCGAAGACTAGCCATGTCACACCTTCATCTCATCGGAGCAGGCGGAATAGGAGTTTCTGCAGTGGGGCGATATTATAAATCGCTCGGTTGGACCGTATCTGGATCTGATGGGGCTACGAGCGATATTACCAATGACCTACAGAGCGAAGGCATCCATATCGCTATCGGCCACCGACCAGAAAACCTCCCTGACAATACCGATCTCGTCGTATATTCCGAAGCGATCATCACCAAGCCAGACCTCAGCAAAGAAGAACAACTTCTTGCAAATCCTGAGCTTCGTCTCGCGAAAGAACGCGGTATCAAGCACCGATCATATCCCGAATCACTCGGCGATATTGCGAATTCGAAGTACGAGATCGCCGTAACAGGAAGCCATGGGAAGTCCACTACCACTGGCTTTATTGGCGTAATGCTTCATGGGTCAAGTACATGAGGATCTACAATCGTGGGCACGAAGCTCACCAATTTTGGTCGTACCAATCTCATGAGCGATCCTGAGAGTCCATTTTTCGCGATTGAAGCCTGTGAATATCGCAGATCATTCCTCAATTACACACCTGAGATCGCCATCATTACGAATATCGATCTCGATCATCTCGACTATTACAAGAGCGTTGATGACTATGTGAGTGCTTTTGTATCGTTTGTGGAGAATACAAAAACAGCGGTGATTCTGCCTGCGAGTGATATCAATTGCAAACTCCTCTACGAGCGTGTAAGCCCCGAAAAGCGCACATCTCTCAAATGGTATTTTGTAGATCAGACTGGCTACACTCTGGATGGGAAGCGATTTGAAATCCCAAAACTCGCACTCAAGGTTCCTGGCGATCATCTCGCCTTCGATGCTAATCTTGCTTATATCGCAGGTCGCATTATCGGGCTTACTGAGGACGAAATTAAAACGGGAGTTGAATCCTATTCTGGCGCATGGCGTCGCAGTGAATTTGTTGGCGAAACGGCCAATGATAATCTTCTCTATTCCGATTACGGACATCATCCGAGCGAGATCAGGCCAACGCTCAAAGCAATCAAAGAAATGCATCCTGATAGACTCTTCATTGTTGTCTTTCAGCCACATCAGTATTCTCGCACACGCGAGCTTTTAGCTGATTTTGCTACAAGCTTTGATGACGCTGATGAGTTGATTGTTCCAAATATCTACTTCTCACGAGATAAAAAAGAGGATGTCGAATGGATGACCGTTGACCGTCTCCTCGATGCGATCGAACCACACAACGAAAACATCACTAATGGTGAAGGTCTCGAGAATACTGAGGAAATCCTCGCTCAGCTCGATGACGAAAATCCAGGGAAACTGCTCTTCCTCCTGCTTGGCGCAGGAAATATAGACGGACTTCGCTACAATCTCATATAAAAACCCTTCATGGAACACGTACCATTTGCACTCATTAAAGCCCGTGGAGTCATTATGCACGAGGGGAAGATTTTCCTCTGCAAACTCGCTATTGGGGATGCGAGTTTTTACTGTCTCCCTGGTGGAACACTCGAAATGAATGAAACCCTCGAGACTGGACTGAGTCGCGAACTCTTCGAAGAACTCGGCGTAGAAGCAAAAGTCGGTCCACTCGTCTATACACAACAGATTATCCGAGAAAACAAAAGCACTTTTGATTACTGGTACTGGATCGAAAATGCTTCAGACTTTTTAGATATCGATCTTTCGAAAGCAAGTCATGGATTTGAACATACAGAAGTAGGATTCTATGATCCAGCTGAACTCACTGCGCCATACCGCCCACTTACACTTCCAACACTTATGAAGATTTGGTGAGAAAAAGGTCCGATATTTGTACAAGAAATCCAATAACAAAAACTCTCAATCGTCTATGATTGAGAGTTTTTGTTATTGCGCGCAGATTAATCTTTTTCGCCTTCAACTACATTCGAAGCCTTATTTGCGACAATATCCACACACTCCTCGGTTTTTATGAGGAGTTTTTTATTGTGGATCACTCCAAGGCATGCACTTCGAATTGCTTCTATATCTGCATTCGAGGTAATATTTTTGAGTTCGCAGTTCCAATTTGCGTGATCAAGAAGATATGCATCAAGCCAGGCAGATCTCCCAAAGTCATGAGCTGTAAGATGTACTTCCATCCGCATTACCGCTTCTAAAAATGAAGCCATAAGGTGCTCTACTTTTGGGGATTCAAATACTCCATCATCATTAATCACACCACGAATGAGTGCATAAAGGAACCCGACATCCGCGTTTTTAAAATCGTTTTCAAGTGTCCCCAGTGCTCCGATTGCAAAAGATGAATAGTCCGTAACGAGTCGTAGATGTGAAGGAGGTCGTGGAGTTTTTTCCATAGATGGGGATTATAGAGCCTTTTTTAATGGGGGTGTCGCGACTATTCGAACAGAAATTTTGTCGACTGGAGTAAGGAGGAGTCGTACTTCTGGAAAATTAAGGACCATCGTACCTTCTCTCGAATTTCAGAGCATAGCGAGAGCATTTTTGATGGTGTTTTGTTCACGGGTAACTGCCTGAAGTACCATCGATGCATCGAGACCCTGTGTGGTAATCTCAACGTGACGAATAAAATCAGGCGCTAGTCCATTACTCATTTTTGCATATTGCTCGATCATTTTGGGGATGTTTAGCTCAGAGTCAAGTATGGCGAAGAGCTTGTGTCACGCCTCACCGATTCGACTTGCGAGTCGGATATTAAATCCCTGGCTGGCCATGATATTACGAGTGAACTCAGAGATTACTTTTGCCTGTTTTTCATCTGCATTTTCTACAAAAAAACGAAGTTCATCGCCTCAGATATTCATTTTGACCCCAGGAAATGCCTTACGAATCTCGGCCGCAGCGAAAAGAATACGCCTCGTTATGGGCCCCAGAACATCGAGCTTCATTTCGGGAGAAATTGCGGCACCAGAGTTAATAAGATCAGCGAGCGCTTCGAGATGCTTACGATTCATGGGATCAAGACCTATTACATCCACCAAAAACAAGGCACCTTTTTTTCATTCAACATTTATCATGAATGCCTCTTTTGAGAGTCCACCCTTCGCGGTCATTTCGAGTGCTTCACGCGAGACTCGACCTACTGCAAAGGAGTCTTCTATCGCTTTTGCCTGAGCAAAGCCTTCTTTGAGGTTCGGTACTGGAGCTACGTAATCCAACTCTCGTCTGAGTGAAGTAACGAATTCTTTGAGATCTCGCATAAGTTCGGGTGGACCCTTTATCGTCTCAAGACCTCCAGGCTTGCGCAGAGCATCATACAGAATGGGGTGAAATTGCGGCTTTCAGAGTGTCGCCGCGATAACCGAATATCTTACACCCGCATATTCAAAAACTCGCCCAGCATACTGCTTAATGAGTGCAGTATTGAGCTCAAAATAATTCTCAATTCCTTTTTTTGTATCGATATTGTGACCGTTTTCAACCAGAGAATATCGTGCTGCGCGCTCACTCTGGCGAGCTGCATCGAGTTTAGACATACCATCTGCCTTTGCTGGGACTTGAACCTCTCCCACTCAGATACGAATACTTTTAAAAGCGGAGGCGAGTGTTTCTGGGCTCTTCCCGATTTGTTTGGCGGCATTCGCGATAAAGTCTGCCTGTTCTCTGAGTGTTTCTTGGACTATTTTCTCAAGCTCTGCCGGAGTCGGCATAACCTGTTTTGTATGTTCGGGAAGCGAGACAGTCGCAATTCGATGAGTGCGATCTACGACGCGCATGTTTGGATTTCCCCCAGCACCATTTCGCATATGAGCAAAAATCTTGGATTGGAATATTCCAAAAAGTACATCTGCTGCAGACTGCCCAATAGTATCATTTACACCCTTTGTTCCCTCAATCAAAAAGGTAGTCAGTCGCCCATTTTGAAAAATACGAAGGGTTCAGAGAAGTGGATAATTTTGGGCGATAATTTCCGAAAGCATGCGCTTAGTTTCTGGAGAAATATCAGAAGAAAATCGATATTCCACAATCTCAGGATGATCCCTCAGTGTTCGTAAAACATCATTTCGAAGTGACGGAATATCCTTCGGTATCCCAGAGATACGCATGGCTGTACCCTCAAAATGAAGTTCTATACCTGACGAAGTTTTAATAGATGCTTCTTTAGGGGCAAGGGGCGTTGCTTCTGTCTGGTTTGTTTTATTGTTTGCGGCTTGACCCGTTTTTTTAGACTCGGGTGTGAGTTTTGTTTTGAGAACCTCTATCACTTCTCCCGCTTTTTTGAGAGCTTCTCTCAGAAATTGGCGTTCTTCTTCTGCGAGAACTGCCGAAGCAGCAACAACCGGAGCTCCTGATGTGATCTCAGCACGTTTTTTTGCGACGAAGAATTGTGCTATTTTTTCGAGTAATCACTGCTCTCATTCAGACTCAAATACGCGTCTGATCCATGAGAAATCTACACCCTTCATTGCAGTCGGGTTTGCCATTTCTTTAGAAAATCCATGTGTCGCACCTGGCGCAACAGCGAGCAATATACCAACCGCATGGCCAAACTGTTCTCAACCGGCCGTTTTGGCTGCTTCGACAATTCCAATAAATTTAGCCATGTCGATCCCAAGATTGATGGCGGTTTTACCCACTGTAACGAAGATTTTATCTCATTCTTTACGAGCCAAAACACGCACTCATGGCACTGCTAGAACTGCGAGGGGTTTCGGGACTGCTTGAGCTAAAGTGCCGACCATATTTGTTGCACGAAGGACATTTGGACTCTTTGCTGCGAGTTTTGCAATAATAGTTCCCACTCAGCCAGAGCAGGCTATAAGCAGGATCTGATCTACCGACAAAAACATATTTGCTGCACTCGTGAGATTTTCATGGAATTTTGCACCCATTCCCATGCTCTCGGCCTCAGCAAATTTGGCATACGGTGTATCTTTGAGTTTTTTGTAATACTCCTCTGCAAGTGCATCGCCACCAATGCCGAGTCCCCTTACAAATCGCGCCTTATTGAGATGAAATTCTGCCTCTGCCTGTTTTGGATCAACACCTCCAAAAAGACCAAGAAGGAGTTTCCCTTCTGGCAGATCAAAGAATTTTTGTACCACTGGAATCTGTGCGCCCGCCTCTTGGATCGTTTTCCCACTACGAAGTGCCTGTGCAAGTCGTGTGGCGCCAATGACCGCAAATTCAGCGGCATCATATCATGCACTGAGCGTCTCGAGCTTTGCTCCGCTAAATGTTGTCCCACCCGTGAGTCGAGTGGAGAATCCCATCGCGTTTTCTGGGGAGATAAAATTCATAAATGAGAGTTCTCGTTCTCGCCCTTCTTCTACCTGCTTTTTGAGTACATCAGCACTCTGCCTGAGTTTTGCTGCAAATCAAACGACCAATTCAGCAGCTTCTAAAAATTCTGGAGGCGTCGAAATTTTCTCCACCTGTGGTCTTTGCGACTGAGTGGAGGAGGAAGTTTCTGATACAGAACGAGGAGGAAGTTCGGTCATACTCCCTTGAGTTTGCCATAAGCGCAGGATAAAGGCAAAAATGGGAGGGTTTAGACCGACGTCTTAACTTGACATATAAATATATTGAGTAGCTTATATAATAATATGTGCATTTAAAAACCCATTCTATGGCTGTTAATCTTCAGAAGTCTTTTAGCGCTTCGCTTGATGTGTATAAGGAGAGCCTGCAGTTACAGGCATCAAGAGTAGCAGCTCGCAATATAGAAGGTTTGGTAAGCTCACTCGTAGCATTGATTATTGATGCACGTGAGAGTAATCAGGTTCTACGATATAAGCTCCTTCTCGAAAAAGCCACCCTCGAATCACTCGGAAGCGATGACACAGAGCTGAATGCTGCAAAGTGAAAAATCCTAGAAGAAATCTTTGCAGTGGTCAATTCGCAACTCCATACCATCTTGATGGATCGCCCAACAAAGATCTCAGTGCATGGAAAATTACAGGATCCTCGAGCCTTCCTCATGCGATCATTCGCACAATTGCTCGATGTAGAAACAGACTATTTGAGAACATTTCAGTACAAGCCAAGCTCTGAGCGATCAGAATAAGCAGGCGAACTCCCTTGCGAAATGCGCAACAATTAAAATCCCCCCTCTTTCGCTCTTGCGAGCTTCGGATGGGGGATTTTTTATATATCTGGAGCCGCTGGCGGGAATTGAACCCGCGACCTATCCCTTACCATGGGATTGCTCTACCACTGAGCCACAGCGGCCTATAAAAGCTCGGCCATTATATGATCGAGCACAAAAATTCAAGGCAGAGTTGGGCGAACTTGCTCTCCTGACTGCAAAAGCAATCCCTGATCAATACACGTCTTCAAGCGCGAAGCATCAGCAACCGCTGAAATTGGAAGACTAAAGGTTCGTAATCAAAACATAGCGCTTTCGAGAGCGATTTCATGCTCAGTGAGGGTTTCTTGACCAACAACTTCTCCACGATAGTAGGCGGCAAAAGATGCGGCATTTTCAAAGCGTGTTCCATCCCAGTGACTCGCAGCAGAGAGACCAAAACCTCTCACATTTTGATGTGTCCAATATGCTCTATTATGACGACTCTCATGGCCTGGTTTTCCAAAATTAGAGATTTCGTAGTGATGCAATCCTCGCTCAGTGAGATAATGTACGATATCTGAGTACTCATCGGTCATAGCCTGATCATCAATCGCAAGGGCCTTCCAGTCCTTTGGGTAGTCACCCTTCTCTAAAAAATAGACACTCGTGTGCTTGATATTAGCGTACCGTTCATGAAGCTCTCTGATCGCCTGAAGCGTCTCGCCTGCTCGAGTGTGTGGCAGTCCAAGGATAAAGTCCACATTCACATTAGTAAATCCAGCACGAAGAGTACAATCGAGGGCTTCAAAAATAGTCGCACGAGAGCTGCGATGCACGGCAGTAAGCGTCTCATCTTGGAGAGACTGAATACCAAGCGAGAGCCTATTTATTCAGAGTTCCCGAATACCGCGAACAAATTCCTCTGTGATATCCTCGGGATTTGCCTCGAGTGTGATTTCGATATTTGGCGCCCAGATTTCACGTGGAAATTTTGAGAGTAAAAAACCGATCTGTTCGACCGAGAGAACGCTCGGCGTCCCTCATCCAAAGTAGATGGATTGAAGTGGTGTATCTGGATTTTTTGTCTCGAAGAAATGCTCGATTTCCTTGGCTATGAAGGCAATATAACGCGCAATCTTCGCATCCTGTACAAAAGGTGTCAGAGCAAATTTGCAGTAGGGACATTTCTGTCTGCAAAACGGAATATGGAGATACGAATACATTTTGCGTACAGTTTGCTCAGTGGTTGAATAGAGCTAAATTACGATCAAAGCACGTATTGTCAAAGCAGTGTGCTTCGCTTTGTATTTGACAGTGAGAAACGAAAGACTATAACTGTCGGGCAACAAACACCAATACGGAGGCATATCATGGAGAATACAGTCTCAACAGCAACATCAAACCTCGCAATTATCGAAGCTTTCTTGCAATCAGGAAAGGCAATCGAATTTAGTGGGGAAAAGGCAACACTCGTTACCTGGAAGGACCAGCACATATTACGTGCAACGGAAGTAGAACCCGTTACAGTTCAAGATGGGGAATCGATTTTCATTCCATCCATTCGAATAGCTGACGGCGTGAAAATTCCTCAAAAATCAGGCCTGTCATTTCTTCTTGGCCTGTTTGGACCCAAAGACTTCTTTTTGGAAGCACGAGTCCCGACAGATCCACAGAGGTGCTGCAGGGTACGTTGCAACAGCATAGCTGCACTTATAGTATCGGCTTAATGCGATGCACACCACAAAACTCGGAAGCAACACACTGCTTCCTTTTTTTATGCTCAAATTTTATACGTATGCGCTGAGTACAACCTTGATCTGCTCTGCACAGGTATCAATATCCTTGCTTGCGTCAATAGTATAGACTCGCTTCCCTTCGCTTGCCCAGAGTGCGAGGAGTGGGATAGTATTCGCATAAAATGTGTCGATGCGCTTGGCAACAGCTTCTGGATTATCGTCCTCGCGGTGAACGAGCTTATTGCCGGTATACGGACTAAAATCACCCACAAAATTCGAAGGAAAACTCTCGCCCGTTACTGGATCGATACGTCTATTGGCGAGTCGCTCAATCGCCTTATCACGAGGAAGGTCGAGGAAAATGATCATGTACTCTGGAAATACGCTATCAAAGAGATCTTTTTGTTCTTTAGATCGTGGAATTCCATCAAACACGATTGGTGCACCCGAATGATTCGCCCGATAGTGGAGTAAAATCTTCTCAACCAGACTATTGGGTACGAGTGCCCCTTGGGATAAAAGTTGTGCTACTTCAGCAGACTGGGGTTCTTGGAGGCCAGCAAAATTTCGGAGTTTTTGACCCATTTCAAAAAAATGGTGACCATATGTCTCGATAATCTTTCGAGCCATTGTTCCCTTTCCGGATCCTTGAATTCCAACAAGAACTAAGTGCATAGTGTAAAAGCTGTATTAAAATCGTCCACAGCATCATAAGCCGGATTCTGTACTTCGCTCTCAATCTCTCTAGGGCATGCGTCGCCGCATGTCTCAAGCAGGGTATACGCTGGGCGGTCTCGGACCCGAACTCCCTTTGTACCATTCCCCTTGCACCACATGGGGTTTACCAACGTTCGTATGTTGCCATACGAGTCCTCGCGTAGCCGAAGCAATCTACGAGGCTTTTCACCTTTCTCCCGCCGAGGCGGGATAGTATTGTCTCTGTGGTACTTTCCGTACAACTGCTTTATGAATTATATGCAGCTGCCGCAGTCGTTATCTGCCATGCTTTCCGAGTGGTGTCCAGACTTTCCTCCCCACGCTCTGTCGGTATGCGACATACAAAAAAAGCGTGGGGTAGAGAGCGTTGCTGTGGACGCGGAGATTCTACGGGGCTTCCACCCGAAAGCAAAGAATTTTGTACCTCGCTATTTGTTCGCTATACTTTAAATCTCACTATTATTTTTAAATTCTTTGTCTATGAAGCTTCGTATTTTTGCACTCGTCATGGTCTCGGTATTGCTTGCAGGCTGCACGAATCCATTTGCTAAAAAGGATGATTTCCAGACAGTCGTCAAAACACATTTTGAAGCACTTGGAGAAAGCGTTGGCGGAGACTCGCTTGGTAATTTCTCTGGAACTTCTCATTTTGATGGAAATATTGCCGCAAAGAGCAAAAACCAGAGCATTGCTATCGCCTTAAACGGAGATGCAAAACAGCATGCTGGTGACTCAAGCGTCTCACTCGGCCTCGATGCTAAGCTCGAGATGGGAAGCGAAAAACCCGTCAGTGCAAAAGGTGCATTTGAAGGCGTATTTACAACTGGAACTGGCTACGTAAAGCTCGGAAGCCTTGAACTGACTTCTGCCGAAAAGGATCCAATGGTCGAATCAATGATCAAATCCATGATGGGACAATATGGTGGCAAGTGGATCAGTATCTCAAATACTCAAGAAGGTACTCCGACCAAGGTAGACCCAAAGGCAATTAAGGCCGCTTTTACTGCACATCCGATCTTTGCGATGACGAAAGATCTTGGTTACAAGGACGGACGCTACAATTACGAAGTAGGCCTCGATAAGACACAGATGCTCGAGCTCGAAAAAGCCATCAATCAGGCACTCACGGGTACTGGACTCACTGATAAATCAATCGAAGCATCAAAAAAAGAAATCGAAAACACGAGCCTCGTCGGAGTGTTTTCGGTAGAAAATGCTCATCGCGAATATGGATCATTTAGCGGAACATTCTCAAGCACTATGGGAAGTGGCGCAACTGCCACCACCGAAACTGGCAAACTTACCTACGAAAACTCAAAAGATGCCTTTAAATTTGAAGTAAGCACCGCCGACGGAGGAATTATCGTCGCAGTCGAGAAACAGCTCACAAAGGCTATTGGAACAATCACCATCGTCGCAAAAGATAACAAGCAGACTCCGATCCATTTCACGATCGAGAAGACACTTGATGGGTACAAACTCAATGTTGGAAGTGACTTCGATTCACCAACCGGTGAGAGAGTAACACTCACTATTGATGGAAATCTCAGTTCAAAGAAGGATGATAAAATTACAATCGACATCCCAAAAGAGAGCATAGATCTCAAGTCACTCCTCGGTGGCATGATGGGAAGCAGCATGACAGCTACTCCAGAGAACAGTGCAGCAGCAGAAAGCATGATCGGAAGCATGGACAGCGCTCTCTCTCAAGCAGATGCCTCTGCCGGAGATGAGATGAGCATGCCTCGTTAGTCAGGCACAAAATAAAAACTCCTCAGATTCTGAGGAGTTTTTATTAGAAGAGTCTCATAAGACTCGTTTCTTCGAGTTCAATAACTCCACGCTTCACGAGTTCACCAAAGGACTTTGCTGTGGCTTCCACGTCGATCATCGCATCATGCGCGCCTTCGAACCATGTATCGAAGAGGAATTTGTGGAGCTCACTGAGCTTTGGCGCCTTGAAACTAAATCCACGCCCCTGGAGTTTGCAATACTCAGTCGATGAACGCATCGTACATACTGATTTGATCGGCTGATAGTCACCAGGTCGCCCAATACGTGCAAGTTCATCTCGGATTACTTGTTCATCGTATTCAATATTATGCCCAACAACAACGTCTGTGGTATTGAGATACTTGATGAATTTTTGATATACCTCCTCGATATATGGCGCATCTTCGACATCTTTATCATAGATTCCATGAACCTGCGAAGCTCCAAACGGAATAGAGATGCGTGGCTTAATAAAAATATTCACGCGCTCGATTTCTACGAAGCCGTTTTCCTTAGAAATTTCACCAAGAATTCCCGCAAATTGAACAATATACGGCTGCTCTGCCAAGGTTCCTCCCCTGACGCTAAAACCGGTCGTTTCCGTGTCGAATACAAATGCTTTCATGGGCATGGATTATAGGGAGAAGGGGTGAAAATCAAGGGTGAAAATTACAATATGAGAGTTCTATTTTGCTATCAGAATCTGCCCCTTATACTTTCTCGAGTTCTATCAACTTTCAGTCTATGAAAAAACCTCGCGTCATATATCTCCACGGAAATGATGCAACTCATTGGTCTTTTGCTTGGGCGCCCTGGCTAAAAAGCGAATTGGAGAAGTGAGGCTATCCAGTGTTTTTTGAAACATTTCCAGATTCGATCATGGCACGAAGTGAATACTGGTTGCCATTCTTAAAAGAACATATTCAAGCCTGAGAGAATGACATCCTCGTAGGATGGTCTTCCGGTGCTGTAGCAGCTATGAGATACGCCGAACAGCAGAAGATTCTGTGATCTATCCTTGTTGGAGCATGCTATACAGATTTAGGTGATGACAAGGAGAAGATTTCTGGCTACTATTCTCAGCCCTGGTTATGGGAAAAGATACGCGGGAACCAAGATTGGATTGTACAATTTGGCTCCGTAGATGACCCCTGTATTCCCATAGAGGAAAGCAGGTTTGTTAATACTAAACTCAATTCAGAGTATACCGAATTTCCTGACCGTGAACACTTTGGTTGGCCAACAAAGATGTTAGAGTTTCCTGAGTTACTAGATGCGATTATTCACTATACAGGTAAGTAGGTAACTCTTTTTATGAATATCACAAAAAACAATAGCATAGCACTTAGAGTTTAATTATTTATACGTTCTGGTACGAGTGGTATCCGCATTGGCACAGCTTGAATCGCTCTCCATGAAGAAAAGATTTATGAAAGAAAGGAGGTAATTTGCAAAACCTATCCTGACCCATAGAATGCACCAGATTGAGATCCCTCAATCATAGACGCCACGGAGGTTCATATGAAATACATTTTGCATCTCACAAAAATCAATACATTGACGGGTTTAGTAATCTGCTTGTTTATATTTGAGAGAGACGGGGATCGTACACGTTTTATGGGTATGGATCATACGGAGATTGGATGTATTTTATTTCTAATACATATATTGATCTCTGTAATGTTCGCGCACTACGTCATACACCTTGATGATGAATGGTTATGCAGAAGCGATATACACTATAATGAAAGGTTACGAATGCACCGCTTGGGCAATAAAAAGTTATGTGGTTTTCATGTAGCATACACCACAATCTTGCTAGGCTATATATGCAATGTTTACCTGAGTTGACACTCCACCTGCTAAAATCTGATCTACACCAACTTCAGCATTGTCTGTATGATCAACAATCTATAAAATAAAGCCCATCCTTATTCGGATGGGCTTTTACTTATAACAGAAGTAGTCTCTAGGAATTCTTCAAAAACGATGGGATTTGTATGAAGACTGCCGCTAGCGCCCCCTATTGTGAGGTTACCGGAGTGCGGTGTAGCAGTGCTACACCAAACGAGGAAACGCAAAGCCTGAACACGAAGATCGAAGCTATTTAGTAGAACTTCTTGTAGTCGTAACTTTTAAGTTCTGTATCAACGCGGCGGATAAGCTCGAGAACCACTCCGACAACGATGATGAGTCCTGCTCCTGAGATGAGGAAGTCGATGCGGGCATTTCCGGATACGTCGATGAGACCGAACTGGTTGTTGATCTTGGTGATGATGTATGGGAATACTGCAACGAGTGCGAGGAATGATCCTCCGAAGAGATTGAGATGCATGCTCGTCTTTTCGAGGTAGTCGATGGTTTCTTTTCCTGGACGGATACCTGGGATATAACCTCCGCGCTTTTGGATAGATTCGGCGATTTCGCTTGGGTTGAAGACGATCGAGATATAGAAGTATGAGAATGCTACGATGAGTGCAAAATATACTCCGATATAGATCCATCCTGGATTATTCATTGAGAAGTTCTCAGTGAGGAACTGCCCGAGCTCTGCCATTCGGCCTGCTCCACGAGTCGTGAGAATCTGACCAATAAGCGATGGGAATGTAACGATTGAGACTGCGAAGATGATAGGAATCATTCCCGCCTGATTCACGCGAATCGGGAAATATGATCGTTCATCGCGTCCTGTCTTTGTATAGATGAGTGGAATCTTGCGGTATCCTTCGGTGAACTTAATGATGATGAACATGACGAGGAGTGTCATGATGATGAGTCCAATAAGGAGTCCGAAGTTTCCAACCGTGAGATACTGTCCAATGTGCTCTGGAACACCTGCGAGAACACCTGCGAAGATGATCATTGATGAACCATTTCCGATACCTGATTCATTGATGATATCACCGAGCCAGAGGAGGAGCATTGTACCCGCTGTAATGAAGAGCATCGCAGGAAGTACAACATGGAGGAAGTCCTTTGTATCGATAAGCATTCCTGCATTACCAGTGGCGCTTCCTACGAGTGTATTGATGAGGATGATCATCCCATAACTCTGAGCAAACGCAAGAGGAAGGGCGAGATACTTCGTGTAATTGTTGATCTTGCGCTGTCCGAGCTCTCCTTCTTTTTTAAGAGATTCGAGCTGAGGAATAACGACTCCGAGGAGCTGGATGATAATCACCGCATTAATATATGGTGAAAGTCCCATCAAAACGATCGAGAAGTGCTCAAGTCCACCACCAAGAAGTGATGCAAAGAATGCAAGACCCTGACTTGCTTGAAGGAATTTTTGAAGATTCGCGATAGCATCAACATTGACTCCAGGAACTGGAATAATTGAGAGGAACTTGTAAACAAGAACGAGACCAATTGTAATGAGGATCTTTTTGCGTACATCTTCTGAATTCCAGATGCGGGAAATATTTTTGAGAATCATGGGATGAGTAGAATCTGATACAGAGTTAATAGAATATCCAAGCAGATGCGGCACGCATCAACAAGAGATCTGCCATTAATTTCCTCTTAGTATAGAGAAAAAGGGGTAAAGTAAATCGAAAAAAAAATCCTCTTTCGAGGAATTTTTCTTAGAGAAGCTCAACGGTTCCTCCGGCTTTCTCAATCTTTGCCTTCGCTTCCTTTGAGATCTTGTTTGCTCGGATAGAAATAGCAACGTCGATGTTCCCGTTTCCGAGAATCTTGAGGAGCATTCCTGACTTACGAAGCATTCCCTTTTCGTGAAGGAGAATTGAGTCGATAGTCGTGCTTCCAGCCTTTGCAAGCTCAGCGAGTGTTTCAACGTTTACAATTCCGAATTCAGCTGGGTTGTATGCTGTAAATCCGCGCTTCTTTGGAAGACGACGGAAGAGAGGAGTCTGTCCTCCTTCGAATGCTGGGTTGAATTTACCAAGACCGGTTCGAGAACCCTGTCCCTTTACACCTCGTCCACAGTATGTTCCGCTACCGGAAGCGTTACCACGTCCAACGCGCTTTGCGAGCTTTTTGGATCCTGGGTGAGCCGAGAGATTCGAGTGATTAAACATGATAGATGAAATTATGCGCTTTTCTTCTTAGCTGGAGCCTTTGGAGGAGTAGGAGCGTCTGTAGTTTCAGTAGATTCTACTGCAGCCTTCTTGATGAAAGGATTATTTGCTCCGCTCTTGAGTTTTGCAAGTGCCTTGAGAGTAGCACGAACGTTTGTGAGTGGATTACCACCTCCCTGTCGCTTTGCGATAACGTCCTTGAGACCAGATACGAACATGAGCTTTCGGATGGCTCCTCCAGCGATGATACCTGTACCTTCGTATGCTGGGTGGAGCATAACCGAAGTTGCCTTGAAGTTAGCTGTAACTTCGTGTGGGATAGAGTTTCCTGCGATTGGGAAAGTGATGAGGTTCTTCTTTGCATCTCGAAAAGCTTTTTCGATTGCAACGACTACTTCACCAGCCTTACCTGTACCGAGTCCAACTGTACCCTTTTCGTTACCGATAACTACTGCAGCTCGGAATCGAAGCTGACGACCACCTGCGGTAACACGAGTTACGCGGGCGATTTCAAGGAGTTCTTCCTTGTACTCCTTTTGAACTTCTTTGAACTGACCACCTTTTCGACCACCGGCATCGCGGCGATTCGAATTATTTCGAACTTCTTGAGACATGTGTGAGAAACAAAGAACTAAAAGGAGAGACCAGCTTCGCGAGCAGCATTGGCAAGAGCCTTGACGCGACCTGCATAGAGGAATCCTCCGCGATCGAATACAACGGACTTGATACCAAGACCAGTAGCAATTTTACCAAGTTCTGTACCTACTGCAGCAGCAAGTTCAGTCTTAGTCCCCTTTGTGATCTTCATATCAGAAGCAGCACAGAGAGTTTTTCCTGCTACGTCGTCAATGAGTTGAGCGTAGATGGAAGTATTGCTTCGGTACACCGAAAGACGTGGACGCTCTGCCGTACCAGCAACACGAGCGCGGATGCGTGTATGTCGACGCTGACGTTTGTAAACCTTTTCAAGCATAATAAGACGGTATAAAGACGATGGTAGCTATTATTTTTTGGCTGCAGTTTTTCCTGCTTTTCGGCGAACGTATTCTCCAACGTAGCGGATTCCCTTACCCTTGTATGGTTCAGGTGGCTTGATTTCACGAACGAGAGCCGAGAAGTATCCTACCTGCTGCTTATCAATTCCGGTGATGTGAATAACGTTCTTTTCTTTCGGGTCGGCAGCTACGGTAACTCCAGCTGGAGCGTCCATGAATACCTTGTGAGAGAAACCAACAGAGAGAGTGATTTTCTGAGGACTTGTGACTTCGAATTTGTATCCAACTCCTTGGATTTCGAGTGACTTCTTGTAACCGTCAGATACACCGACTACCATATTGGCAACGAGTGCTCGAGTGAGTCCCCAGAACGCGCGGTCCTGAGCATTCTCAGGGTCAGCAACCACAACGTGGAGTTCCTGACCTTCGAGATTCACACTTACGGCCTCTTGAAGGGTGAGGGAGAGTTCTCCCTTTGAGCCCTTTACTGTGATCTTCTTCCCTTCGATTGTTGTGGTTACTCCAGCGGGGAGTACAACGGGAAGCTTTCAGATTCGAGACATGATAACTAAAAATGAATAATACTAGTAGATTTCGCAGAGGAGTTCTCCACCTACGCCGAGAGCGTGTGCTTCGTAACCAGTAACTACACCCTTTGGAGTGGAGAGTACGTAGATTCCGAGACCGTTTCGGGACTTCTTGATGTCTGAAGCCTTAATGTAAATACGCTGTCCTGGAGTAGAAATTCGGCGGAAAGAAGGAACGTACTTAGTAGCGCGAACATCATTGAGATGAGCGATAAGCGTGCGTCCGTCTTCGCTTGTTTCGTACGAAGCAACGTATGCATTCTTCTTCATAACCCGAAGAAGCTCCGATTTAATAACCGAGTAAGGGATCTCTACGCGTGCAAGACGAGCGAGGTATCCGTTTCGGACACGAGTGAGAAGGTCTGCGATTGGATCGATGATCATAATTGAGAATTCAGAGTTGAAATTGATGACTACCAGCTGGACTTGCGTACGCCCATGAGCTCACCTGAGTTCGCTCGTTCTCGGACACAAATACGACACATATCGAATTTACCGATATAACCGTTTACGCGTCCACAAACGCTGCATCGGTGATAGAGTCGAGTTGGGAATGCGACCTTTTTACCGAGTGCGCGTGCCTGTTCAGCTTTTTTCTGAGCGTCGGCGCATTTATTGACAAGTGCTGTTCGTGCCATATTAACGAATGAAAGGGAAATGAAGAGCGTCGAGGAAAGCCTTTGAGTGCTCTTTCGACTGAGATTTGAACTTGATGGTGATCTGAAGTCCGTGTGGCTTTACCACGTCCGTTGCAGGAACCTCTGGGAAGATTGTATGTTCCTTGATTCCGAAGTTGAAGTTACCAGCTTCGTCGAATGATCGAGAAGAGATACCGCGGAAGTCACGAACACGAGGAAGAATGATAGCAATGAGCTTGTCGAGGAACGCGTACATGCGATCTCCACGAAGCGTAACTGTCATACCTACAGGCATTCCTTCACGAAGCTTGAAGTTCGAGATAGACTTACGTGCGTTAGCAACCTTTGGAAGCTGACCTGCAATGAGTGCGAAGTCGTTCTTGAGGCTTGAGTAATCCTTGTTACCGCTCGCAACGTAGGTACCAATACCCATATTGAGAACGATTTTCTCAATACGTGGAACTTCCATTGCGTTCTTGATTGCCAGAGACTTCTGGAGTTCTGGACGAACGGTTTTATTAATATGCTCTTGAAATGACATAGGGAGGGTATTTTACTTAGGCGAGTTTCTTTCCAGATTTCTTCGCGATGCGGATCTTCTTACCACCTTCGATCTTAAAACCGATTCGTGTGATGAGCTTTGTTTCTGGATCGATAGCTGACACGTTTGAAACGTGGATAGCTTTTTCCATTTCAACAATCTGACCAGGAGTCGTTCCTTGTTTCTTGATGTGCTTTTTTACGATGTTGACACCTTCGATGAGAACACGCTCTGCTTTTTTGTCGACAGAAAGGACTTTACCTTCCTTGCCTTTATCTTTTCAGGCGATAACTCGTACGATGTCTCAGCTGTGAATTTTCATGGTGTTATCTTTAGAGAACTTCTGCGGCTAGGGACAAAATCTTCTGGAAACCTTTATTCTTGAGTTCGCGGAAAACCGGACCGAATACACGAGTACCTCTTGGTTCTCCATCTTCATTGATGATGACACATGCATTGTCATCAGAACGAACGTAGGTTCCATCTTCACGACGGATTTCCGCTGCAGTTCGAACAACGACCGCCTTTTGAACGGATTTCTTTTTAATGGTTCCTTGTGGAAGAGCTTCCTTGATAGAAACAACGATAATGTCTCCAACGGATGCATATCGGCGCTTTGATCCTCCGAGGACCTTAATACACAGGGCTTCTTTAGCACCAGTGTTATCTACGACGCGAAGTCGGCTTTCTGCCTGAATCATGATCTAATAGTTTTTATGCTAGAGTCCAACGCTTCATCTTGGAGAGTGGACGACACTCGTTGATAGTTACTACATCTCCGAGCACCGCAGTGTTATTCTCATCGTGTGCGTAGAATTTTGATGTAACCTTGTAACGTTTTTTGTACTTTGGGTGTGTCTTGTAGGTGTCAACGGCAACGACGATGGTCTTATCCATCTTTACGCTTGTGACGATACCAGTTTTCGTTCTCATGGACGTGAATTAAATAGTGTGAGCTCTCATTTCTGTTTTGCTTCGTGCAATTTCCTTGCGGAGTCGCTTGAGCTGGTGAGTCTCTTTGAGTTCTCCGAACTGTTTCTTCATAGTAAGAAGATAGAGCTCACTTTCGAGTTTCCCAATATTTGAGGTGATACCCTCGAGAGCAGCAGGAGCCGCGTCTTTGATCTTTTTCGTTGCCATACTAGATTTCAGTCGTAAGGAATTTAGTCTTCACTGGAAGCTTGTACGCAGCGAGTGCGAGAGCTTCTTCTGCCATTTCTACAGGAATACCGCTGATCTCAAAGAGAATGCGTCCTGGTCGAACCGGAGCTCGATACATTTCGAGTCCTCCCTTTCCTCCTCCCATTGGAACCTCAAGAGGTTTTTTTGTGAAGGCCTTATCTGGGAATACACGAGTCCAGAGGCGTCCACCCTTCTTGAGATATCGAACGATCGTTCGGCGAGCTGCTTCAAGCTGACGTGAGGTGATGTATCCTGATTCAGTTGTCTTGAGCGCAAAATCTCCGAAAGCGATATTCGATCCACGAATCGCGAGTCCTCTAATGACTCCGCGTTGCGTCTTTCGGTATTTCGTTTTCTTCGGTTGTAACATGTGTTCGCAAAATTATATTGGTAATATTTCGAAGTCAATTTTACTTACTTCTTGAAAACGTCTCCTTTGTAGATCCAAATCTTGAGTCCGAGAGTTCCCGCAAGGGTTTGTGCTCTTTCAACTGCGTAGTCAATATCCGAACGGATAGTGAGAGATGGGATACTTCCTTCCTTGTACGTTTCTCGGCGAGCGATTTCTGCACCGTTTACACGACCAGAGATGACGATCTTGATTCCAAGTCCACCCTTCTCCATTGTGCGAGCGATTGCGTTCTTGATAACTCGTCGGTATGGAAGCTTCTTTTCGAGCTGACGTGCGATAGAGTCTCCAACGAGAGCTGCAGAGAGCTCAGGCTTCTTGACTTCTTTCACTTCAACCTGGAAAGTCTTTCCGAAAAGCTTTGTGAGGTCGGCCTTGAGCTTATTCACGTTTTCGTCGTCTTTCCCGAGAACGAGTGCAATCTTGGAAGTGTAAATCGTTACCGTGATTGACTGATTCGCGTGAGAGAGGAAAATGTTTGCGATCGGATGACCTTTGAGAAACTTCGTAACGAAGAGTCGCACCTGCATATCAAGTGAGACATTGGCAGAATACTCCTTGCGAGAGTAGAAACCAGTGGTTCTCCAAGACTTGATATATCCGATACGGAATGCGAGAGGACTAACTTTGTGACCCATGGGAAGGAAAAATAATTATCGTGAAGACAGTTCGAGAGAAATATTGGAAGTTCTCTTGAGAATAGGATGCGAGCGACCACGAGAGATCGGATTTCCACGCTTGTAGACGATACCCTTGTTGATGACAACAGAAGATACGATAAAAGCTGCAGAAGTCTGTGCATCGTTGTGCTTGGCATTGGCTACAGCGCTCGCAAGAGTCTTGTAGAGAATCCCTGCTGGCTTGTTGGGCATATACTTGAGAATATCAAGTGCCTTCTGAGCATCCATTCCGCGGATGATCTTAGCGACAACCTGAGCCTTCTTCGGAGATATGCGTACGTTTCGAGTAAGAGCTTTCATGAGAGGGAATTACTTATTTCCTGAGTGAGAGATGAATCGTCGAGTGAATGAGAATTCACCAAGCTTGTGACCTACCATATCTTCTGTTACGAAAACTGGAGTGTGTACTTTACCATTGTGAACTCCGAAGGTGTGACCAACGAATTCTGGGGTAACAGTACAGTCACGTGCCCAAGTACGGATGACGGTCTTTTTTCCAGACTCGTTGAGCTTTGCAACTTTAGCCGCAAGCCTTACATCGATATAGGGTCACTTTTTAAGACTACGTGTCATAAGATGAATGTAAATTGAGTACGATTAACCAAGAAGCTTTCCACGACGAGTTCGAAGAACCCATTTGTCCGTGTCTTTGTTGCGTCGAGTGATCACTCCACGTGCGATCTTTCCCCAAGGTGTCTTCGGTCCTTTTCGCTGTCCGAGAGATTGGTGTCCTTCACCACCTCCGTGTGGATGATCTACGGTGTTCATAGAAGATCCGAGGACAGTTGGTCGCTTACCGAGCCAACGATTACGTCCGGCCTTACCGATGACGATCATATTGTGATCAACATTGGAAACAGTACCGATAGTTGCGTAACACTTCTTGTGAACCTTGCGGATTTCACCTGAAGGCATCTTTACCTGAGTGTATTCTCCTTCTTGAGAAAGAACAGTTCCTGAAGTTCCGGCAGATCGGATAGTGATCGCACCCTGACCAACGATGATTTCGAGGTTATATACCGCGAGACCAACTGGGATGTTTGATACGAGCATACGATTACCTGGAACTGGCTTTGCAGTTGCAGCAGTAACGATCTTGTCGCCTACCTTCATATCCTTGTGAGCAAGAACATATCGTCGTTCTCCATCAACATAACATACGAGAGCGATATATCCAGTTCGGTATGGATCGTATTCGATCGTTTCTACCTTTGCAGGAACATCGAGCTTATCAGTGAACTTGAAGTCAACGATACGATAGAGACGCTTGTGACCTCCACCTTGGTGACGTACCGAGATAGTACCAGAGTTGTTACGTCCTGCAGCTTCGAATTTCTTCGTAGTAAGAGGCTTGTAAGGCTCGTTCGTTGTAAGTTGATCGAAGGTATAGCCGGTCATCTCTCGACGGGACGGGGTATACGGATTATATTTCTTGACTGACATAGGGAAATTTTGGGAAGACTATTTCACGGAAATTTTCTGGAGATCGGCAATACGTGCATTATCAGCGAGCGTAACGAGAGCCTTAGAAGACTCCTTGCGCTTGATCTGAACACCGTGCTTTCCATTTACGCGGAATTTTGCGCGAGTGCGGATCATATTGACCTTATCGACCTTGACGTTGTAGAGTTTTTCAACTGCAGAACGAACATCAACCTTCGTTGCTCGGTCATCAACAATGAGTGTGTAAACACCTCTGAGTTCGAGACGCTGAGACTTTTCGGTAATAACCGGCTTTTTAAGAATCGAGTAGACTGACATAAGAGGAAATTACTTGGCGTAATGAGAGAGAATGAGATCAAGTGAGTCCTTCGTGAGAACGAGATCCTTGTACTTGAGGAGGTCTTTTGGATTGAGGTAGTTAACACCGATAACTTTTACGTTTGGGATGTTACGACCAGCCTGGAATGCTGATGCATCTTCTGGGCGAACTGCGAATACTGCAGAAACACTTCCAAGATTTGCGAAGATTTCGATCATATCCTTCGTCTTTACGACGTTAGATGAGATGGACTCGAGAACCTTTACATTTGCAGACCCTGCCTTTGCAGAAAGGAGAGAGAAGAGAGCGATACGACGCTCTTTCTTGTTCATGCGAGTTGAGAAGTCACGGTCGTTTCGGGGTCCGAAAGCGATACCTCCACCTCGTCGAGTTGGAGAACGTGCGTCACCTACTCGAGCCTGACCAGTACCCTTTTGTGCGTAGAGTTTGCGAGTAGAACCATTTCGTTCTCCGCGAGTCTTTGTATGAGCGATTGGAGTGCGGGCATTTGCCTGCTGAAGGAGAAGAAGGCGGTGAATAAGTCCTGAATTAACCTCACGACCGAATACGGTAGTATCGAGCTTAATTTTTCCAGATTCGAGACCTTTCTCGTTAAAAAGAACTGCTTCCATGTGAATTAGAAATTGAATACGAGAACTGAATTTCGAGCTCCTGGAATTGGACCGCGTACTGCGATAATCCCGAGCTCCTTGTTGACGAGTTCAACAGGAACTTTTTTGAGTGTGACAGTGTCAGTACCCATGTGTCCGTGCATCTTCTGTCCTGGTTTTGTTCGGCGTGGCTTACGCGTACCGATAGAACCGAGTGCTCGGTGGAATTTTGATCCGTGTCCAGCAGGACCTCCAGAGAAGTTGTGGCGCTTCATCGCACCAGCAAAACCCTTACCCTTAGAGATACCACGAACAGTAAGTGTCTCGATGCCATCAAGGACATCAATAGTAACTGCATCGCCAGCCTTGAGTGATGTGAGAGCTCCACTGTATGGAACTTCGTGCATCTCAGTACGCTTACCGAATGTAGATTCGAGGACTACTGCCTCGTAACCATCGATAGCGACTGTCTTGATCTGAGCGATCTTAGTCACTGGAAATTTAACGAGCGTTACAGGTACGAACGCTTCGCCTTTGAGAAGTCGAGTCATCTCGAGCTTCGATACAACGATTCAAGCCATAATAATGCAAAATAAATTAGAGGTTGATTTGCATCCTTTCGACTGAAGAGGATCTGCAAAGCAACGTAATTCTTCTATTTGAAGTGGGCACATTCTATGAAAAACCGCATGGGTGTCAAAAGATATTTACACGGTTTATGGAGGCCTCTTTTTTGTTTGACAAGTAAATCGAAAGTGAGAGACTAATCCGATTTGTTTTCCAAATCATACACCTAATCAAATCCAGCATGAACCGAATTAGTTACAATCTCGATGATACCACTACGATCATCACCGGTGGCTCAAGCGGAATAGGGCTCGCAACCGCAGAGCTCGTCGCCAAATCAGGCGGACACGTCATCGTGACCGAAAGTCGCACCCCAGAAAAAACTGCTCTCGCACTCGAACGCATCAAGAATGCACGGATTAATCCCACGACTGAAGTCTTGGCTTTGCCATACGAAGCCTCTGATGAGGATTCTGCGGCAAAATTCTTTGAGACTGTGAAAAATATTGGTCGACGTATCGATTATCTTGTACACGGCATCGCCTTTAGCCCAGATACCCCTTTTGAGAAGCAAACAGCTGCACTCTGGAACAAAGTGCACGAAGTAAATAGTACAGGGGCCTTCATTGCTCTGCAGCAAGCATGGAAGGTAATGGAACATCAGGAGATCATTGACAAGGCCAGAGGAAGAATAGTGCTTATTACGTCAACCAATGGAATTGATAGTTATGGATCCTTCTCGGCACCATATGATGATTCGAAGTGAGGCAATAATACGACGGTGCGCAATCTTGGAGAACTGTTCCATAAAGAATATAAGATTATCCTAAACGGATTCGCACCAGGCTGGGTAGATACCGGTATGAATGATACGCTCACACCAGAAGATCGAGCAAAAGAATCAGAAAAGATCTGGTCGGGTGAATGGGCAACTCCCGAAGAGATGGCTATAAATATCATTGCGCTACTCCTTCTCCCTTATAAATCAGGTCGGGTGGATGTCGCAGACGGCGGATACCGCTAGTCATAATAAATAATCCCGCAGATTGCGGGATTATTTATTATCATCTATGGTTGTCAGATCGTGGATTTGAGCCTCGATACTCGTCTTGAGGTAGAAGTAGACACCGAGGAGAATCTTCTTGCGGTTTTCGGAGACATCCGCATCGGCGAGTGCGTCGAGTTTGTCATCGAGATCGGCACGGACCTTGGTGAGAATTTTGATCTGAGCATCGCGATCGCCCTTAGTAGCAATACGGATATTGTCATAGAGCTCATTGAGTGTCTTGTCGAGGCGAGCTTTATATGAATCAATGATGAGCATGTTGACATCATCGATTGCGCGCTGTTTTTCGACGGATTCAGCTTTTTCGGCCTTTTCGACTAGCTTATCATCGGGCACTGAGGCAATTTGTGGCTTTACTACCTTGGTTGTTGTCTTGGAGTTTGCAGCAAGAGCACTCGGTGCGGAGACGAGTACTACAAAAAAAATAAGCGCGGCAAGAAGAGAACGCATGCACTATGTATACCCCCCTTTGCGCAGAATGCAAAGCGCCAAAGTGAATAATTCGTGAAGAGGCAAATTATTCGACGAACGTGATCCTGAGACTAAAGCCTCGTTCGATATCACTCTGGATTTGGAGTGTCCCTCCATGGATTTTGGCGATCTTATCGACGATCGAGAGCCCGATACCGATACCGCGCGCAGAGCCTCCAGTTCGAGCAGAATCCTCTTGATAAAACTTCTCATGCAAAAATGGAATACTCGCACGCTTTACTCCGTGTCCATTGTCCGAAAATACCATCTGAACAAGGCCCAAACGTCGCGAACACTTGATGTTCAGCGTCGTATTCGGACCTGCGTATTTGAGGAAATTTGAGATGATATTATGAGCAAGTCTGAGAATGTAATTTCGTTCAAGATTCACGATGAATGGCTCGGTTTTATCAAATATGATGGACTGGCAACTTTTGGCGAGACTTGGCGAATATTCTTTTTCGAGGAAGGCGCAGAGCTCATTGAAGTCGAAATTGGAACGTTTTGGCTTTTCTCATTCGGTGGCAGCGAGGCGCTCGTATTCCATCATTGAATCCGTCGTCATAATGATGCGTTCGATCTCAGAGCGAACAATGGACATTCATTCGGCATCGAGTTGCACTACGCCATCCTCAACTCACTCGAGAAATATTTTGAGCGCGGTTACGGGTGTCTTGATCTCATGCGAAAAATCCGAGAGGAAATCCGAGCGGATTTTTTCTTGGCGAGCGAGATTTGCTGATAGCGTGTTTGCCGCAGCGACAAGTGGTGCAAATTCGTCTGTGCGGGTATAGACGACCGGCGAATAGTCTCGGCTCTCTGTCAGTTTTGCAAGTCGCTCAGAGATCGCAAAAGTCGGTTTAAAAATAACTCGCGTCCAGATATAGGTAATCACGAGGATGAGCGAGATGAGTCCGATATTAACCACAAAAAGCATGAGGAGCATTCGCAACAGGAAGTGCTGCTCAGGCGTCTCATCCTTTGAGAGTACGATCGAGACGAGATTTCGGAGGAAATTTTCGACGCTATTGAGGAAGAGAACTTCTTTGATGGTATCTGTCGCAAATCCTATTTTTTGAAGGGATTCGAAGGTACTATTATTGATTTTTTGTGGAACCGGAACGTAGGACTCGAGAGACTTCGAGAGAGACTTGAGATCCTCGAGGGTGAGGCGGTATTCTTCGATGGTCGCTGGATCGAGATCCTTTGAGGCTATGAAGGCATTGATGAGCGAATATTCATCATTGGGAAACTCCTTTCGAACTTCTTCGACATAGTCATGAAAATAGCGTGGTGCAAAATAGACAACACTCGCAATATTCCCGATGATGAGGAGCACCATCGAGACAGAGAGAAAGGCGATGAATTTTTGCGAAAAGCGCATGAAAGCAATAGAGATCTACAGGAATTTCTAACTACAAACTTGGTGCCGTGAGTCGGTATCCAACTGCTCGTATCGTCTCAATATCGAGGACTCCGTCAAATTTTTTGCGGAGATTTTTGATATGAGTATCAATCGTTCGATCTGAGAGATAGCGTTCATAGCCAATAATCTCCTTCATGAGGGTTTCTCGCTCGACAACTTCACCGAGATGAATAACAAGATGCGAGAGGAGCTCAAATTCGGTCTTCGTAAGCTTTACTTCCTCAGTGCCATTCGTGACGCGATAGAGCGAGAAAGAGATCGTGACAGGGCCGACTTTTGCTTCCTCGGTTTTTGCTTTGAGGCCGTTGGATCGCATGAGATGACGATTGACACGGGCAATGAGTTCTCGCGCAGAGAATGGCTTGGGGATATAGTCATCTGCACCGTATTCGAGACATGTGACCTTGTCGTCTTCGCTCGCACGCGCGGAGAGCATGAGGATGGGCGCATGCGTCTCAGCGCGCATAACGAGACAGAGCTCAAATCCAGACATTCCTGGGAGATTGATATCGAGGATTACGAGATCGGGTTTGGTCTCACGAAATATCGCAAGCGCCTGATCTCCACGAACCGCAAGCACAACGCGATACTGTTCACGCTCGAGATATTGCACCAGCATGGACGAGATCGTGAGATCGTCTTCGACGAGAAGAATGGTCTGCATATTTTAGGATTTAATTTTTTTGAGTTTTGAAATGAGTCATTTTGATGTGTTTTGTGGGAAAAATACAATCTTGAGGATCGCGAGTACTGGAAGTGTAAAGAGGACTCCAAAGAGACCAAAGAGACTTCCTGCAAGTGCCATAGATACGAGCACGGTGAAATTAGAGAGATCGAGCGCATGTCCTTGGATGCGGGGTACAAGGAAAAGATTTTCGATTTCTTGAATCATAAAATACATGATCGCCACAGCACCGACTGCTACCGGACCAAGCGACAAGGCGATGATGAGCGCTGGAATAGAAGCAATGATCGGCCCAATTACCGGAACAAGCTCACAGATCGCCGCGATAAACGCAAGCGAAAAATGTCCACGAATATTGATCCCGAATACCCATTCGAGGATGTAGAGCCCAACATAGGTTGCAACAAAAATTGAACACGACAGCAAGAACTGCCCACGAATCCATGTAAGGAGAAGTCGGTCTACATCAGGAGTGACTTCCTTGAGCTTTTTTTCGACATCTGAAGGTAAGAGCGAAAGGCAGAAGTGGTAGACCTCTTTACGCTCTAAGGCGAGGAAGAAAGTGATGGCAAATACAAATCCTGCTGTCGATATCTTGCCAAAAAGACCCCAGACTCCCGATCCAAGCGTGCCTGCAATTCCCGAAAGGCTATCCGAAAACCAAGTGAGGATCTCTTTGCCATGATTTTGCACAAAGCCTATAATCGCCTGCTTATCGATATCGAGCCCACTGACATTGAGGAGCGTAATCCCTGGAATGGCGCTAATATCACCCTGTGCGAACTTGTCCGACATATTTTGCACCCAATCCTTGACTATGCCGGCAAAATTGATGAATTCTGTCGAGATAATCGGCACGACTGCAAACAAAAAGAGGAGAATGAATGCAAAAAATAGGACATATAATGCAATGAGTGCCAACCACGCTGGGACTCATTTTTGCTCCGCCCGTGTGAGAATCGGAGAAATAAGCGTTACTAGAAGCCCCGCAAAGAGTACGGCGATAACAATATCGCCAGCAATATATATCGCCCAAAGCACGACTGCAAATACCGTGATCGTCACAAGACGCAAGAGGAAGTTTGTAATTTCGGATGATTTCATAAGCCCATGATAGAGAGAACCGCACTGTTGTAAACTGGGAAGCAAGAACGGAGATTTTGACATATACAAATTAGTGCATATAAATCACTCACCAAAACCAAACAAACACGAAAGGAAGGTAGACTATGAATCACTTAACTGAAACTTTTCGCAAAACTTTAGCCAAGTGGGAAGGTGGCAAGAAAAGACATCTCTCCAGACTGGTCGAAGGTGGACGTGGAGCTTACGCATATGAATTTCTGCAAACACTCCTTGAAGTTACCCACACAGGGAGTTTCGTCGAAATAAAATGTCAGTTACATATTCTGACAAGTTTCATTAGCAAAGACAAGGCTCTGGAACAAATCACATACCATGACTCGGTATTCCGCAAGAATCTTTACAATCTCTCACGGGTTCTAGTTACCGAAATCAAAGAAAGGAGCAAACGCCAATTCACGCCTGACTTTCGGACAGCAATATCTCTCTGGGGCGAAACAAGAAAGAAATTCGAAGATTTGGATAAAGAAGATCAGTATACTCTTCTGACTGAATTTTTTCATAACCTCCATGATATGGCCGACTTTGGCCAAGCAGAAGAGAGATTTAGCCAACTATCAAGCGTACTGCGCTTGATAGAAATGAAAAAGCAAAGGGCTAAAGACAAGGACAAAGAGATCTGGTGGACAATGGATCAGTATCCGGTTATAGACCTTCTAAAGAAGGCTCTCATTACACAAATAGGCGAAATCCAAAAATTCCCAACCGCCAGAATACAAAAGATGCCTGAACAATTGCCTCTTCTCGAAGAAGCATGAGTCATGGCAGAAGTACTTATCGGACAGCATGAACTGTCCGATTTTTTTATGGCAAATTTTGACAAAAATCCTCTCACGGATACGCTTATCTCAACGACTATTTTTCGAGAGCACTATGCCACTTCGATTTGCTACATATTTTTTCTTCTTTTTCTTTCAGAGCCAGCTGAAGGGTATGTTTGTATAGTCTATCAATAGAATACAGAAACCTGTCCTTCAGCCCAACTGGAGGATTTTTTATAGCTTTATTTCTCTCTTATGTCATCAAATAGCCAACTCTCTCCCATAGAACAAAAATT
Organism: uncultured bacterium; assembly: GCA_963706795.1. Classification (GTDB taxonomy): domain Bacteria; phylum Patescibacteriota; class Gracilibacteria; order BD1-5; family UBA2023; genus JBMOJK01. The sequence continues at coordinate 497,751 of OY970170.1, forward strand.
CTGGGAACTCTACTCTGGTGCGGATAGCCAGTATCCATATCAGACGCTTCGTGATGGTATTCGCAAATCAGCCATGACCCTCCTTATTGAAGCTCATCCAGAAATGCCCGTTGATCTTGAATGTGTGATTACGCTCATCAGCGAACGAGCAAAGTCACTTGCTACTCCCTCTCGCGAATACCAAGATGCACTGAAACAACTCGAATCACTCTGAACAAACGAAACTGCGGTCATCGCACGAATTCGAGGTCGCTACCAAAGAACACTGATTGTTTCAAAAGACGAAGAACTCGTTTCGTTGTAGTATTAAAAAAACCTCCAGATTTCTGGAGGTTTTATTTTATTCATCAGTTGGTGCGTCAGTATCCGCTGCGGGATCGTCTGTTTCTTCTTCGGCTTTTGGCACAACCGTCATGCTCGTAAATGTATCTTTTGCTGCCTTTACCTTAGCAAGGATGACACCTTGTGTGACACGGCTCGTAACACGAACGGTTGCGAGTGGCACACGAACGGTTTGTCCCATGCGAGAAATGAGGATGACTTCACCTTCTTTTTTAACTTCCTCTGTAAGAAGCTGGACTCCGATGATATCTCCGGTCTTTGCGGTCATTGATCCGGCTTTTACACCTGATCCACCTCGACCTTGCTCGCGGTAGTCATCAATATCGCTCACCTTCCCCATACCGCTTTCACTGACGGTGAATACGTATTTGGCTCCTTCATCTACTACGTCAGCCTCGACGACTGCGTCGTCTTCTCCGATACGCATTCCACGTACACCGGCGGCAGCACGACCCATAATGCGGACGTCTTCTTCAAAGAATTGGATTGCCTTCCCTTTCTTAGAAACCATAAGGATCTTGTCTGTTCCGTGTGTGACACGTACCCAACCGAGCTCATCACCATCTTTTGGTTTCATAACGATCAATCCTGAGGCTCGGATATTCGAAACATCTTCGAGATCAATACGCTTGATGACTGCCTTTTTAGAGATGAGTGCGAAGTGCTTACCCGAAGTTTCAGTCATATCTACGATCGCTGCGATGGATTCTTCTTTGGCGAGCGAGAGGAAATTGATGATCGGCTGACCCTTAGCAGTACGCTGAGCCTCTGGGATTTCATAAGCCGGAAGCTTAAATACGCGACCAGTATTCGTGAAGAATAGGAGATCGTTGTGGTTCTTGGTAGAAACGATGATCTTTACCTCATCTTCGTCTTTTACGGCAGTATTTACCCCCTTTCCACCACGACGCTGCGTGCGGAAAGCTGAGGACTTAATACGCTTAACGTAAGAATTCTTTGAGAGCGTAATAACGACTTCTTCATTTGGGATCGTGTCTTTTGGAGACCATTCTCCGACTCATCCAGCCTGAATTTCTGTACGGCGTGGATCTGCGAATCGATCCTTCATATCTGCGAGCTCAGCACCGATGATTGCATCGATACGAGCGGGTTTTGCGAGGATGTCCTTGAGATCAGCAATGAGGAGGAGTTTTTCGGCGAGTTCGTCTTCAATCTTTTTGCGCTCAAGACCTGCGAGACGCTGGAGCTGCATTTCGAGGATGGCATCTGCTTGCTTTTCAGAGAGCTTGAAGCTCACCATGAGATTCGTTTTTGCTTCTTCTTTGGTTGTAGAAGATCGGATCGTTTTAATGACGGCATCGATATTATCGAGGGCGATCTTGAGACCTTCGAGGATGTGTGCGCGAGCCTCTGCGATGCGGAGCTCGAATTGCGTGCGGCGAGTCACAACTTCTTTACGGTGTCCGAGGAATTCCTCGAGCATCTCAACAAGGTTGAAAAGCTTTGGTTGGCGTCCGCGATCGTGGAGTGCGATCATGTTGTACCCGAAGCTCGTCTGAAGTGGAGTGAGCTTGTAGAGCTGATTGAGGATCTTTTTTGGGAAGGCGTCTTTCTTCATTTCGATCACGATTCGGATATCCCCGAGTCCCTTCGATTCGTCACGAAGATCTGATATCCCAACGATGATTTTCTCCTGAACAAGATCGGCGATCTTCTCGATGAATGTCTTCTTGTTGACCTGGTATGGGATCTCAGTAATGATGATCGCCTTGCGACCGCTCTTGAGCTCGTCGATCTCAGCCCGACCACGCATGATGATAGATCCACGTCCTGTCGCGTAGGCAGTATGAATATCCTTGCGATTGTATACGATACCTCCCGTTGGGAAGTCTGGCCCCTTGATGAATTCAAGAAGCTTGTCGATCGTGATCTCTGTAGGATCCTGACACGTAAGCATGAACTGAAGTCCGTCGATCAATTCTCCGAGGTTGTGCGGAGGGATGTTCGTCGCCATACCAACCGCGATACCTACTGATCCATTGAGAAGGAGATTTGGAATACGCGTTGGGAGAACAGTTGGTTCTTCACGAGAAGCATCGTAGTTATCTCTCCAGTCAACGGTATCCTTGTCAATATCTGCGAGCATGAGTTCACCGAGCTTTGCCATCTTCACTTCCGTATAACGCATGGCAGCCGCTCCGTCTCCATCCATAGAACCGAAGTTTCCCTGTCCATCCACGAGCATGTAGCGCATCGAGAAGTCCTGTGCCATACGTACCATAGCCTCGTATACTGAGCTATCTCCGTGTGGATGATAACGTCCGAGTACCGCTCCGACGATCTGAGCAGACTTACGGTGCTTACCAGTTGCACGAACACCTTCCTCGTACATTGCGTAGAGAATACGTCGGTGTACCGGCTTGAATCCGTCACGAATGTCCGGAAGTGCACGCATAACGATAACGCTCATCGCGTAATCGAGGTAGCAATTTTCCATCTCAGAGACGATGGATCGGTCGCTGTCACCAGCATAGGTCACAGCGCTCGTGATATTCGTCGGTACGAATGGAGGTTCTTCTTCTGCAGAAACCGCTTCAGGAAGCGCTTCTGAAAGCTCCTCAGGAAGCTCTTCGTTTTCGAGTGGGGATGTCATAGGAGAATAGTCGAATTTTCCGCTTAAATATAAGGAAAGATGGTGAATTTGCAAAGCGATTTTTTCGGTCTTTCTTTAAAAAAACTCCATCTGTCCATATACTTGATTCAACTTATAAAAACATGGCCGAATTTATCGTATTTGAGGGTATCGATGGAAGTGGGAAATGAACCCAGGTAGAGCTGGTAGCTGCAGCACTTCGAGCAAATGGAAAGAAGGTGGCGATTTTGGATTTTCCAAGATATAAAGAGGCTTCGGGTTTTATGGTCAGCAAATACCTCAATGGCGAATACGGATCACTCTCCGAAATCAGCGCCGAACTCGCGAGTACGTTTTATGCAATTGATCGATTTGATGCCAAAGCAGAAACCATAAAGGCACTGACAGAAAATGACTACGTCCTCGCAAATCGCTATGTCAGCTCAAATATGATCCACCAGGCAACAAAGCTAGATTCGTATAAGGAGATCGATGCATTTTTGGATTGGGTCTACGATCTCGAATTCCGAATCTTTGGCATCCCAAAGCCAGATCGTGTACTCTTCCTCAAAATATCAGCCGAAACATCTACCCGACTCATAGGCCTCAAAGCTAAAAGAGACTATATCATTGACGACAGCAATAAAGATCTCCACGAAAAAGACATCAATCATCTCCGCAAAGCCAGTGATCTGGCGCTGTATGTGGCTTCCAAATTTCCAAACTGGACGATTATAGAATGCGAGGAGGCGGGAGATATTCTCCCGAAAGAAATCGTCACGAAGCGCATCCTTTCTTATCTCTAATATGGATCAACAGCACATGAGTATATCACGAGGTTTTACGCTCATAGAAATCCTTATTGCGGTAACAATAAGCGCTTTTATATTTACGGGGTTGATCACTTTTGTGGGATCGGGGCTCGCAAGCGTGAGTCGTTCCGAAAAAAGCATGGCGAATGATCTCAAATGAGCTGGGATCGATAGACTCCTGAGATCAATCACTACAGAAAATAGTCAGCTCGTCGTATGAACAGGATCACTTCCTACAGGCTATCTCACGGGCATATTACTGGCCACACGCACTCAGACATATCCATATGTCTTTATCGGAGCCGAATCCTTTACTGGATATTGTGCAACCAATCCGAGTCTCACACTCACAAGACTCGTGGCTGTCGGCGGATACGCACCAAGATCAGGTGAAAATCTCACGAGCGGAGTATATACATTGGATCCTTTAAAACAGAGCGTTTATTCGGGCACTACACAAATCATCTGAACGGGCGATGTTGGCAACCTCTTAAACAGTGATCCCTTAAAATCAGAACTCTCACATCCCTCATCACTCGCACAAATTGGAGATATACTCTATATTGCGGATACAGGGAATTCACGAGTTTTGAGCTATAACACACTCACAAATACGCTCACAGAATTTTTATGAATCTCTGATGGCATATCTCATCCTGTCAGTCTCAAAAACGAATCCGGCAATCTCCTCATCGGAGCAGATAATGGACTATTTCGAATACGAGAATCTACTGATGCCTGAGATAAGGCGACTATAGCCATGACACACACGGGCGATCTCACATTTGATAGCATTGCACTCGATTTTTCGGGAATCACTACGCTCACGAGTCCAACGAATCCGACAGATTTTACTCTTGGTGGGGTAATACAAAATAGCGCAAGCGATGTGGTTACGACATGAAGCTCTCTCGTCTATACATTTACCGGTGCAGCCCAGACTCTCACATCAGGAAGTCTTCTCAAGATACAAATTGGATCAATTGCACCAGCTCCAACTACTGCAGGGGGCTATGTACTCCATCTCACGCTCAAAAACGCATGAGTGTCGGTATTTGCAGATACATTCCCCTATTTTGTGAAGGGCGACAGCGATATGCAAACACGCGCCTGACTCGTTATCGAACAGATCTCCAAAAAACCAAGAGTTTCAAATGTGGTTTCAAGCACAGATTTTCAGAGTGAAGCGATAGATATAGCTTCGTTTTTAAACTCAAATGGACTTGAACGCTTTACGAGTGGCGAACCCATAGATCGCGTGAGCATTATCACTAATAAAACACTCGCTACGATCGCATATAGAGGATTTAGCATATACGACTGCTCCCCCGATCAAAATCACCGCATCATCAGCCACATTAAAAAAATCCGAGTACGAGACTCGGATTAAAGCGGCAGTTTTTAGAATTTATCGAAGCTATCATCGATGCTCGGATTTTTAGAGCTTCCGAGATCGATAGTATCTTTTGATCCAAAGAACTTCGTTGAGAGGTTCTGGATGGTTATAAAGATTTCTTTAGGATCCACATATTTTGAGACATTGAGTCCGAGGAGATCACCAATCTTTGGAGCCAGGAAGAGTGAGATGATGATGACGATGATTCCGATAACTGAGTATCGAATAGAATTTACTGCAGGTTTTACTTTTTCTTCTTTACCACCGGAGAGGATGAGTTTGACTCCTCCTCAGAGGATAAATGCTACTGAGAGAAGTCCAGAAACAAGAACCACGAGAGCAATCGCCACCTTTACGATGTCGTCGAGATTATAGCTATTCGTGATGAAGTCGGGACCTGCAGCAAATGCAATATCAAACATAAAAATGATTCGTGATGAATTGCCGAGATATTACCAATCAGAGGCCAAAAGTAAAGGAAAGCAGGGAGAAAATTCATCCTAAAAAAGATTGAATGAACCTATCACAGAAAATGAATACAAAAGAGCATGCAAGAAGCTAAAAAAGAGTCATGCGATACCAGATCCAGCACTCAGAGCTATTTCGGACATAAACAAAATAATGAATATTTGAGATATGGTAGCCTCGATATCGTGAATGTAAATATCGACAAGATTTCGAAGCCAAGAAAAAACTCCGTAGAACGGAGTTTAGTCTTCGAGAACCTTGAGATTCACGCGAGCATTTTGCTTTGAGCCAAATACTCGGAGTACTGTTCTGATTGAGGAAATCGTTTGGCCTTCACGACCAATAATTGTCCCCATGTCGGCTTTATTTACCTTGAGGGTAATGAGAGTGCCGAGTTCGTCTTCACGTTGTTCGATCACAATATCGCTTTTGTTCTCTACGAGGGACTCAACGATAAAACGAAGGAATTCCTGAGCGGACATTATTTTGCTCGATTAAGAATTTTCTCTACTGTAGGAGAATACTGTGCACCATTCTTGATGTGCTTGTCAGCTTCTTCCTGATTGAATTCGAGAACCTTAGTAATTGGGTTGTAGTGTCCAAGAACCTTGATGTATCCGTGCTTTGCTGACTGAGAATGCTCAGTGAGTACAATACGGAAGAAAGGAACGTGCTTGCGGCCTGCGCGAGAAAGACGAATCTTAAGCATGTAGAATAATTAATTGAGTGTTGAGGGTTGTGTTTTGTCCATCCTTCGCCAAGGCTTCGGAGGACATTCTTCGCTGTAATGTATGGCGTGCCATTCAAAGCTCCTTAGGAGCGAAGAATGGTGCCCCGGACGGGGATCGAACCCGTGCTCCCGAAGGAACAGGATTTTAAGTCCTGCGTGTCTACCAATTCCACCACCGGGGCGAGAGGATTCTTAGAGGATACCCTTTTTCTTGAGGGTCTTGATAGCGCTCGCAGCGAGGCGGAGGCGGTATGTGATACCTGTTTCTGGATCCTTAACATTTCTCCAGAAGAGGTTTGGGTAGAACTTTCGTTTTGTGCGTCGAACGGAGTGCGAAACGCTGTTTCCAACGCCAGTTCGCTTACCCGTGAGCATGCAGACTCGAGACATATCTATTAGATGAGTTTAATATCAACACCAACACCAGCAGGGATATTAATCGACTGAAGGAGTTCTTTTGTTTTGTCAGTAGGCGACTCAATATCGATGAGACGCTTGTGACGACGAATTTCAAACTGTTCTCGAGCATCCTTGTTTACGAAGGTAGATCGATTGAGAGTGATTTTTTCAATCTTTGTTGGGAGTGGGATTGGACCGACGACAACTGCGCCTGAATCCTTTGCGGTCATAACGATCTTTTTTACTGCCTCGTCAATGAGCTTGTGCTCAAATGCGCGGACAACAATTCGAAGACTACCTTTTTTTGCGGACATGGATGAAAGAAAAAAATATTTCTAGCTTTCTTAACTCGAGCGAGCGAGTTGCTCGGCTCGCTCGAGATGGAGAAAGCGAGAAAACTAAGCAACGACCTTAGCTACAACTCCTGAACCAACGGTTCGACCTCCTTCGCGGATCGCGAATCGGAGACCCTGGTCCATAGCGATTGGCTGACCAAGTTCGATAACCATCTTGATGTTATCACCTGGCATAACCATTTCTACTCCTTCTGGAAGCTCAATTGCTCCTGTAACGTCAGTAGTTCGGAAGTAGAACTGTGGCTTGTACCCCTTAAAGAATGGAGTGTGGCGTCCACCTTCGTCCTTTGTGAGAACGTAAACTTCAGCTTCGAACTTAGTATGTGGCTTGATTGATCCTGGCTTCGCGAGAACCTGTCCTCGTTCAACCTGCTCACGTTCAATACCTCGGAGGAGGAGACCAGCGTTGTCACCAGCCTGACCCTGATCGAGCTGCTTGTGGAACATTTCAACTCCTGTAACGATTGTCTTCTGAGTATCGTGGAGACCGATGATTTCGATTTCTTCACCTACCTTGATGACACCCTGTTCGATCTTACCTGTAACTACAGTACCTCGACCCTTGATTGAGAATACGTCCTCAACTGGCATAATGAATGGCTTGTCGAGTGCACGCTCAGGAACTGGAACGTAAGCTTCGATAGCATCGAAGAGCTCGATGATAGTCTTTGCTCCGTATGCCTTGTCCATATCAGTAGGATTCTCGAGAGCAACGAGTCCAGATCCGCGGATTACTGGAGTGTCATCACCTGGGAAGTCGTACTTAGAGAGAAGATCTCGGATTTCCATTTCGACGAGGTCGAGCATTTCTGCATCATCGACCATGTCACACTTGTTCATGAATACAACGATGTATGGAACACCTACCTGACGAGCGAGGAGGATGTGCTCTCGAGTCTGAGCCATTGGTCCGTCAGTTGCAGCAACGATAAGGATCGCAGCGTCCATCTGAGCAGCACCAGTAATCATGTTCTTAACGTAGTCCGCATGACCAGGACAGTCAACGTGAGCGTAGTGACGTGTACCAGTCTCGTACTCGATATGAGCAGTGTTGATTGTAATTCCGCGTGCCTTTTCTTCTGGAGCAGCGTCAATCTGATCGAAGTTGAACTTAGTACCTCCGTACTTACTAGAGAGAACGCTAGAAATAGCGGCTGTAGTAGTAGTTTTACCGTGGTCAACGTGTCCGATTGTACCAATATTTACATGTGGTTTTGAACGATCGTATGTAGCCATTTTGAAAAAATTAAATGGAAAATTAAAGTGTCGTAATGATAGCGAAAAACTCGAAATTGCAAACGTTTTATTTCTTCTTCGTCTTAGTTTTGCGCATTTTCTTCGTGATGCGATCCATTGCGCGCTTGAGTTTTTTGTGCGCGTGCGTCGTGAGTCGAGGCATATTTAGATCTTATTAGGATTAATCGAGTATTTTTTGAATTTCTTCATAACAAATTCAAAAGCGTTCTTGATCCAAAGAGTTTCACCTTCAAAGGCAAGACGAGCTTGGAGCTGCTTGTAGTGCTTGATTGTATTTTCTAGTTTCTTCCCAGATTTGCGTCCTTTTCGGTTAACCGAATAGACATTCTGGCGAGGTCACTTATTTCTGAGTCCCATAAAGGCGAATTACCAAGTATCAAGTACAAAATACGAAAACAGTGTACGAACTTTGTGTTTCGTAACTGGTAGCTAACACTTCGAATGGTGGAGCCTAAGGGAGTCGAACCCTTGACCTCCTGCGTGCAAAACAGGCGCTCTAGCCAACTGAGCTAAGGCCCCACAAGAATGAATAACTTACTTCCAAAATGAATGGCGGAGCTGACGAGGTTCGAACTCGCGACCTTCCGCGTGACAGGCGGACGCTCTAACCAACTGAGCTACAGCTCCAAAAAGAGCCCGCGAAGTATATGGTTTTTGGATTTTCATGCAAATTTTTTTACGCGGAAAATCACACTTTGTATCAAAGGCTCTCTTTTAGCCCTTCTGTTTGACGAATCTGTAGGATGACACGAGCCCACTGAATGCTCAAAGGAAAAGCAAAAGTCCGGACAAGATGACGTAACGCTCAGTGACACTCCCAAAAAATTGATCGATGAAAATCGGTGCTGCAAGCAAAATCGAAAAATCCATATTCTTAAGCAAGATCACAAAGACGATCGTACTAACAATCAGTGCAGACCCCGTATATATAAGCCCCTGGAGCACAAATGGGCCATATATATATCGCTTCTGTCCGCCAACGAGTTCGGTGATCTTGATTTCTTCGCGGAAATAAAAGACCGCATTACCGATACTCTGGAATACCACTACAAAGACTGAGAAGAGAAAAAAACCAATGATGGCAAAAAGTCCGTACTGGAGCGAGACCAGAATATGCACCACATCTCTAATGCGATCGTACTGAGCCTTGTAATCCAAGAACGACTTTTTGCGTTTATCGTCAGCAATATCAATGGTATTTGTGTGCTCCGAAATGACCCGATCGAGGTCGGCATAATTTTCGATCGGGACATTTTTGATGGAGATCGTACTCGGAAGCGGGTTTTCGGAGTCATTCTCTATAACTTTTGCGAGATCAGGGTCACGTTTTTTAAGGATCTCGAAGGCATCGGCAGCCGAGATGAATTTTGTATCTATATTCGGACTGACCGTACGGAGCGCTTCAAGTGTATCAATAACCTCTCTGCTCGTACTTGTAAGCCCCGATTTGGTGCTCACGGTAAGTGAGAGTCGCGCATTAACGTTCTCTGCAAGCGACTTCGTCACGAACTCCGCAAAAAAGAGCACGAAGATCAAGAAGGTCATGAGTGTAATAACCACGACCGATGAAAGCGAGAGGAAGAAGCTTCGAAAAATATTTTTGAGCGCGTAGCGTAAGAGTCGCATGGAAATCTAATCTATTGAATGATGTCTAGAGTGTATGAGAAGTCGCCAGAATGAAAAATTAAAAACCGCTCTGGAGCTCGACCATTTCGTAATATGTACCCTTATTGGCAAGGGGTTCGCTGTGCTGGCCGCCCGAGAGACGGATTCATCGTTCGCCGATTTCGGTCTCAAGTCCATGAGGTGAGATTTTCGTGGATAGTGCCGTCAAAGACCGAAGGATCTTGAGTGAGATAGCCGATTTTTGAGAAGTAGGTCTTTCTGGCTATCTGAGTCATATCCTGAGAGGATCTTCATGAGCGTGGTCTTCCCACTTCCAGAAGCACCGACAAGGGCAATCTAGCGACCTCATGGGAAATCCTTTAGTGGTGTCAGAAATCGTTTTGCGTCAGACAAAAATGAGGAGGATTTTTCCATGTGACGGGGATTAAAAAACGGTTCGCGGAGTATAGAGACGATTTTTAGAACGCAAAAAGAAAAAATGCAGAAATATATTTTTAAGCATAAAAAAAACCTCCTTCGCCTTGGGAGCTTTGGAGGAGTTTAATTATGCTGGAGTAACAACATTAATGTACATATCGCGGTATACACGACCATCGAAGCGAACTCGACGTTTTTCTTCAAAGTGAACGACACCATCCGCAGTAGCGAAGAGAGTGAAGTCGACACCCTGAGAAACATTTGCACCTGGCCAGAACTTATTTCCTTTCTGACGGATGATGATGTTACCAGAGAGTGCTGGTTGTCCTCCGAAGATTTTCACTCCGAGACGTTTTGCATTGGAATCACGACCGTTCGTGGTGGATCCTTGCGCCTTTTTATGAGCCATTTTGGGTAAAAGTAAGTTCTAGTTGATGAGTATATCCAGAGTTTGTTTCTTGGAAACTCCCATCCTAGGAGCTTCCCGTAAACTTCTTGAAAAACGATGAGATTTGCGTGAAAGACGAGTACCGGAGTGAGGCGTAGCAGAAGCTACGTTGAACGAGGAACAGAGTCTTGAACGCAAAGATCGCGTTTTACAAAAGTTTACTTATTAGCGAAGCGGGCAAAAGCCTTGTTGGCCTCAGCCATCTTGTACACTTCGAGCTTCTTCTTTACTGCATTTCCAGTTTCCTGTGATGCTTCGAGAAGTTCGTTAGCAAGGAAGTTTGAGAATTCAGAACCTGATTTAGAACGAGCAGAAGCAAGAATCCATCGGATTGCGAGCGCAAGCTGACGCTTAGGCTTTACTTCCTGTGGAACCTGGTAGATTGAACCACCAACTCGCTTAGGACGAACTTCGATACGAGGCATAACATTCTCGAGTGCCTTTTCGAAGACTTCCTCTGGATTTGCGTGACCCTTGGTCTTGATAACCTCAAAAGCGTTGGTGATGATCTTCATGGCGAGGTACTTCTTTCCCTCTTTCATGACATAGTTCACGAACTTCATGAGCTTTTCATTCTTCATATTGAGCGATACGCTTCCTTTCGTACTCATAGTTGAGAGCTAAAATAGTTGAATTATTTCTTTGCCTTAGGCTTCTTTGCTCCGTAGAGAGAGCGGCTTCGTCCACGCTTTTCAACACCCTGTGTATCGAGAACTCCTCGAACGATATGGTATCGAACTCCTGGAAGATCCTTCGCACGTCCTCCACGAACGAGAACTACCGAGTGTTCCTGAAGGTTGTGACCTTCTCCACCGATGTAGCAGATAACCTCGTACCCGTTTGTAAGACGAACCTTTGCAACCTTTCGGAGAGCCGAGTTTGGCTTCTTTGGAGTCATAGTGTACACCTTTGTACATACACCTCGCTTCTGTGGAGATGCAAGAGCAGTAGTTGTACGCTTGATGCTGTTTCTGCTGAGTTGAAGAGCTGGAGACTTACTCTTGCGAGCTTTGTCTTTACGAGGCTTTCGGATGAGCTGATTAATCGTTGTCATGAGAGATAATATCGGGAATTAACGCTTGGACCACTGAGATGCCTTTCGAGCCTTGTGGAGACCTGGTTTCTTTCGTTCTACCTTACGAGCATCTCGTGTGAGCATTCCTGCACCACGAAGTGTCTTTCGGAGATCTTCGCTCGATTCTACGAGGGCGCGAGCAAGACCGTGGGCGATAGCCTGAGCCTGTGCAGATTCACCTCCGCCTTCCACCTTGATATCGAATCGAACACGATCTGTAAGTCCTGCGACTTTAATCGGAGCGAAAAGATGTGTGAAAAGGTCACCACGGTGTACATACTCAGTGAGTGGTTTACCGTTGACCGTAGATTCACCTGGTGTAATGAAGAGGCGAACCTGAGCGACTGCCGACTTTCGGCGTCCTACAGCGTAGAAATACTTGAGAGCTGTCATAAAAAGAGACTAGATAGAGAGAGTTTCAGGTTGTTGTGCAGCATACTGATGTTCAGTACCTACTTCGAGCTTCAGACGTTGAATCATCGTAGAACGGTGAGAGTTCTTTGGGAGCATTCCAGAAACTGCATGGCGAAGAACCTCAGTAGGCTTTTTAACGCGCATTCGTTCGAGAGGAACTTCCTTGAGACCACCCATGTATTGTGAGTGAGATCGGTAGAGCTTCTGCTCTTCCTTAGAACCAGTAACCGCAACCTTCCCTGCATTGAGAACTACAACGTAGTCACCATTGTCAACGTGAGGAGCAAAGTCTACTTTATTCTTACCTTTAAGGTACGTAGCGATCAATGTTGCGAGGCGACCGAGGGTCTTTCCTTCAGCATCGATGATGAACCACTTTCGGGCATCACCTTTGATCTGCTTTGGCATGAGTGTTTTCATTGTGCTTTATTTAACGAGTTCGAGTTTCACAACTTTTGCAGCATCACCATCACGATACTTGATCGCAGTGATACGAGTAAATCCAGAGGTCTGATCCTTGAACTTTGGAGCAACATTGTTGAAGAGTTCAACAGAAGCAGCCTTAGTGAAAAGAATAGACATAACCTCACGGATAGCAACCATCTCATTGTCGCTATTAGCAACATTTATAAGACGATCGATTTCTCCGACGATAGCATTTGCTTGCTTCTCAGTTGTCGTGATTGACTTGTGAGTGAAGAAGCTCGTCAAAAGATTGCGAAGCACAGCAGAGCGGTGGTCTTTATCTTTTGTGTGGAATTTTACTTTTTTAACGCGGTGTCGCATAGTATGGTGATTTTGAAAACTTTTTAGTCGTCTCCGAGGAGTTTGAGTCCACGCTCACGAAGTGCGTCGCGGACTTCTGTCATTGCCTTCTTTCCGAATCCCTTGATCGAAGAGAGCTTTGCTTCTGTACACTTTGTAAGCTGCTCGATGGAGAGAATCTCACCATTAACGAGAGCATTGAGTGTACGAGGAGAAAGTCCGATGATTTCAATAGGAGTATAGGTTTCTTTTTCGAGATCAGCTTTGATTTCTTGTTTTTCTTTTTCGAGGATTTCCTTGATATCTCCGATGAATGAACCTTCTACCTGAAGACCTTCTTCGTTGAAGATTCCAAAGTAAGAAGTGAGCATGTCACCTGAAAATCTAAGAACTTCTTCAGGAGTCATGATTCCGTTTGTGGCAATAACCATTTCGAGTGCATCGAGATTGGTCATTTCACCTACACGCTGAGACTTTACTTCGTACTTTACTGAGAGAACTGGAGAGAAGTTTGCATCGATGAGGAGTACATTCACGTCTTCTTCGCGCTCTTTGAGAACATCAACTCCGAGGTAACCAACTGATTTTTCAACGCGGATACTCATGTCGAGCTCGAATCCATCGCGGTCAATTTCAGTGATATAGAGATCAGGATTCTGAATCTTTACATTAGAGCTTGCTTTGATGTCCTTTGCGCTAACAACTCCTGCCTTTGATTTTACGATGTGGATCCATTCCATATCAGTTCCGCTCATAGAAACCACGAGGCCCTTGAGATTGAGGAGGATGTCGAGTACTGAATTCTTGATTCCTGGGATTGTAGAGTATTCGTGACCGATTCCCTTGATCTTAACTCCGGTAACTCGGCAGCCTGGGATCGAAGAGAGCATCACCCGACGAAGAGAGTTTCCAATAGTTACGCCGTATCCTGAAGGAAGTGGCTGAACCGTGAACTTCGCTTCATGAATACCCGTCGTCTCCTGGAGAATCTTTGGTACGCCGATGAGATTGTGGATGATGTGCATAGAAGAATGATGAGACAAGTAGCAGAGAGAATGCCCTTGAGATTATTTCGAGTAGAATTCGATGATCTTTTGGATGTCGATAGAACGGTCGAAATCTTCTTTTGCTGGGAGAGCCTTAACAGTAATTGTGAGCTTTGAAGCATTTACTTCGAGCCACTTAGAGTTAGTAACTGCACCGCTTGAATTCGTTTTCATGAATTCTTCGAACTCAGAGATGAGGGTCTTGTAGATTGGAGACTCCTTCATCTTTTCGCGAAGTTCGATAACGTCACCAACTGCAACCTGGTATGAAGGGATGTTTACCTTTTTACCATTTACAATGAAGTGAGCGTGACCTACGAACTGGCGAGCCTGCATAATTGTGCGGGCGAAGCTTGCTCGGTAGATAACGTTGTCGAGACGACCTTCGAGGAATGAGAGCATGTTGTCTCCGGTAACCCCCTGCATTCGCACTGCTCGCTTGTAGTAGGCTGAAAATTGACGCTCAGTAATACCGAACATACGCTTTGCAGTCTGCTTCTTGCGGAGCTGAACTCCGAATCCAGAAGTCTTTCCGAATTTAGAACCGAGAGGCTTTCGGTGATTCTGTGAGAGGTCATACTTCTCCGACCCGAAGAGGTTGATTCCTTCACGGCGGCAGAGTTTTGTCTTTGGACCAGTATATCGCATACGAAACGAGAATAATTAGAGTTTTCGAATTTTTTTCTTGCGGCACCCATTGTGTGGGATTGGAGTAATGTCGAAGATTGCCTGAAGATCAACTCCAGCATTTACGACACCACGAATTGCCTGCTCGCGTCCTGCGCCGATTCCTCGAACGTAGACGGTTGCTCGTTCGAGACCGTGAAGGGTTTTTGCCTTAGAAACAGCGTTTTCGCTTGTGATCTGTGCAGCGTACGGAGTTGCCTCACGTGCTCCACGGAATCCCGCGCTTCCACCTGTTGCCCAAGTAAGAACGTTTCCTTCCTTGTCAGAAACAACGACGTGTGTGTTGTTGAGAGTAGCCGTAACGGAGATAACTCCCTCAACGACATTCTTTCGAGTTTTTTTACTTCTCTTAAGTACAGTAGCCATAAAAACAGAGATTGATTATTTCTTCTTGTTTGCAATTGCAACCGCTTTCCCCTTACGAGTACGAGCGTTTGTCTTCGTGCGCTGTCCGCGAACTGGAAGACGCTTCTTGTGGCGCTGTCCGCGGTAAGAATTGATTTCCTGGAGACGCTTGATGTTTTGCTGAATTTCTCGTCGAAGGTCACCCTCGATAAGATAATTCTTAAGTTCTTCACGAATTGCGTCGAGCTCGGTCTCAGAGAGTGAGTCGATCTTTCGCGTCTTTTCGATCTCGAGCTTTTCGAGAATAGTGACAGCAAGAGAGCGTCCGACACCAAAGATGTACATGAGCGCAATTTCTGCGTGTTTTCCAGTTGGAAGGTTTACTCCGGCAATTCGAGCCATGGAAGGTTTACAATACGAAAAATAAAAAAATCGAGAGGTCTCGAGTTATCCCTGTCGCTGTTTATGCTTAGGATTCTCACAGATCACTCGTACTACGCCCTTTCGGCGGATAATTGCGCACTTGTCGCAGATCTTCTTCACTGATGGTCGGACTTTCATGTCTTATTTTTTTCGAAATACGATGCGCCCTTTTGTGAGATCATACGGTGTCAAATGAACGAGTACCGTATCTCCTACCATGAGGCTAATATAATGTTTACGCATTTTCCCTGAGATGTATGCCTGTATGACATTCCCCCCGAAATCTTCGGGAAGTTTGACTTCAAAAATAGCTCCTGGAAGTGTGTTGATGATAGTTCCTTCCACTTCTATATTGTCTTCTTTTGGCATACTGGATGCGGGAAATCAGGGGGTTTAACGTAAAAATGAAGCTCGCCTATTGTATGGAAAACATTAGGTGGTGCAAATGTTTTTTAACGATTGTTATTTTGGATGTTTCGTTCGTTGATAACCTCACGTATTTTTTCATATACCTTCGGTTGTTTTTTGGAGAGTTCGATGATGGCGTAATCGACGATTACGAGGAGCAGAGTATCCTCTGTTGCTCTCACCGTTGCAAGGCGTCTCTTAGGTGCATTATCATCAAAGAGTGCCATCTCGCCCACCATGTCCCCTGCATAACTATTACCAAGAAGCTGTTCTCCGCTGCTTCGTTCGAGATAGACTCTGAGGCTACCGGATTTAACGATATACATCGCTGTGGCATCGTCTCATTCGCGGAAGAGGACTTCTCAGGTTTTGAGAAGACGCTCCTGAGCAAAGAGTGAGACAGTATCTTTTTCGGCCTGTGAGAGCCCATCGAAGAGACTTATTCAGTCGAGCATAGGATAGAAAAAAGGAACTATTTTCGAGCTACCATCTTATATAATTCGAGCATATCTCCAACTTCGAGCTTGAGATCTCATTTAAATGTAATACCGCAGTCTTCTCCTGCCTCGATTTCATGGACATCGAGCGGACCAGTCTTGAGATTGGCAACTTCACCAGATCCGACTTTTTCGTTATTGCGAATGACGCGGATTTTAGCGCGGTTTTCGATCTTTCCACTCGTCACTCCGAGACCGACGATAAACTTGTCCTTTCCTGAGTAGAAGATTGCCTTAACCACTGCGTGTCCGAGATCCATGTCATCAAATCGGAGGTCGACCATACCCGTAATGATGTTTTCGACTTTTTCAAGTACGTGGTAGATAACCTTTTTATCGATGAATTCGATCTTGGAATTGGCGAGTGTCTGGCGAGCGTGGATATTTACTCCGACGTTGTAGGCAATCAGAAGCGCCTGAGACGTTCCGGCCATAAGAACATCTGAGTCATTGATTTCTCCGACTCCCGAGTGAATAAATGTTACCTGTGTTTCTGAAGTCGAGAGCTTGACGAGCGCGCTCTTGAGAGCCTCGAGTGAACCATTGGAGTCACACTTAATAACGATCTTGAGCTGCTTGAGCGCACCTGATTTGATACGCGTCAGGAGCATATTGAGCGAAGCACCTTCGAAATTGTGGATACTCTTCTGTCCCTTCGCAAGCTCAAATTCATGAGCCTTTGTTTGAGAAGTGACCGCATCAGGCATTACCTGGAGAATATCTCCACCTTCTACGACTTTTGAGAGTCCCATTACCTGTACTGGTACTGATGGACCTGCTTCGTCGATATTTTTACCGCGGTAGTCCTTGAGGCCTCGTACACGTCCATAAGCACTTGCACATACAACGTAGTCACCCTTTTTGAGGGTACCTGCATTAATGAGGATGGTTGCAAGTGAACCGAGCTTTTGATCGAGGTGTGACTCAATAACCGTACCTACTGCGGGGCGAGTTGGGTGAGCCTTGAGATCCATGATATCCGTCGAGAGGATGATCATATCAAGAAGTGTTTCGATACCGAGACCTGTGTGTGCCGAAACCGGAACCATAACGGTATCTCCTCCCCAATCTTCTGGTTGAAGTCCATGTTCAGCCATCTGACCGCGGATGAGATCGAGATTCGCACCTGGCTTATCCATCTTGTTGACAGCAATCACCATTGGTACATTTGCAGCCTTTGCATGATTGATAGACTCGATTGTCTGAGGCTTCATTCCTTCGTCTGCAGCGATAACGATGACCGCGAGATCCGTGAGCTTTGCACCACGCGAACGCATAATCGAAAAGGCCTCATGTCCTGGAGTATCGAGGAAGGTAATTTTCTTCCCATTTCGCTCTACCTGGTATGCACCGATCTTTTGCGTGATTCCTCCGGCTTCACCTGAAGCGACCGAAGTCTTACGGATGTAGTCGAGGATGGAAGTCTTTCCGTGGTCGACGTGTCCCATGATCGAGATGATCGGAGCACGAGTCTCCATCTTTTCTGGATCGTCATTTTTGAGGAGTTCTGCAGTATTTCCCTGCATAATATCCGATACCGAAGCCTCTGTAGAATGTTCTCGAGTAACTTTTACCTGAAATACTTCTCCGATAAGAAAACACGTATCAAAGTCGATCTTGGTATTGAGATTCGTCATCATTCCGTTCTTCATGAGCTCTCCGATGATCTTCGGGAGTGGAACTCCGATCTTTTCTGAGAATTCTTTTACTGCGAGCATCTCTGGGATCGCTATCTCCTGACCCGTCTTGTCGGTAAGGATCTGTTTAATATCTGAGTCAGATTTATCACGACGATCTCCGCCAGTAAATTTTTTACCGCGTCGGAATTTACCATCGTCTTCTGGAGCAGACTGAGTGCGAAGACCCTTCTTTCCAGCTTTGAATCCTTCACCAGCACCGCCAGTACCTGTTTTTTTACCAACGGGGAGTGAATTACGTCCGCGCTTTGGAGCATTTTGATGACTCTTTGCGTACTGCGCAAGACGATTAGCATTGGGTCCAGCTCATGCAGCAGGTGTTTGTGTGCCAGAAGCAGGAGGCTTTGTATCTGGTCGTTTTGTAGTATCAAATTTTGGCGCTGCCTCAAAAGTGATGCGAGGTGCACGATTTTTTACCTTAAATCCACGATCTTGAAGAAGCGGGTTAGTGAAGGTTTTTGGTGCAGCGGGCTTTGGAGCCTCAGGACGATTTCCTTCAGGACGGCGCTGTTCTGTGCGAACTGGCGGGCGTGGAGCCTGTGGTGGGCGAGCAACAACCTTTGGAGCCGCTTCAAACGAAATAATCGGACGGAATGAATCCGTCTTTTTTGGAGTTTCGGGAACGGGAGCTGGAACAGAAGCTGCTGGCGCAGGGGTTTCTGGACGTGATGCTTCTGGTGCTTCTACTGGATCATTAGGCTTTTTTGCCTTGATCTTGAGCTTGAGACCAGATTTTTTCTCA
Organism: uncultured bacterium; assembly: GCA_963706795.1. GTDB lineage: Bacteria > Patescibacteriota > Gracilibacteria > BD1-5 > UBA2023 > JBMOJK01. The sequence continues at coordinate 516,694 of OY970170.1, forward strand.
CCCTCTCATTCAGAAGAGGCCTTTGGTACACTCGAATAGTAATCGTCGAAATTCGTCGTTTGGGTCATAACAATCAGGAAATTTTTCGCACTAGTATACGCTTTGAGCGCAAATGTCAAAGAGAAGGGCAACTACAAGATGAATTGCTCAAGGAGGAAGAAGATGTCTTTTATCGAAAAGTATACAGGGTTCCGAGCATCTTTCGGAGTCTAAAAATCCGCACCGGAAAGGGATCTGTCGTTTTCTCGAGATAGAGTATAGCCTCTTTTGAGAGATTTGCACCTGTAATTTCCCAAGTGTGTTCTGTGGCATTAAAGACACCAGCTATACCATCGGCGATCTTAATACCATTTTCTCGCTTACCGTCTTTGACCGCAAACATCTGGTGCATGATATGATCGACATAAAAGAGGTCGAGACTGTATTTCATGGCCTCTTTTGGGGATTCGCGAGATTCGGCTAGGCCTCTTGTCTTGAATTGTTCAGACATGTTTAAATATGAGTTATACGTAGTGTAGTCACAAGCGCAAGAATGCAAGTGAATAGCAAAACCAATATTACATCAGGAAGCATTAAAAAAGTCACCGCCTGAGGCGGTGACTTTTTTAAATATTTCTATCGAAGTTGTTCTGCAACTTCTCCTGCGATCTTAATAGAAGGAGTGAGAGTCTTCGATCCCTGCTTCCAGCGTGCTGGACAGGCAGTACCTGGATTAGAGGCCATATACTGAAGTGCTTCGATCTTGCGAATGAGCTCTTCACTGCTGCGTCCGAGTGGTCCGCTTGTGACTTCGATCACTCGGACGATTCCCTCTGGATCAATAACGAATGTTCCACGTGATGCAACACCAGAGACGTGATCATAGATATTATATGAGTCTGCAACTACACCCGTGTGATCGGCGAGCATGAGATATGGGAAGTCCTTCATGAGACCTTCGTGTTTTACCCAAGCACGGTGTGAAAATACCGTGTCAGTCGAAGCTGCGAGGATGGTTACCCCGAGTTCGTCGAATTTTGATTTCATATCTGCCATATCCTTGAGTTCTGTAGGACATACAAATGTGAAGTCTGCTGGGTAGTAGAAGAGGACTGACCACTTCCCCCCAAGATCTTCGAGATTAATCTGTACTGTATCGTCCTTGAGCGGATCGTATGCTGGGAGATCAAAAGCTGGCGCCGCTGTGTCAATTTTGACCATTTCATAGCCGAATTCTACGTCGTTCATATATTTGAAATTTAAGAATTAGAACCGAGAATCGTAGCAGGAAATCATTTTGAAGCAAATCGATTTTGCCTCTTGCGGCAGTTTCGTAGAATACGGCCCTATATGAATACGCAAAAAATCCCCCCTGTACTCTCGCTTGACGGAGTACGTAAGACACTCAACAAAAAAGAAATCCTCCACGGAGTATCGCTCAGTGTAGCAGAGGGCGAAGTTTTTGGCTTCCTCGGGCCTAATGGCGCAGGTAAGACTACCACGATGAAATGTATTCTCGGACTCCTTAAGCTCGATAATGGATCAATTCAAATCTTGGGCGAGAATGGGCTGACACTCGAGGCAAAAAAGCAGATTGGTTTTATGCCAGAGAATACCTATCTCTACAAATATCTCACGGGTCGTGAATTTTTGAGATTTAATGGTCGATTCTTTGATATCCCAAAAGATGAGCTCGAGACGCGGATCGACGAACTCATCGAGCGTGTCGGGCTCGGACATGGCAAAGACAAGCTTTTAGCACAATATTCCAAGGGGATGCTCCAGCGCATTGGACTCGCACAGGCGATCATCAATAAACCAAAGATTGTTTTCCTCGACGAGCCTATGAGTGGTCTTGATCCGATTGGGCGCAAGATGGTTAAGGACCTCATGCTCGATCTCAAAAAATTAGGAACGACAATCTTCTTTAATACGCATATTCTCTCTGACGTGGAGAGTATCTGTGACCACTTTGCCATCATCCATTTTGGCAATATTGTTGCCGATGAATACGTAAAAAATCTCACAAAGCCCCTTGAAACCTACTTCATCGAAAAAATCGAAGGTTCGGCAGAAGGAATTGGAAACGTGATTTAAATACTCAGTTTACGACTATGTCACCTCATATGTCATCACAGAACTTTTTGATAGCGCTCGATCTCGATGAGACACTCGCTGCGACATTTCACGCCGTATTTGAATACGGAAAAGCAAAATATAACTGGAATGTTTCGCACGAAGATATCACCATCCATGACTGGTGGACGCTTCCAGAGTTAGGAATCACTCAGGAACAATGATATGCGCTCTTTGACGAATATTTTGAACGCGATCTTGGCGATCATAGTATTGGGATTATTGACGGAGCCCGCGAAGGCGTTCGCACGCTCATTGAGATGTGAGCTATTCCCCACATCGTCACTGCCCGTAATGAACAAGTTCGCAGCAAAGCCACGCAAAACTGGACTATGCGAAATATTCCCGAGATCGTTCATGGTGAGCACATCCATTATACTAATCATTATGAAGGCCCTAAAAAGCCAAACAAATGAGAGGTGTGTCGCAATATCGGAGCTACTATTCTCGTAGATGATAATCCCGAATTTCTTATTCATGCAGTTGAAGCAGGTATTACAGGAATCCTTCTTGAAAAGCCCTGGAATAAAAACTTCCCCGAAACTGCCGGAGTTATCCGAGTGGCACACTGGAGTGAAATACCAAACATTGTAGCTCGTCACATTTAAAATATGTCATTCGATCATCCGCGTGTCTGAGTTGGAGTATTCGTTATTAAAAACGGAAAAATTCTCCTCTGAAAACGCAAAAGTAAGCATGGATTCGGAGAATGGGCACCACCTGGTGGTCACCTCGAACTCTGGGAAACCCCAGAAGAATGCGCAAAAAGAGAAGTATTCGAAGAAACAGGTATCGTCCTTGAGAATATCATCCTCGGGCCATACACCAACAACTTTTTTAGAGATACAGGCAAGCACTATATTACCCTCTTTGCGGTAGCAGAATGTCCCGAAGATGCCGAACCAGTAAACACCGAGCCCGAAAAATGTGAATGATGGCAATGGCATGACTGGGATAACTTTCCTGAGCCACACTTCCCCGCAATACAGTCACTCAAAAGTGTAGGTTTTAATCCTGTACACTACTACGACTAGAGGGAGTTTGCATCATTTATTTTGCGAAGCGTATTTATCTCGTATATTCTCAAGTCGCATATACGAGATTTTATAAATTCAAAGCACTTATTACGTCATGAAAATCCTAGTATGACTCTCGGGTGGAGTGGATTCCGCCGTTACAGCTTTGCTCCTCAGGGATGCAGGGCATGAGGTGCATGCTGGTTTCATGATCAATTATCTGACTGACGATGACTCATGTCCAACTCGGATCGATATGGCCGTCGCAAAAGAAGTAGCAGAATATCTCGGAATCCCATTTTTTACGTTCGACTATCGAGAGGAATACGAGGCGCGCATTATTCGGACGATCTATGACGGTTACCGTCGCGGTATTACGCCCAATCCCGATATTCTCTGTAATAATCTCGTAAAATTCGATATTTTTTTGGAGGAAGCGATGAGCTATGGATATGACGCGATCGCTACTGGTCATTACGCTCGAGTGACTCAAGATGAGGCAGGCTTTCATCTCCTTAAATGAGTGGATGAAACCAAGGATCAGAGCTATTTTCTCTCTCGGCTTTCACAAGCCCAACTTGCGAAAGCCCTTTTCCCGATCGGAGCAATCGAAAAATCAGAAGTCCGAAATATCGCACGAAAGGCCTGACTTCCCAATGCAGAACGTAAGGATTCGCAGGGACTCTGCTTCGTCTGAAAGATCAATATGAAGGAATTCCTCTCTCGCGAGATTGAACAAAAAACCGGCGATATTCTTGATATCACCGGTAAAAAGATCGGAGAACATACCTGAGCCTATTTTTATACTATTGGTCAACGTCGTGGCATCGAAGTAGGTGGAGGACCTGCACTCTTTGTAATACGCAAGGATGTTGCAAATAACACCATCACTGTCGGTCCAGAGTCTGAACTCGAGCTCGCAAAACTCTCGCTCTCCGCTTCAGATTGGCATACAGTCGGTCCGAGTATGGATTTTACACTCGATGTTACTTGTAAGATTCGATATAGACAACAAGATATTCCAGTCCATATCAAGTGGCTCAGAGAAGGCAAAATTACTGCCACTTTCGAGACGCCGATTCGGGCAATCACACCAGGACAAACCATCGCCATCTACCATCAAGATGAGCTTCTTTGATCCGCAGTGATTGATGAGTAATTAGGCCTTGCGACAATAGGTCGGAATGCTTCCACCATTTCGGTCGATTTGAGCTTCAGAACACACGGGTTTTTGGTTCTTTTCGTGTTCGACAGCACCAAAATAGAGGATAGCGGAGATTGCTGCGCCAACTGCCAAGCTACCAAAACCGAGTGGCTTTACATTCTTATCAATTCCAATGATTTCTTCAGAGGGAACATTGTGGGAGGATTCGGCTAACATTTGTTTTTGTTATGTTCGGACTATTCCATCACTCTCTTGCAATATTGTCAAACAAGTCGTGCAAAAAAGATAATTCCCCCTATAGTCTCACCACGTAATTTCCGTCCATGCGCTATCCAGTACTTACTCTCAAGCCCGAAAAAGAAGCCTCTCTTCGCAACGGTCACCGATGGATATTTTCAGGCGCAGTCGATCATGTTGAAGATGTCGAAAATGGATCTATTGTCGCTGTTAAAAATGCCCGCGGCGAGCTCGTAGGCTTTGGAACGTACCATGCATCAACTTCTATTAGTGTGCGAATACTCTCATTTGGATCAAAAGATCCACTCGAAACTCTGCGTGAAAATATTACCAAATCCGTGCAACTCAGAGCACAACTCTTCGATCCAAAGATGACGAACGCAGTGCGCCTCATTCATTCGGAGTCTGACGGTATTCCTGGTTTAGTAGTAGACAAATATGGCGATGTTCTCGTCATCCAAATCTCTACCCTCGGCACCGAGAAGCTCAAACCAATCATCCTCGAAACCCTCGAGAAACTCATAGGACCTCGGACCATTCTCGAAAAATCAGACATGCCTTCACGTAAAGAAGAAGGACTCGAACCATTTGAATGATTGATTATGGGGCAAAAGGTTGAGCGAATCACTGTACTCGAAAATGGTATGAAATTTGAGGTGGATTTCAGTGGCCAAAAGACCGGATTTTTCTTGGATCAAAGAGAAGAACGCAACCTCATTCGCAGTCTTGCAAACGGGAAAAAAGTATTAAATGCCTTCGGATATACTGGTGGTTTTAGTATCGCAGCCCATACAGGATGAGCGACACGAGTAGACACACTCGACATCTCATCAGCTGCCATCGAGCAGGCCAAAAAAAATCTCTCGATCAATGGATTTGATGCAAATCAGCATGGATTTTTTGCTGAGGATGCATTTAGTTTTTTGCGAGAGAAGCCACTCGACTATGACATCGTCATTCTTGATCCTCCAGCCTTTGCCAAAAAGAAAGCTGATATCGAGCGAGCGACGGCTGGCTATCGCGAGATCAATGCGACCACTATGAAAAAAATGCCATCAGGATCACTTCTCCTGACAGCATCTTGCTCGTATTTTATGGACCGTGAACTCTTTCGAAAAATGCTCTTTTTGGCGGCACGTGATGCAAAGAGAAACGTGCGTATCCTCTCGGAACATCGCCAGGCACTTGACCATCCTGGACATCTCATGCATCCAGAGGGCGAATACCTCAAGAGCTTCTTACTGGCTATCGACTAGCCGGAAGATAGCGACGAATATAGCGCGAAAGAAGAATATAGTAGGCCACAAACGGCAAATGTCCCGCGATCACCGAGCTAATAATGGCTCACGTACCAAATGAATCTATTCCGAGAAGAAATTCGATCTTTGAGACAAATGAGCTCGGATTTCCAAGGACTGTTTGTGCGACCAAATACCCGATTTGTGCGAGATAGACTAAGAGAAGTGTGATCCCATAAAAAAAGATAGTCGAGAGGAATGGGATATTTTCGGGTGTTGATACATGTGCAGCGAGCTTTATGCGTGAGTCTGCGATCATCAAAGCCAGCATAACCAAAAGGACCTTCGCAAAGATTTCAAAGAAAGGAATATCCGCAAACATCGGCAATGCCTTCGAAAAAGCAAAAAGTCCTATATAGAGGGTTGTTGTAAGAAGTGCAGCATGTGAAGCAATGCGAAGTGCGACCTGCGAATCATCGAGATCAGTGGGGAGATTTTTCATGCTCGAATTATAGAGAGCGTCCTGATCTCTCCAAGTTTAAAGAAGCTTCGCATGAGGATTCTTTAAAAATATATTTGCATCTCATATTTTATTTTATATAGTACTTTGTATTACAAGGTACTATATATGTCAGAAAACTGAAAAGTCACAACCCAGATGCGCAAGGGCATCCTCGAATACGCAATACTGCTCGTCATAGCGAAGGGCGACGCGTATTCATCGGATATATTGCGAATTCTCACAGAACAGAAACTCATAGTGGTAGAAGGCACGCTCTATCCACTCCTCTCGCGACTCAAGACCGATGGTTTTGTTTCCTATACCTGGATCGAATCCCAAAATGGACCTCCTCGTAAATATTACCGCCTCACCGAATCATGACGCGAGCTCCTCATGCTCATGCAATCGGTCTGGAAGGAGCTTTCGCAAGCCGTAGAAGGTATTCGTTCACTCTAATTTTTCATTTATGTCACTCTTTGTCGCCTCACGCCTTTACGAACTTCCTTCCGAAGAGGCAAAAGTTATCCAAGACTATCTCAGTCGGGTCCGCAGATATATCAATGCCCACAATCTCGGAGACGAGCTCATCGATGACCTCGAGAGTAATCTCGCCGAAAAACTCGATGCCATTCTCGCTCAAAAAAGCCATGGACTCAAGGATATTCTCACAGCAATCCAATCACTCGGAGAGCCTGAAGAAGTTTTCGCATTTGAAGAAACTTCCACACGATCTCACGAATCCAAGTGAGATGGAATGAAGAGTATAAAATCGTTCATGAGCCGCCCTTGGAAGCGAAGCCAAACAGATAAGATTTTCTTTGGAGTCTGTGGCTGATTCGCCGAAGAACTCTGAGTAGATGCAATCTGGCTTCGAATCCTCTTCATTCTCCTAGCCTTTGCGAGCGGATTTGGAATCCTCCTCTATATCATCCTCATTTTTCTTATGGAAAAAAATATGAAGCAGCTTGGTTCAGAAATACAGACTATCAGCGACAAAATTACTCCCGAGCTCCAAGAAGTTGGTCGCAAAATGAGCAGCAAAAGCGGAGCACTCATGGAATTATTTGAGCGAATAATCGAACTCGCTATCCGAGTATTCTCTGGATTATTTGGACTCTGGGCACTTGGTATCACTGTAGCGATCAGCATATTTATTGGAATGGCACATACCAATCTGATTATCGGAAATATGGATATCGGTGGAGCATTTCCAGATTCACTCTATCCTGCACTTTTTTTCGCATTTGCATGTATATTTGTACTGATGATTTGTTTCTTTGCACGCATGGTCGGCAAGCGAGTTTGGTCACTCATATCACTTGGCCTCATACTCGGACTGCTTATGATATCTGTCAGTCTCTGAGCGCGAACAGTTACTGCAGGGCTCAGTAAATACAACACCGAATCTGTGATCACCAAAACAGCAACGCTCACAGGAATCAAAGACGGTGTATATGAGCTACAGTACAAGCATCGCAATCAATTCTATTCTCCTGATCGACACATCAATATCGTCACAGGAAGTGGCTCGGCAAGTGGCACCATCACTATCCGATCAGATATCAGTGGATGGGGAAGTAGTGCCGATACTGTCAAAGCAATACTCGCACATTTTATCCCTGCAGAAGGTCGCATTGATGGTAACATGTTGATTCTTGGACGAAATACGAATAATCTCTTCGATCAGGTGAGTCCGTTTGTATTCCCAAGCGAATATATCACGATCGTAGTGCCACCAGGAATTATCGTACATGAAGAATGATACGCCCGTGAACAAGAATACAATAGACGAATGCTCCAAGAGCGAAGATCTGATCGTATCAAAAGTAAGAATATATCTCGCATATCTGAAGATATCGACAATGAAACCTCTGATATAGAAACAGATTCAGCTCCCGAAGAAAATTCAAGTGGTATGGTCACTCCAGTCCCCGCTATGCCAGTCATACCTCCATCAGTACCACGAAGCATGACAGGAACTATAAAATAGCAAAAACATCCTCCCATGAATGGGAGGATGTTTTACATAAAGCGGAAATACGAATCTTTGAATTGAACCATAAACTCAATGAAGTTGAGTTTAAAATCAGTATATCCCTGCTGATCACTCGTCATATATGGATCTTTGAGGTGGTCAAAATGGATATATTTTAACCCCTTTTCGAGTGAGCTCGAAAACCAGTGATCAATAAGACCAGTCCCTGCTTGAAGCGGCTTTGCTTCTCGAGATGTAAATGCGACGAGGTGAACGCTTGTGGCACCCGAATCATGCACGGCAAGCCCAGCAACTGGCTTATCACCCTGATATGCTAAGAAGCATCGAACTGTACTCTCATCAACCGAGCAAAGCGATCTAAGGTATCGGACATAGTCCTTCTTAAACGCGTGGGTTACTTTCGTGGATAAGAATGCCTCAGCCATCACTTCACTCGAAACTTGTTTGATACTGAGATCAGGATTTGCGAGGAATTTTTTACGAGCGCGCTTCGCACGGTCATTCCATTTTTTAGAATAATCAGCTGTTAGCGTCGTAAAACCCGTCGTAATGAAGTGAGAACCAGGGATCATGAGCCGTCTCCAAGGCTTTGGAATGGTTACCGTCTTCCACGGCACCCAAATAACAATACCATGCTTAAATCCGAGTTTTTTGAGAAGCTCGAGGTCTGGCTCTTCGCTGATACGTTCAAACTTAGCAACCTGGAAAAGCCCGAAGACATTCTTGAGCCAACCATACTGCTTCTTGCCAGTATCCACCAAAGCGAGACCGCATTTCTCGAGGTATTTTCGATAAGTCGGTGAGCTTGTTCGAAAGTAGTAAAAGTCATCAGGTGTATCCTGACGTTCGAGATGCTGCATACGTAAAAATAAAAAAATCACCCCGTTAAGAGGTGACTTTGTTTGAATATGAAATGGTGGGTAATATAGGATTCGAACCTATGACCCTCTGCTTGTAAGGCAGATGCTCTAACCAACTGAGCTAATTACCCATAAATTTAGAGTGCGTTTCCGATAAATCGAGCAAAAAATGGTGGGTCATACTAGGCTCGAACTAGTGACCTCTTGCATGTCGAGCAAGCGCTCTAACCAACTGAGCTAATGACCCGAAACAATTTGGAATCTGAAATGGTGCCCGAGGCGGGACTCGAACCCACGACCTTCAGCTTAGAAGGCTGCTGCTCTATCCAGCTGAGCTACTCGGGCGTATTCTCCTCAATCTTGGCGTTTACCGACTCTCCCACCGTTAAGACGGCAGTACCATAGGCACGACAAAGCTTAACTTCTGTGTTCGGGATGGGAACAGGTGTACCCTTTGCGTATTAAACACCAAGATCGAAGAGAAAATGACTCCGAGGAATGGATCTCGTACGAGAGATAGATGATGAGAGAAGCAGGAGTGTGTGAGTCAGTCTTGCGACTGACTCTGTGCTCTTTTCCTGAAAATTGTGGAGAGAACTATGCGCTCTGACATGCGATTAACGAAAGTATCATTTGATACGCCATCAACTTGAATCATAAGCGTGTATAAATATCGTTCGTGCTATTAGTATTGCTCGGCTGAAGACATTACTGTCTGTACACCTGCGACCTATCAACCTTGTAGTCTCCAAGGGCACTTATCAGTCTTGCGACTGGAGGTATCTCATCTTTGAGTTGGCTTCCCACTTAGATGCTTTCAGTGGTTATCCATTCCGAACGTAGCTACTCGGCGCTGCCAGTAAGACTGACAACCGATACACCAGAGGTTCGTTCATTCCGGTCCTCTCGTACTAGGAACAAATCTCATCAAATACCTAAACGCTCACAGCAGATAGGGGCCAAACTGTCTCACGACGTTTTGAACCCAGCTCGCGTACCTCTTTAAATGGCGAACAGCCATACCCTTGGGAGCTTCTCCACCCCCAGGATGAGACGAGCCGACATCGAGGTGCCAAACTGCGTCGTCGATGTGAACTCTTGGACGCAATCAGCCTGTTATCCCTAGAGTAACTTTTATCCGTTGAGCGACACCACTCCCACATGTTGGTGCCGGATCACTTTCACCGACTTTCGTCTCTGGTCGACTTGTAGGTCTCTCAGTCAAGCAGGCTTGTGCGAATACACTATTCTTCCGATTTCCATCCGGAAGTAGCCTACCTTTGTGCGCCTCCGTTACTTTTTAGGAGGCAACCGCCCCAGTTAAACTCCCCACCAAACACTGTCCTCCCATAGGGAGTTAGACGTACACGAATACAAGGGTGGTATCTCAACGATGACTCCAGAAGAGCTGACGCTCCTCCTTCACAGTCTCCCACCTATCCTGCACATGCAGACGTATACGCCAGTATCAAGTTAGAGTAAAGCTTCATAGGGTCTTTCCGTCTTGCTGCGAGTAATCGGCATTTTTACCGATATTGCAATTTCACCGGGACCATGCTTGAGACAGTGCCCAGACCGTTATGCCATTCGTGCGGGTCAGAACTTACCTGACAAGGAATTTCGCTACCTTAGGACCGTTATAGTTACGGCCGCCGTTCACCAGGACTTAAGTTCGGAGCTTGCACCCCTCCCCGTAATCTTCTGGCACTGGGCAGGCATCACCCCCTATACTTCCACTTGCGTGTTTGCAGAGAGCTGTGTTTTTGGTAAACAGTCGCCTGGGCTCGTTCGCTGCGGCCGAGTAGCGTAAGTGGCTACCCGGCAGATCTTATCCCGAAGTTACGATCGCTTTTTTGCAGAGTTCCTTAAGCATGGTTATCCCGTTCTCCTTGGTGTACTCACACCAGTCCACGTGTGTTCGATTTCGGTACGGTTACATTCAATCTCCTTAGTGGCTTTTCTTGGCACACTATGTACGTAGGGCTTTGAGTCAGTTGGCCTTACGGCTTTCCTTCTCGAGAACCAAATCTCTCCGGTTAATGACAGGCGGATTTGCCTACCTGTCCCGTTTTGAGATGGTTGAGGGTATCTATTGACCTCCCCGTACACACTATGCGTCCCCACATCGTATAACGATTGATTTGTAGCGCAGGAATATTAACCTGCTCTCCATCACCTTCACCTTTCGGCTACGGCTTAGGACCGGCTCACCCTACCACGACTGACGTTGGATAGGAAACCTTGGACATTCGGAGACAAAAGTTTTCATTTTGTTATTCGTTACTCATACCAACATTTTCACTTCTCATACCTCCAGCATTGGTCACCCAACACCTTCATCGGCATAGAGAACGCTCCGCTACCACTCCGCCTATTGGCGGAGTTTGCGTCTTCGGTAGTATGCTTAAGCCCCGTTGAATCTTCGGCGCGGGATCACTCGACCAGTGAGCTATTACGCACTCTTTGAATGAGTGGCTGCTTCTAAGCCAACATCCTGGTTGTCTGTGTAACCCCACATCCTTTACCACTGAGCATACATTTTGGGACCTTAGACAGCAATCTGGGCTGTTTCCCTCTCGACAATGGCGCTTCTCCGTCACTGTCTGACTCTCAATTTTGCCTTCCGAGCATTCGAAGTTTATCAGGATTTGCTAAGTCTCGCGACCCGCTAGTCCTATCAGAGCCCTACCTCTCGGAATTAATGATTGAGGCTATACCTAAATATATTTCGCGGAGAACCAGCTATCTCCCAGCTCGATTAGCTTTTCACTCCTACCCACAGGTCATCCAGTAGACTTGCAGCTCTAATTGGTTCGGCCCTCCATCCTATGTTACTAGGACTTCAGCCTGCCCATGGGTAGCTCGCTTGGGTTTCGGGTGAAGTGCATGTGACTAAATCGCCCTATTCAGACTCGGTTTCCCTTCGGCTTCGGGTGTACTCTCCCTTAACCTTGCCACATACAGCTTACTCGTTGGTCCGTTCTACAAAAAGTACGCAGTCACCTTGCGGCTCCTACTCTTTATTAGCACACAGTTTCAAGGTCTATTTCACTCCCCTTCCGGGGTTCTTTTCACCTTTCCTTCACAGTACTTGTTCACTATCGATCTCATACACTGTTTAGTCTTGGAGGGTGGTCCCCCCTGATTCAAGCCGGATTTCACGTGTCCGACCCTACTTAAGAACAATTCGAAGCGGGCACATATACATTTCAGATACGGGGCTTTAACCCTCTTGGGCGCAACTTCCCAGCTGCTTCTCCTGTATATATGTGAGCACTCGGGAACTATCGGAATTCCCTAGAACTGCCTTGCAACCCTCTACCAGCAACGCTCCGTGCTTGACACTGGTAAAGTTTAGACTGATCCCATTTCGCTCGTCACTACTTCGGGAATCTCATTTGATTTCTTTTCCTCGCTTACGTAAGATATTTCAATTCGGCGAGTGTCCACCTGATGGTAATAGAGATTTACTCTATTGGGTTCCCCCATTCGGAAATCTTGGAGTATAACGCTTCTTGACAGCTTCTCCAAGCTTATCGCAGTCATGCACGTCCTTCATCGGATGTATGAGTCAAGGTATCCACTGTGTGCTGTATGTATATTTATACATACGGTAACGTGCGGCGAATACACTTGTCTTTCGACAAATGCATTCGGGTACCATTCAGTTGCCCAAATGATACCGCGTACCGCTTAACCTTATATTCTGGCTTATGATTCTCTTTGATGGTTTGTTGAGTTTTGTAACAAAACGATACTTTGTTTGGAATTCATGTTTAATGGAATGGAGCTTTCTGACGTTTGTTTGAGTTGGACTTGCGTCCTTCTCAGTCTTTGGTCTTGTGCTTTGTGTCCGTTATGTGAATTGCAATTGTTTTTCGCATGTTTAGTTTTGTATATATGCCCTTTTGTGAAGCATATATACGCGTTTATTTTACTTAGTTACTCTTCACGACATTCTTCGTGTTTCTCTCATCGTCTATTTCTCGTACGTAGATGTTAAGGGGCATTGAGGCCTTACCTCACACACCAGAAGACGAAGTTGATTCCTTGAGAGAAAAAGAGACAGAGTCTGATTGTAGATCTTGATGCAGAGCATGGTTGATCGGATCAGTGTCAGATACAGATTAAAGGAGATAGTCCATCCGCAGGTTCTCCTACGGATACCTTGTTACGACTTAAGCCCAGTCAGTGATTTTACCATGGGCCCCAATATTACTTCGGGGACTTCCAGTAGAACCACCTCCCATGCTTTGACGGGCGGTGAGTACAAGACCCAGGAACGGATTCACCGTGACATAGCTGATTCACGATTACTAGCAATTCCAACTTCATGGAGTCGAGTTGCAGACTCCAATCTGGACTGAGATCGGCTTTAGGAGATTAGCTTGGTTTCGCAACCTTGCGACTCATTGTACCGACCATTGTATCATGTTTGTAGCCCCAGGCATAAGGGCCATGCTGATTTGACGTCATCCACACCTTCCTCCTGATTAACTCAGGCAGTCTCGTTAGACATAGTAACTAACGACATGGGTTGCGCTCGTTAACGGACTTAACCGAACACCTCAAGGCACGAGCTGACGACAACCATGCAGCGCCTGTCTTCGGGTCCCTTGCGGGTACTCCACTGTTTCCAGCGGATTCCTTCGATGTCAAGCCTGGGTGAGGTTTCTCGTTTATTGTCGAATTAAACAACATGATCCACTGCTTGTGTGGGTCCCCGTCTATTCATTTGAGTTTTAATCTTGCGACCGTACTTCTCAGGCGGGATACTTAATGTGTTAACTTGAAGCACCGGCTTGCGCCGACACTTAGTATCCATCGTTTAGGGCGTGGACTACAAGGGTATCTAATCCTTTTCGCTCCCCACGCTTTCGTGCCTCAGCGTCAATGCGGTTCCAGTAAGCTGCCTTCGCTTTTGGTATTCTAGTATGTATCAACGGATTGCACCCCTACTCATACTATTCTGCTTACCTCTCCCCGATTCAAGGGTGGGAGTTTCGGATGCAAACATGGGGTTAAGCCCCAGCCTTTCACATCTGACTTTCCACTCCGCCTACGCACTCTTTACGCCCAGTAATTCCGGATAACGCTTGGGGCCTACGTATTACCGCGGCTGCTGGCACGTAGTTTGCCGCCCCTTATTCCTGTGGTACCGTCATTATCTTCCCACAGAAAAGAAGTTTACACCAATAAAGGCTTCATCCTTCACGCGGTGTCGCTCCATCAGGCTTGCGCCCATTGTGGAAGATTCCTCACTGCTGCCTCCCGTAGGAGTATGGGCCGTGTCTCAGTCCCATTGTGGCTGGCCGTCCTCTCAGACCAGCTATCCGTCATTGCCTTGGTGAGCCATTACCTCACCAACTAGCTGATAGAAAGCATGCCCCTCCCAAAGCGCCTTGCGGCTTTACCCTTGCGGGACTATGCGGTATTAACATATCTTTCGATATGGTATCCCTCACTCTGGGGTAGGTACAAACTTGTTACTCACCCGTTTGCCACTCGTAGGTCCTTGATGTAATCGCAGACTTTCTCGTTCGACTTGCATGTGTTAGGCGCACCGCTAGCGTTCATCCTGAGCTATGATCAAACTCTTTGAAACTAGTTGCCTGTAAGAATTCTCTATTCAGAGGCCTCCGGAAGGGAGCGTGAATAGAGGAGGGTCTACACAGGACTTTTTTGATTGTGTACTTGTTGTATCTTTCTCTCAAGAAGACTTCGTCTTCTTGTGTGCGGGTTAAGGAGCAAATTTCGGGACAGCCCCGAAACGTGGTGAATTTATATAGAGAAAGTGATGAGAGTCAAAAGTTTTTCGACCTTTTTCTTCACAAAATCTTTGCAATAAGAAAATGACGCCATTTTTTATCATAAATACTCCTTTATATGGAGCGCTTTTTTAATGGGTGTATTTAGAGGTATTTAATCCCTTCATTTAGAGACAAAAGAAGCTCTTAAAATCCTCCACTTAAAGGTGGAGGATTTTATTAAATACTCTTTGGGAGAATTATACTGCCATCGCGGAGAGTCTTTTTCGTATATGTTCTGACTCTATTTCGTGCAATTCTGTAAGCTGAATATCGATAATATCCAGAATTTCATCGTATTCTGTAAGTTCATGATCCATAGATACATATATGTCGCGCAGTTTTTGAATCTCAGGTTCCGTAAGGTTTGAGTCTTGAATCATTGTGCAAAGCCCCTCGCTATTCTCCTCATAATCATTCGACAATCGTGGGGTGCGTCCAAGAACTCATTCAAAAATTTCACACTTCTGATCAAAACGAAGCTGACGAATAGCCTCAGTAATAACTTCATCTGATGGATCTTGGTAGAATAGATCGGTGAGGATATCTATATATTCCGGACGCACTTTGATATCATCTAGAAGTCGCCGCTTCATTTCATTAGAGGCTCCACAATAAAAGAATTCGATGAGATCATCTTCATGTCCGAGCTTTCCGTCGTGAAGGATCTCAAGTATACGCTCAAGTACACGACTTTGGATTTGTCAGTCACTCGTTTCTGAAAGAATGATCTTAATATTCGAAGCATCTGCCTCTGGCATTGAGAGAATCTTAAGTGCCAATTCCTTTTTTTCGACATCATTAAAAGGAAGACGTTCGAATTCGTCCATACCAAGGTCGACAGAATTTTTAAGATGCATGAAGGAGATAGATGAATAAACTCTAAATAAATATCTGAATTAAGCAAGCTCGCACCTAAAACAAAAAATAACCCAGGTTTTAAAACCTGGGTTATTTTGAATGTCGAATTATGGTGGGCCCACCTGGGATTGAACCAGGGACCAATCGGTTATGCATCCCACTTCGACTTTCGTCGCCTCTTTCGAGTTCGTGGTCTGGACTATCCCTTCACCCACATGGGGTGTCTGCCGTCTAGTCTCTACACCTGCCTTCGCTGAAGCTTCGGCAGGCAAGCCTGCTATGAATCCTACTTTAGTAGAAGCCCCCCACAGTAGATTGCCTGCAATCCGTAGACTTGGCGAAGGATTGGCTCGGGATTACCACGTAATATTACAGAGGCTTCCCCGAATTTGACAGATATTCACCAGTAAATTGCTCTACTGGTAGCCCTTGACGCTGAATCATATTCAATATTATGCAGTTATGATTGATAACATAACTTGCTCCATATGCTCATGCGAGCTTTCTGGAAAGCAGAAAAAATTTTGTTCTATAGCCTGTAAAAACAAGGCGCATCAGAGTTATTTTCAACAAAAGGAACGTTGACTAGAAAGAAAGATTCTTCTTATCAAGAGATTCTGAAGTTGTTGTCATACCTGTGGCTACAAGAAAAATCTCGCAGCTCTGGCATTCCATCATAGAGACGGAAAAGAAAAAGATTTTAAGCTTGATATGCGCTCACTTTCCAATCGCACTTTAGACGCTGTGGAGTGAGAGCTCCGAAAGTGTATTTTGCTGTGCCATAATTGCCACGCAGAGACACACCATCCAGAATTGAACTTAGATTCAACGTTTTTAAGCCGACTGCTCTAACCACTGAGCTATAGGCCCGTTAAAAACGGCAGGACGAGTATATAAAAAGATCGCCAAAGTCAAAACAAGTCAGGCCACAACTCCACTCACCGTCTAATATATTGAAAAAAGTGACAACTTCCCTATTCTGCATGCAATAATTATTTAGCAAAATATGAGCGAAGTGATCCTTCTATCGGTGAGACAGCATGGCATCAAGCTCTTTTTGCGACTTCCTCGATGGATTGTTTTTGGAACAATTGCCGGAGTTCTCGTCGGAGTTTCGACTGCTTCTTGGACACTTGGAGCTGTAACTGGAATAGCAACCCTTACTGTCGGCGTAGCTCTGGAGTGGAATCGCTTCAAGCGCTCAACGCTCGACATTACCAATACCCGCGTCTATCTACAGGTATCAAAGGGGCTCCTGAGTGGATTTGAAGCAGGACTGCATTACAAGCAGATTAAAAATTGTACCTTTCGTAAACAGCACTTACTACATACGCTCACAAATTCTGGCACGCTCTATCTCCGAGCTGGTGCGGATGAAAAGGAGCAGATCATCGCTGAATACGTACCAAACGTCGAAAAAATCTCCAAAGCCATTAACTGGATGCTTGCACTCAGTGAAGATGCTCGCATGCATCTCGAGTCTATTCCGACACATGGAGCAAAATAAAATCTCCCCGAATTCGGGGAGATTTTAGATACTTTCTTTATAGCATGCATCAATCGCACGCGAAAGATCAAGAAGCGCCTTTAATTGGTTTCGTGTAGCAAAAACAACAGATTCAGAATCGCGTTTCATGTAATTCACGGAAGCATCAGAAACAATGAGGAGTCTTGCTTCTTGTAAATACTGAGGATTGTATGGTGTATTATTTAATCTCTTTTCATGAAAGTGACTATCGAGTAAACAAGGCTGATAGAGATGTGCACCTATTCCACCATCAGCAGCTCTATTGCTCAAAGTTAGCGTATTATCAGTAGAGCCATGTTCATGTCTGATCAAAACGGATTCAGGCATTCTATCTAAAATTTTCTTAACGCTGAGATTTGTCTCCTCATATTGTTCAGTCGCTATGGACGCCAGTAACTGAAGAACCTTCCCAGATCATTTATAGTGCGAGAGGAATCAACCCCCTCCTGCTCAACGTATTATAATTTCTGGAAAACCGCCATTTTCTACCATGCTTATTCGTTCTTTTTCTTCCTCTCATGCACGCTTTAAAGAATCAGATCACCAGACAAAATAGTCCATTACCACATGAGTAATACTGAATGCGGCGGGGTGTTTAGAGTCAGTAGTTTGTTCTCCTAAAAGTTTCATCTGATCGCGTAAATTGAGTGTACTGTATATACGAGTTATCTATTGTCAATTATCCAAATAGCGGCTCTGTACACAAAAAAAGACCTCTTTCAAGGCCTTCTGATTCTTTGATTTTCATGGCGGTGGATGAGGGATTCTTCCTTCGTTTCACTGCGGACGCCTCGGGCCAGAGTCCAAATCGTTGGACTCTTAAAACGCATTCGCGTTTTACCCTCAGTTCGAATCCCGTCACCAACCACAAAAAAAGACCTCTTTCAAGGCCTTCTGATTCTTTGATTTTCATGGCGGTGGATGAGGGATTCTTCCTTCGTTTCACTGCGGACGCCTCGGGCCAGAGTCCAAATCGTTGGACTCTTAAAACGCATTCGCGTTTTACCCTCAGTTCGAATCCCGTCACCAACCACAAAAAAAGACCTCTTTCAAGGCCTTCTGATTCTTTGATTTTTTCATGGCGGTGGATGAGGGATTCTTCCTTCGTTTCACTGCGGACGCCTCGGGCCAGAGTCCAAATCGTTGGACTCTTAAAACGCATTCGCGTTTTACCCTCAGTTCGAATCCCGTCACCAACCACAAAAAAAGACCTCTTTCAAGGCCTTCTGATTCTTTGATTTTTTCATGGCGGTGGATGAGGGATTCGAACCCTCGCGGCACCTTGCAGCGCCCTACAGGTTTAGCAAACCCGCCTCTTCAGCCACTTGAGTAACCCACCATACAAATTAATGCACGCGAGAGGATATGGCAGATGAGTAGAAAGTCAAACGGTTTCGCTCACAAATACTCATTCGCTCAAAGTAGAAATACAGAGATATTTCTCAGCCTGGCTCTATTCGAACTTCAATCGAATATCGAGGAGTTCTGGTACATTTCCTGTACGAACGGGTGGGCCCCATGTACCCCAACCAGAAGAAACATAAAATTCAGTATTCCCGATCTTGCGCCCTCCCCAGCTAATTTCAAAAATCTGGCTCGTAATAACGCTAAATGGCCAAAGTTGACCGTGGTGCGTATGCCCCGAAAGCTGAAGCGATACACGTCCATCATCCGCAGCTTCACGGATAGCTCCTGGCTGATGGTCCATCAAAATCACAGGAAGCCCTGGATCCGTATCCGCAAGAAGCTTCTCAAGGCTCTTGCGTTTTTTGCCTGTAAACATAGGAAGACTTGCATCTTCACGACCGACGAGCGTAAATACGCCGCCAAGCACGATGGATTCATCGCGAAGCATAGTAACTCCGTGCGCAATGAGATATGCATCGGCGCGTTCTACTCCTCAAATATGTTCATGATTTCCATTCACTGCAAAAACACCAAGTGGAGCATGGAGCTTGCGAATAGAAGTACCAATATCTTGCTTGATAACTGGCTCGATATCTTCGTCAATTGTGTCGCCTACTAAAAATATCGCATCCGGCTTCAGCGCATTAACATCGCGAACAAATCGTCCAAATCGCTTCTTGCCAATCATCGTTCCGAGATGAATATCTGTTGCCGCAACAATGTGGAATTCTCCACCCTTACCATTGCCCTTAGGAAAAACGTATTCGAGTTTGCGGATCGCGGGATGTCTCGCATTGCGCCATCCATGAGCAGAGAATGCAAAAGCTCCTACAAAAACTGCAACTACCTGGGCCAAACGAAAATACGAACTCATTCCAAAATGCGGTACAAATTCTCGTACGAGTGAGGTAATCGCCGTAATTCCAAAAATACCAAGAACAAGATACGTCAGCATCGCGAGCCAAAATGACCCCACCCAAAGTAAAAATGAAACGAAGTGATTTTTAAAAAAACGCTCAACAATACGGGCCACCAAAAACATCGGGGCAATCGTCAAAAAGCCTATCAAATACAGACACTGCAAAACTGGAAAAATCCCCAGAGCGCTCCATCCATAAAAAAATACAAAGGCGTTTGCACCACCGTAAACCGCTACGACAAAGAAGATAAATATAAGAATTCGATGTTTTGGCATGAAATGCACATACAGATATAGGACGTTTTGAACATGGAGGGAGAAATCTAGAGCAGTCCAGAGAGCATGTCCAAAGTTTTGAAGGAGTGTAGTCGGAAGAAATAAAAACGCAAAGTAAGCACGTTTGTATTTTCGAACCTCCGCAATAGCCAATAGCAAAATAAAGACCTCTTTCGAGGTCTTTATTTGTTTCGATTTACTTAATGACGGAGAGACAGGGATTCTTCCGTCGTTTCACTTCGGACGCGCTCGGCCGAAAGCCAAATCGTTGGCTTTCTATTGCTTCGCAATACCTCACGTTCGAATCCCGCCAAAATCTTCGTGCACGAAAAAACCCCTTTCGGGGCCCTTCTGCTTTGATATTTTTAATGGCGGAGAGACAGGGATTCGAACCCTGGGTACCTCGCGGCACGACAGTTTTCAAGACTGTTGCAATCAACCACTCTGCCATCTCTCCGTTCGAAGCCCGCACAGAGTATTCAAGAACGTTTTCTTGTCAAAACGAATGAATTTTTGCATTTCACAAGTTTGCATTAGACTGGCTTCTCTCTATGAAAAAAACTTTTTTATTCTTCGCTCTCGTTGTTGTTTGTTGCTCGCTTAATGCGTGCTCAAAAGACAGTAGCACCACGAGCACAGATACCGGATCTCAAAACCCCGATAGCACCTGATCAAACGAACCAGGCAAAGAAATGTCTCTCGAGGATCGCATGGATATAGCCAGAAAGCGTGTGGCATTACGCTCCATTATTCGAAAGGGCGACTATTATAAAGCCCGAAATGACGCAGAGACCGCCATTCGATACTACAAAAACGCACACGAGCGAATCGATGGCGATGCCAATATTGCTCTCAAACTCGCTGACGCGTATTACGAGCTCAAGCAATATTCGGATGCTTACGATCTCTATAAGACACTTCCCGTGCAAGAGCTCGACGAAAAGACCAAACTCCGGTTTATTGGTTCGATCATGCTCGATACCGAGCGCAAGGATAAAACCGCCGAGATAGCTAAATATCCTTTTGGTTCAGGAACCAAAGAATATTATGCCCTTGTTGACACCTGTGTGCTTGATGTCTCAAAATGTAGCGATCAGATTACTAATTCTCCTTCCAAAGACCCTCGTGTCCTTTGACTCGTTGATACGCTTAAAAGCTACAATCAACTGAGTACCGACACTACCTATCGCGATGCGCTCGTAGCCGGCAAATTCTACGAGCAGCAATCCTATCTTGCCTCCTACGTAATCGCCAAAAGCGTTATTGATCGACGACCCGACTACCGGATCGTTCTCAAAATCGGTGGCTATAGTGAATACGCACTTGGTAATTTTAAAGAAGCATCTTCTCTCCTTGTGAGATACTACACGCTCGAGCCCAAAGACATCGAGACTGCCTATATGCTCGGTATCGTAAATTATCTCAAAGAAGACTACTCAACGTCCAATCTCTATTTTAATGCTGCTGTTCTCAATGGCTACAGTCCAAAAACTGAGCTCGAGCGTCGTCTGATTTATAATTACACCCTCCTTGGGGACGAGCGTGGCGCATTCAAGATTTTTCGATACCTTCTTGAGGAACCAGATGCTACGAGTGAAGACTTTGAAATCGCTATATTTATGGCTGTCGAAGGTGGCGAACCTTCCAAGGCTTCTATCTGGAGTCAAAAGGGCATAGCTCGCTTCCCTGATGATGATCGTCTCCTTGCATTTGCGGGTGGACTCAAACGCGAAATCTGAGAATTCGATGCTGCAGAAGAACTTCTTCGCAAAGCACTCTCCATAGACGGACGTAACCCTATAGCCTCGCTCGAACTTGGTCGTTTGTATATTGCAAAAAAGGACTATACTCTCGCTCAAGGTTACCTCCAAGACGCTATCTCTGCAGATCCCGCCGGATTTTTTGCCGAAGAAGCCCAAAAAGAACTCAAAAATATCCCAGCCACTGCGACTGGATCAATCACTGAAACAGGTACTATTTCACCATAATTATGAGCGAACTCGAGCATGACAAACAGCCTTCAACGCCTCAGCCAATCGAACACACTGGCATATTTGTAGAAGCCGACAAAAAAAAGCTCGAAGCGATCGTTGTTGATCGACTCAAGGCACTCTGAAGTCGACTGACTCGCAAGGATATTCAGCTCCTGCTCTCTCATGTCGAAACTGCTCAAAGCATAGATGCGCTCAAAGAACGACTCTCAGCTAAGACGGCCGAACGAGCGGACGACGATGCTCTGAGAGAAATCCTCGCCCTCTATAACGAAATCCGAAAAGGTGCCAAAGAAGGCATTAAAGAACTCAAAATCGACCTCACAAAACTCCTCGGTTCCAACGAACTCGCACTCAAAAAAGGAGTCTTTCTCTCCGAACGTTTCGCACTGACAAAAAAACTCGAAAAGAGCGAACTCTGAGACAATATCATTCTCGATATTGTGGGCACAGCCGTAGGAGCTATTGATTCGCTCATTGTGCTCTTACGAGTGCTGCTCGATCTCATTTATGATGCTGGGAGACTCGCCGTACATGCAATTACTGCACCAAAGGATCTCTACAAGGAACTCCGAGAACAGTCTCAAAAACGCTAACCTCGTGTAGCAATCGACACGATATTCCGCTCATTTACCATATGGCGAATATCTATAAATCATGCTGTCTCAAATAACTCTGAGAGTTCTTCGGTCTGAAACGCATGGTAAAATCGTAGCGACTTCGCAAATTTAATGGCAAAATCATATCATCCTGGCGTAGTAGGCTGGTATTTTTTTTGGTTTGCTTCCGAGGTTAAATGCCAATTTGTCATAAAAAGCTTACCTTCTGTAGCAAGCAATGCTCAAGCTTTTTTAAGAACCTCAAGACGTTCGGATTGCGAGCGCAAATGATGGAAGCTGGCGAGAAAGACGATTATGTCAAAATTGTTGTCTATCGTGTCCAGGTTCTGCATGGGTATCACTGAGAACTTGTTTTCTGGATGAGCTTTTTGAGCCTCTTGTATCATGAGTTTCGATTCGTCGATTCCGTGATAGATCACTGGGATATTTTGCGCTCATAACGCCTCCAAAAGACGACCAGAACCACATCATATGTCGAGTAGACGAGGTCTATCTCACTGAATATTTCTCAACTCTGTAGTCAAAATATCGAATTCAGGCCAGTGCATTCCAGCACGAGAACGTGCAAAGGCAGAGGCGAATCCATCATAATCTGCTACAGTCGAGTGATCTTGAGAATCGTATCAATTCATCTTTGCAGATTACGGATAAGAGGTGACAGATTGCAGCCACCCGAGAGCTCACAAGGAACATTCCCTGTACAGATAGTAAGTGAAAGATCTTCTCAAATAGCAAAGAGAACTTCGTAGACAGATATTTCTTTTTTAGCTATGGAAATACCACCATTTCTACCTTTTTGCGAACGAATAATATTCGCATGTTCAAGATCATTCGCAATTTTTCGAATGAGGGACTCCGAGATCGCCATTTCTTGAGCGACGACCGAAATTTTTAGAATTCCATCATGTGCGAGGAGATAACGAACGAGCAGCATTGCATACTCGCCACGCGCAGAAATCTTAAGCATGCGGGAAGAGTGAATCCACAATATATGCGTTCTTACGCCAATTTGGTGTTACTTTTGCGCGCAAGAAGAGATGAATTGGACGATCTAAAATATCTGTCAAAATCAGACGTGATGCCGTACTGATTTCTTGGATTTTTGCACCTCACTTCCCAATCAGGATCTTCTTTTGCGAATCACGCTCTACATGAACATACGCAAGGACTCGAAGCCCCTTTGGTGTCTCATCGAGGCTTTCTACTTCAACAAAAAGTGCGTGTGGGATTTCTTCTTCGAGAAGCAAAAATGACTGTTCACGAATGACTTCCGAGATACGTGTATAGAGGTCTTGATCTGTATAATAATCCTCATCATAGAGCATCGGCCCCTCAGGGAGAACATGCGCGATTTCAGCAAGAAGTTGGTCATATTCGCCATCTTTGTCAGACACGACAATCGCGTCACTCGGGAGTTTACGCGCTTTAGGAAGATCAGATTTCGTGTAGATTGTAATGACTGGTTTTGTAACCTTTGAAAGAAGCGTATCAATACGAGCATCTTCTTCTCAAGCAGTACGACTCGCATCGATAAGGCGCAAAATAACGTCTGCCTGATCGAGTGATTTTCGTGCCTGTGCATTGATTGCCTCGATGAGCAATTCACCTCCTTCATGGAGACCAGGGGTATCTAAAAAGATTGCCTGCATTTCACTGTCTGTAAAAATACCGCGAATCGTTTTACGAGTAGTTTGCGGTGCTGCCGAAACAATAGATACCTTCTCGCCAATAATAGCATTGAGAAGGCTAGATTTACCAGTATTTGGTCTTCCTACGAGTGCTACGAAGCCTACTTTCATGATTTTTTTTGAAATGATTTTTTTAATTCTTGGATCCTACGCGCAAGCTCTTCACTCGACTTTACGGGATTCATATAGGAATACATCGTGCCATCAAAGAGAACCGTTGGACTTTGCTTGCAATTTGCCTGGCAGAGACATGTGTCGAGCTCAACTCCCTTATATCAGAGCCTTTCAACATCTCACTGGAGTCGCATCATTACATACTTTGATCACCGCTCACTACAACTTTTACCGTTACATACTGAGATTTTCATAATTGATTCATTTCCAAATACCGTGTTCTATACAGGATGCCCTAATTTCTCATACTTCGTCCAAATCGACTGCAAAATGAGCAATCGGCTCATCTGTGGGTGCAAAATACATGCGTTCGATGAGATCGCCCGCCGTATCTCGAGCCTCTATCCACTCGATAAAATGTCATTCTTCTTGTGGGTGTTCATCGCCATAGGCACCAATAGTTACGACCACTTCATCATCAATCATGCGATAGATTGGAGCATGTTGGGATTCCATTTCGGTCATATCTTCAAGATCCGATATTTCTACCGCTTCTTCGACAACTTCGACAAATTGGTCTTTTGTTGCCTCACAATGAGGGCAATTAAATGTCGTTTCGTCTATGTATTCAAAAGGAGTACCTGGCATAATACCGAGTTCTTCAATCCCCATTTTGGAGTCATAGATGTAACGGCACTCGGTGCAAACAGCTCTGGACATATATCTTGTATAGACCAAAAGCCAAAAAACGCAAGCATGGCCGGGTAATTGACTTTTCCGTACTTTCAGTACGATGAATCAAATCCAAGAATCGAAATCGCCTTCGGGGCGCCACTACTCATAAAAATAATTTCATGCCGCAATTGCTCATCTGACTCCTCGCCTGAGGGGTTGTCTCGGGTATTCTATCGTTTGTTATCATAACAAAGAAGATCCGATCACTCGCCGTTCAAGAAGAATCCAAAGCTAAAAAGATTATCCAAGATGCCGACGACCGAGCTCGTAGTATTACTACCGAAGCTCACCGCAGAGCCGAGGAAGAACGATCAAAAATCTTCGAAGAACGCCGTGAATCCAAAGAACGAGAACGTCGAATCCAAGAACTCGAAGAGAAATTCCTCCAAAAAGAAGACCGTATCGAAAAGAAGCTCGAAGAAATCGAGACCCGCATGGAAACTGTACGCACCAAAGAATCCGAGCTCGAAGATCGCAGAAGAAGCCAAGAAAAAATCAATGATGAACTCCGCGAAGAACTCGCAAAGGTATCACGTCTTTCAGAGACAGAAGCACGCGATCTCCTCATGAAACGCACAGAAGAACGCTACGAAAAAGACATCCTTGGACTCATTGAAAAGAAACGTGTCGATCTTAAAATCCGTGAAGCAGAGCTTTCAAAAGAGATTCTTATCAAGTCAATCCAGCAATATGCTGGTGATGTCACTGGTGAAACAACACAGACCCTCATCCATCTCGAGTCCGATGATGTCAAAGGAAAGCTCATCGGAAAAGAAGGTCGCAATATCATTGCTTTCGAGCGTGCAACGGGAGTTTCGCTCATTATCGACGACACACCAGACACGGTATTTATCTCAAGTTTTGACCTCTTCCGTCGCTATATAGCAAAGAAATCTCTCGAAGAACTCATCGAGGATAAGCGCATCCAGCCAGCTCGCATCGAAGAAATTGTCGAAGAAAATCAAAAAGAAGCCGAAAAACTCATCTATGATCTCGGACAAAAAACCCTCAATGAAATGGGAATTGTTGGGATCCCTGAAGAAATCGTACCACTCATAGGTAAATTTCGATTCCGCACAAGCTACGGGCAAAATATCCTCATGCACTCAAAAGAAGTTGCCTATATCGCAGAATCCATAGCCAAGCTCATTGGTGCGGATTCTTCACTCGCTTTTAAGGGAGGACTTCTCCATGATCTTGGCAAATCGATGGATCACGATATCGAAGGATCTCACCCTGAAATCGGTGGGAAAATCGCTCGCAAATATGGTCTCGATGAAAAGCTCGTCAATATCATCGAAGGTCACCATGACGGAGTGCCACAGATCTGTATCGAGACAAAGATCGTTCAAATCGCTGATGCCATCAGTGCAGTTCGACCATGAGCACGCCGAATGAATGCCGAAGAATACGTAAAACGTATCGTCGAAATGGAAAATATCGCCATGAGCTTCTCTGGAGTTTCCAAGGCCTACGCACTCTCAGCAGGACGCGAAGTTCGTGTGTTTGTTGATGCCGAAACTATCTCGGATCTCGCAGCCGAAAAACTCGCCCAAGAAATTGCCGGTTCCATCGAAGCGAACCTCAGCTATCCAGGAGAAGTAAAGGTTAATCTCATCCGAGAAAGACGCATTATAGAATACGCTCGCTAATATACGTTTATGTATCCAGAGATCATACTTCCATTTTTAGACATCAAGATATTTACCTTCGGACTGGCGCTTTCGCTAGCATTCGGACTTTTCTTCTTCATGCTCTACAAGCTCTCCGTCAAGACAGGAATTAATTCAAATTTCTTCTTCGGAAGTGCATTGCCGCTTGTCCTCTCAACATTTATATTTGCACGACTTGTATTCATTTTCTCACAGTGGCGAGATTACAAATATCTCGTAACAGACCGCTTCCTCCATTTCTTTTTAATGAATGATTATAATCTCTCATTCATTGGAGGGGTGATTGGATTTGTCCTGGTTCTCGGCTACAAGCTCATTCGCTTTAATCAGCCACAAGAAAAATATGTCGATACAGTGGTTCTTGCCTTTTTGTTTGCGGCAGTGATCGGATATATTGGTGCATTCCTCGGCGGTCAGATTTATGGTCGACCAACCGAACTTGCAATCGGGATCGTCTACAAATACGAAAATGCTAATGTTCCCTATACATCGGCGATCATTCCTCTTGCTGTTTTCTATTCGATTGGATGTTTCTTTCTATTCTCAGGACTCTATATTCTCCGCGAGATATTTAAGATAGATGGATTTGTCGGATATATTGGAATTGCCTTCTTTTCACTTATGCTCCTCGTTTGAGAATTTTTCTCAGGCTCGGATGATATTCTCAGTAACACACTCTATCTTAATTTCACCCAGATTGGCGCGCTCTTGGGTCTGATTTTTGCTATCAGATGACTCCTGCGTCTTTCAAAAAAACACTCCTAGGAAAGGGAATATACTTCTCCGTTTTTAGTATCTGCTTGCTCCTGTCGATCGGGTGTATTACTAGCTGATTTTACTACGGAGTGATATGACTCGCATGTATTGTTCTCAGTATGTTCTGAGTACGATGAATGCGAGTTTTATGATCTTTAGCACTCTTCTGAGTATTTTTAGGAAGCGGTATTTCCTTGTATTTTAGCCATCAATACGAACAGGATCGAAGCGAGCTTATAGCTCTTTTAAGTGAAAAAAATACCCATCAAGCAGAAGTTATCTCCATTCGCTGAGACAGAAATGGACAACTTCGACTCATGCTTAAAATCATATATTGATCAAAAGAATACTTCTTCGAATCATCCTTTACCAGCGGACTGAAGATTATTCCTTGAAGTATTCTCACCCTCGAAAAGCTCACCCGCAAACGCGAATCTCTCGAATATCTCTATTCACAAGGTCTTCTTGCTAGTTTGCAATGAAATATCACAGATATTCTTGCCCCTCAAGTCATTTCACCATTCGCACGGATTCGATCGGGCGTCAATACTGGACTCATTGCCATCCTTCCAGAGAATGAAGCTGCACTTGCCGCAGGCATGCTCGTCTGAGAAAAATCCCTCTTCAGTGATACACTCTATGCTGGCTACCAACGCATTGGACTCTCTCATCTCATCGTCGTAAGTGGGAGTAATATCGCTCTTGTTCTCATTACTCTTCTCGTCTTTACGAGATGGATGTGACGAAATATTCGCTTACCGTTACTTATAGCGCTCACTGTAGGGTACATCATTTTAGTTGGCGGGGATGCACCCGTAATACGAGCTGGTATCATGGGTCTCATTGCATACAGCTTTGTCGAATTTGGCAATCGTGTCGATGCAGTAAGAACCTTACTCTTTGCTTCGGTGATTCTTTGTATTATCTCACCCTATAGTTTGCTCTATGATGCAGGATTTCAACTCTCGGCACTCGCGACTCTGGGGCTTATTTGTGCGAGTCCGGATATCAAGAGATTTCTGGATTGGATACGTACTCCAAAGTGGCTTGGTGAAATTATCGCGACGAGCATGGCTGCTTCTCTTTTTACACTTCCCATTACACTTTCGATTTTTGGTTCGACACATATGGCGAGTATTCTCGCCAATATCGTCATCGCACCATTTGTAGGGATATCACTCATTGGATGAGTGATTGCACTTATTGCCAGCATAATCTGACATGGAATAGGCTATGCGCTCGGTTATATCGGATTTTGGCCCATCTACCTCTGTAATACCATCGCTCTTTGGTTTTCAGATTTCCCCTGACAGGTCACCCTTCCGCTCGGAGAATGGCGAATTTGGGTAGGAATGATCTTTTGATCGATAGATATACTCTGGATTCTCTTTTTTCTTGTTTCTAGAATTCCTCCAATTTCGTCCGTCGCAAACGCTTCTCAACCTCATCCAGGATAAATCGGGTATAGGCTTCGGATTTTTTTGTTTCAATAATAAATCCTGCCTCTGACAGGAATATCTCAAAAAAGCGTGCCATTGCTACAATAATCTCGTTTCTCAGTGGTGAATCCAACTGCGTAATGAGCTTCTTGGTAAGCAAAACCGAAATATTGCTTGTCAGGGACGAAAAAAGAATTTCTACCCAGAGATTGATGTAGCTTCTTTCATCGTCACTGAGGAGTTTTTCATCAAAGTGCACAGGAATATCGCGCTTTTGAGGTACTGGTATTTTTACAGCGAGCGAAAGATGATCCGCGAGTGCTCGAAGTCCTTTATC
Source organism: uncultured bacterium (assembly GCA_963706795.1). Lineage (GTDB taxonomy): Bacteria > Patescibacteriota > Gracilibacteria > BD1-5 > UBA2023 > JBMOJK01. The sequence continues at coordinate 545,974 of OY970170.1, forward strand.
AAATGAGATTGCCGAAAAAGCAAGCACAGCAATAGAGGGGACATCATTTTTAAGCAAAAAGAGGAGTCCATCTACCACATGATCATATTTTGCGTCTTTGAGCAGCTCAATCAAAATTCCCGCAAGCACATCTGAGTGCTTACGAGCTCTTGATTCGTCTTTTCGGGATTTTTGAATACCAGCTAGGGCCTTACTCGAGCGTTCACGTTGTTTTTCACTCGATTCCTTCGGACCTTCGGAAGGTCCTTCTGGAGCACCTGTGTCGCCAGTATCAAAATTGTCTAAACTGTCCATAAATCTTTGTCCAAATAGATAGGAAACTCTTTACAGAGAGTTCGAATTTGATTTTTGAGTGTATTTTGTATCTGTATATCTCATGGATGCGAAAGTGCTTCGTGCATAATATCAGCGAGTATTTGCATTTCATTTTCAGTCATTCCGCGCGTGGTAACTGCGGGTGTTCCTACGCGAATCCCCGATGGATCCATAGGTTTACGTTCATCAAACGGAATCATATTCTTGTTCACAGAAATTCCAATATTCTCAAGAATGATTTCTGCTTCTTTGCCTCCCAAATTATAGCTCTTTGCTACATCTAAAAGTAATAGATGATTGTCCGTGCCTCCAGAAACAACACGCACGCCATGCTTTATGAGTGCATTCGCGAGAGATTGTGCATTCGTAATTACTTGCTTCGCATAGGTTTTAAATTCAGGCTTTAGTGCTTCTCAAAATGCGATCGCCTTGGCAGCAATCGTATGTTCGTGTGGGCCTCACTGACATCCAGGAAATACAGCACGGGCAATATCTGCGCCGTAGCGTTCTTTTGAGAGAATAATCGCACCCCGTGGTCATCTCAGTGTCTTGTGCGTCGTAGTCGTAACTACATCACAATACGGAACTGGATTTTGAAGCACTCCAGCCGCCACAAGTCCGGCAATATGTGCCATATCAGCTACCAGATATGCACCTACTTCGTCTGCAATCGCACGGAATCCTGCCCAATCAAGATCACGAGAATATGCAGAAAATCCCGTGACGATCATCTTTGGTTTGAATTCTCTTGCCAACTTTGCCACTTCTGCCATATCGATCAATTCCGTCACCGGATCGACTCCATAAAATTCAAAAGTATAGAGCTGTCCTGAAACACTCAGTTTATGACCATGCGTCAGATGTCCACCATGATCGAGTCGAAGCGAGAGTATTTTATCTCATGGAACCAAGAGTGCACTATATACAGCAAGATTCGCGGGAGAGCCTGAGAGTGGCTGAACATTTGCATATTCTGCACCAAAGAGTTCTTTAGCGAGATCGATCGCCTTATTTTCTATGAGGTCGATATATTTCTGACCGGCATAGTAACGCTTTCATGGGTATCCTTCAGAATACTTATTAGTGAGTATCGATGCGTTCGCTCGGAGAACATCAACAGAGACATAATTTTCACTGGCAATGAGCTCGATTTCTTCTTCTTGGCGTATACGTTCTTGGTCTATAAGTTTGAATATTTCATCTCGAATCATGGTCTACTGGGTAATGGGTTTTTGGAAATGGTCGATGGTTTCTTTTCTGAGTTTTCCAGAAAGTTGGTATTCAATGATTTGCTTCGCTGTATCAAGCACTCTATCAAATCGATTTGTGAGATCTTCTGGTAAAAGCTTGATGGCGACATCTGGATTGATTCAGAGTTTATCAATTCATTTTCCATTCGGTGTATACCATCGTGCGACAGTAATTTTAATCTCAGAAGTACCATTGAGATGGAACGCCTCTTGCACAGATCACTTACCATATGATTTAGAACCGACGACGATAGCTATACCATAATCTTGAAGCGCACCTGCAGTAATCTCTGATGCTGATGCTGAATTTTCATTAATAAGTACAATGATTGGAAGTGTTGGTCTCTTACCACCTTCGGCAAAATATTTTTGATTGTGGTCCTCATCTATTCCACGAGTCTCGACGAGGAGCTTGCCACTATCGACAAAATTCGACAACATGGTCACAGAAGTCCCCAGAAGACCTCCTGGATTATCTCTCAGATCTAGGACGAGTGCTTGCATTCCTGATGCAGTGAGCGAATTATATGCACGATTGAATTCTTCGGGCGTAGTTTCTCCAAAGATACCAACCGTAATAAGTCCTATTTTTGTCTTGTCGATCATTTTAGAAATCACCGAAGGAACCTGAACATGACGACGTGTAAGCTTTTTTTCAAACTTTTCGTTTTTTTGTGAAGGACGCATAATTGCGAGTAGAACCTGACTTCCTGCTGGACCTCGGATTTTTTTAACAGCATCTTCTATACTCAGATCCTTTATAGCCTCACCATCAACCTTTTCGATTATATCACCCTCAGTAATTCCTGCTTCTTTGGCTGGCGAGCCTTCAAATGTCTGTTTTACCAGGATTCCGCCATCCGTTTTGCCAACGTATGCACCGATTCACTCAAAATTCCCAGAGAGGGCTTCATTAAATTTTTTGGTTTCATCCTCATCAAAATATACTGAATGTGGATCACCAAGTGAATCAACCATTCCTCGGATCATACCGGTGACTAAAGCATCTTTTGTAACGGTCGAAAATCCATAATATTTCTGTGAAACCATATCATAGGCTTCCTTAAGCCTCGAGAGTGGGATCTCAGAATCAAATTTTCGTGCTCAAATGATTCAAAGACTCGTATCTTGACCAGAGCTCGTTGACATGAGTTTATCAAGAATAGTCCCATTCGGAATATGAGGCGGAGAAAGGGTTGCTACGATAAATCCAATAACAAAAGCGAATACAATTGTGAGAAAATATCTTGTGGTAGTAGAAAAAATAGGCCGATTGTGTTCGTGCATGCGTAATAATGTGAAAAAGCTCTAATTCCGTTTTATCAAAGTTATCCTAGGTGTTTTCGAAGGAAAGACAAGAAAAAGGCTCCATTATTTTACGGTAGAAAGAGTGTTTAAAACCTTGTGAGTTTCCTTTTATAATGAGATTACCTTGGCAAGAAGTTTTTTTGAATGTTAAAAACAAACTCAAAGTTTGTATCGTGTATCATAAATTACAAAACAACATTTTCTATTTATAATAAGTACTAAATTAAATTTTATATATCTATTATATATCTATACTCCCTGTATGTTGTTTTCTCGAATCCTCGAAAAATATAGAAAAAAGAAAGAGCGACGACTCATTGTTCGTGAGTTGATTCTTTCTTTGCGCGTGGATGAACGTCAGAGAAGTCTCTTCTTGGAATCACTCGATATTCTCGATGAGCCAGGAATGCTCGCGCTCTATGAACGTCTATTGCAATTTGTAGAGAGTATCGAAGATAAAAAACTACATATTTCCAAGGACAAAATCAGTACCATACACGAAAAAGAGCGTCTCGACCGACAAAAAGATGCATGAAGTTTCAATTTTTTGCTGGATAATGTATAATACAAATATGAACATGGATATTATCGATCGCGTTCCCAATTCTGAGGAAACACTCAAGACTGATCTTTTGCGATCATGAGAGTTTGCGAGTGCGAATTCCAAAGCACTTCAGGATTTTTTTAAAAAAACCTTGAACGTTGCATAAATGAGATACTTTCAGGTCGTCGCCGCCAAAAACAACGAGCGCGTCGAACTCGTTGTAAAGTACGAAACCGAGCACGAGGCACGGGAGAGTTTGCATGCGCAAGGCTACTCCATTATCGAAATACGAGAAACTAATGCCGATACCGAAAAACGAACGGGATCGATTTTTTATTTTGATGTCCGTATTTCTGGGCAGAAAAAAAGCGGACAGATTTCTTCGGATGATATATTCCGAGCTTATAAAAAACTCGTAGATGATCTTGGTTATGAGGTCCTTGCCATCTATACAACTAAAGATGCCAATGACGAAGAGAAAATTTTTACAACGAGCAAAGTTCGAGAAAGTTACGCTGCATATGCACAAGTAAAAAAAGAATCTGCACCAGCAAAAGAAATCCCACAGACTCAAGAACAAAAAAAAGAGAAAGATAATCACCAGATTCTTGAGATCGATACCGTTCTCGGTCGTGAAATAGCGAGATATCAAGGATTGATCATGCGCGTCTACGAAAAAATTGAAAATATTCTCGTAACCTATGCGACTGAGATTTCAGAAGAACGAAAGCTCAAACTCCAAAATCTTCTTGGAAGTCTCAGACAGATCAGACAGATAACTAATATCGATAAACTCAAGCTCATTGGTGAGGCTTCGCTCATAAAAATTGGAGAACTCGAGATGGAGCTTGCAGGAAGTCGTTCTGATATCAAACGCTCTGATTTTCTGAAAGATACGAATAAGCTCCTGAAGAATTTTTGATCAAGTAAAAAGATTGGTTCGGAAACCGATGAATTTAAGGCAAAGCTCAAATTTATTTTTACGTCGCTCATCGAGGATTTTAATACGAAGGCAGATGCTTCTGATGAGGCTAAAAAATCGGCCGTAGATACATCCGGGTATGTCTATTATAAAAATCTCAGAGAGCTTGGAATTTACAAAGAAAAACTCCGAGAACTCAATAGGGAAATTCTCAAATCATTCTTCGCTCCAGTCGAAAAAAAGAATCGTCTTGCCCTCAAAAAGCGACTCCTTATTCAAAATATCTCGCTCATCCAAAATCGCATTGAGAGCAAGAAATTCTCATATACACGGATTGTAAAAGGCTTCGAGTACTACGAAGATGTACTCTTCTATGTGCTGCGATCTACCTCTGATTTTGTACTCTATGTACTCTTATTTGTGGGTGTATTTTTGATTATGCGAGATGCACTTACTCCATTTGTAAATGTTGGTGGAGATATTGGTGAAATTCTCTTGCTACTGACTCTTTTGTCATATTTCGCACTCCTTTTTAATGGAGTTCGTACGCTCTTTGCAACAGGAATGGCCACGACTATCTTTGCCTGTATTGTACTGGCTCTCGAAATTAATTTTTAAAAGTGTTTGTACTCTTCTTTCTCGTTCATATTTTTTTTGCAGGAGCCTTTTTTTTGTTGAATGCTTATGTAGAAGCAGGTGGGTTTGTACTTTTGGGGATTATTTCACTCTTTTTGTTTGGTCCTTTCCGTTTTTGAAGTGCTTCAGGACAGTCTGAAGACCAAAAAGATGCAGCAAGTCAGCTCGATAATATCAGATCAAAGCTCAAAGAGCAGACAATTTCGTTTTTTAAACGCGGTATATTTCCCCTCTCAGTAGGGCTTTTTTATATTGCGATTTTTGGAATAGTTTGGAGTCTTTCAGGAACGCTCCATATAGCATTGTCAGCTTTTGCACATGATCTCGCAATTGTGGTATCTTTGCTTTTAATTGTCGCATTTTTTACTCCGCTGAGAGAAAAATCTATTCTCTTAGAGCTTGGTCGTGCCAATATTCTCGTGCTTTCACTCCTCGAATGAGGCATGCTCGTGAATCATCTTTTTTCTGCAGAAATTCCGTCATTTCATTTGATTATCGCGGTATTCATCCTGATTGCCGCCATCGTGGTCACATTTATTGAAGAATATCGCAGATCGGCTGCATTTTCACACTCATTTCTACTTTTTTTCTTTATATTTGTTTACCTCTTCTCGACTCTACTCTTTTTGAGTGGTTCATGATTTGAAGAGGGAATTTGGGTATATTGCATGATGGCAATCGTGCTCTGAACAGGCTTTTTTGAGATCGTTTCAAATAAAATATTCAGAGAATGTAGGATATTTGTCAGGCTTTTTTCTATATTATTTGTATATGCCTGAACCATTGGCCTCATTGGCCTCTATACTTTTTGACTTGTGGGTCAAGGGGTGATTGTACTCTTGCTTCTCTCGTTTTTTTTCAATGTGTATGTTCATCAACGATTTGAAAATTATCTCAGTCTCCTCTTTTGTTTGCTCGTTCCGATTGCTATTTTTGAACGTATTTTTGGAATATCAGAAAACTTCTTCTTAACCCTAATTTCGTGAGGGGTTCTCTCCTTTGGGCTCGTTTTTGGTTCGTTTATGCTCAAAAGTTCGCATAAATTTGATGAATATTTTTTCCAGGCAACTGCTATTATTGCGGCACTTATACACTTCGCAGCATTCGGGATTGTATATGGTATGATGGGGCTTTTGTATTTTTCTATACTTTTGCTCTTTTTTTCGGCGTTGCTTTTTGTAAGCTATCTCCGTATTGCTAAATAAATCTATGATTCACACACAATTTACGCCAGATATGGTGTCTTCTTTTCAGTCTGTTGTTACTGAACACTTTGTGTTTGTGTTATGAAATTTGGATTCTCTTCCTGAATATATCAAAACTCCATCACTTCTTCGAGTAATTGAGTCAAAAAGATCGACTAAGAAAGGATACTCACTTCGTATAGACGCTTTTTCCGAGAACATTGAAACAGTTCATATTCTCGGACTCGACAGTAAAGAAGATATTTCTTCTCAGATTGCGGAATGTGTGCGTGCTCTCAAAGGATCAATCACGCTTGCTGTGGGCGAAAGTGTGAATACCTCAGTAGCAGTAGAGGCTCTTGGACTCTGAACGTATTGTTTTCAGGCATATCTTACTGAGAAGAAAATCAGAAAATTTCAAATCCTCTCTGTATGATCGTCAGACATCGATCAGTCTGTCGAACGGGTCAATGCTGTCTATTTGGCTCGCGACCTCGTGAATATGCCTCCAAATGAGAAATTTCCACAAAAGCTAGTCGCTCTTGTCGAATCACTTCCTTGGAAAAATACAAAAATCCGTGTACTTGGTAAAAAAGAGCTCGAAAAAGCAGGATTTTGAATGTTTCTTGCAGTCTCTGCTGGTTCAGATAGTGAGCCTCAGGTAATGATTTTTGAGCGTATTGCTAAAAATGAGTCACCAAAATACGCATTTGTTGGAAAAGGTGTAACTTTTGACTCGGGTGGTATCCAGATCAAGCCGGATGATGCAATGCTTGAAATGAAAATGGATATGGCAGGGGCTGCTGCAGTGATAGCTACCATGTGGCATCTCGATAGTCTAAATGATATCCCACATGGTATTGTCGGAGCTATCTGACTTGTCGAAAATATGACAGGCGGATCAGCTGCTAAGCCGCTTGATATTGTCCGTGCTCATAATGGTCTCACTGTTGAGATTCATCATACTGATGCGGAGGGGCGACTCGTGCTCGGAGATCTCGTATCCTACATGTCACAGGAATATAAACCTACAAATGCTGTGACTATTGCGACACTTACTGGAGCATGTATTTATGCACTAGGATTCGATTATGCAGGAGTTATGTGAACAGCCGATGTACTGGTAGATACCCTTTTTGAAAATTCGAAGAAACTTCCTGAAAAACTCTGGAAACTTCCAGTGGATGCAAAAATGCTCGAGGCCACCAAGGCGACTATCGCTGATCGTAAAAATCTCACAAAGAGCATGAAGGCTGGATCGAGTATGGGTGCAGCATTTATTGCACAATTTGTACCAGAGAACGTAGCTTACGCACATCTCGATATTGCAGGACCGGCCTATCGTGATAAAGCAGATGGAATATTCCCATCCGAAGCGACAGGATTCGGATTTTATACGCTGTCGAACTTGGCGAAATAACATGTGGCGACTGCTACTACAAGAAGTTTTTTGAGTTCAATTGAGAGAACCACTTGCCCTTCATGATGGCCTCGCGGATGCCACGGAATATTACCGTGAACATCTAAAAGACTGTGCTTTTGATCAGATTATTGTGTGTTCCGAATACGAATGATCCGTCGAAGCAGCGATCTACCGTATGAAATACGATCGAATCAGAGAAGAATCTGAAGTCTTTATGCCGCTTCTCTCTGGTGCGATGAGCTATTTGCGAATAAGAACTTGAGTGGACGAAGAATTTATTTGTACCTGGGTCCCCATTGGTATGATGCGATTTTTTGCACGAGGTTTTAATCAGTCAGCAATTTTGGCCAAGAGTCTTGCAAAACGTGAGCAGCTTACCACTCTCAGAACTCTAACGCGCACAGGCTCTTGAAAGCATCAGGCGAGATTGACTGCCGAAGAGCGTATGAACAATGTTGTCTGAAAATTTCGTGCCAGGAAGAATATACAAAAGTCAGTAGTGGGTCGCCACTTGATCCTCATCGACGACGTAATTTCTACAGGATCAACAGCAAATGAATGTGCAAAGATTCTTAAAGAGATGTGAGCTCGTGAGGTTACCGGAATCTTTTTAGCAAGATCACGAATACTGAACTCGTCCCTCTAAAGACATATTTCGTCGATCTGTGAAGCGAATTGTTTTGCTTCTTCTTGGACTCTCAGAATTTTCTGTTAAAATCGGCCGGTTATATTTCCAGTCGATTTTTTGTAGAGCATGTCAGAATTTCTTTCCATCTCAGGGGCAAAGACCCACAACCTCAAAAATGTGTCCGTCGATATCCCCAAAAATTGCCTGGTAGTTGTTACCGGTGTTTCTGGTTCTGGAAAATCTTCGCTCGCCTTTGATACCATCTATGCCGAAGGGCAGAGACGGTATCTTGAGAGTCTTTCGACATATGCTCGGATGATTATTTCGTCGATTAATGACGATACAAAGGTTGATGAAATTCGAGGGCTTTCGCCTACGATTTCGATTAATCAAAAGACGGTTTCTTCAAATCCTCGCTCAACGGTGGGGACAATTACCGAGATTTATGATTATTTCCGTCTCCTCTATACGACAGTAGGAGTCCAAAAATGTCCAAATCATCCAGAAATCACTCTCAAAAAAGACACGGTTGCGAGTATTCTCTCGATGATTAAGGCTCTTCCAGAGTGAACAAAATTCCATGTGCTTTCTCCCATTAGATCAGGAGAAGCGGATCGAACACTTGCAAATGTTGGTAAACAGATACTCGATCGTGGATTTATCCGATATCAGGTGGGCGATATGGTATTTTCGGTTGGTGATACTCCACCCGAAAAAATCCTCGCCGAATGAGATCAGGCCTTTATCGTAGTCGATCGTCTCGTGGCGAAAGCTGGCGAAGAATTCGAAAAACGCTGTCGAGATTCGATCGAACTTGGCTACAAAGCAGGAGAAGGTCGACTCTCTATTTATCTTTTGGATACGAAAGAAACCTCCGAATATAGTGCAACTGCTGCCTGTCCAGAATGTGGTTACAATCTCCAGGATCTTACGATTTCGAACTTTTCGTTTAATTCTCACTACGGTGCCTGCGAGAACTGTCACGGCCTCGGTACTGAGGTAGCGTTTTTAGAAGAGCGTGTTATTAATCCACGCCTTACTCTCGAAGAATGAGCGATTCTCCCTTGGGCGGGTCATCCGTACTATGCAAAGGTGCTTGAGGTTATGTGCGAACGCCACAAAATCCCGATGAATGTGCTCTACAAAGATCTCAAAAAAGCTCAGCAGGATAAAATCCTCTACGGAACGCCAGGTGAGCATTACGAAGTTGCTCCCGATGTAAAATACCGCGAAGAAGGCAAAATATACCGCACAAAATACGAAGGTGTTATTACAATACTTACGAGGCGTTATCGTGAAACGGATCCAGGTGACCCATTCATGAAGCGTATTTCACAATATGTCACTGAGGTGGCTTGTCCCGTATGTGACGGATATCGACTGAAAAAAGAATACCTCCATGTCTTCATTGATGGTCTTCATATCGGACAGCTCTCAGATCTCTGTGTTCGTGATACGCTCATCTTTGTAAAAAATCTCAAATTTTCGAAGAGTGAACAAAAGATCGTTACCCCGATCATGAAAAATATCCTCGAGCGCCTGGAATTTCTCTCGGGAGTTGGACTCGACTATATGTCACTTTCTCGTCGCGCGAATACGCTCTCTGGTGGAGAATCTCAGCGAATCCGCCTCGCGACTCAGATCGGTACACGGCTCGAAGGTATTATCTATGTCCTCGATGAGCCGTCTATCGGACTTCATCCACGTGATAATGACATGCTCATTACCAATATCAAAAAGCTCGCGGCGATTGGCAATACTGTCATCGTTGTCGAACATGACGAAGATATCATGGAAGCCTGTGACTATATCGTCGATATTGGTCCTAATGCTGGTAAGCATGGAGGAGAGATCATCTTCGCTGGAACCTACGAAGAAATCTGTCGAGATAGCAAATCTGAAACCGGTGCCTATCTCTCAGGTCGCAAAAAAGTACTCGTCAAAAAGGTGAAGCGAGAACCTATTGGATTTATTGAAGTCCTCGGTGCGACTGAGAACAATCTCCAAAATATTGATGTAAAAATCCCGCTAGGACTTATGACCGTAGTGACGGGTGTTTCAGGCTCTGGGAAATCATCGCTCGTGATGGATATCCTCGCGAATTCACTCATTCGCCATTTTGGTAATATGTCTGACGAACCTGGCAAACATAAAGAGATCAAGGGAATGGACCAGCTCGATAAAGCTATCATCATCGATCAGTCTCCTATCGGTAAAACCCCGCACTCCAATATTGCTACCTACACTGGACTTTTCACATTTGTGCGTGAAGTCTTTGCTGGCTCACTCGAAGCACAAAAGCGTGGATATGGACCAGGGCGATTTAGCTTTAATACTCGAGGTGGTCGCTGCGAAATCTGTGAAGGATCTGGTGTGAAAAAGATCGAAATGCACTTCCTTCCCGATGTTTTTGTTGAGTGTGAATCATGTGGTGGAACCCGTTATAATCCTGAGACACTCGAGGTGAGATTTAAAGGGAAAAATATTGCCGAAGTCCTCGCAATGACCTGTGAAGAGGCACTCGAATTCTTTACGGCATTTCCACGCATTGCGCGAATTCTCTCAGTGCTCGTGGATGTAGGACTTGGATATATCACCCTCGGGCAATCTGCTCCGACACTCTCTGGAGGTGAAGCTCAGCGTATCAAGCTGGCATATGATCTCTCAAAGCGTTCGACTTCTAAAACACTCTATATCCTCGACGAACCCACTACAGGGCTTCATTTCTCGGATGTTCAGAAACTCCTCGATATCCTCGATAAGCTTGTTGAAAAGGGCAACTCAGTACTCATTATTGAACATAACCTCGACATGATCGCCAACTCTGACTATCTCATTGATATCGGACCCGAATGAGGCGACCGTGGCTGAAAACTCATGTTTGCTGGACCCACTAAAAATATCCTCAAATGTAAGGAATCTTTCACCGCCCAAGCACTCGAAAGATATTGGAACCGACCTCAGATCGCCGTATGAAAAAATTAGTTATTATTACCGGAGGAACTGGCTCAGAACGAGCAGTTTCTCTCAGATCAGCAGAAGCCGTAAAAAAGGCTCTGACTCTCGGTGGATACGAGTGCGAGGTTTTTGATTTCCCACAAGACCTCGAACGTTTTCTTGCTGCCCCAAAACCAACATTCGCATTTGTCATGATTCATGGCCAGGATGGCGAAGATGGCAAAATACCCGCGATGCTTGAGTTACTTGGTATCCCATCGCAGTGAGCGGATTTTACAACGCATGCTCTCTGTATAGATAAAATTCGTACAAAGGCAGTTTGGAGATCTGCGGGTATTCCGGTTGCGAACGATATGGTATGCTTCGTCAAAGAGCATGACACACATACTTTTGCTACGAAGATCGAGGAAGACATTGGTTTCCCCTGTGTGATCAAGATTCCTAACGAAGGATCGAGTAATGGTGTATATATTTTAAATTCTCGAGCTGATTTGGAGAGTGTTTGGCCACAGCTTTGAGGCTACGATGGACCGCTTCTTATTGAGCAATTTATTGAAGGTCGTGAATTTACAGTGAGTATTCTTGAATTACCAGACGGCAATACGTTAGCACTCCCTATTATTGAGATCATTCCTCCTGAAGGCGAAGGATTTGATTATGATAATAAATATAATGGAAAGACCCGTGAGATATGCCCTGCTCAGATTCCTCCAGATCTTGCAGATACTCTTTCAAAAATCTGCCTCAAAGCCTATCGTCTCCTTAGAGTTCAGGGCTATGGTCGCATAGATGTTATGGTTACTCCAACAAATGACGTGCGGCTTCTTGAGCTCAATACGATCCCAGGTTTTACGGATCAGAGTCTTTTCCCGCTCGCGGCCAAAACCTATGGACTTTCTTTTGTCCAGCTTCTTGAAGTTCTTATGGAGAGAGGAATACATAATTTTAAAAATCGCCAGTAAGCATGCCTCCAGGATTTCTTTCAATCGATCACGATATTTCTCTTCTCTCAGCATTTAAAACGCCAGCAAAGACGCGTTATTTTTTTGAAGTAAAAGAAGTTACGGATCTTGTTCGTCTAAGGGAGGCTCATGATTTCGCAACACAGAACAATCTCCCAATCATCTATCTCGGAAGTGGCACCAACTGTCTCTTTGCCTTTGATGAATTCGACGGACTCGTTATTAAAAATAGCCTCAAAGGTTGGGAATTACGAGAAGACGATACTGGAAAAACACTTCACGCCTACTCAGCTGAGCTTATTTCGCCAATTTCGACAGCGCTGTACAAGACCCACAATATTTCACTTTTTCTCCCGTGGGTTGGACTTCCTGGTACAGTGGGCGGAGCAGTTGCTGGGAATGCATGATGCTTTGGACTCTCTGTCTCTGACGTGCTTATAGAGGTCGAACTCTTTGAGTTTGCGACGGGCCAACGTATCATCAAATCTGCCTCTGAGCTCGGATTTCACTACCGTGAGTCTCTTCTCAAAACAAATACTGAGTATTTTATTGTCTCTGCAACCTTTGATCTTGAGAAGGTATTCCCCGACAATATATATATGTCGAAGGATCCTGAAGAAATGCAACAGATCCGTCGCTCAAAGCAACCACCAGGACTCTCCTGTGGCTCATATTTTAGAAATCCACCCTGAGATGCTGCTGGCCGGATCATCGACCAAGAGCTTCATATGAATGGTACAAAGGTCTGAAGCGTTCAAATATCGGAGCGTCATGGTAATTTCTTCCTCGCGCCGATGGGGGCTGATTGGCGAGATGTGCTGGCACTTGCCGAAATGGTCAAAAAGAACGCCCGCGAAAAACTCGGAATTGAATTAAATGAGGAAGCACGCATTATTCGCAGCAGTTCACAGTTATAAATAGAATTTTCCATACTATAGAATGAAACTCCAAAAATTCCTCGCTCAAGCAGGTATCGCCTCACGTCGCAAAGCCGAAGACTTCATTATCCGTTGACTCGTAAAGGTCAATGGCGAGCTTGCGCATATTGGTCAGGTGATCGATCCAGAGGTCGACAAGGTCGAAGTTTCTGATGAGGCGGTTACCGAAACTGAAAACTTCGTCTATTACAAACTCAATAAACCACGAGGTGTTGTAACAACGTGTGTATCTCGAGGCGAGACGGGTATTCTTGATATCATTGATATTAAGGAGCGCGTATTTCCAATCGGTCGACTCGATAAAGACACAAATGGACTTATTCTTCTCACAAATGACGGTCGACTTTCGAACTTCCTCATGCATCCGCGCTATGAGCACGAGAAGGAATACCTCGTCGAAGTCTACGGCCGTATCGAAGACTATGCCCTCGAGCAGATGTCTCTCGGAGTCCTCGATATCCTCGGAAAGCGCGTACAACCCGCAACTGTAAAGCGTGCCTCGTCTGGAAAATTCACAATTATTCTCAAAGAAGGGAAGAATCGACAGATCCGTCGTATGGTCGAAGCGGTCGGACATGATGTTAAAAAACTCAAGCGTATCCGCATCGAAAACGTGCTTTTATGATCACTCGAAGAGGGTGAATATGTGAAACTTACCGCACAGGAACGCCAAGAACTCCTTGAGCGTACAGTTTTTGCAAATGCCAAAAATATAGAGTAAATTTCCGAAGCCCCTATTTATAGGGAAACCCCGCTTTGTGAAAAAAGTGTGAAGAGACCTGCATTGCGTTTGACTTCACTCCGTTCTTCATATAATTCGAGGCACGGAAAGGTAGCTGCAAATCTCCTTTTCACGTTCGTTAACACTCTTATACTCTTTCGCTTGTTCAAAAGTGAAAGGGGTATGTTGTTTACAACGTGCAAGTTTTTTTGAACTCCAAACTTTCCCTTCTAGTAGCTAGATTTTACGAGAGGACGTGGTTTTTGTATATACAAAGGTCGCGTCCTCTCGTTATGTCAAAACTAACAGAGGTTAAAGCTTTAACTTCCCAGGAAGTATAATCCTGGACGTACTACTGTCTGTAATACTGAGAATCGGCAAATCTCTCTAGAACATTCGAGGAAATACGGTTTTTACATTTAACTTATAGTTATTCCTATGAGTACTCTTCTCAAGAAGGTTACTTCAACGGTAAGCGTTCTTTCGATCGCTGTAGCTGCTGTTAGCTCAACGCTTACAGTTTCTGCTGCATCTGAATTTGCTGCTTCTGCTGAATTAGTCGCTCAGGCTGGTATTATTAATACTCAAGCAACTGAAGCCGGATACCGTCTCGGTGATAATATCACACGTGCGGAAATGGCAAAAATCGCTGTTAAGCTCTCAGGGAGCGAAGCAGGAAGCTGTGCAGGTAATGTCTACTCAGATGTTACTTCAAAGCTTGGTGATCTCTGTGGATTTATTGAAGCTGCGGCTGACGCTGGTATTGTCTCAAAGGCAAATGCTAAGTTCCGCCCTTCTGACCTCGTAACTCGAGCAGAAATGGTAAAGATGCTCCTCGCTGCCAGTGGAGTAGCTCCTACTGATGTTTCTGCTGGATTCTCTGACGTTTCTGCATCTCTTGGTGACCTTGCCGGGTACATCAATGCAGGAGTTGAAGAGGGTTGCGTTAAGGCAGGTGCAACATTCCGACCTAATGCTACTTCCACTCGTGGTGAAGCATTCAAGGTTACGGCTTGTGTAGCTGGTCTTACTGACACTACTCCTACTACTCCACCTACTACTGGTACTGGAACTACAACTCCTCCTACTACTGGTACAGGTACTACTGTTCCTCCAGTTGTGATTGCAACAGGTGACCTCACGGCTACCCTCAATCCTGCAACTCCGGCTGCGACAACTCTTCCTACTGGTTCTGCTTACAACAAGGTTCTCGCTGTAGATCTTACAGCTGGTTCTGCTGATGCTGCAGTTACAGGTTTCGAAGTTACACGTACTGGTCTCATCTCTAACACAAACATCTCTGGTGTTTCTGCTTGGGTTGACGGTGCACGTCTCGGAAATGTAGTTCAGTCTCTCTCTGCTGATGGTAAGGCTACCGTTTCTTTCGGTAACACTCCACTCACTATTAAGGCTGGCACAACAAAGACAATTACTTTCGCGGTTAATATCCGTTCTGGAAATTATTCTGGTACAGTTGGTCTTACTCTCTCAAAGGTAATTGCAGGTGGTACTGTTACTGGTACTCCAGTTACATCTAACACTCACTCAGTAGTTGATGGTTCTTCTTCACTCGTTTCATACGATGTTGGTTCTATCGCTGTTGGTGGTGTTGCTACTTCTATTGGAGCTTCTGCTCCAGTGAGTCCTACTCTTCTCGACATTGGTCAGACGACTGAAGTTGCTAAGGTTAAGATTACACACAACAACTCTAAGGAAGATCTCTCTATTGAAGGTATGAATATCTTCATTGATGGATCAGTTTCAGACTCTGACCTCTCTGGTTTCGAAGTTTGGTCTCAGGAAGGTACGAAGCTCGCTTCAGCTGATGTTGCTAGCGGACGCTACGTAAACTTCAAGTTTGCTACTCCTTACGTTATTGCTCAGGGTGGTACTCGCTACATGACTATTAAGGCTACTGTAGCTACTGGTAAGTACAATTCAGGACGAAACTTCTCAGTTCGCATCCGTGATGATTTCGATATCGTTGCACGTGGTGTTACTACTGGAACATACATCCTCCCAAACAATCCTAACACTCTTCTCGGTAACCAGTACTGGTTCGGGATTAATGCAGGTAACCTCACTATCTCTAAGGCTACAGATTCTCGCAGCCAGAACATCGGTGCTAACGCAGACGATCTCGTTCTCGCTACATTTGACGTAAAGGCTTCAGGTGAAGATATTGAAGTTCAGAAGGTTAACTTCTGTGTTACTAAGGCAAGTGGTGCAGTTGACCTCCGCGGAACTATTAAGATTACCGCTGGTGGACAGACTGTATTCTCTACAGATGCTTCTAATGTTAATAACTATGGAACTGTCCCTTGTACTGGTGGAAACACTGGATACCTCAGTTCATACGTAACAATCAAGGCTGGTACTACTGCTAAGTTCAACGTTATTGCATCTACTTCTTCTTCAGCTGTTGCTGCAAGTTCGTACGTTGCTTCAATCTTCAACTTCTCATACAAGCTCACTTCTTCTAACACTATTACAAACAGCACATCAGTTTACACTGGTAATACACTCGCTGTTGAAGCTACAACTCTCACTGTTTCTGCAAACGGAGCGTTCAATCCTTCAAATATTGTTAAGGGACAGAGCCAGGCTAAGATTGGTTCATTCAACATCCAGGCATCTAATGCTGACGATGTAAACGTAAACACTGTTATCGTAAACGTTGCTGCTACAGGTGGTCTCACTGGTATCAACAATCTTACACTTAAGTCTGGTGCTAAGCAGCTCGGAAATGTTATCTCAAATCCTGCCGCTACTGGAAACTCATTCTCAGTAAATTCTGGTGACCTCAAGGTTGCTAAGAACTCTACTGTTACTATTGACGTATACGCTGACATTACTTCTGCTGTTACTGCAACTGCTATCTCTGTTAATATCGGTACAAACGGTGTTACAGGTGTTGGTGCTACTAACTCAGTAAGTCTTTCAGCTCCAGTTTCATCTGTTGGTGCTGTTGCACTCACAGTAGTTGGAAATGGTTCACTCACTATTGCTAGTGACTCTCTTACTCCAGGTAAGCAGATTCTTACTGCTGGTCTTACTAACAAGGAAGTTTTCCGCTTCCAGGTTAAGGCTGACAACAAAGAAGATCTCCGCCTCGACAAGATTACTCTCGGAAGTTACTCTACTGGTACGACCGTTACAGATCTTGGTAAGAACTTCCTCAATGTTAAGATCTACGACGGAGCAACTCAGCTCGGTGGTTCAGTTACATTCGTAGGTGGTGCTGCTAAGTTCACTGGACTCGGTTATGTTGTACCTAAGGGTGCTAACAAGACTCTCTCAGTTCGTGTTGATACTGCAACTTCAGGTGTTCTCGAGAATGCAGCAACTGTTCTTCTTACTCCAACACAGGTAGAATATACTGGTGTTGCAGGTGGACAGCTCTCTGCTCTTGCTGCTCCTTCAGGTGTAGCTATCTCTAACAGCATGCTCCTCCAGGATGTTAAGGTTGTCCTCGCGTCAACTATGGCATCTCCAGCATCTAAGACAGTAGGATCTACAAACCAAGATATTGGTGCGTATACACTTACTGCTGACGGTGTTCGTGATATCACTGTAACATCTCTCAAGGTGAAGCTCTCTGGTAGCGCGTTCTCTGGTTCTGCTGTTTCTAACGTACGTCTCCGATACAACAATACTGACTACGTTGGTACACTCTCTGGTTCTGTTGTAACATTCTCAACTCCGATCAATGTTACTTCAGGAAGCGCTATTAGTTTCACAGTTCGTGCTGATACATCTGCTATTTCTGCAGGTGCTAACTCAACACTTACTCTCGGAACTTCTATCGAAGGTGTTTCTGGAATTGTAGATCCTACAAACTCAGTTACATACAGCTATACAGACGTAAATGGTAACCCATTCACTGGCGTTACAACTTCTGACAGCTATCCAGTTGCAGGTGCAGTTCTTAGCTACTAATTCTTAGTAGTCGAGTCTCAGCTCAGCTAACAAAAAATCCCCTCCTGCAAAGGAGGGGATTTTTTTTGTTGGTTTTTTTCTGATCTTTTTCCGTCTTTTTCGTTCAAATGAGAAGTAAACTGGTTTAGTTATTTTTTAATATTTTGAAATACAGTAATCAGTTATTTTTGAATTTTCTATTCGTTTTTTTAAATATATATTTATGTCTTTGTCTTCTAAGTTGTCTATCGTTTCTCTAAAACGAATCCTCTTTTGTCTGAGTCTTCTAATCGGTATTTCTATCAGTGATCAGATCGCACTTGCGGCCCCACTTTGTCCGGACGATTACATCTCTATACGACCAACCCCACCTACTGACTCTTGATACTATGCTATATTTAATGATGTACCTTGAAATGCAACGTCACTTGTATGAATCTACGAAGGAGATAGTAAGGCAAAGGATATTGCATACTTTAATAAACTGAGCTGAGTAGTTTGTTATAAAATTATAGATCGCATTAATTTTCAGGGGCTTGGATATAGTTGGAATGGCACCGTATGGACATATGTACGCGCTGAGTGATCGACGGGTGGAGCTAAATACGATTTTAAGAACTCAAGCCTTGTTGCGCCTGTCGTCAAAACCATGACCTGATCCAACTTTATTTTGCCAACCAATTCAGGTTCAATTAGCCTTACGCTATCTGGGATTACAGATCCTGACGAATGACAGACACTTAGTTATAAATACCAATGGAACTGAACTGGGGGTGCGTGGATAAATTCTGGACTCACTAGTACAACGCCTAAATTAAATTGAGTCGAAACCATATCAGTCTTTGGCGGATATCCAAATTTGCCCGAGGGTAGCAACACTCTGTATGTTCAAATTAGTGATTCTGAGCAGTACTCAAATATATACTCAGTATTCTTTATAAAAGCTGTTAACAATCCGTTGATGACAGTTGTAAATCCAGATGCTAATTATGCAACATCCAAAACTGTAACGCTAACAGGAACATATCTAAATAATTTTACGCTGAGTTATAATATTAGTACATCGTCTATTTGTGATAAGAGTGGTGTTTTTACGCCGTATGCACCAGTTGTAATTAAATCTACTTCAGATAATGGAAAATATGTTTGTTTTCGTGCAATGGATAGCTTCTGAAATGCTTTATATACAGTCTCAGATAAGGTCACATGAATAGTTACTGGTCGTGATAGCACCTCAAAGACTTCACCAGTTAAAAATTCTGACCTCTTTGCAAATTACTCTGAATGGTACAAAGGTTCGCTGCGGGATTATGACCCAATTTTCATCCTTGTTAAGTCACAAGTCTCACAGTCAACTAATCTATCCTATACATGAAGTACTTTTAGTTATCCAAACCTTATTACCGATATAAATGGAGATGGTCTTCCTGATCTCATAGTAACTAATTTCTCTATACGCCCAGAACCATACATGGTTAATGGGCAACAATTTATAGATTATAGTTATACAAACTCATACGGTTTGTTGCTTAACAGGGGAAATATGGATTATGAAGTAACATACAGATGTGTTCGCTACCAATCAAGCATTTATACGGGGAACAATGGCTACTACGGTGACTGTGCTCAATAAAAGAGCATGTCTTGACCTTATACCCAGTTACCATTTACCGTCATGAAGAGTTTATTTTCTGTCATACTCCTATGACTCTTTTATGCTGCCTGTACGCCGCTTTGAGTAAGTGCAGATACTCAGGGTGGTGCGGGTTCGCAAGCTGCGCAAACGAAGCAATGAATTGATAAAAACAGTTCGTCATTTCAAAATGACCTCTTTTCGGGGGTTGCCGCATATTCCTATGATTTTGTCTTTCCGGCGGGACAACGAGGGCTCACTCCAAAGCTTGGGGTGAGCTATAACTCAGCAACGACTGATTCGCTCGCAGATGCTGGATACGGATTTTCGCTCGGAGTTTCGTCTATTTTCCGAGCTACACGCAAGGGGAATGACAAACTCTATACGCTCAATGAATTCGCTATAAACGCGGATTTTGGAAGCAACGAACTGCTTGAAACTGGTTCAGGAGTCTATATGGGTAAAAACAACAATGATCTTACTCAATATGGCTTCGCAGATGAAGCATGGACTGTTCGCGACAATCAGTGAAATACATATGTATTTTGAGGAAGCGATGTCTACCGACAAATCAATCCAGACAACAGCAAGACTTTTCGCTGGCTACTACGGGAGAAGCGGGATGCTTTTGGGCACAAAATCGCCTACGAATACGACAAAAAGGATAACAATATCTATCTTTCAAAGATCTCATACGGCTTTTTCGGAGCTAATCCGCTCTATACGATACAAATCAACTACCTCGAGCGTACATTTTCGGCGCTGAGTTATATCTATGGCTTCAAGCTCGAAAATCATAGGCTTGTAAGTTCGATCGTTGGTAGTGTGTGTGATACGCAACCATGTCGAGAAATCAAACGATATGCGCTCAATTACAGCGACATCGAAACTGCCTTCCCAAAGCTTGTGACTATCTCTGAGAGTGCGGGAAGTCTTTCAAAGCCAGATAATTCCTTTGAATATTACAAAGACGGTATTGGGGTGAATCTTCTGAAGACCATTCATAATGGGCGAGGAGGCGATATTGGACTCGAGTACAAATCTTCTACTGCGTACAAAAATACGACTGTACCGTTTGTCATTAAAACACTCTATAAGGTCAGCTTTATAGATAGCGTAACAGGACTAAAAAACACAAAAACCTATGACTATATTGGTGGAAATTTTTACTTTGATCCCACCAATATCTTTCAACGTGGCTACACGGGATTTAGCAAGGTGCGCATTATCTCGGACAACGGCACCTACACAGAGGATTCATTCCATCAATCGGAATCGGATTCCAATAATGTACAAAATGCGACCCTCGGTGAGTTTGATGATCACATCAGCAAAAAAGGGAAAATCTACCGAGAAGAAAATTTTGATGCAAGTGGAAGCGTATACACTTCACGTATTACTAAGTGGGTCAAAAGTGCCCGTGGAAACGGTGCATTCTTCGTATATCCAGAACAAAAGACGAACATCCTCTGGAATGGTAGTGGATCTCATCTAGATAGCGCGGAGAGCTTTGTATATGATAGGCTTGCTAATACGACGCACCATACATCGTATGGGCTC
The DNA here is from genome assembly GCA_963706795.1 of uncultured bacterium. Lineage (GTDB taxonomy): Bacteria > Patescibacteriota > Gracilibacteria > BD1-5 > UBA2023 > JBMOJK01. The sequence continues at coordinate 566,874 of OY970170.1, forward strand.
GTCACTGCAAATACGAGCAATGGAAGCTTCACGGATATTCCTGGTGATACTATCAACGAGGATGTGAGCTATGCTACGGACGATACAAATATTTTTGTTTCGCTTCCGTGCAGGTCATATAGCACAGATATCAATTGAAAGGTCTATAACGACATTCGTTATACCTACGATACACTGGCAAATTGTCGTGTTACATCAGGGCTTCTCTCAAAAAAAGAGCAATCTTTTGCTGAAGAATCGCGCTTGATCGGTGAATCATACACCTACAACACAGGCTGACTCATGAGCCAAAAAACCGATCCACTCGGCAACACTACAAAATATGAGTACGACGCATACTGACTCTTTCCGATTACGGTCACCAATGCCAAGGGCTTTATTAATAGATTAAGCTACGACTATGGTATCCAGGCGCCCGTACTCTCGACGGATCCAAATGGCGTAAAAAGCAAATCCGTCTATGACGCATTTGGACGCATGCTCGAACAGAGACTCATTGATACAAATGGTGCCGAGGTGCTGCTGAGTAAAAATCGTATCAGTGATGCTACGTCACCAAATTATGTTGAACAAACCCTTATCTTTGATGGCACGTCCTCAAAAGTAAGCCGAAGCCACTTCGATGGATTTGGTAAGCAGATCGAAACAAAAACTTCCTCAAAGGATTCGAATGTCTTCTCGACAGCAAAGCAACGCTATGACACAGAATGAAATACCGTCTTTGCGACACATGAGAGATTTGAGCCATCGCTCGACTATACTCCGATCGATGCGAGTGAACTTGGTAATACATTTACCTTTGACGCGCTCAATCGACTCTCGAGTCAGATCAACAAAGATGGGAAAACATCGTTTTCGTATGCCCTCCTTAAGACAACCGCCACCAACCAAAATAATATTCCAAAGTCATTTACCAAGGATATATTTGGCAATCTTGTCCAAGTTGACGAAGTTGCCTCGGGTAACACTTTTGTTACAAAATATGAATACCTCCAAGGCAACAAACTTGCCCGCATGACGGATGCAAAAAATAATACCCGAAGTCTGAGCTATGACAGTCTCGGTCGACTTACAAAAATGGAGGATTTACATGCCCAGAGCAATCTTACGCCTAAGTCGGTAACGCTCACCTATAATGATAATTCCCAGATCGCATCAAGAACATGACTCTCTGGTGAAAAAATCAGTTATACCTACGACTCTCTCGGGCGAGCCACCCAAGAAAATGTCGCAGGGAAGATTGTGATATATGAGTATGATACAGGCTCGTATGGTCTCTGACGACTGAGCAAATTCACCAAAGATGGCTACGCAGAAAGCTATGCCTACGATGCATTTGGGAGAAAGTCACAGGAGCAAAAAATATATTCTGACAAGACATACTCTCTCGGATATACCTATGCTACTGATGGCAGCGTACTGACCATAACATATGACGATGGCAGCAAGGTAAATTACAGCTACCAAAACGGATATCTAGGTGCGATGAACTATGCTGGAAAGCCGATCCTGAATAATATCATCTACGCAGATAACAATACCGCAAAACGCTACGAATATGCCAATGGTGTAACCACCGAAGATACACTCGACTACACCCATGGATACCGAATCATAGCTCGCAAGGCAACGTCAGGAAGTGGTATGCTTCAAAATCTGAGCTATGGCTTTGATACGCTCGGAAATATCACAGATATCAATGATGCTGCGGATACCATTCTCAAGAAGCAGAGTCATTTTGTCTATGACGACATTGGACGACTCGTAAATGCAAGCTTCACCAACACGGGTGGAACAAATGCCTATAGTTACGCATATGACGCGATAGGGAATATTACGAGCCAATCTGGCGTTGGGAACTATCTCTATGATGGCATCTATCCACATGCAGTAACTGCTGTAGGTGGTTCGCCACTTGCGTATGACAACAATGGAAATGTCTCTCGCGAAGGATCAGGAATGCTCGTGAAAACATATGTATATAGTCCAAAACAAGAGCTCTTAAGCTCTCATAGTCCATCAAGCGATGCTCAGTATCTCTACGATGCCTCTGCTGTACGAGTGCGAAAAGATAGTGTATCTGCTAATTCACAGTCGAGCACGAACTATGTTGGAGATGTCTACGAAGAACAAACTACCAAGCTCCTCAACGCGAGCGGGGCAGTTACGAGCACAAAAATTCTCCGTACCAAATATCTCTTTGCTGGTGGTATCAAGATCGCGAGTGTTCTCACGACTGATGGCGGACCAGAAAATATCACGTACCACCTCAGTGACCACCTTGGAGGTGCGAGCATAGATATTTCGCAGAGTTGAGCAGTTCTGCAATATGCGGATTATCTGCCATATGGTGCTAATCGTATCCTCTCTCGTACTGGTAACTACAAAAATGCCTATCTCTTCACAGGCAAGGAAAAAGATGACGAGAGCGATCTTCAGTATTTTGAAGCGCGCTACTACTCTCCAACAAATGGACGATTCTATTCGCAGGACCGAGTTTTTTGGGAGATTGGACAAACTAAACGAGGACTTGGTACCTTGTCTGATCCACAGAAACTCAATGCATATTCTTATGCACGAAATAATCCGATTGTGTATAGTGATCCTACGGGAGAATACGATACGTCTGATTTTCAGCAAGCACTTAACGTGTGATGGGCTAATCTAAAAGATGGTGCTACACAGGTAACAAATCAAGTACAGCAAAAGGCAGATCAGGCAGCAACAATGGCTGTTGATGTTTTGCATACAGTTGCAAGTATGATGCCAGATTCCCGACAAGTATGACAGTGACTCGTGTCAGCTGGAGGTGCAGTAGCAGCCTATACAGGTCCAGCCTGTGCAGCTTCCGTGCAGATTAGTGGTGGTTGTGCGCTCGTTTGACTCGCTTGATGATGAATTCCTACTCTGGCTTGTACGCCACTCGCAGCGTCTGCTGGTGGTATATGTGGAGCTACTGCTGCTGGTATATGAGTTGCTGGTGTGGGTAACTATATGATGAGTCAGGGTGGAGGTAGTAATAACCAAAATCCTTCAAAATCTTCAGGAAAACCTCAGTATAAAGATACAAAGTCTTGATTAAGTTGAAAAGAAGGTGCAAAAGACACTCCAAGTTGGGCGAAATGAGAAAGACCATATGTTTGAGAATCATGAAAAGACTATGCAAAAAGATTGCTTGATTGAAAATTTGGACCATGAAACTACAGAACTTGACCAGAAAGTGATTTTAGTAAGATTAAAAAATATGGGGATCGTAACTTTAAATAATATGAAAGTCATTTTTCTGCTCAAACACACTAATTATACAAATTTTGATGGCAAAAATATAGGCTATTTCTCGTCTTACGAAAAAGCTCGGTCTGCGTGTTTGACTGTATCACATCAATTAGGCTTTCGAGATTATCCAAATGACTTTGAGATCATTTGTGTACCACTTTATCATCAAAAAGATCAACTACCTAAGCATGCATATGAACTGGTTAAATCAACAGAATTGGATGATGTAGAAAAAACGTATTATCTTGGAATATTTTGAAAACGTGTAGATGCTGAGCGACACAAAAAAGGGATTTTAAAAGAGAAAAAATCCCAACTTGGTGTATATCGCATAGAAATTGATCGAATCTACTGGGAGGAAGGATTTATCAGTGTGGAAGAAGCATCGAGTGAGTTTTTGTAAGGATATTACGTTTAATGGCATTTATGAAAATTTCTCTAAATAGTAGAATTCTTTGCTGTAGTGTACTCTTGATAATCGGCCATTTTTTCCTCTATGACCAACTGACAGTATTAACCGATACTCAAATGCGAGAAGTCGCTGATATGAATGTAATAAACAACTGAGGCAGTATAAGGCCTCAGTTGTTAGAAGTAGAAGAATGAATCTCCGGCAGCAAAATTTTCACTTATATCATCTCGTATCACAGATATACAAGACAGACTATCGAAGTCGATAGAAAGTGATACTGTGACACATCGGCCATTTACTAGATACTGCATGAAAACCTATTTTTCTGATATTAAAGGTGTCCTCAAGATTTATCTAATAGAGCGATTTGTTTACGCTCTCTGGCTTATGTTTGTTCCTGGCCCAGGATCTATGACGCGATTACCATACTTTTCATTTCTCGAATCATTTTTTTGATATAACTACTCTCCAATAATCGCTCTCATCTCAAGCATAATCGTTATTCCCACTTTATTTTGGTTATACGAAAAGTTTCTAAAGAAAACCATTGCATTGTCGTATAGAACCTTATATATCTTAATTGGATACATAGCTTTCCTTCATCTATTTTTATACCTACATAGGGCATTTTTTGGATGCATATCGTATTGTCTAGCCTTCCATTAAAAATCCTCAACAACTATGTCATATCTCGGACTTTCATTTTTCTCAAAGAGTGAGTATATTACCATACCTCAGGATAACTATCACATATATACAAAGCTCTTTAGTAACTGTTTTTGAGCTATTAAAGTGCCCGATGTACGAACTCGGGGATACGGTCAAGATAATTTCTTGAACATTTGGCTAACGACTGGTCCAAGTCTTCCAATAAATAGGGAGGCTTGGGAGTGATTTATGGAACTTCTCGAGTGAGATCATTCAATAGTACCTTGATTTCAACTCAGAGATGCAGTCATGATTGGTCACATAGATTGGGAACACTATTTGGTGCTTGAATCGCCATTAAATATTGAACAAATAACAAAGAACCAGTCATTCATAGAATTTGTTTATCTACCAAATAAACAAGCATCTAGCATTTGAGGTATTTTTGATTTGGCGCAAGACGATATCATGCGTGATATTATTCAGGGCAAATACGGTGCTTTATTTCTTGGTTTAAAGTCCTATCCAATACCGAGCTTTACATGCCCATGCTGCGGATTTATAACCCTCCATGAGGATCATCATGTATACGAAATATGTGAAGTCTGTGACTGGGAAGATGATCCAGTGCAATTTGAATTCCCTGATTCTCCATCTTGAGCTAATAAGTGATCCCTTCGACAGAATCAAAATTCTTTTCTTTCCACCCAATTTTCCGATCAGGAAAACTATCTTGGTTATTTAAAGGACAAAAATTGGAAACCTCTTTCTCCAACTAGTGCACCGAAAGATGGAGGAATATCTAGCGGATTAGATTATTTTAATGCTGCTTAGGACCCAATGAAGTTGCAAATGTTCACACTGACGGCACAATATGATCCTACTTTATCTTAGAGAAGAAGCCGATGGCACAATTTATTCAAGAAAACTTATAACTAATCTATCTATGAAACATGCTTGTCCCTGCTGTGGATTTCAAACAATAGATTCGTACTGAGACTACGATATTTGCGACGTATGTTTTTGGGAAGATGATCCTGCGCAGGCTGCACGCCCGTACTCACCATACTGAGCAAACTGAGAGTCCTTAGTTGATTATCATGTAGCGGCACTTGCTAATGTGCCTGAAAATATACTCACGTTTACAAAGTGAGGTGTTATCTTTCATCGTACTCAGAACTGGAAGTATATATTTGACTCATTCATTAAAAGTAGGTCAAACAGTGATTCAAACGACATGAACAGATATATACAAGATACTGAATTTATTTATAGTTTTGATGATATATCAAATGAATAGTCATCTGTCGTCTTTACTTCCACCCCACTCCTCCCTATAATCCCCCCATGACTCACACATCTCTCCTCCCCGTTCCCACAATCCCTCGCCGCACGGCGTAGGTTTTTTGGGTAGGTAGAAGAATGTATCCAAAAATCCCCGTGCAACTCGCACGGGGATTTTTTTTAATTATCAAATATGAGCAGGATCCAAATATATATTCGAATTCCCTTTGGGGTGTACAGATAGTCTTCCGTAGCATCTGCGCTACTCCCCATTGCCTTCCGTAGGCTTTTCTATACACTTTATGACCTAAACCATTCTCATTTATGCTACATCTTTCGCGATACCCTTTTTCTACGCTCAAAAATCTCCCTACCGGTTCGGACAACAGGGGGACGGGGCTTCTCACGCAGGCGGCTTATGTGCGTCGCGAACTTGCGGGTGCATATAGCTACCTTCATATGGGTAAAAAAGTACTCGATCGCATTACGCAGATCGTCCGAGAAGAGATGAATGCTATCGATGGAACCGAGATCGTGATGCCATCGCTCGGCTCAAAAGAGCACTGGATGACCACTAATCGCTGGAATGAAGTCGATGTTCTCTTCAAACTTCCTGCATCTGAAGGTGGTGAACCACGCGAGTATGCGCTCAATCCTACACATGAGGAAATCGTTACTCCACTCATGAAGGAATTTATTCAGTCCTACAAGGACCTCGATAGCTGTGCAGTATATCAGTTCCAGACAAAATTCCGCAATGAGAAGCGAGCGAAGTCAGGTGTGCTTCGGGGGCGAGAATTTATTATGAAGGACCTCTATAGCTTCCATACTTCGCAAGAATCACTCGATATCTATTTTGAGCGGGTTCGCGAGGCATACGTGCGAGTTTTTGAGCGTCTTGGAATTGGAGCAATCACGCACTATGCGTTTGCTTCGGGGGGTGATTTTTCAAAATATAGTTACGAATTTCAGACTGAACTCGGTATTGGCGAAGATGTCGTATATGTCTGTGATGCCTGTGACCAAGCGCACAATACAGAAATTATTGAAGCCAGTGGATTTGTCTGTGTATCGTGTGGATCGACCAAATATCACGAGTCGGTTGTCAGTGAAACTGGCAATATCTTTAAGCTCGGGACTCGATTTTCTAATGCATTTGGACTCTCATACACTGATGCAGAAGGCAAAATGAAGGAAGTCTATATGGGATGTTACGGAATTGGTATCTCACGACTCATGGGAGTGATCGCAGAGCGACTTGCTGATGAGAAGGGACTCGTATGGCCAGAGGCAATCGCGCCATATACGCACTATATCATCGCATTCCCTGAGACTATTGTCGAGGCAACCGAACTTGCTCGCAAACTCGAGAGCGAAGGCGCGAGCGTAATCCTTGATGATCGTACACAGGGATTCGGACATAAGGCAGGAGATGCTGATCTGTTCGGTATCCCACACCGAATTGTCGTTTCAAAAAAGACACTCGAAAATGGTGGATATGAGTACAAATCGCGTACTTCGGATGCTGTAGAAATCAGAGCTTTGTAATCAAAAACTCATCAAACCGCATAAAAGAGGCCTCCGCAAGGGGGCTTTTTTTGAGTTTTGTGCGGAGTCTGCTATACTCGGATAAGTATGCAGGAAGTCCTTCTCGTTCTCGCAGTTTTGCTCATCCTCTGAATTTTTGGTGGGGGCTTTGTATTTTTACAAAAAAGACGCCGTTTTGACCACATGCTCGGCATGGTGTTTTTGCGTGTTCTCCTGCCACGCAAGGACAGCGATGCAGACGAAAAAAAGGAAACGAGTCGTGACTTTAAAGAGCAAGTGAGTCTCATGGAACAGCTCTTGTCATCACTTCGCTCCATCGGTCAGGGATCAATTTTTGCTCGTGCACTGGGTGGTAGATCCTTTTCGCTCGAGATCGTAGCAAATGAGCAGGAGATATTCTTTTATGTGGTCGTACCCAAAGAGATGCGACTCCTCTTCGAAAAGCAGATCACAGGATTTTATCCAGATGCGGTGATCGATGCGACTCCAGAGGTGAATATCTTTGAATGACGCAAGAGTGTCAAAGGTGTCGAACTTGTCCTTAAAAAGCCATATTTCGAGCCGATTAAGACCTATCAAAAGCTCGAGTCCGATCCTATGAATCCTCTCGTAGGTGCTTTAGGGAAGCTCTCTATGGGTGAATCCGCTGTAGTGCAAATTCTTCTCCGACCGGTGGCAGATACGTGGCAATCAAAGTCATTTAAATACGAGTGAAAACTTGGTGGTGCACATTTTAGTTGGAATCCATTGGATATTCTCTCCAAATTTTTAAATGGCGTTGATGAAAAGTCTGCCGATCCAAAATCCGAAGGAGGCGATGAAAAAGCCAATACCCGCGAGCTCGTCAAAGAGAAGGCAAAAAAGAGCGGATTTGAAGCAACTCTGAGACTCATTGCGAGCGGTCAAAATGACATGATGACTGAGTCGATCGTATCTAATATTGCATCTGCGTTCTCCCAGTACAGTGCACCAGGATTTAATAGTATCAAGGTGTCAAAGCCTCACTATTTTGACGCATTTGTCCGAGATTATGTATTTAGAGCCTGTCATGGTGGATTTTTTGCGCACCATGATATTTTTTCGGTTGAGGAAATCGCTTCACTCTTCCATTTTCCACACTCAAAATACAACCGCTCGGCCGAGATCAAATGGCAGAATTTTAAGATCATGAAGGCACCAGTAAATATTCCAACTGAGGGGATATTGCTTGGGTATAACAACTTCCAGGGAAATACGCGGGAGATTCGCATCAAGAATGAGGATCGATTCCGGCACTTCTATGTTATTGGACAGACGGGTACGGGTAAGTCGTCGATTTTGCAGGTTATGGCGAGACAGGATATTAGTCTCGGACATGGGATGTGTGTGATTGACCCGCATGGAGACCTTGCCATGGATCTCTTGCCATTTGTTCCACGAACACGTGCGGATGATGTCATCTATTTTGATCCGGCAGATGTCGCTCGACCGATGGGTATTAATATCCTCGAGGCTTCGACTGACGACGAAAAGCAGATGGTAGCACAGGACTCGCTCAATATCATGATTAAGCTCTTTGGTCCCGAGATATTTGGTCCGCGTATTCAGGACTATTTCCGTAATGGAGTACTGACACTTATGGATTACCCGGGTGGGTGTGCGCTTACGGATATCCTCCGATTGTTTACGGATGATGAATTCCAAAAAGAACGCCGTCGAACGATTAAGGATCCGGTGGTGCGCGCTTGGTGGGACTTCACATTTGCAAAGATGGGAGATCGAGAAAAGGGTGAGATTATCCCATACTTTGCGGCGAAGTTCGGTGGATTTATTACGAACAAGCTGATGCGTAATATCATTGGTCAGACGAAGAGTTCCTTCGACATTTTGGACAGCATGCAAAGCTCAAAGATCCTCTTTGTAAATCTCTCAAAGGGAGTACTCGGAGACTTTAATTCGAATCTCTTGGGTCTGATCCTCGTATCTAAAATCCAGATGGCGGCCATGCGTCGCCAGACATTAGAAAAAGAGCTCCGCAAAGACTTCTTCCTCTATATCGACGAATTCCAGAACTATATCACCGAATCGATCGAATCCATCCTCTCCGAAGCTCGTAAATATCGTCTCGGACTGATTGTAGCCCACCAGTATCTTGGTCAGCTCCAAAAGTCAGATTCACTCACGAAGTCCAATGTTAATCTTAAGGATGCGATCTTTGGTAACGTCGGATCTATGATGTCTTACAAGGTCGGACCAGAGGATTCTGAATTTCTCGAGAAGCAGTTCGCACCGGCATTCACCGGACGTGATCTCGTTAATATGGACAAATTTAAGGGCGTGATGAAGCTTGCGGTCGACGGACAGCCAACACCAGCATTTAGTATGACGCCCGTCAATCCATATCTCGAGCTCGGTGATAAAAAACTCGCAAAGGCCTTCAAGGAATTATCCAGACTCAAATACGGCCGCGAACGAGAGTTTGTTGAGAAGGAGATTAATTTCCGTATCGGGGCTTCGCAGTAGGAATCGATTCTAAATATTTTAAAGTATGCGCGTTAAATCTCTCTTCGCTCTCGCTACCTTTGGTGCGTTTTTGATGGTGCACGCGGACAATGTCGATATTGGTACCTATGACGCCTATAAAGACGAGGTCAAAAACTTCTGTGAAAGCAAGGACCGACCATGGAATAGCAGCCAGGTGAGAGATACAAAAAATCCTCTTCTCAAATACAGCTCGATTATCTATCCCGATATCACGAATCCAAACTCGGATGCGCAGTTTACAGGACTACTGGATACGACAAAAGGGAGTAAAGAAGAACTCAATGCCATCCTCGATCTCCAGAGCAAATATATGCCTCTTGCGAGCGAAATCGAAAAATCGTCCGCTATTTACAAAGAGCGAATGAACTCGATATATGCCTGTGCTGTGCTCAATACAAAGCTTCGTATTCATACAAAGCTCATGGATACGTTCAGGCCTACAGGATCAAATATCGTAAATCGATTGAAGCAATCATCTGATCAAATTACTCGTCGTATTGATGAGCTTCAGTGTCGAAATATTGCCAATGATGGCGGCGATGGAGCAGAGCTTTCGCTCAAAAAAGAAATCATCGGTCAAACGACCTACGAATACTGTAATTATCGCCACTATCTCTACTATGTAGATTATAGCGTGAAGCACCGCCTTGGAGATGTGCTCTCCACGATGAAAAAAAAGAAGGCACTCTTGAATGGTGCTACAGACGAATACGATCAATTTAAAACGACTGATTCTGTTGCGAAGGGGCTCGCGGAGGTGGCAACCAGAGCTGATAGCGAAATTGCGAGAACTCGAGATGTGTATAGTGCCGCATTTGATTCGTATACAGACTTTGAGCGTAACTATGCCTCACATGTTATCATGATCCTGATTGAGGATCGTTATGCGCTTTTGCGAGATTTTTTGAGAGAGACGATGAATCCTATCGGACAAGTTATCTACCTAGCATCCAATGCCACAAGCACAGGGAAGTAGGAGATTCAAAATAACTTCGAACTTCACATTCAACACTCCGTTTCCTCGTGCGGAGTAGCTACCGCTACACCTTACTCCGGTACTCGTGTTTCATGCGAATTTCTTTGTTCTTTTGAATCTAAAGACCTTGAGGGTTGTAGAATTTGAGGCCTCTTCAGAGAGAAAAAGATTTCCTCGTGCTCCCATCGCAGCGCGGCCATGATCGATCCGATTTCTTTTTGTGCAGTGAGGCACCTAGATAACGAGGGAGATAAGTTAATCAAATCTCTACCCTTGTTGAACAAACAAAAAGAAACGGACGATACCCAAGGGCACAGGTCCACGAGACAGCGAGATCCACAGAAATTCAGTAGCAGCAGGCTAAAACACCAATCCTCTATTTAAAAAATACATCAATAAATCGCTGCATATCCTCTGGTACTGGCGCCTCAATTCGAAGGCGTTTTTTTGTCATTGGATGAGCAAATTCTAGGCGTCGGGCGTGGAGGAGTTGGCGGGTGATATTGTGTTGCTTTTGGGCATCTCGGTTTGCGGCGATATCGCCATAGGTTTTGTCGCCGATCACCGGTGCTCAGAGCGATGCGAGATGTACTCGGATTTGGTGCATGCGTCCAGTTTCGAGCTCGAGTTCGATGAGAGAGAGCTTGGACTCCATATTTTTGGCGAGCACGGTAAAGTGAGTGACGGCTTTTGCACCTTCAGAATCTATTCGCACTTTGTTCTCATTTTTGGCATTTTCGATGCGGAGAAGCGGTGCATTGATTGTACCCTTTGACTCTACAGGAATGCCAGCAGCACAGGTGAGGTAGATTTTTTTAATCTTGTCTGACTGGAGATCCTCGAGGACTGCATTGAGTGCATGTCGAGATTTGGCAATAATGAGCACTCAGGAAGTATCTCGATCGAGACGATGCGCGAGAGATGGCTTCCAGCCAGTGCTGTTATATTTTTTGCCAAGATAGTCCTGGATCAGCTCGATGAGTGAAGCCTCGGTTGTTTTGTGATCACCAGGATGGACATTGATACCAGGCGGTTTGTTGACGACGAGCAGGGTTTCATCTTCGAATAAAATACTCGTAGGATCAAATTTTGCCTGCGTTGCGGGTCGGATTTCTTTTTGTTCGCCAAATTCGATAATTTCGACATCGTTCAAGTAGAGAGCGATTTCATCTCATTCTTGGATGCGCATTTCGGGTTCTGCCTTTTTGCCATTGAGCCTCACTTTTTTGGTGCGCCCCATTTTGTAGAGGAACGAGAGCGGAGCATTAGGGAAGAGTTTCCTGAGATAGCGATCGAGGCGCTGATCTGCGTCAGCGGCGCTTACCGTCAATAATTGCATGCTATTGGAATACGGTAAAGTCGAGTGCTTCAGAAGTCGTAAGTTGTTGGATTTTTTTGATGCGAGTACGCTTAAATCCTGATCTATATCCTTCGGCCGAAACACTTGTGTACTGCGAAGGAATCAAAGTATTTAACTCGAGATTTTGATTGGTGATTGTATCGACTCCGTAGCCAAAAAACTGAATAGCCGACAGTCCGCCGATATTGTTTGCCACACGCCTAACTCGGTATTCGAGATAGGGAAGCACTTGTCCGGTTTCACTCTTCAAAACATTAGCGACCGTGAGCTTGAGCGTACATCCTGACGCAACACAATTACCGAGCTCAGAACTATAGAGCGAATCCAGTGATCCTGTATTTCCGAGAACATTGTCGCGGGCAATCATGTTTTTAAGCTGCGGCGTGGGATCGGTGTTGATGCGATTGATACTGCTCGCATCGTAGACTGCAGTGAGTCCAGTTGTACCAACAGAACTCATATTTGGCATGAGTGTGGTCTTGCCATCCGAAATCACCCAAAAGACGACTGGATAGAGTGTACTATTGGTAAAAAACCGAGTTGCGGGCGAATCAAGCGGCGTAAGAATATCAGTATTCGTCGCTGTTTTTGACTGAACTTTTGGCACTCGTAAATCGAGCTGAAATTCATTTAAAAACGTTGCCCCGTAATTCTTGGGAATAAAGAGCTGTACAGGAGCTCATGGACCTATTTGATTCCAGTTTTTGTCGTATTCGCTGTTACCCGTTCATGGGAGCGGTATAGCATTGGTGAGTTCAGAAATATTGTAACCACCTGTAGCGGTAGTCATACTTGTGGGTAGGGTATTCGCATTTTTGGGACCAGAAATGCTGTGTCCTGGATTGCGAAGATTGAGAGTAGCGAGGGCTTTTTCGATTTGGGCGGAGGCTTCGTAGTAGGCGATGGTGGAATTCTCGATACCGCGGACATTTCGAGAGAGAGGAACTATATGATCCAAGAGCCCGATCATCACGATGATGAGGGTTCCAGTGATGAATATACTCACTAAGAGAGCAGATCCTCGAGATTGTCGCGATAGATTTCTCATGCTAATTATCGAGCGTTACGGTAGTGGCGATCGTGACTTCTGGATTTTGGATTTTGAGTTTGCGGCGGCGTTCCCATCCAAATCCGAGTGTTGTCGTAAAACGTACATATCCTGCGATCGAATATCCAGGACTTACTTCTTTCCAAGAAAAGTGATAGTCCTTTGCAGGCACGGGGAAGAATTTGATATTTCGCACATCGACATCCGCATCGAACAGGCTTACCCATTCTGAGTCTTTGCCAGTGGGAAGATTGCGGGTAATTGAACCAATGGTAATTGGAGTGCAATTAAAATCCGGATGACATTCCCATGTATCAACCTTACCATCAAAGAGACCTCCAGTATTGCTCGCAGTGATTCATTCGTGGGCGAAACCGGCGTCCTTTCAGACGAGACGGAGCATTTCGAGTCGACCGATACAGCCACTTCCGGTACCATTTTGGGTGTTGCATCCATAGCCTGCTGGAGCATTTGGATCGAGTTCTACACGTCTACGAAGCAGGATTCGTTCGAGCCCGCGATCGGTTTTTTTAATGAGGTAGAGTTCGGAGAGTCCACTGCTTCCCGAAAAAGCTTCTGGACCCACTCCAAGGTCTTCGTCATCGTCATCTCCGGTGATATTGCCGTCACAATTGGCATCTCCGAGGTCTCAAGTCTTCCCTTTGGCAGTACAGACATTTATATCGTTGTTTTCGTCGCTGTTATAATCAAAGAATTGTGTCTTGTATTCGCCATATCTTTGCGGGCTGCCAATCTCTACCGCTTGTGCATTATTAAAAGTGCTGATCGAAAAACATCCGTTAGTCCCCATATTGACGCCTACTCCGCTTCTGCAAAAATAGCTTCCAGATCCAAATTGCGAGGTACCGATTGAGCCGCCATTTCAGTAGTTTCCATAGCCTGTGGGATCGCGGTAGTGTCCACCTGAGAGAGTGAGTCCGACCATTGTGCGATTAAAATATTCCTCATAGTCGATAGTTCCACCTTCCTTAATAGTCGTGGCGAGTTTTTCGCTCGCGGTATAGAGTTGTTCATTGATATCGATACGTCATTCAACGAGATTGCGAGCTACACCTATATTGCCAAGGGCGGTAAATGCCATGACCATCAAAATGGCAAAAAGCGTAATCGACATGATCATTTCGATCAATGTGAAGGCCTTCGGCTTCTTGGTATTTTTGTGAATCTCAGAGGATTCAAACGAACTATTTTTCTTGAAGAAGAAGGAAAGAAATGATCCAATGCTGCGTCCTATACCAATACCGGTAGGGAATTTCCAAAATGTCTTTGGCCAGTCATGAACAAAGTAGTGAAGACTCTCAAGAAAATGACTTTTTCGGAGGAGTTTTCGTTCTTCTTTCGTGAAGGGTATAGTTACAATAAGCCAGAGACTATGAATGATCGCTTCGAAAAATCCGTAGACAATACGGAGGAGCGAAAAGAAAGAGTTTTGCTCGAGTGGATGGCGATTCATGCGGACATCTAACGACATTTGATGCAAAAGTCAATCCGCTCCTCGTTTACTATTTGAACAAATTCAGTATACCTTCGGCATTCCAATTATGAATTACCAAATCAACTCCAAAAATCGAAAGCTCCGCTATCGATTTCATCAGATACTCTGAAGTCTCTCATTCAACTTCCTCCACCTCAGAGGGAGTTTGAAGCTGGTGCTTTTGGGTGAGATATTTCTCATTGCATCGCTCTTCTTCCCTTGGTTTTCGATCGGGACAGATTTGACGGCGACGGCATTTTCTTCGTTTTTAGGGCGATCGGGATTTATACTCATTTTCCTCGCATTAGCGCTCATGGCGCTCATTCTCTCTAACCGTACAAAAGAGATGATGAAGACGCGAATGGGAATCAATTTTGCTGACCATACAGCGATTGTATTTTTTGGTCTCACAAAGCTCTTCCTGGTGATTTCGGCATTTTCGTTTATGCGCAGTATCGTCTATTTTACCAAAGATATCGTGTATTACGATGCACCAATTTTTGGGATTATTGGGTCGATCTTGGTCATTGCAGGTGGCGTATTTGCCTATCGTGAAGTCAAAAGAGAGACACTCTCAACCCTCTATATCGAGAATAATCAGGCCACTGATGCGCTCTTTAGAGAATACGAGTCTATCCTCTCGAAAAGCGCTCCAGAGAAGAAGAACATGACACTTCCTATCTAGGCTTTTTTCTTGACTTTTAATTATTCCGCCCTATACATTAGGATAATTGATATTTTATTTCTCCCCCTTCCATGACAATGCTTCATAGTGAAGTTCAAAAGGGCTTCCTCGCGATTCTTGAGGGTGGTCTCACGGACAAGGAAAGATCCGTAATTGAACGACGTATCGAAGGAGAGACGTTGCAGTCGATCGGTGATAGTCACTCTATTACCCGCGAACGAGTTCGTCAGATCGAAGATGTTGCCATCAGAAAGGTTGGTCGCATGGTGAAGTCGTCCAATCTTCTCTCGATCCAATCTTCTGGTGAAAAGATGCTCGCCCTTCATGGTGGACTTCTCACAAAGGACAAGCTTCTCTCTGCAGTTATCAACGACCTTGCGATCACTGGTCCAGTCAATGAGGCAATTATTGCCATCGTTCTCCAGTCAGATTTCAATATCCAGAAGTCAAAGCCTCAGCTCGGAACACACACGTATTTCACACTTCCTGAGGTAAACAAGAAGGCGATCGTTGAGATCCATAAAGAAGCCATCAAGATCCTCAAGAAGCGCGGAGATATCATGGAAAATACCGTGCTCCACGAGATGATCAAGATCAATCTCTTCGCACAATTTGGCAAGATTGATACGGTGCTCATCGACTCTGCGCTCGATGTCTTCATGGATATCGTAAAGGGAGAAGAGCGATTTGTAGGACTCGAAAAATGGAAGATCCTCAATCCTTCAACCCTCAAGGACAAGGCAATCTACATTCTCAAGAAAAAGAAAGAAGCTATGCATTTTGTGGATATTACTAATGCCATTGCTGACCACTTCAAGGAGTCTGTAAAGGTGGCAACGATCCACAATGAGCTCATTCGTAATAACGAATTTGTACTCATCGGACGCGGAATCTACGTTCTCAAAGAATGGGGATACCGACCAGGAACGGTGCTCGATGTTATCATGGATATCTTCCAAAAGGCAAAGTCGTCTCTCTCGACTGAGGATATCATCTCTCGCGTTCTCAAGGTTCGCCAGGTGAAGACGAGTACAATCTACATGAATCTCCAAAATCGTCAGTACATCGAACGTGTCGGACGAAATATGTATCAGATCAAAGCACGATAGTTGCTTCAAACATAAAAATCCCTTCCGGAGCTCATAAGAGCAAAGGAGGGGATTTTTTTAATAATGTGGGAGACTTCATTTCAATCTTCTTTACAATTCCAAAAAACTCAAACGAAACTTAAATAGGGTCATGAGTTTTAAAACTAGTTTCTCATCGTCGTATCTCAGGTTAATATAGGGGTATGAAATTACTCCTTGTAGAAGACCACCCGAAACTCAGGACTAATATCCGGCAATATCTCTCGCCAAAGGGGATATTTGTTGACGAGGCTATTACCTGAGTTGAAGCCCTCGCTCAGATTGAGCGCGGTGGATATGATGTGATCGTACTCGATCTTGGGCTCCCACTTTTGGATGGTAAAGAAGTCACTCGCGAAATGCGACGCAATGATAATCGAACTCCAGTGTTGATACTGACTTCGAGTAATTTGCTTGAGGATAAAATCGAACTTTTGGAACTTTGAGCAGACGACTATCTCACGAAGCCATTCGCACTCGAGGAGCTCTATGCTCGTATTCGCGCCATCACGAGACGCGCCGAATCACCTATCGAATCTCGGGTTCACAAACTCGGTGATATTCAGATCGACTTCGATCGCGCTGTCATTACACACGGCAAGCGAGAAGTAGTTCTTGTAAATAAAGAGCTCCAGATATTGGAATATCTCATTAAGAAAAAAGGCGTCATTGCTTCAAAATCTGAACTGATCGAGGCTATTTGGGGAAGTACGGATGAAGAATTATTTTCTCAGTCGACGACTCTTGAGGCGCATATTTCGAGTATTCGCAAGAAGCTTACAAAAGACATCATAACTACCCGTCGGGGAATCGGATATGCTATTGGACGAAAAAGCGGAGCATAGGCTCGCATTTAAAATTTCGGCTTCGATTCTAGCGATTCTGGTGGTAGTGGCATCGATAATCTCGGTGGTGTTTTATGTGCTTAAAAAAAACGGTGACCAAGAGATTCTTACTAATTGGCTCTCTCTGGTCGTCAATGACTCGAATTTTGGTCGACTTTTGACCGGTGGAACCGCCGATGAGATCGACCTTTTTTATTCACAGAGCAAACGAATTCCACCGCCGTTTCGCAATATTGTCATCCACTTTAATGGGTGAGATTTCCATGTATATTGACCCCTCGCTCTTGCCGAAACAAGCGAGTTACAACTTGAGCAAATAGATGATCCTATTGGCTCCTTTGAGCACAATGTCTCCGATCGCAAATTTATCTTTTTTGGGAAGAAATTTCAGGATCGCACTATTTATGTATATGCGGCTCAGGATGGTGAGCTCGGACATTTTTCACGAGAAATGCTCTCGATAGCACTCGCGTGCTTACTCTTTACTATCGGCCTCTATTTTGTAGCGAGACGCATTGCGAAGCGATCGTTTGCTCCGCTCAAAGAAAGTCTCACGATGATGGGTCTCTATAATCGCAATATTGCGCATGAGCTTCGTACGCCTCTTGCTGTGCTTAAATCAGATCTTGAGCTCGTATCTGCAGAACATCCGTCACCACACATTACATCAGCCCTCGAAGAAGCCTGAAGCATCGAGAAAATAATTGATAGTCTGCTCTTCCTTACCGAAAATAATGCTACTGGTAAGAAAGATTCAATAAGTATCAAAGCTGCTATAAAAAAGAAGCTTGAAATGCTTGAACGCAAATATCCCGAAAAGCTATTTAAGGTCGATATTAAAACTAAGAAGCAGCTTGTGTGAAATCCTGAGCTCATAGAAATCCTTCTTGGAATCCTGTTTGAAAATGCCTATGTACACGCTAAAAATGAGTCGATCATAGCGATTCGTGATACGGAGACCGGCATCGAAATTGAGAATGTATGCGACAAAGTCATACCAGAATGAGTGCTTGCGCATATCTTTGAGCCCTTCATTAAATTTAATAGTGGAGGCTCGGGACTTGGACTCTCCATGGCTCGCAAGATCGCAGAAATGCATGGCTGGCAGCTTCGAATCCTTCAAGTAGACAAAAAAATCTCGGTGACGCTCGATACTCAAACCCTCTCTTCTTAGTTATGAAAATCTCAAAAACGAAAATCGCACTTATTCTTGTTGCTCTGAGTATCTCGGGGGTTGTTGCATATAAATATATGACGCCAGCAAAGGCGACTCCAATCGACTTCAAGGATATTGCTGTGGTTTCGACCGGCTCGATCGAAAGTCGTATCGATGTGGTTTCAAAGATTGCGCTTTTGGATAAAGAAACTCTGACCTTTAAGCAGACTGGTAAAATTACAGCGCTGAACGTTACTGAGGGGCAAACTGTAAAGGCGGGAACGGTTATGGCGTCGGTTGATACTGCAAATCTCGATCGTGATATCGCAGCACAAAAAATCAGTCTCGATAATGCTCGTATTGCTCTCAAGCGTCTATACGAAGCAAGTGATGCTACCGAGCTTCTCAAGGCAAAAAATTCTCTCGATCAATCCAAGCGCAGTCTAGAGGGTGCGAAAATCGACCTTGATACTCTTGGTCGTGAACAGGTTCAAGCTCTACAGGACGGAAAGACTAGTATTAGTGAATCCGAGCAAAATCTCGATACGATGAATAAAAAGCTCGACAGCATGAAACTCGACCTCGAGTACACAAAAAAGACCGAACAAGAAACTATTGCGCAGACCAAGGCAGATGGCGACTCTCGTATTAAGACAACTCTCAATAATGCGAATTCGCTTATTAAGGATGTGAGAGATGCGATGGTGACCTATAAAAAGATCCTCATGGTTGATGATCCAAATAACGCGATATTGGTGCAGCTCGGCAATACCCAGCTCCGCTCTGAGGCAAATTTTGCATATGTTGGTATCCAAGACGGGATAACAAAACTTGAGGATGCTTCAGATAATTTTAATCCTGCGAGCGCGAGTATTTCGGATGCAAATGGGCTCGCAAATCAGACCGAAGACGTCACCAAAAAACTCGCGGACTTTAATACGACTATGAAGAAGTTGATCGAAGCTTCAGTTGTTGGAGGGGCTCTGAGCTCGACTATTCTTGATGGATATCGTTCGAGTATCTCGAGTTTTAATTCAAAGTTTTCGGGCTGGATAACGAGTGTAGATAACAATATCCGCGATCTCGCAACCGGTACGACTGTGAGTACAATCGAGCTCTCTACACAGAGTTCGGTAGCATCCAAAGAAGCGAGTCTCTCAAGCAGTCAGCTTGATCTCCTCAAGCTTCAAAACTCTATCAAAAAGATGAAGTCCGATCTTATCAAAACTGGACTCGATTATGACGCAAAGATTGCCGCCAAAAAGCTCGATATTTCTGGTTACGAAGATGCTATTCGAGCTGGACAGGCTACCTATGATGATCTCGTTGCTGGGCCAAAATCGACGGAAATTGCCCAAAAAGAAAATGACATCAAAAGTACTGAACTCAATATGGCGAAGCTCGAGGCTACACGCGCGGACTATCGACTCATCGCTCCTGTTGATGGTGTTATTAGTGCAGTTGCTATCCGCAAAGGACAGCAGGCAACTACGACCGCAGGAATTACTGTCGAAAATCGCAATATCGTCCAACTCACCGCGCTCGTTGACCAAACGCAGGCAGTTAAAATCCAGATTGGAATGCCCGTAAAGGTTACTTTTGATTCGTATCGCATGAAATCTTTTGATGCAAAGGTTTCATTCGTCGAGTCTGTTCCGACCGAAACCTCAGGAGTTGTGAGTTATACAGTTAAATTTGTACTCGCAAAGCCAGATGGAGTTGAGCTCTATGACGCAATGACGGCTTCGGCGCGTATTATCACGGATCGTGTAGATAACGTTGTGGTAGCTCCACTGAGCGCTATTCAAGATGGCAAAGAAAATAAATTCGTACAGGTGTTCTCGAGCGGTAGTCTCAGGACTCAGACAGTCAAAATTGGTAAATCTGACTCAGATAAGATTGAGATTACTGAGGGATTAACTCCAGGTCAGCGTATCGTTATTCGCCCATATGCCGCAACGAGTGGGGTCGCATCTGGTGGATTTAATATCTGAAGTATCTTCGGTGGACAGCGTGGTGGAGCAGGTGGAACAAGACCTGCTGGAGCAGGGGGGCAAGGATGAGCGGCAGGTGGAGGTGGTGCAAGAGCTGGAGGATAATTCAAACAGTCTATGAAAAGCAAAATGATTGAACTGAGTGACATCAAAAAATCCTACATCGTGGCAGGAGAAGAGATCTATGTACTCACAGGTCTCTCACTCTCGATTGCAGAGGGGGATTTTGTCGCGATCATGGGACCATCCGGATCAGGGAAGTCGACACTTATGAATATCATCGGACTCCTTGATACGGCGACTTCTGGCAAATATCTCCTCGGTTGAGTCGATGTTGCGACTCTCGATGATGAGGCGCTGACGAGATTTCGAGGCGAATCAGTGGGGTTTGTTTTTCAGGGATATAATCTCATTCCTCGTGTGAGCGCAATTGATCAAGTAGCTCTGCCACTCTCATATAAAGGTGTAAAGAAATCTGAGCGTACAGTGCTCTCTAAAGCAGCACTTGAGCGTGTTGGTCTTGGACACAAGTTGGATTCTCTGCCAAATCAGCTCTCTGGAGGACAGCAGCAGCGCGTTTCGATAGCACGAGCGCTCGTTGCCAATCCAAAATTGATCCTTGCGGACGAACCAACCGGTGCGCTCGACACCAAAACAGGTGAAGAAGTCATGGAGCTTTTTGAGCGCCTTAATAAGGAGTGAATCACCATTGTCCTCATCACCCACGAAGAAGAAGTTGCCGCAAGAGCCACCCGTATTATCCGTATTCGCGACGGTAACATTTTTGAATAATGACCATTTTTGAGCACTCTGCGAACGCTATTCGCACCTTTACTTCGAATAAGCTTCGAGCCGGACTTTCGAGTCTGGGGATTATTATCGGAGTTTTTTCGGTGGTGGTACTTTTGGCAATTGGTCAGGGTGCACAAAATAGCATCCTCTCAAATGTTCAGTCGTTGGGTTCTAATTTGCTCACGCTCACTCCTGGTGGCTCGAGACAGTCTGATGTACGCAGCAAAACCGCTGGTAAATCACGAACTGACATCCTCACTCCAGCCCTCGTTGAGCGTATCAGAGAAGTGCCTTGAGTGGTCGACGTCTCGCCTGAGATGTCGACGCGTAAACAGATCATCAATGCGGATAAAAATCTCTCTATCACCATCTACGGTGTTGAGCCGATCTATGCAAAAGTCCGAAATACGGAGCTCGCATCTGGTACATTTTTTACGGATGATCAGGTCAAAAATAGTGAATCCGTAGCAATTCTTGGTTCGAGCACAGCTTCTACGCTTTTTGGAAGTGGTGCGAATCCACTCGGGGCATCTGTGCGTATTGGATCGTCACTTTTTAGAGTCATTGGCGTCACAAAATCCAAAGGACAGCAGTCGTTTGGAAATGCCGATGAGACGGCTTATATTCCGGTATCAACCGCACAGGACCAGCTTTTAGGGACAAGTTATTATTCTACGGTTGCGATTACTACAGCCACGACCGATGATCTCACGCCCACAAAAGAACGCCTCTTGCGCGTGCTTGATGGCTATTTTGCGATCACCAATGAAAACGATCGTCCATATTCGATCAATAATCAGGCGGATTTGATCTCTACGGTCAGTCAGATCACTAGTGCACTTACGCTCTTTTTAGGAGCAATTGCCGTTATCTCGCTCGTTGTATGATGAATCTGAGTCATGAATATCATGCTTGTTTCCATCACTGAACGCACGAGAGAAATCGGTATCCGAAAGGCTATCGGTGCTCAAAAAATCGATATCATTCTCCAATTCCTCACAGAATCCCTCCTCCTCTGTCTCTTTGGCTGATGAATTGCGATCGCGCTTTCGTATCTCACGGTTTTTGCGCTTTCTTCGGTGATTCAGTGAGTGATTACACTCTCCACACTTGGTCTCGCAGTAGGGTTTTCATGTTTCGTCGGGATCGGGTTTGGGATTTATCCGGCGTATAAGGCCGCGAGCTTGAAACCAATCGATGCGTTGAGATTTGAATAAAGAACCTCTTTTAAAATTCAAAGAATTTTTTTATCTGGGCATTTTTATTTCGTATTCGATCATATAATCACGTCATGAATTGTTAAAACAAAAAGCATGGTGGGGAAAGATCGAATATTAGAAACAGTAACAGGGGCTCAGTTAGATACGAAAATCACTGAATTTTGTAGTGCGCATACAAAAATTGTTGCGAAGTCACTCAAAAGACCTGTTTTCCTTGCTCACTATTTGGATGTTGTAAATACAAAACATGATCGAACAAAGCGTAAACAGGTCTTTTTTTGTGCCATTGAATCAATAAGAATCATTCCATTTTTTACAATGAAATTGATTAACGGAAGAAGAAATTTTGAGATACGTGATACTTCAAAGTGTTGAGTGGAATATGGGATACATATTCGTGAAGAAATATCCGGAAAAGACAAGAAACTCTTTCTTATCTCAACGTTTCGAACATAGAAAAAGCATAGGATTATTCTCGGACGTATCCAGAAACACCTATGCTTAATGAGATGGTATTGAATAGAACACGGCAAGCCATGATTTTGCATCTATTCCGTAGTCATCTCATCTGCAGATTCGGGTTGATTCGACTGCCTTGGAAGAATAGTGGAGTTTTGTGCTTTTGCAAAACTTTCAAAGACATCAATGCAATTTTTCTTTGAATTTACTTCTCCCCTCTATATGACAGCGCTTCTGCGACATGTGCAAGGGTGATTTCATCGGCGTCTTCGAGATCGGCAATGGTTCGGGCTACGCGGATAAGCCGGTAGTAACTGCGCATGGAGAGTGAGAGTCTCGCGACGGCGTCTTTGAGCATCTTCATGCCGTCGGGGCGGATGTAGCAGAGTTTTTCGACTTCTTTGGGGGTGATTTCACTATTACATTCCTTGGCAAGACCAAGGAATCGCTTTCGCGCCTTTTGACGAGCAGCATTGACGCGGATCTGGAGTTCTTCGTGGTTGCTGGTGTGCGGGTGCTTTCGATTTCTTCGACTTTAAGTCTGGGAACATTGACGAAGAGATCGATGCGATCAAGAATAGGTCCAGAGAGTTTGGCGCGGTATTTTTCGATATCACGTTCACTGCATGAGCAGGGTTTTTCGGGATCTCAGAGATAACCACAGGGGCATGGATTCATGGCTCCGATGAGGAGGAATTTTGCCGGATAGGTAAAACTTGCATGGACTCGCGTGACCGTGATTGTGCCATCTTCGAGTGGCTGTCTGAGCATTTCGAGGAGGTGTCCATCAAACTCGAGGAATTCATCCAAAAAGAGTACTCCGCGGTGCGCGAGACTGACTTCTCAGGGGCGAGATTTGGTTCCGCCGCCAATAATACTTACTCCGCTTGCCGTATGATGTATTTTGCGGAATGGACGAGTTTCAATAAGTGGAGTTTTGCGGTCCAGAAGTCCTGCGACGGAATAGATCTTTGATACGTCCAAAATCTCATCAAAGCTCATCTCCGGAAGAATCCCTTCGAGTGCTTTTGCAAGCATAGTTTTGCCCGATCCTGGTGGCCCCTCAAGGAGAATATTATGTCCTCCAGCTGCGGCGATAAGGAGCGCTCTTTTTGCTCGATCTTGCCCACGAATGGATGCAAAGTCTACTTCGGGAATGGAACGTTCTTTTGGTTTGTGAGGGGTGGGGGTAGTGAGTTCACCGGTCTTTTGGATGTATTCGACAACCTCGTTAAGGCTTTCGGCTCAGAGCACGCTGATCCCTGGGACGAGCGATGCTTCGTCGAGATTTCATTTGGGAATAACCACACAGGATGCGCCGTGAGATTTTGCAAATAGGATCGCTGGAAGTACTCATGCAATCTCTCTAATTTTGCCATCGAGTGCGAGTTCTCATAAAAAATATGTCGTAGCGAGATCGCGTTCGCTTACGATATTTTCACCCAGCAAAATCCCGAGAGCGATGGGGAGATCAAAAGAAGGTCCGGATTTGCGAGTGTCTGCGGGTGCGAGATTTACCGTGATTCGCTTTGATGGAAAACTATACCCAGAATTCTTTATAGCACTGCGAACGCGCTCACGACTTTCTTGTACAGCAGCATCACCGAGTCCAACAATTGAAAAAGCGGGAATACCCGTTGCGATATCCACTTCTACGTCTACTCGTTGTCCCGACAAACCCTGAATGGCAATAGAACCGATCAATTGCATCATGCGCACAAAAAAAGGAGATAAATGCGCGCTATTTCTCCGAGAATACACACGATTTTGTGTCTGTAAAGGCAAAAGCACATGCACAAATTTGCGACAGCCCTCGCTTCGTGGTAGCATAAAGGAAACGTAACCTTCGATATGTTCTTCGAACTCATTGCTACTGCCCATGCGGCAGGTATTGCTGGTGCAGGAAAAACTGCCGGTAATGCTCCCCAAAAAACTACACAAGCTACTGCATCAGGTGGTACCGACTTTGTGGATATTCTCATGAATGTCCTTTCGGTGATCTTTAATGTCGTCTTGCTCCTCATTCTTTTGTTTCTCCTGCTCAAGCTGATACGCGTGATGTATGAGATCTACAATGCTCGACGCCTTGTCTATATGCGCGTCACACTTCCACGTGCGGACTCCAAGCTCGACAAAGAGAAGGAAACCAAAAAAGACTTCAAAGAAAAGATGGGAATCATGTCCATTTTTTATAAGTCGATCCACAAAGTTTCAAATATCACTTTTTGGGATTCACTCAAGGATTTTATATTTGATCATGCGAAAGTTTCGCTCGAGCTTATCTATTCGGATGGTCAGCTTTCGTTTTATATCGTGACTTATCGCGATTACGCGAGCCTGATTACACAGCAGATTACTTCTAACTATCCGGATGCGGAGGTATGTATTATTAAGGCTTCGCAATTTCCTGATATCAAGCCTGCGGGCTTCACGCTCCGAGCAGCTTCGATTGGAAAAGTAAATGATGATATTTTCCCGCTTAAGACCTACAAATATTTTGAAGACGATCCACTCTCGACGCTTACTAACAATTTTGGTTCGCTTAAAAAGACGGACAAGGCAGCATTCCAAATTGTTGTAA
The DNA here is from genome assembly GCA_963706795.1 of uncultured bacterium. Classification (GTDB taxonomy): domain Bacteria; phylum Patescibacteriota; class Gracilibacteria; order BD1-5; family UBA2023; genus JBMOJK01. Next base: position 592,303 of record OY970170.1, read on the forward strand.
AACCGCGTGGTTCTTCTTGGAATAAAAAAGCCAAAAATGCTGCCGGAATGGTAGCAAAAGGACAATACAAGAAGGGCTCCAAGGACAGTTTTGTATGGGAGGCGATCAAGATGCTTTTTGCACCGATCGTTTGGATATTTGATATGTTCACGAATACGCCAGGCGATGGTTCGACTGCGGCTCCAGGTGCGGCTTCTGGTGACTCGTACAAGATCTTTAATCAGGCAGAACAAGAATCCCACAAGGCTGTCGGTGAATCCGCAGGTCAGCCAGGATATCAGGCTTCGCTGCGACTTCTGGTCTCGTCCGATGACTCGATGAGTGCAAAAAATGCGCTCGAAAGTCTCGTCGGCGCTATGTCGATGTTTACTGACGAATACAACAACAAGCTCGATAATCCTCAGATCGAAGACGCACTGGCATTCTTTTTTGCTCCGATCCGCTACTTTGCGTATAGATTCCGAATGATTGGGTTTTTGCAGGCAAAGAGCGTGTTTTCGGTTGATGAACTTTCGACGATTTACCACTTTCCAGACATTAACTACAACAAGTCGCCGATCCTGAAGTGGCTCGAATACAAGATGATCGCTCCACCACACAATCTCAAAGTACTCAAAGATAAGCTCGTTCTCTCAGATTACCGACGCGATGCAACTGGAAATGTCCTCACCGAAGATCCTACCGTTGTCCTTGCTGTAGACGAAAACAAGATTTTAAAACGCGATGAAGGTCGCAATTTTGTGAGTACCACCGGCGAGATTGTGCCAATCCATCAGGATGGTCCTGATAAGGGGAAGGCGATTGATCCGACTAAAAATCCAATTGCCGAAGAAAAGCATCGTCATCTCGGTGGCTTCCCACTCTATACCGATGGAGTGCTCATGGGATGGAATGAATACCGCAATACCAAAACTCCGATTTATTTCTCTCGTAAGGACCGAGGACGTCACCATTACGTCATTGGTAAATCAGGAGGAGGTAAGTCAGTATTCCTCTCATACCTTGCTCGCCAGGATCTCTGGAATGGCGATGGACTCTGTGTGATTGATCCGCATGGCGATCTCGTAGAAGATATCATTGCGTATGCTCCAAAAGAGCGTGCCAAGGATATCATCATCTTTAATCCTGCCGACTACGAGCGCCCAATGGGACTTAATATGCTCGAGGTTATCTCGACGGATCCTGCCCTCCGTGCTGTCGAAAAAGACCGTGCCGCCCTCGATGCGACATCGATATTCATCAAGATCTTTAATGAAGAAGTCTTCGGACCACGAATCCAGCACTATTTCCGAAATGGATGTCTCACTCTCATGGATGACGAAGACGAAGGAGGAACACTCATCGACGTACCACGTCTCTTTGTCGATGATGCCTTTATGAAATACAAAGTCTCCAAGGTTAAAAATCCAGTCGTAAAGGCCTTCTGGGAACATGAATACGCCAATACAGGAGATCGTGAAAAACAAGAAATGATCCCGTATTTTAGCTCGAAGTTCGGACCATTCATTACAAATACAACCATCCGTAATATTATCGGTCAGCCAAAGTCGGCCTTTAATCTCAGATCCGTAATGGATGACCGTAAAGTGCTCATGGTCAATCTCTCAAAGGGTATGATCGGTGATCTCAACGCTCAGCTTCTCGGTCTGATCTTTGTCTCAAAGATCAATATGGCAGCGATGTCTCGTGCCGATATTCCAGAGGATCAGCGAAAGGATTTCTTCCTCTATGTCGACGAATTCCAGAACTTCGCGACCGATACTTTCGGCGAAATCCTCTCCGAAGCCCGCAAGTACCACCTCGCCCTCATCATGGCGCACCAGTACATCGCACAGATTGGCTCAGCGAAGGGTAAATCCGACAAGCCATCGATCAAAGATGCTGTATTCGGGAATGCCGGAACTATCATGAGTTTTAAGGTGGGTGCCGAAGATGCCGAATACCTCGAAAAGGAATATGCTCCACTGCTCTCACAGCAGGACATTATTGGTATCGCCAATTACACAACCTACTGCAAACTCAATATCGACAATGCGACGACTCGTCCATTCGATATGAAGACCATCTGGGATAACAGTTACAAAAACCCAGAAGTTGCCAAGATCATCAAAGAATATTCTCGAAAAATGTATGGGCGCAAAAAGGAATACGTCGACATGGAGATCGAGGCACGTCTTGGAATTATGCCGAGTTAATACGGATTAATGCTATGTTGCCATTTATGAATCCCGCGCTACAATGTGCGGGATTTTCTTTTTTCTTCTCATGAATCGCCTCCTTTCTCGAGTACTTGCGACGTTGATGCTGACTTTTGCATTTGGTGGAATAGCTTTGCCAGTCTTTGCGGACACGGTATTTACACCGACGAGCAGTCGTGAAGAGCTCGACTTCCAAAATGGTCGCCGAGAATGAAATGCCCGCGAGAGCTATGCGGATACTGATTTTATATCCTCGATTGAATGATCTTTTGGATCTACTTTTGGAAATACATTCTCATATTTTAGAGCGAGTAGCACTGGAGAGCGAGGCGCATATGCACTGTTTATAAATATCGCAAGGGATGCTAAAAACCTCTTTGTATTTGTCGCGATTCTTTATTTGGTTATCTCAGTCCTCCGCATGCTGTTTTCGGGTGGATCGGACGAAGACATCAAAAAATGGCGCAATACGATACTTTGGACGACGATCGGTATCATCGTCATGCAGGCAGCCTTTGTCTTTGTAGATACGCTCTATAACAAGAATGTAAACGGATTTACGTCGATGCTCTTCCTCGACAAAATGGTCTATCCATTTGTCCATTTACTCGAGATATTGGCATCATTTGGATTTCTCGCAATGGCGTTCTTTGCATTCTTCCGCATTGTTACAGCTGGAGGTGACGAAGAAATGGTCAAAAAAGGAAAACAAACCATCATTTCTGCGCTCATTGGATTTATTATTATGAAGCTCCCTGCGGTCCTCGTTAAGAGCATCTACGGAGAAGCAAAGTGTGATGCACCACTGCTCTTTAGCATCTGTCGTATTAAAGATCCAAATCTCTCAGGCGCGATCAGCGTGATGACGAGTATCATAAATTACATTAATGGATTTCTCGCGATTGTTATCGTTGTGCTCGTCCTCTATGCAGGATGGCTCGTCCTCAGCTCTGGCGGCGACGATGAGAAAATTAAACAAGCAAAAAAGATCCTTCTCTATATCGTTATTGGAGTTGTGCTCTTGGTGTCGAGCTATATTTTGTTTAACTTCTTTGTACTGAAAGACGTGTCTGCCAGTTAGATTCACCAAAAATAAAAGACCTCGCTGTGAGGTCTTTTATTTTGTCTCAAAAAATTAAGAAATAATTAACTATTAAATCTATAGTGAGAACAGTGATCGTTGTATCACCAAATGCAGTGACGATTTTTTTTTGAAGGGTGAAGAAGATGGGAACGCCGAAGCGAAAAAAGGTAGTAATACTGGATGACGGACCACCTGAAAGAGGGATTCTTGCCTTTCAGATGACACTCTTATCGAGTATGCTTGAAATCAAGCAATATACATCTCCACGTACGTGTATGGATGGACTTACTGGAGAAGAAAGTCTTTGTATCTTGGATGTCAGTATTGCAGGGCTCAAGGTTGCCTTTGAGCTCTGCAAGGAAATAAAACAAAAATTTCCAAATCTGCCCGTATTCTTTCTCTCGGGTGATGCCAGTCAGGAATCCCAAAACCAAAGCCAAGAAGTCGGCGCCGAGGCATATATTATCAAACCAGTTACATCTCATGTCTTAGGCAAAAAGATGCAATCTTGTTTGGGATAATGTTCTCAAAAAACCCAGTGTAATACTGGGTTTTTTCATGACTGTATTAAAAAAATCCCCTCCTTCGCTCTTGCGAGCTTGGGAGGGGATTTTGAGATCGGGGAGATTATTTTCCGAGACCTGCAGTCTTTTGCTGACGAGCGTAGAACTTGTCGACACTTGATGTCTTGAGAATACGCTTCTCACCAGTATAGAACGGGTGACACTTCATGCAGCTTTCCACCTTGATGTCATCCTTGAGGGTAGACTTGGTGTCGAATGTGTTTCCACATGAGCAGATTACTTTAACGTCGTGAAACGCTGGGTGAATTGCTTTTTTCATAAAAAGGGTGTTTGCCGCGCTTCGCTTAATACGATAACGCCGGTATAAAAAAAGATTTCAGAAGAGAAATCGTTTGAATCTGGAATGTGTTCCCAACTCTCACGAGTTATCTTCTCTGGTGCCCGAAGAGAGACTTGAACTCTCACACCTTGCGGCAACGGCTTCTAAGACCGTCGTGTCTACCATTCCACCATCCGGGCGGAAACTTTCGATCTTTAGGGTGTACTTTTATTTTGCCCGTCCTTCGCTAAAGCTTCGGAGGGCATTTTTCGCTTAAACTTAATGGCGTGCTGTTTGGAGCTCCGAAGGAGCGAAAAATGGTGGGCCGGGTAGGGATCGAACCTACGAAGGCGAAGCCAAAGGATTTACAGTCCTCCCCATTTGACCACTCTGGAACCGACCCGAAAAAAATGGAGCCACCAGTCGGAATTGAACCGACGACCCACGGTTTACAAAACCGTTGCTCTACCAACTGAGCTATGGTGGCGAAAAAAGTGGCTACATAGTATAAAAAAGGAGTGGTGTGTCAAAGCAAAATAACTACAATGTGATCTTCTTCTTTTTTATTATGCGCGTTATCGCAGTCTCAGACTCATTTTCTCATTTCGACAAGGCGATCAGCGAATACAAAAAACGCCTTTGAGAGAGCGTTCAAATCGTCATTATCAAGCCCGAAAAACTCGCAGAATCCCAAATTATTCCTAAGCGTGAGACTGAGCGAATTGTGGAATATCTTCGCAAAGAAAAACTCAAAATTGTCCTGCTCGACGAATTTGGTAAAAAATTGTCCACCATGGAATTTGCAGGCACGCTCCGTACAAAACTCGATCGCGCAGAGGATGTAACCTTTGTGATTGGAGGGGCATTCTGAGTCGATAGGGAGATGATTGCTCCGTACATCGATACAAAATTTTCACTCAGTGATCTCACTCTTCCGCATTCTCTCGCGCTACTGATGGTGCTTGAACAAATATATCGCGTTAAAGAGATATGGAAGGGTTCGAAGTACCATCATGGAGCCGCGTTCTAACTGAACTCCAGTTCCCGTCATTGCGAGGTACGAAGCAATCCAGAATAGATCAATTCAATAGATACTCACCTTCCTGGATTGCCGCGCTTCGCTCGCAATGACAAAAGATACCTCTTGACAGCTGTGGTATACTCCCAGAAATCCTTACTTATTGCAATGTCCAAACACATAATTCCCGTTACGGTTCTCTCAGGCTTTTTGTGAGCAGGTAAGACAACTCTGCTTACGCATATTCTCCATAATCGCGATGGATATAAGGTGGCACTCATCGTGAACGATATGAGTGAAATCAATATCGATGCAAAGATGGTCAAAAATGATATTGAGCTTTCTCGTACAGAGGAAACTCTCGTCGAAATGACAAATGGATGCATTTGCTGCACGCTTCGATGAGATCTTTTAAATGAGGTAAAGCGCATCACACAAAATGGTGAATATGATGCCATTATCATCGAATCTACCGGTATTGCCGAGCCTGTTCCTATCGCTCAAACATTTAGCTATGTAGACGAAGAAACCGGCATTGATCTCTCACAATACGCACGACTTGATACTATGGTGACAGTTGTGGATGCTCTTAATTTTTTGGAGGATTTCTCAAGTGAGCAAAATCTCGAAGATCGTGGACTCAGTGCTACAGAAGACGACCACCGAAATATTGTCGATCTGCTGGTTGAACAGATTGAATTTTGTGATGTTCTCGTTGTTAACAAAATCGATTCGCTCGACGAAGATCAAAAAACAATCCTCAGAAAGATTCTCAAATGACTCCAGCCGACTGCGAAATATATCGAAACGAACCATGGCCGTGTCGAATTCACTGACATCGTTGATACCGGACTCTTCGACTTCGAAAAAGCAGAATCCAGCCCGCTCTGGCGTAAAGAACTCGAAGAAGGTGGTCATCATACTCATGCTCCAGAATCAGAATCCTATGGCATCACTTCATTTGTATACCGTCGTAACAAGCCGTTCCATCCAGAACGATTTTTAGAAGTTGCCAATGGCGATTGGCCTGGAGTAATCCGCTCAAAGGGTGTATTCTGGCTTGCTTCTCGCAATGATATTGCTGGAAGTTGGGGGCAGGCAGGTTGATCAGTTCGAGTGGATCCTGCTGGCCGCTGGGCAGCAAGTTTCACACACGAAGAACTCGAATGATATCCTGATATCATTGCTGAACTCGAGGATTTTGCAGCTGAGCCTTACGGAGATCGACGCCAAGAACTCGTTGTTATCTCGATCAACGAAAATAAAACATATATGGAACAACTCCTCGATAGTGCGCTCCTTACTGACGAGGAATTCGCCCAAGGACCCGAAGTATGGGCAACCTACCAAGATAATTGGCCAGAATGGCTCAGAGAAGAGAATGAGTAAAAATACAACCATCTGACCCCGTAAATCTCACTTATGAAACCACCTATTTCGATCACTATTCTTACCGGCTTTCTCTGAGCTGGTAAGACCACACTCCTCAATCACATAGTCCGAAATGCCAATGGCCGTAAACTCGCCATCGTCGAGAATGAATTTGGCGAAGAAGGCGTCGACGGCGATCTCATCGAGCGCTCAGACGAGGAAGTAGTCGAGATCAATAATGGTTGTATCTGCTGTGTCGTCCGCAAGGATTTTATTTCGGCGATTGACCGACTTCTTAATTCAGGTCGCCAGATTGACCATATTATCATTGAGGCTTCTGGAATGTCTGAGCCACTTCCTATTGCACAGAGTTTTCTCATGCAGGATATGGAAGGTCGCGTAAAGCTGGATTCGATTATCTGTCTCATTGATGCTGAGAATTTTGAGGCGAAAGTGCTCACTGATATCAAAACTACGCTCGAACAGATCGAATTTGCAGATTTCGTCGTCATCAACAAGGCCGACCTCGCCGAACCAAGCCGTATCGAAGAAATCAAAGAAATTATCCGCCGCGTCAATTACTATGCAACCATTGTTGAAGCGGTAAAAGGGGAGGTCGATATGCGGTATCTGCTCGATTCTGGTAGATTTGAACTCACTGACGAGATCGAAGAAGAGCTCAAAATACAGGGGACACAGGGGCATACACATAATTCGGATATCACGCAATTTCTCTATAAGTCTGAGAAGCCATTCATCGCTGACGAGCTCAAGTGATTTATTGATTCACTCGATAATGACGTATTTCGCGCGAAGGGTTTTGTGCAGATTGCGGGTCATGGGCGATTTATTCTCCAACGTACTGGTGCACGCATGACGATGGTGCCTGACACCAAAGAAGACCGAAAAGATGGCAATATGAGTAAGCTCGTCTTCATCTGAAAAAATATGGATGAAATGGCCATGCGTAAAGCCCTCGATGAGGCCACCGATGCACCAAATGTGATGTTTGCGAAGTAATGATTAAAAGGTCTTTAGAAAGAGGGGATATTTGATTTCTGGAGTGCAGCGAGGACTGTGCGAGCAAAGGCTCAAGAGTCAGTTCATTCACTAAACACACCCAAACAAGCTCTCCATAACGAAAGGTCCGCGAGTTCCACAGCAAACGAAGAAACAAGTATTCCCTCTTTCTACGAAGGAAGTCTCATAGATAAAGAGAATATCCCATCCCATTTGCCAAATCCTCGCTTTCTATAAAATACCCCTCATGATCTTCATTTCTCTCGTACTCGTCCTTCTTGCAAGCCTGACAGGTCTCTTGCTCGCACGGACAAAATTTATCGAATCCCTCTCCCTTGAGCTCATCGCTCTTGGCGCTGGTGCGATGACGAGTGTGGCGCTGGTACATATTTATCCTGAGGCTATCGCGACAAATCCCCATGCGGTCTATACATTTTTGCTCGGATTTCTCGTAGTCTATGTGCTCGAAAATGCCAGTATTGTACATCCATGTGTTGAGGATCATTGCCACTTTCATTCGCTTTCACTCTGGTCATTTAGTGGACTCATCGTCCATACGCTCTTTGATGGAGTAGGAATTTGGGCCTGATTTTCGTCTGGTGTCGAGCTGGGAATGCTCGTAACACTGGGTGTTTTAGTGCATCAGATTCCAGTTTCACTCTCGCTTGCAGGCCTCGCAAAGCGAGCACATTTCGACGCAAAGAAACGTAAATTACTCTTCGCTTTTTTTGCTCTTGCGGCTCCAATTTGAGCACTTCTTGCGCTTTTTGCTCTGAATGGTCTCTCGCCTGAGTTGCTTGCATATCCGCTCGCATTTGCAGGAGGAAGTCTGCTCTATATCGGTGCCTCTGATCTCTTGCCGCTCGTACACAAAGACTCCCATAAACATCTTGCACTTATAAGTATGTTTATCCTCGGAATGGCGCTTTCGGTTATTGCTAAGTTTTTTGAATAGTGCATAGCGTTTTTGCTGATCGTATCCTTGAAATATCTGGCCCAGCAGAGATATTTCAATTTCGAATGCCTCTCACTTACGAGTTCGGAGGCATTTTTGATATGGGTAAGTTTCTCACGGAGCATCACAATCCAGAGCTCCTCCGTACAAAAATCCCAAAGCAGTACTCAGAAGTCTATCCCGAATCCCTCGAGCTTGCCTGCTTTGAGTCACTCTTGGATAACGCTCTTGCCACAGGTATTCCACTCCATCTTGAAAATATCTCTCAAAAAGCTATCGCTGATCGAATCAAAAATCTCTATATCGAGCTTGGATATTTTGTACCAGAGCTCAATGCATTCGTGGTCGATTTTGAGCATGCGCCAGTGACTCTTGGTGTCAATTTAGCCAGTCTCATCTATTCGACCAAGGATATTTACCTCCTGGACGAACAACTCTTCTCGCTCGTTCCACCACCGAGATCGCCAACACATCAAAAGGCTCTTATCGCCGCAGTAAACTCAGGTATCATCTCTCGAATTCGTGTTGATCAACCTCAAGAATGACTCCTCGGTGACTTTCTCGCGAACGAAAATATTGCTCTGACAAAGGCAGCAGCTCAACTCTATGATCACTATCAAAAAATCGGAAACCCAGAGGATTTCCGATTGTTCGATTTGCATCTCGATTAGGCTGCAGCCTTTTCTCTGAGCGCCGTACGAATCATTGCCTGCTTCATTTCTTCGTCGATTTCGGATTGGATTTCTTTCATCATTATGAGATCATTGAGCGCTTGTTTCTTGATGATTTTATTCTTTTTTGCGATCATTGCGTCGTAGGCGTCCGTAATAATCGGCAGAAGCAAATAAGCCCCAATGGCACATATGAGCACCCCGCCCGCGATGATATATTCATCTGGCGAGAATGGCTTTTGAAGTGTCTGAACACTGAGGATGTATGGTGTCTCGAGGAGATTCATAGACTATTTATGAGAAGTTTCTTGAAGCTCTGTAAATACGAGCATACGCTTGAGGGTAGTTCCGACTGGCCAGCATGTCATGAGCGAGAGTTCTTTTTGTGCTGGATCACGGTCGAGTACTTTAACATCACCTGGCTTTACAACCTTCTTTTCTTTGACGACGTAGACGAATTTTTTTTGATTGTAGTAGACGATGATTTGATCGCCGAACTCGAGGTCGTCGAGGAGGGCAAAGATATCATTATAGCTCCCTTTGAGCCATGGATAATTTGAGGAATGTCCAAAGATGAACGAGTTTCCCTGTTCGCCTGGAAGGGCGCTTCCTGGATATCGTACCACACCTTTTTCGAGTTCCTGCATAAAAATATTTTCCATGTGGTCGAAGTCGAAGGTGTTCGTAGACATGATATCAACGAGGGGAATATTCTTACCGATCTTTGGAATAATGATGCGATTTTCGTAGGGTGTAATATCAAATCCAACCTGAATATTTGGCTCAGAAGGAATAAGATGCTTCATCGAAAATGGATCTTCTTTGATCTGAACATTGTCTGCTTCTAGCTGCTTTTTGATCGTTTCAGCAGTTTCTTTTTTGCCAGCTGCTTCGATGTTTTCGGAGTCTGCGTTCGCAAATACCGTAATGCGGGATTTATTCAGGCTGTCGGCGATTTCCATGCCAGATGCCTTGAGTGCACCAGGATTGATGGCATTCATGGCAATCGTGTAATATGCGCTCCAATTTGTGCTTACCAAGAGAATCGCAAATACCGCAACAGAAACAGCGATATAGTGAAGCAGAAACTTGAATGAATCAAAGATGCTTATATTGAACTTTGGAGTCTTTTTGATCTCCAAAATTGAAGCTGTTGGTGCTTCGATTGTACCGAGTGGATCAATGGAAGGCACTTCTTCGATCACAAGAGCAGTTGTAATAACCGGAGCAGGAAGGGCTTCAATTGTTTCGATTGATGCCTCTACAATTGAGAGAGGATCAAGTACCGCAGAGGTTTCTTGTTCGATCTGAGTGAGGGCGTCGAGAGCGGAAAGAGGGTTTTTTACCCCGTCTTCGAGAAAGTGCATATTTTGTTTTGGTTTTTGTCTAAAAATAGACTACCGCAAATTCTCTCAGGCGTCAAAAAAGCGAGCCCTTGCGGACTCGCTTTTTTGTGGTGTAAAACTATGCGATGTTATTCTTTGCCGCAGTGCGGTAAAATTCGCGAACAATCGCTTTTTCTCGGAGCTTTCGCACCGAAACCTTACGCTGGTGTTGAGCGGAAGCTTTAAGCTTGTTGTTGGTGCGTGTCTGGAAGAACATCTTCTTGTAGCGAAGAATGAGCTTCTCGTTTGACTCTGATGAGTTCTTAATCGCGTAAACAATCATGGGTTTCTATCTCCTTTAGAGACTAAAAAATATTGCGGGAAGTGTATCGGAGAATGCACTAAAGTCAAAAGTTTGCACCACAACAGCACTAATCCTTCCAATTCCACCACTTGAGAAGCTCGGGATCGTGTGTTTTGTTGCTTGCGAAGTACACCGCACATTTGAATGTATAGAGCATGCAGCGATCTACTATTTGTCATTTTTTCCTACAGTGCTCCGCATAGAGTTGATTAGGATTTTTGTCTATGAGATCAGCGATTTTATGGATTCAGAGCTCATATAGATCGTGAGCAACCGCCTTCCCAACTCAGGGGATCATGCGGAGTTCTCGTAGAATAGACTCTTTGGTCGCGGGATTATTTACCATAGAGATGGGAGTGAGTTCCGAGTGTAATGAGCGTCACAAGCTCGTATGTTCCGTCCTTTTCTTCAAAAATAATTCTCAGGTCGAATGCGGCGTCTATGGAGCGAAGGTTCTTGTATTTTCCGTTCAATACGTGATTTCGAAGATCTCTATGAAATGGGTTTTCTCTGAAAAGTCACAAAGATTTTTCTACAAATTCTCTGTCTTGGGTAGAGAGTTTTGCGAATTGCTTGAGGTATTTCTTTTTGAGTAAGATACGCACACAAAAAATATGAAGAAATTGTGCGCTATCTTCGAATTATTCTTGGGGAATCTTTTTCATGTATTCTATTGCTTCTTCCATTGATTCAAAAAGTATTCCAGGATCTTTTCCAGATCTGTGTTCTTCTATGGCTTCCATAATTTGGGCGCTTTCTTCAGGAGTAAATCCCTCTTCGTCCAAGTCGACTCGAAGCCTGCGATGACGCACAAAATTAGCAAGCAAAATATTTGCTACTGTGCTCAGGTTTGTACCCATTTCTTTAGCAAGAATCTGAGCATCTTGTTTGATTTTCGTATTCAGGCGAATACTGGTGGCAGTTGTTTGATTCATAGTACAATGTATATACGTTGTATATTAATCATTTCCAAGCTATTCACAAAAAAATCTCTCCGAATCGGAGAGATTTTTTTACCTTGAGGAATTACTTCCCACCCTTCTTGCGATCTCCTTCCGTCAAACCCTTCTTGCGGATTCGAACGTTTGATGGAGTAACTTCTACGTACTCATCAGTTGAGATGTAATCGAGAGCTTCTTCGAGTGTGAACTTGCGTGGTGGAGTAAGGCGAACTGCTTCGTCTGTTCCAGAGGCTCGCATATTCGTGAGCTGCTTGTTCTTTGTTGGGTTAACAACGAGGTCTCCACCCTTGAGGTGTTCTCCGATAACCATTCCTTCGTAGACTTCAGTCTGTGGATCGATGAAGATTGGTCCTCGTTCTTCGAGCTTCCAGAGTGAGTATGCCATGGCATTTCCTCCGACTCCAGAGATCATAGAACCTACTTCGCGCTTTTCGATAGGACCCTTGTAGTCTTCGTAGTGTGAGAATGCAGAGTACATAATACCTTCACCCTTTGTCTGTGTAACGAACTGAGATCTAAATCCAAGGAGTCCACGAGTTGGAACTTCGAATTCGAGATTCGTGATTCCATTCTTTGTGTCCATGTTCTTGATGAGACCCTTTCGCTTTCCGAGTGCTTCGATGATAGAACCTGAGTCACCTTCTGGTACGAATACTGTAACCTGTTCGATTGGCTCTTGCTTCTTTCCTCCGTCTTCGTGGAAGATAACCTGCGGAGCTCCGACTGAGAGTTCGAAACCTTCACGGCGCATAGACTCGATGAGTACTGAGAGGTGGAGTTCTCCACGTCCAGATACGTTGTATCCGTTTCCGTCAGAACCGTCGAAGTCTACCTTGAGACCTACGTTCATCTCGAGTTCCTTTTCAAGACGCTCGCGGATGTTTCGTGAAGTAACGAATTTACCTTCCTTACCTGCAAATGGAGAGTCATTTACACGGAATTCCATCTTGAGAGTTGGCTCATCGATGGTAATTGGTGGCATGGCTTCAAAATCCGAAACACTCGATACCGTTTCTCCAACGTAGATGTCGGCGATACCAGCGATCGTAACGATGTCTCCTGCTTCTGCTGCAGTTACTTCGTTACGCTTAAGACCAAGAGAAGTGAAACACTTCGCGATCTTTCCAGTTCGCTTTACTCCGTCGTTTCCGAGGATAGTAACTGACTGACCAGCCTTTACGACTCCTTCGTATACACGTCCGATACCGAGGCGACCGAGGTAGTTGTCGTACGCAAGGTTTGCGATCTGCATACGGAATGGCTTCTCAAGATCGTTTGATGCCGCAGCAACGTGATCGAGGATCGTGTCGAAGATTGGAGTAATATCCTTCTTCTCGTCGTTAAGATTGCGAACCGCAACTCCTTCACGAGCAATCGCGTAAACGATTGGGAAGTCGAGCTGTTCGTCGGTTGCTCCGAGCTGAACGAAGAGATCAAAAAGCATATCAACTACTTCATCTGGACGAGCTGTTGGCTTGTCGATCTTGTTGATGATAACGATCGGGCGAAGTCCGAGTGAGAGTGCCTTCTTGAGAACGAACTTCGTCTGTGGCATTGGGCCTTCGTAGGCGTCAACGACGAGACAAACTGAGTCAACCATTCGAAGAACACGCTCTACTTCAGAACCGAAGTCCGCGTGACCTGGAGTGTCAACGATGTTGATCTTAACGTCCTTGTAGAATACGGCAGTATTCTTGGCGTAGATGGTGATACCACGCTCTTTTTCCTGGTCGTTTGAGTCCATAACACAAATGTCGACAGCTTCGTTGTCGCGGAAAACTCCTGACTGTTTGAGAAGGGCGTCAACGAGGGTAGTCTTTCCGTGGTCAACGTGGGCGATAATCGCAATATTGCGGTAAATCATAGAAATGAAAAAGGGTATTCGAAATTTGAAAAATCGTCTCTCGCAATAGACACAGAAATGAACTCTTTGAGGGAGTTCATGAAGGCTTCTTTCAAAGCTATTTTTGCGTTGTCTTGCCTGCTCGCGATTTATGTGCCCCATTGTACCGATAATTTCTCTTTGTAAAGCCAAAATATGATTCTTGTATTGGGGCTTTAAAAATGATTGAATCGAGGATGATTTGATTCTGAGGTTTCCCTTTTTTGACACTGCGAATGTATTAGCGTAGAGTGAGCAAGAAAATTACAAAAACCATGACAAAATTGAATATGTCTTCGCTCAAAAAGCAGAAGGCCGAAGATACCGCTCGCGAAGCCATCGTTGCAGTAACTCCAGAACCTGCTGCGGTTATTCCTGTCGAATCCGCACCGAAAGCTGACTCCCCAAAGGCGCGTATTTCACTCGCAGGTTTTAAAAAAGAGCCCGAAAAGGTGGCTGAGTCAGTAATTTCAGAACCGGTTGTAATGACCCAGGTTCCGAATACTGCTGAGATTGAAGTTCCACTGCCATCTACCTCGCTTGCACAGGAAGCGACGGCTGTAGAGGCGCTCGTGACTTCTCTCGAATCCGAGGCAAAGTCAGAGCCAGCACCACATCCAGACTTTATTCCTGAGGCGGCAATCGTACCAATTCAACCTAAGGAATATTTCCCAAATCTTGATATGGGTGACGCTGATGATCTCTTTAAGGATCTCGAAGGCGGCATTATTATCGAAGCTCCTAAAGAAGAAGGAAAGACAGCCGAGATTTCTCTTCTAGAACCGACCGAAGTATTTACTCTTCCACAGATGGTCGAAGTGGGGCCTGAGCCAGAAGTGACTCAACCTGCTTCGGCACTTCCTGAGATGATCGAATTTACTACGCCAGAGAGTTCTGAGGCGGCAACGGAGATTTCGAACGCTTCTGACTCAGTGGCTCCTCTCGAACAGGAATCACCTTCTGTGCAAAATGCAGAGATTCCTCCTGTAAAGCCAGTTCTCAGTGGTCTCGCTGCATTTATGAACAATAAAAAGCGAATGCGTTTTGCAGGAATATTCGCTTCAATTTTAGGTATCGTGGTAGTCTGACTCGTGGTTGGTACGAACATGCTTTCTCGTAGTCAGGTTCCTCCACATGTAGTCTCGACGGGCGCAACCGCCATAAAGCCAAAACCGGTAGTTGCCGTAACGCCTCCTGTAGCTTCGGGGGCACTTGCTCCAACAACTGCAACTGGTGGGCTCACAGAGTCTGGTGCAACTAATACAGGAGTTGCTAGTGGTACGGGCATGGTAGCTGCTGGTCCAGGAACTCAGACTGGAGCTACGTTGACTACTTCCACTGGTGCGGCAGTGCCCGATATGACCACAGCTACCGGCTCAACAATTACATATCCTAAGGCAAATACGACGGTGAATTCGATTCGAACACCAAATGTTCATAAGCCTCGTTAGAGAAGAGCGTCCTTCAGGGCGCTTTTTTCTTGGATTTTTTGGTCTTTCGTCTATGCTCTCTGCATGCAAACTGGCCAATTCTCTCGCTTTGTAACCAAGGCGATCAATACGATTTTTACTCTGATCCTGCTTGGTCTCACGGTGCTCGCACTTTTTCGTCCAGATCTCGTGGAGCGTGCAATTCTCTTTATTGGCGATCAGATTAAACTCATCGGCGCATGGAATTACTTGATAGTATTTCTCTCGAGCTGTATCGAATCTTTTCCTGTCATTGGTGTCTTGATTCCAGGGCAGCAGGTGATGCTTTTGGTTGGCGGATTTTATGGACATGACCATCTGATTGGTGTACTCATTCTCTCTTCTCTTGGCGCAATGCTCGGCAATTGGATCGGATATATTCTCTGAGTTTCGCATGGGAAGGCGTTCCTTCATCACTATGGCGATACCTTTGGCATAGGTAAAACCGAGCAGAAGATTCTTGAGAAGCAGATCATCAAAAATGGCCCTTGGTTTATAGTGCTGGGTAAATTCCATAATTTTACTCGTTCATTTGTGCCATTTATCGCTGGTGCAATGGGAATGAAGGCAAAAAGTTTTTGGCCATACAATCTCATAGGTTCCGTTATTTGGGCTTCCACTATGATGATCTTGGGAATATTTTTTACAACCTATCTCAAAGTGATCCTTAATTCTATTGGATATGTATTTTTGGGTATTATCACTGCCACGGTGATCTATATTTCTCTCTTTAAGCGGGCTGAATTTAGGGAATATATGCGTGAGAAACGACTTGAACTCGAATTAAAATCTCAAGGTAAATAATATGACTCTCGAACTCATTACTCGATTCTTTTTTATTTTCGGAGCTTCTACATTGATATCGTGTGCTCTGTTTTGGGCGGTACTCCGATACTTTCCAAAGTTGGGACTATTGGATAATCCAGGTCCATATGGACACGATCGAAAACCCGTGCCATTTGGAGTGGGCATTGTTCTCTATCTCAATTTCTTGATCTGTTCGCTCGCGTTACTCGGCATTTCCGAAAAACTCGTAGTATTGCTCATACTCGGAGCGATCGTCACGGCCGTGAGTTTCCTTGATGATCTTGATACTATATATAAGTACAATGAGAAAGATAAAGCCGGTAAAACGGGTGAGATGATCAAGCCTCGAGAAACTCCGTTTGCGGTTCCAGCTAAGATCCGACTGGCACTTCAGATCCTTGTGGGGCTGATAGTTGGGCTCACGAGTATCAAGATCAGCTATGTCTCTAATCTCTTTGGTGGTATCTTGCAGCTCGATTGGCTTTCATTTACTGCATTCGGATTTGAAGTCTTCATTATCCCAGTGCTTTTTACGATCGCGTGGTATGTGCTCGTATTTAATAGCGTCAATTGGAGCGATGGAGTTCCAGGATTGACTTCTGGCCTGACATCGATTGCATTTATAGTCATCGGGATTCTTACGGTCCGATTTTATCTCGTGGATCAGACTCCTGCACTTCATGAAAATTCGATATTTGTATTCTCAATCTTGGCGATTTGTATTCCTGCAGCACTGATTGGTTGGTTTTTAGGAATGCGTCCACGAATACTTCTCGGAGACAGTGGTACGATGTTCGCGAGCTTTATTATCGCTTCACTCGCGCTCTTGGTGGGCTGAAAGGTTGCAACGGTTGCAACCGCTCTGGGTGTCTATTTGATTGATGCATTTTACGTAATCTTTGCCCGTATTCTCAACGGTAAAAACCCACTGAAGGGCGATCGTATTCACCACCTGCATTATCGACTTATGGCGATAGGCATGTCCGAATCAGCTATTCGTATATTTGTTTGGTCGCTTTCATTTCTTTTTGGAATGGCGGCTGCATTTTTGGATAAAGTGGGTAAGATTATTCTGTTCGTTGCGCTGATGCTCGTGATTATTTTTATCACCAAGATTCTCTCCCTCAAAAAATAGCATGAAAGGTTTTACTATCGTCGAACTCCTTGTCGCGATAACCATCATCGCGCTGATCTCTGGTACTGCATATCAGGGATATTCTTCTTTTGATGCGAGCCAAAAAGATCGCAAGATTGTCACCAATGTCAACAATCTCATACGTTCGCTCGATCGTGAGGTTGCAAATGATAGGGTTTCCTCGTACGTTCTTACTTTTAGTTCAGGAAGTCTCGGTTCTATAGTAACAACAAATTCTTATCGACTCACTACTCCGTTGACGCTTGGTGCATTTGATTGGGTAACACTTGCGGGGTCGATTGATATGTCTGCTCTTTCGGGAAATCCAGGATTTCGCACGGTCATCGATGGAAAAATCGCTGGTACAACAATCGGAAGCGGAGGACTCACATCTGTTGGCTTTCGCTTTCCACTCGGAAGTCATGAGCGATTTGAGCTCGTAGGATTTAATGATATCGCAGCGCTTAATAATTTTAGATTTGAGCTCTATGAGCCTGAGAGCATGCTCGCTCCCATCGATACACGGCCAAGTGTTCGCTTTGAGGATCCAACACTTACCTCTGTTGTTCTCAAGAATTTCCGCTCTAAAAAAACTCTCGAATCTCAGTCTGGTACTGCACTTCCCAATGCTAAACTCATATTTGGACGCCTTGGCAGAACTTCCGAATACATAATTTCTCCGAATGATTAGAATCTGATTTTTTTGAACTCCTGAACTCTCGCGATCCATCTTAGAATCTCTCGCAAAACAGAGCGAGTTTCAAATATGTTACGTAGTAACCCAGCCGGATAAGCCAGTCGGTCGGCATGCTGAAATGACCAAAAGTGCAGTACGAGACTTTGCAGAAACAGTTGGGATTCCGGTTTTTGTGCCTGAAAAAATTCGTGGAAATACTGAGTTTCTCTCGGCAATAAGCGCATTGGAGGTGGATTATCTCGTGGTAGTTGCATATGGCAAGATTCTCCCAAAAGAGATTTTGGAGCTCCCCCAAAGACATCCAATTAATATCCATGGCTCGTTACTTCCAAAATATAGAGGAGCCTCACCAGTACAGTCTGCGCTTCTTGCAGGCGAAACCGAAACAGGCATCACCTTTATTGTGATGGGTGAAGCCATGGATGATGGCGATATGCTCGCAAAAGTTTCTATCGCGATAGATCCTAAAGAAACCTCCGCGACACTTTTTGAGAAACTCGCGGCCGTAGCACCTTCTGCGCTCAAAGAAACAATCCTTCGAGATTGGGATACGCCGATTATAGCCGAAGTACAGAATCACAAAGAAGCGACCTATTGCACAAAAATCTCGAAAGAAGACGGAAAAATCGATTTTTTGCGCCCAGCTATCGAAACATTTCATAAGTGGCAAGCCTACACACCCTGGCCAGGAATCTGGTGCGAACTTGATGGGAAACGCTGCAAAATACTCGATGTCGAGACTATAAGTGACGTGAACGAATTGGCTCCAGGCGAGTGCAAAATGATTGATAATCTCGCTCTCGTAGGCTTCATAGATCATTCAGCACTACAAATTATCACCCTTCAATGTGAAGGAAAAAAACCAATGTCTGCGGTCGAATTTTTAAAAACCCGAGGCGGGCAAGTACGATTTTTATAAATTTTGAAGCAGAAAAAAACCGGATCTGAGATCCGGTTTTTTTGAATTCGCCTTATTATAAGACGATGGGGTGATGCGAAAGCCAGATGACACAACCGAGTGTGGTGAGTCCTGCGCTGCCGCCCCACATTATCAAGGCATCTTGAGCAGAGGCTTTGTCTGTAATGAACCAGAAAATGCCGCCAGCAAGTGCACCAATGATGATGCTGAAAAGAATATAGTTTGTTCCCTGAGAGAAATAGCCACTCAGGAAGGATATCACTGCAATAATGATCGCAGCGGAGTATTTTGCCCAATAGGTGCTTTCTTGAGCTTCTGTTTCTGAATCTGTAGCGTTAGTCGTATTTACTATCGTACTCATTTGAAACCTCCAAAATTTGTTTTGGTGCTTGCATTGTGTAGAGAGAGGCTACTTTGTCAAAAAAATAAATCTATTCTATAAATATCATAGTATAAAAGTCAATTCTCTCATTTTCCTTTTCTTGCCGTTGGGGCAGGCGTGGATATAATCTGCGGCATGTTCAATATTGCATTCAATACATTTCGTGAGCTCATTCGCAATCGGATTCTCACAATCATTTTGTTTTTTACGTTTGTACTCATCCTGTTTTCTCAGGTATTGGCATCATTGTCGCTTGGCCAGACGGACCGAATCGTCCTTGATTTTGGTCTTGCGATGATTGAAATCTGCGGACTCATTGCTGTAATCTTTGTTGGTGGACAGATACTTTTTAGAGAACTAGAAGGTCGTACGATTTATCTCATTCTCAGCAAGCCAATAGCGCGAAGGGATTTCATTTTTGGGAAATTTCTTGGATTTTCGGGGATTATCTTACTCCTTCTCTTGCTTCAATCGGCTGTATTTGCGGGAGTTCTGGCATTTGGGCATATTGCATTTGATCCTCTTATTCTGACAGCGCTTCTGGCAATCTTTGTGAAGCTCTTGCTGGTCTTTGCGATTATTCTTTTTTGTTCGACCTTTACCAATCCGCTTCTCTCCATCTTGGTGACCATGGGAATATATATCGCAGCGCACTCTACGAGCACAATCCTCGATATGGCAGCGCGCCTCAAAAATCCATCCCTCATCATTATCGGTAAGTTCCTCACTGCAGTTATGCCTAACTTCGAGGCACTCAATTTTGCTAAAAACACTCTCTGAACTTCCGTTGCTATTGCCGCAAGCAGTTATGGGATAAATTTTGGAATTGCAGCACTCTATCTCGCTGTTATCCTCGTACTTACGGTCGTGATATTCGAACATAAGGGATTCGAAAATGCCTAATAACCGACCGACGGAGGTCGAATTCTTTTTCCGAACTTTTTCGGTGAATAGCGATGTGCTCATGCCACGATTTGAGACAGAATCCCTCGTACGTCGAGCTATTAGTTCGCTTCACGAGGAGCCGGCTGATATTATTTGTGATGTCTGAACGGGTTCGGGGATTATTGCCGTGAGCCTAGCATCTGAGTTCCCAGATGCTAAAAATATTGCTCTCGATATCTCTCCGGCGGCGGTTGCCATTGCTCGATTGAACGCTCAGAAAAATAATACTCAAATCGAAATATGAGAGTCTGATCTCATCTCGGGTATCGCAGATCGAAATTTTTCGTGAAAATCTCTTTTTTTTGCAGCGAACCTTCCGTATATTCGTGATAACGATCCAGAGGTTGGAGAAGATGTTGTACTCTATGATCCACATATTGCGCTCTATGGATGAGCAAAAACAGGATTTGAGTGTATCGAACGTTTTCTAGATCAATTGAATGCTATTGCACCACAGACGAAGTCACTTCGTGTCATTCTCGAATTCGGTCATGATCAGTCTGATATTGCTGAAGCATGCTCGATAATGCACGGCTACAAATTTGCATCCTTCTCTGATCTCTCTGGTATTCCACGTTTTGCTCTACTCACTTATGCTTGATCTCGCTAAATATACTCAAAATCCGCACGTACTTACCGCCCTCCTTGTGAGTGCAGTAAGTACAGCTCTTAAATGAGCTGATCGAGCGGATATGATCCCATATGTGACCTGAGTAGCTCTTGGTAAGCCATGAGTTTTGGTGATTTCGACAAATTCTACTTTAGCACGAACAGAGATCAGATTGCTGACGACCCCAATTCTCGAGTCTGTAACTACTATTCTCTCGAGATTCGACAAAAATATCGCACTTACCCGCATTGCATTTCGCGAATGAAATCCCTCCGAAAATTAGTACTCTGCTGCTTCTTACTGGCTTCGTGTAGCAACCCCTACGTCGAGTACCAAAATCAACTCGACCAAGCCAAGCAAGCACAAAAGCAAAATGCCGAAGCGATTAATGCCTTTGATCCCTCAAAGATTGAATCTTTTTCGTATGAGATCGCCGCTGGACCCGACAAAAATATCGGAACACGGATTATTAAAGCATTCGACAGCGCGCAAAAATCGATTGATTTTAATATGTATCTCCTCACTCGGACTGATATGGTCGATGCACTTGTGAGAGCACAGAAGCGATGAGTAAAGGTTCGTGCTATTATCGAAAAGACCGTCTATCAAATGCCGCGTATTAATAACAAGGCGTACGAGACTCTTTCATCTGCAGGTGTTGCAGTGCAATGGGCTGACGAAAAGCGATTTAATTTTGATCACGCAAAATACTTTATTGCGGATGACACCATGATGATTGCGACGGGGAATATGACGAAATCTTCCTTTGAGAAAAACCGCGAATTTTTTGTGTTCTCAACAGATCAACGACTCAAGGTAATGCTTGAAAAGATATTTGAAGCTGATATTACCAATACCATTCTCGATACGAGCTTCCCTGAGCTCTATATTTCACCGTCAGACTCGCGTTCAAAGATCCAAAAATTGCTCAGCGGGGCTGCAAAGTCCATCTATTTTTATTCAGAGTCGCTCTCAGATGACGCGATCCTCGATATTCTAGCCAAAAAACGTGCCGAATGACTCGATGTCAAAGTCTGTCTTTCTAAACAGAAAGGTGCATCTTTTGAAACCAAGATTGCAGATCGTCTCAAACTGGCAAATATACCTCTTACACATGCAAGCGGACCCTATGTCCATGCAAAATCATTCCTCGTCGATGGGTCGATTCTCGCCATTGGAAGCATCAATTTTACTACAAATTCACTGAATAATAACCGAGAAGTTGGCATCCTGCTGAGGAATAGTCCATTTCTTCCACGGTATCTTTCGATCGTAAACAAAGATTGTGTCTTCCCATAAACTCGTTGAATCAGGCAGTGAACTCGCTATAATTGCCAAAATTCTATGAAACGACTCGTTTTTGCATTCTTGGTAGCCGTCACTTCCGTTATCTGTATCGGTCTTATTTTGCGTACACAAGATGTGCGCCAAACTGCCGATGCAAGTATTAAGCTTGGACTCAGATCTGAGACAGCGCATGATATTTTTGCGCTTACAGGATCAGGAGATCTCCTCTCTAGTGCTTCTGGTACTACCGAAAATATCAAGGCAGAAGCTCTGGGTATGATGGATTTGGTGCTCTATGATCGTAATTCGCCAGATCCGATTATTACTCAAAATACTACCAAAACAACGGTTCAGATCGGTAAGGGGCTTTACCTTTTTAGTACAAATGATCTCTTTCAGACATATGAGATTACCTCAGATACCTTTTCTATTAAGCATGCTGCGAAGGGTGTCTTTTTTGTAGATTCACGTGCTGATGAGATTCGCATCTATTCACTCTCCGCACTGCTTGATGTTGATCTCTTGACGGATAAAACACCGGTCACAAAAGTCAGCGTCTTCCCATCAATGCTCTTTATTTACAATCCAGCATATAACACGGATCTTGCAAATGTAGATGCATTTCGCATTGCTCAGGTCAACACACTTCGAATGGTTGATCTCAATACTACCACGGGATCACGAGCAATTTTTGGCGAGAATGATGAAACTCCTACACAGATTATGAGTGCCTACAAGGCTTACTCTGCCAAGCGTGATGCAAGTTTCCGTGATTTTTATAAGGCATTCCAAATAAGCGATGATAAGAGTGATCTCTCACTCATGGATCGCTATGCAATCCTCTTTGTGAATGACGAAAAGAAGCGATCTATTCTCATGAATTCGCTTATCGAGTCACTTCAGAGACTCTTGCTTCTTGATAAAAATCTCTGTGATACTGCCTGCAAAAAAACGACTGGCTCACAGGATGCGCTTATCAAAAATATCACTGATCGCATCGCATCGCTTGATGCTACAGATAGCTCCAATGGAGAGTCTGCCCGTAGTCTTGTTCGTCGCTACATAGCACTCGCTACCCTCCAAACCGAAAAAAAATCCGAGGATTACTTCAGAGGTGGTAAAAGTCCATTTGTCATGCTCGTTTCAAAGGTTTTTGATAAGCGAGTTGTACTCGATGAACGCTATAGACTTCTCTCTGAGATCTATAGTTCCTACTATTTTGCTGGCGCTACCAAAGAAGAAACCGCAAAAAATATCGAAAATTTCATCCGCCTCCTCGTCGACGACAAGATTATTGGAGAGAAGGACTTCCTCTCATTTGTATTTTTCCTCAAGGAATATCTCTCGCTTCAGAGTAGCGTTATCAATGCGAATACACTCAATATCACCTACAACATGGTCCGAATTGCGGATGCATATTTTGTAACTCTTGGTACGGACGAGCAAAAATTCCTCGGACTTTCGACGCTGTTTTATACATTTAATACCATCTTTGATGGCATCCGTGAGAATTCACTCACGCAGTTTTTTGATGGGACACCGGATAACCTCACGCTCAAAAGCCAGTATCTCAATGGTGACAATCCAAATATTTCGAGCGACTTCCTGGCGAGTTACAAAAAAACACTCGAATCCCTCACTGATCTCCTGACTCGTAAGAATGCTGAATTCTACACTCTTCTCTGAACGAAGCAGGGTGATACGACCGATAATTTTGCCATTCTTTCGGCGACTGCAGACAAACTCAAGGCTCTCAGAGATATATTTGTCGATTACAGTGCATACCGCAAAAATCTCACATTAAATGACTCCACTCGCAATGCCACAGGTATTCTCTTCGGTGGCACCAAGCTCTCAAAAGAATCCCTCCAAACCTATCTTGCACGCTTTGAAGGCGTAAATATCTCAACGCTCGAAGTGCTCAATGACTTCGAAAAAGACAATGCATATGATGTGCGTATTACGATTGGTGGGCAGCCATTCTCATTTACGCTTCGTGAACCTGGCAATATCCTCACAAATCTCATCTACGTAGACGAAACCGGCAATACGAACGAAAATTTTAAATCTGCTGCCATCTCACTCGATGATCGTGAGAAGCTCTCAAAAGAACGCGTAGCCATGGCACAAACGGCTGATGATCGTGCGAAATACGACTTCCGTAACTATTTTAAGGCAACCTTCTTTAAAGCAGTTGATCTGCCAGTTATCACTACAACAGGACCGGTAATTCCATCTCATCCAGAAATGAGTCCTGATATGCAGCTCACTGTTCAGCACGAGCTCATTGAGAAGGATTTCCGTAATCTCTCAACTTTTGCGCCGATCGCGATCAAAAATATCTATGCCAAGATCGACAGTGGAATCTACGACATTGATCTCTTTGGTGTACGATTCTCACTTCGTGGTGTGATTACGGCTTATCCGATTGAGATGACTTCCAAATATATCTTTACGGACCAAGAACACGCGTTTTCGGGTATATCATTTAAGGTACTCAAAGATAATCCGCAGGATGGATATATGTTTGGTGGGGTCGACATTCATGTCATCCCGAATAAAATCGACCTCGCGTCATTCCAAAACAGCCTCGCAAATGCAGGTCAATACCTCGATGTTCTCCGGCGACAAGGGGTTACAAATCCCGAATCCGTGTCTATCGACCTCACAAACCAACAAATTTTTATTAACGGAACACCATTTCCTGTAACTTTCTCTAAATAATGAAAAAACGCACAAATCAAGTCCTGGTGATACTTACTGTGGGATTTCTTCTCCTTTCTTTTCTTCTTCCAATGATTTCTTTGTTTTTTCAGTCGAAAAATTAAGAAAAAATTAATAATTGTGATTAGAATGGTGAAAAGAAGCTTTCAAGGAGGAGGCTTCTTTTTTTATTTCTTGGATTTTTCCTTGGATTGAAGAGCCCCATAAATACATCTCGACTTTAAATGGAGTTTCTTTTTTAAGACGAGTCACAACATGGCATAATTAAATTCAACATATTCGCATTTAAGATACTGAATCATATGTAGACTGTAGGGTTCCAATTACTCCCCGTCGATATGCAAAATCTTGAACGATCGCAAATTCCAGAAGATTATTTTCCGTACCGCTCGCATTCCCATCCTTTTTTTCACTGGCTCACAAAAAATTTGGATACATCCCACGCTTCAATCATCAATGAAGATGGCTGGTTCTGACTCATTAATCATTGCTTTTGGGGACACTTTTCAATCGCGTACTTCGAAAAGTGTGATCTTGAGCCCACGCAAGCACTCCTGATGAAATATGGTATGAAACGATGAATTGTATTCTGGTCTGGCTGGAGAAAGACAAAGCCTGCAGGACGTGGATGGCTGAGATTCGGTTACAATTTTTCTCGAATGTATCATCACTCAACCCGTTCAGCATTTGTAGTTATCAACTCTGCAGAATACTGGGAAAAATGGACTTCAGGTGCACGATGACAGCGAAAAAAAATTCGTGACTTAGAGCAATCCGACACGATCCGCATCGATACCGACGTCAGTATTGAAGACTTCCTCATAATTTACAACAGAACTGAAATATCCCATGGCTGGAAAACGTACTTAAGTCTAAGACAACAGTTTCTCTCTCAATATTATGGTGACAATATTCGGATCTTTCTTGCCTTTGTAGGTAATCGCCCATTGGCGGGAGCTATATTTCTCGATGACCAATCAACGAGCACATATCTCGTCGCTTTTCAAGATCCAGCAGGCAAGCCGTACCATCTCTGACTCGCCATTGTTGATCGTTGGTGTGAACAGTCTTTTGAGAAAGGTTTTAAATACCTTGATTTCGACCATATGCAAAATACATGTGACTCGGATTCATATGCTGGTTATACTCGCTTCAAGGCACACCTAACGGAATTTGAACTGCAGTTTCGTGAAGTATGGGCAAAATGGGTATAAGGGGAATGTGATTTCCGAGCTCTGTTTTTCTCTTTAATCAAAAAATCCACACCATTAATGGTGTGGATTTTTTTGAGAATCTCTTTATAGAGTTTCTGCCTCTTCCTTCGTCTCCTCAATTTTCACTTTTTTCGGCGACCTCTTTGTTTTTTCAGTCGAAAAATTAAGAAATAATTAATAATTATGATTAGGATGGTGAAAAGAAGCTTTCAATGTGGAGGCTTCTTTTTTCGTAAAAATTTCTTTGGATCCTGTCCTCCTGCTTGTACTGTGTACAAGATACAAATAGGATCATTAATTTGCTATAAATGAAAAAATATCTTCTTTCGATTCTCTTCTCACTTTTTGTACTTTTTCAGATTTCCTATGTTTCTGCATACGAAATCTTAAGTGATAGTGGTGCTCTTATTACGCATAGCTCTCCTGATTCAGTTGTTTGGTCTTCCAATGGCAATGGTGGATATGAAGCATATGGCTATCAAATTCCACTCTACCTTTCTGGTACTATGGTCGCCAATAAATGGGGTATAACATCCCTAACTAGTGGTGTCGATTCTTTTGGCGGTAAAAGCTACTATCATATGTATTGACCTAACTACAACTGGTGAGGATATCTTTCTATGTATTACCCAGTCTTTACAGACCATACAATGTATCGTTCAGGCATAGGGCGTTTTGAAGGTGGTCTTATGGTCTATGGTACTGGTTCAAGTCTTTACCGTTTTTGTACTTATGATGGAAATAATGGTGCTGTAAGCCTTTGAGGATGATGGAACTCTGGCTATCCACAGGGCAGATTCTTTTTTGGATCAGGTTCATCTACACAGAATTTTGCTGATTGTTCAAATAGCTATCTTTGAGGTACTTTAGTGAATTGGAATTGAGAATGATCAACAGCAACCTGTTCCGACTGAATCAAAAATCAAGATGAGACAACTGTTGATAAAGGTTGAGTCTGCACTCCGATAATGTTCAGCATATGAAATAATCTATATATAAAGCCTGATGAAACTGCAACTGATAATAAAGTGCTTTTTGCTTCTGGTGCGACTATAGGCGCCTTCTCCCATGATTGAATTGGAGCATATCTACAGCGTGCCTCTGACTTAAAGATTTACTATAAACTACTTTCGAATACTAACGTTAATGATTTTGGAGTTGCCAGAGAAACAGTAAGGGGTGTAAACTCTAATCTTTGTACATTATGAGACTCCTCTGATCTCACTACTCTTATCGCTTGAGGCTGTGGTTTTTACATGTTCAAGAAGAATGCGTTAGATATGTCTAGTCTTACACCTATTCTTTCTGATCCAACTGAGCATCAGTATTCTGCTCTCCCCTCCTTCTTTACAGGTTCCTCAACCATAAGGTACCAGAATGCGTATCTTTGAGGTACGTATCTGAAAAATATTTCCGATGCAAACCATTGAGTGCCATTTCTTGTCTCTTGATTTCCCGCCTATGCAAGCTCTTCACCTTATTGACAGGCATTACGTCTAGGCAATGACTACTACTATGTGCATGGCCTAAGTGCAACTTATGGTAAACTTTGGAAGAAAAATGCTTTCGATTCTACTGAGTGAATTCAGTTAACAGATACGAATGTACTTGGTGTTAATAGTGGGCCAGGGACTGTATTTTCTGTAAAGGAAGATTGATCTAAGGTTGTATATAGGGAAAACTCCACTGGTTATCTTTATGTGTTACCAACTTCTCTTTCATTTCCCAGTAACTGAAATCAGGTTACGAATTTTGCTGTAACAAATCCTATGTATGGCTATGCGTCAGTGAGTCAATTAGCCACTTGTTCCGACTGAATCAAAAATCAAGATGAAACAAGTGTTGATACGGGCTGAGTATGTTCGCCAACGGCCACCACTCCAGTTGTTAGTAATATATGTCCTGCAAACATGTGTTGTTCGACGGATGTAGTAAGTAGCTCTCAGTCTAATAAACAGAACCTTCTTGACACAGCTTCGATAATGGCATCAAACATTGGCGATCCGATTACTCTATCGTCGGGTGAGTCAATATATACGGATACTTTTCTCAAAACCCAAGCTCCAGGTGTGCCGTTTGAATTTACGCTGACCAATAAAACTCGTGCTACATACGATGGTCCCGTAGGTTTTGGATGGGATCACAACAATAACATTTTCCTACGAGAAGAAACTGATGGCTCTGTGACGTATTACGATGGGAAGCTCGGGGTTTCTCCGTTCCCTAAAAATACGGATGGGACATTTGCTCGTAATAATTCTGCAAAAGCACAACTCACGAAGACGGGTGGATTTTATGATATAACATTCGACTCAGGGAATGTGTATCACTTCGCAAACAATCTCCGTGTTGCGACGATTACAGACAAGAATCAAAACATCACAACATTTACCTACGATACGAACAATCGCCTTACTAAAGTAACTGATTCTCTCGGTCGAGATGCGGTGTATGTGTATTTTGATAATGGTCGCATAAAAACCGTTACAGATTCAAATGGTCGAGTAGCTACTATGGCTTATTATGGCACGAGTGATCTACTTGGGAACGAAAATGACCTCAAGTTTCTCATGATTACTAATCCTGATACATCAACAAAAACAGTTTCATATCAGTATACCAAGGTTGGCGGCAATCAGATTCTCTCTCACAATATCAGTAAACTCGTTGATGCAAAGGGGCAGACGTATGTTGAGAATACATATGACACGAATGACCGCGTAACAGCACAGAAGTTCGGAGATGGGACGCTTACATATGCCTATGTACTTGATGCAACAAACAAATACGTCACAAAAACTACAGTTACCAACAAGCGCGGAACTGTAACCGAATACACCTACGATCAGTACGGTAATAATCTCACTATGACGGTGCTTGCTGCGGTTTGAACTGGTTCGCTTGCATATACTTATGCGTATGATGTTTCTGGTCGCATGATTTCCGAGAAGAGGCCTCGCGGGAACGGTACAACGTATGTCTACGATATTCGTGGAAATATCCTCGAAAAACGTCAAAAGATGGACATGACTGCGGCCAATAATGACGCGGTCGATCTGGTGACGAAATATGTATACGATGTAAACTACCGCAATGCTACCGAGCGTACTCTCCCATCAGGACTCAAGACAGCATATACCTATGATACAAAGGGGAATCTGACGGAGTCTAAGGTTGTTGCCGCAACTCTTAACAGTGGTACAACGACAGATATCACGATCAGTAATGAATACGACACAAAGGGCAGACTCACAAAATCCACCGATCCAGAGGGGAATATTTCAACCTATGAATACGGGACTGGAAGTGCCATTACAAAGATTACAAAGGGGCTTCGTAATTCGGGGGCAGGTTTGGATGCTACGGCTGCAAGAGTCATAACCTATACCTACGATACTCGTGAAAACCCACTCACAACAACTGATCCCGAGGGGAATGTAAGTACATTTACATACGATGCATTCGATCGACTTACCTCTCAGCTTTCGGCAGCAGGGATTCGGAAGAATTTTGTATTCAGTGCGAATAACAAGATCGAGAAAACGATCACTCCGCTCACGGAATCAGTGAGTCTCACTGAGGAAAATACCTACGATACCCTTGATGAAATCATCGGCACAAAACTCAGTAGTACTCCTTCTGATGCTCGTAATCTCGTCATTGTTCGTGACAAGAACGAGAATATTGTTTCGACGACTGATCCATCAGGACTCACAACCAAGTACACTTACGATGCACTCGAGCGTGTTACCGAAAAAAGACTCGTCACAGTCGCAAATGATCCTACAAAGGATATCGTGACCCGTTACGAATACGATACAAATGGAAATCAGATCAAGATCACTGATCCTATCGGTGCTATTACCGTGCTTACATACGATCTCTTTGATCGTCCAAAGACCAAGACGGATGCTCTCGGCACAAAAACAACCTACACCTATGATACGGTTGGAAACATCACAGAAACTCGCACAGAAAGTGCAACAGGAGCACTCCTTGCCAAGACATCTGTTGTATTCAATTCAATCACAAGACTACTGACACAGTCAGTATGGAATCTTTCGACAAACACACCAATAGTGCAGTCGTACACATATGATAAAAACGGAAATATCCTCACGCTCACCGATCCACGAAGCGGAGTAACGACAACGTCATATTCTCTACACTGACAACCGGTTGAGATCACTGATCCTGTTGGAAATAAAACCCAGTTTACTTACGACAAGCGCGGACTCGTCATCACTCGAAAGTCACTCACAACTGACGGGAAAATCGCCACCACATCGTATCTCTACGACGGTGATGGACGGGTGCTTTCGAGCACAGATGCACTCGGCAATATCCAAAAATATGCATACGATGCATTTGGTCGCGTAACAAAAAAGACCGATCCAGCGAATAATATTACCGACTATATCTACGATATATTCGGCAATCTTCTGGGTGAAAATGTTCGCTTTGGAACTGGAACGGTGACTACGTCATACGAGTATAACACTGCAAACCGAGTCACGAAACTCACAGATGCAAAGGGAAATGTAACGACATATTCTTACGATATGCTTGGTCGCAAAACCAAGCAGACATCTGCAGATGGAAGTTTCACAACCTTTGTCTACGATGCAGCATCGCGACTTACAGGATCAACGGATGCAAATGGAACTGTCGTCACCAATGTCTACGATCCACTTGGTCGCCTCACTGCACGTACTATTGCAACCGGTACAGGTGTACTTTGAACAACGAGTGAATCATATAGCTACGATCCACTCGGTCGTCTTACTTCTGCAAATGATAACCAAAGCGGAAGCCTGAATTTCACCTATGATAGCCTAGGCCGTCTCGCAACCGAGTCACAGGGAATGGGTCAGATCAGCTATACCTACGATCTAGCTGGAAATCGTACCAATATCACAACGGGTATGGGCTATCTCGTGGATTTGACCTATGATCCACTGAGTCGTCTTTCGGCGGTTTCGTACAATGGTGTGAATATTGCGACATACAGTTATACAGGGGCTTCCTTGAGTTCGCTTCAGTTTGCAAATGGGGTAACTACGAGTGCGTCTCAAGATATCATCGGACGACTGACGGCTCTTGATTTTGGGGCAACTGGTCTTCCAGGTCGTGTGTTCACATATTCAGCAAATGGAAATATCCTCTCTGATGGACAAAAGGATTATACATATGACGTACTGAGTCGACTTACTCAGACGCAGAGCCAATCTGGTGCACTCATTGCTCCTGAAAATACACTCTACGCGTACGATGCAGTTGGGAATCGTCTCGCAGAAAATAAACTGCAAGCCACTAAGTTGTACACGACAAATATGCTCAACCAGTACCTCTCCTTGAGTGATTCTACTGCATCAGGCGCAACTACGTTCACCTACGATCTCAACGGCAATATTCTTTCGAACGCAAAGTTCAAATTTGCATACGACTATCAAAATAGACTCGTAGAAGTTCGTAATACTGCAGATAATTCGCTCGTTGCACGCTATGTCTACGATGTCCTCGGGCGTCGTACTTCCAAGTCAGTCGGAGATGCCACAACGACCTATCTCTATGCAGGAACTGATGTCATAAAAGAGTCCAAAAAGGCTACTCCAGAATCCACAGTACTCGATACCCTTCGAGTTTACGGCAATGGCGCAGATGACCTCCTTGCATACACGACTCAGGAATCTTCCGTTGCCCCTTCTGTCTCGGAAGAATACGCTTTTTGTCTCAAATCTGTCACGCCTTCCAAGGCATCTTTCCTCAAATATGGTTGGACAGCACTCGTAGACCGATGTAACGATCTCACGACCCAAACTCAGAACGCAACGATCGCAACACATACCCACTACCTCTTCAAAGATCACCAGAATTCCACCCTCGCCCTCACCGATGCCTCAGGCTCGCTCGTCGCGTCATACTCATACGATGCATTCGGACTTCCGTACATCGCAACTGGTTCAGGAGCATTCACTCCACTCTCTATCTACACTGGTTCGCTTCACAACAACGACCGATTCTTCACCGGTCGTGAATATGACTCAGAAACAGGACTCTACCACTACCGAGCAAGAACCTACGATCCAATCCTCGGTAGATTCCTCCAAAGAGATCCCGTAGGAACTGCCGATCAAATCAATCTCTATACATATGTCGGGAACAATCCTGTGCGGTTTGTAGATCCGAGTGGGATGGTTATTAAGACTACACTGATGGAAGCACGAGGATGAATCGCTGGGTACTATGATTTTGTACAACAACAAAAAAAGAGTGATAATTTCTCAGACTATGGACCTGCGTATGTTTCAGATATTACCATTGCTCCTGCATTCAATCTGATTGGAAATTGGGAGAAATTATCGTCAACCGAGAGAGTTGCTAATTCTGCATTAATAATCCCCTACGATAAAGTAATTTCATTATGAGCGGAGGCGACAATATGAACTGTAAAAACATTTGAATTAGTAACTACGCATTGACTTACGAAGAGTAAAAAGGAAATGGCAAAATTAGCTCAGGATATTGCGGAGAACGGTATAAAAGATGCTGTAAAATATATAGAATTTAAAGGTACTAAATATTTAGTTGATGGTCATCATAGACTTGCAGCCGCGAAAGAGTTACTTATAAAAGAAATACCTGCAGAAGTAGTAAAACTTCCATATAATTGATATCAGACTGTAAAAGACCTATTCTTCTAAAACCCAACTATGGCACTTTGGCAATATCAATGTCGTCTTTACCCAAGAGAAAATATTAAAACTTTACTGAAGGCAGAGATCTGAAATTTTACTATTGATTTACTAGATGAATTAAATTTATGGAAGGAATTTAAATTACAGAAAGAGCTTTTATTAGACCTGTCTAGGATTTTGCCTTCAGTAAAGTCCTGGTCAGAGGATGTCCTAGTGTATGGTGATACAGCTACCAGTGATATACAAATAGACATTGAATGATGATCTATAAATTCCGTATCTTTCCGTTTAGATATACAACGACCGAATAATGTGTTACTCGCACAATTTCTTGAATTGGTAACTAAATACGAATTAAGCTGTTTTAGTCAGAACGATATTATTCTAGTGCCAGATAAAATTAGTCTTATTAAGAGTATTAGGAAATCACCTGCATTTAACTTTGTTGCTAATCCTGAAGAATTTCTCAGTTCGTTAACCAATATTACCTAGATTCTTATGCCTATTTTCCTTTCCCTTCTCATTCGACCCAAAGATTTTTTTCAAAATCACGCGCTTCAATTATCAGAAGAAACATATTATTTCTGTGCAGTATTCTACTGTGTTGCTACTAGTATCGAACAGATAGAGAAAAAGATACTCATGAAACAAAATGCCGCTATGAGTATTGGTCAGAACTGGTCTGGATACTGGGGTTCGGTAGCAATCGGTGCACTCTTCGCTATCATATCACTTGCAATCGGTGCATGGTGGTACGATAAGCGAATGAACATTGCGTGAGCTCCACGAGATTTCAATAAGGCAAAGAGACTCTATCTTTTCAGCTCACTCATCTGGGCAGTGCCACTCATCGTGAATCAGGTCTTGTACACGATTTTTGCTGCTTCACCAACTGACCAGACAGAGATTTTCTATCTGGATATGTTCAGTCTGGTATGAATCATTTTTCCATTTTACTCAGTCTGGGTAAGTTACAGTGGTGTAAAAGTTCTCAATCCAGATGCACACGCTGGTAGACTTCGACTTTGGTTTCTGATACTTCCTGTTGTAGTATATCTTATCTGAACGGTCCTCATAATTTGAGCGATGTTTCATATGTAAAATCCAACAAATAACCCCCTGTTATGAGTCAGGGGGTTATTTAGTTCGTGCACATATTCAAAGACTATGCTTCTTCCGTCTCCGTAATTTCCTCTACTTTCACTTCCTCCACCTTCTCTTCTTTTTTCTTTCCGCCCTTCTTCGAATTTTTTACTGCTTCGCTCTGATCGTGTCCGCAGGCTGCGCAGTATTTCCATGAGACATGGACTGGAGCTTTGCAGGCGATACAGTCGGCCATGAGCTCAAAACGGCAGTGAGGACAGTATTTGTGATTGCTTTCGATGGATCCATGGCAGTGAGGGCAGGCAAGACCGATTTCGACGGATTCGATGTCGGCATTGTCATCGTAGTTTTCGAGACTCTCAAGACTGGTTTCTTCGTAGTATTGCTCAAAGAGTGTAGTTCGCGGTCGGACCAAGAGATAGACAGGGAGTCCGAATATTGGCGTGAAGATCACTACCAAGAGGATCGCGAGTACCTGAAGCAATATATTAGTCGTGCGATTGGTAATGTCTTTGATCACCCAAATAATGATCGCCAGCCAGATAATGAGCCCATAAATAAGCCCAAGCTTCACCACAAAATCGAGTGTGAGGCCGGTGAGGATAACTTCATAAAACGAGATGAAGAATCCTGATGCGGAATGGATGAATTGTTCGAACATATTTATGTGAGGTGACGTTTTTTCCAGTCTTCTATGCTTTTGTGATTTCCTGAGAGGAGCTCTGCGGGAACGGTTTTATTATTCCAGATTTCGGGACGAGTATAGTGGGGATATTCTCTTTTTCAATCGAGTCAGGGTGAGAATGATTCTTCGATGAGCGATTCTTCGGATAATACTCAGGGGAGAAGTCGTACCACTCCATCAATAATGACCGTGCTTGCGAGCTCTCCAGATGTCAGGACGTATTCGCCGAGTGCGATACTCGTGACATTGTAGTGTTCGAGGATGCGCTCGTCTATGCCTTCGTAGTGGCCACACAGAAATCCAATCGATACCTCTTTACTGATTTCTGCAAGAAGCGACTGTTTTAGAACTTGACCACGAGCATCCGGATAATACCACTTGATCGGATTTTGATCGAGCGAAGCAGCGTGTTCGATGGCTCGCTCGAGTGGTTCAGGAGCAAGGATCGTTCCAGGAAATCCTCCATAGGGACGATCGTCAGCACGTCTCGTATTTTTGACTGAAAAATCCGCAAGGTTATAGACCGAGAGTTCAAAAGCTCAGCTTTCCTGGGCACGTTTCATAATGCTCGATTCAAAGTAGCTTGAGAGCGCCTTCGGAAAGAGCGTAACGAAATGTATGCGCATTATTTTGAATTCTTGATTTCTTTAACCTCGAGGTCGAAAACGAGTGTCTTTCCTGCGAGTGGGTGTGTGTTCTTTTGAGAAGCAGAGATCGTGATGTTATCACCATCAACCTTGATGACCTTAATCTTCTGATCCTTACCGTACATTCCTTCGAGGCCAGCTTCGAGCTTTTTATCAGTGAATGGATTCATCTTGTTAGTTACAAGAAGAGAAACATTTTCGTTGTCGATCTTTGTGATCTTTGCTGGATTACCATCAACGACGATCTCAGTTCCTACCACCATCTTTTTTCCGTGGAATGGATTTCCGCTATTGTCGATTTCGAGAGAAACATTGTTGTCATCGATCGCAGTAACCTTTGCCGCGAGTCCGTTTGCATTGCGAAGCACATCTCCCACCTTTGGAAGTGGACCCTGATCAGCAAGAACCTTACGAGGAACCGCCATGGCGATCGTGTCCTTTGTTTCAGTGAGAGGAATCGTTCGCTCAAGTGTAGGATCGAAGAGTTTCTTATTTACGACATTTTCTCCTTCTGAAGTCCATTCTTCACCGTAGGCATCCTTAGGAGCAATAGTAACGGTCTTTTTTTCACCAACCTTCATGCCGATGAGCGCCTTCCAAAATCCTGAGATTGAACCTCCGCCTTCTTTCGCTGTGAGCACAAATGGCGCGTAGCTTGGGCGTGGCTTGTAATCTGGAGCTTTCTTGGCTTCTTCTTGGATAGAAGAATCAAAAACGGTACCGTCTGGATAACGACCAATATAGTCAACCGATACAGTGTCGCCTTCTTTGACGATAGCGCCTTCGGCTACTTGCTTTTGAATTGTTGGATCGTTCTTTCCAGTCTCAGTGAGAGATTTAGATTGTCCACACGAAGCGAGGACCGTTGCGAGAATTGCAAAAATGAGAACCTTTTTCATAGTTTTTAGTAAGAATTACCGGCTGATTTTAGTGGTTTTAGGCGCTTTTCAAAGCGAAAATTGCGCTCTCAAGAGCAAAGACGAGCGATTCGTCTCACTCTCATGGGAGTCCGCCAACTTTTGAGAGTCGCTCGACTTCGATGAGTTTTTCGTACAGGGTCTCCAGTTTTGATCCAATAGAAGTACTGACTCGATCATATTTCGTAGCTACAAAATCACGAATACCGAGCATTTTTATTGTCTCGGTACTTGTTATACCCATTTTGCGCAGTGTCTTGTAATAGACAAATGCCCGAAGTCCAGCAAGTAGCACCGAAAAAACCGAACGGATTTCTTCTTGAGTGAGCACATGGCGAAGCTCATCAATTGAGGATTTTGCATTGCCACTGAGGAGTGCATCCGTGATCCTGAAAACCGAAACTTCGGTATTTTCGCGGATATGTTCGGTGATGGTGGTGATGTCGATATTGTCCACGAGGGAGAGTTTTTCGACTTCACCTTCGAGGGTTCGGACGTCTTCGTTGCATCGACGCACGAGCTCGAGGATTCAGGCTCGGTCGAGATGAGTGAGTCGCTCGCTCACGTAGGCAATGCGATCTTGCTCACTTTTGAGGGAGAAGGTCTTCATCATGGCCATTTCCTCAAGCTTTCCAAAAACCTCTCCGGCGGTTGCTTCTTCGAAGCGGCGGAATATGACAAAATTGGACTCGGGAATTTCGCTCAATAAACCCGCGAGGGCTTCAAGTTTGGTATCCGCTTTTTTTGAAGCCTTCTCACCCTCGATTTTTTCGGGACCTGAGAGGATAACGAGACGCTTCTCTGCAAGAAAGGGCGATGAGAGTAGCTCGCTTTTGAGCTGATCGTCATTTGTGGATTCCCAGTTGAGCGAAACCACATTCATTTCTCCGTATTTTTCGACAAAAATCCGCCTCCATTCGTCGATGTTGCGAGCGATGGTGCGTTCGAGATTTCCGCGGAAAAGTATGAGATTTTTTGCCATTATGCGTGCTTTTGCAGCAAGTATACCGTCTTCCTTAAAAAGTCGAGGTCGCCATCGTATTCGTTCTTGGCGGTGCGAATACGAGAGAGAGATTGAGGTAAAAATACTCCTTGTTCGTCGATCGCAAGAAATGTCCGAATCATCTGTGTTGTCGTATTTGGCGCAAAATCAAAGACATAATCCTTGAGCACTTTTTTGACTCCGATTACGCCGTAACGATCGAGATAAATGCGAGATTTGAGCACCAAGAAGAGATTTGCGATATTCTCAGGCAAAGCTTCGTGGCCTCGGACGAAGCTTTCTTCGGCGCTTTCGAGATCTTCGATATCGTCGACGGATTCGAGTGACCGATAAAATCCAATTTTGTCGTGTTCGCTCGCAAAATACTCTTCGCTGACAAAGGTATTAATATCGAGCTCGATCTTCGTCTCTATTGTGTGGGTTTTGATACCGGTACGAAGCTCTTCGATTTTGGATTCGAGAAGCTTGAGATAGAGCGAGATTCCGGTCTCTTTTGCGCGTCCAGATTGCTTGATCCCGAGGATCTCACCGGCACCACGAATCTCGAGGTCGCGCATGGCAATCTCAAATCCTGCTCCAAGATGTGAATTTTCGACAATGGCGAGTAAACGCTTCTTCGCATCTTCGGGCAAATGGTCTTTGCGATAGAGTAAAAAGCAATGTGCGTCCATGTCTTTGCGCCCTACTCGTCCTCGGAGCTGATGGAGTTGCGCGAGTCCAAATTCGTCTGCGTTGTCGATCAGGATGGTATTTGCTCGCAAAAAGTTTACACCGTTTTCGATTACGGTTGTTGTGAGAAGGATGTCATATTTTCCTTCTTTAAAATCCATGATGCGATCCTCGAGTTCTGTCGGATCGAGCTGGCCATGAGTGATGACGATTTTGAGTTTTTTGCCCGCAATCCGCATGAGCTCCTTGGCAGTACCTTCGAGTGAAGCAATGCGATTATGCAAAAATATCACCTGACCACCACGATCGAGTTCGCCAGTGATAGCATCTCTCAGGACTTCTTCGCTCCATTTGGCAACGAGGGTGCGGATTGGTTTTTTGAGTGGGGGAGGTGTTGTGATCATTGAGATCTTACGAAGCCCTGAGAGCGCCATATTGAGGCTTCGCGGGATCGGTGTTGCTGAGAGGGAGAGGATGTCGAGATGCGCCTTCATCGTGGTGATTCGCTCTTTGTCGATGACGCCAAATTTGTGTTCTTCGTCGACAATGAGGAGTCCGAGTCGCTTGCAGGTGATATCTTCGGAGAGGATACGGTGGGTTCCAATAACTATGTCGATAGTGCCTTCTGCCAGACCGTGGATGATCTCTTTTGCCTCGCGGGCGCTCGTCATGCGCGAGAGCGTTGCGATGCGTATTCCTGTGCCATCAAATCTCTTTGCAAATGATTCAGCATGCTCATAGGCTAGTACAACTAATGGCGAAATTACCGCTACCTGCTTACCTCAGAGTACCGCTTTGTAGGCAGCATTCATAGCAACTTCCGTCTTCCCAAATCCGACGTCACCCGAGAGAAGTCGATCCATGGGTTCGGAACTTTCCATATCGCCAAAGATTTCTTCGATCGAGCTGGTCTGATCGGCGGTGTGCTTGTAGGGGAATCGTGCCCTAAAATCTCATTCTTCCTTGCGGAATTTTGGGAAGGGATATCCCGTAGAAACCTTGCGTCTTGCATAGACATCCAGAAGCTCGGCCGCAGTTTTTGCGATTTCGTCCTCGGTGTTCTGAAGTGCGGTTTTCCAGATTGTTCCGCCGAGTCTATGGAGATTTGGATGCTCATCTCCGAGGTATTTTGTCAGTCTATAGAGCTCAGTAACTGGCACGTAGAGTCGATCGTCATCAGCGTATTCAATCGCAACATATTCGCGTTTCACGCCATTCATTTCTTTTTCGATGAGTTCGCGAAATATTCCGATCCCGTGCTCAAAATGAACGACGTAGTCATTGGGTGCAAGCGATAACAAAAGGTCGAGTGACTTCGCGGCACTGCGTCTCGTGCGCTTTACCGCAAAGAGTCGAGAGAGAATATCATCCGCAATCGCAAAATGATCTGCCGATCGAAAACTCTCGATCGCAAGACGTGGAATTGTTTCGATTCATTTATTTGCCAGACTGTTATATGACAAAAATTGCTCGATCGCTTTGGGATGACGAGTATAAAACCGCGTCTTTTCACCAAATGCCCGCAGATGGTCTTCGAGAGCTTCGAGCGAATCAATCGTTAGTGGATCAATCTCAAGAGAAGTGCTCTCGCGCGTACTTTCAAAACAGAGATATCTTGTAAGTCCCGATCGCAAATCATTTGCCAGTGCAAAAAATTCGAGATCAAAAGTTACAACTAAAACATCATTTAACTCACTCGAGAGCTTCTGATCTATGGACTCTGCAAACTCCGGAAGAGGTTCAGAATTAGCCGCAAAAATGATACAACTCTCAGGTTTTTCTTTGGGTTCGCCGCCAAGTGTTCTCAAGATGATCTCATCGAGCTCATCTCCAAAAAACGAAGCAATCACGATCCGATCGCTTCTACGAATATGGAGCTCACCTCCATCGATTTTATAAGTAAAATCCTTGCTGAGATGAGGTCCGTGGCTGTATCCCATCTCAAGAAGTCGACTCACTATATCATCGAGTCGGTAGGTTTTCCCACGAATAAACTCAAGTCCTCATTTTGTTCGTTTATATTCGTGCCGTACTCGTTCATCAAAAAATCCAGTGGTCGTACAATAGAGTCCGTTTTTCTCGACTAAAAAGGACAAAAGATCTCATTCTGTACGAATATCCTTAATCGGCGTTGCCAAAAAATGCGCCAGAACTGCTGAAGCCTTGCGTGCATCCTCAAGATTTTCGAACACAAATAATGTCCGCCCTGCCGTAAGTGTCTCAAGGAGAAAAAGAGATCGGGAAAATGTGCTTCCCGATCTTGAATAGATGTGATTTTCGGCGAGTTTACGCATGGCTCACTATATCTTCATAATTTCCACTTCCTTCTTATCAAACATAGCGTCGATCTTTTTTCCTTCGGCATCGATTGCCTTTTGGAGATCAGCTTCGTAGCCTTTGGCGATATCTTCGCTGATTTCTTTGGCAGTTTCAGCAGATTTAATCTTTTTAGCGTAGTCGCTGCGGATATTTCGGACTGCGATTTTGCCATCTTCGGCGAGTTTTTTGGCGATCTTTACGAGATCACGGCGGCGTTCTTCGGTGAGCGTTGGGATCTTGATCATGATGGATTCACCATTGTTTTGTGGATTGAGCCCGATATTTGCATCGGTAATCGCACGATCG
This sequence comes from uncultured bacterium, assembly GCA_963706795.1. Taxonomy (GTDB): domain Bacteria; phylum Patescibacteriota; class Gracilibacteria; order BD1-5; family UBA2023; genus JBMOJK01. Next base: position 632,533 of record OY970170.1, read on the forward strand.
ATATCTTTAATAAGTGCTTTATCCCATGGTTGGATACTGATGGTTTGAGCGTCCATAATACTGACGCTGGCCACATTACGAAGTGGCTGAGCTGACCCGTAGGCACTGACCATAATACCTTCCACGATAGCTGGATTTGCGCGTCCTACCTGGAGCTTTGCAAACTCGTTATGAAGATGTTCTTCTGCTTTTAAAAGGTCGTTTGTTAAATTCGATAGCATAAGTAATGTCAAAAACTAGGTGAGAATTATGGCGGGATTATAGACGCAATGCACTTTCTTTCCAAAATATTTTTTGACATACATTCGGACGAGACTATTATCCACAAGACGAATTTATTTTCTCTCTTCCCACCATGAAGGCATCACGACTGCTCATCGTAGGGGCCCTCCTCGCATTTGCTCCTGCAATTTTCGCTGCTAGCGGAGACTACAAGGAGGTTGCTTGTGGCACCCAGACGTTCTTTGGTAGCAATACCTGTAATCAGTGTTTTGACGGAGGAACCCTCACTCCTGGTCAGAAACTCACTGGACTCTATGACTCTTGGACAAACAAAAACGCGACGGAACAGGTTATCTACCAGGATGAACAGATGAATCCAACTCTCATCAATCTCGGTGGGAACGGAACTTCATTCGTATCAAATCCTCTCGATGAGGCAAAATTCTGGAAGTTCGGATCAGAAATTATCTTCACTCCTGAGTCTAGTGGTTCAGGTTCAGTAAAACGAAATGTTTTTTCTCTTAAGCCAGGTAAGACAGTTCGCGTAATGGATAGCGAGTTTGGCGCATACTACCAGCTCGAAAAGACAGATGCAAAGAAGGGTGCGTTTGTAGCACTCGTAAAATTTCCAGTAAACTATCACGATGTAAGTGATCAGACTGGTAAGGCTGGACTCGTTCAGAAACATCTCGAATGTGTGGCGTTCTCAGCTGACGTTCCTGCTGCATCAGTATCTACTCCAGTAAAGATCGTTCCTACTCCAGCACAGGTTACAACTGTAAAGACGGGAGCTGCAGATACATTCCTCTTTGTGGGATTGGCTATGCTCCTCGCCCTTGCATTCATGTTCGCTCGTAAGAGACGTAGTTAAATTGCGATCTTCACTTTCAGATTTTACGTTTCCTCACTCAACGTAGCTGCCGCTACGCCTCGTTGCGGTACGCAATCTTCAAGCGAATATCATCAATTTTCCTACGTCTGGGGACCTTCGTTATGGTGGCTCCTGACAAAATTAATAAAAAAATCCTCCTGCAAAAGGGAGGATTTTTTTATTTCTTTGACTTTAGTGCGAAACAATATCTCGGATATTTGCACAGCCAAAGAAACTATGCTAAGGTGAGAACATAACGGATATTTTATCTTCCCACATATGAAGTTATTCCAATCTTACGGTCTTATTCGTGCACTTTTCCAAGAGGCCGAATCTCGTGCGAGTGCACCATCCACTCCAACTACCACTCCTATTGAGACAGTAAAGTCTACGACAGTTCTCGCTGATGCTGCAAGAGATGCCAAAACAAAGGCGGATCTTCTTTCGGCGATTGCTAACTCTCATCTTCCAGATGATCAAAAAGCATCACTTGCTGAGGAAATCAACAGCCAGGAAGAGTTTTCACTGCTCGTAAGTCGCGCAATGTCGGCGCTCCGATCCGGTATGTCCCGAGATCAGGTTGCATCGATTTTTGTACAGAGTTCTGGCATTGATGAAGCCAAGGCTCGCAAGCTCGCCGTGAGTGTGGTCGCGGTCTATGAGGATTCTAAAAAATCTCTTGGTACACTCTCAAACGTACACAAGACTCTTGCGAGCATTCGCCCAGCATTCGAAGGTCGTCTTCGTTTCAATGATGCACTCGATGTGCTTCTTAAAAATCCAGAACTCTTTGCGGGCTTTACAAAAAATGACACACGCATTGTATCAAACAATATGGATTCATTTGATGCAAACACTGGATCTCAGCGTCTTGAGGCTGCGCTTACATCAAGTAACTATTTTGGGCTAGCACAATGGGGTACTGGTGAAAACAACTATACACAGTCAGAACTCGCGGCCATCATCGAACTCCGTGATGCTATCAATAAGGATCCAAAGACATTTGCACTTCTTAAGAACGGTACAAATATCCAACGAACAGTCCGCATCGTCAAAACTGCAGATGCTATGGACGAAAAAACAAAGTCACAAAATCAGCTCGCGAAGCTCCTCGACTTTAGTAATGATGGACTTCTTACATCGACCAATCACAAAGAAAAAAGCAGCAATCTCATTATTGCGACATTTCAGGGGATATTTGGTGGTGGAAAAGATGCTCAGCTCCATGTTGCGACAGAGCTCGCAATGTATCTCAATCTCAAGGACCGAGCAACGACAGAAAAGGGTCTTGTAGATATCATCGCAAAGGTTACTGGTCACGGATCAGAGTATGTGGAGGCACGCCTCGATGATCCAAAGAAGTTCGCTCTTCTCGTAAAGGAATTCCAGTTTTCGTTCCTCAATCAGGTTGCTGATACTACGCCTCAGGTTGCGGCAAAACTCGATGAAAAAACTTCTCAGGAATATTCATCCGAAAAGATCAAAGAGCAGAATGCAGCGATGAAATTCATCACTAACGCGCTCAAAAAAGAAGAAATGCCTGCTCTCGTCAATGCTAAGCTCAAGGCTGCCGGTTATCCTGCACTTGAGGGCAAGACGATGGAAGAACTCCTCGAACGTACGGCTTTCCAGATTTCTCTTAATCCACGTTTCTACTCATCAGTCGGAGCAAAGATGAGTGTGACCGAAAAGACGTACAACAAAGAGATCATCACTGAAAATGTAAAGCTCATCCACACAATCGAAATTACCAACGATATCACACACGATCCAGGTACAACTATCGAACACACAAAAACAATCGATACCAAGACGTTACTTGATCGCAATGTCGTGATTGATGGGAATACTGGTAAAGTCATCTCTGATACCACTGTGGATACTGGTAAAAAGAATGTCACCATTACCGAAGCAACAAAGACCGTCCAGACTCGTACGCCAAGTGATACTTGGAAGTTCACAAAGGTTGATAAAGGAACTCAGACCGTAGTTGGTAAGACCGAAGTCACTCGTGAATCTGAAACAAAACGCGCATCTAAGCTCATCCCACATATCGTGGTTGGATTTAATCTCGGTGCATTCCAGGTGGAAGGCAAGGGATATTCGGCTGATGCTGGTGTCGGGGTCTCTGCAGTAGCTGGAGCTGATGGGGTTGTATTCCCAATCTCAGTTTCTGGTCGCGCAGACGTGGGCGTAGTAAACCGAAATGAATTTCTCCAGACAAGTAATCTCAAGGGTAATTTCACCGTTGGTGGCGAACTTGGATTTACAAAGACGGCTGGAAATTCGGTGGTTCCATCGCTCGGATTTAATATCAATCCAAATAACGCGATCGATACTATCAAAGAAAAGCGTGTCGAGATCAAGGAGCTCTGGCCACTTCTCGGACTTACCCCAGATGGAAAGCTCGATGATAGCAAGATCCAGGCCCGACTTGCTGATCTCATCAAGGAGGCAAACTCAAAAAATCCCGTAGATGAAGAAATTCTCATGCGAGTTTCTATCATGATGAAGATGCTCGATGGAACAAAGAAGGTTGTTGAAACAACGAACATGACTGACGAGCAAAAACTCCATGTACTTCGTAAGACTGCGTCTTTTGAAAAGACATATATGGCTATGGTTCATCAGAACCTCAGCGGACTTCGTGTTGCGGGTGTGAATATCACGGTTATCCCAATGATCCATGCGATCTTCTTGGGTCTCAATCTCCAATATGTGAGTCATTCTGCCTCAAAGGACAAGGGAGTTGATGCTACCGAGAGCAAGGTTTTGAGTAAGAAGCACGCTGATCTTGCAAATGCCGAAACAATCAAAAAGTATGTAACGAGCTTTGATAAAACAACCGGAAGTATCTTGGTTAATCGAGCGGATGTTGAGGCAGGTATCGTCGTAATTGGCGAATCTCTTCAATCAACTGCCGAAGGAAATAACATCCGCGTAACTCCTCCAGTTACGAGCAAGCTCCGCATTGAGAGTCAATATTTTGTTACCGGAGAAGGAATTGCCACAACCGGTATCTCAATCGGTGAGGAAAAGGGATTACCAGCTGTCGCAGCTGCTCCAAGCGCTCCCGTTGCTCCAACAGAAGCTGGTGGCGAATTTAAGAACAGCTATGACAAAGATCTCTTTGGTAAGCAGATTCGCGATGAGCTCTTTGCTCTCGCTCATGATTCACGCAATACTGCGTTTATCAAGGCACTCAATAGCCTCATGGGTCACAGTGACTATGCCGGAGCTGAGGATCTCATCCGCAAGGGTGGAAAGAAACTCAAATTCCTCACGATTGCGCTCGACAATCCAGGTGCCGACAAAGAAGCCATCATCCGCAATGCGCTTCTCGTAACTTCTGGTGGACGCGAAACTCGTGGTAAAGAAATCACGTATTCGACTGCAAAGCGAGTACATGATCGCACAAAGAACGCATTTGTTCGTCAGTTGGGCGTAACTGAGGCAGATTATGATGTGTTCATAAAAGCATACAATAAGTATGATGATCTCCTCATGCGCAATGAAAAGAACGCTAGTGTTCAGGAAGGCGGTCTCAATAAGAACGAAAAAGTAAAATCAGCACCACTCTCGCTCATTCTCGGTAACGAAAAAGCGAACTACCGTGAGATTTCAGGAGTTGTAAATTTTGCTCAGATCGATAATCGTACTCACAAACCAACAGTTCGTGGAACATTCCCATTTAATGGTGACATCAGTGTTATTGGTGGATCAGCCGAAGTTGGAAATGGAGTTATGAAGGGATACATCCTCGGACTCATCGAAAAGTCTGGTGATCTCCAAAAAAATCTCGACAAAGCCAACAAGGCTATCCCAGGAGCTCGCAAATTCTCTATGGATGAATACAAGAGCTTCCTTCTCGAGGGTACGCTTCCTACAGACCTTGCAAATGTTGTATCTGCTGAACCAAAGGCAAAGTTTATCACGACTCGTGCTATGCTCCCAGGATCTGAGTGTATCAATGACATCTACGCAATTGCCTTCCCAGTAGTAAAACCGCTCGCAGGTCGTGCAGAAGTTGCACCACCACTCGATCATTCTCCAATCATCATCGAAAAGGAACAAGGAAATACCTACACAAATCAGGATGGTGTTTCGAGTTTGACACTCGGTATTGATTACCGAAAGGCATTAGTACAGGAGGCTTTCAATGAGTCTGTGCGCAGAAAAAATATAACAACAGAAGAAAAGGTGGAAACAAGGACAACTAATAAGGATCTTCCGCCAGGAGAATCATTTAAGACAGTGACTACTGGAAATCCTGTCATTACAACAACGACAACGACTACTCCGAAGACTCCAGACATTCCAGTGAAACCAGTTGACGATACTAAAACGCCATCCACAAAACCAGTAGAAACACCAACGCTTCCAAATGTAAATGGTGGAACTAACAACAACGGTGGTAATCAGACAACAACAGTTACCGAAGGCTTCTAATAATTCCCATGAAAAATAACCGATATATTATTCCGGTGCTCTTGGCACTTGCGATTCTTGGGGTATGCATATACTTTGTTTCGATGAAGGGATCGAATAAAGGTACTGACACGATGGGCAAAACAACCGAAAAGACACAGGGCGTCACTCAGACATGAGATACTCCTGCGAAAGGATGAGCGTCATCGTCGAGTGGAAACACTGCAGTATCCGGCCCCGAAGGCTTCCAACCATAATTTTTTCGCATGAAATATACGGCATATTTTGTAGGATTCCTCCTTTTCCTCTTTCCTGCGTTTGCATTCGCTGCAACCTGTGATCAGACCTTTGAAGGAACGCTTCGAGTTGGGCAGTGATATAAATTCAGTGACGAATTTACAAACAGTACCGACAATGCGCTCAAGATTGCCGCATTTCGCCCTGAGTTCAACGAGCAATATGACTACGATGGTGCTGCCGGCGTTATGCATTATGGATGGACGCCATGGATTAGCTCACGAAAGGGTGTTATCCAGCCAGGTGAACAGGGTATTATAGTTGAGACAGATACGAATTATCCAATCATCTATTCACCACCCGTTCGATCAAAGAATAATCTCACGGTTCGTTACGTAGTCGATTATCGACGCCAAGTAAAAGGTGTTTGGAATACTAATATCGAAAGCCACAGTGAATGTAAGTCATACGAAATCACCTGGTGTGGTGATGGAGTAGTGGATTCTCAATATGGAGAACTCTGTGATCAGGGTGCTCAAAATGGGAAGGTAGGTTCAAGTTGTAGTGCCACATGTACGCCCGTTACAACTCCTCCGCTCGATTGTAATCGCGGTAATGTAACACTTCCACTTACTGCTCCGATTAACTCAGGTACGGCAGGTCTCTGTCAGCCAGGAGTTGCGGTAAATGGCTTTGGTTCTACGATTGCAGGTACTGCTACAAATTTCTTTTGGGCATGTGGAGCAAGTGCGATTGGTGGTGCATGTAGCGCTACCTATGATACTTCAACCAATGGTGCGCTCTGTACTCGTGGAAATATCCCACTTCCACTTACGGGAGTAATTACGGTAGCGACTCCAGGACTCTGTCCAGTTGGTCAGACTGCGGAACGCTTTACGGCAACTCCGAATGGTACAGGTACCGACTATAGTTGGGCATGTAGTGGTTCGGCTGTAGGAGGATCATGTGCGGCAAGTTTTACAGGTACGCCAGTTACGCCAACTCCGTATTCTGCATGTATGCCAGCGAGCCCAACAACGGATTGTTCGGCAAACCAATATGCTACGCTTGCAGCCTGTCTCGTTGCTAATCCAGGAGCCTCAGGTCGTACATGTTATCTCAATGATGTAGCGGCTTGTAACGCAACACGAGCAACTCAGTGTCCTGCAACAGTTCTTCCAGGTATTTGTAATAGTCTCACAGCAACTGCTACGTCTTCAACAACTGGTACTCTCACAACTAACGTGACATGTACAGCGGGAGTTGGCGCCGGAGCAAGTCCAACATTCGCCATCAATTGTGGAAATGGTCAGACAATCAATGCGGCAACTGGTACTTGTACTTATGCTGCTCCAGGAAACTTTGTAGCTTCGTGTACAGTAAATAACACTACTCCAACACCCGCAGCTTGTCAGTTACCAATCAGTGTAACCAATGGCGGTGGAGGTGGTCCAGGAGCATGTCGTGCGCTCAATATCCAATCAAGTATTCAGGTAGATAACGGATATCGTGTTTCATATACTTGTACTGCAAACCCAGGAGTTGCTGGTCCAAACCCAAGTTTCCGCGTAGATTGTGGAAATGGTCAGAGCGTTGGTTCAGATGTCGGAAGCTGTTTTTATACAGCGGCCAACACCTATAACATGGCTTGTTACGTAGAAAACTCTACAGACTCAGTGAATTGTCAGAAGCCTATCATCGTTGCATCAGCTGGTGCACCACTCCCAGGTGGAGGTGGTGGTATCGGAGGTGGTGGAGGAAGTGGCTACTGTGGAAACGGCCAGATCGATGCAGGTGAAACCTGTGATGCTGGAAGCAACGGGGGAGTTCCGATCAATAATGGATTTTGTAATAACTGTCATTCTGGTTGGACAAATCCAGGAGCCTGTGCACGTGGTGCGCTCGACTGTCCTGCAGGTTGGACAAATCCAGGTGGAAACGGTATCGACATCTACTATCGAGATGGAACAACGAATGCTTCACTCCTCGTACCAAAGATCCGATCGATCGTTGGTAATGGCGTAAACGTATTTAGTCCTGGTGATGCATTCACGATCCATGCAAACTATCCAATCTATATCGGAGGACTCACAGCTGGCTTCGTCAATAACAACACAGGTCTCGTCACTGGAAGCTCAGTCTATCACCCAACTCCAGATACGTGTATCGGAGAAGGAAAGATGCAACTCTACGAAAATGGTCCAACCGTCAATTGTGGAGATTACACACTCTTTAAGGCGGATGCGAATGGTAAATTTGATGGTACAGCCTTTATCGGTGATACCTCAGGCATCCCAGCAGGTCAGTCGAGCGCGGATGTGAATCCCTCTCGTTCTGTAGGCTCTGCAGTACGTGAAAATAACTTCTTTGTTGGACTCAACTATCTCATCGAACCAATTCCTGTACGTGTTGCTCGCTCTGCGATCAGTAATACTGCCGGAGGAAATGCCTATGTTGGAATCCAAGTTGGATATAGCGTAAATTCGATTACGTCATCCTTCATGGATAGCCTCAAGAAGGGAAACTTCACAGTAACATCTTCGTCGAAGGATATCGCAAGCTCACTCTCTTCTGCTACATCTGAACAAGTCGGCAAGGCAGTCGATGCAAATGGAGATCAGAATGCTTCGATCACAAAGTTCTCACAAAGTTCGGATGCTATTGCTAAGACGGTAGTGATTAATTCACAGGCAGACTTCGATACCTTCCTCTCAAAAGTCGGAGACAATCCAAATCTCTATACGCTTGCCAAGGGAAAAGTCATCATCAATGGCAATCTCCAGCTCTCAGGAGTGAAGACGCTCGTCATCGATGAAGGAAGACTCGAAATCAATGGCAATATCACCTACGCCGATGCAAATGCCAGCTGGGCATTCGTCATCAAACAAGCTGGAACTGAAAAGAAAGGAATCGTCGTTGCTTCATCAGTTACTGATATCGCCGGAGTCTATATTGTCCTCGAGGGTGATATGGTCGGAATGGGTCAAACCATCAATCCACTCGCCGTCGATGGAAACATCAGTGCGAATATCGCTCCACTCGTCAACGACCGAACCTATATCCGAGCAACGCAGAATTCATCGGCACTCTCTACAGGTGTAACGATCAACTACTCGACCCGAGCATTCAAGAATCCACCACCGCTCCTCTCGCAGTATCTTGATCAGTACAATCTCGCAAAAATCTCACGATAAATAAAATCGTATATAACTTCGATATTCATGTTTAGGCTTTGCGTTCCTCGCTCGAAGTACTTACCAGTACATCTTGCTTCGGTACGCAGCCTGCGCACGAATCTCATCGTTCTATACGATTTTTTCACCCTCCAAAGCTCATAAGAGTAAAAGGAGGTTTTTTTGAATTGCTGTTACTCAAATTCTGTGGATCTCGCTGTCTCGTGGACCTGTGCCCTTGGGTATCGTCCGTTTCTTTTTGTTTGTTCGACAAGGGTAGAGATTTGATTAATAAAACCTTCCTCGTTGTCTAGGTGCCTCACTGCACAAAAAGAAATCGGATCGATCATGGCCGCGCTGCGATGGACGATCAGTGAGAAATATTTGGGGAAGCTTAGATGAAAAAGCTTTCTACAGATACTTCACCATATAGTCTCCCTCAAGCACATACCCGCGTTTTGCATAATACGCACGCGCTCCAACTCCAGAGATCACGGCAATTTTTGTGATTTGTGGATATTCTGATCGGACGATATTCTCGGCACGCTCGATAAGGCGTTTGCCAAATCACATATGTTGTCCACTTCCGTCAGAACTTGCTCCGATACCGATTTGGTCGCCGAAGGTGTGGACTTCTCGGATGATTGCAGCGCCCTGCAATTGCTCAATAAAATGAGCTTCTCCCGTAAAAATCTGTGAAGGGACTCGTAGCCGCAAGAGCGAGAAGACCGTGCGATCTACTGGATCAATAAATTGGAGGAAGTAATCTTTTCCACCGCTTGCCTCATACGATATTTGATCAAGTACCGCATCAGCTGGAATATTGTCCTTGGCGCGAATCTCTCTCGCAGAAATATCCGAACGCGTCAGTCACTTTTCCTGCATTTTTTCGCTCGTGTGTTCACGGAGATTGGAGAGTTTGGAACCCTCGAGGATCTCAGATGCTGGAATATCGCGGTAGGCGCGATTAAGCCGGACATATTCGGGGATCATGGCTTCTAGATCGGACATGAGATCAATGAGTGTGTCATCGTCATACGCAGTAAATCCGCCATTTTTCCAGATCTCAGTCAGCTCGGATTTGTCCGTAACGACCATCGGATAAATCTTGAGCTCATCAGGCCTAAAAGCGCTATTAGCAAAGATTTCCAGCATACTTGCGCGATCCATATCCGGTGTCGAACCCAAGAGATTTGGCATCATATGGGCAACTACCTTAAATCCTGCATCTTTGAGTAGCCTCGTCGCTTCGGTGGATTCAGTATTACCATGACCACGTTTGTTGAGCTCGTTGATGGCATCATCAGTTGTTTGGTACCCGATTTCTACGCGAGTAATTCCATAGTTTAAAAGCCGTTTTATTTCCTCGGCATTAATCCAGTCAGGACGCGTCTCAATCGCCATTCCGATGACACGAGAATGCGCGGTTTCATTTCGCTTTTTAGCTTCAGCGAGTGATGTAGAAGCCTTCATTTCATAGCTCTTTTTGAGTTTGAATTCTGCGAAGGGATCAGTTTTGTTGGCCTGTGCCTCGAGAAAACCCTTCATCTCATCAAAAGTTGTGTGCCCGTCATAGATGCTTTTGATCACCATTTCTTGGTATTCGATCGGATAGACACTCCATGTTCCGCCGATAATGCGGATGTCGCATTTTTCGATCAAATGACCCGTTAATTCGAGTGACCGAAGTCTATTCTGCACCTGTCGAACAGGATCAAATTCATTCATTTCAGCGCGCATCACTGCAGGTTCGTGTGGCACGTAACTCTTTGGAAGGTTATCAAAAGTTGGACAATACACGCATTTGCCAGGACATCCCCAAAATTTAGTAAGCAGCGAAATAACTGCCACTCCTGAGAGCGATCGCACAGCACGTTTGCGGAGGATTCGAATAATTCGCGTATCATTCTCAAGCTTGCCGAGACTGATGAGTTCGCGATATCGCTCAAGCAGTCGAAAACCTGCTACAGAGCCACTTACTGGGTAACGTGCATAGATGGAATTCGCAAGTTTCTGGAAGTCCTGTTTGTCGGTGATCGTTTTGTCCGCGTCGAGCGAGAAGAGAATCTCGTCATAAAGTTCGTTCTGCATGCGAGGATTATATGGCAACTTGCAAAACCGCCTAGTATGACTGCGAGTCAGCATATGAAATGGCTTCTGATTGCGAAAATCCTGCAAACATTTTTTGACTTTCGGGCCAGCTTTTCTACAATACGTCACGTTGCGAGGGTAACATAAAAGAGTGAGTGTACTGAGGCTTCAACCCTCGGGTGTGCCGGTTCGAACCCGGTCCCTCGCTCCAAATTTTGCAGAGTCATACTCTATTCTGCGGATGTAGCTCAATTGGCTAGAGTACCGCCTTGCCATGGCGGCTGTTGTGGGTTCGAGTCCCATCATCCGCTCCAAATTTAGGTATCAAGCATAAGTTCATTAATGATGGACTCGAACATAGGGAAGAGTCCCATCTCCGCTCCTATGTAATTTCAAGAAGAAAAAGACTCTGGAAAGAGTCTTTTTCTTTGGGGAGAATTCCCTGGCCCAAAAGTTTCAAATTTTAAAAAATTCAGATACAATCCGCACATGATAAAACCAATTGACTCTCCTTCTGGCGTGCCAGCGATTACAAAAATCGAAAAGTCACCTCTCGCTGACAATAACCAGCCACCTCTTCAACATGAGCAAAATTCTGCTTCTCAAGAAGCATGATCACAGGCAGTCGAATGAGCCGTAGCAGGAAATACTCCTGTACACACAACAGCCGCATCCGTTATGGCAGTGCACAATCTTGCAGTACATCTCGCACTCAAGGCTTCACAAGAAGAACAAGAAGCAGAAAAAGAAGAAAAAAACGATCAAGAATCCACATCAGAAGACACTCCAGATCAACAATAATATGGCTAATTCCCACGGACTTTCACCCCGCATCGTCAAAAAGCAAGCTGCAGCCCGCAAGCTCTCAAAAGGAAAAAAGAAATCCTTTGCGGTCTATATCGGCAACGAAAATGCGCAAACTCGTAAAAATACGAGTTTCAAACGACGTAAGCACTACATGGAAAACAAGCAAAATTTCCCGTCCAAACGTCTCCCAACCAAGAACATCGAAGCCCTCATGGAGCTCGGAATCCTCGACGAACGCGGATTCTTCAAGAAAGGGAAGAAGAAGAACTACATAACCAAGTCCATGGTGGATATCAAGGGGTTTGACTATTACGGACTTCCGCGCGCTGCGTAGTTTTTCGAAGCGTTATTTGCAAAAAAATAATTCTTCGTTACACTTCGCTCGCTTTTTGCAGCCGTAGCTCAGTTGGATTAGAGCGCCTCCCTGCGAAGGAGGAGGTCACTGGTTCGAGCCCAGTCGGTTGCACCATTTCAAAACTCAATAATAAAACCCGTCATATATGACGGGTTTTATTATTGAGTTTTGGTGTTTATTGAAAAAGTGCTCGAAGAGTGCTTTTTGTGGTTGATTGGGGTATTATTTGAAATTGATATCCAGTAAATTTTCTTACCCCGTCTCTTGCTCATTCTTCAGTCATTCTCTGGAATACTAGTTCTTTATATCTCGTATCGAGATTTTCTACTAACTGATCTCATTTACTTTCTATGATATAGATTAACTCAAGTTTTCACGCTGTATCTTGTTTTGCAATAATAAAATCAGGATATATTTTATTCTTTCTCCACGCCTGTATCTTGTAGGCACTTTCTTCCACCTTATTTCTCATCCACCATAACACCTTTTCTTTTGTTCTGAGTTCTTCTATAACCTCCTTTTCGAGATTATTCATAGTTACATAATCCACTGCCAGATGGAGACACTTTGGATCAGTCTTGAGTGGCAGAATTGTCTCGCTATCTTCGTCAAATTTTGCTGGAGCTGAATATAATGTTGGAATTGTATAACCTCACTCTTGTGTGATTGCAAGAAATATAGTTCACTCAGATACAAGTTTATTAAAAACAATCTCTTCATTTTTATAGCACTCACTTCTGATAAATTTCGAAATTTCATGCGCAATATATCCAAAATCACTTTCGATAGTGGGTCTATCTATTTTTTTGGATAAATTTCAGACAATTTGTTGAACGAGGTCATAGGATACAAATGGATTCCCAATATATTCTGATATTATTTGAGAGGTGATATATTCATCTCATCACTCGACATGTTCTTTTTCATATTCTATACCCTCTCAGGCATATTCTCCTCAAAGAAAATATTGGAGATCAGTACCTTGCATCTTCTGTTTTCCTACAGTTTTTATGAGTACTTCCAAAAGTGGAGCAAGGTCTAGATTATTCCAGTCTATTCGAGGAAGAATATCTGATCTATATGACAATGCACGAATCCCGTGAGTATCCTCTATATGCCAAATTGGAAGCGAGAGAGATTCTGGATATTCTTCGATAAATTGAGATTGTATAGAGAAATCTCTATACATGAGTCATTTTCCACTTGGTCCTGAGCTTCCTTTGACCGTATCGATTATGTCTTCGAGCCCGTCACTTTCCAGAGATTTTTTGATTCCCTTGAGAAGCTCCTCACTATCTGAGTGATTGAAATACGCATAACACTGATCGAGTTCCGATATACCTGTACGCTTTGTGTATGGTTGTCTCAAAACACGCCCTATAAGCTGAGTGAGGGCAGTAGTACTACTGGAAGTAGGAATCACTCATAAAACATAAGCAAAGGGGCAATCCCAGCCCTCCATAAGTGCCTGTTTGGTGATAATATATCGTATATCTGAATCTTGAGACATGAGGACCTCATCTTTGAGTTCGTCGATATATGATGATTTTATAGCTATCTGATTGCTTGGTATTCCTATCTCTACGAGATACTCTTTTACATCGTCAGCGTGGACATGAAGCCCATCTCTCTTGTCCTTTCCAGTTCTATCCGCTTGGAGGAGTGCTATAGGTCTGATATAGTCACCTTTTTGCTCTTTTAGTCCGAGTGCTTTCTTTTCAAGTTCTTCTCTCTTTTCTCGTACATCATGTATGAGTTCCCTCCAGTTATCATTTGACTCTGGACGGACATTGATAGGGAGCTTTATCATCTCATCTCTATAGAGGTCCATTCACTTGATAGTGACGAGGATATTCATCCCAGCTTTTGGCGTGGCGGAGAGTCCTATCATACATCGAGGATTGAGAGAATCGAGAACTCTTCTCTGAGCATCAGTATAGACCTTATGAAACTCATCCACGATAAAAAGCGGATTACATACTCGTATGATATTTCCGAGACTTGTCTTTATTTGTTTGACTCATAGGAGGTCTTGCTCGAAGCAATCGAGCATAGGGAATTTTTCCACAAGAGCATCTATCTTATCTTTCTCATGCTCCATAGGGAAGAAATCCATAAAATTCCCAGAATCTCGAAAGACTCTCAGATTTTCTTTTGTTTCTTGATTGGCTGATTGTATCATCACCATAAGCACGACGAGGTTTTCTTGAGTATCTTGCCATCGTATTGCATCGGTTTTTTCGAGTATAAGGGTTCTATCACCACTTACCTGATCGAGCATCTGCCTATAGGGATTTGTCTTATCTTTGAGCTTCTCTATTGTCTGGAGGTATATAGAATCCGTATGAGTTACCCATACGATGAGTCCTGTTCTCTTTTCGAGGAATTGGTTTTGATAGTGCTCTACGGTTTTGATACCAAGTAGTGTCTTTCCTCCACCTGTAGGCACTTTGATACAGAGGCGTGGATATATCACTCATGCACTTTCTGGAATATCAGAAAAATCCCTATATTCTGGAGTTTTTGTATATATCTCTTTTACTGGAGGAATAAGTGAAGCAATCATAGAGTCGAGTCCTGCCATCTTCAATTTCTGGAGTTTATCATTGTACGAAAAAGACTCATCTTTCCATTTTTGGAAAAATGTCTCAAGTGTAAGTACCACTTTTTGTTGAGAGCTTTTTAGTAACATAATTATTTTCTTTGGAATAGATTATAAGGTACTTGTACGAAAGATATATGATTATCATCGAGGACCTCTTTATCGAGGAAGCACGCTGGAGCATATACTATTTTCTTTCCCTCTGTAGATTTTACGCTTTCGAGCCAGTCACGAGTGATAGCAAGATTGCGGAGTTCCTCTATAGTATCTGCATATATGAGATATACACCTGTATTTCGGTCCTCAGTACATATTTCCCATGTAGAATCTGGATCAGCAATATCATCTATTGGCTTGCCTGTAGCAAGGAAGTAGACATACTTTGCGAAACTTTCCCAGCTTGGAAGTGATTCTCATTCAAGGATTTTTCGTCACTCAATAGATGGACCAAGATTATAATAGGTAAAACCGACAGCGAGATCATATTTTTCTACTACTTTTTTTATGCGGTCACGAGTTATTTCGTGAATAAAATCATATCAAGCTGATTTTGCCTGTGCCTTTTCTGTAAGAGTTTCTGGAAGTTGTACGAGGATAAATTTTCTATTTCCACCATCCTCTTGATTCAATTCCATAATAGCCTGTGCAGTTGTTCCAGATCCAGCAAAAGAATCAAGAAATATTCCATTCTCAGAATTTGGAATAAATCAAAAGAAATACTTGAGCATATGCTTTGATTTCGGATTATCAAAGACTTTTACTCCACCAAACAATTCTGTAAGTTCGTTTGTACTTCAGCGACCATCCTCATAATAAAGACTTCGGAAACGATCCGAAATATTATCCAATCTTATTTTTGGCTTAATTAAAGTTGTCTCGTCTTTTCAAAACATTATGTCCTTATTCTTGAGCATATCAATCATCGTTGCCTCTGAAAATCTATATCAATTCGGCGGTAACGAACAAACTTCTCCAGTTAGTGGATGAACAACATCATATGTATACCCTCAAAGCCGAGTATTTGAGATATCTCAATCATGAAAGACTCATTTTTCATCAACATTATCGTAATGAGTTACTCTTTTTAAAGCATTTTCATTTTCTCGTATCCATTTTCTGAGTAACTTTTGAATTTTTTCAAAATCATCTCCAAATTCTTCTTTTAGTTCTGCATATTTTGTATTTATCATCATTCATCAATGACTCATATTCTTCCAGTAAGTCTGAGAACTCTTATTTTTTGAATATATCAAAACATATTCATGTTCCATTACAATCTGGGTAGGATTATTATCTGTGGCAGTTTGAACGACTACAGTACCCAAAAAATCACCCTCCCTAAAAATATCATCACATAGAGATCTGAGATTATTTACCTCATTTTCATCTATCGAAATAAATATCACTCCATCTTCAGCAAGAAGCTCTCTCAAAAGTTTGAGACGAGGAGTCATCATACAGAGCCACTTATCGTGACGAGTCATATCCTCTTTATCTATAACTTTTCCGAGCCATTCTTTTATAATGGGACTACTTACATTATCATTATATGCCCAGCCCTCTTTTCCTGTATTGTACGGGGGGTCAATATATATACATTTTACTTGCCCTTGATATTTCGGGAGGAGAGCCTTCAGAGCGAGGAGATTATCTCATTCTATAAGGAGATTTTCACTCGCATTTTCACCATCGAGAGAATTTGATTCTACTTTTTCGAGAGTGTGATATGGTACTGAGAGGTGATGATTCCAGACAGCTGATTTTCCTTTAAAATTAAGTGATGCCATAACAAATACCTTTTGTGAATAAATCTCATTGTTCCTTATCTATCCTAGATGTAGAGCATCTTACACAATATGATTAAAACACCAATCATAAACCTCCTAAATGCACTATATTTGATAACAATTGATTCTTTATTGCTAACACAAGTTGTCCTTACAAAAACTCAATAATAAAACCCGTCATATATGACGGGTTTTATTATGTTCTTTCTTCTATTGCGCCATGAGCTTATATGCTAGCTGAAACACTTCTGATCTCATTGCAAAGGTATTCGGCAAGAAGAAATCAGTCTTGGTGATATATCCCTTAGTGGCTGCGGTATTGATATATCCTGCAAGGTCACCCATAGATACTGATACATCCTTAAAACCAGCACTTATTTGCGAGACCTGTACGTTTTTGGCTGCGAGGATGATCTTGATCATCTCAGCTTTGGTTACCAGATCTGAGGGGCGGAATTTTGAGTTATTTTTTGATACCATTCCTGCTTGTGCTGCTGCTTCGACATATCAGCAGAGATCTCCGATAGAGTCGCTTACATCACCGTAGATTTTGCCAGAACAGGGTACAGTGGCTTTACCCGAAAGCTTGATTGCAATTTTTACAATCTCAGCGCGAGTAATTTGATCACCAAGACGATAACCTGACTCTGTGGATTGCGTAGAAATAACGCCTGATGCTGCGAGTGACTCAAAATATGTGAGAGACTTTTTTGTATCTGTAATTGGAGCAGTTGGTTTTACTGCAGTTGTTGTTGGTTTCTTTGCGGCTGCTTCTGAGAGCTTTCGACCCAAGATATCGAGATATTTTGCAGCATCTACTATTCTTGTTCGATCAGCAAGCTTGGTGAAGTTCATGTTGTCCGTCGAGTAATTAAAGTCACTCACACTCTCTGTGAGGCTGTCAAAAACCATGTCTGCAGGTGCACTTCCATATCTGTTGTAACCGAGTGCAACGATACCCGCGATGATCGGTGCAGAAAATGATGTTCCGTCTTTGCTATCGTACCTATATCCATCGGTATAAACAGGAATTGAGGTTGATAATATATCCTCCCCAGGAGCCCAGAAATTTACACAATTTCCAAAATTAGACCATTCACTCTTTTTTCATTCTCTATCTATAGAGCCTACTCAGATAGATAATTTATTGTCCTTGCCACCATTATTACAGACAGGTGAGATAGGACTGACGCTGAGATCGAGTCACTTTATTCAGTACGTATAGGCATCTCAGTTTCCTGCGGCGATGACGGTTACAATATTTTTGCTTGCAGCTTTTTTGATTACTGCGTCAAAATTCGTGCTGTATGCAAATTGGCTTTTTCCAAGACTCAAATTGATAATATTGGCACCATTGTCTATAGCGAAGTTCATGGCGCGAATGATATTCTCTTCTTTTGCTGATCCAGATCACTCCACAGGGAAAACTCGCAGTGGCATAATTTTTGCATTCTTAGCAATTCCGGCAATTCCTACATTATTTTCGGAAGTCGCTCAGATAATACCAGCTACCATGGTACCATGCCCTTGTGATGCAAAGTTAGCCAGGTTATCGCCTACAAAGTCCTTTACCTTGCTTGCTCCATAGGCAGCAGTTGGATCAATCCATATGCTATTTATGAGATCAGGTTGACTAATATCCAGTCCATCATCTATGACCGCAACAACAACCTGTTTTGGATCTGTGACCTGTTTCCAAGCAGCAGGAACATTCATGGTCTTTAAATAATACTGCCTGTGCGAATACGTGTCATTTGTTGGGGCAGTTTTCTTGAGATTCTCATCTGCAACGAGATCGAGCATAGCATCAATGCTTTCAATGCTCCACTTATATGTCGCATATACCTTTGCTCACTTAAGATAGGTTTCTGCTTGTTCGAGTTTTCCGTCATTAAAGGCGTCGATTCCTTTATCGTAGAGTCCACATGCATTCTGAGCCAGGTTTGTTTGATCTGGTGTACAGCGAGGAGGTGTAGTGACAGCAAGGGCTGTGGAACTTGCTCCTGATATGAAACAAATAAGTGCCAAGATATAAAGAATCTTTTTCATGTGAAATGGAAGAAATAAATATTTCACAGAATACATAAAAAGGAGGACTATATTCTGTAGTGATGCATTGTTTAGCGGGCATATATTAATTTTTGCCCGAACAATGCCAACTTTAAAATAAAGTATTCTTGAATCTTTCTTATTTTTCCCCCAAAACCTCTCATTCCAGTCTCTCAAGATTTTCTTCATTTGATGGCAAAAAATGTGCTCAATGCAGCCTGCAAGCTCTGAGTCTTTAAATGCTTGCACTCAGGACACTCTTCATCCCAAAGACTTTTTGAGGGAGATTTCCTATTTTTGGAAGTAGATTTTTGACTCGAGTTCAGACGATATAGCCGATTGAGAGTGGTGAGGCCCCAAACCAGCGCAGATAACTTTGTTCAGCGAGATGGAGATAGTCTTCGGCTCCGAGACGATTGTGGCGCTTCTCAAGCAAAAACCAATATCCGTAGAGTGCAGCATCTCAGGCAGTTTTAAATTCTTGTTTTGCGAGATAATCGTGGACGTAGGGTTTTGCTACAATTTCTTGGCGCTCTTCTGGTAGCCCTCAGCATAAAAGCTGTGCAACGTATTCACATACATATTGAATCACGAGTGCATCCTCGACAAGCAACGAACCCTTCTTTGTGCTGAGCTCCTCACATGCTCGCAGAATCACAGCATCATAGACTTGAGCGTTATCCATGACGAGTATTTCGCCAGGTTGACTAGTCATCATATGCTGATGATTTTGATTTGCCGCATGCAATTGATGGGCAATCTGTATCATGGTTTTCTTTTCGCGAGCAGGCGATAATTTATTTTCAAGGAGGGACATAAACTGAATCATAGCCTAAGAATCCGAAAGTCAAATTATTGAATGATTCACTATAATCTCACTACAGAGGTGTCTTTCCATCTCGAATAATTTTCATGAGCTGCTCTTACTCATTTCTTACGGGGATTTGTTATTCTGTTTTCGTGACATTCGAGTTCACCTGCCACCACGATCGGAGATTTCAACCACATTCTATAAATCCATTCCAATCAACCGGCACGAATACACGGAGACATATCAGTCGTAGAGGCAACCATTCTTACTCCTTTCTTACGTTCAACTGCTATTCTGCTCTCGTGATCACTCGTCACTTTAGTTTCTATCTTTATAAGTTATACATATATGAAAAAAACAACTCTCGTAGCTTCTGTGCTTATCGCAGGAATTACTCTCGCATCTGCTGCTTCTACTTTTGCAGCCGTGAATACTACGAAAAAGTTCACAACAAAGTCAAACACTTCTACTTCTCAAACTCAGGGAAATTACGGACAAGAAGGAAGAGGCGGACGAGGCGGACCAGGATTCGGAGGTCCAGAATCTCAGATGACTGATGCAGAAAAGACCGCTTTCGAAGCAATGTCTGACGCTGATAAAAAGACATTCATGGATTCAAAACGCGAAGCTGAAAAGACAAAGCGTGACGCTCAGGATGCAGTCATTGACAAGCTTCTTAATGGAGAAACGCTTACTGATGCCGACAAGGTTATCGTAACTGCTATCAAGGCAGAACGAGCAGCACACAAGGCAAAGGAAACTGAAATGAAGACAAAGATGGATGCAATCAAGGCAGCTCTCGATAAAAAGGCTGCAGGAACGACCCTTACTGCTGATGAACAGGCGCTCATTGATAGTATGCCAAAAATGAACCGCGGAGGGGATCGTGGTGGACATGGGGGCAATGGACAGCGAAGTCAGAAGCCTGCAAACGCAAATGCTACTACCAACACATCTACAACAACCGTAACACAATAAGACCTTTCTTGGGAAGCGAAATGTGCCTGCCAGAAACGGCGGGCACTTTTGCAATCTGAGAGAAAATTACCAAAATGCAGTATCACATCATTTTTTAAATCCATGCACGTCTTGCTTATCGAGGACAACATCCAGCTTGCGCAGACCGTCACACGATATCTCGCGAGCGAGGATATTGCCTGTACGCTCAGACTCGATGGTGCAGAGTGATATGCCGAAGCCGTAAATGGCAACTATGATGTCATCGTGCTCGATATCGGGCTTCCGAGTATGGATGGTACGGCAATCTGTCGCAGACTTCGCGCCGAATGAAGCGCGGCACCCATTATTATGCTTACCTCTCGATCAACACGGGATGATATCATCGAAGGACTCGATTATGGAGCGGATGATTATCTCGCAAAACCCTGTGATTACCGCGAGCTCGTGGCTCGTATCAGAGCACTTGGACGCCGTAATAACACACAAAAAGGCACCGAAATCATCGATCTTGGTGATCTTAAAATCGATCTCCAAGATCACACGGTAGTATTCGAAGGCAAAAATATAGAGCTCTCTAAACGTGAATTTGAACTTCTACTCTATTTCGCACGAAATGCCGGAAACACTCTCACCAAACAGGATATCGCCGAAAAAGTCTGGTGAATCTATGATCTCTTCGCCGATCAAAAAGTTGTAGAAGTCTATATCGGATATCTTCGCAAAAAAATCCCAAACTGTATCACTACTAAAAAGGGCTATGGCTACAGTCTCGATGAGCGGTTTCTCAAGTCCTAAAATCCACTATGACAGCACATTCTCTTATTTCGACCGAACGTAAGCTCATACTCATTTTTGTGAGTGGTGCACTACTCTTTTTAGTGTCATTCGAGTGAATATTTCTCCTGACTCGCACACTTCAAGAAAATCAGCTTCAAAGGACGAATTTTGATCATGAGGCCAGCATGACGAATGATCGTCGAGGTGATAGCAATAGGCGCCCAGGTGCACCGTCATGAGATCGTCCTCCCCAAGCCCGTCAGGACAATAACAATGGCAGGCCGCCAGTAGATATTGGTTATATCGTAATTGATTCGAGTGGTGAACTCTTGCTCAGTCGACTCGGTGGAGCGTCGGATATTATCTCAACCGAAGACGTCCTAGATCGCAATATCTTGCTCGGACTTCCTATATGAGAGACGGTTTCAACTGGTGGATTCTTGCTTCGTAAAGTATCAAATACGACTGCACTTGGCGGCACCAAGATCTTTATTGGGAAGGGTGGATATTCATTTGATGACATGATCCGCGATATTTTGCGATTTGTAGCGATGGACGTACTGATTTTGATCCCGTTTTGGTTCGGGGCGCAGTATTTTATCCGCAGGACGCTCGAGCCAGTGACCAAAAATTTGGATGATATGACGCATTTTATTCATGATGCTGGACACGAACTCAAAACGCCGCTCGCAATTGTTTCCGGAAATATCCAATTTCTCCGTGATACCAAAAAACTCGATCCAGAAATCCTCGAAACCAGTCTCGCGACCGTGCATTCCATGGCCGAATCACTCGATGGACTGCTCGAACTCTCACAAATTCAGTGACTCGCAGACAAAGAAGACTGCCTACTCGCAGAAGTCGTTCAAGAAATCCTCACGCTTCATGCAACTAAGCTTGAGAGTAAAAAAATCACAACTATCGTAGAGATTGATCCACGTGCTGTGATCCAAATGAATCGAAAACACTTCCAGATTTTGTTTGCAAATCTCCTGCAAAATGCGATCAATTATAATATCCCAAATGGCAAAATCACGATCGCCTATGACAAAAAAATATTCTCAGTTCAAGATACGGGTATCGGTATCAAGCAGGAAAATATCGACAAAATCTTCAATCGATTTTTCCGAGTAGATCGTAGTGGACAATACCCTGGAACAGGAATCGGTCTCGCCATTGTCGACCGCATCCTCAAGCTCTACAAATGGAATATCTCCGTCGAAAGTGAAGTCGGAAAAGGCACCAAATTTGCTATTAAAATGCGTTAAAAAAATGATCTGTCCTATACGAAGGACAGATCATTTTCGATTTTTTGGGCGAGCTCGAGTGCGAGGAGTTCGGGTTTTTGGGTGTCGCTTTGGACTACGGCTAACTGCACAGGCTTTGGAGCTTGAGCACCGGTACTAATGAGTGATGCGTAGATATCACGATGTGTTACAGCTGGTGTGCTCGCAAGCTCTCGAGAAGTATTGCCATTGTAGTTTCGAAGAGAGATGTATTCTTTCAGTTTTTCGGGATCTTGCAGCGTTTCTCGTAGCGACTGAGCTACGCTCTCAGGGGTTGAGCGAACACCGATATCTGAGAGTTTGCGAGAGATTCTTTTGAGGGTTTCTGGAGATTGGATGATCTGCGATATAGACGATTGGATGCGACTCGTTTTTTGGTTGCGGATCTGGTCATCGGCGCGGTCTTCGAGAAATCGCATATATGTGCAGCCAATGACGAGATTGACGATAGGATTACCGCGCACAGAGCTGAGAGATCGGATAATACTCTCAAGTCCGGCAGGATTCGTGTGATTGGGATTTTTTTTGGCCAAAAGAATTAAAGCCGTGAGTGCAGGCGGGGTCTCACGTGGGAATATCGTGTGATCTACCTTTGCCAAAATTGGTGCAAATCGTGTGAAGCGACTCTGAATATCCTCAATCGGATGAGTATTGATTTGCATCAATCCCTGAGAAACTCCTGAATTGAGTTTTATAGAATATTTTGATTCATGAGCAATGAGCGCGCTCATCTTTTGACGATCAAGACCGAGATCAGTACAAAGACTCGTGAGGATAAGTCCCTGATTTTCTTCGAAGGCTTCGCGATTTTTGGCGAGCTCACGGTGCCCTGGGAGATCAAAATTGGCAGACGCAGAAGTCTTTATGCTTTCTGCTTTTGGCGGGGGAGTAGTGGAGAATTTTTCGTTCATAAATTCAGCCTACCAAATACCCGTTTAAAAAACAAATGTTGAGCACAAAAAATGAGCCTATTTGGCCCATTCCTCAATCTTTTTTTGAACTTCAATAAAAATAGATGTTTCGAGAGTATCGATTTCTGCTTTGGTGAGTTTGGAGAGCACCCAGTCACTGACTTCGTATCGAGGATCGCGATCAATACCAATTTTGAGACGAGAGAATTCCTCTGTGCCGATGGATTCGATGATGGATTTGATACCATTTTGACCGCCCGAGCTTCCTTTTTGGCGGAATCGAATCTTGCCAAAATCCATATCGAGATCATCCGAGAGAACGATGAGATTGAGTGCGGGATCGAGTTTATAAAATCCGGCAATGGAGGCAATCGATCTGCCGGAGAGATTCATATAGGTGACTGGCTTTATGAGCATTGTCTTCTCTCAGTTATGTACGCCCTCACTTATCACCGCGTGATGCTTGCTGGCCGAAAAATCTGGAAATCCCCACGCATTTCTCAAAAATTCGAGTGCGAGAGCTCCCATATTATGTCGGGTATTTGCGTATTCGGGTCCTGGATTGCCGAGTCAGACGATGCATTTCATGGTTGCAGTATATAGTCAATTCCTCTCGTTCAAAAAAGTCTGCGATTAATTTCGCAGACCTCGTCCTGTGGCAAAAAGCCAAGTACACCAAAGTGACATCAATATAAACATTCCTATGAGTACGCCGTAGCTCTGCCAGAGTGGCATATCCGAAAATCCTAGGAATCCATAACGGAATCCATTCACCATGTAGAGCACTGGATTAAAATGCGAAACTGCCTGCCAAAAAGGCGGAAGCAAGCTCACAGAATAAAATATTCCTCCAAGATATGTGAGTGGGGTGAGTACAAAGGTTGGCACGATTGAAACCGCATCAAAATTCTTTGCGTACACTGCATTTACCAGACCCGCCATCGAAAAGAGTGCTGATGTCAAAAATACAAAGGCGATAATATGTATCACCGAAAAGAGCGAGAGATGCGTAAAGAACAGTGAAACAATGAGTACGAGCGCTCCAACGAGAAGACCGCGAAGCATTCCGCCAAGTACGTAGCCAGCAATAACTACTGATGCTGGAGTTGGTGAGACGAGGAGTTCCTCAAGATTTCGTTGGAATTTTGCTCCAAAAAATGAGCTTGAGACGTTAGCATATGCGCTCGTGAGCACACTCATCATCACGAGTCCAGGGACAATAAATTGGATATATGATACGCCGTGTACCATCTGTATCTGACTCCCGAGGAAGGCCCCAAATACTATGAAATAGAGGCTCGTTGTGATCACAGGCGGGAGAAGAGTTTGCGGCCAAATGCGCAAAAATCTTCATACTTCTTTACGGATAATCGCGAGAAATGCGACATAGAGACCGGATGCATTCATTATTTCGATGTAAGTTCGAGGAAATAGGCTTCGAGGCGATTGCTGGTATTGCGGAGACTTTCTACTGTGAGGCCGAGAGATTCGAGTCTGGTGAGAGCATCAATGATCTTATGCTCTTTGGTGACCGACAGTGTAATTGAACGATCTGTGAGTGTGGGATTGTAGGCCTTCAGAGCGCTGAGCTCGGCTTCGGTTGGGGCTCGTGGAATATCTACAGTGTAGTTCTCGGTTTTGAGATTGGAGAGTACTTCGCGCATCGTACCATTGGCAACGATATTTCCAGATCGGATGATTGCCACTTTGTTGCAGAGCATTTCTGCTTCTTCGAGATAGTGCGTAGTGAGGATGATCGTGACTCATTTTTTATTGAGCTCGATCAAAAATTTCCACATTTCTGCACGAATTTCGATATCGACACCGGCTGTTGGTTCGTCGAGGATGAGGATTTTTGGATCGTGTACGAGTGCACGGGCGATCATGAGTCGTCGCTTCATTCCTCCAGAGAGTGCGCGTGCAGGAGTATTGAGTTTATCTCCGAGTCCGAGGGATTCGAGATACTGCTTAGCTTTTGGAAGCGCTTCATCGTAGGGGATTCCATAGTATCCAGCCTGGTTGACTACGATTTCGAGACACTTCTCAAAGATATTAAAATTAAACTCCTGCGGAACGACTCCGATAAAAGTTTTAGTAAGTGGACCTTCGAGTTCGGTATCATAGCCGAGCACCGAAACCTTACCAGCTGTCTTATTAACAAGGCCGGTAAGAATTCCAATAATGGTAGATTTACCAGCTCCATTGGGTCCAAGAAGCGCGAAAAAATCACCGTTTTCGACGGTGAGATCGACTCATTTGAGCGCCTGTGTTCCTGAGTCGTAGGTCTTAGTAAGTCCTTGAAGTTCGATTGCGTGCATTAGGTAAGATCATGAAGTTTGAGATTTCCGATATAGTCCGTTTTACCAATTTCCATCCCTTCTGCACGAAGAATATTGTATGCAGTCGTAAAGTGAAAGAAGAAATTTGGGAGAACCATGTCGAGCGTGAAGTCCATCATATTCTGATATTTTCCAGGAATATATGATAGTGTAGCTTGATAGTCATCCGCTTTTGAGAAACTTTCTGGATCTACGCTTTCGATGTAGAGAATAGTCTTTTTGAGGCGCTCGATACATTCGTCGATGGTTGACTCATTGTCTTCCATTTTTGGAGCAGTTGTTGCAGAGAGACGAGCAATAAGTCCCTTTGAGCTGTCTGAAACGGACTGGATTTGCCTCACGAGAGGAAACATATCTGGCGCGAGTCTGAGACCGAGAAGATCGGCATCACTCATTCCTTTCGATGCAGCGAAATCCTTGGCTTTTGTGAGGATCACCATGAGATTATGGAGATGCTTTGTAAAGATATATGGTGTGTGACTATAGAGATTTTGCATATTGGTTTGGCTAAAAAAACGACCAAGTATCGTAGCGCGCTTTGATAGTATGTCAATTCTGATTCTCTAAAGTGTTCCCTGTCCTACAAGCCATCTAAAGATCCATTCAGGCAAAAATCTTCTTAAAAAAATAAGCTGGAAACCGAGATATCCAGTCACATATCTCAGCTTTTGATTCTCCGAATTTGCAGCTGTAAAAATCGTCTTTGCAATCACTTTTGGATCACTTCCACCCGTGCTCGATTCGGTCATTTTTTTAAGCTTTGCAAATGCTGGTGCGAGACGAGGAATATTGATGGACCCCACTCGTAAATTGCGACTCACAAAATCCGTTCTTACAAATCCAGGTTCGACTATTTTGATACGGATTCCGGTGCTTTTTATTTCGTGCCAAAGAGATTCAAGTGTGGCTTCGAGTGCATGCTTTGATCAGTTGTAATAACCATAAAACGGAAAAGCAATTTTTCCTCCGATGCTCGTCACAGTGACAATATGTCCCGATTTTTGCTTTAAAAATTTTGGAAGTAATCCACGAATAATCGCGATATTTCCAAAATAATTTACATCAAACTGTGCTCTGATTTCCTCATCCGTTGCTCACTCAAAACTCGACATCAGTCCGTAGCCGGCATTATTAATGAGTGCGTCTATATGGATTTTTTTTCACAGAATTTCTTCTGTAAATGTATGAATCGAATTCGTATCCGAGAGATTGAGTGCCTTCCAAACAAGATTTTGATGCGAAAAAGACGGCTTTTTTATGTCACGCGCTGTTGCGATTACGTCGTAGTCCCGCGCCAAAAAATATTCTGCCGTTGCACGTCCGATACCCGAGGATGCTCCGGTGATGATGGCGAGTTTTTTCATATTAGGATTTTATGAAGTGATTGGCCATCAAATAAATAGTCGAAGCGATCAAAAAAACCGGCACAATCCAGTCCGTAAAATTTAAAAACCAAGTTGGCTTGTCGTACACATATTTAAAAAATATGACCTCAACAGTGAAGAGACTCACCATAAAGGCAATCATGGTTCCAAAACTTTCAAATCCATTTGTGCCACGAATATAGCGAATATAGAGCCAACTCATGAGCACAAATGTCAGCACTGAAATACTGTAATGTACTACCACGAACCAGATTCGAGGCCATTTTTCTGCAATTGCAAAATATCCTCAGAGGACCAACCAACCCAAAAATGCGGTTGTGAAGATCTTGAGGATTTCGATGAATGAATTCATGAGGCAGGGGATGATATTATTCCGTTGCTGCTTGTTCGCCATTACCGACTATGACCTTTGCATGACGAATGACTTCATCATGGTGCTTGTAGCCCTTTTCAAACTCGACGATGATCTTGCCAGAAGGTCCGACTCATTGTGAGAGTGCTTCGTGGAAGTGTGGATCGAGATCGGATCCGACAGATTCGTATGATTTTACACCCATGCTTTCGAGGACTTTTGAGAGTCCAGCTGCTGCCTGCTTTACACCATCATAGACCGCTCCAGTTTGGAACTCTGCTGGAGTACCCGAAACCACACGATCGAGATTATCGAGCGTTGGAAGAAGTTTTTTTGCAAAGTTTTGAGTAAAAAAACTCGACATTTCGACGCGATCTTTTTCGGTGCGACGAAGGAGATTTTGATAGTCAGCATTCGCACGTGCGAGGCTTTCATTTGCCTTTGCGAGTTGTTCTTTGAGAAGTGAAACTCCATCATCTCCAGATTGAGTGGGAGTTTCTTCGGTGATTTCTGAGGTTTGATTTTCGAGATCTTCCATCTCGATTGCTGGATTTTGGTCAGTCATGATTATTTAATTTTTTTCTTAAGATTCTTGTAAGTACTTTCGAATTCGCTATTGAGGTCCTTTGCTATTGAGCGAACCTTTTTAGTGAGTTTCTTTGCAATTTCTCCACCTTCTTCGAGTCCTTCTTCGGCGAGTTCGCTCGCTTCTTCGAGGAGCTCGTCGAGGATTTCTTTACGACGAGCGTAGAGATCTGTGAGAGCTTCTTCGATTTCTTCACGCTTGAGCTCTCATTTTTTTGTGAGGTCGGCAATCGTCTTTTCTGCCTCTACGCGGAATGCATCAATTTCTTTAAGAGCTTTGACTTTCATATGAGCAACGCGTTCACGATTTTCTGGGCTAAAGATTTTTTCTTCACCTTCGGTCCAGAGATTTTTGTGGATAGCTTTAATGTCTTCGGCGAGTTCGGGCAGAGTTTTTTTCTTACCGTCATCTGCGAATTTAACTGCCACAAGAAGTCCTGCGACATACCCGAGACCGAGCAAAAAGAGGTTTCACTTTTTCATAGAGTGTAGGATGAGGGATAACGATATATCCTATGGTATCTCTCTCAAAAATCAAGGTTGTCTCGCTCGTCATGTAAAAAGCCGTCTGTTAACAGACGGCTTTATTTCCTCCTTTTAGGAATTGATTTGAAATACACTCATACTCTTGGTAAGTCCTTGAGCTTGTGAGGTAAGTGATGCGGTTGCAGCGGCTGCTTCTTCGACCAGAGCTGCGTTTTGTTGCGTGACAGTATCCATCTGACCAATCGCTTCGCTGATACCAGTGATATCATTGCTTTGTCTGGCAGATGCTGTGCTAATAGACTCCACGATGGCAGTAACACTGGCGATCGCTTTTACGATATCCTGCATACTCTCACCGGCTTCGTCCACTAATTTGCTGCCCTGATCAACAGTTCTCATCGACGAGCCAATGAGTTTTTTAATCTCAGCGGCAGCGGCAGCTGATCGTTGAGCAAGGGTTCGAACTTCGGTCGCGACGACAGCAAAACCACGACCTTGTTCTCCGGCACGTGCAGCTTCTACGGCTGCATTGAGGGCTAGAATATTTGTTTGAAAGGCGATGCTATCGATAGTGCTGGTAATATCGCCAATCTTTTTGGAGCTTTCTTTGATTAATCCCATAGTTTCAATTACGGAATCAACCACCCTTCCCCCTTCAACAGCCATATTGGATGCCTGGATGGCGAGCGTGTTTGCTTGCTCGGCATTTTCGGCATTCTTTTTGACGCTGCTCGTGAGAGTTTCCATAGACGCAGCTGTTTCTTGGAGAGACGAAGCTTGCTCTTCGGTGCGGCTTGAGAGATCAAGATTTCCGTTGGCAATTTCGCTTGCTCCGATAGCAACTGTATTTACAGACTGTCGCACTTCTCCCACGGTGTGTGCGAGATTTTCAGACATGTGAGCCACGGCTTCCATAAGTTTGCCGATTTCGTCACGGGTTGTGGCAGTTATTTTGCCAGTGAGATCATTGTTTGCAACTCGCTCTACGGCTTCCACTGCCAGATTCAGCGGTAAGGTAATACTCTTGCTCATACGAAGTGCGAAAAACATGCCTATTCCCAAAGTAAAGACCATACTAACAAGCAGGAGATAACCCAAGAATTCGATACGATTTTTTGCTTCGAGCTCATGCTGGGCATTTGCTGCTTCTATGAGTGGAATAACCTCTTCAATTGCTTTGCTGTGCGTGCTGTAGGCAGTAGAAGCATTTTTAACCGCAAGCAGCGTGGTGTCGCCATCCATATTTTCGACTGCTGGAATGAGCTCACTTTTAACAATCTTATAAAACAAAACGGCAGGCTCATGAGCTTTTTTAAGCAAAAGATCCATGATTTTTGGATCTTTTTCGGTTTTTGTCAAAAAACTGTGGAAATCAAGATAAGATTTTTCGAGTGATTTGAGTTCATTAATGAGCTTTACTTGTTCGTTTTTGTCAGATGTATTTGCAAGCTCACGCATTTTTAGCGCTGACCCCATGATATTACCTCTGGGTGCAAGCAATTCGGCAATTTGATCCTTCCCATTTACGATTTTGTTGTAGATGGGCCCATTGATATTGATCTCTTTGAGCATGTTGAATTCACCCCAAGCATACAGGGAAAATGCGACTGCAAAAATACTGATCAGACATATGAGCTTATGAGATATTTTCTTAAACATATTCCTTCTCCTTGGTGTGTGTTTGTATGTTAAGTTGTCAGAGTGGTGAGACATATTTTTTTGTGTCTTCCAGCAGCGCAGTTATTTATAACTAAATTCACTAGGGAAGTCAAAGACAAAGCTTTTTACTATGGCTCCATTTTTGCCAATTTTTGCGCGAAGTGATACGATAAAGAAAAACTATGGCTCTCGACCGATTTCATGCACTTCTTGATGATGTGCTTACGACGAAGATTCCTGATCTGCATCTAACGACAGGGATGTGTCCATATATTCGTGGGCATGATGGTATGATGCGCGCTGTGCCAACTTTTGGTGTTATGGAACTCGAAGAAATGAAGGCAATCGCTTCATTTGTCCTTCCTGCTGATCGTCGCGGAACCTGGCCGGACGAAAAAGAAATGGATGCTTCGTTTGAATACAAAAATGCCAGATTTCGTGTAAATGCCTATTTTGAAACCCGTGGTCCATCGTTCGCATTTCGTCTTGTAGCTCACGAAGTGCCTTCGGTACAGGAACTTGGACTCTCACAGGCAACGATTGATCTCATGCACCGAGAGCATGGACTCGTGCTTGTTACAGGGCCTACTGGATCAGGAAAGTCGACGACACTTGCGTCAATGCTCGACTATATCAATACCAATTTTGAGAAGCATATTATTACGATCGAAGACCCCATAGAATACGTCTTCACTCCTAAAAAATCCCTCATTCACCAACGAGAAATCTCGGTCCATACTCACTCATTTGCGCGAGCCATCAAATCCTCACTCCGCGAGGATCCTGATGTCATTATGGTAGGTGAAATGCGCGATCCAGAAACCATGGCCGCAGCCATTACACTCGCCGAAACGGGTCATTTAGTTCTCGCGACACTTCATACTAATGACACTGTGCAGTCGATTGATCGTATTATTGATTCTTTTCCTTCAGGGCAGCAGCCACAGATCCGAGTTCAGCTTGCGATGTCGCTCGCTGGAGTGGTGAGTCAGGTGCTTCTTCCACGTAAAGTCGGTAAGGGTCGCGTCGCGGCTCGAGAAGTGCTTCTCTGAAATGATGCGGTGAGATCGCTCATTATCCACGGTGCGACTCATCAGATATATTCGATGATCGAACTTGGTGCCCAAGAATGAATGGTCCTCATGGATCGTGCACTCGAGACGCTCTATATCAAAGGCGCGATCAGCAAAGAAGTCTTTAAAAGTCGAGTACGAGATCAAGATCTCCTCGCACTCCACCTAAATTAGTCATATGAGTAACGAAAAGCGCGAAAAAAAGGAGTCGCCAATTAATGAGCTTAAGGCCTCACTCGACTCTATACGTAGCAATCTCAAGATTGCGCCGGTTATGGCGTTCCTCGACAAGTTCGACACTTTTATCGCCAAAAAGAAAAAAATCCTCGCAAAAGACGAAGTCCTCTTTGAACCTGGAGAAAACCCATATTTTTATATTGTCGCGTCTGGTGCAATTGGCATTTTTCGCATCAATCCTACCGGTGAAAAAAAGGAAGTTGGTAAGGTCTATACCGGATCGTTCCTCTGAGAAGGAGTCATCTCCAACCGTAATCAAAAGGATGTTCAGGCGCTTTCGGCTTCTGAACGCACGACCGTTATCGCACTCACAAAAGCTGACCTCGAATACCTCGAGTCCATGGACCCTGAGACGCTTGTAGCTCTCTATAAACACATCAATAATATCACGAGTCTTCGTCTTGCTGAGACTGGCCGTGAGCTTGCTGTGCTCTATGAACTCACCGAAAAAATCCAAGAATTTCGTGATCTTGGACAGCGTGGAATGCTCGATGCGATCAATCATCTCGCGAGCGTACTCTCGATTAGTGCGATCCTCGTCATCGAAAAACACCCAATCGTCCCAAATCTCTTCATTTATAAATATAACTCGAGGTTTCCGACGGTCTGGCCCATGAATCAAAAAGTTGAATCCGAGATTAAGCTCGCCGAAGGAAGCTACGAAGGCCCAGAGATCATGGGTACGAAAAAGGAGGATTCGATATTTATCTTGCCACTCTTGTCCGGAGAAAAAACAGTCGGATATATCGTGACTTCCAGAGCTCAAAATACTCCACTCGGAGATGGTGATATGCGTGTACTCAAGCATACTGGACCACTTCTTGCCTCGATGCTTGAACACCACCAAAAACTCGCCGATGATAAAGCTCGCGCTCTCCGAAATGTTTAGTCTCTTGCGTAGTCACTCTTTCTCTCTATAATCCATCCCTTGATCAAAGAAATGCTCGAATCTACGCTCCTCGAAGTTCGTGTCGATCGCCTCAATGAAAAGGGGGTTTTTGTCGCGGAGCAGATTTTGAACATTCTTCATAACACGGTGGATGAGCAGCGTCATGGGATTTTTCATAAGCATCAGGCACATTTTGTGCCCTACAGTTTTGAAATAGCGAATATCGCGGGAGTGATCAGATTTTTCTTTCGAGCACCGACGACCCATGTAAATATCCTGCAAAATCAGATCTACGCACATTTTCCAAATGTCGAGCTCAATATTGTACCAGAATACCTTCCGAGTCGTGCTCCATACATCTCTGAGCTCGGACTTGCAAAGGACTATATTCGTCCAATCAAGATATATACAGAGTTCAAGGATCGAAGCGAAAAGGAAACCGTTGATCCGCTTTCTTCGCTCTCGAGCGCTCTGTCGAAGGCGCACAAAGACGAGCCAGTAGTTTTTCAGGTCAATTTTTCGCCGATCCTCGATACCGAATGGAAGGATGAGCATGTTATAGAAATCCTCGCTTCTAAGCGTCCGAAGTGGATCAAAAGGATCCTGCTTTCGCCCTATGGTTTTGCTCTACAGCTCCTCTTTATGCCATTTTTGGCACTGGGTCGTCTGACAATGCTCGTGGTCCGCGGATCCGCTTCATCTGATCATGGTGATGAGCACCACGGTCACGAAAAAGAAGACACCAAAAAACTCGAACTCGAAGAAAAACTCAAAGGATTTGGCTATGCGGTCGATATGCGCATCGCTTCGTATGCCGAAAACGCAGTCACTGCAAAATCTTCGCTCAAAGAAGTCGCCACCGCCCTCAATATCTTTGCTCGTCCAGGTGGCAATAATCTCCGTGCATCTGCTCCAGTAGCTGATGCCAATCAGACTTTTGCAGCACGACTTAATCGTCGCAATATGCTCCTCAATACTGCGGAGCTCGCAGGTATTGTTCATATGCCGACGATCTATGTCAAAACACCAGGAATCAACTGGGTAATTACCAAAAAGTTTGAGCCGCCACATAACATCCCGACGATTGATCTGCATGATGACGCAACTCCAATCGGAATGACTAATTTCCGTGGAAGCGAGGTGCCATTTGGAATTCTGCCAAATGATCGTCGTAGGCATGTGTATGTTATTGGTAAGACGGGTATGGGTAAGTCGACCCTTCTCGAAAATATGATCTTTGATGACATCCAAAAGGGTCGTGGTGTTGGATTAGTTGATCCGCATGGAGACCTTGCGGAGACGATCCTCGCATGTATTCCAAAGAGTCGAACGAATGATGTTATCGTGTTTGATCCATCAGACTACAAGCATCCGATTGCATTTAATATGCTCGAGCAGGTAAAGCCTGAACTTCGTCCGATTGTTGCATCAGGATTGGTGTCGATTTTTAAGAAAATCTTTGGTGATAGTTGGGGGCCACGACTTGAGCACATCATGCGAAATACGGTGATGACCCTGCTGGAAATGCCGGATACGACGATCATGTCGATCCCACTCATGCTCACCATGAAGTCGTACCGACTCAAGATTGTTGCCAAGATTAAGGATCCAAATCTTGCCCGCTTTTGGACGAGTGAATACGAAGTCCTCGAACCACGTCAAATGACCGAAGCGGCTGCGCCCATCCTCAATAAGGTTGGACAATTCCTCTCGAGTCCGCTGATGCGCAATATTCTTGGGCAGCCAAAAAATCCGTTCTCACTCCGCTGGGCTATGGACAATGGCAAGATTATTATTGTGAAGCTTCCAAAGGGAACGATTGGTGAAGACTCTTCGGCTCTGCTTGGTGCGATGATGGTTACAAAATTCCAGATCGATGCGATGAGTCGAGCGGATATTCCAGAATCTGAGCGTCGGGATTTTTATCTCTATGTCGACGAATTCCAAAATTTTGCGACCGATTCCTTTGCGACGATCCTCTCTGAAGCTCGCAAATATAAGCTCAATCTCGTCATGGCTAATCAGTATATTGAGCAGATGACTGAGACAGTTCAGGGTGCAGTTTTTGGAAATGTCGGAACGCTCGTGTCATTTCAGGTAGGTTTCCATGATGCAACCAAACTCTCTGAGGTGATGGATGAGGAAGTGGTTCTGCCGAATGACCTTATGAATCTTCGAAAATACGATATCTATACGAAGCTTCTCATTGATGGAATGCCTTCGCCAGTATTCTCTGCAACGACCCTTGCTCCGATCAGAGCACGCCTCGAAATCCCAGAACAAAAGGCGGATGTTGTACTCAAGGTTTCCCGTGAAAAATACTCAAAACCGGTCGATCTCGTAGAGCGTAAAATCCTCGAATTTAATATGAAGGTCGTCGAGGACGAGAAAAAATTCCAAAAAGCAGCCGAGGAATACAAAGAAAAGAAAAAGGAAGAGAAAAAAGCCAAAGCTGATGCTGATAAGGTAAAGCTGAGTAATGTGACTCCGAATGAAAAACAATAGATTTTAAAACCGATCTTAAAAAAGCCGAGTCATATAACTCGGCTTTTGTTTTTTGATTGCACTTTCGTGCATCTCTATACTATGTTCGCATGATCGCTCAGATACTCCCGCTCGATACTTCTCATGATAGTGAATGACTTACGTATTTTGTTCCAGAAAATCTGCGAAACATGCGCGTTGGACAGCTTGTTGAGATCCCATTTCGTGAGGAAATTACTCAAGGGATTGTCGCTTCTCTGCGAGAATATGAGGGCGAAATTCCTGATGAGGTTCGTGCGGTAGTGAGTATTGTTTTTGCGATTCCAGTGCTTTCTGAGGCACAGGTCCAGACTATTCTCGAGATCGCAAAACTCTCAGTGATTCATACCCACAAAGTCCTTGCTCTTTTTTTAACGAAGCCAGTTCTCCATCGCATGCTCAAATACGGTATTCCAGCGAACGAAAATAGTGTTTCCTCACCGAGAAATATTCCAGCAAAACCCGTGCTCCATTTTTTGCGCGAGAGTTCGGAGTTGGCTTCGTATGCAGCTTCGTTACGAGTGAATCGTACGGCGTACATCGTGCCTTCTGACTGGTATGTTTCTCGATTAAAAGAAACTCTCTCATGAGAAAATCTGGGAATATTTAGCGGAGAACTCACTGAGACAAAGCGCGCACAACTCTGGCTCGATATTCGTGCTGGCAAATACCAAACACTCATTTGAACTCGCAGGCTTTGCACCTATAATTTGGACGAATTCGACCGAATCATCTATCTCGAGGATGCTATTATGAAAGAAATGCTCCATTCATTTCATAGATATAGTTGTTTGTCACTGACCGAGCGCTTAACAAAGCATGCTCATCAAGAATTTCATATCGTCTCCACCACCCCTGCAATAAGCACACTCGCTCGTACGCTCGCCACCCATTTTGAACTCCGCAATGCCTAAAATCCTCCTCATCCTCGAACGTCTTTTTGCCCGCTTTATGCGTCTTATGTGATCAATTGATCGTATTGGGTACGTGACGGCCGCATTTGTTGCCTTTGGTCTCTTGATCCTCTGGACGACTTTTAAATATACGGTTCTTGAGGTTGATTATTACAAGGGTCTTGCTGATAAACAGCAGACGATCACTGTCAAAAATCCGGTTTCGCGAGGGACGATTTATTCTTCAAATGATCCGGCTGGCGTATTTGCGACTTCCACTGACTTGCCCGATCTTGCCATCGATCCAAAAGCTCCAGGCTCAAAAGATAAACTTCTCGTTTTTTTGGTGGATGTTGTCTATCTTGAGCTTTGCGGACGTGATAAAATTGCCGACGAAAAATGCACCGAACACGTACTTGAATTTCTCCGTATCAATCGCGATGACAACATAGATTATACGAGTGAACTCCTTCATAAT
Organism: uncultured bacterium; assembly: GCA_963706795.1. Classification (GTDB taxonomy): domain Bacteria; phylum Patescibacteriota; class Gracilibacteria; order BD1-5; family UBA2023; genus JBMOJK01. The sequence goes on from OY970170.1 coordinate 668,799, forward strand.
ATGCTCAAAGATGAGCTCAAACGTCGTATTAACAAAGAATTCATCGACTTCGTCCTCGTCAAAGAAAACCTCCCAACCGATGAGCTCAAAGAAGCCGAAGCCTTTGTCTATAGCGGGGTAACGCTTATCGCGGGCAATATCTACGTCGATCCTACGACGATCAAGGATCCTGATTTTGTTTCAGCAAAACTCCAGACTATTCTCAGCATGTCCAAGGCGGATGTGGATTCCAAGATTGTGAAGCGTCCATTACGATATCTCAAGATCCTTCGTCGTATGAGTCTGGGGACCAAGGACTATATTGACGCACGCCTCGATGACGAAAAATCTGCAACGAGCAAAGGACTGCTTAAAGAGGTTGATTCGATCACATCATTTTTGATCCTTGAGCCCCATCCAACGAGATTCTATCCAGAAAAAAACATGGGTGGCCAGATCGCTGGCTTTGTCGATAACGAAAATATCGGACGATATGGAATCGAAGCCTATTTCAATGACTATCTCCAGGGCCAAGAAGGTGAACGCCAAACCCGAAAAGATGCCGCTGGTCGTACGATCTGAGGCTACGATCTCGGTGAAAAAAAGATCATAAATGGAGCTGACATCAAACTCACTATCGATCGCAATATCCAAAAAGAAGTTACTCGACTGCTCGCTGATTCGATTAAAGAATTCCGTGCGAATAAAGGTTCGGTCGTAATTTTGGATCCTAAAACAGGTGCGGTGATCGCCATGTCTAACTATCCGGATTTCGATCCAAATAATTTTGGAGATGTCTATACTATCGAAAAAGTCAGTTACGCGCGCTATCCCAATCCTTCGTTTGATCTCCTCGGAATGCCGATATTTGTTGAAGATTCCGAAAATGGCGAAGAACTCAGCTATCTAGGTAAAAAAATAAAGCTCCGTCTCGCAACAGAGCGTGAACTCGGCAACGTAGCGATAGCAAAATACAAGTACAAGGACAATTTTGGTCCTGCGAATTATCAAAATGATTCGGTCAGTTCGCTCTATGAGCCATGATCGGTTTTCAAGGCGATTACCGTTTCGATCGGTCTTGATACGGGCGACATTAAGCCGACGGATACCTATGTGGACAAGGGATTTGTCGAGATCGACAAATATAAAATCAAGAATGTCTCGAGTGAATGTCTTGGTCGCAATACGTACGCCCACGCCCTCGACTGGAGTTGTAATGTTGGTATGATCGACATCGCCCAAAAAATCGGAAAAGCTCTTTTTTATAAATATGTCCTCGATTTTGGCTTTGGTGAAAAGACCAATATTACCCTTGATGGTGAGGTTCATGGGAAACTTCCCCCATACGAAAAATGGTCGAGAACCGACCTCTTTACAGCTTCGTTTGGACAGGGATTGATTACTGCAACACCTCTTCAGATGGCAGCTGCGTACGTAGCGATCGCGAATGGTGGAATATATTATCAGCCATATATCGTGGATTCGATTACCTTTGGTGATGGGCGAGTAGTTAAAAACGCACCAACACCACTCAGGCGAGTTATCAAAGAAGAGACTTCTAAAAAAGTAGTAGCCATGCTCACGGAAGGTGCTTCGATCGGTTTTGCGAAGAAGGGTTGAGTAGAATGATATGACACCGCTGGTAAGACGGGTACATCCCAGATCGCCTCAAAAGGAAAATACGAAGAAGGTTCCGCCGGTCATACGATTACGTCATACGGAGGATTTGCTCCTGCATCCAATCCAAAATATGTCATGATCGTTAAAATTGATCGTCCGCGTTCGGCGCAGTATTCTGAGACTACGTCCTCGGCACTCTTCTCGCGCATCTCCAAGTACCTCCTCAATTACTACGGAATCCCAAAAAATCAGTAATTTAGACAAAAAAATAAACCCTCGCAACATGCATGAGGGTTAATTTAAAATTGGTTGTTTTGCCTGTGCACTTACTACCATACCATCCTTGGCAGATGGTAGTAAGTGTCGTCGCCAGGGAATACACTGAGAGCTTTTGGCTCTGGCAGTGACAGATTTGTTGATTTCCCTGTTTCTTCGCAAGTTGGCTCAATAACTTGTGCGCTATGAGCCGCGATCAGTGCGTTTGTAATAAATGGAACATTTCCTGCAGCTTGCAGGCCATATCGACCAATCATGATATTCTCCTTCTTGAAAAACGTGATTGAGACAAGTCTTCAAAAATACCAATGCTTCCTCATTAATTCGATGATTCAGCTAACAAACTCTAGGAAATCTTAAAAGAAAGTCAATTTTTTGCACGACTTAATTTGACAAAGCTTCCTTCCTGCCTATTAATGCTCAGCATGAGTACATCACGTTTAGAGCAGTTTGCTTCGGCTACTGCGCTCGCGACATCCCTCGCGATGCTTCCACTTGAGTCAACCGCTGCCGACAAGGCCTGCGATCGTAATTCCCTCAAAGTCGAATCCATACTAACGAATGAATGGCATAGCTTAGATACCACGTATCGCCTTCCACTAGCACTCTGTGCACGATACGGTCTCGAGATCCAAACAGTACTCGATACACCAAAACCCGCCAATTTCTGGACGGTGCCAAATAAGATTGCAGGAGCCAATGAAGATGTTTTTGCAAAGCCCTCTGCTCGTCTCGGTGGATACTACACTGACTGAGGCAATACGTATTCAACAGGACTCGGAAGGGGTGGGCTCGGCATCTCATTCTCAAAAGTGTCACCGAACTCAGCTCTCTATTTGAGCTGATCAGTAAATCCTCTCAAATGAAGTTTTATTTTCTCAGTTTGAGCAAGATACTAAAATAAATCCCCAGTCGTTTGACTGGGGATTTATTTTGCCTGAATAGATTATTCAGCAGCTGCTTCTGGAGCTGGAGCTTCAGTTGCTTCTTCTTTCTTTGCCTTTGGAGCCTTCTTTGCTTTTGGTGCAGCTTCTGCATCAGCAGACTCTGCGGCTGGAGTTTCTGCTCCGGCTTCGAGAGCCTTCATAGAGAGACCAATACGCTTTGCCTGTGCATCGAAAGTAATAATCTTTGCCTTTACACTCTCACCAACCTTGATGAATTCTTCGATATTCTTCGAAGCTTCAGTTGAGATTTCAGAGAGGTGGATGAGACCAGAGATTCCACCATCGAGGGCGAGGAATACTCCAAACTGAGAAATACGCATTACTGGAGCATCAACGATGTCACCAACCTTGTATTTTGCAGCGAGTTCAGCCCATGGGTTTGCGCGGAGGCGCTTCATAGAGAGGCTGATCTTGTCTCCTTCGATTCCGATAATCTGAACCTTAACATTGTCTCCAACCTTCGCGAACTTTGAAGGATTAGATACGTGTCCCCAGTCGATTTCAGAAACGTGAACGAGTCCTTCGATACCGTTGAAAGTAATGAAGAGTCCGTATGTGAGGATTCCTGATACAGAACCTTCGACGATGTCTCCCGCCTTGAGGTGAGAGAGAGCTGCTGCGCGCTGCTCTTCGAGGGCTGCCTTTTCAGAGAAGATGATCTTCTTTCCATCGTTGTCGACGTTGATAACGCGAACCTTGAATGGTTTTCCAACGAGACGCTGAAGGTGCTCGAGAATCTTTTCTGGATCTGCTCCTTCAACACGTGGGTAGTTGACTGGAGTGAGCTGAGAAACTGGGATGAATCCCTTGATTCCGTCGAGGTCAATGAGGAGACCTCCCTTGTTTGCTTCGTTCGGGATAACCGTGATGATTTCCTTTGTGTCGAAGTTTGAGTGGAGCTTCTCGATGAGCTTGATCTGTGAAGCCTTGCGGAGTGAGAGGTGAACGATACCAGAGTGTCGGTCTTCACCGATAACAATAGAATCAACCTTATCACCACTTGCGAGTCCAGATGCATCCTCAGTAGAAGAATACATGTGAGTTCCGGCAATTACTCCTGTGAACTGTCCTCCGATGTCCACGAGGATCATCTTAGGAGATGCAGAAATAACCGTACCAGAAATAATTTCTCCCATTGCAGGAGTAAGAATTGGTGCAGCTGAAGCAATCAGTGCGTCAAAATCAGACTGTACAGACATGATTTTAAAAATTACGAAATAAACGTTGGATGTAAAAATCTTCGCTTTCGCGAGTTAGTACTGTATTTGGGATTCTTCGTTTCAGGATAGTCTTGCTCCTTCGCTCTGACGAGCTTCGGAGGGCAAGCCCCGTCGTGGGGTTTGAGTGAACTTAAACTTATGAAGTGGTGAGGCTTGCCCTACGGGCGCCCTCGGCCGAAAGCCAAATCGTTGGCTTTCTAAAACGCATTCGCGTTTTACCTCACGTTCAAGTCTCGTCATGGAGGTTTGTGTGAACTTAAACTTATGGGGCGATCGACGAGGCTTGAACTCGCAACATCCAGATTCACAGTCTGGCGCTCTAACCAATTGAACTACGACCGCCACAAAAAGCAGGAAAAGTATATGAAAGTGCTATTTTTTTGCAAAAGAAAATCTCCCGACTTTTGCTTGCCCACAAGCAGGAATTCGGGAGATGGGAATGTTGTAGGGAAATGATGTTGAGTGATAATGCACCCTACAACCTGTATGCTTTAGCAGAGAGGCGCACCAATTCCATTGGAGAATATCCTAGAACTTCCAGGTTTTTAACTTCCTGTTCCCCAGCTTGCCCTACGGTAGGTATAGACTCTAAAAAGTGTGGCTCATACTTCTCCAATTGTCTTAAAAAAGTCACGTCGTATTCTGTTAATATGAGACGATTTACTAACCAGATCACAATTATCTTTGTTCTGGCATCGTTTCGTCACTTCTACTGAATACCCAAACATGGATTATGCTTAGATGGAGATACTGTAGCACAAAAAAACCTAACTTGGACACTCAAAGTTAGGTTTGGTGGTAAAAAAATTACCTGTAAATTTTGCTTGAAAGGCGCGATATGTCTTTAGTTGAATAACCAAGAAATTTCAATTCTTCCAGTTCATTTTTCACGATATCCTCAATTTTTGGAATGTCGGTAAGCAACTCTGGTTCAGATTTGTCTAAGTATGTAGAGAATGTTGGATCATATTTTCGTAAGACGGTTCTATCAACTAGTCCTGACCAAATAAAATTTCCCCATTGTTCTCGTAAAAGTATTTTTGCATCTTGACTGCCGCGATCTACCCATTTTGTGATGCGATTTTCTTTCATCAATTGATCCATTTCTTCGCGAAGCGCCTCAATATCAGTGTTTGCTCGATCGAGCGCCATCTTAGTGAGACGGTACATATACGCTTTGCGCTCTTTGGGTGGAATACTCCTGAGTTTTGACTCTAAAATTCACAAAATTTGGTCATCTAAAACTTCCTGTAAGTTACTTTGTACAGTCCTTTGAAGTCAAATAGATTCTGCTTGCTTGAGGTTATCAGTTTGACCAAGCAGCGGTGCGGCTTTTGGGGAATGTGGTGTCATGGGATTTGTAAGATTCGTATACCGTATGCAGTTTTAGCGATTCGTCAATATAGCGAAGTTGAGCTATATTTTAATTCCCAGACTACTTCGCGTATTTTTGATACATTTTGAGATATTCATTCTCAAATCGGACTGTGTAAATATCCTCGATAATTTGCGAAAATGGAGACTCAAATTGTCCAGTAGATGAGAAAGGTGTAACCATAGCATTGCCATCAGTAAGCTCATCGAGTCGGACAAAGTGGAGCTCGTATTCGCTGTCTTCGAGCATGATGCATTTGCCAATCAGACCCGTGAGAAATGTTTGCGCTGAAGAAAAGTCACCGTGGTATTTTTCTTTGCTGTTCAGGCTTTCTTTTTCGAGAATCGACGCAATAAATTTTTCGTCTTCGTCGTGGTGCACAGCTTCAATGCATTCAAAATTGATGGTCCCGAAGCCATCAAAATGAAAGTCCTCGACTATTTCGAGCATAACACCAAAATCTCCAACATGTGTGATTCTTCCTCGTGCGTTTTCTCCGCTGGTGAGTTCGACGCGAATGTATGTGTTGTCCTTTGCGAAGGCTTCGAGCGTGCTTCTGAGTTCAGTGTGTGACATATGAAGGGGATTATGCACGTGAGTGTACGAAATTTGGAATCTATACAAAGAAGTTTTACGTATTTTTTAATCCCTCCAAAGAGTTCGCATTTTAGACGAGTCTCTTTAGAATACACCGCATGATCCTGACAAAAGCGCTCCTTCATACGACGGACGTCTATATCAAAAAACTCAAAGAAGCCGGCATCGAGACCACCAAGGATTTTCTCGAGCATTTTCCGCGCGCGCTCGAAAATCGCTCCAACGTCCTCGAGAGCTTCACCTATGTCAATCTCAAAGAAAAAAACACTCTCAAGGCTACGATCGAATCCATTGTCACCGAGCGAACCAGGTCCGGCAAGCAGATGACCAAAGTCATTATCAAAGACGCGAATGGATATCTCTCCGAAGCAGTCTATTTCACCAAGCCGTATTTTTTAGCAAAATTCAAATCCGGCGACCAGATCATGCTTCACGGCAAGCCAAAATATGACTATGGGAAACTTTCTTTTCCTTCGCCAGAAATCGAACATCTCTCAGGTGATGTCGCTTCTTTTGTGCCCGTATATAGTGATCTCAACTATATACCTGGTTCGTGGTTTGCTGACAAAATGGTGCATCTCAGGCCATATATTTCTGAGATTGAAGAAGTACTCCCGACAAATGCTCGCAAAAAGAAGGGCTTTCCATTTCGTGGGACGAGTTTTGAACGTATCCATTTCCCATCATCGACTCAAGAATTCGATCAAGCCCGTGCAGCGCTTGCGTATGAGGAGCTCTTCATGATCCAATACCGCTGAATCGCGCGCAAAAATGCCGAAGCAGCCGCCACAGAAGGCAAGGCTCGGGCCATTCCCATGCAGATAGAGCGCGTCAAAGAGATCATCTCAAAGCTTCCATTTGAGCTTACGGGCAAGCAAAAAATCGTACTCTTCCAAATCCTCAGAGATATGGAATGAACGCATTCGATGCGTCGGCTTTTGCAAGGAGATGTTGGTACTGGTAAGACTGCCGTAGCCTTCATTGCAGCGATTCATGGCATCCTTGAGGCAAATATCCAAGTCGCGCTCATGGCGCCCACCGAAATCCTCGCCCGTCAGCATTTTGAGTCCTTCGAAAAGACATTTGGTGAGTACAACATTCGGACCGATCTCCTCGTCGGATCGCTTACCAAAAAACAAAAAGAAGAAGCAAAACAGCGTCTCAAATCGGGCGAAACGCAGCTCATTATTGGGACGCATGCATTGATCGAGGATGATGTTCAATTCGCACGACTCGGCTTTGTAGTGGTAGACGAACAGCACCGATTTGGAGTCAATCAACGAAAAACACTCGAGAGCTATTTTTCACTCTCTGGTGGGATTTTTCCGCATAATCTCAATATGACGGCGACTCCTATTCCACGTACTTTGGCGCTCACGCTTTACGGTGATCAGGATATCTCCATCCTCAACGAATATCCAGTCGGTCGCAAGCCAATCCATACCGCAGTTATCAAAGAATCCGACCGCGAACAAGTCTATCGCATGATCGAAGAAGAACTCCGCTCCGGTCATCAGGCCTACTGGATTTCACCACTCGTCGAAGAATCAGAAACCCTCGATATTGCGAGCGCTGTGAGTACTGCAGAGACACTTACGGCAATATTCCCACACAGGCGAATCGGACTCATCCACGGCCGGCTCAAAGCCAAAGAAAAAGACGCCATCATGCAAGAGTTCTACGAAGGGAAAATCGACATTCTTTCATCTACTTCCGTTGTCGAAGTTGGTGTCAACAACCCAAATGCCACGGTTATCTGCATGGAAGCGGCTGAGCGATTTGGGCTTTCGCAGCTCCATCAATTCCGTGGGCGTGTTGGACGCTGAGATGATCAGTCATATTGTTATCTCTTCACGACCAAATCCTACACTGGCGAGCGACTCCGTGCCATGGAAAAAACAAATGATGGCTTTGAACTCTCCGAAATTGACCTCGAGCTTCGTGGCCCAGGTGAGGTCTATGGCGTGAGACAGAGCGGCTTACCCGAATTTAAGATTGCAGACTTGCGAGATCTTGAGCTCGTAGCCGAAATCCGTGAAGACATCGAAGAGCTCGACGCAAATGGTGGGATATAGGTCGTTTTCTTTGACGCAGTGAGCAAAATCGCCTAAAATACTGATGATTTAGAACATATCAGATGACTTTGTCACATGGTTTGTATTGCCTACCCGATACGCTGGTCTATAATCACACTCGTTTATTCATAAAACACACCGCATGCAGTTTACAAAAAACGCAAAAGGTTTCACGCTCATCGAACTCCTCGTCGTTATTACCATTATCGGTATTCTCGCAGTAGGAGGTACGACCGTCTACACTTCTCAGATCCAAAAAGCTCGTGATACAACTCGTATCACTGATATCGAAGCTATCAAAAACGGTATCGAACAAGTTTATCAGGACAAGGGTTCATATCCAGATGTAACATCTGCAGGAACCGCTGATGCTCCAGGATTTAAAACCGTCAATGACTACAATCCAAAATTTGGTAAGGATCCAAAATCGGGTCAATCATGTGGTGCTGGTACTTCGATTGCTGGTACTCCATGTGACTACTACTACGGTGTAGCACAGGATACAAACAATATCAAAAATCAGGTTTACCGCGTCTCAACTGGTTTTGAAAACAAAGGAAATATCGACTCTAAGGCTCTCGGTGATGGAGGAACCAACAATGCTCGTCTCGAGCTCGGAATCCTCTCAACTGCCAATAATACGGCACTCGATTCAGCTGCTGGAAATACAGGAAACAATACAACTGCCGGTGCATTTACTGCCGCAGGTGTAAAATCTGATGTGGCCGTATCTACGTGTGGTACAGAGTTTGGAATGCTCGTTATCAAGGGTGGTGTGTGTCCATAATCACACTTCAATAAACAAGTCCTCCGTAGCTCGGTAGAGCGAAGGAGGATTTTTTATTGCCATTTTTTCCTCTCCGGATAGGCTTTGTACTATGTATGCATATCTCTCTGGAACGGTTCTTTCGCTCGAGGAAGGACGACTCGTGATCAAGCCCGATGGTATGGGACTTGGTTTTGAAGTGCTTGTCACTTCGATTACTCTCGCACATGTGCGTGTAGGAGACCCCAAAGAACTCTTTATCCACCACCATATTACAGACGTCTCCGAGGCTCTTTTTGGATTTGAGTCTGTCGAAGAGAAGGCTGTTTTTCGCAAACTTCTCAAGGTAAATGGTGTGGGTGGGAAGACCGCGCTTTCACTGCTCGCCATTGGTCTCGTTCCACTCGTTCGTGCGATCGAAACAAGTGACGAAAAAGTCCTCGGGTCCGTCTCTGGTATTGGTAAAAAGACCGCACTCAAGATTATCGTAGAGCTCGCAAAAGAGATTAATTCCGAGTCACTTATGGCCGATGGTTTCGAGCAGCCAAAGCTTGCCCCGCAATCGCATGCTGAGATTTCTGAAACGCTCATCAATATGGGTTACGATAAACGAGCAGTAGAACAGGTCCTCGCAAAATTGCCAGAAGAGCTCTCGACACTTGAGGAACGCGTCATCTGGTCGATCCGAACCCTTGCTGCCAAATAATATGCAGAGAATCGTCCTCTATACCGCTACCGGTGCAGAAAATCTCGGCGATGAATGTATTCTCCTTGCAGAATATCGTTTCCTTAGAGCGCGTTATCCTGATACCGAGATCCGAATTGCGTCATATAATGCGTCATCCCAAATACTTCCGTCTGATCCGAAGATCACGTTTTTTTCGTATTTTCCGAATGGATTTTGAGCGCATTTTGTGCGAAATATCGGATATTTTTTCCGTAATTGTTATGAGATTGCTCGGGCAGACCTCGTGATTATCGGATGAGGCGGACTCTTCTATGATAACGAAGCAGATCAGTCATTCTCTAAACAACTTCTCGAATGGCGAAGCCGCGTTTGGATCGCGAGACTGTTTTGAAAAATCGTATTTTTTTGGGCTATCGGCATAGATGTTCAGCCAGAAAATATCTCAAAATTTGCAAGTCTCTTTTCTTCAAAAAAGGCAGTTGTGAGCGTCCGCGATGCTGCAAGTGAGCGATTTATGCATGCTATAGGCAAAGAGGTTGCCCGTGTCCGCGATCCAGTCTTTACACTCGACCATAGCGAATCCATCAGGCACAAAACCCGACCCAAAATCGGTCTCGCACTCAGATCGTGATATTTACCGAATGAGGCTGAAGTAGTCGAAAAAATCATCCGTTTTTTGCAGTCAGAAGGCTTTGAGCCGGTATTTTTAACACATTCATTCCATCCATCACTCGGTATTACGAATGATGCAGCGAGCTTTGCAGCTATTGCAGAGAAGCTCTCTGTGCATACGACGGATTCTATGGATGAGACATTTGAGATGTATAAGCATCTGCAGTTTGTGATCTCAATGCGGCTTCATGCGAGTATTTTGTCGGTGGTTTCTCATGTGCCGTTCTACGCGATCTCATACGCAAAAAAGACAGATGAAATTCTCGCCGATGTTGGCGCTTCCTACGTGCAACGCGCGAATACTTTTGATTTTGAAATCTTTAAAAAGCAATTCGCAGAACTCATTGCGTCGCGAGAGGCTCAGCAATTTGCTCTGGTAGGCAAATATGATACAATCAAAGCAAACACGATTGAATCATATAATCTCCTCTTCGATGGACTTCAAATCCTTCACCGAAAAAATCACCGATTTTAGCTCAAAAGCGATCGATGCCTCGGTGGCTGCGCTCGGTAAAACAACCGACTTCACCTACGAAAATCTCAAAAAGACTCCCGTCATGCTCAAGGTCGCTGCAGACTTTGAAGCAGTCAGAACTGAAAAAAAGCTCGTCATCTTCGTGCTTGGTAAAGACGATCCGATTAGCAAAAATATTCTCCTCCAGCTCCCGATCCTCTTCTCAAAAGCCTGGATAGAATCCGCTACTCTCAAAACAATTGCCGCCGAAGACTCCGCCGATCTTGTCAGTCTCCTCGAAGCTGCAACTCCATGAGTGCTCATCTACCGAGAGGGCGAACTCAAATATAAGCTCAAAGAAGCGCAGGTGACTGAGTTCGTAAGCTCATTCGATATCCGCAAAGACTGGAATGCTCCTGCACCACTTTCGCCACAAGAAGATCCCCTCAATACTCCTCAAGCCTAATATATGGATATCTTTGAAATTCTCCTCTACGTCCTCGTAGTCAGCTCAATCATCGCAGTTGGATTTGTGATTACGGTACTCTTTCGAGTAAATCGCATCCTCTCTCGTGTCGAAAAAGTTGCCGCCATTGGTGAACAAATCAGCGATGCAATCATTGCATTTGAGAGTCTCCCTGCGCTCATTATCAAAAAGATCACGCAGCACTTCTTTGGGAAGTAAGAAAAATTCTCCAAATATAAAAAACGCCCGTAGAAGGGCGTTTTTTATTGTCCAAGATCAACTTGGTTATGACGTGCGGGAAGAATTTTGGGCAATGACTGCCGCGGTAATTGCCTCAGGAGTGATGTTTTGTAGACAGGCCTTCACAGCGGCGTCCACGCTATATATTACGCGTCTCGATTCGATATCCATATTTGTGACCATGACTTCGTTCGTATGAAGAAGCGGGTAGATACCATTCGACCTTGCGATAATACGCTTGAGTAGTGTGTAAACGGAGCCTGTAGTTATAGTACCCTGTGAACTTCTGACGATCATTGGTGCATGTCATCCTGTATCCATTTGGGCCAAAATCTGCATAACGCGCAATTCAGAACCTGGAAGATCTATGAGTAGTCCTGCAATTGTGCGAAGGTTTTCCTCTGTAAAAAGATCTGATTGATGCTGCTTATTCATGAAAACAAGAAAAGATTTCTCATTTGTACGCAAAATCGCCATTTTAGCAAACCCTACATCGAAAGTGCTTTTGATTGCGATTAATGTCCTGCCCGAAGAATATCTTCATGAATAGAATTTGCGGCGAGACATCCCTCGGCGGCGCTCATGATCGTCTGCTTGAATTTATTGGAATTCGTAGTGACGTCACCTGCAGCATAGATACCAGGAATACTCGTTGCTTGGCGCTTGTCTACAACGATACATCCAGTTGCATCTTTCTCAGGATTAAATGCATCGATGAGTTTGGTGTCAGGATCAGATCCGACCGCAATAAATACACCATCAAGAGGAAGAACCGTTCCGTCTTTTAAAAGGACATCCTCGACCTTAAATTGTCCACGAATTTCTTCGATGGATGTGTTGTAGTGAATAGTGATATTCTCGTGTGCAACGGCTTTTTCGACCCAAACATTCTCAGCTCGAAGCTTGTCGCCACGAACGAGAATATGAACATGTGAGCAGAGTTCTGCGAGATAGAGGGCTTCAGTAATCGCAGCATCACCACCACCGACCATCGCAACGGTTCGTTTACGGAAGAAATTCCCATCACAAGTCGCGCAATATGATGTCCCAGCACCAATGAGACGCTCTTCGCCTGGAACACCGAGACGGCGATATTTATTCCCTGTTCCAAGCAGAATCGTCTTTGAATTAAATGTTTTACCTGAGCTCGTTGTGACGGTAAAATTACCCTTTTCGCCCGTGATAGAGGCAACACGATCCTGGAGAATCTCAGATCCTGCAGCGATTGCGTGCTCTGCAAAACTGTCCATGATTGCCTTACCTGAGGCGCTCTGCGTCCCTGGCCAGTTCTCTACCTGATGCGAAGTCGCAAGTGCGCCACCTGGGAGTTCACCGATTACGAGATTTGAGAGTTTATAACGTGAAGCATACATGGCTGCCGGCAATCCTGCCGAACCTGCTCCGATAATAATAAGATCGTACATAATTGTATTGTAATTGTCTGAATTAAGAGTGCATTAAGCTGATCATAGTATCTTAATTAAAACATCGGTCAAATGAGAAACCGCTACTTTCCATTGTGCATCTCAAGAGCCTTACGAAGCTCTCGATTCTCCCTCTCAAGTTGGATTCTGTAATCACGTTCTTTTATGAGTAAATTTTCAATCTCCTCGTCGGTATAACGCGGAGTGATATGTTGTGGACAATTCCAATCGTAAGCTTCGATATGGAGTACTATCATGCGTTCTGGTCGAAAATCATATCCAGTGAGATCGAGTTGCTGCAAGAGAGCTGGATTTGTACTTAATTCAATGATCTCTGCACGCGCCAGTATCTTGAGTCTCATCTGTGCAGGGTAGTCGACCAAAATCAATGCAACCTCAGGATGGGTCAATATATTTCCGGTCGAGATATACTGACGATTCCCACTAAAATCTATAAATCCTATAGTGTTTGCATCGAGAACCTTGAGAAAACCTTTTGGGCCTCAACGATGTTGAATATATGGATACCCATTTTTACCAATCGATGACATATAAAAACTGTCACGGGATTGTATGAACGCCTGAGTATTTGTATCGAGTCAGTGGATTTCGAGCATATTTTCCATCCGCGCATAACTTGCACGACTTCCATGTATCTCTTGAAGTTGTTTTGTAGTCTCTCCAAAGGCGATTTGTGCAAAGTTCTTTGCCATTTTTGGTATTAAATACTCGTAGGTGATACCACAGGAAAATCGATCTCCGTTCCAGCTACAAGATTGAAATAATTGATGAATGTGATCATAGAAACATTTGCTACGATCTCGGTAATTTCAGCATCACTATAACCGGCAGTTCGTGCCTTTTCGATGCTTGTAGGATCTATGGAACCACGCTTTTGTACGATTTCCTTTGCGAGATTCAGTGCTGCTTGGATCTTCGAGTCGGATGATCCGGCGAGGCGACAGTTATGAAGTGTTTCTGTGTCAGTTCCCGCTCCCGCTCCGATTGCCGTAAAGGCTGAGAGACAATACGAACATCCATTGAGCTGAGATACCAAAATGGCGATCTGATTACGTGTTTCAAACGGGAGCTCACCTGCTTCAAGTGCTCCGTTGAGTGAGAGGAAGGCACCAAGTGTTGTTGGTGAAACCGCCATAGTTGCGAATGTATTGGGGATCATTCCAAACTTCGTATTTACTGCAGTAAGCATGTCTTTTGTTGATCCAGTTGCGGATTCGAGAGTGAGTGTCTTGAAATTTTGCATGAGCAATTGATAGAAAATAACTGAAAACAAATACTTTGATTTGTTTCGTGGGCCAAGAGTAATAGACTGTCTTGTAATTACAAGTAGTCATATTTTCAGTATATAGTTCTCTAAAATAGACCATTATGTTAAATATAGGAGATTGTACGGTAGAAAAAAGTAAAAAAACTTTCTCGTGTCCGGTTGCTCAGTGTATGGAAGTGATTGGTGGAAAGTGGAAAATCCTCATCCTTAATACGATTTCCAAATGAGGAAATCGATTCTCACTGCTTCAGAGAGAGCTTCCTGATATCAGCAAACAAATGCTCACATCGCAACTGCGAGAGCTCGAGGACGATGGGATTATTTCACGAACTATTTTTCCAGTGATCCCACCAAGAGTGGAGTATGACATTACAGCGTACGGGCATACACTTTTCCCGATTATCCACGCAATGCGCGAATGGTGAACAATCCAGATGACCCGCACTAAAAAATAGCACCAGACGGTGTTTATTTTTTCTTGTAAAAATAATATAAACACTTATTATATTTCACATATTCACTAAAAACCAATTCGTATGTGGCAAAAATCTCACTCGATCACAACCAAAAAGGCAACCAAAGAACAGATGTGGAAACTCTTTGCTGATGTGAATAATTGGCACACTTGGGACGATGGAATCGAGTTTGCGCGTATGGAATGAAGTTTTGAACAAGGCAATCATTTCATTCTTCGGCCGAAGGGTGGACCGAATGTAAAGATTGAGCTATTTGAAACAATTCCAAATGAAAAATTCGTAGATCTCACACGATTTCCACTCGCGAAAATGTACGGAATACATACCTTTGAAGATACTCCAAATGGACTCAAGTTGACGACAACGATGCAAGTTGAAGGACTTCTTGCCTGGCTTTGGGTGAGGTTGGTTGCACAGGGGATCGCGGACGGACTTGAGAAAGAAATGCCCGCACAAGTAGTATTTGCTTCAAAGCTCTAATATGAACAAGATCGACTTTAATTTGGAAGCTCAGGAGAGTAGTGGACTACTCCTCTGGCAGCTTACCAATCTCTGGCAAACGGGCATCCGAAAGCTGCTCGAAAACTTCGAGCTCACACATCCTCAATTCGTAGTTCTTGCCTCGACGGCGTGGCTTTTGCGCACAGAATCCGAGGTGAATCAGAAGATGGTGGCAGACTTCACCAAGATCGATCCAATGACCACTTCCGTCGTGGTTCGTGGTCTCGAAAAAAAAGGCTTTCTGAAACGTGAAACTGATCCAAAGGATTCTCGAGCCTATATACTTTCGGTCACGGACGCAGGCTCAAAGAATCTCAAGCAAGCAATGGATGCGGTTGATTTATATGATGCAGAGTTTTTTGGGAAAATCGGTGCAGATAAGAAAGTCTTTAATCATATCACACACAGACTCATTGCAGAAAATCTCTCAAATTAAAAAGAAGTCCTTTGGGACTTCTTTTTAATTAGTTCTGTCGATGTTTCGACAACGCTACATCGATGATATGGGTTATGTCATAGCTACTGATCTCGGCATCTTCCAGTAGAAGCTCACGTTCAGTTCTGATATCTCTTTCTATCAAAGCTACTTCTACTACTGTATAGATATTCTTCATCCGAAGGGCTCGCATGGTGAGCAAGAAATTCGCAAGGATGGCGTATTCTTCTGCCCCTACTTCGATGTTTTTCTGATCCAGAACGATATTCATAGGAAAATAGATTAGAGACTTCGGTTTTCGATTTCGTCCTTCGCCATTGAGAGGAATGCCTCGAGGCTCATGTCTGTCTGGTCGCCTGATTTGTGGCTTCGTACTGAGACTCCGCCAGATGTTTGTTCTTTTTCTCCGACAACGAGGATGTAGTTTACGTACATGCTTTCGGCATTGCGGATCTTCTTTCCGAGTCCTTCTCCAGATCGATCGATCTTTACGCGCATTCCTGCATCTTTGAGAGACTTTCCAACCATTTCTGCATAATCTTGGAAACTCTCGCCAACAGCAACGACCTGAACCTGTGTAGGAGTCACCCAGAGGGGGAATCGACCTGCGAAATGTTCAATCATGATCCCCATGAATCGCTCAAGTGATCCTGAGATCGCACGATGGATAACAACGGGACGCTCCTTTTCTCCGAGTTCGTTCGTAAATGAGAGATCAAATCGCTCAGGGAGATTGAAGTCACACTGAATGGTAGCAAGTTGGCGTTCACGACCGAGTGCATCCTTGAACATGAAGTCGAGCTTCGGTCCGTAGAATGCAGCCTCTCCTTCTACTCGGCGGAAATTGAGTGCATTTTCGATGGCTGCTTCTTCGAGTGCACCTTCAGCTACTTGCCAAACTTCGTCTGTTCCGAGGTATTTAGAGCGGTCATCATCGCGAACAGAGAGGCTTACCCAGTAGCCGTCCATCATCCCGAATGTTGTGTAGAATTCCTTGATGATCCCGACGATTGTCTTAACTTCGTCCTTGATCTGGCTCACACGACAGAAGAGATGTCCGTCGTCCTGAGTGATCGCGCGAACGCGTGAGAGTCCAGAGAGTTGTCCTGTTTTTTCATCGCGGTATACGGTTGCTGGCTCGAAATATCGAACAGGGAGATCGCGATAACTGAACTGATTATCCGCGAAAATCTGCATGTGGTGAGGACAGTTCATCGGCTTCATGATGAACTTGTCTTCCTTTCCTTGTACTCGGAAGAGTTCGTCTCCGAACTTCGCAGCATGACCAGAGGTGATATAGAGTTCTTCCTTCGCGATGTGTGGCGTCCAAACACGATCGTAGCCCTTGTTCTTGTGGAGTTCCCAGAGATATTCTTCGATCTCGCGACGGATGATCATCCCGTTCGGTTGCATGAGCGGAAGTCCTGCACCGATAAGCTCAGAGAGTGTGAAGAGTTTGAGCTTCTTCGCAAGGAGTCGGTGATCACGTTTCTTGGCTTCTTCGATGAGTGCAACGTGTGCATCGAGCTCAGCCTTTGACTCGAATGCGAGTGCGTAGATACGAGTAAGCATCTTTTTTGAGGAATCCCCGCGCCAGTATGCACCAGCGAGTTTCTCGATCTTGAAAGAATTCTCGTCGATCTGTGCAGTTTTTTCGACGTGAGGACCACGACACATATCTACAAAGGCAACTTCGCCCTTCTGATCGATATTTTCGTAAAATCCAATCTCTGTCTCGCCCTTTGCGCTGAGTTCATCGATCATTTCTACTTTATAGTTTTCGTTCTTTGAAGTCATAAATGCTCGTGCTTCTGCGACTGAGAGCTTCTTTTCGACGAATTGCTGGTTCTGTTTGATGATGTTTTTCATCTTCTTTTCGATCTCCTTGAGGTGTTCCTCCTGAAGGACGAATGCTCCGAAATCGAAGTCATAGTAAAATCCAGTATCGATATCTGGACCGATCGCCATCTGAACTTCTGCTCCATAGAGCGATTTCACGGCCTGTGCCATGATGTGAGCGAGCGAGTGTCGCTGAGTTGAAAGTGGGTGTGACATATTTGAGCTGTATAATAAAAGAGAATTTTAAAACCCCTCCGTCATCGGAGGGGTTCCAACCACATTGAAACGCGCCTTATCCGAGACGGGGAAGTGTCTGGGTGCGGGTTTCAAGTCATGTGACCATGGCAAAGGGTTGGTTAGAAAATATGCCCTGCGAGTGTAGCAGGCGTCGCAAAAAAGTCAAAAAAAAGCCCCAATCGTTTGATTAGGGGTAAATCTGTGTATCGTGAAAAATCAGTGTTTTTCTTAGTGATGTTCACGGTTCTTGGTCGCCATAGTGTTCTTCCTGGCCGCCAGAGTGTTTTGGTGACGACGCTCACCTTTTTCTTTATCGGTGAGTGTAATCGCGTCAGATAATTTTTGCTGTTTTTTTTGCTGCTTCTCGTGCTTTTTTGGCTTGTTGTTGGAGTTTCAACAATTTGCCACCGAGGCGAGATTTTGTAGCATTTTCGTGGGCTGCTACTATTTTTTTGAGATCCCGCTGAGGTGCGAGAGCACGTTTTCCGGCAATGTCTGCAATTTGCATGACATTCGCACGAGCTGCGGCTTCACGGTCTATGCGACCGCCGCGAGAGAAATTTTTGCTAAATTCTAATTGAGTACCTGGCATATTTATCTCCGTTCTATTCCGTTTTACGAGTTTTTAATCCGTGCATTCAGGATGAATGCACGGATTTGAGTCTATTTAAAACAATAAATTGTCAAAGCTTACTAATAACTAAATACATAATTCGTCAATTCTGGAGTTTTATGTCTTTAGATCGTTGGGCTTCAAAAATAAAGAACGCACTTTGAGTGCGTTCTGAAGGGGGATGAACCTGGTTCTAAAATTATTTGAGAGTTTTGATGGTTCGCCGGAATCCGAGTTGGCGTTGTGGATTTTTTGGCCAGATCGGCCAGGGTGGTTTTGTGTGGCCTGGTTTCAGGGTTGGTGCATTGTTTTGATGCATGTGATCCATGATTGGCTCCTTTGAAGTATTGTCTTAATTATCAAGACAACGTTCTGTATAATAATCAAATTTGTAAGAGAACAAATAAAAAACGCATCCTTGTGGGATGCGTTTTATGGTTTGCAGTCACAGAGTGTGACCGAGACGATTCCTCCTTTGGAATCCGCCTCATTGCAAACTATGGGAAGACCGGCATGTGCTCATTAGTTCAGTAGTTTGCGCACTTTGACCAGATTTTCCGCTGCTTGTGACAGGGTGTAGCCATGCTCCAGTGCCGCGTGAATCTGATGAGGCTTGTTGAAGCGATCGATTTCGAGACTGACAATTACAGTGTCCGCAGCTTTTTGTTGCGAAGTGGAATGAGTATTTGTTTGACTTTGAACGCTGTTCATTTTGAACTTCCTTCAGAGATTTTCCTTGCATTACGTGAGCAAGGCTACACGGTGTACTTCCAATAAAAGACACCCGCCCATTGTAGTAAAATAAATTACTTGTCAAAGCAATATTAATCATCAATTAATATTTTCGTCAATATCGCTTCTTTGCGTCAAATGCAGGACTCTGGTAGTCTGGATTTTAGATGACAGCCAATATTCAACCGAACTCGATACAAAATACAGAAGCCCCAATAGATTCTGTAGGGCAGTTTTATGATGCAGTTCAGGATCATATTCCTTTAAGCGCGAGTGCTGCAGCGCGACTCGAGATCCGAAAATTACTCCTCGAAATGCGTCATCGTAGCGAACGGAATGCGATTATTGCATGAACCTCCGCAAAACTCGAATGGACGATCGAAAAACAAAAGGCCTTCTATGCTGAGCTTGAGGAGCTCTTTAAGGAGCCAGGAAGATTTGCGAGTCCTCGCGCTCTTGCAGAGTCCGTCTGAGCTATGGCCACAGAAGTTATTGCGGATGGGCTCACAATCGCACAGATTCGCAAAAATATGTTTTCGGTTGATACATATAGACTCTCCAAAGAAGGTGCATTTAATTTTCCGATGCTCGATGATACGACCGTGGTAGGATTGGACCTTCATTTGGCCTTTTCACTTGATGATACGGTCGGATATGTGCTCTCAAAATTTCGTCAGTATCGACAAAAATATGATGCTGCAGCTATTATTGATGACCAAAAACGACCCATCGGACTCATTCGTATTGCCAATCTCCAAAAATTGGATTCACAGGCGAAGCTCTCAGAATTATCACGAGAAGTATTACCCTATATAACCTGACCATTCCCAACCATCGAGGTTCCACGGGAAGAAGCCGAAAAGCAAATGCGAGAGCTCGACGTCAATCTTATGCCAGTAGTTGATTCACAAAAGGAATTCATAACAGGATTCCTTACACTCGAAAGATTTACATTTCAGACGACTCGGTTCTATACCACTAAGCTCAATACAGAGATTGGCCTCGAAAAACTCCACAATAATATCGAACATCAGAACGATGAAGCATAAAAATCCCTCACGAGTGAGGGATTTTTATTGTCTGCTCAAATTTTTTGGGCAACAAAAAGCCCACGTATGAAGAGGCTTTTCTGTTTAACACATGCCCATACGTGGACCTTTCTTGGTTGCTTGTTCAGCGCCGAATCCGATCAATGCATGTCAGCTGCATTTCCCCTGTTTTAACAAGACTAGGGTTCTTGTTTCGTTCACCTCCGAAAATGAGGCAAAACGACAATTGGTATTTTTTGGAACGTTTTAACGGTTCTTTATTTTTGTTTGGTGCTGTGGGTGATTCGGCTCACCTGTTGTATAGCAGCTGACAAAGTTATTAAAACATAAAGAATTTATGTCGTCAAATAATCGAGACACTTTTTTGCATATTCTCTTTTTTTATTTTTAATTGAGCTATACTCTCCTCTATGTGATCAACTCTCCTTGGGGCGAATGCCTTTACTGAACGACAAAAAATC
This sequence comes from uncultured bacterium, assembly GCA_963706795.1. Taxonomy (GTDB): domain Bacteria; phylum Patescibacteriota; class Gracilibacteria; order BD1-5; family UBA2023; genus JBMOJK01. Next base: position 689,230 of record OY970170.1, read on the forward strand.
GTGGAACGAACGCATGGGTTACAATGCGCAATCGACGATATATGTGAATATGTAGCTCTTCTTTTAGAAGAACCAGAAACTATTCAGCCTGAGGATATGAAATATATCTTCCAGGAACGTGCTATGTTTTGTGTGCCGTCAGTAAAGATTAGCGACCAGTTTTTGAAGGGTACGGAGTTCTTTGGAACGATATTTGCCAAGCATCTCGAGGATCCAAAGCCACTCATGATAACGGATATCAAGAATCCGAATAATCCACGACAGCTCCTGTGGCATGCTACCAACGCCTGGCTTAAATATGTGACAGGTGAAGCGGCGCATCGTAATTCTTTGGACGCACAACGTCTCTATTTCTTTTCGTACAATGCCTACGAAAAATGGGTGTGAATGACCGCATCGAAACGCCCTAACAATACGGCTATCTTGCACGCATTTGAATGATCGACATTAGCGGGGATCGACCTATTTTCGGGTATCAACCTCGCCCACAAAGCTCCGGTTGTCTCACTACGCTGAAATTAACTACTTTTCTGTAGCGCGATAGTCGCCCATCCAATCCTCGGAAGGTGCCTCGGTTATATAGCGATTTGTACGCTCAAGGAAGGTTTTAGATGCACTGTCATTGTATTCGGTAACCAGCTCTTCGAAGAGCTTTTTTGCGAGGACAAAATTGCGAGATTGGTATTGAGTGAGCGCAGTCTCAAATTTTTTAATGAGACTGAGAACACTGTCATGTACGAGCCCGCGAACTCCTACAAGCTCATAGATATTGAGTGGCAGATCCTTTCCTTTTGCCATAATCGAGTCGAGCTTACGGAAGACAAAATGTGCGTGCTCGCTTTCGTAGATCGACTGCCCGACGCAGATCTTTGTGCCATAAAATTTATTGATTCCTTCAAAGCGTGAAGCGGTATTGACGGTGTCGCCGAGCGCAGTGTATTCAATCTTTTTCCCTTCACTTCCGATATTACCAACGACGGCCTGTCATTTGTTGAGACCCATACGGACAGAGATTTCAAAGCCAAATTGGGATTTGAATTTTTCGTTCATTTTCGCGATAGCTTCCTGTTGCAGAATCGCTGACTTACAGGCGAGATAGGCCTGACGATCCTCGAGCCCGAAGGCTCCCCAGATCGCCATAACGGCATCACCTTCATATTTATTGACGAATCCCTGCTCGTGGATGATGATATTTGAGACTTCTTTGAGATATACTGAGAGGAAACTTACGAGCTCTTCTGGCTCCATGCGCTCCGAGATGGTTGTAAAGCCAGCAATGTCTGAGAAAAAAAGCGTGACTTCTTTGCGGACTCCTCAGAGTTTTACTTCTTGATAATTGGAGAGTACGGCAGTTACGAGCTCTTCGGCTAAGTATTGCGAGAGCGTATTTTTGAGAAGGCGCTTTCCTTTTTCTTCATAGATATATTTGTAACTCGTCACGGCGATCGCGGTGAGCACGACCACCATAATAATCTCAGTCGGGTGGAGGAAAATCTTGGATGACATACTAAACACCACCAGATAGAAAAATCCACCAATTGTCAGTGCAACAAATGAATACGCGAGCTGATAGATGCGATTTTCGACGTGCATCAAAAATAGTGTCAGTGCGAGTGCTAAAAAGAGGATGATGATATATTCACTTCCTTGAGAAACATACGAAAGAAAGGCACTATTGAGGATAGTATTGACGAGATTGAGATGCACATTTACTCCATATGTAATGCCAATCGGAGTAAAAAACTCGTCATGCAATGCGGTTGCGGTCGCTCCAATGAAGATAATTTTGTCCTTCACCAAAGCGGGATCAAAGGTGTCATTATAAATATCCACGAATGAGATCGTCGAGAACGAAAGATCTTTTGGGATGTAGTTTATAAGTACTTCGTTTTTGTTCGATTGAGAGAGGGGAATGTATTCATATTTTCCGGTATGAAATTTGAGATATCACTCATAGTCGAGAGCTCCAGTATTGACGTTTGTATTGATCGCATTCGCTGTATCGAGATATGTTCGCATTGTTGCGAGCGAGAATGGCTCATATACTGTTCCACTGTTAGTCTTGATGATCGGCGCAATGCTATATACCAGACCATTCGTACTATCAAGAAGTGGCTGGAAGTATCCGATCGATTTTGCGGATTCGCGGAGTTTTTCGGTGGGATAGATGAGCTCTTCTCATTTGGAACTGCGAGCGATGGACATTCCAATGGTGACATTACCAGCTCGCTTGATAGCAGCTGCGAGAACATCATCGCCATCGGCCTTCTCAGAAAAAAGTACGTCTATTCCAATTGCGATCGCTCCATGCTTCATGAGGTTGTCGATCGCCTGGGCGTAGTACTCTCGTTTAAATTCTTGCCAGCGTCCAAGACCACCCCTGTCGCCATCAAGAAGCGTTCTATCATCGATCGCCACGAGCGATATACTCTGATTTCGCTCTCTTGGATGCCACGGGATCTCCATTGAGAAGAGAATATTTCGAATCCCGAGATTCGAATATCGTACGACCGTCGCAAACGGATAAATATTTGAGATGATTCCCACAACGAAGAGTACGAGCGTGGTGATGAGTACTGAAAACAGCCACTTATTTCCGATGAGCGAACGATTTTTCATTATTTCCCAGAGGTAATGGAATCGATCGTACTATTGAAGTTTTTGATGTCCCGCATGATACTGTCTGTGTCGAGCTTAAAGGTTTTTTGTGCCCATTCGGTATCTGAGAGAATATCAAATCCTGTCATTTTCTTCCATTCGGCGATTTGTGCATTAAAGGCGTCGGTGATCGATTTTGGAAGAGCATCCTGAATAGACTTGAGGTCTGTCGCATTTGCTCCGTTTTTGATGTATTCTTCAATACTCTGACGGAGTTTTTGTGTGCGCTCTGGTGAGTCCTGTGCCATACTTGCCCAGCTCTCATAGAGGGCCGCACGAGCAAAGTAGTCTTGGTATTGCGCGCGTTCGCTTGCAGGGATGATTTTTTCGAGAACATCACGAACGGCGATTTTTGCATCGACGTTCGCTCCAGTATCCTGAAGCCCTGAGAGTACTTCGTAGATAGCATAGACCGACTGTGCATCCTGACCACCGAGCTGAGCTACCTTTTTAGGATCCACGAGGATCTTGATATTGCTTCATTCAGAAGATACCGTAAATGGCAGTTCGGCCGTCGGCATTCCAAAGAAATTTCTGAGGATAAATTGGAGCTTTTCGACATCGGAGACATTGTTATAGTCGTCGATCAGCTTTTTAAATTGCGTGAGGCGTTGAATAGAGAGCTTATCGTCTTCGCTGAGATTGAGTGTATTCCATACAAGATCGAGAGCGCCTGGTGGAATATTATTCAAGACATTATTGATATCGACGCTTGAACCGGCTGTGACTTGATTGAGCACGGTTCCACTGTTGTCGGCAATCGTAATTGCGTGGTCTACTGTATGGACATAGCCTTGTTCAGTATTGATTTCAAAGACTGTTCCGCGGACTGCGGCGATCTTGGTGTCATTGTCGAATCGTTCCTCAAAATGCGAATCAGGATCGAGATAGCGAGCAATATTTGACCAAGTTTTTCCTTCAGTAAGTGAAAAATTAACCTTTGTTGCATTGTTTTGCTCTTTTTTGAGCTCATTGATCGAGATATTTGTCTGCTCAGCCAGGCGTGTGACGCTTCCATCAGGCCAAAAAAGTGTCGCAGTGGACTGTGCAAGGGTACGAATACGATCGTTTTCCTGAATATTAAACCGATCATGGATCTCGAGTGTCTTGCTCGTATCTCATCGTCTGACGATCACTTTTCACTCAGTACAGAGCACGTACGGGTCAATACGCGTCACGCTGATGCTTCTCCCAGAAGTCCGAGAGACGTCTACAAAGAGTAAAAATACAATAGACGCAACGAGTGCGACGATCAGCGTGGAGACAAAATTCCGTCGAAAGAATGTCGAAATGCGCATGTCGAATTAGAAAAAAGCAAAGTTTTGGGTATTGTACACGAAAGTTTTTCCCCCACAAGCACGTGAATCCTCGGATGCAATATATTCTCGCTCTTCTCATCCTCGTAATTGTCTACGAGGTATATTTGGTCGTGTACTATAAATATCAGGATTTCCAGGTAAATACCTATATGCAGAGCCTCGAATGAGAGAATCTGCATATCTATGATTCGATCGAAAAAAAGAAGGAATACTTCGCTTCAGTTCAGACAAACGCCTATCTTGATCGCATCATGAAGGGTTCACAAAATCGCAAAAATCCAGGCGAAGAAGCAATATTTCTCATCGACGAGAAAGAAGTCGCCGACTACAAAAAACTCGACACAACCGAGATTATTCTCTCAGCCAAAAAAGATCTTGCCAAAACCTATGGTATGAGCAATAGAGAGAAGTGGGTGTATTATTTCTTAGGTGTAGATACGCGGGATTAGAGGGAGGCTCAAAATAACTTCGAACTTCATGCTTAAAACTGTGCTCCTTGTTTGGAGTACTTGCCAGTACACCAAACTGCGGTGCTCGTTTTGCACATGAATTTCTTTGTTCTTTTGAGCCTCAGTGGATATTGTTGTCTCTTGAATCGGTCACGGCCGCGCTGCGATGGGAGATTTTGTAGGATTGAGCATTTAACACAATCAAGTATGAAAAAATTCGGAATCCTTGTTCTTGTGTTTTTGCTTGCTTCATGTGCATCTGAGAGAGTGCCACTTGGCGAGACAGCAAAAGAGTCATCGCAAGAGACCATAAAAGCATCATCTGGATGAGTCGTAAATAAGCCTCCAGTTTTTTGAACGCTTAAATGTGAACGAAAGAGCGGTGTCGAATCAAACTGGACAGATATATATAAAAAAGATATTGATCCAAGCTATCCAAGCGGAGTTTGGCTCGTCGAAAAATGTGCGGATGAGGGCGAACAGTGAATGATCGCCCTATTGACTCGTACATATTGGGATCCTGTATTTGTGCGGCGCCTTTGACACCAGTGAATACTTCAAGAGGCAAAAACTGCATATGTTGGTTTTCAGAAACTTGGGAATTTCTATGGAGGACATAGTAATCTTGAGTCTATTCTGCGAAAAGTATCACAAAATGATGCATCAAAACAGGGCTTCCGTAAGCGAAATGGTGATACTATAAGTGTCCAGTTCTATAATTTTATTCTCGCAACTGAGACAAAAAATTACCTTAAAAAGCAAAAAAATATTTCCTACTGCGAACGACAGGGCTATTCGGAGCAGCCAATTTGTGTAGCCGATATCGAACTCGAATATAATTTCGTCACGAATATTGTTCGTGAAAAGAAGGTATGTACGTACTACATAGATGGTGTCTCTGAGTCCAAAAAGGTTCTCGAGCCGTGTATTACCTTCTAAATATAATAAATCCCCTCATTTGAGGGGATTTATTATTCAGGCACTTAGCCTAGAACGGAATATCTTCGATGTGGATTTCTTCTTCGATCTTTGGGGCTTTCTTAGACTTTGCTGCAGGAGCCGAGTCCATGCCTTCTGATGATGAGTATCCGCTGTCTCCCATGCTGTCGTCACCTCCTGCCGCTCCACCTGAGAGCATAATGAGATTGTCGCATACGATTTCAGTTCGATATTTCTTAACACCAGCCTGATCGTCCCAGCTTCGAGTCTGAAGGTATCCTTCAATGTAGACCTTCTTTCCCTTTGCGAGGTACTGTTCTGCAATTCCTGCGAGTCCTCGCCATGCAACGATGTTGTGGAACTCAACCTGTTCTTGCTTCATTCCTGCTGTATCTTTCCATACGCGATTTGTAGCAACTGAGAAAGTTGCAACCTTCTGTCCGTTCGGTGTCTCGCGGACTTCTGGATTGGCCGTGAGATTCCCGATAATTTGAACCTTATTCAAAGAGTTCATGACTATAAAAAAAAGAGCTAAAAGTTTGCGCTACGACATATCATAAAAAAAAACAGCAATAGATCAAGCAGGGTTATTTGCGCAGAAGGAATGTCTGTGATAGCATGCCAGTATGAAGGCATTGCTTCGAGCTATTCCCGTTCTTGTTTTTCTCCTCTTTGTACTCATCGACGGAGTATTTTTTGTGGCCGGACTTGGTATTTTTGGTTTTCCAGAAATGTTTCAAGAGTATCTGGGCGCGAGTTTTTTTGCGATTTGGGCGATGGTGCAGATTGCGGTGCTCTTTGTGATCATGCAATTTATTTATGTACGTCCGATTGCGATGCTCAGGCATGAGATTGCATATTTTTTGGCGGGAGCACGACAGACAAATCGACTCGATGATATTCCACTCAATCCAGATCTCGCATATGTTGCGAGTTTTTTTCATCGCAGTCTCGAGATCCTTCGTAACTTTAAAGAAGAATTCCAATCTGGGCGTGTTCTTCGTTCTGAGGTCGAGCTTGCCGCCGATATCCAAAAGCACGTACTTAAAAAGTCATATCCAAAAGTGCCGCTTCTTGATATTGTTGCTGATACCAAGAGTGCTACAGAAGTAGGTGGCGATAGCTATGATATTATCACGCAGGGCGACAATACATATATCTATCTTGGTGACGTTACGGGGCACGGCGTGGCATCTGGATTTGTCATGATGGTGGTGAATGCGCTCATATCGGGATTTTCAAAAATGCTTGTCAGTTCGGCCGAAATTATTGCTCGAACTAACGAAATCCTCAAGCCGCGAGTAAAATCTAATATGCTCATGTCGCTTCTCATGGTGCGCTGGAATGAGTCAGAACGCAAGCTCTATATGACTGGTGCCGGCCACGAATACCTCATTATTTACAAGAAAAAACAAAACGAAGTCTACAAAGTAAAATCTGGAGGTGTTGCTCTCGGTATTACTAAAGACGTCTCAAAAATCCTTAAAGAAGTCCAGATTTCGTTCGAGCCAGGAGACTGTATTGTACTCTATACCGACGGTATCACTGAAGCCCGCAACGGAAACAAAGAATCTAATCTCATGTTTACGGTTGATCGTCTCGTCCAGACAGTGAAAGATGCAGGTGATAAAACGGCACATGGACTCTTTCGCCACATAACAATTGAGCTGTCGAAGTTCATGGGCTATAACCATAAACAATTTGATGATATAACCCTCATCGTAGCTCATTACAGAGGTGATACTCCATCGGATCCTGAGCTCACGCGAGACATCGAAAAGGAATATATTACCGAATGGAATTGGCACTAAATCTTGAGCAGACCATGTTCCTCCTTCGTGTAAAGGTAAAAGCCCTGTCCATCTTTGCCTTTCGACGCTTCACTTGCTAGAATAGAACCAATACAATCCATATGTCAGATACTCAATCAGTTCTCCTTGAACTCGTCGCAAAAAACTATACTGGTGATGCAGAAGGCCACGAAAAGCCTCTCTATGATCGAAGTGTCGCAGCAGTTCTCGCTCCCGAAACCATCTCTACTCCGGTTGCTTCGACTCCAGTTCCCGATATTTCTGAGTCTCCGTCTGACATAGAAGTCTACGATCCCAAAAAGAAACTCACGAAAGAAGAAGCTGACGCGATCCGCAAAGGTGAAAAAGAATACCAAGAAGCGCTCGCATTTATTAAGGATACGATTTCACCATCGATGATGAAGGTCGATGCACGTCAGATCCAGATCGGAGACACTTATATCCGATCGGTTTTCACGTACGCATATCCAGACTTCCTCGAAGGAAACTGGCTTTCTCCGCTCATCAACTGGGACATCAAGTTCGACATGTCGATGTTCATCTATCCGATCGAAGGAGCATTCGTGATGAAATTCCTCAAAAAACGTCTTACTGAACTCTACTCAGAGCGCTCGATCAATATGGATAAGGGTCTCATCTCAGATCCGGCACTCGATGCACAAATCCAAGACGTTGAAGAACTCCGCGGAAGTCTCACGCGTGGTCAGGAGCGATATTTTCACTTCTCGATCTACGTAACTGTCTACGGCGATAGCGAAGAACACCTTAAAAAGCTCAGCAATACCTTTGATTCGCTTCTCTCAGGACGAAATATTCTCACGAAGCAGGCATTTCTCCGTACTGAGCAGGCCTTTATTGCAACGGGGCCATTTTGTAAGGACGAGGTTGGTGTCTACCGTAATATCTCAACGAAGGGTCTCTCGACGACTTTCCCATTTACTTCGAGTTCACTCTCGCAGGATGATGGTATTCTCTACGGTATCAATACGCACAACAATTCACTCGTCATTTTCGATCGATTTAAAACCGAAAACGCAAATATGGTCGTTTTCGCCAAATCTGGTTGAGGAAAGTCGTTTGCTGTAAAACTCGAAATCCTCCGCTCGCTCATGCTCGGAACTGACGTTATTGTCATCGACCCAGAAAACGAGTACAAAGCTCTCGTCGATACTGTTGGTGGAAGTTATCTCAATATCAATCTCAATTCGAACGAGCGCATCAATCCATTCGACTTGCCCCGTGCGATGAAGGATACTGAGACAAAACCAGGTGACCTCCTTCGAGGTTCGATCATCAATCTCATTGGCCTCATGAATCTCATGCTCGGCAAATGTACGCCAAGCGAAGAAGCCATTCTCGAAAAAGCCCTTACAACTGTCTACTCACTCAAGGGTATTACCTACCAAGATGACGATGTAACCGGCAAAGAAATCCCTGTGATGAAGGATCTCTACTCGGTTCTTGAGACTATGGATGGTGGAAAAGGTCTCTGTGAGCGCCTCGAAAAATATGTCTATGGAGTATTTGCTGGAGTCTTCTCCGAGCAGACAAATATCTCGATGAATGACGGACTTATGGTTTTCTCAGTGCGTGATCTCGATGAGATTCTTCGTCCTGTTGCCATGTACATCCTCCTCGGTTACGTCTGGAATGTTACGCGTTCTGCTCAAAAAAAACGTCTCCTCGTCGTAGACGAAGCCTGGAATATCATGCAGCATGAGGACAGTGCTAAATTCCTCTTCGGTCTCGTTAAGCGAGCTCGTAAATACGGACTTGGGGTTACTACGATCACACAGGATGTCGAGGACTTCATGGGCTCAAGCTACGGAAAGGCGATCGTGACGAACTCTTCGATCCAGCTCCTGCTCAAGCAATCTCCCGCTTCGATCGATGTGCTCCAAAATGTATTTAAGCTCACCGACCAAGAAAAATACATCCTCCTCAATGCCGCAGTCGGAAGCGGACTCTTCTTTGCCAGCAATGAACATGTCGGTATTCAGGTTCTCGCGAGTTATTTTGAAGAAAAAGTAGTCACCACAAAGCCAGGATAAGAGATTTTCGTAAAACGCGATCTTTGCGCTCAGGCTTTACGTTTCCTCGTTCAACGTACAGTCGTACGTCTCACTCCGGTACGCAGTCTTCGCACAAATCTCATCGTTTTTCGAGAAATCTCGGCACACTTGTTCGATATATTTGTTGTTATGAAAAACTCACTCGTTCTCGTGGGAGGTGGCGATGCCTTCGATACAGATGAAGAATATCTCGCTTCTCTTGCGCAGATACCGTGGGCGATTGCTCCGTATAACTGACAAAAGAAGCGTTGGCGAGTAAATATTGCTGACAAATATCGTGTACTCACCGATGTCTACATGCCCGAGCTTCCTTGTAAGCAAAATGCAAAATATCGTGAATGGAAGCTCCTCTTTGATCAGCTTGCTTCTGGCTTAAACGAAAAAACTATCTATGTTGGACATTCGCTTGGAGCGAATTTCCTCGCAAAATATTTCTACGAATCCGGCAAGCACGGCAAAACCCTTCATCTCGTTGCTGGATGCTATGGGCTCGGTGGTGGATTTGATTTGCCGGATGATCTTTCGGTGCTTCATGACCAGTTCGACGCTGTCCATCTTTGGCAATCAACGGATGATATGGTGGTTGGATTCGATGACTTCCAAAAATATAAGACCTCACTTCCAAAGGCGATCCCACATGTATTTGATGACCGTGGACACTTCAGTACCGAGACATTTCCCGAACTCGAAGAGCTCATTACAGCCGAAATCGACGACTAAAATAATCCCTCAGGAATTCCTGAGGGATTATTTTACATCTCACTTGGCATGTCGATTGCGAGTATTTCGAATGCTTTTTTGAGTGTTTCTGCGGTTTTCTCTACGAGCGAGAGTCGGAAGGCACGAAGCGCTTCGTTTGATTCTTCGAGAAGTTTTGGTGTGTGAACGTAAAAAGTACTGAATGTCGTCGCGAGTTCGTAGGCGTAGATCGCGAGGAGGTGAGGTTTATATTTTTCGGTTACTGCACGCACGCTCTCTTCAAATCGAGCGAGCTTTAAGAGAAGGAGGCGATCAAATTCGCTTGTTTCGACATCTGCGAGAGTATCCCATTTGATTCCTGCTTCTTGTGCTTTTGCGAGAACTTTGGTAGCGCGAACATAGGCGTACTGGATGTATGGACCAGAGTGACCTTCAAAATTGAGAGCTTTATCCCAGTCGAAGGTGATGTCCTTTTCGCGGTCTTGCATGAGATAGGAGTACTTGATAGCCCCTACTGCAATAGCTTGGATATCAGTGTCCTTGAGATTTGAGCCCTTGGATTCGATAATGGCTTTGGTGCGATCAAATCATTCATCTAAAAGCTTGTCGAGGAAGATCACTGTACCATGTCGTGTCGACATTGCTCCTTCCTTGAGCCTGATGTATCCGTTAAAAGCATGGAAGAGTTCGACGCCTTCGGTGAGCTCTGGCCATGCCATATGTGCAATAGCAAAAGCCTGGCGCATATGAAGTTGTTGGCGAATGTCGATACAATAGATGAGTTTCGATGGATTCCATCCGTTTGTGAGGCGGTATTTGATAGCGGCAAGATCCGATGTCAGATAGAGACCGGTTCCATCCTTTTTTTGAAGTACACATGATGGAATTTTGGATTCTTCCGAAAATACTACTCCGACTGAGCCATCCTCATTCTGTGTGGCGATGCCCTTCTCGACGAGTTCTCGAACGATGGACTTCATGTCGAATTCTAATTCGGGGTAGTCCTCATTATTTGGCCGAGGAAGCCCCATTCCTTCATAAAAACTCTCTCCTATATTGTAGGTCGCCTGAACATTCAGGACCCTGAGCTGGATCTCAATTGCCTGGATGGATATCTCAGTAAACCATTTCCAAAGGTGCACTGACTCTGTGTTTCATTCCGCAAGGAGTCGGAATTCGAGCCTGCAGGCTTCATCGATTACTCCAGAAGTGTCTTCGTCAATGAGTTTCGTTGCTTTTTGGTAGAGCTCAACGAGGTAATATGAACCTCGTTCTGTGATCTGTAGGTCACTCTCTGTCTGCGTTGCGCAGACTGCATTATTTTTATATGCCCAGAGAATCTTACCAAAGACGCCCCCCCAATCACCAAAATGTGAGTCTCCAATGACTTCGTATCCAAGATAATCGTGTGCATTTATCAGTGCCTGACCGATACAAGGAGTACAAATATGGGCGATATGGAGCGGTTTTCCAGCATTTGCGCCTATATAGTCCACCACCATAGTCTCGCCATTTGGCTTCATAGCCTCTGTGCTAAGCTTCTCAAGAAGCTTACGGGTGAGTTCTTCGCCAAGTTTTACGTTTACATATCCACCCATTCCCTGGGCAGATATAAATCGTGGATCGGCAGCAATTACTGCCGCGAGCTTTGTCGAAATAGCATTTGGTGCCTCGCGGAGAGTTTTTGACAGTCCGAAGATATTGATAGCGACATCGCCTAACTCAGCCTTGGGAGGCTGATCAAACGAAAGCGATGTTGTGTCGATTTGGTCTCCAAAGGAGTTTTTCACAATATCTTGTAGTATGTCTCTCAAAATGTGCATATGTTGTCTAAAAATGGCGAAAAAAGATTGGTGCTATAGTATCGATTTTGGCTTACTGATCAAGAGTAATTAGAATTATTTTTTTGATCATCCCTGTCGAAATTGGCATGTTTTTGAATAAAAACATATAAATTATCTCATAAGAAATATAGATTGTTCACTTCTCTCTATAGAGAGAAGAACTCAGTATAGAATTTATTCTTTAACATATATCTATGAATGTACAAGATCTGGATAGTCGCACGCTTTCGAGAAGTGCGCTACTATACATATGTACCTGAAGCAGGAAGCAAATATCTTCTCTCTTCAGAGCTCATTAAGAAAGCCTCACTCTCCCAGAACGGTAATCGGATTGTCACCCGAGAGCCTCCACTCAAATAAATATAAACACGTCTTGCGATATAAACACCAATAGACCTACCAATAGGAAAGAGATGGTATCCTGCAGCTTTTACTAAAAGAGCCCCAAAAAGCCCTATTTTTTTTAAAAAGATTCAGAATAACCTCTCTTTCCAACAAAAATAACAAAAAGTCGGAAAGGTAAATATGCCGAGTTACAAATTTTTCCCCAAGGTGGAGTGAGCCAGTGTAATTACACTGTAGAGCCTGACAAGCTCAATCATACTACTTGGTTTCTCCACTTTATCAGGGGTTTCGACCCCTCTTCGGATGAGATTAAGAGCATAAGTTGGTATCGGTCCGCCTACCAAGGCTAACGATAACCAGAACAAACCTCGCTTCGGCGAGGTCTTTTTTTTCTTAAAAATCTCCAAAAAGGGGATTTTTTTGACCATATGCTCGATCTTTACAGAACACTAAGTTTTTTTATACTCTGTGCTCTTATGAAAACTAAAATCTTCGGGTGCAAGACAAATAAATATTTCTCAGAAAAATGGGAATCACATCCCTCCATGCAAGGAGCTCAGGGGATTTTTGTAGCGTCGTGTGTGGTTACGGATCAAGCAAAGGCTAAGTGGGTAAAATTCGTTAAGCGATCCATAGTCTGACTCTGATCGGGCGAAAAGATTTATCTCACAGGATGTGGGTCGATTCGTGGAGGGAAGATCGATGAGGCATTTTATGAGCAATATAGCGAACTCGCTCCGTATAAAGATCAGATAGTGCTTCTCTGAGAAGATCCGGAGGATGTTGATGCACGCAAAAATATTCCCACGACTAAAGTGGATATGGCATCCAAGATCGCCGCATTCAAGCTTAAAGCGACCAATGAGAAGCTCTATACGCGTAAGCATCTCGTTATCCAGACTGGTTGTGACAATTTTTGTACATTTTGTCTCACTCTTCAGGCTCGTGGGCGTCACAAGAGTAGGGATATTGACTCGATTCTCGATGAAATCCGCGAATATGAGGCGGGTGGCGGCAAAGAAGTCGTGCTCACTGGAACAAATCTTTGAGCATGGTGAGCTGCAAGTTCCAACGACTTTAAGGCTTCTAAGCTTATTGATCTCATTGATCGCATCCTCACTGAGACAACATTGCCTCGTCTCCGAATCTCAAGTCTGGGTGTAGAATTTGTTTCGGATGAGCTTCTAGCGCGTTTTGCTCTCAAGCGGATTCATGCCTACGCACACCTCTCGGTGCAGTCTGGATCAGACAAAATACTCAAAGCGATGAATCGTCACTATGACCGTCCGTGGCTCCTGGATCGCCTCCAAAAACTCGTACATCTCAAAAGAGAAGATAGTGTTGGGATCCAGATTGGTGCGGATTTGATCGTAGGTTTTCCGGATGAGAACGAGGCTGATTTTGCTGATACGCTCTCGCTTGTCCGACAATTTGGAGTGACTCAACTCCATGCATTTCCATTTTCGGCACATGTCGACAAATACCATGTGCCGGCCTGAGTTTTCCCAAATCAGGTAGAGGAACGTACAAAACTTGATCGACTTGATCTTTTACTTCAGGAATGAGATATCTCAAAAGATACCTTCCTCCGATTAAATCATGGTAAGCGCTTTGCGGTTCTTCTTGAAGGAAAGCCAAGTTCGACTGTGTTTAAGGGTTGGAGTGAGAACTACATTGCCTGCAGCGAAGAGAATTTTATACCTGATGCAGGCTCAAAATTTGTTCGAGGTGAAATCATCTATGGTGCCTATCAGTACCACGCTCTGCCAAAAAGAAGTGAATGAACTTTGCAAAATTTGGCCGATGAAATAGAATAGGCAGTTATTTTTTAAGAAAACAATATGACAGTTTTACATACAACGGACGCAACATTTGCAAATGATACATCAACAGGACTGGTTCTCGTGGATTTTTGGGCTGAATGGTGTGGGCCATGCAAGATCATGCTTCCTCGCCTCGACGAGCTCGCTGACAAGATGGGTGAAAAGGCAAAGATCATGAAGATCGATGTTGATGAAAACAACGATACAGCTGGTCAATTCGGGATCATGTCTATTCCAACTATGATTCTCTTCAAGGATGGTCAGATGGTAGAAAAAGTCACTGGAACCCGCGAAACTGCTGATCTTGAAGCTATGATCGCAAAACACGCATAATACGAGTTTGCCAATATTTAAAAAATACTGCGAAAGCAGTATTTTTTTTATGACGTCCTTGTATTGGAGGGGCGCGCAAGAATTTTTGACTTGTGGATCTTCTTTATATACTGTTCACGTTTCATAAGTAAGTCTTTTTTGGCGTAACAAGTGACTCAAAAACAAATGGAGGTACTATGCGTACAATCAATGTTGTTAAAGGGAAAGAAGTCCGAGGCTTTGGGGTAGCAAATTTTACAGGGAGGATTAATATCCCAGGCCAAGGTGAAGCAGAAAGACTGGCAGCAGAATTACAAGCCCTATCAGTGTCAGAGCAGGAATCGATTGCTCGTAGCCTGCATTTGCCACTTGCAAGACTGCTGTCATGGGCAGGGCAATCCGGTCAGAAGCCAGAAGCAGTTATAGAAGTTCCACCCAACGAAAATGAAGGGCTGTTTGCGTGATGAACTCGATTTTCTTTTCTTCTTAGTCAACTCTACATCATGTAGAGTTTTTTTGTGTGTATTTTCTTATGTAAGCTGCTCATTGACAGCAGTTTTTGTGGCTTCGATGTGCTGTTCGGGAGTCAGCTTTTCGTTGTTTTTGGCGATTATACTGCTGAATTCTAGAGCAATGTTTTTATAGAGAAGCACTTGTTGCTTGAGCGGAAGGGAGGCAATAAACTCTTCACTTATTTCGAGAGTGATGGATTCTGTGTCGGTCACTATCGAATTGTGATGGTACGGGACTCATGAAAGAAAGGTCATCGTTCCAAATGATCCACTGTCCCCCATTTTTGCTATTATTTTATTTGCTCGAACAATAGAGACTTCACCTCGGGCAAGTATAAAGAAATGCCTATTGTTTCAGCGTCCTTCATGGAGTGCTATTTTTCACTCCTCGATTTTTCTGACAGGGATAGATCAATCAATAACGGATCTGTGAAGGATTTCGCTATCCATTCATTTAATTGGAGGGGAAATCTTTACGAGTTTTTCAATGATTTTTCGACAGGCATTTTGTTGCTCGGTAGGTGCTCGGGAGAGATCCACAAGTGTTCACTGGTCAATTTTGCTCTTATCGAGTATTTTCGCTCATTCTATTCCAATTTTTTTTACATGTTCCTCATTGTGAGCGGCGACAATATTTCAGAACTCACAGGCTATATTTTTATATAGGAGAATCTGTTCTCTTAAGGGGAGATGTGTTACAAATCTTTCTCCAATCTCGAGAGTTACCGCCGATGATTCGGTAATAATGGAGCTGTTGCGTGTCCCTCAAGATAAAAAAGCCATGGTCCCAAAGGAGCCATTATTTTCGAGAATTGCAATGGTCTTACCTCATCGTACTACAGCTATTCGCCCCTGAGCTAATACAAAGAAATTTGTGCAGTTTCCTTCACCCTCGCGCATTATTACTTCTCATTTTTCTGCTCTTCGTAGTGGTACAACACGAGAAAAAATACCGTGATAGATAATTTCACTATCCATTCACTTGAGAGTAGGTGAAATCTTTACAAGTTTTTTCACGATTTCACGCACTTCTGTTTGTTGCTTTTTTGTCTGTAGCAGGTCGATTACGCTTCCGCCGTAATCTTCTACGGTTCGTATTTCTGGAGGCACACTTTTACTTCTTGCAAGGAGGCGATGCATGAGGAGGGCTTATACTGAGAGTCAGTGTATTCTTAAATATTAATTATTTCTTAATTTTTTGATGCAATCGTATCGCAGGCAATAAAAAACCCTCTTTCGAGGGATTTTTTTATGGTGTTTTCATGCGTTCTCGGTGAGTTCCTTTGAATTCTTGGACGATATTGAGGATGATGCGAGCATGTTCGATTGGTTCGGGCGCGAGCATCATATTGAATTCTGAGGTTTCTGAGGCAGTGCGGATGGTGACGGTTCCAAAATTCAGAAGATTTTGCATGAGTCAGCGAGCCTCTCCGTTGATTTCTTGGACTTGGTCGAGCGAACATTCACGGACGGTACGATTGAGGAACGAGAGCTGTTCGATACCGATGATACGTTCGTTCGTAACGATAAAGAAGTCGAGCTCGTTATCTACCCAGTATACGTAGATGAAGAGACTAAATACCATGACGAATCCAATCACACTCAGGTCGATAAACGAAGTCGAAAGGAATGCTGGCATAAATGCCTTGTAGACGAGTATAGCAATCGCGAGAGCGATCATGAGACCGATGTAGAGACCAGTATAGGCGAGAGTGATCCAATGCCTATGAAGCACATACTGCACTTCTTCTCCTGCACGGAGATTATGTATGCGAAGATCCTGTGGAACCATGGTGTTTGGTTGAGAAGGTAATATTGGGACGCTTGAGGTAAAGTGTCTCGATTCGCTTCTGAGAATGATCAAGATCTACCGACTGCACGAGCAAGCTCGTGTTCATGGGCAATTGTACACGAATTTTGCGCGCGGCAAAGTCAGGAAGTGTAACAAAGCCTGAGTACACGCCTTCGGTCACCTGTTCAATCGGCGTGAGATGCATGGCTTCTTGTGCATCTCTTTTCTCTATGCATTCAGCTTTGTTTGCCTCGAGTAACATCGGATATGTGCCGCCGCTCAATCGACAATATTCAAAGAAATCGATTGCAAAAAGTGCGGTTTTATTTGCAAGTGCGAGGGTATTTACGGTGAGACTTGCGATTCTTCAGCCTGTAAAACTGGCAGGACCATTCACGAGGATAATATTTGAGAGGTTCTTTGTGCTCGTTTCGTGCTTCTGTAAAAAAGCTTCAATAACTTCCAAAAAGAGATCAAATTCATGTCCTTTAATATTGATGGTTTCGGTCGCAATAACGATTCGATTACGAGCATCAAAGAGCACCAGCAACCCTGGATCAGTGATGCTCTGTATGAGTAGGCTATTTGACGATGAATTCTGCATGAATGTTATAGACGAATGAAGCAACTATAGAGTTCTTAGCATCTCGGACTTCGATGACAATGCGTCATTTATTAGTCGAATAGGTGAGGCGATAATTTTTGTCGATTATATAGAGATTACCGTCTTGTGCGATACCGATGACTGGTTTGTGATCTGCAGTTGTGAGGTATCCACCACTTGGGAGACTTGCAGCATTTGGTCCATTACGCACAAAGGTAGTATCATCTCAGGTGATGACCGCCAGTCCTGTATTTTTGATTGCATCGATGCTGCCTGCGGATTCAATTGCTGTATTTGGTGAGAGTCCAAATGATTCACGATAGAGCGTTGTTCCATTTTGATTTTTGAGGAAGATGCTCATTGGAGAATTCTTTGAAGCTGGTTCTACGCTCACATTTAATCCATCAGCTTTTGGTTCAATAGTACCAGAGAATTCATCGATATTGGCGATGACTCCACTGCCTGATCGTAGTACTACTCCGTTCGCAGTACGTAATTGTGTAACAAATCCTCAGTTTGTATCGGTCATGCTTGATCCACTTCCGATACGAGTGATGTTGCCGTTACGGTAGCGGATGAGGTCGATTGGCTCGCCATTTCGCTTCTCTCCGAGAGCTCCAGAGATGGTTGTACCGCTCTGAGATGCAATATTTGGTACTGGAGCGTAGATGATGAGCGTGAAGTTGCGGTAGCTCGTATTATTGTTTTCGTCGGTTGCCCAGATGCGTATTGGGCGATCCTCGAGCTTTTGAGATGGTCAAACAATAAAGTCGAATGGACGCTCTCATTTATGAATAATAGCTGTCACATTATCAGAATCGCGATCATTTTCCTTGATGCCGTCGCCGTCACTGTCAGTCTTGAGATCGGAGTCGATCATGATGTCCTTGATACCCGAAACATCATCGACATATTGCGTCATATTGACGGTATCAGTGAGGTATACCGGCACGCGAATAGACTGTCCAATGCTGATATTTGGAGCCTCATTATCGGCAGCAAATTGAGGAGAGAGAAGCGTAATATTAGCCTCAGTGTTGTCATCTACTCCGTTGACGCTCTTGAGTCCTGCGTAATACCAGTTGTTTTCACGCTGGAGATTGACGTTGTAAGTGTCTGATTTTGGTCCGATTGATTGGTATTCGTACGAAGTCGCACCATTCATTTCGAGTTGTGCACCATTAAAGTAGGCAAGATCGAGGCGTGCAGCTGGCAGATCAATATCGATCTTGGTGCCAGGAAGCACCGGTTGTCACTTGAGATCTGAGAGATTTATCTTGATGGTACTTGGAGCAATGCTTGGGAGGAGGATATTTCCGTTGATCACCTCGATATTCATCGTTGTGAGGAATTCAACTTCGCTGTTTTCTGGAAGCTCGAGGATACCGCCGCTTCCGCTATTATCGGATGGAACATACTTGATACGAGCTCACCCAGCATCGGTAAAGATTGTGCGATTGCCTCCGACTTCGATGAATTGTCACCTCGTAAGTGTGCGGATCAATGGTGTGGTCATCGTCACTTCTCATCGTCCAGAAGTATAGAATGCCTTTTGAGCACGTAGTACTAATCCTGGCTTTTCGGCGTCGATCACCGTCTCATTATCGAGATCAGGGAAGAGATCGACGTATGAGCGAACTGTCTTTGGAGTCATTTGACTTGGATCTTCTCCTGCCATCATGCGATCGAAGCGATCGATGTATTCAAAGAACTCGAGACGGAACATGTCATCAGCTTCTTTGCGAGCAGGGGAGAAACTGACATTGATCTCGCTCGTATTTGTAAATCGTTCTTCGAAGTGGTTTGGTGCACTCGGTACAGTCGTATCACCGAGGAGATTATCCATGGTAAATGTATCGATCGATGATGTCACTGGTTTTGGTGGCGTCGCGTTGATTGGATATTTAATAAAGATACCATTACCAATCTGATATACGAGATCGGCTTCATTTGCCTTGATTGGATCGATTTTGAGAACTTTTTCGTCACCAGTGAGTTCGTCGGTGTAGTCGAAGAGGCGAATTTGTTTGCCATTGTCGACACCGTAGATACCACGATATTCGTAGCTTCCGACGCTTGGATCGGTATTGCCGAGATCACTTGCGAGCGTGGTGTTTGCGTCAGTTTCGCTTGCTGCAAATCTGAGATCTGCACGGCTACTGTCTGCACTGATGCGAGCAACAGATGCTCGAAGGGCAGATCATTCATTTGCGATTTCGGTGAGAGCAGGATCTGGCTGACTGAGCGCGAGGAGTGCTTTATTTGTACGCTCGTCGAATTTAGACATATCAGGAAGTGCGTCCGTTGTTTTTGTCTCTGCGGAAACGAGCGTGTGCTCACTTGGATTACCAAAGACTTCGGCGAGTGTTTTTTTGCCAGCCATAACATCAGCAATTTGTGCCTGCATGATGCGATTTTTTTCAGTTTCAGACTGGATGTAGTCCTTCGCGATTCTAAATTTTTCGGTGTTGTCTTTTTGGAGATCGGCGATGAATTTTTCTTCGGCTGCTCCGTCATAATTGAGGCCGCGTTCGAGTTCGTGCTTAATGGCATCGATTTTTGGATCTTCACCTGACTTGATTGTGAGGAGATCTTTTTTGAGATCCTCCTTAAAGTCATCGAGCGTGAGAGATTCTTTTGCTTGACGAGCTCCTTCTGTGAGCGCAGAGCGGAAAGAATATGCGAGTGTTACTCCAAATACACCAAGAACATCATTGGTATTCATTCCGATCTTGTTTGGCGCCACATCAATTCGCTGATTGCCTGGAGCAACTCCGCGGTAATCAAAATTGCCGATTGGCTTCACATTGCTGAGGTTGGAGAGATCTGACGTAAATCGATTGAGCGGCGTGAAGGTTGATTTTGCCATCTCAAGAAGGAAATCCACTTGGAATTCGAGATTCACAAAGGTTGTCACCTTGATCGCGTCAATAAAACTTGTATTGAATTGTGGGTATTCGACACTAAGGAAATCGAGTCCAGGAATCTTGCCCTGACGCTCGGTAATCTGTGCAATCGCGTCTCCAGCACGCCATTCTGGAACGAATGGATTGGTGCGAAGAATACACATGATCTTTTTAATAATGCGCAAAATATTGAGTGTCGCACTGATCGCACTAAAGAGTTTTGGAATCGTTGGCGGCGGTGGTAACTCCGGAAGTGTGATACTTGGTAGACTTGGTGGTGTCGGCAAATCAGGGAGATTTGGAAGTCGTGGAAGCTGTGGAATACTCGGGAATCCAATTGCGAGCGAAGGTACGTCCGGCAAGAGGAGTTTCGGCGGTCTTGGAAGTACGATTGGAGTCGTACTAAAATGGTATTCTGGCATCAAAATGCGCAGTCCGAGACGAATATTGTGGAGATCGAGAATGATATCCGGCCATTTCGGAAATTTGATTACCGGAATTTTCGGAATAATCGCACTAATGATCTTAAAGATAAAATACTTCGCGTCATAGCGCTCATTACGACAGACACCACATTCCGCAGAATACTGTGTGAAAAGATCCGGAATAATCTGCCATGATTTGAGGATGGCCTTGATCAGGATCGTGAGCTCTACCCATGCACGGAAACGCTTACCATTATTGGAAATCCAGCCTCCCATCATTTTTTCGAGGGATTCTACATTACAGAGTGCCCATGACGCGTAGCGCTCCTTCCAAGTGAGGTATTTGGAGAGTTTTTCGGGGAAGCGTTTGTAGTCTTGGATAGTTCGGATATTTGACTCGATTGAGCTGATGAGACCTTGGGATTCAAGGATGAGCTTTTGATCAGCTCCGTCCTTCGTACCGAGTTTGCTCCATTTTGCTGTTTTTGAGTCGAGTTCTGCGCGTGCATTTTTAGCGGCAGCAGTCCATTCTTTTTCGGCCTTGGTGAGATCTTCTTCGCTGATGATTGGCACAGTGATATCAAGCGTAGAATTCTCAAATTTGAGCATCGGCAATCGCGAGAGGAACTCATATGCGGCCTTTACTCCTGACACGGTTCGTCCTGCAGTATTGAGAGTTCCTGCGCTATTTTGAAGTGCCGAATTTGCACTCGATTTTATATCACCAATTACCTTTTTATCGCTCGTTCCTACTGAGAAATCTCGGTCTTTGTAGCCGCTCGTTCCTGCAGAATACGCAGCGTCGATCTTGTTCGTAAATCCGCTCCATCCGCTCTCAAATACGCCTCGCATATCTGGGAGAATGATATAGAGCGTTGGGAGACTTGTGAGTTTGTTGACGACTTCTTCGAGCTGACGATTGACCCAATCCATAATAAAGTCAGGGAAGGCAGAGATTCGACTGTGCGAGATCTTTACGATCGAGCCAAGGCTAAAATTACGAAGCGCAGCAACATCGATTGAAACATCAAAATCTTTATTTCCATTTGCTCGTGATCCGCCGAGTCCGATTCCAATGAGTGGGTTTCGTGGGATTCCGAGGCCACCACCCTTTGATGCGTTTTCGTTGATGTGGGCAGCAAGGCTAGAGTTCCCATTTAGGTAGTCACGAATCAGTGAATTGTTCTCATTGTTTACAGTTGCAGTCGCCGTGCTTTTGCGACATGCACCAGCATTAATAAATCCATCTCCTGAGCTTGCGGCTCCGCCAAGAGAGGCAGCATTTCCATCTGAACCATCGTCTTTACAACCAAGAAGTGGCGCAGCAGCGACGATACAATTTCCGCCTGGAATCAGTGGTGAAAGTCCAGGTGGTGGGAAGAATCCGCCAGCGACATTATTTCCAAAACATGCGGCAGTTCCGACTGCACCCGTGATTGTTGGAGTGACAAAAAGTCGGAATGGTCCAGGTGCGAATCCAAAGATTCCTCCAGCTCCGAGCGCACATGGGGGCCAAGCTCCTGGATGCGTGCCACACCAAGTGACTGCCGAGTAGGCCGGCAATCCCGTAAATGGAGTCATAGGCCCAAGTGGTATTCCAAAAGCGACCGGTGCAGAACCTGGTGCGAGTGGTGCCCAGTTGAGAGGAAGCGAGAGACAACTTCCTCCCCCAAATCCACAGCCGAGTCATCGGACAATTGTATCGATACCGTTATTGATGGCGTCGACATTGGATTTTGAAAGTCCTGATACATCGATCGTTCCATCGCCATTCGCAATCAAAAATGGATTACCTGCTGTGTCATGTGTATCAGGAAGTCCGATATTTTGCTTCCTGATATCTACGTTTTTTGCTGCGAGTACAAAGTGATTGAAGGTTGCCTTCGTGAGGATCTTCCAACCAAGTCCAAATGTTCCCTGATTGTCAGTCCACTGAGGCTTGCTCGTCTCATTAAATTGGATCGAACAATCGACAGATTGGCCGTCTGCACCTGTTTTTTTAGCGGATGCATAGAGTTTAAAATTCCCAGCGCTGTCATTCACGTCGGCTTCGTTTATGGTTTGTTGCCAGCCAGTGAGACGAATATCCGAAGTTGTGTAACCATCGCCTCCACACTGTGCATAGCCCGTTCCAGTCGCCACACCGATTCCAAAAAGCTTGTCGCCACTCTTATATCCGTTTTTGAGTTCAGTGGTTGCAAGTACAGGAATATCGCCGGATTCGGATACAGAATTTTGCTGAATATATCCCTTCTTTGAATCTGTAATAATACGTCCAATCTCAACATTACCAGCAGAGATTGAACCCGAAGTATCGCGTGCTTCTCTAAATACGAGAATACCGTCCTTGGTTGGATCCCAGAGATTTCCACCAATACTGTAATTGTCTCCGTCTCCTGAGAGGACATCTATATAGTCCGGCTGACCATTATGATTGAAGTCCGTATATCGCCCCTGAAGTCCGCCCGTAGGATCAGACGAATTAGTTCATTCTTTGACTGTACGAGTGTAGCTTCGAGGACGTGGATCGACGGTTTTCCAGAGGACTTCTGCTTCGCCACAGAGGCCGTTGGCATTCATGGCGACATCTCCAAATTGGTCATCTGACTCTAGAAGTCCGACTCTAAATTTACCGAATGCAAGGGCATTTGCATTCATCTCATAGGTGATTTTGATGGTTTCTTTTGGTCCAATATCAAAACCTCCGAATTGCAGATCAAATGGTCCATCTAAAACATCCGAAAGCGCCCCAGAAAATACCTGACCAGCACCATTCGTACGAGTATAACGAGGCGTGTCTGTTTTGCTAAATACTCCAGAATCATTCGAATCAAGATAGCTGACATTTCGGAGTCTGTCTGTCCCTGAGTTCGTGAGTGAGACAGTGATTTCTACGCGATCACCCGATTGAAGCGTACCGCCATTCTTGTCTTTATAGGTTTTGGAGGCGATGATATTTTTGGCATCGAGGAATTCAGATCTGAGATAGGTCTTGGTTTCTTCGATGGTATTATTGCTCAGTGCATCGGTATTTACTGCGTCATTTGCCGCTTTATCTGAGATATCGGCGATACCGCTTTTGATTTTTTCGATGAGCGCAGTGTTTGGGTTTCCAGGATTTTCTGGATCATCGCCAACTCATGCCTTTAGGCGAATAGTAGCAGCTGCCTGACTTGAGACTGCTCGTGAAGTCTTGGCAACGTAGTAGAGTTTGCTGTCGAGTAGACGCTTCTGATCCGTTGCAGAGAGCGCGCTGCTGGTTGAGTTGTCAGTCGTGCTCGGGTTTTGACCAAGTGCAAGTGACTCGTTGTAATAGTCGGTCTGATCAGGGCTCTGCACTTCTGGAAGTCCGTCCCAATGCATGGCACCACCTTCGTTCATAGCTTCGCTTGTGAGCTTGAGCCCGAGGTCAGTTGCGAGTACTTTTTTAGTAAACTTTGTCCCAGAAGCATCCGATCCTCCGTACAAAATCGAGAGCTCGCCTGAGTCATCGGTAATAACGATATCATCTGCACCGTCCTTATCCATATCAAAGGTTTCGAGCTGCATGATGCCGCCTTTTATGACTGCTGGATTGCCGGATTCATCAAAGATGCGTGGTACTGTTCGTGAAAATTTTCCCTTGTTGTTGTCGAGAATGATGAGCTTGCCCTTCTTATCGACCATCACGATATCCGTGTAGCCATCGTGCGCGAAATCACCCGTTCATTTGCGACTCTTACCAGCATCGGCAACATAGGCGAGATAACCAACGCTCTTGATAGTTCCACTATAGTTTTGGAGAAGCTCGACGCGACCATCATCATAAAATACAACGATATCAGGATATCCGTCGCCATTCGTGTCGATCTGAGAATATGATTCGATGATACCTTCTGCGCTTTCGGTGAGTTTTTGACCAATGGTGCGATCATATTTCGTCTTCCCGTTTTCAATGCGTGGAAGCTGGGCGACAGGATCACCGAGATTGATCATGCTGTAGGTGGCAGCAAATTTCGTTGCTTCGCCTACTGAGGCTCCGGCTGCGAATTCGAGGAGACTAGTCGATCCATTTCCAAATCAGATTCCTTGTTTTGTGCGGTATTCCTCGAGACCGGTTTTTGTCGCGCTTCCGACCATTTTTTGATTAACGGAAGTCGTGGCATCTTCGATTTCGTAGAGTGTGATTCCGCGAGGTCATTTCGAAGAATTCCCAAGGCTATTTGAGCTTGTGCGGTAGCGACTTGAGATTTTTTCGAGGACGAGGGTGCCAGGATTGGCAGCGACGACATTATTTACTTGGTCAGGATCAGCAACTTCGACATGATTTGCATTCCATTTCATGGCGAGATATCCGATCTTGGTTGTACCAGAGAGGATAGTAAATCCGAGAATATTTTTGGTCTGATCTTTGTCGTATTCGACAGTGACAGATGGATATTTGCTCACATTTCCAGTTGGATCGATCTCAAATACTTTGGTACCACCAACTTCGAGAGCGAGAGTTCGCCCCTTCGTTACTTTGCTCTGACCAAGGGCTTTGAGGAGCACAAATCTGTCATTGGCTGTAGACTCGCAATTTGAGAGCGTCTCGGAACCATCCGCATCACATGGCACGAGAGGTGTGTCATTTTGGAGATTTAAGTGGATGCGAGCGACATTTTCGCGTAAGAATGGATCGTAGACTGAGATCGACGAATGCCCATTCGCACTCTCGAGTTCCATTCTCGCAAGCGAACTCGAATCCCCCTGAGCCGTGAGTTTCCCACCTGGCGTGAGTGACAGGATCGAGTGCTTTTCAGAGGCATCGTTGAGTGTACTCGTCACCGCAAGCGATCTGCTATCTGGCGCAAAGAGGATTTCTCCAGCGAGATAATTAGGAACCGTGACATTACCATAATCCGCACCCAAGAGTGTCGTATAGAGCGCGTTGTAATTGGTATTCTGAAGCTTTTCCTTATTCCACAAATAATATGTATCAACGAAGGCGACGTTATTCGAATATCCGTGAATCGTGAGGTTGGCGCCAGATTTGTCAGTAACCGTAAAACTATTGTTCTCGAGTCATGGTGCCACCTTTACGCCGTAATAGAGCGTTCATGGCATACGTGAAACGAGCAGATCCGTTCGTGCGATTCCATCTTTAAAATCTACAGTATCCGCACCGAGACGACCAAACTGTTTGGCGCTGTCAGGTATGAAGAATGTAGCCTTCACTCCCGAAGCGTGGTTGTAGGCGACATTACCATATCGGTCGAAGAGCTTGGCAGTCGCGGTTGTTTTTACTCAGACGCGTGCCTCGAGCGATGTCTGATCAGCCGAAAGACCAACTCGCATCGCCACATCAGGAAGGACGGTTACAGTATTTGATTCGATATCTTTGATCCCTGGGATTTGGATATCGAGGGCGAGATTTTTGGCAGCGAGATATTTTGGAGTGAGCGTGATCTTGTCAGTATTTACTCCATTTTTGATCGAAACAAAATTGGTCGAGAGCACCCCAGAATTCTTTGGAAAATCGAGCGAAGCCACTCCAGAAAATCCATCAATGAGCGCACCATTTTTGTCGACTACCTTAATATGCACTTCGTGTGGATCTTTACCTGCAACGATCGTATCACTGCTATCTACATCCACATGGATCTTGGCATAATCCACCGAAGTCAGTTTGATGCTCGTCTCGAGATTGCTTCCGTCGAGTGCGATCTTGATAGTCTCGGTTTCACCTCCATTATTTGAAGTCAGATCAAAGCTCGAAAATCCATCCACCGTCGTCTTTTGGATTTTGGTATCTTTGTTATCAAGGAAGTATGCACCGCCCGACAGTGTGCCATTGAGCTTGAGGAAATTTCCCTTTGCAATGTTATTAAATTGGTCGATTGCACGTACGAGAACCGTATCTTTTTGTCATCGCACAAATACGCTCGAGCTCGCAATAGCATCGAGCCGAATTGGTTTTGCAGGAAGTACTGTAAATGTCTTGTCAGCAAATCGGTCTGAGCTGTCAGTAAATTCAAATCGGTAATTGCCAGCGCGCGTGAGCAGTGGTCCTTTGTAGCTAAAACTACTCGAAGTAATTTTTATTGGTCCTTCTACTCGTGTGTTATCGACATCATCATAGATATTGAGTTCGATCGGGAAACTCATATTCATGAGATCGCCATTTGCCTTTTTGGTTGTGAGTGCAAATTCGAGCGAGTCTGCGTTACCTGCAGTGATTGTGGACTCCACTGATTTCACTCCATTTTTCTGGCTATTGGATGCGATATCGAGTGATTCGGATCGAACTTCGAGTGTGAGTTCGTTGGAGGTTTTTGTGAATGCGACAGCATTATTTTTGTCCTTTGGCGCGACGGTTGCATCGAGGATCACATCGACATCTACGTTTTTTGCCTGGATGGTGTATTCGGCAACGCCCATTTCGGCACGTACGCTGATCGGCGTAAAGTTGATATATTTTTGAAGGGTTTCAATCTTTGAGCTATCACCGCTTCCATTACGAGCATAGACGATACTGCTCTTGCCTCATTGATAAGCAACGACGCGCTTTACATCGAATGAGACTTCGTTAAACGAATCATTCGCGAGAACCTTGTCATCTTTTTTGAAGGTTGCCCTGATCGGAGTGCTTGCGTTGTATGCAAGACGTTTGTGGTCTGCAGAAAGATCGATATTCCCGTCTTTGATCCATTCATATCCGTCGATAATTCCGTTATTATTCGCATCAACTTGCCAGTCAGGAATACCGTCCTTATTCGCATCAACTGCCGTAAAGAAATCTCGATCCTTCGCTCTATTATTGGCCGGTGCAACGCCACAAGAACCTGCTCCAATTGTTGGAGGAAGTATTGATCCAAGCCAACAAAATACTGCAGGAAGCCATTGCCAAATAGGAACTCCTTCTGGTGGTCCACACTTAAAGACGGCTTTGTTTTCATTGAAATCTCCCACATTGGCTCCGTCGAGGAGATTTTGGAGAGTATTTGCTTCGTTCTGAATATCGCTGATTTCTGGTGGCAGAATACCCTTGGCAGCAGGATCTATTTTCAGGAAGAGATTTTGTGCATCACCCGATCCAGCAATATATGCCATTTCATAGTCCGACTTGTGACCAGGAAGCGGATAACTCGAATTTCCATCTCGATCAAGTCCATGCTCGAGCACAAATGCGTATTTTGAAGTCGCATTCCTGAGATTATACCAAAGCACTGAGTCAACAATGCTGTTCATAGCGACTTCATTCGAAGTCAGAACATTATAGAGATCAACCTTAGCAGCTGGGTATTCTCCGGATTTTAAGAGATCATAGACAGCTTTTTTCTCTGCCGTAAGACTCGCGGGACTTTCGCTCGTGATGAGAGCATTAATCTCGACACTTTTTGCATCAAGCTCGGCTTTGATTCGTGCTTTGACCTTGTCAGTAGTGAGATCGACTCATTCTGGCCAAGTCAGGCGATAAAAATTTGGAAACTCGATTTTGACGATATTTCCCTTTGGCGAAATAAAATCGATATAGCGATTTTTGTCTGCTGCAAGTGACGGCGTTGCAAAATTTTTGAGTGCTGCGCCGTATTCCTCGTCCGTAGGTGAGATGTGCTCAATCCAAGAAGGAATCTTTTTAAAATCTCGTGATTCGTGGACTGTGCTGTCTATTGGACCATTTTCTCAGGTGCTGGCACATGATGAACCATAACTCTTCACGCCAGTTCCGCCGAGTTTGATATCGGTGATCGTACAAGACTTTGGTGATTTTCCTAAGATTGCGGTCTCAAAATCAAGAACATCACCGAGTTCTTTGTGGCCATTTGCGGACTCACCAGTTCATTTCATTGCACAGACAAATCGCGTCCCTTTGCTAGCGTCTGGGTAGTAGTATGTCGTGCTGCGTGATCCCACATCAACATCCGTTGCAGAATACGGATCCGCCAAAAAGTTTGTCTTGAGACAATCCGCTGGCGATGCAATCTGAAGCGCGCCTCCTGGAGTGATTTCCTTGCTTCCACCGAGATCAAATGTAGGCGAAATATATCCAGAATACTTGTTGTTTTTAAGGCTGAGTTCTGTAGAGATCTTATCTTTGTATTTTGCGAGATTTTCGGGTGTTGCGTTTTTGGTGATGTCGGCAATATCTGCCGCCGAGAGACTATTCGTCTTGAGATTGAGTGGTGAATTTCCTCCCCAAGTGTCCAGTGTATATGCACTTCCATCAGCCGCAAAGCAGGCTCCTCAACCGAGTCCGACAAATGGTGTGACATTTGGATTGCTCAGTGCGTCGAGATCCTTCTGTACATTTTGCACGTTATATCCACGATTCGCCTCTACTGGAAGCGTCGATCCTCGGACAATGCTACAATCTCCCGCGGTTTCGAGACTGTCTGCGCGACGTCCGAAGAGATAGTTGCTATAGCTTTTTGGCTCTGTGCTAAAAAGAGGCATACCGTCTGGTCCGACGAGTCCGCCAGTTTTTGTATATGTGGTTGGTACGGCAATATCTCGCGAGAGACCATTTTGGACGATCTGGGTGATTTCGGATTCAAAGATGCTATTCGTATCTTTGATCGACTTCTTCATAAATTCGTCCTGCTTGGATATCAGGACAGGTGCGACATCGGCTCTTACATTTGTGCCATCTCCGTAGCGCCCAGTGTTATAGACAAACTTGAGGATGTCACCGAGATATTTCGCATTAAAGACTTCGAGGAATTGCTTTACGGATTTATCAATTGCTGCCTTTGTTTGGACATCTGGCGCATTCGAAAAATCGATAGAATCCTTGCCAAGTGATCATGCAAGTGCTGCGACTGCAGGATCATCTATCGCACTGATTCCAGTATCTTGGAAACTCTGATAGCTGTCATAGAGCGTCTTTGCGAGATGCTTATTAAAGCGGTTGTAGGCGATATCTTCGAGATTTTCGAGATAGAGACCGTAGGCTTTCCAATTGGCGAGGCTCGTGGATTCTTGGTCGTGATACGCATCGAGATAAAAAATCGAAGGCTCGCTCAGCGAAGAGCTAAAAGCCCCTTCGCGATTATAAAAATCATGTGTCTTATCGAGGAATTGCCCGAGACGCTGCTTGTCCTGATCATGAGAACCTGTATTTGGCATGATTACTCCGTGCCAAATCTCTGGGGTATCTTTGATATTTGCAGTCTTTGAGACCTCGTAATATCCATCCTCGGGACTGTATTCGAATACTTTGTCATCAAAATCCGTGTACGGATAAATGCTCAAAAAACTATCCGTCCCGCTATGCACAACTGGCAAAGGAAGTGCCCCTATAAGTACCGTTCCTACCAGTCTCGAAATCCCATTGCCGTCACCCTGATAAAACAGTTTTTCGTTCAGTGCTGCGATATTATGCGGAGAAACATTGTCCGGAACCTCTACAATGAGTACTCGAGTATTGCCGAGTGCATTTTGGATATCGTTCGCATAACGCTTGATCTTGGATTTGATATCGCCCGAATTTGTATCCGAACTCACAATGATCGAAACAAGGTTTGGTGCCTCGCTTCATGCCGCCTGAGTCAACGGAATCATCGGAAACTGGACTGTTTGGACGAAAAATATCGAAAAAATCAGAAATCCCGACAGGAATTTCTTGAATGGAATCTTGGAAGCCTTTAAAAACATGGTTCTTCGAGTATGGATGCGAACTTTGGGACTTTTGGCGCATACTATCATTTTCGATGTCATTTGCAAAGTTTTCACCATGGGTTTTTGCTCTTTGTAGAGCACACTATTTGAAGTTTATTTCAAAATAAAATCCAAAACTTTTACTCTCTTAAAAAAAGATTCGACTTTCCGCGCGAATTCTCTAGAATACGCCTCGCTTCTTGGGTTCGTAGCTCAGTAGGTAGAGCAGGGCCCTTTTAAGGCCAAGGTCGCGGGTTCGAGCCCCGCCGAACCCACCAAAAAGCAATCAAAACTCCCATCTTTCACGAGAGGGGAGTTTTTATATGAATTTCTTGGCTCGAACGCGAGGTAAAATGCGTTAGCATTTTAGGATGCCAACGATTTGGCATCCGGCCGAGAGCGTCCCAAAGGAAAGAGCCCCGCCGAACCCACCAAAAAGCATCAAAAATCGAGTCGACTCCGTCGTATTTCGATGAATGAATGCAGTTTCATAAAAAGAAGTAATATGCCTGAAGTTTCCTGTATATAATCCATCATCTATTTTCATGCTTCTGTATGACCAAAAAAACTAAAATACTCTTAGGGACTGCAGCTGTCGCATTGTGTGTCCTCATCATCTGAGTAGTCTTTACTCTGAGACACGAGATACAAGCAGAGCAGAGTATCGAGGTATCGTTTACACATAAAAAAGATACCCTTGCAGGAACACTCCTGCTTCCAAAGGGGTCTGGTCCATTTCCTTTGGTTATTTTTGTCCATGGAGATGGTCCACAGACGAGGGGTTTGGAGAATTACGCACTGATTATCAATGAATTGCTCCGATCCTGAATCGCCTGTTATTCTTGGGATAAGGCAGGTACTGGTGCATCATCTGGAAATTGGCTGAACCAAACCATGAGTGATCGTGCTGATGAGGCTATCTCACTTTTGAAATCTATTACAAAACGTCAGGATATCGACCCCAAATCTATTGGCTTCCTTGGCTTTTCACAGTGAGGTTGGGTAATACCCGAGATAGCAAATCGATCAGAAGTCCCCGCTTTTTATATGACTGTCGGTGCTGCGGTGAATTGGAGAACTCAGGGTGAATATTTCACTCGTACTCGATTGGCCCGTGCGGGCATAGTCTGAGAGCAGGCAGATCGGGTGATTTTGTGGCAAAAAAATGCTCCTCAGCCGAGTCTCTCGCGAGCCTACTGAGACTACGTACGTGCGTTTGAATTGTATAAAACATCTATTTCCGTACCAGAGGGTGCAAGTATTGAAGTTCTCTCAGAGGAGAGATACCATTTTATAGCGCTCAATATTGATTCGGATGCGACCCAGTGACTCTCTGCTATAAAAAAACCACTCCTAGCCATCTGGGGAGAGGATGATCTCAATGTGGATGCAATAGAGAACGCTCATACATACCGTACCATACTCGAAAAGCAAACTACGAAGTGAAGTATGGTACGAGTATTTGCTGGTGCAGATCATAAAATGCTCAGATCTGATGCATACGCAGCACAACTTCCGTCAGAGTGGACTATGCTCATGAGTGTGCGATATTTCTTTGAAGCGGAGTCAGCATTTGTCCCAGGCTATCTTCAACTGCTTACTCATTGGATTAGAGAGATACCGCAATCTCCTAGGTAAGAACCCTTTTTAATTACATTCATTTAAAAACATGGAAGCAAACAAACTGCAAAGCATCCTAGATGCTGTCGTTGATAATAGAAAAATATGGTGAACCTCATTTTCTATTTCTTACAAAGGAAAATCTTGGAGTGGAACAAGTGGTAATTTTTCTGAAAATGATCAATTCTTCACTGCGAGTACTACCAAATTGTATACCACAACAGTACTCCTGAATTTAGAATCTGAAAATAAGATCGATATCAGCGACCCCATTTCCAAATACCTCTCAAATGAGATTATACATGGACTACATATCTTGGATGGAATTGAATATTCGGGTGCTCTTACGATACAAAATCTTCTTGCACATACTTCAGGGTTGCCAGACTATTTTCAGCAAGTAATAGACAAAAAGGGGAGTCTGCTCGACCTGATCTCAAAAAATACAGATATATCTTGGACATTCGAACAAGCGATCGATTGGTCGAAAAAAATGAAACCAAAATTTATACCAAATAAAAAAGGATCCGCCCACTATTCGGATACCAATTTTCAACTGCTGGGAAAAATCATAGAAACAGTTACAGAAACAAGCCTAGAAGCAAATTATGAAAAATATATCTATACGCCGTTGCAACTAAAGAACACGTATTTATATCGTGATTTTCTCGATCAGAAGCCGAAGAATATCTACTTTAAAGAACACGAACTAACGATTCCGAAGGCCATGGCATCATTCGGTCCAGATGGATGAATCGTGTCTACATCGCAAGAATTACTCAAATTTCTGATGGCTTTTTCAACTTGAAAACTATTCCCAAAATGAAAACTCGCCACTCTTCAGGTATGGAATCCTGTATTTTTCCCTATTGAATCAGGAATTGGTATTCATAGATTCAAACTTCCATGGATTTTGAATCTATTTTGAAAAATCCCTACCCTCATAGGGCACTCAGGATTATCGTGAACCTTTGCATATGGAAATACTGATATGGATCTCTATATTGCAGGAACCGTAAATCAGATATCATCCCCAGAAACTTCCTTTAAGGTTGCTATTGCGCTTATACAGCATCTCTTGAGTAGTAAGAAATAATGCTCATAAAAAGCACATCTCCATAGTCCCCATTTTGCTCATCCTCAATTGCATCCTCTTGTTCTCTCTGTATACTTTTCTCGTCTGATATTTCCATGTTAATAGTCCAGTATGATCTATTCCAGCGACACAAAAATCCAGCAATTTCTTGAGAATGCTTTGCTGAGTAACTACGAATTATTCAGTATTGCTCAGCATCTCAGAGACGCCGTTCGTACTGTGTATCCGAATGTGCAAGAACGAATGATGTACGGCGGCATCATGTTCTCGCTTGAGAAGGATTTTGGTGGGATTTTTATAAACAAGAGCCATGTCTCTTTCGAATTTGGAAATGGAATCGCGATGAGCGATCCTCACCTTTTCTTGGAAGGAGAAGGGAAATCTCGTCGACATTTGAAGTTGCGTTCTCTGGAAGATATCACTCAAAAACAGGCTGATTTTTATATCAGACAGGCTGTGTAAAATCTATCAATTGAAAGCTGGGAATTCTCAGCTTTTTTTCTGTCGTTCAATCCTATTTCTCATATACTTTATACACACAATATTTCCAATCTTCAAACTCATGACTCATCACACTGGAAGCTGTCACTGCGGAGCAGTTCGCTATTCTGTAGATCTTGATCTCACTCAAACGGTATACGAATGTAACTGTTCACACTGCCAACGAAAGGGGTTCCTCCTTTCGTTTGTTCCAGCTGCTCAATTTACCCTCGAAAGTGGAGCGGATGCGCTTACAGAATATCGATTTAATAAACATGTGATCGCGCATACATTCTGCAAGACATGCGGTGTTCAGTGTTTTTCAAAAAGCAAAAATGCTGACGAATCAGAAACATACGCAGTCAATGTTCGAACGATCGAAGATATCGATCTTGTTCCGCTTACTCGAGGTATGTACGATGGAAAGTCTTATTAATCTACCTACAATTAGAATAATTCTGCCACCAAAAGTCCCTCTGAAATAGAGGGGCTTTTGAAACAATTCCTGAAACCAATTGAGTCTAAAATAGACGATGAATTCTGATATCTGGACGCAGATCAAATCACGTGGTCAGGATATCATTATCATCCAGTTGAATATAGTAAAACACAGGAGGTATAAATTCGTTTTTCTCCAATACATCGGCGCTTTTAGGCTATAAATTGCAATTTATAGCCTTTTTATGTAGCATGACAATGTTGCTTATTTTTTACCATAAAAATATGGTTGCTAACATTGGAAAAAAGGCTTTCGTGAGCTTAACAGATGCCGAGAGACAAGAATTTGCTCAATCAGAAGGACCACTCTTTGAACAGGCTCTAGCAATGGCGGATAATACAAAAAAGAATGTTGCAGCCCTTATTGAATTAAGAGCAGATGCTAAATCTACAAAGACTCACTCAGATATTCTGGAATGATCTTTAGAGGATGAAACTTTTCGAATTGATTCGACTGATTGGAGCACGGTAGAACTCGAAGATACCGAAGGGAATCTACTAAAAACTAAAGTAAATGCCGAGGGTGATATATGGGAGTTAGAAAACGGTGAACAGCTATTCACACAAGTTGCCATGATCCGCGAGACCAGAAAAGCAGGAAGAGAAGAGGATATATTGTCGCTGGATCAGGCAAGGGCAATCATTGCGACTCCGGATATTGTTCCACATGAGTCTCACTATGTAGGCTATTTCGACGATACAGATGGAAAAATTCATAGAAGAAGAGATGTGCCAATTTTGTTGCCGAACGAAGAAGAATCGCATGTGCTATCATTTCAGCCTGATTGCGCACATTACTGGATCAGAGAATCTACCGCATCAGGTATTCATTTATTTAAATCGATTAAGGTCGACGATATACGTAGTCTCGACGTAAACAGTTCAGCATATGCATATGCACGTGATCAAAGAGCGTATTCATCCGTACATGGAATAATGTCTGGTCTGCAGGTTCGTTTGGTAAAAAAAGAGGTCTAATACTTCACAATATGCGATCAATCTAAATAAGGACAATCGCCTGAGATCTGGAATATATATTCCAGATCTCTTTTAATTCATAGATTTATTATGCGAATAGTATTTTCACATTTTTTTATACAATATCTTTAACCAGAGTTTATTTTTTTCCAAAGACTCATAAATCACAGAACCATGAAAATCACACACCTCTTTTTCATCTTGCTCCTTTCACTCTCATTTGCTGGGTGCTCCACTCAAAATAATGAGCCAATAAAGTCCCCAGTTACACCCACACAAACAGCAAGCGGTCTTACTCAGACACAAGTTTCTACTGGCTCGATTGCCACTGCTTCTTGAGCAAATACTCCAAAGCTCATCTCTCTCAAAGACCTTGGTGATCTCTCTTTCAATGCGAAGCTTGCGAATATCGAAACCGACGGCATTCGTGGATCTATCTCAAATCCAGAATCAGTACAAAAATTCCTCACAACTTCGTCTGGAGCCACCTTTATTGGTCGTGTAAGCGATTGGAAACGCGCTCTCAGTCTTCCATGTAGCGCATCGGGAAGTTCTGAAATTGAGATCTATCATCCTAATTCGTTCACGCCAAAACTTACTTCCGCTGAATATTGTTTTTCGGGATCGGCTAGTGAAAATTCTGTGCTTGTGGATGGTGTTCTCACTCTACTTAAAGACGGCACAAATGATTCCCAGTTCGCTCTCGGCGCATTCGATCCATCCAGACTAAAATCAAATAAGACTACCTATCTATCAAATCCAAAAACTCCACTCGAGCGCATAGTAGCATCACAAATCTCTGCTACTGATTCTGTTAAACGATTTGTTGCAGCTCGTCCCTATGGCAAGAGTATTCTTGTGACGTATACAAGTTCTCAAGAGCCAGGAATTCCGAGTTATAGCATTACAAAAATCTCCCAAGATGGAGATTCGCTCTATGCAAAATCTGACAGCACAATTTTCGATCTCAAGAGCCTTAATGTGGTCTACGGAGTAAGTTTTTATTACTGACTCACTCAGGATTCCTACTACATCCAAACAGGAGAACCTTCGCCAAAACAACAAAGATTTGAAGCTGAAGAAATTCGTCTATTGAATGGTGATTGACTCAAAAATCCTTCGATTGTAAATAAAAAGATTGAAGAAAAAATGATCGAGGAATTATTTGGATGGAAGTAAGAGTTATGCATTTAACAAAATAAGCAGACTACGTAGTCTGCTTATTTTGTTGTCATAATTTTCTTTGTTTATCTATTCATTCAAATTTCCCGAAGTAAAAAATACTCCTGCGCCATACGATGCCTCACCAATGGTGATTTCTTTGGTATCAACATTGAGAGCGATGTTGTAGGTTGAGATGGTGAGTGGTCCTTCGCGATATGGGATATCAAATCTGTACGAAAATCGCAGTATGCGATCAAAGAATGAATAATCGCTTCCTGTCACGCCACTGCTATTCCCAAGGTCGGCAATGTAGAGTCCGTTTTTCTTTTGATCTGGAAGCATCTTGAGGATCTTTTCCATCGAACCCGTTCAGACAAGCTCCTCATTTTTGTTGCCTACACAGTCATACGAATGAAATGTATACAGGTATCATTTTGCATGAGGCAGATTAAAATCAGGATCATCATAGATACTGCCTCGAGTATTTTGAAAATAGTAGAGATTATTATTCTCTCGCACTAAAGTGCTCAAATCCTGCTGTAAATCGTAGGGATGGGTTCTCACTTCCTGCGAGTCACATGCCTTTTGAAGCTTGCATGCGAGATCAGTTGCCCCGCAAACTCATTGATTTTGCGCCTGACTTTGAATAGTTGGAGCGGTATTTGTTGCTATTTGTCTGCTCGTGATTTCTGCTTTGGCACATCCAGAAAACGTGAGCGCAATTCCGACGTATCCAAAAACAACGTATTTGTTCATACGAACTGAGTAGGTAATCTGCAAAGCAGAGTAGTTTTTTATGAACTAATTACAAATTTCCCATGCATCGCTACGTCGCATTCCTCCGAGGAATCAATGTCGGTGGGAAGAATATTATCAAAATGGAAGTCCTCGCTCGTGCATTTGAGCGCGCAGGATTTTTGCAAGTAAAGACCTATATCCAAAGCGGAAATGTGCTTTTTTCGAGTGAAGAATCAGATATTCACACTCTCGAGAAACAACTCGAAGCAATGATGCTCACCGAATTTAATTGTCAGACTCGTATTTTGGTCCGTTCCAAAGAGCAAATGTCGACTGTTGTTGCTGGCTTTCCAGAGGTTTTTTCAAATGCTAAGTGGAAGCATAATGTCATCTTCCTGACTCCTGAGATCGATAGGGCGACCATCATAGAGGAGCTTCGTCACAAACAAGATATCGAGTTGCTTGTCTATCTCCCATGAGTGCTCTTTTGGTCGGCAGATTCTGTCCATATCACCAAATCCGCTATGGTAAAGCTCTCCACACGCCCAGAATATAAATGTATGTCCGCCCGTAATATCAATACGATACGGAAGATTTTAGAGGGATAGGTGGGACATAGTTTCTTCCTGAAAAAATGTTGTAACTATATATTTGGGAATGAGTAAGTCAATCATGCAAAAGCTTACAGCTTCACTCTTTCCTCACCATTTCCCCCTTGCATTCTTCATCACATCTGACTATATATAACAGATGTTAATTATATAATCTCACTACTATGTCATTCGATATTGTATGTCAGATCATGGAGGCCTCTGATTCACTGCGTGCTCTGGGGGATACGCTTGGGGCGAAGATGAATATTGGAACGAACGAATATGCCGTCCTCGACGTCCTCATTGAGTCGCCACTTCAGGAGGTTTCACTCCAGGATATTCGGAAGGTTCTGACCCTTCCAGCGCCGTCGCTCAGTCGTATTATTACGAGATTGGCGCAAAAATGATATATCCAGCGCAAGATTTCTGAGCAGGATTCTCGGATGATGTTTATCTCATTGACCGAGGAAGGGGCGAGTGCTTTTGGTTCAACAAAACACGTATATAGTAAGTCGCTAGAATCCCTTTTTAAAGATATGTCTCCAGTGTCATCCGAGCTCTTGAGTAAGGAGCTTCTCGAGCTCCAAAAACGAATCGCACGCCGAATGGAGCACAAGTGAACGATTTAAAAAAATGATCCCGCAGTGCGGGATCATTTATGTTAGCAAGGATGCCGTTCCGAATCCCGAAAATGGGATCGAAATATCCGAAGCTCACAAGTGGTTTCGTATATAAAAACTGCGTTTATTTGTTGGTCTTCCCCCAGATCAATAGTGAGAATTTTATTTGTATCTTGGAAGACGATGAACACTTTGTAGACGTTGGTATCATCCATGTCTGCATTTGTTTCGAGCATCATCTTTATTGGTTTGTAGACCGTGAGCTCGTGCACTTCACTCATATCGATTGGGGCGTTGGTTGTATAGAAAGCCAAGGCTTTCGTTATATGAGCAGCTTCCGTCTCTTCGATATGTGTTCCATTGCCAACAATAATGCAACCGCCATCAGCAGGATCATAATCAACCAGTGTGACAAATTCTATATCTGGTACTTCCTTTTGGTTCATAGCATGCTCCTTGTGTGATGTTGTGAACTTCTTGTATTATTGCTTCGATGGCATAATAGTCAAGCAGGCAGAAGAGACTGAGACATAAAATATATCCTCCCTTCTTTAATCCATCTATAAATCCCGCCCCTCAGCACATAAAAAACTTTTTATTCTCTCGTCATAAAGTAGAATAGCCCGCAAAAATCTACCTATGAGAAAAACCGCCCTGTTTGTATTGTTTTTTGGATTCTGTTCGAGTGCGTTTGCGCTCGATTTTCAGACCTTCCGAGATCCAAAAATCCAAAGTTCATACGATCAACTTCGTACCAAACTTGAGACACGCTATCAAAATGCCTATCCGCTCTCAGACGCGCAACTCAAAAATATTGCGAACTCTGAAGCGACCATCATCACCGCTTATCGTAAACTCGAGTGAGCAAAAAATCCTCGTGCACGCGTCCAGGCAAATACCGGCCTCCGCACCCAAACGAAGGCGCTTGATCGCATCCTTGCTGATATCGAAAAAGCACGAAAAGGTTCGGTTCTCACTAACTCCAATCCGAGTCCGTTTCCGATTCCAACAACTGGAACAGTTCCGTCGTACGATCCTAATGCACCAGCTTCGACGGTCTATATACCAAGTAGTTCAGACAACTCCAATACTCCGGTAGTTCCTGCAACTTCCGCTCCACCGATTCCGGCATCTAATGATGCACCGCAAACTCCATCAGTCGATACTTCTCTTGCAGCAAGTCTGCTCTACTACGCGGATAGTTTTGAAGGCGGTGGAACAGCAGGTGGAGATAAATTCCGTCAGGGATGATTTTCGGCAGCGAGGTGTGATGTGACAATTAACTCATTTTTGCAGGTCCGTTATGGCGGTAAGTCCGTCATCGTAAAGGCAAACGACCGACCAAATTGCGCGAAGCATCCAGATATCGTTGATCTCACAACGACGGCATTTCGCACGCTCGCACCACTCTCGAGTGGCAAATTAGCGGGTTCGTTTATTGCACTCGACAAGACTCCAAAAGGACTCGTTAAAGAGTTTATACCCACTGATTTCTTTGCGAATTATTCTATCAAACTCGATGCGAATATCCCCAATATTTATCTGCCTAATGAGACACTCAAGCTCTCAGGGAAGACCACTGGATCCGAAAATGAAACCCTCGTCTATCTCCAAATGCCTTCTGGTAAGACGCTCACACTTGGGCAGGATAATCTCAGCGGCAATCGTTTTGAGTATTACTTCCCACTTACCGAAATCGGTACTTATCAGTTTGTAGTAGCTTCTGGACGAAGTTTTGCAGGCGCGCGATCGCTTATGTTTACAGTGCTTGATCCTAAGGTGCTTGCAAAAAAATACTACGAAGGAAATGTTGCTGCAGTAAATGGTATCACGGTTTCGGGGCGACGCGTGGAGACAGGTGATCTCACTCCGACAAATCTTGTCTCTGTTAATTGACTTCCAGACAATACACTCCGGTCTGTTAAGATTACGACAGCGAATGGTTCTGTCAGTCGTACGAGCATGTCAGATGTAGCCTTTAGTCCTCGTGAACTCAGTATATTTGAAGACGGATCCCGCGCCCGAGTTGATGTAACTGCGCGATCGAGTTCCACTCCGTATTCGATTGATACCTACACAAATTCGACTCCTGTCTTCTCAGATGAATACGTCTTGGCTCCTGCATACACTGTTGAGAGCAGCGAAAATATCGCTGTTCAGGCTCAAAATGGCGTCCTCACGGTCAAAATCGGCAATGGGGTTACTAAGGCAATCCGCAACAAAGTCTATGTTATGACGCCAAGTGGCGGGGTAGAAGAAGTTTCATTTGATGCTGCGTTTACAGGTCCAAATGGTGCTCTCGCAAACACGAATGGTGCCAAGCTCACTCATAAACTCACGGAGGATGGAGTCTATCTCGTAGAAGTCCTCTATGACACCGGCTTTGCTGCCTATCTCGGACCAGTTATGAATGGAAAAGTCCTCCCAATCCTCCCAAATGTCTATGATCTTGCCTCCAAAGATGTCAGCACGGATGTGGCAAGTGCTCAATCGGATATGCTTGCCTCGATCAATGCGATCCGCAAAAAACGTGGCCTGAGTCCAGTTGCACTCGATGCTAATCTCAATCGACTCGCTAATTTTAAGGCGCAGGATATGGCCGACAATAACTATGTTGGACATGTGGATTCGCAGGGTGGATATATCGTAGATACTGCAAAGCGCGCAGGCGTTGAACTCCAATGATCGATTGGCGAAAATGTCGCCGGTGGAACGGTTGGTGCGATGTACCTTCAATCAGGACTTCTCCTCTCAGGTGCACACAGATCAAATATGCTCGGCACTCGCTGGACTAAAGTCGGCATTAGCATCGTTGTCAAAGGTGACAAGACCTCAGTTGTTCAGGTATTTGCACCATAATTTAGAAAATTCAGACAAAAGAAAAACGCCGAACTAGTCGGCGCTTTTAAAACATCCCTCCTTTTTAAAGGATGTCTCAGGATTTTGTGTGTTAAAACGTGACGTATCGCTCGTCCGCTAACATTGCTTTGTTTACTTCTGTGTACTTAATTTCTTTAGGAATCGCCGATACCTTGATATTCATATCAAAGTAATCAATGGCGATATATTCATCTTCCCTGATATAGCGGAAGAAGCTGCCGATGAATTCTTTTTTCCAGCCGATGTCTTCGCTTTCGAGAAGGGCACCAGTGTGAATCAAGATTCCGATGCATTCAAAGCTCGACTTCAAGAGCTTGACTGCATCGTTGAGGGAAAGTGTACGGCCATATGCTTGCATGTATATGGCCATGACGTTCTTCTCTTCATTACTTCTTTTGGTGCGTGGTTCATCCGAATATGTAAAACAATCCGGATAATCCTGCACTGTCGTGAAGTATTCAGCGAACATCCGACGTGCCAGTTTGCTTTCAGACGGTAAGTCTTCAGGTATGATGCCTAATTTCCTGAGCTTATCGAGTCCTTCTACTATTGTATAAGACTTTAGCATGATTACTCCTTTGGTGTGCTGTTGGTATTGGTATTGAATTAAAAACCCCCCGATGACTCGAGGGATTTTTAACGTATCTTGACTTTATACGCGACTAAATCCCTCGTGTTTGACGAAGTAGATTAATCGCGAGAACGTTTTGTCTGAAAGACATAAATGTTGTTGATACGAAAGTCTTAAGGAGAGTAATGTTGGCACCAGGAATGTCAATTTTTATTTGTGACAAAAATTCACTTTTTACTCACCAAAACTTCACTTCATCTTCACCTCGCCTTCCTTGACCTTGGTAATAAGTCTCATAGGATGAGCAAGATTTAACCCCTGCTTAATACATGAGAACCTTTTTTACTTCAGCAATCGTCTCAGTGCTTGCACTCTGAACGATAGGTCAGATGACCACATTTGCAGACGTTACAGATACTTCACTCCTTATTAAGGATAAGCCGGTAGCTACTCCCGACTTTTCG
The DNA here is from genome assembly GCA_963706795.1 of uncultured bacterium. Lineage (GTDB taxonomy): Bacteria > Patescibacteriota > Gracilibacteria > BD1-5 > UBA2023 > JBMOJK01. The sequence goes on from OY970170.1 coordinate 731,060, forward strand.
GTGAAGACCTTTGCAAGCTGTACTGATATGCGTACAAAAGTAGCAGATTTCATGGAGCTCTATTACGAAAAGCATCCTCCATACCAGTATCCCATCTATGATAAGGGTGGACCAATGATGCTAGAAACTACTGCTCCAATCTCAGCAGTTCCTCCTGCTGCCGCAAATGTTGGACAGTCAACAGGCGGTAAGTCTGCTACTTCTGCCGATCATTCAACAACCAATAGTCGTACGATCGGCGTTGATGAGCCAGAGCGTGTAAAAACTGATGGAAATTACCTCTACTCTGCCAATGATACAGAGCATATGGTCTACATCCACAAAGCTGACGACACACTCCAGATTATTAAAAAGATCGCGCTTCCAGCGGAGTATTCAAATACCGAGCTCTTCGTTGATGGTGATCGTCTCGTGATTGTCGCAAGTAAATATGTATATAACAATCTCTATCGTTCAGCTTGGATCGATCGCGCATCTAAGACGGTCGTAGTAACATATAATATCGCGGATATTAATAATCCAGTGATTGATCGTTACTACCAGATCGATGGGAACTATCGTGAAGCACGCCTCACAAATGGTGAGCTTACTGTGCTCTCAACTACGAGTTTTAATTTCCCATATGAGCGCTATGTTCGTCCACACGTAAAGGGAACAGAGCTCATTATTGATACTGACAAACTCACAAGCGAATTTTCTTCTGCGAATGTTCTTCCTCGTAAGATCGAGATTGCACCAACGAGCAAGATCGACAATATTAATGACTACCTCACGGATTCTCGTAAGACTGCACGACTTCGTGAACTCTACGCGGGTAACTGTGCTGATGTGTCCTATGTTTTTCCAGATGCGAAGACACTTGAGTCATATAACTTTACGCCAAGTTTTACGGCCGTTACAACGCTCAATATCCGTAATAACAAGCAAAAATCACATACGAAACTCCTCTTTGGAGATGTAGACAAGACCTATGTTTCGCCTACAAATAAACTCTATGTAACTTCGACACTTTACTCGCCATATTCAAATGCATGTCCTCCTGGGGCGATGTGTCTCATGAGATTTATGCAGTCAGGGACGAATACCCTCATTCATAAATTTGATCTCAGTAATCTCGGAGCACGCTACGAACAGACAGGAATCGTCGGCGGATCGCTTCTGAGTGATTACGCAATCGATGAAGGAAGCGATGGAAGTGTCCGCGTAGTAACTCACAAGACAGACGGCAAGACCGACAATGTTGTATCAGTGCTTGGTAAAAATCTCATACCCGTATCTACTCTTGCCGGCATCGCTCCAACCGAAAATTTCCAATCTGCGAGATTTATCGGGGACAAGCTCTATCTCGTGACCTTTAAACAGATCGATCCACTCTTTGTAATCGACCTCGCGGATTCAAAAAATCCAAAGATTCTCGGTGAGCTCAAGATTCCAGGATATTCGACATATCTTCACCCATATGACGCGACGCACCTCATTGGTATCGGCTATGATACTTCGACAAATGAATGGGGAGGTACGCAAAATAATGGAATCAAGATCGACCTCTATGACATCTCGGATTTTAAAAATCCAAAACAGCAGTCGACACTCACGCTCGGTAATGGACCAAGTACCTACTCTGACGCACTGAGCAATCCACGCCTCTTTGTATGGCAAAAATCCAAGAATCTTCTCTATCTTCCAGCAAGTCTCTACAAGGTTCCGGATACAAAAAATCCATACCGATATAGCGACATTTTCCAGGGAGTTGTTGCACTCTCGATCACACCAGAAACTGGCGTAGTCGAAAAAGCCCGCACAACTCACCTCGATATCATCGACGACAAGACACTCGAAGCAGCTCGCACCAAAGAATGTCTCGCATATTCCGCACCAAAAACTCCCGTATGTAAGAAGCTCATCGGAGGTGGAGAATACTGTGAGTCAGCAGGTTCGACTTATGTCCCAAGCTATTGCTACGCGGATTCACCTATCTCAGAATACAAGGCCACACAGATCTGGAATTACTCAAATAATTTCATCGATCGAGTTCTGTATTCAGGAAACCGCCTCTTCACCTTCTCAAATGCTCGTATCGATTCACTCGATATCGACGCAGGACTCCTCCAGAAGGGAAGCGTCAAAATTATGACAGAAAGCGGTTCAGTGGTGCCTACGCCAAAGCCAATGTACTAAAAAAAGATCCTAAAATTCCCCCCTCCTTCGCACAAGGCTTTGGAGGGGGAATTTTTAAATTCGCAGAATAAAAAAATTTTGTCTTCAAAAATTAATAAATAATTAATAATTATGGATATTGTAGGTTGGTAAGGGTCGAGCTTTCAAGGAGGAAGCTCGACCCTTGCTTTGTGTCTGCACAGCATTCGTGCCAGTCTATACATATTTCTTCTCCTTTTTCTTCATGAATTCACTTCGCAAGAAAGTATGTGCCATCTGGATGATCGCACTCATAGTATCATCCCATCTCAGTATTGTAGAGGCCTCGAGTGGCCTGACTGACTTGGATAATTCGATCAACTCAAATCAATGAAATATAGAATCAAAGAAATGAATGGAGGAAGGAAGTGGAGGGATGCTCTCATGAGCTACTTTTACCGGAAACCTCTTGCCGGTATTAGCTCCTGAAAGTATTAACCTCGCTCCGGAGTCTCTTAAAATAGATACACCAACAATATTTACTGGGGCTACTGCCACAGGAACATCATTGTCTGGTGCAAGTCTCAAAGACGCCCCAGCCATCGACTACAGTACCTATAAATATTACTCAGGATCATTTCTCTATAACGGTATAAGCTATGGGAATGGACTCTATTCCGATGATCTAGGGCTTCCACAATCGAATATCCCAAATGTTCAAATTTATAGTTATAACGATTATCAAAAACTCAACACACCAAAAACCAAGACATTAAGTGCAAAGACATTCTCAACTCAGTCAACTCAGGGTGCTCAAGTATTTTCTATATCTTCGACAGGCCTTATTGGAAAGTGGGACTTAAATGGTAGTCCGGCTGATAGTAGTGGAAATGGAAATAATGCTGTAGCGAGCAATATGACATGGCCTAACGATTCTTCACTTACCGTGCAGAATAGTGTCGGAAATTTTAATGGCACAAATAGTTATTTAGATGCAGGTGATCCTTACGTATCAGGTGGAAGTTACATCATTTCTGGTTGGATCAAATCAACTGTTCCAGCAACTTCGGGTGATTACAATATCATCTATCGATATTCAGACTCTGCTGGTTATGACACGAGTCGAGTGTATTTTGGAGGATACGGCACCAATGCTCTCTATTGGAAGTTTATCACCGGTAATAATGCCGACGCAAATAATACCTTTGTTATCAGCAAAACATTTAACTCAAATCAGTGGTATCATGTTATCTTTGAGCTCGATAATGTAGACAAGAAAGCGCGATTTTATCTTGATGGTTCCCTCTATGCTCAGCAAGCATTCACGGGTGAAGTTTCAAAATCAAATCTTTCAGGACCACATAAGCTGTATTTCTGAAATCGATGGTACAATTCACAAAATGAAGGATGGAGTGGTAAAATGGCGCTTTTACGTTTTTTTAAGCGAGAGAAACTCTCGTCTTCTGAGGTGCAATCTCTCTATTCTGAAGGACTCTCGGCTCCTCCGACTCCATCCACCTCGGTGCCCTCTAGTATGTACCCCGCACCCTACCTCAGTGCTTACGCATGATCAACCTCCCAAATCGTAAACCGCAATAGTTTCCTCATTGGTGGTATGACGCTTGGATCGGACTCACTTATTGATCAACATTGGTCACTTTGAAACGACAAACATGGTGCAAAAAATGCGAGTGATGATGCAGCTGATCCTGTAAATCTCTCGAATGGTGAATTTACCTACGACAATACATTCGCGCATATTCCTGGCGTAAAAATCCCGTATGATTTTTCGCTCACTTATCGCAATCAGTTGACCTACGATGGGCCGGTGGGGAATAGCTTCGATCACAATTATAATATCTTCCTCGCCGAAAATGCAGGGGATGGATCGGTGAGCTTGTATAATGGGAAGCTCGGGATATTTAATTTTGCAGCTTCGGGATCGACATTTGCATATAGCCCTGGACTGAAGGCGAATCTGACAAAGAACGCGGGGCTGTACACGCTGACTTTTGATGATGGGATGGTGTATTCTTTTGGAACCAATCTCAAAATCTCAAAGCTTGCAGATCGCTATGCGAACGCACTCAATTTTGCTTATAACACAGATAAGCAACTCACGACCGTGACGGATACGCTTGGTCGCGTGATTACGTATGCGTACAACGCAAATGCACGACTCTCGAGTGTAACAGACTTCAATGGAAGGGCGGTAAATCTCGCGTATTACGCAGCAGGTGATGCGGGTGGATCGGCGAATGATCTCAAGTCGGTGACGATTGCTGTTGGTGCGAGTACAAAGACTATCTCATTTAGCTATACAGGATCGCACAATCTCCAAAATCTCATTGATGCGAAGGGGCAGACATATGTTACCAATACCTATGACACCAACAATCGCGTCCTCAGTCAGGTCTATGGATCAGGTACGACGAGCTATATATATGCGCTTACCGGCTCGATTGTAGCGACAAATACGGTAACTAATGCCAATGGTACTCAGACGAAATATACTTTTGATGCCAATGGGAATACCACAAAGCGTGAGATTAATGATCTCACTGGTACAGGTGTAACGGTCTACAATTACGTATTTGATGCCAATGCGCGTCTTATCAAGACGATTCTGCCTCGTGGGAATGGCAGCACATACAAATATGACAGCCGTGGTAATGTGATTGAGAAGCGTGAAAAAACCGATGCAAATGCGGTAGATGGATCGTCTGATCTTGTGACGAACTATGTCTATGATGGCGTGTTTGATGTGCCTACGAGCATGACGCTCCCAAATGGATTTCAGAAGAGTTTTGTACTCGATGGAACAGGGAATATTCTCCAAGAAAGTGCTACGGGTATCATCAATCCCGATGCTACGACCTACAACACGACGACCGTTTACGAATACAACCCTCAGGGCCTTCTTGCTAAAAAAACTGATGCTGAGGGGAATCAAACGACCTATGCGTATGGTTCTGGTCAGGTTATTACGGTGACGCATGGGACGGGCAGTATTGCTTCTACCGAATCTCTGAGTTATGACGCCTATGCGAATATCCTCACGAGTACTAATGGAGAAGGGAAAACTACCACATTTACCGTGACACCATTTAATCTCACGGCGAGTGGTAAAACTACCGAAGGTATCGAAACTCGTTTTATCTATGATGCCAATAACAACAAAACCCGCCAAGAGACCTACACCCAAAGTGGAGGAATTGTCGGAGTGATCACATACGAATACGATATCCTCGATCGTCTCGCTAAAAAAACCACGCAGGTAGATGCGACAACATCGCTCGTAACCGTCATGACTTACGACCCAAATGGCAATATTCTCACAAACAAAGAAGGTTCCGGCGCGACTATCAAATATACCTACGACGCCATGAATCGCGCTACCGAAAAGCGCATTGTCATGGACCCAAATAATGCTTCGCTCGATATCGTGACAAGCTTTGTATATGACCGTAATGGTAATCAGATAAGAGTGACCGATCCGCTTGGCAATCAGACGATTTCTAATTTTGATCTCTTCGATCGCCCAATTAAAAAGACCGATCCGACTAGTACATACGCAACCTATTCATATGACAAAATAGGGAATGTTACTGAGGTTGATGCGTATAGCACAGGCAATACGCTGCTTCAAAAGACGACTTCGCTCTATGACGGACTCGGGCAAAAAATCCAGACGACTGCTTTTGATCTCACAAATGCAACGCCCGTAAATATCGTCACAAGCCTCAAGTACGACAAAAATGGACATCCCAAAGAATCCACCGATGCCAAAGGCAACAAAACAACCACGACATATGACAGTCTCGGGCGACCATCTCAGATTACAGATGCACTTGGTAACAAAACGACCAGTGCCTACGACAAGCGCAATCTCGTCATCTCAAAGAGCATCGTCCCAAATACGGGTACAGGTGTCATCACAACCACTTCGCTCTATGACAATGACGGCCGCCTCACTCAAGAGACCAATAATCTTGGGAAGACAAAAGCCCTGAGCTATAACGCTCTCGGACAGGTAATCAGCGCAAAAGACGAAGAAAATAACATCACCAACTACGCCCGCAATTTTATCGGGAAGCCCACTACAGAGACTAAATATCTCTCTGGAGGAACGACTGTAGTCACGGGTTACAGTTATGACGAACGTGGCAATCTCACATTGATCACGGACGCAAAAAACAATGCGACAGCCTATCAATATGACGCACTCAATCGCACAACCAAAGTCACCTATCCAGACAGCAAAATCCTCGTATCTGTCTATGACAAAAATTCCAATCTCACGAGCCAAACTGATCCAAATGGGACGGTCGTAGCAAATGTCTATGATCCTCGCAATCTCCTGACCACTAAGACTATCACTACAGGAACGGGGGTCATCGGTATCACTTCCGAGGCCTACAGTTATGACGCACTTGGCCGACTCATCTCCGGCAATGACAGCAATCTGAGTAAGCTCGATTTTTCCTATGATAGCCAAGGAAGGCTCTTGTCTGAGACCAACTCTGGTACAGTGGTCGGGTACAATTATGATGCCAATAACAATCTCACGAAGCTCATCTATCCTGATCTCCGAGAACAGGTCTATGGCTACGACGCTCTCAATCGTGCGACAAATATCACCTACAGCGGAGGTACGATTGCCACATATAGCTACAGCGGTATTGTAAATACCGGCATCACCTACGGCAATGGAAAAACTGTCGCTCAGACCTTCGATGGGGTATTAAGGCTTCAGTCGCTAAATAATGGGATAAATTCGTATACCTACAGCTATGATGGCGTCTGAAATATCCTCGCCGACGGACAAAAGAACTACGCCTACGACACCCTCTATCGCCTCACTAATGCGAGCAGCGCACAGAGTGGAACAACCCTCGAATCCTTTAATTATGACAAAGCCGGCAATCGCACGAGCGATCTTGGGAATGCCTACACGAGCAATGCACTGAACCAATATTTGTCACTCTCAGGAGCCACGAATGTCGTCTACATCTACGATAATAACGGCAATATCACCGACAACGGCCGATATACATTCCAATACGACTACAAAAACCGTCTCCTCAAAGTAAATTCTGGCAGCACCAACATCGACGAATTTACCTACGACATCCTCGGTCGCCGTATCACCAAAAAATCTGGCAACGAAACGACCAAATACGTATTCGCCGACAAAAATATCCTCACCGAAGCCCGCACCCAAAGTGGCTCAACCACCTTCCACAAAACCTACATCAACGGCCTCGGTACCGACAATCTCCTCGCCTATGACAACGAGGAAGTCAATCTCTCTCCAAGCGACAAGGAAGAACTCGGTTTCTGCAACACGAATGTTCTCTCTGCAACTGGGAGCTTCATCAAGTATGGCTACCAAAATATCGTAGATCGATGTAATACACTCGGTAACTCAGGTTCAACCATCGTCACTAATCGATACTTCTTCCACAAGAATCATCTTGGAAGTGTTGTAGGGCTTACGAATAACACATGAGTTCTCGTAGCAGAGTACCAATACGATACCTTCGGAAATCCTTCAGTACGAACATGAACTGGAGTATTCACCAAGGTTACACAAACATCACAGCTTTCATATGACAATACTCGATTCTTCACTGGGCGAGAATATGACAAAGAAATCGGACTCTATTACCTAAGAGCGAGATTTTATGATCCAACAACTGGAAGATTCATATCTAGAGATCCTATAGGTCAGAATGATCAGGTGAATCTGTATACGTATGTTGGGAATAATCCGTTAGGGTTTGTGGATTTGATGGGGATGAGTAGCAAACCGGCTGCTCTTACAGATAAAGAAAGATTTGAAAAGATTTCACAATTCATGCAGAGTAAAACATTTAGAAATTCTCTTTATAAAGAAGGCAATACTCAATCAATAGATTATTTGTGGGTATATTCGTTGCAAATTTCTAATTGAAATGTTCGTGATGCTTTTTCAACTATAAACAGTGCTGTCAGAGGTGTTCCACAGTATGATGAAGATGAAGTTGCTCAAAGTATTCGCAATTGAGTTATCCCTACTGGTTTAACATGAAAATATGAAGGTGGCGAATATGGCAATAAAGATAAACTTCAACATTTCTTTAAGGCAGCTCAAATTTCCTATGTATTATCTGTATCGAATGATGTTGATATAGGGGGTGCAACAGTTGAAATTCTCTGACAAGGTAAAGAGATATTTCTAGATGAAATTCCGTATGCTTTCCATATTAAGGATGAGTGATATGATGCAAAGGATATAGACGCGAATAGAACTGGTGCCCAATTCGGAAGATATCTAAAGAGGTATGAGAATTCAAGTGGTAATGTTTTACCCTCTTCTATTATTAAATAAGATGATCTTATGTATAAAAAGTGGCTTGTTGCAGTTTTAGTTGTGTGGATTTTATTATCTCTTTTGTCGATGATAAATAGCAAATATTTTGTCAGCGATGTCCAGCACACAGAAAGTGTAAATATACTAAATAAATCGACAGCAAATATTCAGATTAAGACACCACAGAGCTCCTCCTTTTTATATCCAGGAGAAAAGAGTGCTTTTCAAGTGGATATAAAAAAGTCTATTCAAGAAAGAATGTTTCAGATTCTAAATAGCAGTGGAGCTGTTATTTTCAGCTATCGGGACTTTGTCAGGCCTGCTAATGATAACGTGACTTGATATGAGGAGGCTCTAAAGGGAATTTATACCACAGGAAGTCTTTCTGTCCATACAACAGTGAGTCATAAAACAGACGCATACTACTTTCCGTTTTATATACTTAACGAGATTATGGAACATGCGATCCATATTGATGTTAATTAATATCACTAATCGATACTTCTTCCACAAGAATCATCTTGGAAGTGTTGTAGGGCTTACGAATAACACATGAGTTCTCGTAGCGGAGTACCAATACGATACCTTTGGAAATCCCTCTGCTAGATCAGGAAGCGGAGCATTCACAAAGATTACTTCAACTACTTCGACACTCTACGACAATACTCGACTCTTCACTGGGCGAGAATATGACAAAGAACTCTCACTCTACTACCTAAGAGCGAGATTCTATGATCCAACAACTGGAAGATTCATCTCACGAGATCCGATTGGGCAAAATGACCAGATTAATCTCTATGTATATGTCGGTAATAATCCGATGAGATTTGTGGATTTGATGGGGATGAAGACAAAAATAGTCGCGACAATCACAATTTATTCCAGCAATGGATGAGCCTCAAGCGATTGAGATATTAGTGCTTGACATAGTTGGATTGAAATCACAAACAAGAGTACCAATATAACAATCACTTACTGACTATGGCCTAATAGATGATGAGAGGATGAGCCGAAATGGAAGGCTAAGCCTATCTTTAATGGTATTCAGACTAATGGTCCAGAAAAATCGTATACTGAAAATGACTACAAACAAGCCGCATCTTTAACAATGTCACTAAACAAAGATCAATTAAAAGCAGTGAGAAGCAGTATAGCAGATCAAATTGTTGACTGAAAGACCTGGGGTAACTTTGCACCTTGCTCAGACTTTGCATCGAATGTATGGAATTCTGTATCTAACAATACACTAGAAGATAGAAACGATTTTGGTCTAAGTAATCCGACTACTTTATTGAATTCTATTAACTCTTATAAGTAATTAATATGAAAAAATTCCTCACTATTCTGCTGGTAGCAATAGCATTATGATTAGTTATTTTCATATATGCTAAATATTTCTGGAAAGGCTCTTATATCCAAAATGGATGACAGAATATAAGAGTGCAATTACGCTCTAGTGATGTAGAGTTTACTGTATCACCTATATCTTCTGCAAACTGAATAACTGCCATAGATACAAGATTAGATATCTCTAAGCGTAAAATTTATGTATGGTATTATGCCAAATTTGTCAGTTTATTGAGTGGGCAAGGAGATTGAGGTAATACTCACATAAATATACCTGGAGAATATACTGTTATTTATTTAAATCCTGATGGCACGGAACAGTTCATACAGACTATTTCTATAGAAAAATAGTCAGATCCCTCTGTAAGATCAGGCACTGGAACATTCACAAAGATTACTCCAACTACTTCGCCACTCTACGACAACAGTCGACTCTTTACTGGACGAGAATATGACAAAGAAATCGGACTCTACTACCTAAGAGCGAGATTCTATGATCCAACAACTGGTCGATTTATATCACGAGATCCGATTGGGCAAAATGACCAGATTAATCTCTATGTCTATGTTGGGAATAATCCGTTAGGGTTTGTGGATTTGATGGGAAGAGAAAGTAAACCAGTGGTGCAGGTTTTTAGTAATGCAAAGAATGATATAAGTAAATTTCATGAAAACTTAGCACTACTAAGATCTAATACTAGCTGAAAGATGCAGACGATATTGGATAAACTATATCTTCCTTACAATGTAGACGAACCAAGTTCAAGGCCACTTGTTTATGCATATTATTTTAATTTAGAATATCATGGCACAGTGCGCGGTGTTACTGGTGAGGGAAAGTATGATTTAGCACTTGGACAAAATGGCTGAGTGAATGCTATGTCATCTTATACGGCTGACGATATGTTTAATATACGTTGAACAAAAATTCCAGTAGCACAAGTTTCCAATGTTCTGACGGCTTTGAATGCATACCGCTTAGGTATTTCTGAAGATGAGCTTAAGACTGGTGCTATGGCAACGGTAGTTGCTTGAGGAGGGAATGGTATAAAATGAGAGATAAAAGACCATATTCTTTATGATGCAGGATATCAACTCGGTGAACTTGAGAGATCGGGTGTATTAACAGATGAGATTCTTCTTCAGAAGCTTATTGATGCATCTCAAAAACGAGGTGACTAACTCAATATTTCTTATCTTAGATTGCTATGAAACTTATCTATATCCTATTTGCGCTTGTTTCTGTATTTGGATACTTCTTGTATTTCAATGACGACTACAGCTTTGAGAAAAATAAGAAGCAAATTATAAATGATAGCGTTATAAGAATAGCAAGTGCACACGCTGAAATTGATATTCACTGAGATCAATTTCAGAAGGCTTTATTATTGCTACATAAGAATTCAGTGAGTTTTTTAAGTTTTACAGGTACGGGTGCTATCGAGTATCAAGCAAATGATAATATGTATTCATTAGGCCAAGGACCTTTGACGAAGGATGAAATATCCTCAATACAAGATTTGTATTCTCAGGCTCACATTGATCAAATCTATAGCAGAGATAACTTGGATACTTATTTCATAAAAGCACCTAAATTAGAAATTTCTTTTGTATACTCGATTAAAGAAAGAAATTTCTATCCTACAGAAAAGGTAGGATACTGATTTATTATTGATGAGTATAAAAATTGGTGAATCCTGCAATCATGTACTCGTAATACATGTCAAGAATGACAAAAATAGATTAACCTTAACTACCTACTAACTATGAAAAAACAGAATTTCCTCATTGCAGGATCCTCCCTTTTTCTTCTCTTCTGAGTATTTATTTCCAGTCCTCTTATATCCAACATTGTCCATGCGGAAGATACTCCAGTGACAACAGTTACTGCGGGTGGTATTCGTGTGCCAAATATACCAAAAGATCGCACAAAAAAGGGGCCCATGGTCATGGATTTTATATCTTTGCTTAAAGCAGGGAAATATACGGAGGGGCTTGCAGTATATAGGGAGGCTATCAAAATAGCAGATCACCCAGAATTCCTCACGGGTGAAATGTTTATTGATAAAAAGATTGTTACACGACTGGCGAGTCTGAACAAGAAGCTAGAAGTTGCTAAAACAGCTACTAGCAAGAGCAATCTGCTCATTTTGCAAGGAAATGCTCGTTACGATGCATGAAACTATCTCTACTATCGTGACAGACAAAAATATAGCTTGGTGGTACTCTATCAGTACCTGCTTGCAGTGGAGGCATTTGATAAATCCATCCTTATTACTGATAACTCTATAGCTCACAGGCAGAAATGAATCGTTATGAATGATCTTGGTTGATCAGAGGATCTGGCTATATCAGAGCTACAAAAAGCAATCGCAATGGATCCTTCAGACGACCGTGCCTTTTATAGATTAGGGAATCTCTATTGAAAAAAGAAACAGTATGATCTTGCTATCTCATCCTATCTAAAATCTTTGTCTATTAATGGAAGTAATGAGCTTTCCTATCTAAATCTTTGAGCTGCTTACAGTAATGCTTGAGAGGATGCTAAAGCTTATCAAGCCTATAATGATATGCTGAAGATATGTAAAGGCTATTGCCATGTTGCGGAATATAATATTTGAAGTCAGAAAATGTTTGAAGAAAAATACGATGAAGCTATCGAGTATATTGATCTTGCAATTAAACATGCAGCAGATAAGTGAGTAGTTTATAGGAATGCTTACCTTTTAAAGTGAACTATGTTTCAACTTCACTTTCGACCTCAAGAAGCATTAACAAATCTCAAAATGGCCGTGAATGATCCGAAGGAAATAAATACTGATGATAATAATCATAGTATATGTGATTATCCGGCTAGAGTGCATGCAAGAATTGCAGCAGCATATTTTGATCTTGGTGATCTTGAAAATTCTAAAAAGGAAATGAATATCAGTATCTCTATGGAGTCAGACGATCCGGAAACCAAACACATCATTGAGGTATGGAAGTCAAAAATGGGGCAATAAGTTTACGTATCAATTGCTAAATTTATCGACATGAAATTGCATTAATTAATTCAATCTCCTCAGATCCTTTTATGCGTATTCTCAAGAAGATATTTGTATGGATTGTATGTCTTTGTTGTGGGTTATATGCGCTTATGACAGCGGATCTATTTTTCGGAGGTAAACTTTGAATGATCTATACATGATTATATTTGCTACAATTGAGTGAGCGGCACTACGTAAATAGAATGTCTTCAGAGTATGAAGAGTACTTTAGGAAGTATATCCGTGGGGTCACCATTTCTGAATGGAAACTCTCTGATTTCCCTCGTGATGGTGAAATACAAATCTCAAGTTTCACTGCATCATGATCGAACTTAATACTTGTTTGAGGCAATCGCTTCTTACTTCTACATACCAAAGATGCTCACATTCTAAATGATGTAATAGATTTATCTTTTGTTACTAGGGTTTTAGATTCAAATTGGTTTGTTCTTGCTCCCTGCACGCGACTTTTTTGTCAGCTCGAGAAGTAGGACTTACAGACAGTTGTTGTGAGATTTTCATTTAAAATAGCTTTCAATTTCTCATGCAAAAACATATTTTATCGATCTTCTTGCCTATCGCTTGAGCGTTCATTCTTGTCCTAGCTGTTTTTGGTTATTTAGGCTGGTTTCCTGTATATAGTAACTTTGTCGGTAATACACAACAGTACAATGATTTAGTAAGACTTATCCATGCTACTAATACAAAGGAATTTATATACGCTAATAAACCAGGATTTTGCGAGGATTGAAATTGTGATAAATGAACAATTGATAAGATATTGTCTGCAATGGATAATCTCAAAATCGAGAGTATTGATAGTCGAGAAAAGGATACATACTGAATTATCTTTTATCTCAAAAAGGGTTGGTGGACAAACAATCCTGCAATTTACCGATATAAAAAGGATAATTTTGGAGATACTGATGTTCATTGATGAGATGCAAAGAGAGCATGAACCGAAATTATTGAAAAGTATAACAATAGCTGGGTGCAACTAGATTGGCGTTAATTCACTCATAGCCTTTTAGTAAGTAGCGATTCTTTCAGGAAAATGCCCACCATCTTCTTCATCCATCTCCTCCTCATAATTGCCTGCACAGCGATCCTCGATTTTGTGTTCACGAAAAAGATTTCGACACAAAATCTCTGGATCGCCTGTATGGCTTTTGCGAGTTTTTGGATTATGGGGCTGTTTTTGTATTTGTCGATTGGGATCAGGATTGTGCGGTCGGCTGCGGCGTTATATATTTTCCCTGCGATGTTTTTGTTGTCGCTGTTTGTGAGTCCGTATCTGATTGCGCGACTTAAGAGGTCGCTTGCTTCGCAGAAAGGGAATGTTAGCTGACTCTTTATGGCGGTGAATTATGTTCTTGCTTTGCTGGGGCCGATCATCTTGTTTTTTATTGCGGTCCGGATCGATGAATCCCTTAGGTAGTGAACTGTATTTTTGACATAGTTTTTACTGTCCGTAAACTCACGCCAGCTTTTTTAAAGCATCAAACCAAAACCCATAGAAGGAGGTGTATCATGGAAGTAACAGATCGAAATGTATGCCAGACTCTCAGGGATACGTATGGACTTCGTAGTCTCCCACCTGATGTGGTACAGGTGTATCTAGAGAAACATCAATATGATGGCTTCAGTCAAAATGTACAAGCACGTCACAAAGCGATATGGTGGTCGTTGTTCATTGTATTGAATCTCGCTGCGATCGTTCAGAGCTATATATTCGGTACGAGCATCAGTGGTTGGTTCAACATAATGACTTTGATTGTTTCGTTCGCAAATATGTATCTCGTTGCTAATCTTCTTCGGATTATCTTTGGCGTTCACAGCTTTCATAAGGAGATGGAAGCTGCACAAGATACATCGAAGGTGATCGCGAAGTATTCAAATGAAGAGAAAGGATATGACTTGTTACGTCTCTCGTTTGAGTATCAGTGGGTATGTTACGAAGATCTCTCAAACTTCACCATTGTTACTCTGCGCTGTCGGATCATATTTTGTATCATCCTGCTTTTAATGGGGTATGTAGAACATACTGTAATTCTCGTATTCTTGTTTGTAATAACCGGCTTTGGCCAATGGTATGCGCAAACCAAAATTCATTCATACCTCTCGGCTCTGGCTCATTTCTATAATGACCCAACGAAGTGATACATACTGGTTGTTTCGCAAATATTTCCCTCTTTGGCGCCAGAATTTTGGCGTCTTTTTTGTGCTTCAAAATATTAAAAACCCATTATTTGACATAAACAATCGTACATGTAAACTCCGACGCAGTCTTCCAGGCAATGCACTGGATCACATACATCAAATCATACAAATACAGGAGGTGTATTATGGAAAATCTTCCAGAAGATGTACCGCGGATGTTGCGTGAGAGGTATGGCAAATACTTCCCATTATCGGAAGAAATGGTCGTGGCTTATGAAAATAGACGAGGGACGAACGAGCTCATTTTAACAACGTTGCTGTGGGTAATGATTCTGCTCGTTGGTGTGCCAATTATGTTCGCATATTGGCAGTCACATGATCAGAATTTTGCTCGATTTCTTGCTATTCTGGCCGTAGTCTCGGTCATTCCATATGTGAGAGCTATCACTCTCATGGAGGGAATCAGGGAGGATGTAGAGTTATTCAACAATACGATTGCGGGTATTGATGAAAAAGAGCGTGCTCGGATGATTCAGAGTCACTTTATTGAATCAACTACGCCTGAATTACTCGAAGGTTGCTTCAAATTTGAGTGGATCAAGTATTCAAGCCCGCTTCTCTATGTTCGTCTAGCGCTTCAGTTGCTGTTCTGCATTATTCTTGCAACAGTACAGCAATGGGAATTTAGCATATTCCTCATAGCAGCGCTTGCTCTGCATGCCTATTACAAAATAGAAGCGCAGGGGCAAATTCATAAATATTTACAAAACCTACTCGACTTCAAGAACCATCCGATGCATGAGTGGTACTGAATGTTGGGGGTATCGCATTGGGGGCACCGAGAAATCGGTGCCTTTTTTATGACTCACTCATGCGGTTGACATATATTTTCCACTTCGTAAACTCTGATCAGTTTTCCGATTCGGTTGAGCTGGATTACCAAATCTGATTCATATCAAAACACAGAGAATGGAGGTATATCATGTACAGCAAGCAAAACATTAATTCGTGTTTAGCTCATACGTATGGTCTGCAGGAACCATTGTCACCAGGTCTTATTGCTACATATAACAAAAAAGTCGTGGGCATTCCTGAGCTGGCATCATTTGCCTTTTGGCTTGTCTTGGGAATGGTGAGTGCCTCCTGTATCATCTTTTATGTTGATATAAAAGATCTCATGATTGGCTTTGGAGTCGTTGTTATTATCCTTAATGCTCATCCCATAAGGAGTATCCGTTGTACAACATCCGAGATCCATAGTCTTGCTATGCAGATGAGCGGTACTGAAGGTGAGCTGAGATCTCGCATACTCGAACGACATCTCGATCAATCGAATGCTCAGTATTTGCTTGAGAGATGTTTTAGATATCAACATCTCTGTATTTGGCCAAAATTAGCGCTGTTGCGCTATGCATGCTGTGCAATCTTTTACGGGGCGCTTCTATTCCAGGGGCAATACTGGCTCGCTGTTGGAGTGATTGCATCAGGCTTAGTAAGCATGTACCAAATAAGCAAAGCACAAGAGTACATTCAGTGGTACTTGCTGCAACTTATGGAAAAGGCGGGCGTGAAGTTTTTGATTATATGGCAAGTGTAACTGACTGAATGCATCAATAATCTGGCACCGAGAAATCGGTGTCTTTTTTATGGCGTAAAAAAGATCCACATGACATGGATCTTTTGATTTATGCTTTTTTCTTCGCCGTCTTCTTTTTTGTGACAGCTTTTTTCTTTGGTACATCTTCTTTTACTTCCTCTTTTTTCTCTTCAACAACTACTGGTGGTTTATTACTTGGACGTAGCTTTTTTGGTTTTGCCTCTGTCATTTCTCAAATCACTGTTGCTGGCTTACGAAGTATTCCAAATATGGAGAAATAAACCATGACCATCGCGCCTTCTGTGATCAAAAACCCGAGGAAGGTGAAGATGGATTCTATTTTCCATGCATCTGGATCGACGGCACTGTTATCGAGATATGGGAAGATGGCTTCGAGATATTGTGGATCAACACCATCGGTTTTTGGATTGAATGCGTTGTTGATAGCGATGATACGCGCAATGTCTGTTTCGTTCAGCGCAAAGGCATTGAGGAAATGGTGCTTGATATATGAGTGATCATCGACGAAGGTTTTTGGATCGGCTTTGGCGATTGCATTAATTGCGGTTTCTGCCCGTCCGATGAGGATTTTGTTACCAGTTCCTGTGATAAATCCGCCAACTGTTCCGATGATTGCAAGGAATGGGAGGATCAAAAAGAGCATCTTAAAGATCTTGCCCTTTGTGAGTGCGAGCGAATCTGTTACAAAGCTTCGGGCAGTCTTGGCCTTGTTTTCTTTATCCAAGAGCATCATATATCCGAATGTCATGCGGATCGCAAGAAGTGTCATCCATACGACACACACAACAAATCCAACGAGCGAAATCCCGCCAAGGATCAACGAATGTGTCTGGTTACCTGGATTGAGTAGACCAAAATGCGTTGCCAGGAAGAGTACAAAAAGGATGGTGATCCCAGTCACGATCGGAGGCAAAACATAGAGCGAAGTCCACCCAAGAATCCCGAGGAACTTTTGGAGATGATAGCGCGAGAAAAACAGATTTTTAAAAATCGGGAGCTTCGTTCCTGCGAGGTAACTCTCATAGAGTTTGATCTCCAAAAAGTATGCATAAGTGAGTGTAAATCCAAAGATCGCAATAATCTTTACAAACAAAATTCCCACACCGAGCAATATCCATGAATGCCCCATCAGTGCACCAAGAAGCCCATTATCAATACTTCCAGAAGTCGTAAAGAGTGAGAGCGAAGCCTCAGGTACGGGACTGAGCACCACATATCCAGCCCAAACGATCAGTCCAATCGCCGGAAGAGAAAGAATTGTCGCGAAAACAAAGGCGTATGCCCAAATCACGATCTTGCTCGCATTCCAATGAAAGAAGTTTTTGTAGAGCAACGAAATATTTCGCATGATCAGTGTCAGCGAGAGCCAGTAGGTGTTGAGAATGGATTTCATATGGGGCAAAAGTTACATGGAGTCTAACAAGAGTCTGTGTTTTTTCAATTTTACTGCGTGCATACTGCATTCGTGAGTTTGACTCTGATGATTTTTTCTATATCCTCTTTCTACAATTTACAGCGTTTGAGTGGCCAACACCCACGAGCTGAGGGAAGAACAGACTCGCGTCCTATTAGACCCCTCCGGAGCAGCCGTTACCGCATATCAAGTAGGATGATCTTCATCCAAGCCTCGGTGGCACCTTCCTTCTACGCTTAAGCTACGAAGGACCGAAGCACATGAATTATTCGTGTGTTTTTTTGTTTCTCTAAAAATTGCTTATGCACAGATCTCATACCTGTGGTGAACTTACCACTGCTCACATTGGGCAAACCGTTACCCTCTCTGGTTGGGTGACAAACCGCCGCGACCACGGAGGAGTCGTGTTTATCGATATGCGTGACCGCTACGGTATTACTCAGACAGTCTATGATCCAGCTGATGGTGCAGCAGATGGTACGATGGAACTCGCACAGTCATACCGCGCTGAATACGTAGTTAAGATCACCGGACTCGTTCGCGCTCGCCCAGTTGGTCAGGAAAACGACAAACTCGTTACTGGTGGTATCGAGATCGCCGTGATGCAGGCAGAGATTCTTTCAGAGTCTAAGCTCCCTCCGTTTGAGATCGATACACACTCTCAGGCCAATGAAGAAGTACGTCTCAAACACCGCTACCTCGACCTTCGCCGTAAGCCAGTTCTCGAAACGATCGAATTCCGAGCTCGAATGAACCGATTCACACGAGACTGGTTCAGCGACCGAGGATTCCTCGAGGTTCAGACTCCGATTTTCACGGCGTCATCTCCAGAAGGGGCTCGTGACTTCCTCATCCCATCACGACTTCATCACGGGAAATTCTACGCGCTTCCACAGGCTCCACAGCAGTACAAGCAGCTCCTCATGGTGGGTGGGGTAGATAAGTATTTTCAGATTGCGCCGTGTTTCCGAGACGAAGATCCACGCGCAGATCGACACTCGTGTGAATTCTACCAGATCGACTGTGAGATGAGTTTTGTAGAACAGGAAGACGTGTTTGCAGTGGCTGAACCATTCGCACTCGACCTCGTTACGACGATGACTCCACACAAGCACGTGAAGGCTGCGAAGTTCCCACGATATACGCATACAGAGGCGCTCGATCTTTTTGGATCAGATAAGCCAGATGTACGATTTGATATGCACTTTGAGGAGCTCAGTGAGGATTTCCGAGATTCTGGATTCTCAGTGTTCGCAGCAGCCGTTGCAGAAGGCGGAGTGGTGAAAGCGATGAAATACGAAGGATCAAAAGGGAAGGGGATCATGAGTCGATCTGAGATCGATGCACTCACAGCAACTGCTCAGGCAGAAGGAGCAAAGGGACTCGCCTACATCATCTACGAAGCAGAAGGTCCACGCTCTCCGATCCTCAAGTTCTTCACGGGAGGTGAACTCGCAGCACTCGAGGCACGTTTTGCACCACAGCCAGGAGATATGATCTTCTTCGGAGCTGGTGAGCGAAAACTCGTGAACAAGGTTCTCGGGAAGGTGCGTCTCGCGATGCGCGATACGTTCGATCTCGTAGACAAGAACGAACTCGCATTCGCTTGGATTACGGATTTCCCAATGTACGAGCTCAAGGACGATGGATCATACGACTTTGAACACAACCCATTCTCTATGCCACACGGCGGAGCAGCAGCGTTCAACGAAGGTGTTGACCCACTCTCGATCTACGGTTGTCAGTATGACCTCGCATGTAACGGGTACGAAGTCCTCTCAGGATCTATCCGCAACCACAATATCGCAGCACTCGTGAAGGCATTCGAGATCGTAGGAAAGGGAGAAGAAGAAGTGAAGGCAAAGTTCGGTGCGGTGTACAATGCATTTCAGTACGGAGTTCCTCCACACGGAGGATTCGCGTTTGGATTCGACCGACTCCTCATGATCCTCAAGGATGAGACCAACATCCGTGAAATCTACGCATTCCCAAAATCTGGAAAGGCCGAAGACACGATGATGGAAGCTCCAGCCGAGATCGACGACAAGCAACTCCGCGAACTCCACATCAAGGTGCGAGAGCATCACGGAAAATAATAAAAACCCTCCGAAGCCCGAAAGAGCGAAGGAGGGTTTTTCGTGGATTTTTCTTTGGATGTGATTTCAAACCGATATAATGAGCACATGAAAATCCTCGAACAGACTTCGCGCAGTGTCACCGTAAAAATGTCAAAGACTCTCTTCGACAAAGTTTTGGCTATGCAAAAGCTAGAAGACGAACTCACAAGCTACGAATTTCGTTTCGATACTCCTGTTTCCACCAAAGAATTGCTTTCAAAGTAAGACATAAGAATGACACCTCAGTGGCGAAAATATATAGCGCGCCACCCCCAGAAGAACAAACTTCTGGAGATTATTATGAGGATTCAATCTGAAGATTTTGCAGGATTAGATCTAAAGAAACTCAAAGGTTTTGAGAATCTCTATCGGGTAAGACATGGAAGCATTCGCATCATTTTTATGAAAAAAGATGATGAAAATTACATCGTTGCGGTCGATACTCGATGAGATGTATATAAAAAATTCTAACCCTCAAACACAAACTTCTCTCCAACCACAATCTCTCCAGCGAGTATCTTTTTAGCGATAGGATTTGAGACGAGATCATTGACGGCACGTTTCATAGGGCGGGCTCAGAATTCGGGATCGAATCCTTCGTGCATGAGTTTGTTTGCGAGTCATGGAGCAAATTCGACGAGGAATCCTTCGTCTTGGAGACGGGATTTAATGACCACGAGCTCCTTCTCGGCAATGAGTCGAACGAGAAATTCATCGAGTGGTCGGTAAAAGACAATCTCATCGATTCGACCCAAGAGCTCAGGCCTAAAATAATGGAGGAGTATCTTTTGGAGCTCATTGCGTGAAACATCTTCGATCGCTTCGGTAAGGGCATTCGAAGTCATGAGAATGATCGTGTTTTTAAAATTTACCTTGCGTCCTTTGCCATCTGTCAAGTGGCCTTCATCGAGGATTTCTAGGAATATTTTAAAGACGTCAGGATGAGCTTTTTCGATCTCATCGAAGAGGACGACAGAATATGGCTTGCGGCGTACCGCTTCAGTGAGTTGTCCACCTTCCTCATAGCCGATATAGCCAGGAGGGGCGCCGATGAGTCGGGCAACGGAGTGGGATTCACCATATTCACCCATATCGATGCGAATCATAGCCTCGCTATCGATAAAGAGTTCTTGTGCGAGAGCTTTTGCGGTCTCAGTTTTACCAACTCCGGTAGGTCCAAGCAAAAGGAATGATCCAATTGGTCGCTTCGGATCTCAAAGTCCGACTTTATTGCGGGCGATGGCATCAGCAATTTTATGAAGTGCGGCATCTTGGCCGAGTACGCGTTCACTTAAGCGATCAAAGAGCTCAAGGACTCGGACTTTGTCGGATTCTGCGAGCTTGCCTGCAGGGATTCCAGTCCATTTTGCAACGACTGTTGCGATATCAGAGCTCTCGACCTTCTCACGAATCTGGGATTTACCAGCATTTTTGAGATCAAGAAGGGAAGCTTCGAGCTTGGCAATTTGTTGCTCAAGATTTGGGATTTGGCTATATCTGATTTTTGCGACTGCCTCAAAATCGAGCATGCGCTCTTTGGTCTCAGCTTCGTGGCGGAGATTTTCGATTTCTGCCTTGAGGTCTTCGCGTTTTTTTAGAATCGTGCGTTCAGCTTCCCATGCTGTGGTTTCGGTTTCGAGAAGGGATTTTTTGTCCTTGATCGTATCCGAGAGGGTAGTAAGACGCTCTTTTGGTGTGTCTTTTTCGCGCTCGATAGCGGCGCGTTCGATTTCGAGGGATCGGACTTCTTTCTCGAGTCGATCGAGCTCGACTGGCTTGGTTGAGGCCTGAGTCCGAACGCTTGCTGCAGCCTCGTCCACTAGGTCAATCGCCTTATCCGGAAGTCTGCGATCCGGAATATATTTGATCGCGAGTTCGACTGCGTCCACGATCGCACCATCTGTGATTTCTATTCCATGAAATGCTTCGTAGCGCTCTTTGAGTCCACGAAGAATCGCAATCGAATCATCACGATTCGGCTCATCGATATTTACTGGCTGAAACCTGCGCTCAAGCGCACTGTCCTTCTCAATATATTTGCGATATTCATTGATGGTGGTTGCGCCGATCACTTTGATGCGACCACGAGAAAGTGCTGGTTTCATAATATTTGCGACATCGGTCGAGCCTTCGCCACCGCCTGCGCCAACGATCGTGTGGATTTCATCAATAAAGAGGATGATCTTGCCATTCGAGTCTTCCACTGCCTTGAGTACGCCTTTGAGACGCTCTTCAAATTCGCCACGGTATTTTGCTCCGGCGATGAGACCTGCGAGATCGAGAGTGCGAATAACGCGCCCTCTGAGGGATTCTGGGACTTCGTCATTGGCAATTTTACGGGCGATTCATTCGACAATCGCGGTCTTTCCGACTCATGGATCGCCGATGAGACATGGATTATTTTTGGTGCGTCTGGAGAGGATTTCGATCGTGCGACGAATTTCTTCTTCGCGGCCAATCACGGGATCAACCTTGCCGGCTTTTGCCTCTGCAATGAGGTCAATGGAGTATTTTTCGAGGGCGTCATTTTGGCTTTCTTGTTTGAGTTCCATATATTATCTGATTACAAATTAGCACTTGTATTATATATGTGCTAATTCTCTTTGCAACAAAAAACCTCCCCCAAAGCTGTATGCGAAGGAGGAGGATTGTAAACTACTTGTGACTATTTTTAAGAATGAGTCTATTAGTGATGCTCACGATTCGAAGATCGATATTTGCCTTCATTGTGGTTGTTCTGCTGGTAACAAATTTTGCGAATGCTGCAGTTTTATCTGTTGCGATATAGGGGGTAAATGTAGTTGTGAAACTTGCCATTTGGCTATCTACGAGTGCGTAGAGCTCAGTTTTGAGAGCGGCTGTATCGATATTTGTATCGGTGTAGCGTGCCTTGAGATCTTTGATTTTTGCGTTGTAAGTAGCTCGTGCATCTGCTTGGTATTTTTTGTGAGCGACCTTAAAGGCTTTTTTGTCAGCCTTGGAGAGGTCTGTCTTAAGATATGTTCGGAGATATCCTTCATCTGTGTGGAACATCTGCCAATTTGCGCTGATAGTTGCGAAGTTTTTCTTAATCGTGCTACGAAGCGCTTCGCGCTCTGGTTTTGTGAGTTTTTGGAGACTAACTACTGGAGCGGCTGCAACTGTCGTAGAAGTTGTGACCGTTGCATTTGTTGAAGTGGTCGTTTCATTGGCAAATGTACTTGCGGTACTCACAACCATGAGTGCACCGACAGATGCGAGGGTGAGGAGGGTATTTTTCGTTTTCATATATAAAAATTATGAATAAAGCAGCGAAAGCTACGTGAGAATTCTACGGATCAAATGTCAAAATTCTGTCAGCGTTCGAGAGATTTTTTGGACAAATAAAAAGAGCTCGAATGAGCTCTTTTTATTACTTGGTATATCCCCAGTCTTTTTGCCATTTTTTCATTTGCTCGATTTCAGAAGTCTGAGCCTTGATGATGTCTTCTCCCATTTTTTGAAGCTCAGGATGCTTTGCATTCTTGAGATATGCGGCCATGTCGAGTGCACCCTGGTGGTGCTCGATCATACCAGTGAGAAATGCCTTATCGAGATCGTCGCCTGTTTTGCCTTTGAGAGAAGCAGACATATCACTCATAGTCATGCCAGTTCCGTTTCGCATCATAGCGTTCATATCGTGATTCATTCCTGACATCATATTTGCGCCAGAACCCATTTTATCCATCATCTGACCACGATTTCCACGTTCGCGTCCTTCGCCGTATGAGCTATTGTTGTAACCTGCAAAATTTACATGTCCTCGATAGTAGAATGAGGCAGCAACTGAGAGGAAACAAAGTGTAAATGCAATACCACAAAAGAGTATAATTTGTGGAAGATACTTATTCATATGCGTGTATTAAATAATCTTTGTCCGACAACTATAGCCCCTATTCCTTAACCCTTCTTTAATTTTCATTAGAAAATTTTTGGCTCTCGTGCATCGATGACTGATTTCATAGCTTGTTCAAGTACATGGCCGACCAAGAAGACTTTTTCTTCTCCAAGTTGTGGTCAGAGAATATGAAGTCCAACTGGCATTTCTGTAGTATCGCCTGATCCATCTTCGGGCTTTGCAAATCCTACTGGCACTGAGAGTCCAGGAAGTCCGGCGAGACTTGGTGGTACTGTGTAAATGTCTGCGAGATACATCTTGAGCGGATCTTCGACTTTTTCGCCGATCTTCCATGCGACAGTTGGTCCAACGGGTCCGACGATGACATCTACTTCGTTAAATGCAGCCGTAAAGTCATTGCGAATAAGCTCTCGTACGAGCGATGCCTTCTTGTAATATGCGTCATAAAATCCAGAAGAAAGCACAAATGATCCAAGCATAATGCGTCGTGTTGGCTCAGGACCAAAGGCTGCAGCACGGTTTTTGGCAATATCTGCACCATCTCATTCGATGTGACCAAAGCGCACGCCATCATAGCGTGAGAGATTAGTTGAAGCTTCGGCTGCCATGATGATGTAATAGACAGCGAGCCCGTATTCACTCGATGGAAGCGTTACTTCTTTGATTGTTGCTCCAAGCTCCTCGAGTTTTTTGATAGCTTTTTCAATTTCGGTGCGGACTCCTGCGTCGAGACCTTCTCTAAAATATTCTTTAGGGACTCCTACGCGAACTCCAGCGAGATCTTTTTTATCCCAAATAGCCGTGTCTACTTTTACTGGCTCTGGAAGCGAGGTTGAATCTTTTGGATCCTGACCTGCAGTGATTTCATAGAGATATGCGGCATCGCGAACCGTTTTTGTAAAGGTACCTGGGCTGTCGAGAGAGCTCGCCATGGCGATCACTCCAAATCGACTATTGCGACCATATGTTGGCTTAAATCCAACAATTCCACACATTGAGGCAGGGAATCGGATGGATCCACCTGTATCGGTTCCAAGTGAAGCAGGTACGAGTCCTGCGGCAACAGCTGCAGCTGATCCTGATGATGACCCACCAGGAATGCGGTCTGGAGCCCACGGATTTGCTGTAGCACCAAATGCTGAGTTTTCACCGCTTGAACCCATGGCGTATTCGTCCATGTTGCATGTCCCGAGGCTTGTAAATCCTGCCTTTTTAAGACGCTCAATAGTAGTCGCGTCATAGGGTGGAGCGAAGTTTTCGAGCATTTTTGATCCCGCGCTTGTACGTACATCAATCTGTGAAAACACGTCTTTTACACCAAGTGGAATTCCAGCAAGTTTGCTCGTTGGATCAGCAGTCGGAGCACTCTCTGCAAGGGTTACAAAGGCACCAAGTTCAGGATTGAATTTGGCAGCACGGTTTTTAAAGTAGGCAAATACTTCTGCTGGAGTGATTTGTCCGCTCGAAATGAGATCGCGGATGGCAAGAAGAGAAAGTCTGTGGAGTTCCATGATGCGAATAATTGCTATGAAGTGAGGATTATAGGGGAAAAATATGAAAAATGAAGGCAAAATAATCGCCCCCCAGATATGTTGCATTCTCTGAGCTTCTTCATACCATTCTTGCATCATAAATTCATACTCAATGAAACTCATTTCATGGAACGTCAACGGAATCCGTGCCTGCGTAAATAAGGGATTTCTCGACTATCTCCGCATCGAAAATCCTGATGTTATCGGGCTTCAAGAAGTAAAAGCAAAGGAAGATCAAAACCCCATTCTTGCCGAGCTTCAAGATCTTGGATATCAGGTTATTTGGAATCACGCCGATCGTCCTGGATATTCAGGAACAGCAGTTTTCTCAAAAATTGCACCAAAATCCATCATGTTCGCACTCGATAATTCGATCGAAGACGACAACGAAGGCCGCGTAACAACGATTGAATTCCCTGATTTTTACTACGTCACGGTCTATACGCCAAACTCCAAACGTGAGCTCGAGCGTCTCGCCTATCGACAGCGATGGGACGTCGCGTTTTATCATTACATGAAGGAGCTCGAGAAGAAAAAACCCGTCATTTTTTGTGGGGATCTCAATGTTGCACACAAAGAAATCGACCTCACGAATCCTCGAACTAATCGAGGAAATGCCGGATTTACAGACGAAGAACGCGCTGGATTTGAGAGATTTTTAGGAGGCGGCTTTGTGGATACATTCCGACATTTTTATCCAGATACTCCCGAGATGTATACGTGGTGGTCAAATTTTGCAAATTCGCGAGCGAAGAATGTGGGATGGCGCATCGATTATTTTATGATGTCAGATCATTTTAAAGATAGTCTTCAGAGCGCCTTTATCCGCCCAGATATCATGGGCTCAGATCATTGTCCTGTAGGCATCGAGATCAATTAAAAATATCCTCCGAAGCTCGTAAGAGCGAAGGAGGTTTTTTTAATTACGCATCTGAGAATTAATACATAATTAACCATTCAGAATATACTGTTGCTGCCAAGGAATAATTCTTTGACGCAGCATACAAATATAGGAGAAAATCATGGTACATCAGCTCCTTACTGATGAGGCTCAATTAGAGATAGGTACGCAATTTGCCTCTCTTCAACACGCACTGATGCAAAAGATGTTTCGAGATATCGCACGCATGGTAGCGAATCAAGAAAATATCATGGACCACCCCTTGATTTTAGGATTAAGTCCTCATGTGCGTGAAATGGTTGCAAAAATAGATCGCATAAATTTGCTACTCTTTATGAGTAGACTCAAGGAATGTCACTTTAATATCAAATACACATCAACGGTATCACTCCTTCCAGTGGTGACGCATATGTCAGAAGTCGAAAAGATTTTTGCAAATGTTGTCATGGTAGATGGACAGAAGACCCTATTTCCTCCATCACTTTTTGAGCCGAGTATTCACGAACGTAATGATTGTGATGACAAGGGTCTCAAAAACGATATAGATTTTGAGTGCAGCGGTACTATCTCGTATTAGATATGACCATGCTCGTATGCAAAATTTAAAAATCACCTACCAAGAGGTAGGTGATTTTATTGCGTTATGGAAGTTTGACGAATGCGGCATTTAGGGCTATTTCTACAGCATCAAACTTCTTGACTACTTCAAGCAATCGGGGCTTGAATTCTTCCCCTTGTGACCACCATGTTACCATGGAGACAAAATTGAAGAGTAGACTCTTGATTGGTGTTATCAGTGATTGATGATACTGAATCACGGGGATAATTTGTTCAAGTACATCGAGAAGCAAAGTTGCATCTGATGGATTGAACATGTTTCTTTCGAGGTTTGTGGTAATCGTCATGAGATGCACTGCAGGTGTGTTCATACCTGCTTTGCAAAGTGTTTCTAAGACGAAAGCCACCTGTCCTTGAGCTTCTTTTTTAAATTTTTTGATGTGGATTTCACCAAAATCTGGTGGTTCACATCCGGCTAAAAATGCCGTAAATGCGAGTTCGTCCTCCTGTGGAGTACACCTCTTGTCTTTTGTGTAGTGACTCATTTCGACCTCCTTCGGTATTTGTTTGTGGACTGTCCCAATTCGGGTGAGATGATTACATCTATTTATATGACTTTGTCAAAATAGAGAAGAAACCCTATGTAAAAACACCTGCTTTTGGCAGGTGTTTTTTTGTTGAGCTATTGTACGACTGGGGAGATATTTTCCGCAGCGTCGAATAGTGTGGCTAGCCTTCTGATATGAGGACTGAGTTTATGATATTCTTTAATTCCACTGACGTACCAAACCAGCTTTGTAAGCATCCGCTTCATAGGTTCATAAATTGATGTGAACCTTTGGAGACGCACCATCTCTTCACATCCCTTAAGTAAGTACATGATGTCATCTTCATCGAAGCCTGTGTTGCTCTCGAGTCTGAGATGAATATCGTGAAATATTGCAGCTGTATCGCTCAATTCTGCTGGCAAATTTGCTTCTTGAATACTCGTTACCAGTGTTGGAAAGTACTTTTTGAATTCCTTGAAGTGACTTTCAGTTACTTGATCAGGAAGCTGATCCATATCACACCTCCGTTCTGTCTATATTTGTTTGTAGGATTACTGCTTTGTCGTCGGCAATTACATTCATTTAAGAATGGTTGTCAATTTACACTAAGGTTTTGATAGAGATCTGATTATTAAATATTAATTTAATTTTTGCTTAAAGAATTAAGAAATAATTAATAGTCGAATGTATACTCAAATATGTCGGAGAATGTTTCTTCGATTCAAACACATACACAGGAGTTCATCATGGCCGTAACACAAGCTTTGTCTCTGAATACCCAAGTAAATGTTGGTGCAATTGTAGCAGGTGCATTTGATGCCGCCATCAAGAAAGCTCTGCTGGATCTTGCAACTGCCGCAACCAGTCAGGAGCCTGCCCATCTACATCCTATGATTGCGAGCTTGGGTGCAGATGTACAACAAGGCATTCAATCGATTAGTTCCGATGATCTGCTGCAGTTCATCGGAAATCAAGCAGGCTGTGTCTATAGTATAGATTTTCTCCCTGCTGTACCACGTCCGCAGGTGCCGCTCCAATTTGAAACAACCAAAATCAGACTGGATGTCGAAAAGCCTGCAGAGGGTGCTGAATCAATCTTCTCAGCTGAATTGTTTATCGGTGGTGAAGTTACTTGTGACGTCCGTGGAAGCACTCGCGGTGATATCGATATCCGCTGCGGTGGCACTATTCGCTTCTAATAAGTATTTAATATCACCTTTTGGTTGGTATTAAAACTTAACTTACTTTACCTCGGACTTTCGTTCGAGGTTTTTTTTGAGCGTGAGTTTTTCTTGATATATCTTGAAAAACTCACGCTTTTCTCTAAAATAGGACTAAATTAGTCATCATTTAAATGTTAGAAATAGATTCACTGAGTGTGGAGGTAGGAGGGAAGTCGATTCTTGCGGGTATTTCACATAAATTTGAATCGGGGAAAACCTACTTTTTAGTTGGAAAAAATGGCTCAGGGAAATCCTCTTTGGCACTTGCGCTCATGGGGCATCCAAAATACAAGGTAACCACTGGATCACTGCATCTTGATGGTGTAAAACTCGACGCACTCTCGCCCACAGAACGTGCAAAAAAAGGTATCTTTCTCTCGCTCCAAAATGTGCCTGAGATTGCAGGTGTGAAGCTCGGAGAGTATCTGCGCACGATCTATAACGAGCGTTTAAAACGAGAAAAACCTGATACAAAAGCGATAACACCTTTTATATTTCGAAGGTTTTTAAAACCATTTTTGGAGAAGCTTCATATTCCTGAATCTTTTCTGGATCGTGATCTCAATGTTGGGTTTTCTGGGGGAGAGAAGAGGCGAATAGAGATGCTTCAGATCGAGCTTTTGGAGCCAAGGATTGTGATTGTGGATGAGATTGATTCGGGGCTTGATATTGAGGCTTTCCGTGACGTGGTTGAATGCCTCGCGCTTATTAAAAATCAAGATCGCACGATCATTGTGATTACCCATAACTATCGAATGGCCGAGCAACTCTCGCCCGATGAGGTAATCCTCATGAAGGATGGACAGATCGAAAAACTTGGAGGCGCAGAACTGCTCAAGCAATTCGAAACTCAAGGATTTTAATTAGATATTCATGTCTCAAAACACCACCGAAACTCCGCAGACTCCTCATATTTTTGAGGGGCTTTCGCGTGAGCTTTTTGATGGGCGTGACGATATTGTTTATTCTGCGCTTGCAAAGCCTGGTATCGACGAAGCAGTTGTTCGACAGATTTCGCTTGCAGGTAAAGAGCCTCTTTGGATGCTCGAATTGAGACTCAAATCACTCGAAATATTTCAGTCTAAAACCCTTCCGACTTGGGGACCAGACCTCAGTGCTCTCGATTTGGCGTCAATCTACTATTATGCAAAACCAGAAGGTACGACCGATGCCAAAAGCTGGGACGATGTGCCAGAGAGTATCAAAAATACCTTTGAACGACTGGGTATTCCAGAGGCCGAGCGAAAGGTACTTGCGGGAGTGGGTGCACAGTATGACAGTGAAGTAGTATATCATTCTCTCAAAGAAGAACTCGTCGCGTTTGGTGTCATATTTGAGGATATGTCCGTCGCCATCCATAAGCACGAAGCACTTCTCAAAAAACACTTTATGAAGTGTGTGCCGGCAAATGATCATATGTTTGCGGCTCTCCATGGTGCGGTGTGGAGCGGAGGGACTTTTCTCTATGTCCCAAAGGGTGTAAAAATTACTGAGCCACTTCAGGCGTATTTTCGCATGAATGCCAAATCAGGAGGTCAGTTTGAGCACACAATGATCA
The DNA here is from genome assembly GCA_963706795.1 of uncultured bacterium. Taxonomy (GTDB): domain Bacteria; phylum Patescibacteriota; class Gracilibacteria; order BD1-5; family UBA2023; genus JBMOJK01. Next base: position 761,433 of record OY970170.1, read on the forward strand.
TCCTCGAGGATGATGCAGAAGCACACTATATCGAGTGATGTTCGGCGCCGAAGTACGGAACTTCGAGTCTGCATGCGGGTTGTGTTGAGATATATGTCGGTAAGAATGCCAAGATGCGATATTCGTCCGTTGAGAACTGGTCGATTGATACGTATAACCTCAATACGAAGCGTGCAATTGTCCAAGAATGAGGATTTATCGAATGGGTCGGTGGTAATCTTGGATCGGGTGTCACGATGCTCTATCCATGCTCCGTACTCCTCGGTGCCGAATCCAAGGCTCGACATATTGGTGTAGCCTTCGCAAATGCTGGACAGGTTGCGGATACGGGCGCAAAGGTCATCCATATTGGTGAGCGCACAACATCAGAAGTCATCTCCAAATCTCTCTCAAAGGGTGGCGGAATCTCGAGCTATCGAGGACTCATCGACATTCGGGCAACTGCAAAAGATGCGGTATCCAAGGTTGATTGTGATGGACTCCTGCTCGATGAGATTTCGGTTTCGGATACAATTCCGGATATCAGGGTTAAAACCCCCTTCGCTCTCGTTTCGCAGGAAGCATCGGTTGGGAAGATTTCAGAAGATACACTCTTTTATCTCGAGAGCCGCGGTATCAGCGAAGAAGCTGCAAAAACCATGATCGTCAACGGATTTCTCGCGCCAATTGTGAGTGAACTTCCGCTCGAATATGCCGTCGAAATGAATATCCTCATCGGCATGGAAATGGAATGAAGCCACTAAAATTCATCTATGTTTATTACTTTTGATCCTAAAACCCTCGCAGACTTCCATACCCGTTTGGTACAGGAAGTTTTTGTGTGATTTATCTCAAAAGGTTGCGAAGGCACTAAAGTCGAAGTCCTCGAATCATTCAAAAAAACAGATCTCAGCCAAGAATGATCGAGTGAAATCACGATCTATTTCCGAGAATCAGATCGAAGCAAGCTCGAGTGAGCTCGTATTACACACGCGGGTGCAAAATGGATATTTGCTTCTGCCAATGTTACTGGTCGCTGCGGTTGTGGGTCGAGTTTTTCTTTTGAGAAGAAGTTAGTAGACAAGAGCAAAATTGCATCGCTTCGTGCAGCACTTGGCGGAGTGTCCCAATCTGCAAAAACAAAGATCGAAGCCTATGCTCTGCAATGTGAAAAAAATCCGCTCCCTGTGGGAACGGATTAAAGCGTTGAAGTATAGTGAAAGAAAAAAAGTATGCGTGATACCACGTATTCACAAATCATTGCAAACGCGCAGAGCAGCACTACCACCACTATACAGAGCTTGAGTATGACCATCCAGTCAGACTTCGTTAGGCTCATAAATGAGCCGAATTGCAGCCGATTGTACATTCTTCGCCACATATTACCTCCTTGCTCTACGTAGACACATTCCTTATACGTTCTCTATTTACAAAGTCAAATGATTCAAGAATACAACGCACTTACCAGAGAGGCAGTCACGGACGGTTTTTGGAATATCGATATACATACTCCAAAACTTCTCGAGGTATCCGGCAAGGTTGAGCTCTTTGAAAATTGCTCAGGTGAATCCGAGAGAATTATTCGAATACATGAGGCCTCTGATGTTATCTATCGTGCATTTTCGCTCGACGCTTCTGTTATGAAAACTCGATTTGAGGTGGTAGGCAGTGCAAAACTCAAGATCCGAGTTGGTTTTTTTGGTGTGCAAGGTGCCCCTATTAAGTCTGTTATTGAGACCGTGATTATGGGATCTGGCGTAACTGCAGATATTGCGATACTTGGCATTGCCTTCGATGGTGCTGAGCTCGATATTGATGGCAATCTCACAATCGAATCTGGCTGCAAAGAAGTAGTTGGAGCCATTCATGAATCAAATATTTTTTTAGGACAGACGGGCGCGATTCGTGGTGTTCCAACCCTCAAAGTTCGTTCTGATGACGTAAAAGCGAGTCACTCTTGCACGATAGAGCGACTATCTGATGAACATAGATTTTATCTCGAAGGCCGAGGTTTGTCCGAACACGATGCAAAGTTGACGCTTCTTGATGGCAAGATCGCGAGCCTCTATACAGGACTTCCTGACGAACAAATTGAATCTATACGATCCATATTTCTTGAGAGTTTTGAATATGCGTAATATCCGAGCTGATTTTCCGATCTTTGTAAAAACACCCGATTTGGTGTTTTTGGATAGCGCTTCTACGACTCAAAAACCGGCGCATGTGATCGACGGAATGGCCGAATATTTGAGCACGAGTTACGCGAATATCCATCGCGGAGCATATGAGCTTTCGGAGGCTTCTGAAATGCTCTATGAGGCCTCAAAATCAAAGGTTGCTGGGCTCATCGGAGCTGAGAGCGCACATGAGATTGTCTATACTGCAAACTCTACCGCAGCGGCCAATCTCCTCGCATCCTCAATTGCGCGCAGTGGATGGCTCAAGAAGGGTGACAGAGTGCTCTTGTCTATCGTTGAGCACCATGCTAATATCGTGCCGTGGCTCATCCTCAAACAAGATATCGGAATAGAGGTTGAATTTTTTGGAATTCTCCCAGATTTTTCTATCGATTTTGAGGATTTCGAACGCAAATGCACTGCAAATACCAAGCTCGTTGCTACGACGCTTGCCTCTAATGTCACTGGAGCGATTTTTGATATTGCTCGACTCTCAAAGTTCCTCGATGTTCAAAAGATCGACGATCTGAGCCTTCCTTTTACTCGCCCACTTTTGGTGATTGACGGATCGCAGGCGGTTCCGACTTTTAAAGTGGATGTTCGGGCACTGGGGATCGATTTTATGTTTTTTACGGGGCATAAAATGATGGCGGATTCGGGAATTGGTGTGCTCTATGGCCGAAAAATACTCCTTAAAAATCTCGTTCCATCCATCTGAGGTGGGGGTGCGATCAATTTTGTAAATACAGAAAACTTTGAACCTGCGGGGCTTCCATTCCGTTTTGAACCAGGTACTCCGAATATGACGTGAGCCGTGAGTATGCTTCGTGCTATCGAATATTTTGAGAGTATTGATGGATATGAGGCTATTGTCGAGATCGAGACTCCGCTCATTCAATATGTGCTAGAGAGATTTGCGAAACTTGCTCCAAAAGTGCAACTTATAGGTCCAAATATCACTCAAAATAGAGTGCCGGTTTTTGCATTTACGGTCTCGGGAATGCATGCGAATGACATTGCTGATATGCTCGCCGAATCGAACATCTGCGTTCGTGCTGGACATCACTGTACTGAGCCACTTCATGCACAACTCGAGATACATTCTTCAGTACGAATGAGTATGTTTGTCTATACGACTCGAGCTGATGTTGATGCATTCTTTGAAGCTCTCGAATCCATCATCGCCTAATATGTCGCTCTATTCTGACACGATTCTCGAATATGCTAAAAATCCTCCAAATAAGGGGATGATCGATGCTCCGACTTTTTCGCATCATGAGATGAATCGAAGCTGTGGAGACAGCCTCACTGTCCACGTGCGTCTCGACGGCGACAGAGTTGCGGATTTTGGGTTTGAAGGCGATACCGCGATCGTCACAACCGCCTGTGCTGCGATTTTTGGAGAAGCCATCATTGGGATTCCTTTTTGAGAAATTCTCACAATGACCTATGCCGATATACGCGAAATGGTTGGTACGGATATCTCTCCGAGGCGACAGATGGCAGCATGCCTAGGGCTCCTTGCATGTCGCAATGGTCTCCATGAATATTTGGGCGATGGCGTCAAAGACGACTTCAGCGATATGCTGCCAGCCTAGTATTTACAGCACTAAAAATCCCATCCTGTTCACGGGATGGGATTTTTAGTCGGGGATGAACGTAAAGGAGGAAAGTTCATCCACCGACGCCGGTTACTATAGGCAGGGGAGTGGTTTTGTAAACTTTTGTTCCCGAGTTTTTTAATATTCTATTAATGATGTTCTGCAGAATGATCATGATTTTCATGATCTGTATGTTCTAAAGCATGATGACTTCCCTGACCATCCGCCCGTGATTTATTATCTATATAGGCTCGATACCACAGAGTTTCGACAAAGATTTCGAGCACGCTATTGAGGTGCGAAACAAAGAGAATAAAGCCGACGAGCAATCCCATCAAAATGACCACAAAGAGGATTTTGATCGATGCAATCGTGATATAGGTAAAGACTGCCGAGAGCAAAAATGGGAAGAGTATAAACGCGAGAACTGTTAAGATTGTTCGAACATATACCAGAATAAGCGTCAGATAGAGCTTTGCAGTAATACTGAGATTATCAAGTGCCATTTCTGCTGAAGCCACTACCGCATCAAATGCAGATTTTCCCTCCAGCACGATAAAAAACCGAGTATAGGCGAGCACGATATTTATGACCATGGCAATCATAAAATATATGCTCATTCCTAAGAGGATATAGCTCAGATAGGTCGTACCTAAGAGGCGTACCAAAAACAGCGTAAAGGTGATAATCGACAGCAGCTTAAAAAGCGCCGTGATATTATTTGCCTCAAATACAGGGAGGAAATGCTTGAGTCCTCGCCCGAGGCCGTAGCTGGTGAGTCTTTCGGTTGATCTCGTGCGGTCAACACGGTCAATGAGTGCAATGAGCCCTCCTTCTGCCAAAGGGGTCACGAGCACAAACATGAGGAAGAACGCTACTGCAGAAATAATAATTTCTGAAAAGTATCCGTTGTGGACAAAGTTCACAACCAGACTAAAGAACTGATCTTTGAGGCCGAATATATTAATGTAGGTCCACGCTACCTGATAGAGGAGAATGAGCGACAGGTATATGGTCGAGAGGAGAGATGGGAAGAAATTGAATATCTTGATCGCTGTATTTGAACTCGCGACTTCCCATGCCGGAATGACTAAATCGTCTTTCATGCTGTATTAAGGCCCAAGATTTCTCGGGCATGAGAAGTAAACCAAGACAAGAATCCTCAAACGGATTTTGATTCGATACGGATGATGTGCGTCTCTTTGATATACGAAGGCTCGAGAATACTAAAGAGGAAAGTTGCCGATGGAAGTATACGAACCGTATGAATTTCCTTGATGTTTTTGTCTATGAAATATGGCGTGTATTCTGCCGATATTGGTGCGATGACGGATTCTTTACGGAGCAGTTCTATAATGCGAGTTTCATTACGTTCTCGTGCTTCTTTTGGCATGTCGCGTGACTTGAGATCTTCGAGGAGGATGTCGAGACTCGGATTGCGAAGCTTCGAAAAATTATATCCATTCTCCGATTGTCCCGAATGAAAATACGGGAAAACATAGGTTCCAAGGAAGCCGAGATTTACTCCAGTTACGAGGATATCGTAGGATTTATTTCCGTTTTTTGTGGTGTTATTAATAGCATCTGGACTGTTTTCGATATCTTCAATCGTTGTGGCGATACCTGCACTTTCGAGAACTCCAGATACTTCTTTGGCTGTGTCGGAAACTTCGGGAGTGAGACTCAGCGATCGAATGACGAGCGAGAGTTTTTTACCTTCTTTGCTGTAGTAGTATTTTTCGTCGAGATTTGCGTATTTGCTTGTTGGAGTGATAGATCCTGTGTTTGTAGGAACTGCGATAGTTCCGGTAGCAGCCTGTGTGGTTGCACCAGAGAGCGTTGCCCCCGTTGCTAGAGTCATATCAGGAGTTGCTGGAGTCGAAGCTTTTGGAGCTACAGGAATTACTCCAAAGAGCTCGATTTTTTTAGCTTCTCGTGCTGCTGCGTCGGCGATCATATAGATCGTTATACTCTCTGAGGCTGTCTGCTTTCCAGCTTTTTCAAATGAGAGAACATAGGTATTTGCTCATTCTTTCAGATTACCGATATCAGTACGGGCTCGGTATGTAAATGTAGTATTTCCAGGATTGAAACTCTTGAGTCGGTATGCTCCGATATAAACCGCATCAACTCCTGTAGGTACACTTCCTGAGAGAACGATCTCGGATTTGGATTCGGATACGACAATGGTGTCGCGAGATGGTGTAGTAAAATACGTATTTTGATTGACCTTTTGAGGAGTTGGCTGAGTTGTTGGAGGAATTACTGGGGCAATGACTGGCGGAGGAGTGGCGACAACAGGAGCCGTTTTTTCCATCTCAAGAAGTGCCTTTTTGCGGAAATATCCGAGTGTAGCAAGACGTTTATCAATATCACCTGAGCCTGTCTCGACGACAGAAGTATCAGTAAAAAATGGATTTTTTACTGCGTAGTTCTGATTATCAGTCTCAGCAGGGCGGACCTTTGTAATGATTGGTAAAACAATCTGTCTAAGACCGAGAGACACACGCTCAGTATTGGCAAATGCTGCGATAAAGTCTGGCGTCAAAAATTTACCAGTATCAAATCGTGCTGATGGAGCCTCAGTTATCGAACTATCTGGATAGATAAAATTGAGACTGTCAGTTTGAGCGAGGAGGTTTTCTTTGTCGGGATAAAATCGGAGTACAAACTTTGAATACCCAGCTCCATTCCATGGAATATTATTGCGCATCAGCGAGATGCGTTCAGCCTGATGAATCGTATCATTGTCGCGCTTCTCTAGGCTGTATGGCCCTGAGAATACAGCATCTTCTGGCTTGATCGTACCGTTTCTAAATTTTTCGGTAACCGACTTTTTGATGATAGGTGTCGAGAGCAGATGGACAAGTTCACTCGAAGGAGTCGAAGATCGGAACACAATAGCGTCGCCCTCACGAGTAATTGCAAGTTTTGCGAGACTCGATTGCATCTTTTTGTTGATGTCGGTCTCCGCAAGGAGTGAATAGGTCGCGAGAATATCCTCATCTGTGATCTTTTCACCTGTACTCCAAACGGAGCCCTGTTTAAAATAACATCGAACTTCGCCGTAACTCTTAGAGAGATCACAGTTTGCGAGATCTCATTCCATTGAGCCGGTTTCGATGTTGTATTTAAGAAGACCACGGTACAGGAATCGAAGTGCAAAATCATTACCGCCGTCGAGTCGATATTGTGTAGGATTGAGACTCGGATTTCCTCCGATTATTCCAACTGTGAGCGTGCCACCCTTCTCGGGGACAGTCTCTGCACCCTCATAAATGTAGAGCGCAATAATATGTGCCGCCGTAGCGACACTGAAAATACAAGCAAGTAGGAATAAGTACTTCTTAATGCGAGAGTAGAGCTGCATAAAAAGTTTTTGGCTAAGCGCCGAGGAAGAAAAGTGCAGTTGAGAGCGCTACAAAAACGACTGCGAGAACAATGGTGATAACGTGGAGAGCTTTTTCTGGTCCACGTTTTTCGAACTTTCCGAAGTCACCAGATCCTGGCGCAAGAGAGAGACCAGTACCTTTAGACTGAATAACGACGAGGAGACAAAGAAGCACGCTATCGGCTACGAGGATCCACTTGAGAATTTCAAACATGATTTCTACTTAAAAAAAACGCTATAGAGTGTATTGAAGAGCGTGAAAATCACAACCGAAATAGCGAAGTTCACAAAGCTTCCTGTCGAAAACGCGACTCACGCAATGTTGAGCGCGCTAATAATCTTTTCGAGTAACCCGAGAATTACCGCATTAATGATGATCGAAAAGAGTCCAAATGTGATAATAATCAGCGGAAACCCAAAAATTTTGAGAATCGGCTTCACAAATGTATTTAAAAGACCAAGTACCACGCCTCAGACAAAATAGAGTTTCCATCCGCCGGTTGCCATGACTTCTGGCAAAAAGAACTGAATGGCAAACAATATAAGACCGTTCGCGATGATCGAAAGAAATATGCGCATATGCTATAGGAAACGTAATACGAGTATATCTTCCACCTCAAAAATTCAATTGTTTTGAATTTTACGTCCTTTCTTCTACAATTTTGCGCATATGAAGCAACTTCCAAAAATCCTCCTCGGTGTTGGCGTGATCATTTCTTGGTCACATTTTTCACCTATTTTTGCTGCGAGCGGAGAAAGTATCGATACTCTTTTGGGTGATCTCGATAAGAGTGAACAGGCTGCGTCAGCTGCGCCGGATGATAGCACTCCACAAAATACTGCAAGCTCGCAGAGTACGACAAACTCCAGCACTTCCCCTGCCAATGCTGATACGAGTACGCCGCCAAGTGCTCAAGCAATCGATGGAAGCTCCACGACTGCAGACCCATATGCGAATGAAACAAAAAAACTCGAGAGTCAACAAACAGATCCTTACGCGAACGAAACAAAAAAACTCGCAGGACAGGGAGATACAGCTGCTTCTACTGCTGCAAGCACCCCTTCACCGACTACTAAAAATCCATGCGACGGGGCGACTGCGAGTGACCTCAGATGTGCGAGCTTTAAATTTGATCCCAATACTTTTGCTCCTGGCTCCGGTCCAGGCTATTACAACGGCGATAAAGAAGGAACTCAGGGTGGTAATACCGTTCAAATGCTTCGTAAGGTTGCACAGTTTTTACTCGTAGTGGTGAGTACGGGGGCGGTGATCTTTATTACGATTGGAGGTTTCTTGATGGCGATTTCTGCAGGAGATTCGGATCGTTCAACCAAGGGTCGTACAATCATTACCTATAACATTCAGGCGCTCGTTGTCGCGCTGCTTGCATACGGTATTATTCAATTCGTAATCTGGATTTTATGAGGTCTAAGCTAGTACTGGCGATTTTTATTCTACTTGTGGCAAATGGGCTTGATTGTGCTCATGCTGCAGGTGCTCTCAATGCTCTGCCTGATGTGGACAAGGGTATTGGATTGCCATTTCAAAATGAGAGCGTGGGTCCAGCTGGATATATAGGGAAGATCATCAAAGAGGTTATAAAGTACACAGGACTGCTCGCCATCCTTGCATTGACCTATGGGGGTATCCTCATGATGCTCTCATACGGAGATGATGGCAAGATTAAGGGTGCAAAAAATATCATCACCTATGCTCTCGTTGGAATAGTGCTTTCTGGCGCAGCATATGCTATCATCGACGCGGTTAATTCCCTTAAAATCAACTAATGAAACGTCTTACTACGTTCTTGATCTTAGCTTTGGGGCTCGTCCTTATGGGTACGGCCTTTGCGGATCAATCTACTGCGGATCTCATGCTCGTTGGAGGTGGTACGTCGAGTGCAATGGCAGATACGAATGTATCACTCAAGGATAATTTCCTCAAAACCATCCAGGTCTATCTCATCTCGGCATATGGACTCATTGCCGTTGGGATATTTATCTTTATAGGTTTCCGACTCTTTAATGCTCGTGGAAATCCACAAGAATTCAAACAGGCATGGGTCGCATTTGCGTATACAGTAGTCGGACTTTCTCTCGCTCCGCTCGCTTTTGTCATCGTACGAATCGTCACTGGCTTTTCTATCTCGTAGCATATGAATATGATCCGCTTCGTGCTCTTACTTCTCGTAGTTACTCAGACTTTTTTGGGTACGGGTTTTGCAGTTTTTGCAGATAATCCAGGCATGGGAAGTTACGATGGAACGACACCCGCACCAAAAACAGAAGCCGACCCCTATGCCAATGAGACTAAAAAACTCAGTGGACAATGAAACCAAGGGGCAAACACTGCAACACCCACAGCAGGATCTGAAGATTCAGGGCCATGTTCGTATCAGGAATGATCTTCGGTATCCGATATGCTCAGTGGTTGTCAGCCAAACAAGGTCATTACTGCGGATAATTACGACTATAAAACTGGTGCGCGAGACCGCATCGTGGCAATTGCCAATCAGATTATCATCGTTGGATCACTTCTCTCTATTGGTGCGATCGTCTATGCAGGATTTCTCTATGTAACCTCAATGGGTGACGACGAGCGTATCAAAACCGGTAAGAATTCCCTCAAATTTGGAATTATTGGATTTGTGGTCATGCTCCTCTCATTTCCTCTCGTTAATGCCATCGTCCGTCTCTTTTATCAGATCGGAGGATAGATATGAAGTTCCCTAGATCAGCCGTTATTCTCTTTGCATTTTATGCAGCGCTTTTTAGCGCTCTTTTGCTTTTTGTACAGGTGGCATATTCTCCGATTAGTGGGAATTCTCCTTCTCAATCTGAGAATATCGAAGCATCAGACCTTCATTTTGATATGACTTCTTCTGGTCTCACAGCTCGTGAACAGGTGATTCAACGTCTTGAAAGTGCACCCGAAAAACCCCCCTACGAAATCATCCTTCGAGCGACCAGTGATCGTGCGCCAGCACTCAAAAAACTTCTCGAGTCTACGCTCGCCTCATCTTTTATATCCGAGCGTGTAACACCGATTTCTGTCGAAATGGTTGATAATCGCACGGAGCCACGTGGGCAGACTTCGAATGCTGGGGTTAGTATTATTGCTACGATTCCTTCGGATAGCGAATTTCTCAAGGTATTTGTGCACGAATTGGGTCACGTAGTAGATCTACATTTTTTGATGAAAAAAACCTTTTCATCTGATCCAAGCGATGAATTTTATGCAATCTCATGGATCGACTACAACCAAAAGAAAAAAGGGATGAATGTCGACGATTTTGTGAGTGGATATGCGCTCACAAACAAATATGAGGACTTTGCAGAATCATTCGCATTTTATGTATTTCATAATGACGAATTCAAGCGACGTGCCTCTAAAAATGCATCGCTTGCGCGAAAATATAATTTCCTCGCGGATAATGTCTTTGCTTCGGCAGAATTTCAGGGTACTTCGTTTGAGGCTAAGAGTGTTCCCAGCTATATTTGGGACACGACCAAAGTTGCCATCAAAACAAACAAATATTTGTTTTACCTGCGATAAACGCTATACTTCCTCTTGTAAATTTATTCCGCCCTTGCAGATGGAATATCGAGATATCTCTATTTTGGAGGCAAATCTCACCTCACATCCTTTTTAATCAGAGTCATCCCACTTTTGTGCGTATGTCTCGCGTTCGTAGATAGCTCAGAACCATGTGGTTTACAGGTATTTACGAGCAAAGCTCGGTTCTATGACTGACCAAAACATTCATTCCTCCTCGGGTGAATTGGGCCAGATCGAGAGACAACAAAACCCTTCCGCTCCCAAAAAGAACAGAAGAGGTCCACGAAGGCGTCCAAATAAGCGACAGAGTGATTCACTCATATTCGCAAATCAGCCAAATCAGTCCCGATCTCACCAATCCAAAGAAAAACCTGTTCCAGGTTCTTCGTCCCGCTCCAAACAACCACTCCCCAAACACATCGAAGAGAATCGTTCTCTTATGTCGTCTGCTGGAGTGATGGTTGCTTCTTTTGTGGTCGATAGTGCGACACGATCCCTTCTCCAACCACCAAGACTCGAGAGTCGAGGGTATTTGCTTCCAAATGAAGTTCGTAATGCTCATGCGAAGCTCCAAAAAGCTGCACGTTCCAGTTATGAAGTAACGATCCAAGATATTCCCGATATAGAAGAAAAAGATCTCGTTCGCCTCATCAAACAAGATCTCGAGAAATGCTCAGAACAAACACTCAAAAAAACACCACTCATTATCCCACTTATTCATACACTTTAGCAATGAATCCTCTAGAAGACGCAAACGCGCAACCAAATAGCGAAAACACTCCAGCTCCACAGCCTTCTCAGGCTCGACCTCCTCGTGCTTACGAAGGAAAAAATCCAAAATCTCAAGCTCCGTCTGACAGAGCTCCAAAGCCTCCACGCGAGCGTAGTGGATATTTTGCAGGAAAAGATACAAAGCCTTCAGCTGGTCCCGAAAAACTCGAGCCAGGCGCGAGCTTCATCTCGATTCCAAAATGGCGAAATAAGCGCTCATTCCCATTTGTAACACCACAACAGGCGCTCAAAAAATTCCTCGGTTATGAGGAACTCCGCCCAACTCCAACACCAAAGGACGTACTCCGCATTATCCCATTTGGAGGAGTAGAGCAGGTAGGTCTCAACTGTACTGGATTTGAATACAACGGAGAAGTTCTCATCATCGACATGGGTCTCCAATTTGCTGACCAGTATCAGCACGGTATCTCATGCTCGATCCCAGATCTCAGCTATATTAAGGGTAAAAAACTCGCCGGAATCGTCATCACTCACGGACATATCGACCATATTGGTGCGATGCCGTACGCAATCAAACAGCTTGGACGAAATGTTCCAACCTTTGCAACATCCATGGCCTACGAGCTCATGGCCATGAAGCAGGCTGAAAACAACGCTCCGATGACTAATCTCGAGCGCATCAATCGCAATGTACCTATTCAGGTAGGAGAGCATTTTCAGATTATGCCATTTACGGTTGATCACTCAATCCCTGACTCAGTAGGTATTCTCATCGAAACTCCGGTTGGACGATTTGTTCATACTGGTGACTGGAAATTTGATAAAACTCCACTTCCATATCGTCCAAGTACTGACTACTCACTCCTGGATTCAATCGGAAATCGCGGTGTTCGCGCTCTTCTCTCTGACTCAACGAATGCCCATCTTATGGGTTCGTCTATCTCAGAATCCGAAGTCGTTCGCTCGATCGAAGAAATCTTTGAAAAATCAGAAGGACGCGTTATTACTGCGACATTCTCATCGATCATCGACCGTGTCATGATCATTATCTCCGCAGCCGAAAAATACAACCGCAAGGTCGTGCTTCTCGGACGTGGAATGAATAACTACATGGATATTGCCTTCAAGCTCGGATATGCTCGTCCAAAGCCAGGAACGATCATCTCTATGGAAGAAGCAAATCGCCTTCCAGACAACGAAGTAACTATTTGTTGTACAGGAGCGCAGGGTGAGCGTTATGCTGCTCTCATGCGTATCGCAACCGGTGAATCCAAGGACACAAGTCTCCGAGCTACGGATATCGTAGTATTCTCATCTTCGGTTATCCCAGGAAATGAGCGTGCGGTACAGGGGCTCTTTGATATCATCCTCACACAAGGACCTCGCATCTATCAGTACAAAGAATCCGAAATCCATGCCGGAGGACATGCCCGTGCCGAAGACACTAAAAAGATGATTAGTCATATTCGACCAGAAGTCTTCATGCCGGTCTACGGATATCCACACATGCTCCACGGTAATGCCCGCAATGCCTACGAAGTCGGCTACTCTAAAGAGCGTGTAGTGATCACTCGCAATGGCCAGATCGTCGAATTTACCAAGGACGACTACCGTCTCACAGACATGTTCGTATCTCACCGTCTCCTTACCGTTGACGGATACATGGTCGGTATCACCAAAGAACCTGAACTCCACGATCGTGAGCAGCTCAAGGCTGGTGGTGTAGTTGCTGTCTCTATTGCCAAGAAGCCAGGAGATTTCCTCTTCAAACTTGATACCGCAGGATTCCCTGGTTTCCAAAATTTCCCTCGCCTCGAGTCTCGTATTATCGATCTCCTCGACAATACCCTCAAAAACGAAATCCAGCGCTTCCAAAACGCCGAAGCCTTCAAAGAATTCGCTTCTAAAAAGGTTGCAGATGTCATATTTGAAGAGACGGGGAAGGAACCAATGGTTATCGTCCTCGTTCACTAGTTGGGGAATTTCCTCCAAAACGCGAACTTCACGTTCAAAGCTCCGTTTCCTCGCTCGGAGTAGCTTCCGCTACACCTTGCAGCGGTTCTCGCTTTTCACGCGAATTTCATCGTTTTTGAGGAAATTCTGAGGTGTATATGTTTAAAAAAATCACCCCGTTTCGGGGTGATTTTTTTATTTTGTTGAATTTTTGCCATATTAAAAACCATCGTGAGATGGTTTTTTTATACAATTAATTTAATGCAATAATGCCTTTGATACTTGGAATAAGACCTATGTTACTCAAATTCTTTTTCTTTTCTGAGTATTCATCTGCTAGATCTTTACCAAGGCAACTCTTGACGATATTTTGAAAGTCTTCGAGTGCTCTTAAATCTTCCCAGCGGCTACTGTTAATACCTATTTTTGCTTCCGTAACATACTCCACAAGAGCGATAATTTGCATTCCTGTTTTATCAGCCAAAAGTGTTGCAAAGAACGCTTTAAAGCCAACTGTATACTTTAATTGATTTTTAATCTTATCTCCGATGAGATTAATTTTATCAATTAATGTAAAATCGGGATATGCATAAAGCGTCATCCTTAAAGCTCTTTGTATTACTCTAATGTATTGCTCTGTATTTTTGTTATTATTTAACATATATTCTCCTGTTGATATGCTTAGTCACTATATGTGCCAAAATTCCTTAATCAAATCGTCTGCCCTTTGTCTAAAAAATACTACCATAGCAAGTAGTACATGTAATTTTACCAGTAAAAAAGCCATCGATCTCGATGGCTTTTTTAGTTTTGTTGGGAGATAGACATCAGTCTATATTCGTCTGAATCCATCTCCACCCCTTTGTGGGCTTACTACTTGTTACTCTTCGAGATATCCAGTGTCTCTTGCATTCTCTATGAGATCTGCAAGATCTGTTGATGATATTACCTCATATTCTTCTTCTTTGTCATAAGGGAGAACAATATCCATATCAACAAATTTTACACCGAGTTTCTCTGCAAGTTTTTCGATGAGAACATATACTTTCACGCCGTCATTATCCAAGATAAGATCGTCGAGAAAATCATGGAACTTATCTAAGTTATCCACACATTCACTGTATAGCTTATTAAGCATATTATGCGCTAGCGTAGTGCGTTGTGTCTTATTTGTTGCCTCAATTACTGCCTGAACTTCTTGTTTTAATGCATTAATTTCCATATTTGACTCCTTTGTCTGTGAGTGGAAAAATTGTTTGTTTTTGCTACGTACGTCATGATATATCTTTCTAAAAAAATGTATTTAGTTACCTACAGGATTGTGAAGTAACTTCCTATTTGTACTCCGTTCGATTTTTCTTTCAACTATTCTGCCTCGGATTTTGTCTCAGACACCATAGGCAGTGAAAGTTTCATTTCTTGCATTTTTAATGACATAAAATATACTTCCTGAGTCTTCCATACGAGAACTGGCCTGGAAACCAGATTCGGTTGATAACATAGAGAGTCCTGTCATGTGACAGGGAACTCGGGTGGAACCGTCCCTAACCCGTGGGACCCCGAGACCTTACTGAAGGTCTTTTTTTGATCCTTCAAACGGGCTATCTCTTCATCTTTTTTGTTATGGAAATGAAACAAATCGTCGATCTCGCGAAGATCAAAGGATTCGTCTACCAAGGATCAGAAATCTACGGAGGACTCGCGAATACTTGGGACTACGGACCATACGGAGCAACCCTCAAAGAAAACATCAAAAATGCATGGATCAAGAACTTCGTACAAAAGCGTACAGACATGGTACTCCTTGACGCTGCGATCCTCATGAATCCACAAGTTTGGGTAGCTTCAGGACACGTTGGGGGATTCTCAGATCCACTCATCGATGACAAGCTCACAAAGGAGCGTTTCCGAGCAGATAAGCTCCTCGAAAACCTCATTGAAGACAAGCAGAAAGAAATGGGTGTGGATGCTGCGAAGGAATATTTCGTCTCAAAATACAACGTCGTAAACCTCGTACCAGAAAAGCTGGTCACTCGAGACACAGGGGCAGGTAATGCGAGAAGAAAAAGTAAAAAACCCAAACACTGGAAAAGACGCTGATTGGACAGAAGTCCGCAAGTTCAACCTCATGTTCTCGACAAAACAGGGAGTTACTGAGGACTCAACTTCCAATGTCTACCTTCGACCAGAAACGGCTCAGGGTATCTTCGTGAACTTCGCAAACGTTGCACGTACAAGCCGCAAGAAAGTACCATTTGGTATCGCACAGGTTGGTAAGGCATTCCGCAATGAAATCACTCCAGGTAACTTTATCTTCCGAACTCGAGAATTCGAGCAGATGGAAATCGAATTCTTCTGTGAGCCAGGAACCGACCTCGAATGGCACGACAAATGGAAGAAAGAATGCATGCGATTCCTCACGGACGTGATCGGTATCAAACCAGAGTCACTCCGCATGCGTGATCATGAAAAAGAAGAGCTCTCGCATTATTCTGCAGGAACTTCGGATATCGAATTCTTCTTCCCTTCGATCGGTTGGGGAGAGCTCTGGGGTATCGCGGACCGTACGGATTTTGACCTCAAGGCACACATGGCAGAGTCCAAGGCTGATCTCTCGTATACTTCTCAGACACAGGAAGGAGATCAGACCGTGACGAAGAAATATGTCCCATACGTGATCGAGCCATCTGTCGGACTCACTCGACTCTTCCTTGCAACGGTTTCCAATGCATTCGACGAAGTAAAGACCGAAGAAGGATCTCGTATTATTATGCGATTCGCTCCAAATATCGCTCCAGTCAAGGTGGCGATCCTCCCAGTTGTAAAGAAACTCGGAGCAGAAGCGATGGAAATCTTCAATCTCCTCTCTGAGCACTTCGTATGTGAATACGACGATGCAGGAGCTATCGGAAAGCGCTACTACCGTGCAGACGAAGTCGGTACTCCATTCGCGATCTGTGTCGACGGTGACCGATATGCCACAGGTATGGTAACGGTTCGTGATCGTGATACAGGACTTCAGGATGAAGTTGCGATCACTGATTTGGTCGAGTATTTCCGCCAAAAAGGTTGTTAATCAAAATTCCCTTCCAGTCATTTGGAAGGGAATTTTTTAAATCGTAAAGCAAAAAAGTATTTTCTGAAACGATAGAAAACTCGCACATTCCTCATCACAGACAAAAAATCCATAAAATGCATAAGATACGTCACATGAAAACTATTGCTTTCTTTTGGAATTGTCCTACACTTATCCTAATCTCTGTTTCGGTTATACGGGCGAGATGCATATATTTATTATTCTCGCACACATGGACGGAACTATTAAGAAGATCGTAGCTGCAAAGGGTTTTGGTTTCATTTCTCCTGCACTCGGTGGTGATGACGTATTCTTCCACTGCACTAAGGTAGACGGAGGAGCTTCAAACTTCGATCTTCTCCAGGAAGGTCAGGCTGTTACTTACGATGTTGCACCAAGCAAGAAGGGTGGTGTTGAAGCACACAACGTAGTTCCAGTAGCTGCATAATAGGTTTTCCAACCTATTAAAATCCCCGAGCAATCGGGGATTTTTTATGCTTCTGGCGTGTTTGTAAAAAAAGAGCGGGATTACCGCTCTTTTTGATTTATGCTGCAAAACGTTCTTCGATCTTTGGCCAATTGGTGATATTCCAAAAATTCTCGATGTATTTTGCACGAGCATTGCGGTAGTCGATGTAGTAGGCATGTTCCCAGACATCACAAGTGAGGAGGGCTGTGTCGCTACTAGTAAGGGGGGTTGCTGCATTGCTGGTGCTCACGAGATCGAGTGTTCCATCTGGCTTTTTGATGAGCCAAGCCCATCCAGATCCAAAGGTTGCGAGTGCAAGTTTTGCAAATTCGGCCTGAAATGATTCAAATGACCCCCATTTCTGGTTGATAGCTTCGAGAAGTTTACCGGTTGGAGTTTGTCCAGTGGCAGCTGCGAGTGAATCAAAATAGAATGTATGATTCCAGATCTGAGCGGCGTTATTAAAGATACCACCGCTTGATTTTTTGATGATTTCTTCGAGGGAAGCATCTTCGAATTCGGTTCCGACGATGAGTTTATTGAGATTGTCTACATAGGTTTGGTGGTGCTTACCAGAGTGAAATTCGAGTGTTTCGACTGAGATGAATGGTGCGAGTGCATCCATTGCATACGGGAGAGCTGGGCGAATGTGAGTCATATTTAAAGTTGGTTAAAACATGGAAGTATAGAATAAAAGTCCGATCTTTCAAGCTTGTTCGGTTTACAATATCATCCTCTCGTGTATTCTTCACGAGAATATCCCAAATTTTTTCTTATGCGCCTTATTTTTACATTTGTTTCGTGTTTTTTGCTTGCCTGATGTGGGGCAATTACTCCAGCAAAGCCAGCTGGTACTGGTGAATACGTAAATTCTACCTATACGAGCACGGTTACTAAGGATGTTGAGAGCGCCGTTTATGGAGCTCCAAACTCAAAAGTACAACTCACGGTCTTTTCGGACTATCAGTGTCCTGCATGTATTAGTTTCCACAAAAAGATCGAAGACAAGCTCTGGAAAGACTATATAGATACTAAAAAGATCACGGTTACATTCAAGAATTATCCACTCACCATGGTGCACCAAAATGCAGAAGGTGATGCACTTGCAGGACTCTGCGCACTTCCAACTGGTAAATTCCACGAATTCCGCAATGCGTTGTACGATCTCGAAGACAGCAAGAAGGGCGCTGCTGTTACAGATACCGAACGTGCAGATGTTGCAAAAAAGGCAGGTATAACTGATCCAGACTTCCAAAAATGTATCACTGAAGCATGGTACCAAAAGAAGCTCACGAGTGAGATGAAGGATGGTGATCGCCTTGGATTACAGTGAACACCTTCCATCTATTTGGGTGACACAATCGTCAATTTTAGTACTCCAGAGGAATTCTTTGGAATATTGGACGCGGCAGCGAAATAATAAGAAAATTACAAAAAGAGATCAGTTTATTTGACCGATCTCTTTTTTTGGCTAAAAGTAATTAATGAATTCATTGCATCCAGGTGTATCTGAGCCATCTCCTTTAAACTCAGAAAACAAGCAACTGTCCCCAGAAGCCATCCAAACATTGGCCTACGAGGAGCGAATGTTACGTGAGCTCACGTCAGAGGAGAACACTATACGAATAGAGTCCGAAGACTTTATTTGAATGGTTCTCGAGTTACTCAAGACAGAGGATGTACAAAAAATAGCGCAAGCAAAGAGTCTATTTGAGGAGCAAAGGATTTTTAGTCAGTATGTAAATCCGAATCTTGCTGCAGATATCGCACAGGCCTTTTTAAAGCTTGGATGGTTCAATAATGCTTTTGGTTTTTACCGAATGGCTCTCCGCATCGATGCGGAGGAAGTGGCGGAACTTCTCGATACAATGATCGATACCTTCCTCGATATTAGTGAGTTTGATCTTACGCCAGATGAGCTTGCTCATAAACCTCGTTTTGCGCAAGCTCAGCAAGAAATCATCGAAAAAATTCTGGCGAGAGCCAACGGTAATCTATTGGAGACCTATGGTTCTCGGATTTTTGTGACGATTGGCCGCATATATGAGAATTTTCTTGATTCTCCACTTAAAGCACAAGAGTATTTTAAGCATGGTGTGGAGCTTGGCGAGTGATATGCATATTTTTTACTCTGAATTTCCTATGGAAATCAGAAGAATTATGCTGAAGCGATCCGAATTCATGAGCTTGGATGGCAAAAACATCAAGATCAGAATTGCCTTACATTGCTGGTACGTGAATATTTATTTAAGGGTGATAGAGTTCGCGCGATGCATGCGTATGAGCTTCTTGTTTCTGCTATGAGGATATCAGGGAGGAAACTTCGTAATGTTTTTCCTCTGCTGACGAGTGAAAGACTGTATCTTGATTCTGACTACTTAGCGATTCAAAGACATGCATCTGAGTCAGGAGAAACCATCGGGGGTATACAGCGGATGCAGGCGCTTGAGTCCATTAAAGAAATGACCGAGCCGTTTATCGATACCCTAGAAACCCATGAGTTCAAGCTCGCACTCCATCAAATGGGCGCGATTGAATTGAACGATGTAGACAATGCGAGAGAATATATTGAGATGATTGCACATATTTTAGAGCTCTGAGATGAGTGAAAAACATGGCTCTGCAATTACTTTGAAACCTATGCTTCGCCGCTCGCTCTTAGAGTGTATACTGCCAAGGAAGAGGAAGAAGACAAGCAAAAAAATGTACAGAAAAAGGACGAATCAACCGATGTAAAACCTCCTCAGGGTATGGTGCGAGCTCGTCTTGTTGAGCGTGTGCCGCAGGTGCAGACACAGGTGAGTATGCTGACAGATCAAGTTATACAAACCCCAGAAGATACGACTGAGCGCTACTCATTGCAAGAATATCTCGCTATGCACCTGGGATACATACAAGATCTTTGCTGGTTTGATGAGGATCTCGACTTACTTGAGGCAATGGAAGTAATCCACGATCAGTGCTTCCTGCGTGATCAGGATACATATGGAGAAAATTCTATTGATGCGATTTCGGCATTTCAGCAGCATGAACGAATTGCATATGCGACTCAAAAATATGATACCTTCCCAGAAAATTTAAAAATAGCCTACCGAAAAGCTATCGAAGAAATCGATGAAAAATATGGTAAATCTTTTAGACGTCTCCATGTAAAACAGATCATTACTGAGGGTGAGACATATCCACTAGAAGAAGAATTTTTTTATCTCTTCTTAGAATGTTCGTTGCTCTGAGTGAACGAGGGGATTGCAAAAAGTCTCTCTGACTTGCTTCTTACCTCTCATTTCTCACAGGTAAATCAAAAGGCACTTGCGCAGGCATTCCACGAGTTTCCTGATACCATAGAGGACGAGAGACTGATAGATCACTTCCTTGAGGTTGGACTTGATGATATTGATGCACTGAAGGCACTTGTGACGATTGCCTCGGAGGATGAAAGTGAAGAAACAATCGGTAAAAATGCAGAATACCTTCGAGCGTGTCTTGTAGAACTTGGTCATCTCAGGCCAAAATCTTCGAAAAATTGGCTCTCGAGTTTTATAAAGAAGCACACAAATTGACTTCGTGCTCTCCATCCTGAATACAGCAAAGAACTTGATCATGTCATGATCGAAGCTTACAAGCATGATGAATTATTTGACGCTGCCAAATGCATCTGTCTTCTTACTTGTGAGCAAGATCCAGAAATGTTTCGACAACTTGGATTGCTCGATGAGCTGACGGGAGACAATGAATCCGCACTTCAGTGCTTTGAAAAAGTCTGGCAAGAGCATCATCTTGAGTCTGTGATCCCTGATCTGATGTTTATCTCAGCTGAATTAGGACATTGGCAAGAGCTCATTCATTGGTATGCGATCTGAAAACATATCGAAGTTCCAAATATCGATGCAGAGTTTGCAAATACAGCAACCATCGCGATAGCATGGAACGTCCTTACTGAAGAAGATGAAACAAGCCATAAAGAAGAGCAAGTAGAGTGACTTCGTCCAATATCTGCGGATCAAGCAAAGGTCGTCCAACTGGGGTATGAAGTTCTAGGCAATATTCTCGATAGTCAGGCAGGACCAGATTATAGGATGGCATCCGGAGAGGAATTCGGAGCATATTTGAGCCTTTCGTGCTGGATTTCCGAAGGAAGAGATGCTTGAGAATTTAAAGTCACTGCTTCCGAAAAACTCAGACATCTGAGATTTTTCCTCATGGAAGATGATGAAGCTGTTCATAAAATGCCAGAGTATTGGGAATGACTCTATCAGTTGTTACAAAGTAATAATCTAGGCATTTGGAGGGAGGTTTTTGAGTACTATGATAAACTGTTTGAAAGAAATCTCGCTGATGTAGCGCAAAATGACACGCATGATGAAGTAAACAAGAGTTACATGTATGCTGCAGTGTGTGAAGATATAGCGGATTTCATTAAAGTGATCCGATCCCCTGAGTCTAAATGTCACGAGCAGACAGCAATAAAAACATATGCAACGATCGGAAAGATCTGTTTTTATATATTTGGCGATGCAATCGAGGCTAAAAAATACTATGAGCTTGCCTGAGATGCTCAAAAAATGATAACGATGGAGGAAGTGATTGCCCATGATAATGATCATTCACTTCCTGTTTCGCGATACCTCCACTAAGATCCTCCTATGCAACGCCAACCAGATCTAGATCGAGTCATTACACTCGACGAATTTAATTGAGAGTTCCAGTGAGTGCAGAGTCTCATAGCGAATCAGGCTGCTCAAATAAGCTCATTGATACAGGAGAGTGATGATCAAGAGCTCGAGCATCTTCTCCATGAAAATAGCTCTTTTGAGAGACTGCAGATTATTTTGCAACGAGAATACAAGCGGGGCAATATTGCGAGTATGCTCGAGAAATGGGAAAAAATTGTAGAGAGTCATCCACAAGTTCAGGTGCATGCGCATCTTGTTTGAGAATATACTCTCAAACTTGTACAGCAGGCTTCTGCAGAGTGAGAAGTGCACTATAGTTCTTCTGCGCGCGATCGATTACATACCTCGCTCGAGACACTTTTTTGACGGGACGAGGCATGAGTCTACGCAGATGGCAAAATACATCTTGAAATTCTACAACTCAAGGCACTTGAGCTTGCTGATTTTGAGAGTGCTAAACAGTATGTTGCCACCATCAAAAAGTATCTTGAAAACCAAGAGGGCGTGGAGTTGCTTCGTGAACACTTTAGAGTGTTTTCGTCGCAGCTCGCATTGTATCTTACTCGTCCGGATGAGCCAGTGGATGATTTTACATTGGCCAGTGCGGATGTGGATGATTCTGAGGATTTTTGTATGCTGATTTTATCTCATATCTCTGCTACATCGGGCAGATTCTATGATCATACTGCGAGAGCCATCTACGCCGACCTTGTGGATATCGGAAACATATTCCAAAATGAACGCTTCATAACAGCAGCTCATCAAAAACTGCAGCTTAGTGCCGCTATTCAAGAAACGCTTGATCAAGGAGGTGAAGAATTCGCTCGGTTTTATGAGCATGTAAAGAATGTGGCTGGCATTACAATGGATTCAGCTCAAAATAGGGATATTGTTTTTGCAGAAATCGTTGCCAAGCAAAGCATAGTAAAGAGCGAAAAATTCGGCTCTTCGATGAGACTTTTTGTTATGATGAATGCTCTCCTCTGCGGCTGTCCCCCAGAAATCACCGAATGAGTTCTTGATATGTGCTCAGCACGAGACTACACCAAAGAAGAATGCAAATTTATCGGACTATTCCTGCTCTCGCAAAGCCGAGATGCGGATGCTCTATATTACCTCGGTCAAGCAAATCTCTCGGATATGGAGGTCTTTTCTGCGCTTATGGACATACTGCGCAATAATATGGGCTTAGTCGACGTGCTGATGCAAGAAATTCTCCCGACTCGCAATGAGGTTCAGCAGACTGGTAAGATACCAAATCTCAGGACTATTGCTCGTAAGTTTGTACGAATAACTAAAGACGCTGAGCCATCGGTTCAGAGTGATGCTCTCGTGCTTCTCGGGCAGACATATTTTTTTACATGAGAGAATGCCAAGGCTGAGGCATACCTTACTGAGGCTGCAAATATGGGGAATGTCTTGGCTCAAGAATGGATGATCAGTAATCACTCACATGAATTCTGATCTACTTCCATGGAATCTCGAGTGCAAAAACTCTACGATCAGACCAAAAACCCAAAATACCTCTTTGACCTTGCGTCTCACGAGCTTGCAGTCGGTAATAGAGATCGTGTCATGGGATATTTGGAGCATTTGGATCACCATCAAAATCTCGATTATTTACGGCTCTACGTAGAGTATTTTTCTACGGGTACATTTGCCGACAAAATGGCCCTCCTGGGCGATCTTCATAGGATGAAGCCCGAAACTCGAAAGAGTATGAATCCAGCTGTGCTCCAAACTTATCTGAACTTTACAACCGAGCAGCTCTCTGAGTTTGATGCTCGATGAAAAATCTTGCCTAAAGAAGTGAGTGATTATCTCTGGCTTGCTACGGGTCAGGCTATTCTCTCGCCCAATCCTGACAAAGCGGTAGAGTATTTTGAGCGAATAAGAGCTCTCTTACTCCGCGAAGATGAAGCGGTCTATCTTGCAATGCTCCAGACATTTATAGGTATGCAGTCAGGTGATATGACGAATGAGGCATTTATTTTTCGAGATACAAAATATGCGATGCTTGCATATCTCACAGAAGCTATCACTACAGAAGCACGAGCATATTTTGAATGCTTCAGTGAACATCCTGATCTCTATATGCTCACGAATGCTATTGCATGGACTTTTCGTGATGGATGCAAAGATATACCGTTGGCAGATGAGTGGTTTGTGGAGACGCGTGAAAACATGAAAAATTTTAGTCCTTCTGATCGCATAGAATACTACCTCGCCCTGCAAAATACAGGTATTCCTGGCAAGCTTCACTAAACTTCCTATTTCTGTCCTTCTCGCTATAATGCGCGCGAACCTTTTCCTCAGTGCGCGTCGCTTCTCCAGAGAATGCTCTGGAGAGACATCCGCGAAGCGGAGGAAAGGAATATTTTTTCATTTTCTCCTATGATTCCTGGACTTTCGGATCAGAACGTGGTCGACAAACAACCCGTGATTAAGACATATACCATTGCTGGTAAAGCTATTACTTTCCAATCTGGAAAGCTCGCTCATCTTGCTGACGGTTCTGCCGTTATTTTAGACGAAGTTGGCAACTATCTCCTCACGACCGTTGGCATCAAACAAGAAGCAAATCTCAATGCTTCGTTTTTCCCACTCAGTGTCGAATTTCAAGAAAAATACTACGCCTCTGGAAAGATTGGCGGAAACCGCTTTATGAAGCGAGAAGGTCGTCCATCTGAGACGGCGATTCTCAACTCGCGTCTCATCGACCGACCAATTCGGCCAATGTTCCCAAAGGGCGTGCTCAACGAAGTACAGATTATCTCTACTATTCTCTCTTCATCCGGAGTTTCTGACTTTGGATTTTGGGGAATTACTGGGGCTTCTCTCTCACTTTTGCTCTCGGGATGCGCTCAGTTTGAAGGTCCAGTAGCTGGAGTTCGCATTGCGCTCACTGCTGATGACCAATTTGTGTTCGATCCAACATTTGAGGTGCTCGCCACTGCAAAGCTCGATCTCACGGTTGCAGGTACCAAAGACGCCATGACCATGGTCGAATCTCAGGCCTACGAAATTGAGGACACTGTTATGCTTCGTGCTTTTGAATTTGCACATGCTGCGATCAAAGAGCTCTGTAATGCTCAAGAAGATTTCGTACGCGTCTATCTCCAGACTCACGCCCTTCCAAGTATTGTGCTTACTTGTAAGCAAGACAACGAAGAACTCAAAAACCGCATTTTTGATATCGTTACAGATGAGGAAATCAAGCCACTTTTCGGTACAGGAAAGATGGAATTTCATCACCAACTTCATCTCCTCGAGGAGCGTGTTCTGGGAGTTCTCGGATATGACGAGGCAGCAGAATCTAACGAAGTTTCGCCTTCTGAAGTTGCAGAATATGTCTATGGTGCAGTAAAACACCACATGCGCCGCAAGGTTCTTGTTGAAAAAATCCGTCTCGATGGTCGCAAACTCGACGAGGTTCGTCCAGTTCGGTCTGAGGCCGGACTCCTTCCTCGAACACATGGCTCAGTTCTCTTTGAACGTGGAGTTACGCAAGCACTCTCGATCACAACTCTCGGAGGTCCTGGTGACATCCAGATCGTTGATGATATGTTCGAAGAAAACACTAAGCGCTACATCCATCACTACAATTTTCCTCCGTTTTCGGTGGGAGAAGTGAAGCCACTTCGTGGAGTGAGCAGACGTGAAATCGGTCATGGACGACTCGCCGAAAAGGCTGTCGAGGTCGTGCTCCCATCACTTGCAGAATTCCCATATTTTATCCGCGTAGTTTCTGAAATTACGACGTGTAACGGATCATCTTCGATGGCGTCGATCTGTGGATCAACGCTCTCACTCATGGACGCTGGAGTTCCGATTAAGGCTATGGTTGCTGGTGTCGCCATGGGTATGATCTTCGACGAAGAAACACGACAATACGAAATCCTCTCAGATATCCAGGCACAAGAAGACTTCCTCGGAGATCTCGATTTTAAGGTTGCAGGAACAGATCGTGGACTCACAGCGCTTCAGATGGACTGTAAGATCGCAGGTCTTCCACTTGAGGTTATTGCACGAGTTTTTGCTCAAGCAAAGGGTGCGCTTGGATATATCTCTGGTGAAATGAAAAAAACCCTCGCTGTTCCAAGACCAAATCTCTCTCCTTACGCGCCATTTATACTCTCAGTATTCGTACCTGAGGCCAAGATGCGCGAAGTTATCGGAAAGGGTGGAGAGACGATCCAGGGAATCGAAAAGGATTTCGGTGTCCAGGTCAATCTCGAGGATGACGGGCAGTGTTCAATCACAGCCAAAGATCAGGCCTCCGGTCAGGCAGCACTTGCCTTTATCAAGGGTATTCTCAAAGATGACGAAGTTGGAGATATGCTCCATGGAAAGATCGTCAAAATCCTCGATGGTGTCGGCGCAATCGTTGAATGGGCGAAGGGAAAATCAGGAATGATGCATATCTCAAAACTCGGAGTTACTGAGCGTGTTGAAGACATCAATAAATACGTCCAAGTTGGCCAAGAAGTCGATGTAAAAATCATCGCCGTCGACAAAGAAAAAGGACGCGTCGGACTCGAAAGAATCATCAGTAAATAGCTTTTATGCCAGCTGATATCATCCCACTCGGTGAACATCGCGATCTCAAGGCTGAAAAAAATCTCGAACAAAGGTTTCGTGATACAAACTTCCAGTATCTTGCTGCAGTGGCTGAGATCATAAAAACTCGGGAAATTCTTATTCAGCGCGTGTATGATCTCCTCCCTGTAAAGCCCTCAGTAGTAGATGATTCAGCTCTTAAAGAAACTCCAAAAGGACTCGAAACAGCGCAGATATATTCACTCAATTCTCGAGTTACTCCGGTAAATCCGCTCACTCAGATACTTCGAATGATCAGCTTGTGGGACGAAAATATACATCAGTCCATGGATCCAAAACTCAGACTCCCATCCGAAGATCTGGGTCCCGATGAAAATCGCATGAAGCATCTGCTCGTACTTGTCGATCAGTGTTCTGCATCGGAGATTGAGGAACTGGCAAAATACCTCAGCAGTGTAAATATTGCTCACGCCTCTCGCACAGTTATTGTGCAAAAAGCACATCTTCATATCTTGATATCTCAAAAAAGAGAACAATTCCAAAAACTCAATAATGACCAACAAAGATAATCTATCGTACTACGCATTTGAACTCGGACGCGAGTGGAAGCTCTCACTCGCCGAACTCGAAGCACTTTTTGGAAAAGACGCGATAGAGAAGGTCTCTGAAAAACTCGTATTTTTGCGTACGGGCCGTGATGTGCGAAATATGTTCTGGAATATGGGCGGAGTTATCCGCGCATTTCGGATTATTATGCCGCTTCGTGACCTAAAAATGTTCCCGCATCGAGTCACCGAAATCCTCGAAAAAACTACAGACGAAGGGAAGATTTCATTTGCACTCGGAGCTATCGGACCAAAAATCCCAGTATTTTCGATGGGGCTTCGTATTAAGAAGGATCTCAAGATAAAGGGGAAAAGCATCCGTTTTGCCAATAAAGACGATCGCAATCTCGTCTCTGCAGTCGTAAAAAAAGAGAGTCTCGCGTTCTATGAGCGAGAGTTTTTTATGCTCGAATGTGCAGGGGAGACGGTACTTGCTGCGACGACAGCAATTCAGGATATCGATGCCTATGCGGCGCGTGATCTCAAAAAAGAGCGCGATATGGAAGTCGGAATGCTTCCCCCAAAACTTGCTCAGACCATGGTCAATCTTGCACTCGGTCAGAGTGATGTGACGCCTAAAACCGGTCTCTATGATCCGTTCTGTGGACTCGGAACTGTCCTTATCGAAGGTGCAAATATGGGTATTACGAAACTTCTTGCGTCAGATATCAGTGCTGAAATGGTGAGCGCTACAAAGGTAGGAATCGAACGATTTGCAGAAGCACGAAAACTCCAAATCGATGCCTATGTCATGGGTCTCGATGCAAAAAATATCGCCAATTTCCCTCGACTCCGAGACGTTACCCACATCGTCAGTGAAGGATATCTTGGAAGCATCTTCTCTCAAGAAACCATCACCAAAGAAAAAGTCGCTGTCGAAAAACGCAATCTCGTCGTCATCTACGAAAGTATGTTCCGTGGCCTCTGGACTGCTAAATTTGATGGTACGATTGTCATGACGATCCCATGTTGGGGACTCAAAGGAGAATTTATGTATTTCACCGAATTTTACGAACTCGTAAAAAAGATGGGATTCGAGATTGATCCGCTTCTCGGTAATTACAAAGAAATCCAACCCACAAAGTACGGAACCCTCCTCTACCGCCGTCCTGGTCAAACAGTCGGAAGAGAGGTGTGTAGAATTCGAAGGAAGAGCGTTCGATAAGAGGGAAAACAAATTCACAGAAATTTTTCTGCGAATTTTCTATTCTAGATATATCTTGGCGCAAGAAGCATGTTATTGCGATCAGAAAATTCCCTTCAAATTCCCTCAAACTTGCATTTTCCTGCCTTTTCATTACTCTCTGCGCGCAATCGCGCCCAGGTGGTGGAATTGGTAGACACGCAGGTTTCAGATACCTGTAGGAGCAATCCTATGTGGGTTCAAGTCCCATCTTGGGCACCATGCACAGAAATAACTGACGAACTTGAACGTGAGGCATCCCGCATCGCGGGATAGAAAGCCAACGATTTGGCTTTCGGCCGAGGGAGGCCCGAAGGGAAGTCCCATCTTGGGCACCATTCTTCGCTTCTTCGAAGCTTCGAATGGCACGCCAGTACGATTGGGAAGAATGCTCTCCGTAGCTTTAGCGAAGGATGAGCAAAATGCCTAATCTCTCCTGAGATATACGAAAATAATAAGGGATTCTTTAGACTCGAACTCTTGGGAGTCTCATGTTATTTTCACTTTAATACTTTGACTTTTTGCCTATGAAAACAGCTATGCAGTGCCGCGTAGGTACCGTTGTAAAAATTGGAAACGACCTTATGGTGGTTCTCCGATTCGAAATGCACCGCGCAGGACGTGGAGCTACAAATATCAAGCTCCGTCTCAAGAACCTTCTCCAGAAGGGAATGCAGGATAAGATCTTCGATTCTGAAGAAAAGATGGACGACGTAACACTCGCTCGTTCAAAATTCGAGTTCCTCTACGAATCAGCTGGAATGTACGCATTTATGGATCAGGAGAGTTTTGAACAGATCGAACTCAGCGAAGAAGATATCGGAGATGCGAAGTTCTATCTCACAGAAGGACTTATCGTTGATATCCAGAGCTTTGAAGGTCGTCTCGTTGGTGTTATGCTTCCACAAAAGGTAAAACTCAAAGTTACCGAAGCTGATCCTGCAGTCGCTGGTAACACAGCTGATGGAAAGGTCGACAAGCTCGTAAAGCTCGAAACTGGTCTTGAGCTCCGAGTTCCAGGATTTATCAATGCTGATGAATACATCATGGTTTCCCCAGAAACTGGAGAATACATGGAGCGCGCGAAGAACTAGTTTCTTCTATAAAAAAACACCCGAGATTCGGGTGTTTTTTTATGCCTCCACTTTGGACGTTACACCCTCATTTGAATGCTGGATATCATAGAATTTTGCATATGGATTATCTCAGCCGATAAGGGATTCATGATTACCAGTGCTCGTGATTTTTCCATCCTCGATGCAATAGATCGTATCGACATGGCGAATCGTCGACATGCGATGAGTGATGAAAATAATAATCTTTTCGCTTTTTTCTCCCAGGAGCTCTCGCATGATACGAAGCTCGTTTTCGGCATCGAGCTGGTTTGTTCCTTCGTCGAGGATGAGAATGGGGCGATCTTGGAGTAGTGTACGAATAATCGCAATAAGCTGTCTTTGTCCACCGGAGAGATCGTCATCCCAGCCAATATTATTATCGAGACCGAGTCGGAGTTTTTGGATCTTGGTTTTGAGTCCGAAGTTATCCAAGAGCTTCCAGAGCTCATCATCGCTGACTGCGCGTTCAACCCCGAGCGTGAGATTTTCACGGATCGTGAATCTGCCATTCATAATAAACGGATCCTGGCTGACGTATGAGGCGAGTGAATAGAGTGCATCACGCCTAATTGTTTTACCTTCAATCTTGTTGTAGCTGATCGTTCCTTCGTAGTTTGAGAAGAATCCAAGGATGAGATTAATGAGCGTCGTTTTGCCTGCACCATTTTTGCCGACGATACCGTAGATATTTCCTTTTTTAAAACTCAGATTGATGTCATGGAGAATCACGGGGCTTGGGAGCTCGATTTCGGCCTTGAGTTCTTTGAGCATGTGGATCTCATCAAGATCCCAGGTATTCATATTTTTGTAGGATTCGATTCGTCGTATTGAGATATCTATGAAGGATTTTTCAGCTTCTGCAGATTTTGGATACTGGAATACGCAATTGCGAATACTGATGGATTCTACGGGATGTGAGATACAATTAATCCGCAGTTGATCGCCGTTCTCGGTCATTCCAAGGAAAAGCTCCATTCGAGCGAGATCATCTGCAATCTTGTTTTTATCGATCCAAGTACTGAGAATATTATTTACGACCTCTCATATTTGAGAGGTATAGAGCATCGTCATTGTCATAAGACCGATGGATCCAGTCGAATAGTAAATCGTATATCAGACATACATTTTGATGAGCAATGTAAAGAAATTCTCATTGATGAGTTGCACAATGCTCCAGCTGGCATCACCGAGGACTTCAGTCTTGCGACTCACTGCGATTTGCTCAAGAATTCCAGCAAATTTTTGCGTAAATGATTTCGTTGCGCCATTGACGACTATGTGATGATATGACCGTTGTAATGCAGCTTCCATGTTCCATCTGAGAGAAGTGAGCTCATGATTGCTCTTGAGATTAAAGTGTATCATGAACGCATTTTTGTGCTGCTGTATCAAAAATGCGAATATCGCAGATACAAATACAAGCAAAAATATTTTGTAATCCGTGAACGAAAATACAAGGAGTACTGAACTCGCCGTAATAAACATCCCAATTTTAGCGATGGTGAAATCCTCGATTTTGGCGGGCATGTCATTTACGGTACTTCTGGCGCTCTCGATGAGTCTTTGATATCTTGCAGAGAGCGAGTAGCCTGGATCCAGAAACTGTGTGCGTTCGGTGACTTCAATGAGGAGACTGTTTTCGAGACGCTTTTTTTCGACTTCGGTTGCGAGTTTGAAGCCGAGATCTATCAGTGCTTTGAGAAGGTCTGCGATAAATATGATTCCTAAAATGATCAAAAATATTCCATATGGCGTATTCGTGAACATAAAAAATGTCGCGCTTTTTTCGACAAGCTGGTCCATCTCGAGCTTCACAAGATAGGGGAGTCCTGCCTGGATCAAACGCGCAACAATGGTTGTAATGAGCGCAATGAGGAAGTATCTGCGATGCTTCTTATAAACGATTTCCCAGATGAATTTTATTGCACGGGAATACTTCTCTCTCAAGCGCACGAACATGACTATTTGATTCCAATATATACCGCGACTCTGTCTACTCCGATATAGTGTTCAAAATCCGCGATATAGGCACGCTCGTGCTCCGGATGAGCAGGGAAGAATTGCCAAACATCCATCCAGGCATCAATGACGGACTGTGGCATCGCTCCTGATTTTTCGAATACGAGATAGCTTCCACTTGGTATTTCTACGCTTCTCATATTGTCATCAAAGGAAATCTCCGTAGTTTTGTGGCCAACTGTGACATCAAATAATCCAGAAGCGTCGGATTCGTAATTTGAATACGTGCCATACATTGCACTTTCTGGATCTTTGTCCGTAATTTTATCACTGATCCCTTCACTAAAAAATTTGCCCCAGAGAGGTCCGATTTTAGCAGTGACAGGATTGCCTTCATCTTGGTTTTTGGTTCGAGTAGTGATACCAGTAACAATGAATGCGTCTACATGTTTGAGGATTGGTTCCATATTGATTTTAGGTGAATGAGATATCGTCAAGAGTCGCTGCGATGGTGTCAGTAATATCGTGCATTTCGAGTTTTTTTGCAAGTGCTCGGAAATTGATCTTATCTGCGAATAGGAGTTTTTCGAGACTTTTTTGAGGAGAATTTTCGATCACAAAATCCTTCAATGTCTCACCCCAAGGAATCGTCTCATCGACGTAGTCTGTAAAGTCCTGGATTTTTTCAAAATGAGCATTATTGCTCTCGCGATATATATCCCACAAAAACGGCTTTCCAGCGAGCAAGGCTCAGATGAGACTATTTTCTCATCGTACGATATTTGTATCACTGAGGTTTAGGAGTGCGCTGTAGTCTGCCAGGGGAAGAAAGGGGAGGCTGGTGCAATTGTTTGCCTCAATCGATAGCCCACCACACATCAGGAATTGATATTCTGGATGATTCTGTGCAAGCAGAGAGATGGCTTCGAGGCTTGATGGATAGACAAAAACACTACACCATTTTTGGGTGTGTTTTAAAGAACCAAGTGCATATTTTTCTTTGAATTTTTCTCGAGTCATTTCTTCATTTTGCCTCGGGATGACCACTCCAGCTCATTCCTCAAGGATGCTTGGGACGAGATGAATGACCGTAGATTGACCGACGGTGTAGGTTGTTTTGTGGAGCGATGCAACTCCAGGATTCTGATATCCACGATCCTTATGAAATTGCAGATAATCAAAATTGAGAATCGTATGTGGAAAGGCATTTTGAAGCGTTTCTTCGTTGATTTTAAGCCCAAAAAAATTGCATCTGATCTCGCTGTGTTGGCTTGCCTCCCAATCATCAAGTTTGTGATATTGGAGAGAAGGAAAACTCTCTGAACCCAGCATGCGATCGAAAAGATCGCGGTCTTCGCTCCAAAAATGAATAGTGAGATCGGGGTATTTTTGCATCAAACAAATAGCGAGTGAGAGTGCAAATCCCATGTCGCCAAAATTGTCTATCACCGGAACGGTAAAATCCATCTGCATGAGGCAAGTCTACTTCCCATTTGCAAAACGCAAGATTCTCTGTTCAATACGCCCATGCTTCCAAAACTTCTCAACTCCCGTCTACGGTCTATTCTCGTGGATACCGATTATCAGTCTGTCATGGACGCCTTTGCAACTCAGCGAATGGCTTCCTTTCGCGTAAATACGCTCAAATCTTCCGAAGAAGAAATCGATGCAAAACTTGCAACGCTGGGCATCGCAGCGACAAAATTCCCACCTATTAAAGGTGTCTATTTACTCGATCCAGCAGATGAATTCGCATTTAAGGGTTCACCACTTTTTCGCGAAGGACTGACCTATATGCAGTCGCTCTCGAGTCTTTTACCGCCTCTCGCTTTTGAATATGGCGAATGAATGACCAAAGTGCTCGATATCTGTGCGGCTCCTGGCTCAAAAACGACTCAAATGTCTGCGCTCATGTCTAATCACTGAGAGATCGTTGCGCTCGAACAGAGTCCGATTAGATGTGATAAGCTCATCCACAATGCCAAACTCCAAGGAGCAACCAACATCCGAATTCTTCGTACAGATGCTCGTAAATTCCTCGATGAGAGCGACGAAATGTTTGATGCGATTTTGCTCGATGCACCATGTTCGGCAGAGTGACGCATTCGTCTCGATGATGAGCGCTCATACGGATTTTTTTCACTCGATAATATCCGTCGTAAATCTGAGCTGCAGCTCGATCTCCTTCTGCATGCATTTATGCATCTCAAGCCCCAAGGAGTCCTTGTTTACTCAACTTGTACTCTCGCTCCCGAAGAAAACGAAGGCGTTATCTCACGATTTCTCTCGAATGGAAAACATGCCATCCTCGAATCTGTCGAGTTTCCATTTGTCGAATTTCGCCCAGGATTGACGCGTTTTGCGAGTAGAGAATACCATGCTGACATAGCGCGGACGGCACGTATTCTTCCTTCCAAAAATTTTGAATGATTTTTTGTAGCAAAGATCAGAAAAACCGGCCTATAAAAAAGACAGAACTTTCCTTTGACATACGCACACTTTTTTATACTATCTTTCGGTCCAATTTTTTTCGAACCATGACATTTTCACCTCCAAAGAAAGCTTCCAAAGTCCAGACTGGTAAACGTCACGGTAAGTGGCTTTTCGAGAAAGCTCGCAAGATCAAGAATTCTGTTGTCCTTCAATACGATGCAGCAGGAAACGCTATTGGTCTCGCTCATTTCGCATCTCCAATCACTGGAGAATACAACGGCCGCAAGGTCTACAAGGTTGGTTCGAAATCAAAAGTAACTACGGTTCGAGCGTAACTCCCCGAAAAGCCGGATTACTCCGGCTTTTATTTTCAGTAGTGGTCTTTTAAATATGCGAAAACTCTCCCGTCGCGAAGTGCGCGAATTCCTCCTTCAGTCGCTCTACGCACGTTCAGTGCTGGGTACTGATTTCTCTCTTGAGAATTTTGCGTCGTCCTACTACGAGTCTCCAGTTGGGGATGCTCTTGTTGACGCATACTTTTTGGACATGTACGATGGTATCATTGTTCAAGAAGGTAATCTCCTACAAGTAGTGAGTCTTTTTGCGCCAAAATTCGATATTTCGATCATGCCACTCGTCAATCTTTTGCCGATCTTCATCGGTGCGTATGAGATGCTCTATCTCAAGGCTGATCAAGTACCAGAAAAGGTTTCGATCAACGAGGCAGTCGAACTTGCTAAAAAATTCTCCGACGATGGAGCTCGTGAGCTCGTCAATGGCGTCTTGAATAGCTTGAAAGATCAGAAGAACACGATAGTATCTACGCTCGAAAGCAGACAGGGATTTTTCTTCCTCGTCTAATTTCTTCTTTAGAACTTATACCTTCACATGACAAAACGAAGCAATCGCTTCGATCCATTGGCATTTGAAGAGAAAGTAGAAAGTCTTCTGCTTTCTCTTGAGATTCCGTACAAGAGGAGGAGCTCATATGTGCTCGCATTCCTCCACAGATCTGTACTCAATGAGATCAATCTCCCTGAGAGCAACGAACGTCTCGAATATCTCTGAGACGCTGTCCTAGAGCTCATTACTACCGAATACCTCTTCCATGCATTTCCTGATAAGGATGAGGGGGCTATGACGGATATTCGTAGTGCGCTCGTTCGAGGCCGTAATCTCGCGGATGTCGCTCTCAGGCTCGGCCTCTCCGACTTTATATTGCTCTCAAAGGGCGAAATCCAAGCAGGCGGAAATCTCAATCCATATATCCTCGCAAATACCTTTGAGGCTCTTCTTGGTGCAGTATACCTCGATGCAGGATTTACGGCTGCGAAGCAGTTCGTAGAGATCCATGTCATCTCTACTCTCAAACAAATCCTCGACGAAGAACTCCATGTAGATCCAAAATCCAATCTCCAAGAGCTCATCCAGGCAATGTATAACGTGACTCCGCATTACGATCTCATTGGCGATCATGGTCTCGATCACGACAAAACCTACGAAATCGGCGCCTATGTCCTCGATCGTGAGATCGGACGAGGTGTAGGTTCGAGCAAAAAAAAGGCGCAATCCAAAGCTGCCGAAAACGCCCTCGAGCGCAAAAAAGAGTGGGAAAAATAGTGGATCAGGATGCAGTACATTGGTTTTGTAAAATCCCAATGCATCAATATCTGTAGGAGAGTGTTTTCTCCCTCGATTAAGTTTTGACTTTCGTCCCTCATTTCATACAATTCACGCATTCATTTTTAGAGTACTATGATTGGTAAATTCAAGAAGCGCAAACGTCTTCGTTCACACGGTTTCCTTGCTCGCATGACCACAAAGGGTGGAGCGAAGGTTATTGCTGCACGCCGCCGAAAGGGTCGTCACGTTCTCGCAGTTAGCTATCCAAACCGCTACAAATTCACAAACGGTAAGTCAAAGCTCCACATTATTGCTGGAGGTACTGCACGCGTAGTTCGATATCCAGGTTCTAGCGAGAAATTCCGCCCAGAAGCATAAAACATGATCGCGAAACTATTTCGCCTCACAGAATCAGACGTTGGAAAGGTTTTAAAAAGAAAAAAACCTTTCTTTTCGTATACCCTCGTGGCGAATGTTACTAAAAATCAGCTTGCACATGCGCGTTTCGGCATTATCCTTTCGGGGAAAGTAACAAAAACAAGCGTCGATCGTAATTTTTACCGTCGGATGTTTTTCGAGCTTGCCCGTCCATATATCGAAAAGAGCACATTTGATATTGTGCTCGTCGTCAAAAAAGGGAATGTGCTGACCCGCAAAAACCCAGAACACATCGCAAATTTCGAAAAAGAAGTTACCTTCCTTTTAAAAAAGATATTTTCTCCCTTATCGCATGAAAGACCGTCTCCTCAATATACTGCTCCTCACGTTCATCTTCCTCCTCGTCATTAATTTTTTCTTGCCGAAGCCAGCTGCACAAACCGAAAAATCCGAGCCAAACTTCAAACTTGCGCAGGCTGAATACGTCATCCCAAATATTCCGGTTATCAGTCTCGCCAACCCTACAGACAAGGTGATTTCGCTCGATACATGTAAAGATCTCGAAATCCTTCGTGATCTCCAAAAAGTCCAGATCGATGGAACAGCACAGGCATTCTGTAAAACGCTTACTGTAGCACCAAAATCAGAGGTGCATCTCGATCTCAGCGCACTTCGAGCGCTCTTTGAGCATCCATCGGATATTGGATTTAAGGCAAAAGTCGACAACAAAGATATCGCAGTGAGTGTAAAAATCTCCGAACGCGGAATGCTTCGTACCTTCTTTGCGACGATTTTTTATGCACCAGTACTCAATCTCTTTGTATATATTCTTGATGTGCTTCCTGGACATAATCTCGGACTCGCAATTATTTTGATTACACTGCTCGTTCGTATCATTCTTCTCTTGCCACAGCATCACATGCTCGTGAACGCTCGCAAGATGCAAGAGCTCCAGCCACATATCAAAAACCTTCAAGAGAAGCATAAGGGTGATCAATCCAAGATCGGAATGGAGCTCATGGAGCTCTACAAACGTGAAAAGGTAAATCCACTTGGAGCATGTCTTCCTCTGCTTATCCAGATGCCTCTGCTCATTGTCCTGTATTGGGTTTTAACGAGTATTCTTGATGCGAGTAATCATTATTATTTTTACTCATTTTTTCAGGGGTTTCAGGTAAGCAGTATTAATACGCATTTCCTCGGAATGGATCTCCTTGCGATTGGCGGTATCGTAGGTGCAATCCTCGCACTTTTGGTTGGTATTGCTCAGTGGGCGCAGATTAAGCTCTCTCAGATGCGTACAAATGCTTCTCCAGCTCCTGTGATTAAGCACGATCCCGAGAGTCTTATGCCAGATCCAAACATGATGAATATGTTCATGCTTTGGGGAATGCCGGTGATGATCGCTGTATCTACATACTTTTTCCCAGCGGGTGTTGGTGTTTACTGGCTCATTGGAACGCTCTTTATGCTCGTTCAACAAGTCATCGCAAACCGCGTAACTACAAAAAAGTAATTTCGCTGACAAAAAAACGACACTTCGCAGATATACTCAGTCAGTTTATTCTTCAATATCTCGTATGAAAACACGTGCCATCCTTGCGGGTCTCGTAGTACTTGCACTCACTATCCCATCAGCATTCGTCAATGCACGCGCTGTGGTTTCAGGTCCAGCAAAGATTACTTCAAAACCTGTAGTGAAGACTGTAGCTCCGGTTACCAAACCCGCTACCTCTGTAAAAACAGTGACAAAAAAGCCAACTATAAAAACACCTACCGTTACTAAAAAGCCAGTTGTAAAAAAGAAGGTAAGAACGCCTGTAAAAACAACCGTAAAACCTTAGTTATAGCCTGCAATGCAGGCTTTTTTTGAATACTATGAGAGTGTTGCTCGTAGAGGACGATCCACGAATTGCTGCAAATATCATTGAATTCCTCGGGACTCAATCTTTTGCGGTTGATCATACAGACAATGGCAAGACTGGATATGAAATGGCCGTGAAGGGCGATCTCTATGATGCAGTCATCTCTGATCGCATGCTTCCGCTCATGGATGGCGCGACCATGGTACGCAATCTTCGTAGTGAAGGCGTAAAAACTCCCATTATTATGCTTACTGCCATGGATGCAACGGATCAAAAGATCGATGGTCTCTATGCTGGCGCGGATGATTATCTCGTGAAGCCATTTTCGCTCAAAGAGCTCCTTGCCAGACTTCATGCACTGCTCAGGAGGACATTCGACCATCTCGAGGATGGAAAGGAACTCATCATTGCTGATTTGCACTTGATGTTAGATACCAAGCAGGTATATCGAGCAAATACCGCTATCAAGCTCTCCAAAAAACAATTTGAGCTTCTTGAATATCTCATGCGAAATCCCTGACGAATTATCTCTAAGTCAGAGCTCGAAGAACATATCTGGGATCGAAATGCTGAGCTTTGGAGCGATGTAGTTCGATCACATATTCAAACCCTTCGAGCCAAGATTGATCGGCCATTTGTAAAGCAGCTTATACAAACTACTCACGGCATGGGATATGGCATTTTTGAATAAATTTACACCCGCGAATCTTCCGATCAAGACACGTTTGGCATTTGCTTTTGCATGCGTCTCGATCGTGTTTTTGTGTGTATATTCTTTTGTTGTCTATACGGTTTTTGATCGCTATCTTTTGCGAGATGCGACGGATTTGGTGCGGGCGCAGTATGAGTCGATTCTCTCGGATATCACCTTTGTTGAGGACGAATCTCAGGGAATAGATCTGGCCGAAAAAACCCTCTCACGCATCGATCAGGCCACCAATCTTGGGCTTCTTGTTTTTGTATATGACAGCAATGGCGATGCGATTGTTTCACCTTCACCGATCAGTATTCCTATCGGAAAAGAATGAGCATTTGAGCTCCAAGAATGATCCGAAATCTTCTTTGTATATGGAGGGAAGGTAGAGCAGGGCTCACTTTATGTCGCGCTGAGCAAGGAAGTGAGTGTACAAGAAAAACTTGGTCGACTCCTTGGGATTTTAGTCCTTGTCTGACTCGCGTCAGCTTGATTGATCTTTGTTGTGAGTTACTTTTTTTCTCGTAGGGCGCTTCGACCGATTGACCGACTCAAGGAATACATTGCTTCTGGTGGAAGTGCTGAACTCCGTTTTGCGAAGGATGAGATCGGATATTTAGCAGAAGAATTCGATCAATATCGTACTCGTATCGAGGCCTCGCTTGCGCGAGAACGTGAATTTAGTGCTGATGCGAGTCATGAGCTTCGCACTCCATTAACGGTACTCAGAACCACGCTCGAACTGCTCGAATCCAAAAAACAAGATACCGAATCAACATCCAAAATCGCCACTATGAATGAGGCGATTGATGAGATGGAAGACCTCATAAATAAGCTTTTACTTTTGGAGCGTGGCTTAGCTGATGGCGCCGAATCCTCCATGCAGGTGAGTGATTTCTTCTCTGATTTTCTCACACCCTTTAAGGATATAGCTCACAAAAAAGATCTCAATATCATCCTCGAAACTCCCAAAAAAGACTTTCTTGTGCGAACGAGCAGAGAGCGTCTGGAACATGTTTTTGGGAATCTCATACGCAATGCTCTCCACTATACCGAACAGGGGGCTATCACGGTTCGAGTCACTAAAAATCGCGTGGATATTATCGATACCGGAGTTGGAATGTCTCACCAAAACCTCATGCGAATCTGGGATCGATTTTATCGCAGTGATCGTTCTCGCAATGGTGAAGGAGCCTGACTCGGACTCTCAATTGTAAAACGTCTTGCAGAAGAATCTGGCTGGATTTTAGCAGTGAAGTCTGAGCTCGGAGTCGGCTCGACTTTCACAGTTATATTTCCGAATGCTTCCAAGAAATAATGCGATTTTTTTTGGTGAAAAGGAGCTTTCAGAGCTCTTTTTTTGTTCCGCCGTTTGCTTCGGCTATAAATCTACGGATTTCAGCGATATTGCCTTCTGAGAGTCCAATAGTTGTGTTGTGCACGATACGATATATCGTCTCGATAAGGGTATTTTGCTCTAGAAGCGTGAGTGCCAAAAATTCCCATTCATGAAAACTCTCATTATCAAGAAGTCGCGTAATACGGGATTCGAGGGTTTCGTGAACCATTTCAGCATATTCCGAAAATGCAGAGAGATTATCACGGAATTGTGGATTAATTGCCTCAATTTCTGGGATAATTTTATTGCGGATACGGTTGCGTAAAAATGCCTCAGCGTCATTTGAGCTATCCTCTCGAAAAGCGATTGAATGCTCTGTAGCATAGCTTCGAATCGCTGACTTTGTGGTATGAATCAGTGGTCGAAGCGTATTGCCACTCAGTTCTGCAATCCCCGTGAGTCCTCAGAGTTTTGAACCACGAAAAAAATTTAATAGAATGGTTTCTATACTGTCATCTAAATGGTGTCCGAGGATAACAAATCGTGATCCAGTCTGTTTTCGGATGATTTCAAAGGCTTCTTTACGGACAATTCTTCCGGATTCTTCGAGGCCAATTTTTGCTTCTTTTGCACGGGTGGCAATATCCTCTTTGAGACTTATGCAGAGAATTCAATGTCACTCGCAATAGGTTTTCACAAGTGCTTCATCGCCGTCACTTTCAGCTCCACGAAGTCAGTGATTAATATGGACCACAGTGATCTGTTTTTTGGCATGTATCTCTGTCAAAATCTGGAGCAGTACCATGCTGTCGACTCATCCAGAAACTCCCACAACAATAGGCTCATCAGTGTCAATCTGATGCGTTGTAAATACGTTTTCGATGGTCTGGAGGAGAGTCATATAGACATCAGTAATGCTGCTGAGATTGTTTTTGGGAGATTGTTGCAAGACTCCTCTCTTCTACTCTAGGATATCGGATGCCATTTTTGTTGCCATTTTGCGCATAATTGGCAAATAGAGATCGTCCGGAGCGAGCTTATTGACGATCTGTTTTTTGCATTTTGTGCACTCATGAACGATGACGAGGCCTTTGTTTTTGCGATTTTCGAAGGCAATTGCCTGCATGGTGCCATGGCAGTTACTCGCACGGTCGCCAGGAAAAATATCGTCGACGTGCTTGCTTGCGAGGCAGTACGGACAATGATTTCGTGCTGATCCATCTGGATGAA
Organism: uncultured bacterium; assembly: GCA_963706795.1. GTDB lineage: Bacteria > Patescibacteriota > Gracilibacteria > BD1-5 > UBA2023 > JBMOJK01. The sequence continues at coordinate 802,027 of OY970170.1, forward strand.
TGGTGACGTGTTTGCCACAGTTTTCACAGATGAATTCTTCATTTCGCATGATAAAACCCATGCTGTCGATTCTAAATATGCACTGATATTTTGCAACCGGCATTGTGATCTGATAGTCTAATTGCATGAATAAGCCCATCGAGAACGAACAGCAATTCAAAAAAGTCATCACAGCACTCGGAGACAAAAGTGGTTCCTCGAGTCATTTTCAGTCTGACAAATTTGATCAGCTCGCCAAGTATGTCCATGAAGCCCTCGAAAAACAGGACTCTGATCTGGCACTCACACTCATCACAAAATGAGCACTTTCGCTCGGATCTTCTGATGTCCATTACGATCTCTCCGATGGTCTCACACAGGTACGACTTCGTATTGATGGTAATCTCGTGACAATTTTTGCGCTCGAACTTCGTCAGTACAAACTGCTTCTTGAACGTCTCAAATACAAATCCGAACTCAAACTCAATATCACCAATATTCCACAGGATGGAAAATACCGTATTTTGGATGATGTGAGCCGAATAGACGTTCGTGTTTCGACGCTTCCAGTCAAGAATGGAGAGAATGTGGTATGTCGTATTTTGGATTCGACAAATGCAATTCCAAAGGTTTCAGATCTTGGATTTATCTGGACTTCAAAGCGTCAGATCGACAAAAGTCTCAAGAAAAAGGCAGGAATGATCCTTGTAACGGGACCGACTGGATCGGGTAAAACTACTACGCTCTATTCGATCATGCAGGAGCTCAATGTTCCTGAGCACAAGATCATTACCCTCGAAGATCCCATCGAATACGATCTCCCATGAGTGGTTCAATCCGAGGTAAATGAAAAGAATGGCTATAACTACCATACTGGCCTCAAGGCGCTTCTGCGTCAGGATCCGGATGTTATTATGATTGGTGAAGTGCGTGATCTCGATACTGCAAATACTGCCGCGCAGGCTTCGCTGACGGGACATCTTGTGCTCTCGACACTGCATACCAAGAGTGCTTCTGAGACGCTTGAGCGACTCATGAATATGGGGGTAGCATCATATATTCTTGCCTCGTCTATCGATATCATTATTGCTCAGCGCCTCGTTCGCAAGCTCTGTCCACACTGTATCGAGTCCTATATCGCCGACGAATCTCAGAGCGAAGTTATCAAATGGATGATGCAAGATATTGGTATCGATGCCGTTGCCAAGGCCAATAAAAATGGCTACAAGCTCTATCGTTCGAAGGGATGTGAACACTGTGGTTTTACAGGATATCGCGGTCGACTCGGTATTTACGAAGTCCTTCATTTTAATGACGACATTCGCAAACTCATCCGAGATGGCGCAAGTCCCGCACAAATCTTGGTTGAAGCTCGCAAAAACGACCTCATTCTCATGCGTGAAGACGGTGTCCTCAAAGCCATGCGTGGTAAAACTTCACTCGAAGAAGTCTTTAGTGTAATTGAATAATTCAGAGTTTTTTTGAAGTTGGTTTGATTCTCGAAGCACTGCGTCTATCATAGGGGCATGAAATTTCTGACTCGCATACTTCTCGCAAGTCTCGGCATCTTCTTTTTGATGCCGTCATTTTTGCTGACTGGAAGCGAAGTACATGTAGTTACTCCAGAATCCGCAGGCTGTTTTACAGGGATACGATGTGATCGTGAGCCAGATGGTGCATGGGCATGTTTTCGTGATCCTTCGGCTCTGCAGGGTCAGGCAAATGTATTGTCACCACAGATTCAGGCTTCTTCGCATGATCGACTAGATGCTCATTTCGTTAGTGCTGCGTCTGAAATATCATATGGCAGCACTGCTACTGCATCCGAATGGTCACATATTTCTCGACCATTTGCCTTTGAATACGTCGGAATAGTAAAAATTCAGGTTTAGGATTGTCTCTCCAGTCCTATTTCCTGAATTTTTAAATATGAAAAAATACCTACCTTTTTTGGCAATTATTGCGATTGCTGTATTTCCAAGCTCGACTTTTGCTTTCGTGCCATTGATCTGTGATCTCTGTACCGTTGGCGTGATCGCAGGGCTTGCAGTTTCTCGATATTTCGGGATCGATGACACCGTTACTGGTGTATGGATTGGCGCCTGTCTTGTCGCTTTGATTGCAATGACAGTAGCCTTCTTGGAGCGTAAAAATATTCGCTATCCACTGCGTAATACTTCGATTGCGCTGATGTATATTGGCTTTATGTACGCATCGTTTTGGTATATGGGCGTGATCGGCATGTATGGTAATACGCTTTTTGGTATCAAGAGTATTTTTGCTGACAAGATTGTAGTGAGTAGCATAGTTGGTGGGCTCGTTCTGAGTGCTTCATCTCTCGGATATCAAGCAATGAAGCGACGCAATAATGGCCATGCATATTTTCCATTCCAAAAAGTGGTGATGCCAATCGTGTTTTTGATCCTCACGAGCGTGGTATTTTATTTTGTAACGCACAAATAATATGTCTGCAAAAGCTCAAACTCACGATATCAATGAGCTCATCGAAAAATACGATGCCCTCAAAAAACAAGAAAAAATGGACCTCTCCCAGGACCAAGATCTCTCCATCGCGATCATGAATCTCATCTCGATCGAAGAACATCTCGTCTTCTCAGGCGCAAAAACTGGTAAAACCCATTTTTATGATCTCATAGAAGAAGTCCGTGAGATGCGCAAAAATCTCCTCAAAATGATCATCAAAGAATACGAAGGAGAAGTCTGGTGTATCTCTAAGCATCTGCTCGCCTCATCCATGCGCCTCATGGAAGTCGGCACCAAGTCTCAAAGCATGGGCCGTCGCGAGGAAGCCTACGACTTCTTTGAAAAAGCCTATGATCTCTACGCACTTTTCTGGGGGCTTCAAATGAATGTTGTTGGAGCTGACACGCTTCAAAAAACATCTTCTGATCTGTGAGATTCAGAGATAGTTCCGACTGAAATGACTTCTCAAATCGAGCACATCCGAGTTCAGGATGCACCGTCACAAAACGCCCCAAAACGCACTGGATTTATGGGGAAGCTCGGGGATCTCGTACGCAAGGCAGTCGATTGCTGTATCGAATAATTATTTTCTCATCCACTTATGAAACACATCCTTCTCAGTCTCTGTATGACAGTGCTTCTTGCCTCATGTACGCAGACATCAAATATCGCAACAAATCCTGTAGTAAAACCAGCCGATTCCAGTCTCTTAGAATCCGCTACTGGTGGACTCAAAGTAGATCTCTCTAAGTCATACCACTACCTCGATAGTGAGAAAAAAGCATATGCAGAGGGTACCTTCGGGGATCTCATCTCAAAGACTCCGTACACGATCGTCTATTTTTACCCAAAAGACGGAACTCCAAACTGTACAATCCAGGCGCTCGACTTCTCTCGACTCCAGTCAGAGTTTGCAAAAGAAGGATATCAAATCCTCGGAGTTTCCAAGGATGACCTTGCTTCCCATAAGGCTTTTGCTGACCGTAACGAACTCAAAATCAAGCTGCTTCAGGACAAAAATAGTGACTTGCTTGCAGAGTTTTGAGCACTCGGTAAGCTCCAAGAATACGGAAATGGATCAGACAAGTCAGATATTATTCGCTCTACTTTTATCATCGACAAATCAGGCGTCATCCAGCATGCCTTCAAGGATATTAAAGCCGTCGGACACGCTGATCGCATCCTCGAACTCATCAAATCTCAAAAGAAATAATTACTTCCTAAGATACAAAAAAACCGATAGGCACTATCGGTTTTTTTGTAGATTTTTTTCTCTCAGAGTGAGTGGCTTTTTGATCGTTTTCCCAGTACCAAAAGGAAGATTTTTGGTACTCATTTTTGGATCGCTGAAAAATTCGAGAATGTTGGTATACGCCTTACCGGTTTCGAGCGAGAGAGCTGCCCAATCGAGTTCTTCTGCGCGACTGCGATCCGTGAGTCACTTCGTGCGATCTCGATTGAAATAGAGGGCTCCGACTATCGTGGGCTCGGATGCTATGGTTTCGTGCATATGAGTGAGCCAGAGATTTTTCTTGGTGGTGGTATTTTTGTATTCGTCTTTTGCCTTTTGCTCGGACCATGGTCATTCAAAATCAACTGCGGTCGTTCCGACTTCATCTAAAAATATGGGTTTGCCATAGAGTTTGAGGCGCTCAAAGGTCTGCATTTTTGATCCAATGAGTAGGCTTTTAAATGACTGCCACTTTGCCCACGAGGCATTTCGGCCGCGTCCCCAGTTGTACATGCTGAGACTCGCCATATCGACATATTCGCTTCCTGGATAAAAATCCTCAAGTGTTTTACAGTGTGTTTTTTGTTTTGTAGTCTGACTGCAATAGATAATTTTGCCATTTACGACGCCATTTTCAGAGGGGAGATCCTCGATATTTACCGCAAAATTAAAGAGGATGTTATTGCGATCGAGTCCTGCAGTGCGCGAGAGATTCCAGATACGTTTGTAGGCGATCTGATAATTTTGAGGATCGCCGGACCATGAGAACCAATTGCCATTCATCTCATGCATGGTGCGAAAGATAAACTTCCCATGGGATTCTTTCATGGTCGCAAAGAGCCTCGAATATGCCACATCAAATTTGCCATCTGCGACTGCTTTTGCGCTGAGTCCAAGAGGCGAGAGTGTCACATGGTAGATACGATCGACCCCAAGATTTTTGATATTTGCAGAGAGTGTTTTGGCGTCTTCTGTGCTAAAACTATCAAAAATAAACCCAACAATAGGAGCACGGAAGCTATATTTTTGCTCGAGCGTGGTGATCTCGGAGGCATTGTTGTTTTCGGGATATATTCCAAATGCGTAATCTGCGTGGACGCTGCTACAAAGACTGAGCGCGACGAGCAAAAAGATCGTATAGAGTTTTTTCATGGTGCCAGTATGGCAATTTTTGCACGACCCTCAAGAAGTTCTCGTTTTTTTATTTTGTATTTACGTGCCTATCCATACGCTCGAAGACATCTCGTAACTTCCTCCTATGCCAAAAGCTCAAGCCAAGGGATCTAAAAAAAAGAATACTCCTCAGCCTCGTATTCCACTCGCCGACCGTTTTATCAAATGGATAGGTTCCGAAAATTCGCTCGTGGCGCATACCGTCTTTTTTATTGGTGCATTCTCATTTTTGCTCTTTGGGTTTTCTCTAGATAAGATTCTTCTGGTGCTTACAACCGTATTATCACTCGAAGCAATCTATCTCGCGATCTTTATCCAGATAGCGATCAATCGCAATACCGAGAGTCTCCAAAATGTCGAAAAAGACATCGACGAAATCCAAGAGGATATCGATGAGATCCAAGAGGACATCGACGAAATCCAAGAGGACGTTGATGAGATTCAGGAAGACGTCGAACTCATCGAAAAAGACATCGACGAAATCCACGAAGAAGAAGTCCTCGAAGAAGACGATGCCGAGCGCACACGCAAATTTTTCGTCAGTCTCGAATCCCAACTCCAAAAACTCATCACCGAAGTCGACACCCTCAAAAAATCAAAAACAGGGAAATAAAAAAAATCTGGGAATTCCCAGATTTTTTTTATGGTGTGATCGTACAGCCGGTACCGCTTACTCAGCCACTTGCATCAAGTATGAGGTAGGTTCCAGATCACATACTCAGCCCAGCATCAGCAATTGCTTGGCAGCTTGTATAGTCGCTCGCACTCGGTAAGCTCACTCAGTTTTCTGAGGCTATATCTGTAAAAAGTGTCGCTTTTGTTACCGCCTTTCCGCTCGTGTCGTATGGAATATTGATACTGCTATTATTTATAATAAAGCTGAGTTGGTTTGTTGCGCCCGCTCCGATACCTGGATTTACCTCTAGATCGCTCGTCGTATTTACAGCGAGTAAGAGGCTCGGAAAGATCGATGGCATGAGTGCCAGGTAGTCGCCATCGACATAGGCTCGTAAAATATTCGCTCATTCTATCGTCATCCCGATTTGGTAACTCTGTCTATTCGTCAGGCTCGAGTACATATACGCCCGAGCAGTCCGAGGATCGATGCGAAGTTTTGTGCTATTTCCCTTGGTAATGGCATCCGAATTTCCTTGGTAGACGACCGCTACTCCGTTATTTAAAAGCGAGAAATTACTTGCTGGAAGGGGATAGGAGCCTAGCGTTTGTTTATTGCTACGAAGTTGCGTCTTCATCTCAGCCATGTCCGTTTTGCGTGTACTATTACGTGCATCAACCGCACTATTCGAAAACGAAACAAATGCGATCGTCGACAAAATTGAGAGCACAAGTATCACTACAATGAGCTCTACGAGCGAAAACCCCGCACAGCTTTGTATCTGCGATCGCCTTAAAAAAAGAGTTGTTTTCATGTTCTGAAAATACAACAAATCCGCTCACGAGCAAGATAAAGTTTTACACTGAACAAAAGATATGGAATACTATCCACGTTCATCACTATCCTCCTCCCCTTGAGCACGAGAGTTCTCACGTTCGCGAAACGCTTGCTTTCCACTGTTTTATTTGGAACGCTTTTTGTGACACTAGTGGTATCAGCCTTTGATTCTATCGCGCAAAATATTAGCCCACAAAATGCTACACAAACCTGATCCAACAACGTAGTTTGGTTCTCGACGGGTACGATTTCTGCATCTCAGTATTTCACTCAATACGTCAATCTAAATGATGATTCTGCCACGGTTGGTAATTACTTCCATGGATATTACTACGATACGCAATTTGGCTTTTTTAAGCTCGATTGGGATTCGGATGTGAACAATAATGTCCGTGTAATTAGCTCTACAGACCGTTGTGCTACGGGATATGGTTACAAACTTGGTGGATTTGCTCAGGGTGTGGATGCTGGGCTCATCAATTTTAATTACAGCTCTGACGTCTTTGTCTATTACTGTGAGTCCGACAGCAAACTCCATGGCTACGCCTATAACGAGGACTATGGTTTTCAGAGTTTTGAGTGAATTAGCTTTACAATAGCAGCTGTAAGCACACAAGTGCCATTGGTCCAGGGTTCTTCGGATCCATTCTTTGTAAATAATCAGTCGATGATCCTATCCTCTCCGGTTGGATTCTCTTCAATCCAATGAGATGAACAATCCAGTGAATGGGGGAAATCCGCGCTCTTCTTCATTGTAAAATAAGCCTGATTTGACCTCAAAAATTCTCCTGACTATCCAAGGAGAATTTTTTTATACATGCTTTTTATCAAAAATATAGTGGTTTTTACAATACAGGAGGTCGGAAAAATTTTACATTCCAAAGAACATATGTGACAATGATATGAGTAAAGTTTACTGCCTCCTTCCCATGAAACACACAAAAAACCTACTTTCGGCACTTTTGCTCGTAATGTCCGTAATCAGCCCTTCTGTTCAGGCTCTTACGGTGGCTGATGCTGTTAATTCGATGCAGGCTGCGCCTCCTTCGGATCTCCCATCGGTTGCAAATCCACGAGGGAATATTGGATATATTCTGTCGACTATTTTTTATGGATCGTCGGATGGTGCTCTCAATGGCAAAATCAAACCACAGTATCTTGATCTCTCTGGAGTATCGAGTGGAGGAGGAACTTCTCAGTGGACTACGACCGGATCTTCGATCTATTATGGATCGACAGTCGGTATCGGTACGAGCAATCCAAATACTGCATACACACTCGATGTAGCAGGTGGTATCCGTGCTTCAAATGGAATTACGATTACAGCAGGAAGTGTTTCGCTTCCAACGGGTGCGATCAGCTCAAATGCCATTGCAGACGGATCACTCCTCTTTGCTGACTGGAATCAAAACTGATGTACGGTTGGTCAGATCCCAAAGTGGAATGGCTCTGCATGGGCCTGCTCGGGTGACTCGGGTGTTGGATCAGAAACCGATCCTGTTTGGACTGCAGCAATTAATAACTACTACACAAAAACTAATCTCCAGACTTCTGGTCAGGCAAGCGTAAATTGGGGGAATCTCACGAGCGTTCCTACAGCATCAACAGCCACTTCGGGTATCGTTTTGCTTGTAGATGGAACGGGTTCTACTTCAACAACGAGTGCTGCGACAGCAAACTCAGTAAAAACTCTCTGGGATAGTATCGTCGGCAAACTTACAGGAAGCGGAACCGTGAATTATATTCCAAAATTTAACTCGACTGGATCAGTTGCAAACTCACAGATCTTTGATGACGGAACCTATGTTGGAGTCGGAACGCCAACACCTACCGAAAAATTCGAAGTCGCTGGAAATATCAAGCTCTCAGGAGGAGTACCTACCTACCGCATTACCAATCTCGCAAGCCCCATTGGTAATGATGATGCTGCGAATAAGGGGTATGTAGATACCAAGGTTTCTGCAGCGGGAAGTGCAGTCTCAAACAGCTATCTCTCAAACGGATCCTACTATTCAGAAGGAGGATCGCCATATTTTTGTAAGCTCAACACACTCGCAGGAACGGTCCAAAAGATCACTCCAGTCAATCAGAATCAACTCTGTGATACTGCGTCAAATCTCTATTGTAATGCAGGTCTCTGTAATGCTTCGGCAAGTACTATTGCCTCTATCCGCAGTAGCAATCAGCTCGTAAGTGCGAAAGATGACAAGTCATGTTCGGTTAATAACGGGCAGGTCTACTGCTGGGGATATACTGGAAATGGTCAGAAATATCTCGGTCTCTCGCTTGCGGGTGTAAATGACAGTGGAAACGGACATACATGTGCACTTCTCTGAAATGGTCAGATCAAGTGTTGGGGAACCAATACTTCTGGTCAGCTTGGGAATGGTACAAATTCAGCCTCGTCTATTCCAGTTTCGGTAAGTGGTATCTCAAATGCTATCAAGGTGGTAACAGGAAGCTCGATGTACAGCACCGCCAATGGTATGAGCTGTGCGCTCCTTGCTGATGGAACAATCAAGTGTTGGGGAAATAACGCAGTTGGCCAGCTCGGCGATACAACTACGACCAATCGAAATACTCCCGTGAGCGTTTCGGGTATCTCAAATGCAATCGATATCGCCATCGGAAATCCAAATGCATCAGCAAGTGCGACGGTTTGTGCTGTACTCTCAACAGGTGGAGTAAAGTGCTGGGGATACGGAGGAAATGGTCAGCTCTGAAATGCTGCAAGCTCAAATAGTGCTACACCAGTAACAGTAAGTAGTCTCACAAATGCACTCCGTATTTATGCATCTGGAGTAGCGGATACCACAAATGGAACAATGTGTGCTCTCATTTCAGACGGTACGATAAAGTGCTGGGGTACGCTTCCAGGTGCGAATAGTGCAACGGCTGTGTCTGGTATTACGAATGCAGTTGATCTCTCGATTAGTAACTCGAATGGAAGTTCATCTTTTGCTTGTGCAGTCCTCGCAACTGGTTCGATCAAGTGTTGGGGAACAAATGGTTACGGGCAGCTCTGAGATGGAACACAAACAAACTCAGCCACTCCTGTAACGGTTGCTGGTATCTCAAATGCGCTCAAGGTCTATACCTCTATGAGTGCTGCAGGTACAGCCTATGCCTATGCCTGTGCGCTCCTTGCAGATGGTACCATCAAATGTTGGGGAAATGAAGTAAGTGGACAATTTGGAGATGGAACAGCCAGTGCTCTCAGACTCACGCCAGTAACAGTAAATGGTATCACGAATGCAATTGATCTCTCAATTGCTCAAACTTCTGGATCTGATGGATCATCATTTGCCTGTGCGACACTCGCAAATGGTCAGGTAAAATGTTGGGGAGCTGCTAGCGTAAATCAGCTTGGATATGCCTCTACGACAACCGCAACGTCGCCAGTAACTGTACAGGGGATTTTTACTGCTCAAAAAGTATTCGTAACAGGAAATTCATCATCATCGACAGTTTCACAATGATATGCCTGTGCTATCCTTGCAGAAGGTGGTATCTCATGTTGGGGACAAAATTCTGACGGTCAGCTCGGAGATAATACAACTGCTAACAAGACCACTGCTACACCGGTGTATTCTGCGAATGGTCTCTATTATACGGGTATTGGAAACCTCACTGCTGATAAGATGAGTCCAGAACTCCAGGGTGGATTTACGGCAGCGACAGGAGTTGCCGCGGGTTCATTTCATACATGTGCAATCGATAGTGGAGTTGTAAAATGTTGGGGAACCAACGCCGAAGGTCAGCTCGGTAATGGTACAACTACTAACTCAACTGCACCAGTTACCGTCACCGGTATCTCCAATGCGAAGCTCATTGCTTCTGGATATATGCATACATGTGCAATCCTCACGGATTCGACTGTTCGATGTTGGGGGCTTAATACCGAAGGTCAGCTCGGTAATGGTACTACTACAACCTCTTCGAGTCCTGTAACAGTTACTGGTATATCAACCGCCGTTGAAATCTCAGCGAGTGATTATGGTACATGTGCGGTTCTCGCAGATGGTACGACAAAGTGTTGGGGGCTCAATACTAAGGGGCAACTCGGACTTGGTGCTCTTGGTGCTGCAATGAGTAGTTCACCGACAACAGCTTCTGGTGTTACAAATGCAACAAAGATTGCGTCAGGTGCAGACCATACATGTATCGTCACAGGAAGTGGTGCTGTGCAGTGTTGGGGTGTCGGAACCTATGGTCAGCTCGGAACAAGTCTCGCAGCGGGATATACCTACACACCTACAACGATCTCCGGTATCTCTACCGCGAGTCGTGTCGGAGCGGGCGCAAATCATACGTGCGCCGTCCTCTCTGATGGAACTGCAAAGTGTTGGGGGCTCAACTCTAATTCACAACTTTCGTCTTCGAGCTACTTCTCAACCAATGTACCAACTATCTCTTTTGTGGGAGCAAGCCTCTTGGCAATGGCTGGAGGAAACAATCACAGCTGTACCATCACGACTGACCTTTGAAATGTGAGCTGTACAGGAGGAAACAATCACGGACAAGTAGGAAATAGTTCGGCTGTGGCTTCTAGTAAGCAGACAGCGATCACATATCCAACGGGTATTGATCCTGCAGCGAGTACGTATTCTCTTGCACTCTGTGAAACCCGAGACGCATATAATGGAAATCTCTGAGGCGTTGAATGAGCGAATGGACTCTGTGCTTCGCAGTGTGGTTCTGGATATAAATTTGCGAGAGTTTCTGAGCTTGCAAACTTCAATTCATCGACAGATTCGAGTACGGCTTCATTGTTTTATTGGGTGGATGGTGGTGCGATACAGACAAGTGGACCAAGTTCCATAGGTACCTGTTCACAATGGACGAGTTCACTTACCGCACTCTATGGATATACTGTCAATTATACGAGCTCAACAAACAATAGGGTAGTCGGTTGAAACACGTCATGTAACAATCAAAAACCACTCCTCTGTGTCCGAGGCGTCCGTTAATCATTTGCGTTCTTCAAGCCTCAGAATATTCTGAGGCTTGATTGCTCTTTCATCCTCATTTTCACATGAAACACATCACACAACACCTCGATAAAAAATACATTCCGTGGATTGCATGAGCGCTTTTTGTACTCGCTATTATTGGGCTATATATGGTAGGTGGGCCTCGTGATACAGGAGATACAATGACTACAGGTGTGACTGAACAAAATATCCAAAAACCTTCGCCATATCCGACGATTATGACATTGGTATCAAATGAATATCGTAATGATGAGTTCTTTGTGAGCTGTGAAACTGAGCGTGTAAATGCATGTATTAAGGCGCATGTAACAGAGACATTTGTCGTGACAGGTCCGTTTGTCGACCAGATGAATCTGCTTCTCCAAAAAAATCTCCAAAATGAGCAACTCGATAATTGTGTGAGTGATAGTGTAAGTGCCTGCTCGGATATGGCTATCAAAAATAAGATGCAAAAGACTCCGTCTGAGGATGGTTGTCGGTCATATATAGATCCTGCAATTCGCAAAAATTGTTATGATGATCTCTATCCAAAACTCGCACTTCAAAATGACGATATTCGTCTCTGTGATAAGCTTACTGATATATTCCATGTAAACGGCTGTCAGGATGCATATAACACCCATAAGGCTGTAAAAACCAAGGATATCTCATGGTGTATGCGTCTTTCGGTGGATTATGCACAAGAGAATTGTAAGAGAAGTTTTGCTCTTGGTGTTGCTCTTGATAGTGGGGATGTCACCTCATGCACGAAGTACTCAGATCCACCCGTTGTTCCAGAATGTGTAAAGAATTTTATTACACAGAAGGTCTTTACCTTAGATGCGAGCAACTGTAAAAAGATTGATGATTACGCTTCATATTTCGCAAATAAAACTGATCTTGAGTCTCTCTATATCGACTGTGCGGCACAGGCAACTTCGACACGTCTCATGGAACTCGTACGTGACGGTATGAAAAATACTGCAAAGATCGATGAATTCCGCGCGATTTGTAATGATCTCACCAATACAAAGGCCAAGACAATCTGTCTACGAAGCCTCGATGATGCTATCGCTGTAGCACAAAAAAATACAAATCCTGCACCCGCAACTCCCAAAACTCCGTAAATATGGATAAATACCTTACAGCTTTTAAATCCCTTCCGACATCCCACAAGATGATGCTGGGAGGGATTTTGCTTGCTTGCTTTTGAGTATTTTTGTTTTTTAGGGGATGTACGCCACAAGTGGCTTCTGAGGATTTGAGTCGCTATACAATGCTCGTCAAAGATGTTGATGGAACCTCGATGGAACCTCTCATCAAAAACGGATCAAAAATCCTGCTCGCAACCGACTACTACAAAGACAAAAAAGTGGCAAAACGATGAGATATCGTCGCATATGACTATCCTTGAAATACTCACCCGCTCATCAAAATCATTAAAGCAACAAGCGAAGACACTGTTGCTATCGATCAAAATGAACAAGATCTCATTATCAATGGTGTGCCTCTCCAAAATTCAGCCGGTCGGTACTATCGCTTTTCACAGCAGGAGCTGAGGATGCTTGGGCTCTATGTCAAAGATGGACATATTCCGCCTGAGAGCTATCTCATTTTTGGGGACAATGTCATGAATAGCATAGATTCACGCAAATTTGGTGCTGTTTCTCTCGAGAATTTTAAGGGAAGATTTTTTATCCAATAGGTTCTCCGTCTCTTTCTCAACACATTCTGACCAATCGACAAGCAGTCTGGATTTGATTAAGCGCGAAGTATTCCGATACTTTTGTCGATTTGTATATCTTCTCTCCTTACTATGTTCAACCCGAGTTCACTCAGCAAAAAACAACAGATCGTCATTGGAATATGGCTTGTATTCAGTGTCCTCTATGTCATCTATGATATCTGGACCGGCTTTAAGGTAGGTATCCTCGAAAACTCATACACCGCCGGTAAGACTGACACAGCACGCGCGCTCATCGAACAGGCTGAAAACCCTGACTGTAAGCCATTCAACGTGTATGTTGGAAGCAAAAAGGTCGACCTCATCAATATTCGATGTCTTCAGCCAAATGGCGCAAATACTCAGCCGGTAGCACCTGCAACACCAAAATAGTCTGAAAGACTAGTAAGTTCCACGAATGAGTTCGCGCACTTCGCCTTTGATGACTTGTTTTTTGACGGGAAGTGTATCACTCTTGTCTACATAGAAGAGCTGTGTGTAGACGGTGCCTGCAAATGAGCCGGTATTTGATACCCATTCGCCTCGGCGGTCAATATACTTGTATTGTTCAGTGAGCGCGCCTGTCATGATTGTAAAACGATTGTTGGCAGTATCTTTGTAGAGAGCAAAAATCCCTTTTTCGGTCACACTGGAAGTATCGATTTTACGTACCGCATTGATGCCATTGTTTTGCAAGATATAGAGCATCTCATTGCGTGCATAGGTATCTTCGTTTTCGTAGTGTGCTGAGATGATACGCGCCATACTTCCGATGACTATGGCGATGATGAGGGCTCAGACAATGACACTGACGAGCGTTTCTCCGCGAGTATCGAGGTGGATGCGATTCATATTCACAGAAAAAACGATAAAATGTGTCTCGTGACATAGGGTACTGATTTTTTTTAAAAAAACATGACAAATCGCTCGTTCGTTTCGAAGACCAGCCAAAAAGGATTTACTATTGTCGAAATCATCATCTCGCTCGCTATTGCAGCCCTTGTGATCGTATGAGTTTCGTTTTTTGTTTCGCGTGTGAATTCTGATATCGAGAGTACAAAAAATCGTACTCAGGTCCATATCGACATCACTGCTTTCATCGAAAAAATGAATTTTATCCGCACAAATTTCTCAAGCGGAAGCGTGGTCGTGAGTGGTACTGATCAATATAATGTCGTACTCTTCACAAATACTGGTGGGACGAGCGGAGCATTAATCGGCGTGGTAGATGCAGATAATACGAATGCGAGCGGAGCGACATTTCTTGATCCATCGAGTGCCTTTGGTACATACGGCAACAAAGTGCTTGGGATTACGGAGCTCACAAAATCGCAAGTGCAGGCCATCGTAACATCCACTGGCGCAGTATATACGATACCTTTCCGTGCAAATAAGATATACTCTGCTCTTCCGGTCATGGATTTTGTGGCAAATACGTATAATTCTGGCACTCTTTTAGAGATTGACACCAATGTCTACGAAAAATACCTCGAGCCAGCAAAATGAACATTGGTGAGTCGTGTAAATACGAGTGATATCCTTCCTTTCCATCTTATTTTTTAGATGAAAAATCCCTGATCGCGCGGTAGTATTTTTATATATGCGATTTTGCTTGCGAATTTTGCACTCATTGTCGCGTATATCATCTTTTCGAGTGCTCAAGAACTCGTCGAAAATCGACGTTATTCCGAACTTGGGGCAAAACTCTCCAAAAACATTGAAGAAAAAGCAGACTCTGCCTTTGATTACGCATCCTCTCTCAATAACAATGGAAGCGGTTTTACGGACACAAAAACCTGTCCTTCTGTCTCTATGAGCGGATCTGCTAGCAGCAGTACCTATACTGAGACGATCGTCACTTCTCCATTTTTTGATGGCACATCCTATAGCTGCTCGGGTGCAAGTACAGGTTTCCCATGAAAGACGCTCAAATTGACTTATAATCCTGCGTACTCGTCATTTTCGGGTGTAAGTTTTTTAAATATTCAAACGCTTCTTACTGGTACGAGCACGCTTACTGCGACACTTCCAGATACCGATGCGACCGTTGTTACGATGAGTAATACTGGTGCGCTGTCGGGTATTGATGCGAACGCAAATTCGGACGATTGTAGATATTCTTCGACAGGTACTTTGGCTTATCCAGACAACAAGATGGATGATGATGACCTTGCGCGCAAGGTCATGTATGGCTATGTCCGAAATAATTCCGGTTGGCGTCTCGTGTATTGGAATACACCGACTGTGACCAGTTATATCCATAAAAATCTCAATAATACTGGCTCGCTTGCACTTTTCCCTGATAGCTCGGTCTATGCATCTATCTACCTCGATGCGGATGCACCATTTTCGATAAAAATCGTCGAGTTTGATAGCGGGAGTTATCTTAAAACCAAGGATCTCAGACCACAAAGTGTCCTCGAAAAAACCTTTACAGGAGGCCAGATCGGATATCTCCAAAATGATCTCAGCTTTTTTTCCGGCTCGACCAATACGCTCAAATTTGATCTAAAAAGCCACAATTATGGCATATTTCTCTCTGGCACAGGTGCTGATGGATCGTTTTTAAGATATCAATTTTCAATGAAGGACCCAAGCGGAACACCTTTCTACATAAATGCGCTCGATGATTCTGATGCAAACGTCCTCAAATACCTCGGTAATGACATTATTATCGATAGCGAAAACCACTTCTCAAGCAAGGAATACGAAGTCACACGAGAGACATGGCATGTCGGATCGAATAGCTGTGCGAGATAGCCTTTGTAGTCCGAAAAAACTCAAAAAACTTGATAACGAACTCTGGATACGATAGAATTTTTTTAATCATTTTAGACGGTCTCCGACGAATAATATTCCTTTTTCTATTGTCTCAATATCCCCCTATGAATCAGGCAGCCATGCTCGAGGTATTATCCTCGTCCCCCGCATTTCGTAAAGGAAGTGCGTGACTCCTGGAGTCGATTTGTCGCGACTCAAGCATCAAAGAATTCAAAATAAAAACCGAAATCATGCGCGAAGGTGCGGGTCCAGGCGAAGAATGATATATCATCCTCGAGGGTTCCGCTGATGTATTCATCTGAGGTGAACATGTGACCACTCTTCGTCGTGGAGAAGTCTTTGGAGAATATGCGCCGATTTTTAGACACAATCGCACGGCCACTATCATCACGAATACCGCCCTTAAATGTCTTGTTCTCGACAAAAGAAGCCTCCTCCAACTTATTGGTCACGGCGCTGGTCTCAATAGTATCATCTTCCGACGAATCGACGAGAACCGCAAAAACAATCGTGGTATCTTTAAAAATCACTCATAAAAACATCCAAGCCTATAGGCTTGGATGTTTTTTTAATGAGATCAGGATCTTGAGCGAATCGATGTGTTCTATACTCAGGGCAATAGTCGCTGCATGCTTGGCTGCAATAAGTCCGTCATAAATTTTAATATACTCCGCAATAATTTTTCATGATCGAAATGCTTCTGAAGTAACCACTGCCGCAGCTGCCATGAGGATGCGCTTACTCTGGTTATGGATAATCTCATCTATTCTCACTTGCATCTCTTCGAGCGAATCAACAATAAAGCCATTTACCCCATTTTTGATAATCTCAGGTACGACTCAAAAAGCAAAAACGATGGGAATGAGGCCCTGCGACATCGCTTCAATAAGACTCAGACAAAATCCCTCATACATGGAAGCATTGAGATAAATATCTCCATAGTGCTTTTGGAGCAATTTTGGAATCTTTTCTTTTGCGACACTCAGATGCGTATCCGTACCGACTATCTGATTAAAGAAGCGCTGATATTCTGCAGTTTTGTGACACATTCCAATAATGACCTTGTGGGCATTTGGATACTTCCTAAAAATATAAATAAGCCTGAGGAGTCATTTGAGTTTTACGGTGAACTCGTCATTTCAGAGACGTCCAAGATAGACGAGATGTGCCATCTCTTTTACCTGACTTCTTCGGGTATTTACAAACCAATAGTCCTCAATCGCATTGTGGATGAGGTGGATTTTATTCCGTGGAACATCATGCTTAATGAGCTCGAGTCTGACTTTTTCGGAGGTGGCGATGACGGCATCACTCTTCTTGGCTACATATATCTCGATCTTTGAGATATCCTTTAGGGGCTTGAGTGGATCAATGCTTGGGGATATAATGCCTGCCACATGTAATTCTTGCAGGATAGTTGCGAGTTCTGGATGTTCTTTTTTGAGCGCATTTGCAGAAGGAACTGCCGCTAAAAAACCCGCTGTGGTCGATCCAAAATGCGAGATAATAGGGATTCCCGCACCTATAAAGGCGAGTGGCGTGTAGGTCGTACCTTGGATAATATCGTAGTGCTTATTTGTGTCCTGACGCTTAATGAGCGAATGAAAAAAGAGAATATTTGCAATGCCGGCGAGTTCCTTGGAGAGCAGATCAATGCTTTCTTCGGGATAGAGCTTGTCTACCTCATAGCCGCTTTGCTCGAGACTCTCGATAATAGTCTCATTTATATAGTGGGCTCCTGTTTTAAATTTCTTTTCTGTGTGAATGAATAAGATATTTTTGCTCATGATCGGTATTTAAAGAATTAAATACTTTCATTTTTACAATTGAAAAGTCGCAGGATAGGAGCATCCTCAGGAAACAACAAAAGTGCGGAGAAAGAATTTACGAACGTCTGCCGTCACTGTTTCGTCTTGAGAAAGCATGTCATTTTACGTCTAAACGGTCTTTCTGCAACTCGCTTCTGTCTGCGTATATTTGCCAACTATTTATCCTATATGACCACTTCCGCACGTCCGCTGATCGGCTTGTCCGGCCTTAGGCTGATTGCTTGTTTAGGCATTGTTTTGTATCATTTAAATCAACTCAGGCCCACAGAGCATCTTGCACCCTGGAATTGGGATCACTATCAATTTATCGGTATGCTGCCGGTGATCGTAAGTTTTTTCTTCATCCTGTCTGCGGTGTCGAATTCGATGGGATTTTGGCGAAATATTTTCTTGAGCGAAGCGGTTCCAAATACTGGCAGGCTCTTTGTGGATCGATTGTTTAGGATTGCTCCTGCGTATTACGTAGCACTCTTGGCAAGTTTTGGATTGGTTTTAGCAATGCAATGAACGACGTCAGATATGTTCGTACGTATGCTTGCTTGAGTTACGTTTTTATCATGGATATCGCCAGTGACATTTTTTCCAGTCGATATTAATGGGCCACTTTGGTATATCGCGTTCGATATGATGGGTGCGATTTTAGTCTATAGCGTAATGTCGATCGCAGTTCGTATTCCAAAGATATGGATTGCACCGTTTTTAATAGGGATTGTTGGACTTCTTTTGCTTGTGCATCTCTGGTTTGTTGGACTCCATTTTCCAAAGATGGAAGGCATTATGTCAGTGTGGTTTCCGCTCTATAATCCATTCATTTTTGGACTGCATTTTATGTTTGGTATCCTCATAAGTGCGGGATTAGTACTCCAAGAAAAGTATCAGACAAGAAATCTACTGGGATATGATGTTGGATTTTTAATCGTATGCGGACTCACGATTTGGAGTCTGTGGTATCTACGTGATGTATGAGATTTTGAATATTCATTTTTGAATACGCCATACCATTTTCCATGGATGACAGGACTTATTGCACTTGGTATTTTTCTTGTGCCTTCTACGAGGTTTGCTGGGAGGTGGCTCGATTGTAATTTTTGTAAGGTCCTTGCTCCACTCACATATGCGGTGTATCTCTGGCATAAAGTGGTGATATATATTCTTGGACTCTTCCTCTTTGGTTCGCACGAAATTCTCCCAATGTCACAGTGGTGGATACTCGTGTGCCTCGCGATTCCTCTTTCGTTTGGTATCTCATGGATCAGCCATCACACGGTCGAAATACCAATTGTTCGACTTTGGAAATCTCGCAAAAGCTCATAAAAAAACATCTCCCATTTTGGGAGATGTTTTTTTATCTAACACTACGCCTTTTTGTAATTTGCGCAGAGCGTAAGAATCAAAGCACCAAATGCAAATGGTACTGCGATAAAGTCTATACCACTGATCACTGCCAAGAAGAGTGCAAGGAGTACGAATACCCCCCATTTTTGCCAAGTAGCAGCAAGATTTGGTGCAAATCTTGCTAGAATCAGCTTATAAAATACTACGAGCACCACGAGTTTTGCAAAGACAAAACTAAAGATATATGTCATAAGCCCCAACAATCCTACAGGAATCCCTACGATCGTAATGAAACTCAAGATGATCACAAATGGCATGAGTAAGAAGTAGAGTACCCCGTACAAGAAACTCTTTCCTGGTGCTTCCTTAAGAAGCGTTGCAGCGCGTCCAAAGAACTTACCAAAGAGCCAGAGAAGTAGTCCGCCAAGAATTACGAGCGAGAAAAATCGATATATGACATAGGCGGTAACCATTCAGTAGAGCCAAGTCTTTTCTGTGTCGATCTTTGGTCCAAAAGTGGTAACGGCTCATTTGTAGTCAACCTTTCCGACTGCGATTTTTTCGAGATCTTTAATACGTTCTTTTGAGTAGTAGGTGAGTGTACCATTGATTTTTGCTTTTGGACCGATATAGATATTTTTTGGGTCCTCGATGTGAATGGTAGCATCTTTTTCGATGGTTCCATTGATGTCGAGATGTTCAGCATAGATATCCGTCTTTCATTTGACCGTTCCATCAATCACAATACGACTACCGGCTACACCAAGGTCTTTTCCGACCTGTACATCCTTGCTAATGCGGATGCTTCCACCTGCGATCATGAGATCGCCAGAGCCACTATTTTCAACCGAAATATTTCCTCCAGCAATACGTGTGTCGCCACGAACGAGACTTCGGATAATGATATCGCCACCAGCCACAAGCAGATCATGTCCAAATATTCCACTCGTCTCAATGCGACCGCCGGTAATGACGGCATTATCTCAGACATTTCCAGTGATGTTGATCTCTCCGCCAGCAGCATAGAGGTCACCAGAAGTATTGGCATTGATATCGAGTTTTCCGGCTGTTACATAGGCGTTATCCTCGATATTTTTGTCGACGCGGATTTGATCCTGACCATCGATTGCCACATATGCCGATAGGGCACTTGGCACGAGCATGAGTAGCAAAGCGCATCATGCGAGATATTTTTTCATAAAAAAGAATTAAATTCAGAACTTCATATACTTGGATGGAACGAATGCAAAAAAGTTTCAAAGTCGATTTTCTATATTCGTTGAAACTTTTTTGAAATGAGATGTATCTAAGGAGAAGCATCACTTCCAGAACTCAGAATGAATGAACAGGACGCAATACTCATAGACGGATATCTTGCAGGTGATGCGAGGGCTTTTGATATGCTCATTACGCCTCACCTCCAAAAGATCTTTGCGATCTGCTTCCGTATCTGCCAGGACGAAGACGATGCACACGATATCACACAGGAAGTCTGTATAAAGATCATGAAATATCTTCCGTGATTTGAGCGCAAGTCAGCCTTTACTACCTGGATATACCGGATCGCTTACACAGAATCTCTTCAGTTTCTCAGATCTAAAAAAGAATACATCGACCTCGAGGTTATTGCACCATATTTAGGTATCTCAGATGAACATGATATTGATAAACAAGATACCGAAATCCTTGTCCGGAAATCGATAGAGCAGCTCTCCGAAATAGACCGAAGCATCGTACTCTTCTTTTACTACGACGAACTTAAGATCCGTGAAATCGCCGAAATCATGGACATCAATGAAAATACTATCAAAACCCGACTTTCTCGAGCAAAATCCTTCTTAAAAGCTCACCTCGAACCACTATGAAATACCTCATCCAAAGTCTCTACCAAGAGCCAAAAATAGATACCGCTCGCGTGCTCAAGAATGTTGCACTTCGTACACAAAAAAAGACTGATGCGCTCTATTGGATTACGCTCGTCAATCTCATTTTGGGCTTTCTGCTTTTTGTGAGTTTTGTGACCTTTTTAGTGGCACTCAATATTGCATTTATGCCGGTTGTTTTTGGTACGTATGCAGCATTCGGATGACTGCTATTTGTGATCGTCGATATTGCGGTTGCAACGGGTATATTTGTGCTGGAACATGCTAATATGGTCTTTCCACTGGTCACTCTGGTGGCACTGGTGCAGCTTGCGTTTTTATCAACTCGACGCGAAAGTTAGCTCATATCCCGCATACTGAGTCCGATCTTGCCAGTAACTTTATCGATGCTCACGATTCGGACTTTGACCTTTTCGCCGACTTGTACGAAATCCATTGGATTGGATACAAATCTATCTGCGATCTGTGAAACATGCACGAGTCCGTCACTCTTGAGGCCAATATCCACAAATGCTCCAAAAGCGACCACATTGCGAATAGTTCCGGTGACGATATCTCATTCTTTGAGTTCCTCTGCGGAGCGTTTTTTATCGACTGCGGTATGGCTTGAGTGCTTGCGAGGATCTTCGCCGATAGCCGCGTAGGATTCACGAATAAATTCAATTGTTGACACCTGAGTATCAGGGTAGAGCTCTTGCAGAGTTAGGAGATGATCCTTAAAATTTTCTGGGGTTATTTTTTGATCGATGACGTATCTCGCAAGTGCGTATTGCTCTGGATGGATATTGGTATTGTCGAAGGGTTCAGAGCTCTCAGGAATTCGTAAAAATCCGATTGATTGTTCGTAGGCCTTTTCGGAGAGGACCTTTTGAAGCTGTTTTCTGGATTTGTATGGTCGGTGCGCATAGACCTTTTTGGCAGTTCGTTTATCAAATCCTGAGATATGATTTAGCACATAGACCGATGCGATATTCACATTTACGCCGACTTGATTGACCGTGTCTTCAACGGTAAATCCGAGACGTTCCTCGAGCTTTTTTTCGGCGATGTCGTGCTGGTACATACCAACTCCGATACTGCCAACTGGGATTTTAACGAGCTCGGAGAGTGGGTCGATATAGCGTCGTGCAATCGAGATCGTGCCACGATCCGTCACATCGAGATCAGGGAATTCCTCCTGAGCAACTGGAGAAGCGCTGTAGACAGAGGCTCCAGATTCGTTGACTAAAAACATAGGCGTGTCGATCACTTTTCGCACGAGTTCAACGGTTTCCTCGGAGCCAGTTCCGTTACCAATGGCGATGACTCATGGTTGGTATTTGGCATGGAGCGTCTTAAGAATTTCGAGCGCTTTTGCTTCTTCGTGAATAAAAATCTTACTAAATTCGAGAGGATTTCCGAGCTCATCGAGGATCACGATCTTACAGCCTGTTCTGTAGCCTGGATCGATCCCGAGGATTTTTTTACCATATTCGGGCTTGGTCATCAGGAGATTGCTGAGATTAGCCTGAAATGTTCGTATGGATTCGTCCTCGGCTTTTTCGGTGAGACCGTTGCGGAGCTCGGTTTCTACTGATTTAAAGAGCGCAGTATATCCTTTACTTACTGCTTCTTCGAGCTCTGCAATGAGTGATCCATGCGAAAAATGATGTTTGATAAGATCATATGACGCATCATCTTTCTCGATTTTAATATTTAAAATCTCAAGATTTTCTCCGCGATTGAGGGCGAGAGTTTGGTAAGGTTTGAGGCGAGAAACAATCGCCGAAAAATCAGCATAGATGGCAAATTTACGTACTTCTTCTCGGGTTTTATCATTGAGCTTTTCGAGCATTTTTTCGCTCTTCATTTTGGAGGCAATCATGCCGCGACCAAAGAGATAGGTGCGTTCAGTATCTCGCAAAATCGCGTTACCACTAATCTCTGCTGCAATGATTTCAATGGCTCATTCGATGATTTCCTCGCGAGGATAGAGATCGGTGAGATTTTTTGGGATTTCAAAAGCCCGATTTTTTTTGATCTCATCAGCCACAATCTGGAATCCCTTTTCGATCGCGAGCATTGCTTTGGTTTTCTTTTTGAGTCGATAGGGCGCGTAGATGTCTTCGACTTCTTTTAGAGTTTTGGCAAGCTCAATATTGCGTTCGAGCTCGGGCGTAAGACTACCTTGCTCAGAGATGCCGGTGAGTGCAGTGACTTTGGCCTTATAGAGATTTTCTTCGCGCTTGCGGACATCGATGATGTCGCGGATTTGGTTTTCGTCGAGATCGCCGGTTCTCTCTTTTCGGTATCGGGCAATAAATGGCACGGTCGCTCATTCGGCCACGAGTTCGAGGACAGTTTGGATTTGGCGCGGTCGTATTTGGAGCTCTTTTTCGATGATGGCTTCGTAGTTTGGTTCTTGCATGGAGATTTTTTGATAGGGCGGGATTATATCGGTTTCTCAGGATTTGGCATATAATCTTTGCCGAACTGACAGTAATTTTTAAGGGAAATTTTATTTTCCTGTCACATTTGTTTCCGAATGTCGTTCTAACATGTGAGGCTTCATACTTTTTCATTTCATAACATGATGCAGGACCGAGACATTGCACGATTGCAGAATGGAGATCTTGACGCATTTGGTGATCTCTATGAGCGATACGCAGACAAAATATATAGTTTTCTCTTCTACAAAACGTTTGATAAAGAAGTCGCTGAAGACCTCACGGCAGATACCTTTTTAAAGGCATTCAAGAACCGTCAATCCTTCCATGGAAACACGGCCGCCGAATTTAGTTCTTGGCTCTATACGATCGCATACAATAATTCCGTTGATCATTTTAGAACCCATAAGCCCACCGATGAGATTGATGAGTCGGCAGAAGATCTTGGTTTTACCGAAGATACTGCAACTCAGATCGATGCGAAGTCGAAACTGGATGAGATTCTCTCATTCCTCGACACACTCGAAAAAGATCAAAAAGATATCATCATCATGCGACTTTGGGATGATCTTTCCTACCAGGAAATAGCGGAAATTACAGGGAAAACTCCCGATAACTGTCGCAAAATCGTATCACGAGTCCTTGCACAGATCCAGTCGAACATTACCTATATGTTTTTGTTCTGCATGGTTACCTATTACATCCAAAAATAATCCTATGAAAAAAAATCTCAAGCAGTTCCTCGAGGAACTCTACCAACTCGATCCAAGTCTTCAGGCGAAAGAAGAGCAGCTTCTTAAGATCCTTGATGAGATGCTCACAAATCGTCCAAATGCTCATTTTGATGAAGCGTTCAAGGCCGAACTTCATCGCAAGATTCGTGCCGAAATTTCCCTCGAAAAAGGACATATTCGTACCACTCATTGGAAAAATACACTCATCGGATTTTTTGCCGGAGCAGGAGGAGTTGCATTCGCAGCATTTGCGGTCTTCCAATTTGTAAATCCACCTGCAGTTATTAATACTTCAACTGTTTCACCTCAGGCGATTTCGACCACTGCGCTTGCAGAAGTCGACTTTGGTTTTAAGGCTGAACAAAAACCAAATCAGGCATTCGGAGCTATCCGTTTTTCTGATCAGCCAACCTCAAAAGATGCTAAGGGACTCGAAGCAGGGAAATCTTCTGGCGGCGGAATGCGATATACGGCAGTTGCCCCAACGGCAGCGCCTGCAGCAACGTCTCGTCCAAGTGGAGCTCCAGAAGCTACTTCGGTAACTCCAGCCACTGAGCCTGCAACACTCAAGATGTCGAGTACAGATAGCCGCATCGCAATGCCTCCATATGAGATGAAGACGTACAAATATATCTATTCAGGTTCTGGTCTCGTGATCAAGGATTCGGAAATGAGTGTCTATCAGAAGCAAAAAAATACACTGACTTCTGCCGAAGCTCAGTCACTTCTCTCAAACTTTAAGGTTTCGAGTATTGACCTCAGTAAGTTTTCTGACCTCCTTGTAAATAGCATTGATCTCGCTGAAAACAAGCAATTCGGACATACAATCAATATGAATTTTGGAGAAGGGACTATGTTCATCTCTAAGAACTGGACAAAGTGGCCACAGATCAATTGTCAGGATGATGCATGTTACAAAGCTAATCAGACAAAGCTCGCAGACGTTCCATCAGATGATGCATCTCTCGCTATCGCAGCAAAATTCCTCAAGGATTACAAGCTCGATGTAAGTGCCTACGGCAAGCCATTCGTCAATAATGATTGGAAGAAACAATACGAAGCCGCAACTGACAAGAGTACTGCTTACGTTCCAGATGCTGTAACGGTTATGTATCCACTCGTTATTGATGGTAAAACTGTTTACGAAGAATATGGTCAGGCAAAGGGAATGACGCTCACTATCGACATTAAATCAGGAATTGTTTCTGATGTCAGTGGTATCGAAAAACTCAATTTTGCTTCATCGAAGTATTCAGTTGAGACGGACTTCAAAAAGATTCTCGAGGTTGCATCAAAGGGAGGACGAAATGGATTTAGCTTCCCATACCCAATTGCTTCTACAGATGACACAACAAAGGTAACAACTATCGATGTAAAGCTTGGTGAACCAACAATGTCATTCACACACATCTACGAATACAAGGATGGAGAAAGTAACGAATACATCGTACCAGCACTTATCTTCCCAGTTACTCAGACTCCAAAGGAAGGGGAATATTTCTCAGACAAGATTATTGTTCCGATCGTAAAGGACTTCTTTGAGAGTAAAAATCCTCCGATTATGTACAAAGAAGCAATCGCTCAATAATTTAATTTCCGTAATTCCCAAATATGAAAAAATCGATAGTTCTCGCGTTCGCACTCCTTGCGAGCGCGCTCCTCTCTCACACTTCGTTTGCAGCTGATGCACCAAAGGTCTGTACGCTCGAATACGCTCCTGTGTGTGGCGTAGATGGCAAAACCTATGGTAACCAATGTGGTGCCGATGCAGCAAGCGTAAAGGTCGACTACAAAGGTGAATGCAAGGCTCCAACTAAAATGTGTACTCGTGAATATATTCCCGTATGTGGCATCGACGGCAAAACCTACGGCAATAGCTGTACTGCAGAAGCTGCAAACACCAAAGTAGACTACAAAGGTGAATGTAAAGCAGTCACTCTTCCAGCTGGATTTAAGAACGGAAGCCCATTCGTAACTCGTTGGCAGCGTAATATCATCCAATTTTATGCGATCAATCACTTCTCTTCGATCACTACAAACGGTGATATTACTGGTGCAAAGATCCATATAGCTAAAGCATTCTGGGAGTATCCAACTGCGAGCTCGCCTCAGTCGCTCGTCATCGCCTATATCGCCAATAAGCAGTCATATGAAGAATCCTTCATGGCTTCACTCAGTGGTAAAAAGATCTCTATCTTGCCAGTAGTCTCCAAGGCGACACCATTCACTCTTAAAAAGGGTGAGAAGGCCTACATCGCAAGTAAACAATTAACGGTCGAACTCACGGATCTTGCAGACTCTCGCTGTCCCGCGAACGTCCAGTGTGTCTGGGCAGGGGAAGCTACTCTCCAGATCAAGTTCACCCGAGGTACTGAAATTCTCGAAGGAAAAAATCTCCTCAAGGCATTCGGTCTCGAACTCGAAGTAAAAAAGAGTGATTACAAAACCGAAGCTACGTTCTCTATCAAGAGCGAATAATAAAAAAATCGAGCAAATGCTCGATTTTTTTATGGCTCCAGATTATTCTGTGAGTCCCATTTTTCAGGCCTTAAGATCCTTAAATGCTTGCATAATTTCCTCGTGGGTATTCATCACGAATGGTCCGTATTGTGCGATCGGCTCATCAAGTGGCTGTCCGGCCATGATGAGTACCTTTGCGGCTCCGTCTGCACTGATGACGATGTTGCTGCCATCTTTTGAGAGATAGGCCATATCGCCATTTGCGAGAACTTTTCCATCTGCGGTTTTCACTGATCACTCTACAACGAGCATCATTGTGTTATAGCCTTCGGTGCTTTTTATCTCGAGTGATCCGGCTTGATCAAATCGTACGTCATAGAGCTCAACCGGACTAAAGGTCGTTGCAGCTCACTTCGTACCATTAAAATTACCAGCGATGACGCGGACTTTTCAGCTATCGAATGCAACCTCAGGAATACTCTGGCGCGTGAGTGCTTGGTATTTTGGGGTAGTCATCTTGTGCGACTTTGGGAGATTGACCCAGAGTTGGACGGCGTGTTGTGTTCCACCCATTCGAGCGAATTCTGCAGTCATGAACTCATTATGGAGAAGTCCACTTCCGGCAGTCATCCACTGGACTTCGTCATATCCAATAACGCCTCAGTTTCCGGCGGTGTCCTGGTGTTCTACTTCTCCAGAATACACGATCGTGACCGTCTCAAATCCACGATGTGGATGAAATCCAACTCCTGGACGATGATCACTTGGATCAATCTTCCATGGCGCGTTGTAGTCGAGCATGAGGAATGGGCTCGTGTCATTATTCATTTCACGACCATAGCCTGGAATATATTGTGATACACGAAATCCGTCACCAACCATGTGTTGTCCGGTTGGATGCTCGATATGTGTGATGTGTTTTGTCGTCATAATTACGTTTTAGTGTCTGGTTTATGCGAGATAGGTATCTATCTCGGCTTTGATTTTTTCGGTATTTGCAGGGAGATTTGTGGCATCTGCATTTACACCCTGGAGTGAGAATGTCTTGATATTCATGATCCCAACAAACTGGAGTAGTTTTGTGAGGTGTGGAGTCACGAGGTCGTAGGCATCATATGGAGCTGAGGTATAGCTTCCTCCGCTTGCCCAAATAATGGTAGCTTTTTGGATTTTAGTAACGAGTCCTTCGTAGCCGTTTGCTCCGATTTTAAAAGTTACATTTACCTTGATGATGAGATCAAAATATGCCTTGAGCACTGCAGGAACTCCAAAATTCCACATAGGAGTTGAGATAACAATCTCATCTGCCGAAACGAGTTGATCAATGAATTTTTGTTGTGCATCAGCAATCTTTTTGTCTGTATCCGTGAGTGATTCGTAGGTTGCAAATCCGTAGTTATAAGCAATCATCTGTTCGCTCATATAGGGGACAAAGGAAGTTGTAAGATCTAATTCCTCAACTTCGCCTTGGAGTTTTGAAGTGAAGTACTTACCAATTTCGAGAGACTTTGATCGACTTCCACGTGGCGATGCGATTATGTGAAGTGTTTTCATAGTTATTGTTTTAAAATTAAAGTGAGTATACTTTAGCAAGTAATTTAGTATATTCAAATCTCAAGCAGTTACTAAAAAACAACCAATATGTCCGAAACAAACAAACCCTGCGCCGTCCTTAACATTTTCGTCCTTCTTTCAAAGCGATGGACGTTTCTTATTATCAAAAGCCTCTCCGAATGAGCGGATACGTTCTCAGATATTAGCCGTTCACGTCCAGGAATCAGTTCTCGAATTCTCTCTGAGCGCCTCAAAGAACTCGAAGTCGAAGGCTTCATAAGTCGCGATGTCATCTCACTTCAGCCCATTAAAATTCGCTACAGTTTGACCGAAAAATGACATTCCTTTGGGACGTGCATGGAGTCGCTCGCTACTTGGCAGAAGCAATGGTGAACAAAATAAAAATACCCCGCTCGAGCGGGGTATTTTTATGCAGTAATTTCATCAGCAGTTTTAGCGAGTGTATTTCCGTGTTTTTCGTAGAGTGCGTGGTAGTTTTCGACAAACGCGCGATTTGTCTCGTCTTTTGGGAGGAAATATTTCCCATGCTTCACCACATGTTCTCCGAGGAAAACCGAAGCATCTTCTTTTGCGAGGTATCGATCAACGAGGTCTTCATAGCGCTCAATATAGAGATCTCATAGTTTCTTAAAGGTCTCTTCGTTGTAATTGAGTACGATCTGGCCTTGTTCATTAAAGCTGATCATTCCAGAATCACGCAAGAGTTCAAGATGGATGAGTCATTCGACGTAGTAGGGCACAGCTGCGTCGACCTTCATCCAGTCAATTGTTCGGATAATGCGACTCACATGAATCACGATCAGTTCGCGTTGTATCTTTGGATCTGGATTTAAGAAAAATGCAACGAATCCCCCAGCAGTTGCTTTCCATTCTTCTACATTTTGGAAATTACCACTTTTGTTCATAGTGATTTCCGTGTCGTTATCGAGC
Organism: uncultured bacterium; assembly: GCA_963706795.1. Lineage (GTDB taxonomy): Bacteria > Patescibacteriota > Gracilibacteria > BD1-5 > UBA2023 > JBMOJK01. The sequence continues at coordinate 830,996 of OY970170.1, forward strand.
CAGAGAGTGTGACCAAACTCATGTCCGTGAGTCATGACATCATTGATTTCGTAGAACGCAGTCGGATCCTCTGCATGGAGAATTGCTTCTCGCTCTTGCAGGAGGGAAGCCTCTGTGACTAATTGCTTTGCGAGCGTGAGCCGTCCAGCCTTATACATCTCATGCACATGTTTCAAGAATGAAAATATCTTGATCCCATGAGACTTCTTTACAACCGTATCATTTGGTACCACCTGTGCAGCAGGAAGTCCTGTCATATCTGCTCCATAGTACGTAGCTGGTGCAGTGACATAGAGATAAGATCGAGCAAGATTTTCGATCGAAGTAATGCTCACCGGATGATCCTTCGTGAGGCCTTTTTTTGTAGCGATATTCTCAAACATAGAGACTATGTTTGCTTTTACATGTGATGAGAAGAGCTGCTTGCTCTCGAGACGCATACTCCATTGGAGTGCTACAGCATTGCGATATATATCTTCGTATGCTTCAAGCGGATGAGACGGCTGAAAAGGCCCAGTAATTGCCATCCACTTACGATCAACTTCTGCCCATCGCTCGACGAGTTTATCGGTATCTGTTTCCGTAAAGGCATTCTGAATGGCTGTGAAGTATTCGATATACGCCACCTTTTGGTCGTAGATATCATCCTCTAAGACGAGAAGTTTGCTTATGCAGTCAGCAGTTGTTCGCTGAATTGCTCAAACTTCCTGAGGGAAAGCCTCAGAATATGCTTTTTTCTCATAGCCGCCTTCAGTTTTTACAAGTGCCGAATACGAGCGATCTGCTTGCTCGCCTCCGTGCCCCTTATCAAAGAGATTATTTGCTGTGAGGTGATCAATAACTGCTCACATATCACTCTTAAAAAGTTTATCGAGTTCAGCATTTACCCCGAGGACAATGTGGTTATTCCATTTTTTATGAAACTCATTCATCACGAGGCCAATATTGTGTACTCCTTTAAAGAGCTCAAGATAGTAGGGCGTGAGGAGATTTTCAGATTCGATCTTGGCAATAAGCTCGGCGTGCAAATTGCTGTGGTGCTCGGCTGTAAAATTAAATGCCTTCTCAATAATCGCATTTTTAGTTTCTGTAGCTACGTCCTTATGCTCATTAAAATGATTCTGCAGAGGATCATCCCGCAAACTCGTGAGACGTATGTAGGCAATATATCGTGTCTTGTCATTTTTCTCTAGACCAACTGCATCTAAAAAGACATTGAGGAAATCCTGCTCTGGCCCAGCTTTGTCGATGCCAACATTGAGCGCATGGAGCTGTTTTTCGCGTTCATCGATATGTTTTTGAATCTTGCCGATACTTCCTTCCATCTCGGCTGCAGTTAGTGGGCCCATGGGAAGCTATATAAGAATTACAAATTCGAAGAAGTATAGGCAGATCGATCGCGCACTCAAATGAATTCACTCTTATTTTTAATAAACAGTCGACAAAGGCTAATTATACCTTAAACTTTTCACCTTCTTCGCAAGAAGACAGTCCCACATTTCATGAGCATTTCCTTGGATTTTTTTGAGGTCTGCTCTGATTACTTTTCTAAACTTGATAGCCTATGCGAATTTCTTCCATTGCATCCATCCTCCTATCATTCCTCCTTCCATTTTCTACATTTGCTGTCGGCATTCAGGGGTCTTCGACCGCCTCAGGTGACTGGGGAAGCGGATTTTGCCAAAAAATCTCACTCGCCAATACCGAAAGCACTTCTCAAAGTTGGTCTGAGATTCGTTTTACGCTCAAAAATGCCAAGATTACAAACTCTTGGAATGGAGTATTTACATCGGCCAATGATGTCTATACCATCAAACCCGTCGCCTGGAATAATCCCATCGCTGCAGGTCAGTCGATCGATATTGGATACTGTGGAGAAGGTTCCGGCCGTCCTATAGATATCGATGTAGTTGGTGGTTCGTCTTCTACAAATCCTACAACTCCTCCAGTTATTCGTCCTGCACCAGTACATCTCGTCAAGGACGCACTTACTCTCGATGCTACCGTCAATGACTGGCAAACAGGGTACTGCCGTACAATCACACTCAAAAATACTGGTACAGCTGCACTCTCAAATTGGAAATTTGCATTCGACAGTACTGCCACCATGAATCTCTGGTCAGGGAAAGTTACTAAAGCAGGTAATACTGTTACTGTGACTCCCGAAGCTTGGAATGGAAGTATTACCCCAAATGGAGTTGTTGAGCTCGGATTTTGTGCCGATGGTACGACATCCGACTCTAATTGGAATCTCCTCGGAAGTGACTCAGGTCCTATTATCCCAACTCCCACTCCCACAAATGGAAGCTGTGGTGCTGACAATGGGAAAGCACTGAGTAATACTCCTGTAAATCTCTGTAGCGCAGGCTCGGCGACTAATGTTTCTGGCAATGGTCCATGGGCATGGTCATGTCTCGGACAGAATGGAGGCTCTAATGCTTCGTGTTCTGCGACAAAATCAGTGACTCCACCAAATCCAGTCAATGGATCATGTGGATCAGACAACGGCAAGACGCTCGACACACCACCAACTGCACTCTGTATTGCAGGTACAGCATCTAATGTATCAGGAAACGGACCATGGTCATGGTCATGTAATGGTCAGAATGGTGGATCAAGTGCAACATGTGCCGCAAATAAGTCTCAGGTAACACCTCCAAATAACAGCGGAGCACTCATCTACACGATCGATGCTAACAAAAACCGCTCAGCTATTAGTCCATATATCTACGGACGCAATTTTGGAGATGGAAATACTGAAAACTTCGATGCGATGCGTCTCGGAGGAAATCGTCTCACAGGTTACAACTGGGAAAACAATGCCTCAAATGCCGGTTCTGACTGGAATCATTCAAGTGACAGCTATCTCGGTGACAGCAATGTTCCAGGGAAGACCGTTACTGATTTCCATGACAAAAATCGGAGTCTCGGCGTGGCATACTCACTCGTGACTATGCCAATGGCTGGCTATGTAGCTCGCGACAAGAACGGAACAGTCAACCAAAACGAAACCGCTCCATCAAATCGATGGGATGATGTAGTGGTTGCAAAAAATAGTGCATTTTCGCTCACGCCAAATCTCACAGACGGACATGTCTACAGCGATGAATTCATCAATTTCCTCGTAAATAAATACGGCAAAGCCAACACCGCAACCGGTATCAAAGGCTACGCACTCGACAATGAACCAGCTCTTTGGACATCCACTCATTCACGACTTCATCCAAATAAGGTCACAGTCTCCGAGATGATTACCCGCAGTACTGCACTCTCCAAGGCAATCAAAGCCGTCGATGCTACTGCCGAAATCTTTGGTGCGGTTACCTATGGATTTGGAGAACACTACAATCTCCAAGATGCTCCGGATTGGTCAAATTACTCATCGACATACGCAACGTATATCGATGCCTTCCTTGCAAATCTCAAATCTGCAAGCGATACTCAGGGGAAGCGTCTTCTCGACGTTCTTGATATCCACTGGTATCCAGAAGCACAGGGAACAACTCTTGCTGGTAACAAAGTCCGCATCCTCGAAAATAACTCGGATCCTGATGTGGCTCGCGCTCGAATGCAGGCACCACGATCACTCTGGGATCCAACATATCGCGAAGACAGCTGGATCGGACAGTGGTATGCAAGTACTGCGTTCCCACTCATTCCAAAGCTCAAGGCTTCGATCGATCGCTACTACCCAGGAACGAAGCTCGCCATCACCGAATTTGATTACGGAGGAAATAACCATATCTCAGGTGGTATTGCCACAGCTGATGTCCTCGGTATCTATGGGAAGTACGGAGTATATTTCTCAAGCTATTGGGGAAATGTAGATGGATATGTTTCAAGCGCCTACAAACTCTACCGCAATGTTGATGGAGCAAATACAACATTCGGAGATACTGAAATCGACGCGACAAATCCTGATATCGAAAATACCTCTATCTACGCCTCTACTGAGGGCGCTGGTGGTAAGGCTCACGTCATTCTCATCAACAAGAAAAATACACCAGTAAACATCCATCTCAATCTTGCGAATATCACGGCAAACAAGGCTGATGTCTACGGATTTGATGCTACAAATACAGCTATTACTAAGCGAGCCTCGGTAAATGTGGGTGCAAACGGACTGGATTATACTCTTCCTGCGCTCACTGCGGTTCACCTTATTTTTGCTGGTACTTCTACAACTGTTGCACCGACAACGATTGCGCCAAAGGTTACTACGACTACCGTCCCAGTGACACAGACTACCAAGACAGTTACTCCCGCGGCAGTGATTACTCCCGCAGTAACCACTGTGAAAAAACCGGTTAAAAAGGTTATTATCAAAAAACCAAAGGTAGTGAAGCCATAAAGGAACTATAAAAAATCCCCTCCGAAACTCGCAAGAGTGAAGGAGGGGATTTTTTATTTGGGTTCTTCTTCGTCTTGAGAATATTTTGTAGTGAATATCTTATAGAGTCGATTTCAAGTAATGGTTCACATGAGCTCTTTGTATCGTGCCTTTTCTTTATTTACGATAGTTTTGTGTGAGTAGGTGCCTGCTCGAGCAATGATATCGAGTTTTTGTTCGTCAGTAAGCGACGATTTGTACTTACTCAGGTCTATGTTTGCACGACAGACGAATACAAAAATCTGACTGTAGTAACCAGTGGATTCTGCGAGTTTTCGCAGATCATCAAGCGTCTCACCACTGTGTGTATTGTCATCAAAAATGAGTAGCCAGTTCTTCTTTTTGATCTTTTCTTTAATTTCTCCTTCGATGGTAGTGTCGCGTAATACTTCAGAAAATGGATAGTCTGTGAGTTCCGAAAAATTGTTCGCATTTTCTACGTCATAGAGTGAGTACACGATATTTCCGCTATTGATAAGCACTTGTCCATTTTTTATCACATGTGTGAAGCTTTGCTTGGCGAAGAGTCCCGTGAGCGTTCCACCATAATTCACGCCCATGATATGTAACACGTGTTCTAGAGGGTTATAACCAGCTTCTATTATTGTATTGAGCGCGTTCTGACCTGTTCGCATCATGACAAGTGGATCGTTTTCTTCCCTATAGAGACGAATGAGTTTTTTATAAGCGATACCCTTAATGATTTCTGCATCAGCTTTTTTTACTTTTGGTGCTGAACCATAGTTATCGATCAGCCGGAGAAGTGCGCGTAGTAACTCTAGTCCATCGCTCAAATCTGCACGCATGGAAGGATCTTTTCCTGCAGTGACTTCAGCGATGTCATTAGGGAGATCTCCAATGATTTTTATATAGGCTGCTGATTTTTTTCAAATGAGAATGTCCGTATACATTTCTGTATAACTATCGAGTAGCGTTGTTAATCATTGATTACCTTTAAAACCAATCAGTTGTTTCTGTAGCTCTTTGAATTTTTTGAATGCTTCTGGGACTTTGTTTTTTATCTGTTGGACGTGAACATTTTTAAATACCAGACTTCATTTGTACTCAGGATTGAGGAATTGTTCGCTGTACATAATCTGCGAAGTATTCTGCAAAAATGCGAGCATATTTATTTTTGCATCAAGAAGTCCAAGCAAGAGTTTTTGCATGGATTTTGGTAAATTCGTCTGAACATTCTGATTGATAATCTCATTGATATCAATCCCAAATACGGCTCTTGCATAGGTTATGGAGCTATTTTCTCTTCCAATAAACTCTATAAAATGTAAGGCTGCATCATAGATCTCACGATGAGCTCATCTTGCAATAACATTTTTTAGATTACTCGCAATGTAATACAAATGCTCCAAAACACCGATCACCTGCGGAACATATTCGGTCTGAAATGCATCTAGTTTTGGGTGACCAATAAAGTTTGCAGGAGCGTCAGCACGCTCTTTGATATGCTGCATTCTTTTAGGGGAAAGAGTCTGAATAAGCGTATCAATAAATTTTGAATCTTTGTCGATAATCTCATTCATAAGCGATCACATAACCTGCGTGCTGTGGCACTTTAAATGCTGATCAATCGAATTATAGTGCTTTAAAAAATCGGTAATGAACTCATCTGTCTCTACGTCGATAACCTTATAAGAATTGACCGACTGAGATCGATTAATTTCCGCAATACTCACGCTCGGGAAAAGAAAATAGTATTTTTCATTTCTAAATATGAGCTTTAAAGATTTTTCTTTGCTGAGACTAGACTTTAGATAACCAAAATCATCTATAAATTCTGTCATATATTGCTGAAGGAATCCTTCATCCATGATTGATCAGCCGTTTTTTGGATCAAGGATATACATGAGCTTCTCGAGTTCTGCTAAGTCATCCTTATTAAAACTGATGGCACCATCCACATAAAAATATTCTTTAAGCACCTCACGAATATCAGGCTCAAGAAATATTTTGTCTATCTCTGATTTCTTCTCAAGTATACGTTCCAGTCGTTCTTGGATATTTAAGTGTGAATGCGCCTGCTTGGATTGTTCATATCTTTGAATATATTTTTCCGACATAAGATCGGATGCCATAAAAATATCTTCTGCACCAAGAGGCCTTCCATCATCTGTTCCATTGATCACTACACTATAATTTTTCATACTATTTTTTCGTTATAGAATCCAACCCCACACATGCAACTCCACCAACTACATACGCCACCAAATCCATCAGATCAAATGTTGAGCCAAAAATAATCATGATCCATCTGTGCTCACTGAGTCATAATATTTGAGCCACATGCATGCCCTGAGCGCATTCCAAAATAATTCCAATTATCACGCATCCCATCGCGATTTTCCAGGCTTCATATCGGATAAAAGTCCGGAAAAGACTATAGAGAAGTATGATGGCGAATACGTCTCATAAAAATGGCCTAACAATGCTATCATGTACAAAAACTGCTATACAAATTTCGAGCAGCAGGAGACTTAAAAACCCCATGAAATAACGTATATCAAAGTGTTTCATGGGGTTTTTAGATTGGTGAGAGGATTATTTTTTCATGTCCAGTTCGATAATTTCTGGAAGGCACATATCGAACGCTTCTACGCATTCTGGGCAGAACATTTTGCCACTATTGAGATGCATAAAATCCATGGTCGCATCAATATCGACGGATGGTTTATATATTCTCTTTTCTCGCAGGGCATCAAATACATCCGCAATACTTACAATCCGAGAGGCTTGCGAGATTTCCAAACCTTTTAGTCACTGTGGATAACCAGTGCCATCATATTTTTCGTGATGCGTACGAGCGACATCAGCTGCGTATTTTATGATTGGCCATTTAGCAATGAGTGTATCACTTTCGAGAATACGGGCTCATTTTTCGGAATGCTCTTCCATGATTTTTTGCTCATCAGGATCAAGTCTTCCATTTTTGCGGAGTATCGCATCGGGAATGGCTATTTTGCCGATATCATGAAGCGCAGCAGCAATTCAAAGTGCGGCATTTATTTCGCTACACAGTCCGAGCACCTTTCAGATTTTCATGGCGATAACACTCACGCGTGTCGCATGAGATCCAGTATCGCTATCACGATACTCCATAGTGACCATGAGTGTGTGCAATACGGCCTCGCGTAGTTTTTTAGAAGATTGACTCTCTTGCTCGAGCTTCCGAGTAAGTAGGGATCAGCGTAATTCATTCAGAGCCAGCATATAAGAAAGGTGAGATTTGCTTCAGAAAAAGCCATTCTCATTATCTTAATGGAGAATATTAATTATTTATTAATTCTCTTGAATGTTTTTTGAAGTCACCTTGCGCATATCTGCCAAAATAGATGCTGTGACGTCTTGCGGAAGCTCTTCCTTTGCAAAAGGGGAGTAGTTGCCTGTTGGACGAGGATCAGTAAAAATATGGTCGCAGTATTTAATAGATGCATTTCGTCGTGGAATGAGATGCACATGGAGATGATTCCAGTCATTTCAAAAAATCGCGATATTCTCGCGGTCAAATGGCGCTACTTGGTTCAGATTCTTCTTCCAATTTGGAATAATGACATCAAAGAGCTCATCTCGTTCGCTTGGCGTCATGTCGGTCGCAAAATCAGCATCTTCTCTCACGGCTGCTGCATAACAGCGACCAAGATAGGGTGATTGGTTTTGCTGGAGATAGAGATTCCAGTGAGTATAACGCGCAATCAAATATGCTTCGTAGGGATCGTTGAACATGAATTCTAGACAACAAATATGCTATTTTGAATGTATCCCGAATCCTATTTTTGCATAAAAATTAATCAAAAAACTACTTTCTCTCACGTGCTTCTCGTGTAAGCAGTTTGTTAATAGCTATACGTGTAAATTCTTTTGCTTGTTCTTCATGCTCTGGGTTGATTTTGTGTGGTGACATTGGAGCAGTGAATTGGCCTCCAACAGATTCAATTAAATCAGTCAAATGCTTTGATCCTACTGTAGTTCATACAAGCCATTGTACCATTCCCGAAATCAGCTCAGCCTCCCGCGCAGATGTCGTAGCTCCGAGAATATTATCGAGTGCAACGCGAGGTTCACCTTGTCCTCTGAGATAGAGCATCTTGAGCCATCTGTCAGCAACAGCACGCTCGAGAGAATCTTCTTCTAAAACTCGCGCTTGTGTTTTTCTATTTCAAAGATGCGCAGTGATAGGATAGCCGGATCCTGGCTTATTGGGGCTAGACATATCGGTTTGTAAAAAAATGCTCCTTTTTGTCAAATCTATGAACTATTTATAGCATTTATGTTGTAAGTGTCAATGTATGAAAAATGGTTTTTGCGATCAAAAAAACGTATTGAGCTCACTTTGACAACATCGCTTTTTTGGCTACTGTGCGAGCAATAACACCGACAATCTCATGTCCACAATTACTGTTCAAAATTTCCACGAGCACGAAATTACAAATGCTCTTGGCCTCAGTGTAGAAGCAAGAGAATTACAGCACGTTCTTGATAACACAAAGATGGACGCGCTCTCTGTGATTACTGGGTACCAAATCCAGTCTTACCGACAAGTAGAGCAAAATACTGAATCTGTACGTGAAGCATTTTCAGAGCAAATTACCCAAATTCTCAAAGATCAGCCAGGATTAATGGTGGCAAACGAAGAGCTCCAGTCTTCATATCAACGAGCCATTCGTGCTTTGCTCAAGAGCAGTTTTGCGACTGAGCGCAACTGGGTGATTCGTCTGCTTTGGAACCAATTTAATGGAGTAAAGCCACCAGAGAAGACACTCTGAAATATCATCATTATGAATCTCTAGTAGGATTGTCTAAAACTTTACAATCTCTACAAGATCGTGGCAGACTTTTTGCTCAATGCCCGCTGTATCTAAAATCCCAAAAGTTCACACAAAGTGGACTTTATTTTTTTGTGTGTAACCAGAAGTCACGAGATCAATATTGATTCGGCCGTAGCGCTTGTCGTCATGGTGGTACCAAAAGACGCAGTTTACAATCATCTGCTCGCCAAGCTCAGTATCTGTGAGTCGTATCTTGATGTTCGTGTTTCCAGGAATCGCAGAATCCACAACAAAATGCTTGGTCTGTATCGCTTCGAATGTTTCTTCGAGTTTGTCGATAAGCTTTGCAAGTTCTGCCTTAAAATTTCAGGCGAACATGACTTTTGACTTGATGGGCGCGACGCGCATGTCGCCCATATTGAGGGCATATTTGAGGAGATTTGGCGCCATTCTTGGTGTAAGATGAGAGAGGTTGAATACTGCTTTAAGCCAAGCTTTTAATCCACTTAGTCAGGCCTTCTTCGCTGAGCTCGAGTCTATTTAAAAAATCCTTGTCCATAATACTGAGTCCTATAACTTTGGAGTGTTTCTCTAAAAAAGAATCATGATCCTGGATAAGCTCGGGAAGTCTTTTGAGAGATTCGGTGTAGCCTTTTGCTTCATAGAGTTCTCTAAGAAGGGTCTCGCTCAGATCGAGACTGATTACAAATATGCGATAGTTGTGGGGCTCCAGCCATCATTGCATTTTAGCCCATTCACGATCGACACTGGCATCAAAAATAAAGGACTTTTTGGACTCAATAAGTTCGAGGCAGCGGGCATTTCGCCGAGAAATATACTCATCCTCTCTGAATTCACGAAAATCTTCTATAATTTCGGATCGCAGAGCATCGTTATTAAAAATCGGAAGTCCGAATTTGTAGCTCAAATAGGTTGCAATGGGAGTCTTCGAACTTCCAATGCATCCGGCGAATGTTACGCAGATAGGAGTATTCATGCATGAGAGCTTACTTTAATGACACTCTTTTTCAAGTATCTCAGAACTACCTCACTTCGTATCCCAAATTGCCTCCTATTCTTTCGCGGATATCAAAATACATGGCATTGATTTCTTCATTGGTCAGGGTTCTCTCAATGGAACGGAATACGATTTTGATACTGAGAGATTTTTTGTCGGATCAGAATTTTGCGTCGTCTTCGTAAATGTCGGTGATTTTTACTTCTTCGATGAGATCATCGCCTATGTCGCGGATTACTCAGGTTATGGCAAAGAAATTGGATTCGGTATCGCGAGTAAGCTCGAATTCTCCGGACTTCTCTTCTTCTTTGGTGTCTTTTTGAAATTGCGATTTGGGGACAATCATAGAGATTTCTTTGTAGACAGGAGGGAATGAACTGACTTCTTTGTAGGGCTCAAAATTGCCCCATTGTTTGGTAATGCGTGCGTCTTCGCTCCAGAAAATACGGATGTCTGAGATCTCCTTCATTGCCATTGCGAGCCGCTCGAGTCCAAATCAAAACGCCCAGCCGTTATATTTTGCTGGATCGACGCTGAGCTTTTCGAGGACAGTTGGGTGGATGACGCCTGCTCCAGTGACTTCGAGCCATTTGCCGCGATAGAGAACTTCTACCTCGAGACTGTCGGTTGTATATGGGAACGAATCTTCATTAAATCGGTATTCGATATTCTCACCAAATAGCGCTTTGATCGTATTTGCAAGAACCTCTTTGAGGGTCGATCCATCAATGATTTCTTGGTTTTTTTCACAGATACGAAATCCATCAATCTGATGGAAACATTCATGATGACTCTTATCGAGCTCATCAACACGATATACTTTACCCCAAGAAAGTGCTCTTAGATCGCCAATTTGATGAAGTTTTTCGAGTCCACCATTCTCTAAAAGATAGTAATACCACATCACGGAAGTATGCGGACGTAGCAGTATGCTCTTGCGATGATCGCTCGATTTCTCTAAAAAGTAACTGTCGCTCGGACGTCGTGCGACATGATTTTCTGGGAAATTAAAGAGATCGAATGTCTCCCACTCACTCACGATTTCCGGTGCACTCACATGGTTGAATCCCCCATAAAAAGGTGAATCCACGAGCTTTTTAATGAGCATAGCGAGTGGGTGTACAGGATTTTTTGTGAGATCTGGCATATCAATAACGCGCAGCATACGCTTGATATAGGCAATTTCTGTTTCTGATAGATCATCATGATCGAGTCGCTGCTCCAATTTGTGCATCCACAGGACATCTTGTTCGGAGAATGATCGTTCCTTATTTATCGTGTTCATAGATTTATAGTTTTTTTATAAAAAATCCCCCTCGATTACTCGAAGGGGAAGGTTTTTTTGAGATGCTTAGCCAAAAAATCCAATCTTCGAGAAGAGTGGGCTAAAAAAGAAAAATGTTTTGGAAAGACTCATACAAACGGTGTAAGTTCGAGGGAAGTATATGACGAAGGAAGGATGGGTCAAGCGAATGACCGCCTCTCCTGTCGCCTTGCCCCAAATATTTTATGAATAGCTGTTATTCGTCTGCCGGATCGATCTGTCTATCGACGATCCCCAGCAGACTTACGTGGTATGTGTTCAGTTGCTGCTCTTGCTTGTTGCTTTTGGCGCACTTCGCGCTGCGTGAGATACTTTGTCAGCCAGTCAGTTCGAATTACGAAATTTCGCTCTTTTGCCTTATCTTGCCAGGCGTTACGGTCGAGGCCGAGTTCAGTTGGATCACAATCTCGAAGCAATTCTGTGAACTCAGCACGTGTAGCTTGCCTATATATTTTTTGTGGCGGTGCAGATGAAGACTCAATATTTGAGAGCTCAGTCATGTTGTTCTCCTGTGGTTTCAAAGCGTAACGAGGTTTTTGTTTCTGTTCATTCAGCGAATGAATTGTGTTGTATTAAAGGAATAAATATAGCTTTGTCAAATTACCATGGCAGTCATAATTTACTGTGTACTACATTACAAAAAGAAAAACTCTCCAAAAGGAGAGTTTTTAAATGGTGCACACACCACATGATTTATGCTAAAAGTGGTGTGACAGAAGCCATGATTGCCTCGCGTTCTGGGCAGATAAGATCTTGTCTGATGACCAGCATCACTCTGAGATAATGAAAAATATTTTCACCATGCTCAGTCTCGTAAGGGTATGCCCGAGTCAGATGAGCATGTTCTTCCACAGAGGAATAATTTTTATTGAGCAGGCAGATGACCACCATCGCTCGGTGGAGCTTTATTGGAACTTCTGGCATCCAGGTAGCAAGATATGCTGTTTGTTTGGCGACGAAGGATTCAATGTCTGCCAATGACCACTCCCTTTTGGCGAGCATATTTTTTGCACGGTCATTTACTGTGTCAAAGGCAACTATGGTAAATTCCAAGGTTTTTTGGGGATTGTTGAGAAGTATCACGGTAATTCTCCTATTGGTTTTGGTGACTTACATCATAGTACTGTATAGAAATTGTCAATAGGAAGGAGATGGGGTGAAAATTTTGGAATTGAGAGCTGTATTATTACTTTTGTATTTCGCTTAATTTTCAGTTTGGCTTATACACAATATTTCCGGCATCTGAGATAAAGACGACTCAGCGACTTCGAATCTCTATTGTTTTCTCTGGATTAAGAGATCAAAAATTCCCCGTCCAACTTTCCTCTGTGAGCTCGCATGCACGTATGAGCTTTGCCTGTAGGATGGCATTTAATTGCTCATGCGTTTTTGCGTCTATTTGACTCGATTCTAAGCAGTGCGGTCTTTGAAAACTGACCTCGGATTCTCTTTTTGTGCAGCCCAAACTGAGTCCGCCAACAATGAGTGCAGTTGTGAGAATTCTTGCTTCCATAGTGAAATATTAACTAAACAATATTAATCATAATGAAATAATTAATATTGCCAACTATGAAACATTCGACTTAGGTATGCACGATTTCAGACTAGTAAATCTTTCGTGTAAAGAGATTAATTAACCAGTCCGAGCAATATAAATCCAGCCTTTTTGAGATCCGTTGTATTTTCATTTATAACATAACTTCCTTTTGCAAAATCGATCACGAGTTTTCCTCAGTAGATAGCAGCTTTTGAATCTGTTTTTGATATCCAGATTGCATCCATCGAGTTCTTGAAGTCATGTTCCACTTCTTTCCCATTAAAGTTAAAACCGTGATAGGATTTTTTACAGTCAGCCTTCACAAAAATAGGATCGTCCTCTGCAAATTCTCATGCTTTCTTTTGCCAATCGAGACAATCGGAAGTGTCTGTAATTGAAACGTTGTTGATAGTGAGGGTATTTTTTCATCCCAGGTGTGGATTTCCCATATAAGAAATCAAAACTGGTACTCACTTATCAGTCGTAAATTCCCAATTGCTGCCCTTTGGGACTGCACTGAGCTTCCATTTTTTTGTCTCCAATAATTCCTTGAAGGGGGATTGTTGCAAGAGTGCCTCGATCTCTCCTGTTCTTTTCGTTTTTGTAATTTCGAGCGCTGGTGCCTGGGATATAACTGTATATTTATAATTTTTATCCTGAAGTGTTCCATCACTTAATTCCTCAAATGTTTGAGGATCGGCGTTTTCGATAGGTAAATATCCAATATACACGTGATTTTTATCTTTGCTGTAATCGCTTTGCGCAGATACGGTAAGCGTTTTTGGATCAGCTCATTTTATGAGTATTCCCCAGTAATATACATTGTTTTTATCTTTGGAAAATCTCCCTGCCAATATCTCAAAGCTCGCTGGATCGGCATTTTCGAGAATATTTAGGCCTTCCACACGATATTTGTTCGTCACGAGATATATGTGATTTTTATCTTTGGCATAGTCTCGATCATATCCATGGCTTAAGATCGCAAATGTTGAAGCATCTGCCCCTTCGATTTTTACTTCTTCCTTTAGATTATTTGAGTTATTTATCCAATATACGGCGCCATTTTTTAAAATGAAGGGTGCTCCAACAAGAGAGGCACCTGTCTGGCTTCAGCTATTTGTTCACGAACCAACGCTCGGTGTCTCTATGCTTTTTCAGCTCCCACTATCGGTAAGTCCTCCTGTTGCTGCTGTCTGTGAGTGAATGCCTGATAGAACTTCAGGAGTTTTTGATTCCTCTGCTTTTCCACAAGAGATAAGCAAGAATGGAATAACCAAAAAGGAAACGAGGAAATTTTTCATAGAAAAGTCGCAAAAAAATAATGTAAATAGCTACCTTGCATCCTCTCTTTTAGCAACTGTAAATTTATCTATACGAGTTCTCAAGCGCCTTCGCGAACAGTCAGAAGATTGAGTTGAGTTGTCACATGTGAGGTTTCTAGATTGAGAGGCATTGTCTTTTAAATGGGGAGAAAGTCCATGTGGGATTTAAGGATTGTTTGAAATCAGAATAACTTTCTATCCTTTTGTTATGCTGGCACCCTCCATGACTCAGCAGGAACTAAAAGTACATTCCCAATTTCTGCCCGAAACGAATTAATCTTACTTGCATCTGGTTGGCGCTTAGGGTAGATACGATTTGTTAGGATAACATAGGCTATGCCGAGATTTCGGTCGCAGACACAGAGTGTTCCGGTAAAGCCTGTTTTCCCGAAGGTTTTTGGAGTACAAAATTTGCCCATATAACGGGGCTGGTAAAGCTCCCATCAAAGCCCGGTAACTTCGCTTAAATGTGGAATTTGGTTTGATTCTATCTGCTGCATGATGCTTTCAGAAAAGTATGTTTTCCCATGGAACGAACCTCAATGAAGGAGCATTTCAAGAAAATTCAAAATATCTCTTGCGTTCGAAAAGAGTCCCGCGTGTCCCATGACTTTTCCATGAGCGAACCAAGCGTGTGCACTCTCATCATGTACCACGCCTTGAACGAGTCCTCGATGTGCATCGATTTCTGTGGGTGGAACATTTTGGCGTTCATTCTTAGGAATGTGATAGGTTGTATTTTTCATCCCAAGTGGCTCAAAAAAAGCCTTGTGCGCAAGCTTATCGAGAGGTTTTCCATGTATACGCTCGATAACCCATCCTAGGAAAATCGCAGGCAAATTTGTATATCGGAATGTGCTACCAGGCGGAATGTCGAAATCTCGAGTAAGGAGAATTTCTTCAAGCTTTTTTGGATCATTTTCTCACAAGCTTGCAAGCCCATAGCCAGGTATGGTGTACGTAAGTAAGTGCTTAATTGTGACATTTGCCCTGTCTGAGTTTCGAAATTCGGGTATGTAGTCACACAGTCGATCATCAAGTTTGAGTTTTCATTGATCGATGAGTTGGAGAGCAAGACTGCTCGTTGGAATGCTTTTAGTAATAGAAGCGAGATCGTAGCGAGTATCTGCTGTAACTTCCTGAGATCATTCTTCATAGGTGAATTTTCCGAAGGGCAGCACTTCTCTCGAGCCATCAAGATGAACAATTCCTATCGTACATCCAGGGAAAGTCTGATTTTGTATGGCATTTTGTACAATTGGAGCAATTGTTTGTTTCAAAGAGTCGAACATACGAGAGGAAAGGTTGGATCTTTTGCTTCCGGTATTCTATAGGGCGCGAATTGAAAGTAAAACTACACTCGACAAACAATGTATGAGAGCGGCAGAATGGAATCTTTTGGAATCGAAGCAGGATTATCTAGAATACTGCAAGTTTATATGTCAACCATCACGAAGATGCGCACTAGTAGCATCAAGGGTACTGCAATGGCCTGATTGATTAGTCTATACTTAGCCTGACCAAATGCGTCATCTGCAAAAGAGGGTGCATCCAATGCATCAAGGAAGGTGTCTGTCGCAAAAGAAAATATATCTGCGTGTCTCAGTGGGGAGAGTCTTGCGCGAGCAGCCAATCATGGACTCGCTGGACTTGTTAAAGCAACACAACTGTCCGAACAGTGCAAACCCTCTGCTACAAAGAAGGATTTCTGGGAACTTCTTATACGAATATCCAAGCGTAGTCTGCCAGAGCTCACAATTCCGCTAGAAAGGGCCTGGTGAGACCAAGAATCATACCACCAGGTTATGAATTTCTTTTTTGATAGTGGATATTTTCTCAATCCAGATAGCAAAACTATTACAAAAATAGACGAAAAGATCGATGTTCCTGCAATTGTTCCTGAATTATCTTGTTTGTTTTGAGGAAATGAACCACTTCAATTCGCGAGATTATCACGCATACAGAAGGGGTGAAACCTGCGACAAAGATGAGTGGTACTTGGTTCGGTATGAGCAGTAGCCACTGCTTCGCTAAAGGAAGTATACAACCGAATATACAGTGATTCATCTCATTCTTATGAGGAGATAGCGAGATGAGTTGTTGCGCATGAGGCTACGCATTCAATTTTGGCGGCTTATTTTGGCTTCTTTAATACGACTCATCTCTATCGAGATCTTCCTGATGTGACTCAATCGGATATTCACGAGTATCTGGGTTATGCTGGTTGATATTGTGTAAACGATCATTCAACTGAGGCGATGCTCATAGGTATGCTCAGAGAGATTAAATTCGATTGAAACGTACTGAGTACCGGCAAGGTAACCAACGCAAACTATAGATATAGCCACAGTGCTCTGCTCTGACTTATCTCTCGAACGTCACGATTCTCAGAAATATCCAAGATCTTCGTAGAACAATACAATGCAAATAATATCAATGGTCGTCCCATAGATATTTTTGAAGACACCGGCCGTCTGACTCGAACAAAAGCGATCATGTGACTTCTAACGATGGAAGATAGAGAAATGATCCGAAAGGCATTTATTAAAAAGGGAAAAGAGCTTTTGTGAGAAATTTGAGAGAAGTAGGTTTTAAAGAAATCTGTTCAGATTTAGCTATCTAACTGTTTCTAGATAATAAAAACTCCTCGTAACTGAGGAGTTTTAATATTAGATTTGGAGGTCTTGACCCCTACCAATCTTCGAACTTTTGTTGAGAACTACGACAGGGTAGCGGAAAAGTACGGATGGATAAGTTGAACAGGTGGATTATGTAATTCTTCTGCTCTGGAAAAACCCTCTGCAGAAGAGGAAAGGGTAGTTGCTCTAGATTCCTCTTATTCCTAGGGATGTGTCTAACTGTTTTATTCGTCCGTCGATCTTTCTGCTAGAAATAGACATTTTCCAAGGATAGTCAGCATTAGCTCACGTTGCTTCTGTGCTGTTACGGCTGTTGGGAAATATTCTAAGATAGCATCAGTGGTAATTGAATCTTCGATAATCGAGCGTGTACCTTGATTATCGAAGATAGAATCAATCTCATTTACTAATAGTACAAAGTCATTCCGTATGTGACTGGCGAATTCGGGGTTTGCTAGCACGAGGCTATCAAAACGCTCTTTAAGGGTTGAAATTAACATATTTGCCATCTCTTCCAATTGGGCGGTATCGCCGAGCTCTTTGACAGCCAAAAGCCATAGACAATAGTATTTGGCAATGCCAATATGGGTTCAATGCCTTTTCAAGTACTTCTCCCGAAGATATTTTTCAAGTATGGCTTTTGATCGGTCGAATATTTCTGTGTTCCCAGTTTTTAATCCATATAGCCCAAGGAATCATAGAACGTCGAAGATATGTAGATTGGCATAATAGTCAGATAGCATCTCGGACGTTCCATTTCATATCACGACTGAGAGTAAACCAAGAACTTTTCGTATGTAATCTATGGCATTTGGTGTCAATGGGCTTCATCGAGATACCCTATAAGTGATTTCACCAAAATGCTTAACAATCAACGGCAAAAAGCTATCGAACTCAATTCACTGTTTCGATCACTCCTTGAAGACCTCGGTGACGATGTCGATGGTATTTCTCAATCAGTTGAAATAAACGGTTTGTAGTGGGCTTGAATCGCCAGATAGAACTGTCCAGATAACCCCTCTATTCATTGAAAGATTAGTCCACAAAGCTTGTATGAGTTTGTTTAGGAATGCAGATGGGTCTACGCCTCGCTCTTTTGCTGATGTTATGAGCAAAAGATGGCTTTTTAGGGATTCCCATAAGATTCTATCGTAACCCCATAGGTCTGTTGTTGCTAGCTTCAGAATAAGTCCAACGTAGACCTTGTGTATTTCCAGCGATGTCTTACCCGTTTTAATCTCCCAAGCTACAAGGAATGTTAACTTATCCAATAAGGTGTCTATATGCCCTAGGTTAACCTTTTTCGATATGAGTAAATTAATGAGCACTGCAGCATTCTCTTTCCACTGAAATAGTCATTCTTCGTTTCAGATTACTAGTAGTTTTTCGAACAATCCAGCATACCTCATTAGCGCGTTCTCTAGGATGGGATTTGAATTCGGGAATATAGTTCCGGAATAGCGCACTTCAAACAGCTTATCCAGTGCGATTCTGTATAGTTTGAGACTTTCCAGTATGGCGTATACGTCACCCCTCTTAGCGTTTGAAAGTGCCAGATCTTCAAGCCTCTCGAAAAATCGGCTCAATAATCAATCAATTTCAGAATCGTGGCTTCAGAGATAGTCTAGGTTGGGAATTAGTTTTATCTTTCAGTAAGCATCCATTAGATGGCAGAAGCACCTGCCGATGAGTCTTATATAATCCCTTGCAAGTGTGTATTCTTGAATGCCAATAAGTTTTTGCGTTCAATCAAATATGGATTCTAGCTTGTACCATCACGTATTGATGATTCTATCTCAGTAACTTATCGGATCGAAAGATTGTTTATCGATGTCGGGTGTATTGAGGTACTGGACAAGGGATTTTTCATACTTGCTCAACGTCCGAATTATCCGAACGAAATATTCTTCTGCATCAGTAATTATTCAATGCGGTGATAGTTTCTGACTCGTGTTGTAAAAGGAGAAGAGGACTAGCCAGATTACGAATGATTCAACTCAGATAGATAGGGGTAGTAATATTCGATCTGGGCAAGCATTTAGAAAAAGAAAGTTATTGCCTCATAGAAAGAGGAATATCAACGTGAATATTCCTATCGTCCCAGCTACATAATAGGTCTTTTTGTCGTTATTTGCATCAAAGATAACCGCTAGTGGCGCATAAGTTGCGAAACTTTGGATATAGAAAAAATGGATGGTCAGAAGAAGTGCTAATATTGATCAGAACATTGAGCCTACCGTGGTGAAGTAGGCTGAAACATCTATCATATGGAAAAAATTGCGCCAAACCGAAAGTCCAATCAATAATAACGTCGTTAAAAATTGAATGAGTGTTAGAAATCTAAATCAGTTCTCAAATATGGAAGATATCAGCAGTTTAATTTGAAACCACTTAGTCCTTGTTTTGTTCCAAAGATCAACTTTAATAACTACTGTGTTAGCTTTGTGTTTCTGGTAGAAATTCACAACATCTTTGATGTATTTGCGCATAAATTTTTCTGACTATTAATCAGTATGCTATGCAATCAGCTCAATTTGTCTCGGCGGATTAAGTTAAGTTAACTTATACCAATGCAAAAATCGGCTTATTTTCCTCTGAATCGAAGTGGTAAGTAAGCTTTCTCTGGTGAGGAAAATGCGAGTATATGTATGTGACCGAATAGGCGTTTAATAGGCGTTTGAGAGGCTGGTGAAAAGACATCTCCAAAATATCTCCAAAACAACTCTATTTAAAAAAGACAGTGTCCTCTCAAATTCAACTGTCTTTTTCACGTGCCTTGGGTATATTTCCCTTGCCAGATTAACGATTTACGGAGTTTTATATCCCACGCACGATAGAGGGTAGATAGGCGGCTTGTATTCGCTTTCCGCTTTGTCCTTTATCGGGATTTCGTGGATCGTTAGTCTGGCGACTTATGAATACAAGTCGCCTTTTTATGTGCCTAACGTACGAGGCGATACCCAATTCTTAGCTATTTGCTTCATATGAACACAGAAATCACATTAAAACAAGCCATCATAGGGATGTTTGTCACCTTCGTCATCCTTGGAATAGCGGTGTTTAGCCTGACTCCTGACTATGTACCCTTGGATGAAATAACGCACAAATCATTTGATGCGACAAAACATTTAGCTGATATCGATTTTGCCGCGAAAACTGCAATAGAAATTTGTAATGTTGCCGCGAGCAAGAAAGAGAAATCAAAATGTCTTGTTGATGCAACGACTTTAAAAGAAAGAATGATGCCGGATCATAACGCAAGAAAGGAGACAGATGATATCATTACAACAAATTTCCAAGCTCTGGTAACTGAATGTAGAAATGGAGTGACTGGGAAAACCTGACACAGCGGATTTGCTTTTAAGAATGGTGAAATATGGTGAGGTGTTGATCGTCTAATTCATATAAGAGCTAATGTGGTAATATCCTGAGAGTCCACACGGTATACGTGCACTTGGAATGCAAAAAACCCTAACAATGTCTTTCTTGCGAGTGTAATTCAGTACTAAACCTCCGCAAATAGCCGTATTCTTTATCTACCTTACACACTATGGAATTATTTATCGTTTTCTTCGCAATTTATCTTGCTCCGTCCTTCGTTGTTATATTCAACCACAAGAAGCTTAATAAATGACCTGTGGTCATTGTAAATGTCTTTCTTGGGTGGACATTCGTTGGCTGGGTAGTTGCCCTCGCTATGGCGGCTTCAAATGATAAAGAGTAGTGCAAATGAGGGGAATTTTTCTGGAGAAACTTTTTGTTTTATGGCATACTGGAAAAATGTATGTCCTTGCACGTAAAACCCTTGGATATCCAAGGGTTTTAATCTTTTAATCTTCAAACTATGGTGAATTCAAAAAAGTTTTCACAAACTACTCAAACTCCAATCTTTGCCTACCTTCGTAGGAGTACAAAAAAGGCTGAGCAGGAAAACTCTCTCATTCAGCAAGAAGATGGTATTCAAAGCCTCATCAGAAGGTTGGGTCTTGATGCTGATTCTGTGCGCTATTTTGCTGAAAGCCGGAGCGGATTTGAGAATAAGAAACGTCCAGAATGGACGGCGATGATGAGCGAGATTGATAAACTTGAAACACCGTGCGTACTATTAGCACGTGATATTTCTCGTCTTTCTCGCAATCCTACGGATTCTCAGAAGATAATGGATCGACTCTATGGGGATAACAAGAAAAGACGGGTAATCGAGAAAATGTATTGTCTCGATTATGAAAATGTCAAAGAGTGGAATAAGGGTACAGATAAAGAAGAGGTGCACAGGGCTCTTTCTGCAAGCTACTATGACAGCTTGGAGACTCGCAGGAAATCTATAGGTGGAATCCTTTTGCGACTAGAAGACGACCAGTTTCCATATGCCGCTCCAAAGGGACTTGATAAAATCTCTCATCTCTGAAAAACCATTCTGAAACAGAATGAAAAAATGCCAATCGTCAGAAGAGCATTTGAAATGAAGACGGAGGGAAAGAGTCATAAAGAGATATCCAAATATCTTAAACAGTATGGGGATATCCGTATTTGAGATAGGACGTTAACGGATAGGTTATTCACCTACGAAGTTTATATTGGTAAATATACCGAGAAAAATACTGGAAAGCGCGTCACGAGCTTGGCATTTTTCGAAGGAAGACCACCCATTTCTCCTGAGTTATGGGATAGGGTACAAAAATGCTTAGGGAAGAAGAATTCTCAGTATTGAGAGGGGCAAAAAGATGATGTTATTGCTGAAAAGCTGAGAACTGAAAGTGGTAAGCGTATGTCTAAGTATTTCGCTAAGTGAAAGTATGCCCAGTACAAGAACACGATGGAGAAAATACACATAGCGGAAAAGGAAATCTTGAATCATTTTCAAAATACGCTTATTGAATTCCTTAATGATGCTTGGAAAAGGAATAGAAAGAAGGTGCGACGAAATATCAAATCCAGCTTCGAGTCATTATGTTTGGAAGAGGGATTGAAAGTTGTAGATAAGCCTGAGTGGATAGCTTTCTTTCGTGAAGAGATTGAAATTAAATCGTCTTCACATTTGGAAAAACTCATAATATTGATTTGAAAAAATTCCTTGGAACGAAAGACAAAGAATGATCCCTATCCCACCAAAGAAGAGTGTCTTGAGGCATCTAATAGCCTATGAATTGATCTGTGAGGAAGGGGACTCAAAGAGTACATCGAATATGAAGTATGAAAAAGGCATATTGATGAGTTTGTGAACGCGGTAAAGAAAGAATTCAAGGAAAAAACCAAGGATTCTCGCAATATAATCGAGGATCAGTTGGTGGAATTGCGCAAAAGAAAGGTTGGACTTGAAGAAGAAAGGAAGAGTTATAGAAAGAAAGCCCCAATAATGGGCTATTCGTTTGAAGAAATTAAAGAGACTACCGAAGAATACGATACCAATATTTCCCTGCTTGATTCAGAGATAGCAGAAGTGTCGCAGTCTACCCATATGGATAAATACTTAGAGCGGATTCCAGAAATATTGTGTTCGACTTTCGAACTCGCCAATTCTACCCTTACGGAAGCGGAGAAAGGTGAAAAGAAGGAAAATTTACTGAAGCTACTGGAATTAACCACTTTCGAACTCACTGTAAACGACAAAAAAGAGCTTAAAGTAAAGCTCTTTGATGTACTAGATAGGCTAGTTTCCGATGATAAGTCACTATTGGAGGCACCACCCGGAGTCGAACCGGGCTACGGAGCTTTGCAGGCCCCTGCATAACCGATCTGCCATGGCGCCATGGACTTGCTTGGGTGCTCAGGTAAAACTGAGCTGGCACATTATAAGTGAAACGATGCAAATGCAAGTCAGGCCACAAAAAATCCCCATCCTTCGCTCTTGCGAGCTTCGGAGGGGGATTTTTTGATTACTTCACGCAGGTAAATGTTTTGAAAATTGCTTCGTATTTGGCAGTGTCCGGTGTTGAGTTGGCGAGACCGATGGTCATGAGGTAGACATCTTTGCCACAGAGCTTGGCAGTCTGGAGGAATTTTTGCTTCGGAGTCGCTTCCGAATATTGCGCCTCAAATGTCGTTATGAGCCCTTCGTCGTTATCTGCGTAACTAAACGTCGAATCATCAAGCTTGGTATACGCCTTGTAATTGCCGGTCGTAAGCGCGCTGTTGATGACCGCATATTTGCGAGAAGTCATGAGTGGGTCAGCATTTGATGCGAGTGTATCCTTGAGGATGTGGAGATTGTTCGCAAATCCACTACTTATATCAGAGGAGGTGAGGGCGAGCACAACAGAGCCGTTTTTTGGCTTTGGAAGTTGCGCGTCATCGACCTTTGTCCAGGTTTTTGGGACTTCGATACTAAATCCTTTTCCCTCGAATTTTGAGAGATTTACATTGCTGGTGTCACTGCTTCCGCAAGAGACGAGGAGGAGCGCGAGGCTCGAGAGGAGGAGAATCTTTTTCATATTTAACCTAAAAAACCAAATGAATGAGCGACAGCAGCCACAAAGATGAGACTGATGAGTAGAAGTACGATAAAGCGGAATTTTGCGGCTCCTTCTCCCGAAGTGGCGAGTCCGTAGGCAATGAGAGAATAGAGAAGCGTGCTGACTGCAAAATAAAATGCGAGCTTGCTGGCTCTCGCAAGTGGCGTACTGAGATTGGTATACAGTCCGCCAGCAGCGATCAGTGAGAGTGAAAAATAGAGCGCGGATACCCATGCAAAAAACCTCTTTGCGATGAGAAGTCTCCTGCCGGTGAGGGCAAGATCCGATCCAGACACAGAGTTCTGTTTTGTTGTAAGAGTCTCGTTGCTTTTTTCCATGAAATCTCTATGCTGAATGCATTCTAAAGCTTGATTATAGGAAGAAATGGCCCTCACACAAGATCAAATCAAACACATTGCGAAGCTTTCACGCCTCGCGCTCACAGACGAGCAACTCGAGCACTATCGTGGCAATCTCGACTCAATTGTTGAGTACATGGATATCCTTAAGAGTGTTCCAGCTGAGAAGCTTGCGGGACTCGAGACTTCAGGTCTTGAGCTTTTGCCGATGCGCGCTGACGAAGTACATGCTTCGGAGATTTCACGTGAAAAGCTCCTTGCGGTTTCTGCTCAAAAAAAGATTGCAGGTGCTATAGCTCTGCCAAATATCATGGGCTAGCATGCTCAGACAAACGACCCTCTATCGATTTAAGAATCATAGCGAACTCGGGCTTTCTGTCTCTCCGAGACTCATTATCAGTGGTGGTAACGGAGTAGGGAAGACCAATATCCTCGAGGCGATATATACTTCTATTAATGCGAATCCTCCTCAGGGGAGGACTTTTTTTGATCTTATTCAGGATGGGGAAGGTGCAGCATTTGTGCGCTCAGTGATTGAGAATACATCTGATTTGGCGCCCGAATATACGATCGCTTTTTCGGCGGATACTCGCAAGATGCAATGTCTCTTGCAGGGTTCAGTACTCTCACGTCCAAAATACCTCGCATCTCATGGACTGCGGGCTATGCTTTTTTTGCCAATAGAGATGAATCTCCTCTATTTGGGACCTTCACTGAGACGGGATTTTATTGATGAGACACTGCTTTTGGCATATGAGCCATTTACTAAGCTCAAGCGTGAATACTCACAGGTGCTTCGCTCAAGGAATGCTCTGCTCAAGCGTATCGCCGAATGAAAAACACCCGCGTCAGATCTCGATGCATGGGATCTCATATTTGCCGAAAAGGCTGCGCGCTATCTCGAATATCGATATTCTTTTATCGAGTTTCTTGAATCCAAGATCGACTTTATTGCAGAGATCGTGGGCGCAAAATACAAACTCCGACTCATCTACGAATCTAAAGCTGACCGCAAAAATCTGCTTGAGAGCATCAAAACTTACAATCGTGATCATCGCGAAAAAGACATCCTCGTAGGTCATACTTGTATCGGTCCACATCTCGATGATCTCTCTTTTGAGGTCCAAACCCGACATGGATATATGCGAACAGAGTCTTTTTTGTCTCGTGGCGAAAATAAATCGATCCTTTTAGCGATCAAATTGCTCTCAATAGAATTTCTCGAATCTTCCTCAAATACACAGACGCTGTTACTGCTCGACGACATTGCCTCAGAGCTCGACGAAGTGCATCTACAAAAGCTTTTTGATTACTTCGGTGATCGACCGTACATCCTCACGGGTCACACGGTTCCGGAGAGCATCAGGGCGAGAGAATGAACTGTAAATATGTATTTGAACGAAAACAGTAATTTTGTCTAGAGTAATTCCTTGGGCGGGCTCGTACTTTCTAGTAATATGGCCAAAATCATCATACATTCCTTACTAATACACATGAAACGATTGTTTGCAATCCTTGCTACCCTCACACTTGTAGCGAATTCGACGGGAGCACTCTATGCAGCAGATGCGGTTTCGGCTACAGATACAGACCATCTTGAGGTCACTGCGGTTGCAACAACCAATGTTGGAGAAGCTATCGACCTCACAGTCAAGGCAGTTGCCAAGGACGGATCAGTCGTAAAGGGCTACCTCGGAACAGTCTTTGTAATTGTCGACAATGACAACAAGGCAAAGGTTCCATACTCTGAAGGCTACACATTTACTGCTGCTGATCAGGGTCAGAAGACCTTCTCAAAGGGGCTCTCATTTACAAAGGAAGGAACATTTAAGGTAGTAGTTTCGGACTTTGATAAGCCAAAGATCGAAGGAAATGCAAAAGTGAAGGTTGGCGCAGGAGATGCACCAGCGGCAACAAGCAGTGGAGAACTCGTAACAATTACTTCTCCAGATGCTGGATCAACTGTTGGTAGCAAAGATCTCTCAGTAACTGGAACTACTAAAAAGAACTCAAAAGTACAGCTCTTCCTCAATGGAGCAAAGGCACTCGAGACACAGACAGATGATAAGGGAAGCTTTGTATTCCAGCTCAAGAATGTGGATCAGACAGACAATATTCTCTCAGTAAAAGTCCTCGATGGATCTGACAAAGTTATTGGTGAATCCGCTAAAACAAGTGTAAAGGTTGGATCAGAAGGACCAGCATTTACATCTATTACACTTACTGGCGGAGCTCTCAAGGATGCAACTGCTAAGGATACATATACTGCCGCTCCAGGTGCAAAGATTAAGGTATCCGTTGCCGCAGAAATCGGTCTCAAGGAAGTAACGGTTGCTATCGGTGAAACGGTAGAAGTCCTCAAGGAAGGTCTTCCTGGTACATATGATGGTGAAATCAGTGCTCCAATGACTCCAGGAGTATCGCCACTCGATGTAAATCTCAAGAATTCTCTCGGAAAATCTACTCTCAAGTCTGCAGCCGCTAATGTAAATGTACAAGCTCTCGCTGTTGCATTTAAAAACGTTAAGGTTGAAAAGGGTGACAAGAAGGCAACATTTACATTCGATGTAGAAAATGAGCCAGCAGAAGTTGCAAAATTCCAATTCGACTATGCAACTGCTTCGGGTGCTGCGCAAAAGTCAGTAACCTTTGATAAGGCAAAGATCAAGACAGCAAGTGGTTCATATAGCTGGTATGTTACAGGGCTTGATATTGCGAAATATGATTTCCAGATCTCTGGGATAGACGCAACTGGCAAGATCCTCACTGGAGCAACTTCTGAATCTATTGAGGTTGATATGACTCTCGGATCAGCTCAGAGATGTATGATCTCAAACGTGAGTGGTATGAAGGTATCAACTGCTAAGGATGCAAGTACTCTCAGCTGGACATCAATTCCTGAGGCTATTGCTTACAACGTCTATAAAAAGGACGCAACTGGTCAGCTCGTATTTATCGAAGCGGTAAAGGCAAACAACTATGTTGTAAATCTCGCAGCTGGACCAGTTAAATATGATGACTTCGCAGTAAAGGCAGTATGTGCCGATGCTTCAGAGTCTAAGGACTTCTCGCCAACAACTCGTGTAAAAACGGGGCCTGCGCAGATATTCCTCATGCTCGCGCTCTCACTCGGTCTTGGATTTATCTTTATCCGCCGCAAGAAGCTCATCTAGTAGATAATAAATGCTCCGAGAATTCGGAGCATTTATTTTTTGATATCTGTTCGATGTTTGAGCCATGCACGAAGATATCGGTGGACGCATACGATAAAGTCCGTATTTTCTGATTTGACTCTCGCATCCTTTTTTATAGAATGCACAAGCTTTTTTAAAAGACGCATTTTCGTGTCTTTTTCTTATCCCACTTTCATGCCAGTAACTCAGTCTGCAAAGAAAGCTCATCGTCAGAGCCTTACTAAGCGATCACGCAATCGTCACTTCACTGCGCTTTACCGCGAAGTTCTCAAGAAATATGAGAAGGCTCTTGCCGGAAAGATCGATGACGCAGCAGCTATCCTCCACGAGGTATATTCTGCAATCGACACTCTTGTAAAAAAGAATGTTCTCCACAAAAACAACGGTGCCCGCAAAAAGAGTCAGGCTGCAAAGCTTCTCGCTCGTAGTGGTGTTGCCTCTACTTCAGCTCCAGTTGCCAAGAAGGCTGCTCCAGCAAAAAAAGCTGCTGCTCCAAAGGTAAAGGCTGAAACTGCCGAAGCTCCTGCAAAGAAGCCTGCTGCCAAGAAGGCTCCAGCTGCTAAAAAGGAAGCGAAGCCAGCTTCTCCTAAGAAGACGAAATAATGGCAGGAAAAGGCAAGCGCATCAACGCTGAAATTAAAGTAGCGGAAGTCGCCGTCATTTCTGATTCAGGAGAGTCGCTCTGAACAATCCCCACAGAAGTTGCCCTCGAAAAGGCAGCCGAAATGGAAATGGATCTCGTCGAGATCGGTATTCAGAACGGAGTGGTTCTCGCGAAGATTATGGATTATGGGAAATTTCTCTTCAAACAGCAGAAAAATCTCGCCCATGGTCGCCAGTCTTCCAAGAAAGCAGACGTAAAGACGCTCAAGATCACATACAAGATCGGTGATCATGATCTCGATATTCGCCGAACGCAGGCAAAGAAATTTGCAGCACTTGGCCATCCACTCAAGATCATGCTTACTCTCCGTGGTCGAGAAAATCAATACGCAGCTCTTGCACAAGCAAAGATGAAGGAATTCATCGGTTCACTTGGTGAGTTCTACAAGACAGACGCGATTCAGGTATCAAAAACAGGAAACAACTTTTCTACACTCATTTATCCGAAAAAGTAACATGAAGCAGAAGACTCACTCAAGCGCCAAGAAGCGCGTGAAGATCACTGGATCAGGGAAGTATATTCTTCCAAAGGCGTGCAAGCGTCACCTCCTCTCAGACAAGTCAAAGAAGGCAAAAGGTCGTAACAAGTACGGCGTTGTAGCTGGTTCAGCGAACATGCGCGCTCTCAAGGCATGTCTTCCTAACGGACTCTAGTATTTTTCTTTCGTAACGTTATATGACACGAGTAAAGCGCGGGCTAGCAAGCCACAAGCGACATAAGAAGATCATCGCCAAGGCAAAGGGGTACCGCTTGATGAATGGGAATGTTTTCTCACGAGTTAAGAACGCCGTTGCAAAGGCTGGAATGAATGCGTACATCGACCGCCGCAACAAGAAGCGAACTTTCCGAGCTCTCTGGCTCGTTCGTATCAACAATGCGGTTCGTCCACTTGGTGTTACGTACTCAGCTTTCATCAACATGCTCTACAAAAAGCACGTAAAGCTCGATCGAAAGGCTCTTTCAAACATCGCTATCTCTCACCCTGCGGTATTCGCAAAGGTTGTTGAGTTCGTAAAATAGTCTTCTGTACTGTTTTGAGATCCCTGAGTAATCGGGGATTTTTTTGTGGGGAGATGATATGGAGATTTGAGAATTATTGCCACTGAATTTCTGTGGATCTCGCTGTCTCGAGATCGCCCGTTTCTTTTTGCTTGTTCGACAAGGGTAGAGATTTGATTTGGACATCTTCCTAGATTATTTAGGTGCCTCACTGTACAAAAAGAAATCGGATCGATCACGGCCGCGCTGCGATGGGAGTACGGAGAATATAACATAACTGAATATTCTCATGTCTTCAGTGTATCATCACATCCACTCACATACCATCCGTTTTCTGGAGTGCAGCGAGGGCTGTGCGAGCAAAGGCTCGAGAGTTAGTTCATTCACTCAACACACCCGAGCACTCTCTCCATCACGAGAGGTCTGCGAGTTCCACAGCAAACAGAAGAAATACGGATGAGTGTGAAGTGGGAGGAGGGGAAAATGAGTAAAGGAAATATAAAAATCCGCAAATCTCCATATCATCTCCCCATGTCCGTCAAAATCCTACTTTTTCTCTTCCGCCAGTATCAACGCTTTTTCTCACCAGACCATTCCCTCTGGGCGAAAGCGATGAATAGACCTCCATACTGTCGATACTATCCTTCATGTAGTGACTACGCAGTGCAGGCGATTACTGAGTATGGATCAATAAAGGGCTCCTGGCTTGCTACGAAGCGAATTGCCCGCTGTCATCCCTGGTCAAAAGGAGGATATGATCCCATTCCAAAAAAATAAAGCATCCATAATGGATGCTTTATTTTTTGTCTTCTAGAAGGATATCCTGTACATATTCATTTGTTATTTGAATGCGATCATTGCGCACGAGTCTGAATTCTTCAGCATTCCAATCCGTGAGTTTGTAGCGGTGTTTGTTAAATAAAAAGTACATTCCAGCTGCGGAGGGTTTCTTGGCGTCGTCTATATCGAGCGGACAACTAAATGTGAGATGGCGTGTCTTCCTACCTGGAGTATCTATTTTTGTGAGACACGAAATAATAGCTTTTCGAAGTCGCATTTCTTCTTCTACATTCAGTTTTTTGGAAGGAGTAATATCTGTCGCATGGCTTGCGGATGAGAGCAGAAGTGCTGCAGCCGTAGCTTTTATAGAGGTTTGAAATGCGCGAGCGAATCACTGCGTTCGCTCTCCCGTAGGAGTTCAAAAAGGGTGTTCTTGGGAGTTCATAAATAACAAACTAAATAACGAATGGAACAGAGAATTTTGTACTCTGGCGAGAAGTATTTGTAGCATACAATTCATTCAATGATTTGTCACTTCTGATTGCACTTCTGCTGGCATTTCGTATGATCCTGCCATGCTCAATTCGCTCATCGGACTTGATGTCCAAATCTCAACATTCCTACGCACACTCGTCGTGGCAGGAAGTCCACTCGTGCCTGTGGTTCGAGTTTTCTCAGACCTAGAAGTCTTCATGGTTGTTGTACTCCTCCTGATCTGGTGGCTTCGCGGCGTACAAAAAAAGTCTCGCGATATGCGCGTACAGGCCCTTGATCTTTTTTATGCGATTGGACTCGCGTTCGGTATGTACTGGATCCTCAATCTTGGTCTCCCGATGCGACCACGCCCAGAGATGATCTCAAGTCTCCCTCCACTCCTCAATCACCTCCCAGATAATTCTTTCCCATCAGGACATGCCATCTTCGCTGGAGCTTCGGTGTTCGCAATTGCCCGATATATGTCGGGTCGTATGGCTGCGCTCTTCGCGTTTGTAGGATTGTTTATGCTTCTCTCACGAGTAATTGCGGGAGTTCATTATTTCGGGGATATTTTCGTGGGGACGATCCTCGGTGTGGCCTTTGCTTGGTTATATGACAGTATCCGAACAAAACTCTCAGATAACTCACCACTCCATACTATCCCACTCAAGATCGCATCATTCATAAAACTCTAATGGACGCACTCGTACAAACATTCGCAGCATTTGGTCTGCCAGGGATATTTTTCCTTATGGCACTCGAATCGAGTCTTTTTCCAGTTCCATCCGAACTCGTGATGATCCCCGCAGGATACCTTGCATTTCAAGGAGAGTATTCATTTACTGCAGCGGTACTTGCTGGTGGACTCGGGAGTGTGGTGGGTGCATGGGCCAACTATCTCTTCGGTCGATACATTGGGAAGGCGATCTTGCTTAAGTACGGGAAATATTTCTTTATCACGCACAAGAAATACGAACTCGCCGAGAATCTCTTCGTCAAGAACGACAAGCTCTATACATTCATCGGGCGATTTCTCCCCGTTGTTCGTCATCTCATCTCGATCCCAGCGGGGATATTTCGGATGAATCCAGCTTGGTTTACGGGTCTTACCTTCATCGGAGCAACGATGTGGTGTGGAGTACTCGTGAGTATTGGATACTTCATCGGTCCATCGGTGCTTGATCTTATTCGACACTATGCTCATGAAGCAAATATCATCTTCATGATCCTGATTGTCGCAGGAGTGATCTGGTTCATTCGCAAAAAATAACATTACATGTCGCAAAAAACGGTTACACTACACGGGTAACCGTTTTTTCTATGAAACTCCCACTCGAACATACACTTGATCTCACCTCTAATGGCTCACACGCACAGCTCACGCTCGGTGAATTGCTTGCGAAGTCACCCAAGACCATCCTGTATTTTTATCCGAAGGATAATACTCCTGGCTGCACAATGGAGGCTCAGGATTTTACACGACTCAAGAAGGATTTTGCAGAGAAGGGAATTGTGATTGTCGGAGTTTCGAAGGATTCGGATGCTTCACATAAAAAATTCCAAAAGAGTTGTTCGCTCGGGATTGATCTCATTTCGGATGATGGTGCGCTCATCGAAGCGTTCGGGGTGATGGGTGAAAAAAATATGTATGGGAAGATCGTATTCGGCCTGATTCGTTCAACATTCTTGCTCGATCAAAGCGGCAATATTCTGCGCGAATGGCGCAATGTGAAGGCGACTGGTCATGGTGAAAAAGTTCTTCGTGAAATCCCAGCGTAGACCTTCTCTATCTTGAGATGGTAAAATCTGGTTTTTGAATATAATCCGCGACATGAAAATCCTCGTTTTTGGTGATATATACGGACGAAAAGGACGTGAACTTCTTGAGACGTATCTTCCCGAGCTACATAAACAGCATGCTCCGGATTTTGTGATCGCGAATTCTGAAAACCTCACCAATGGGAAGGGTCCAACAGTTAAGCATCTCGAAGAGCTCGCGGCATTTGGGATCGATGGATTTACTGGATGAAACCACAGTTTTACTCATCTCGAAGAGATTGGTGAATACATGGATCGAGCAGATACACTCCAGATCCGACCTGCAAATTTTTATAGCTCAAAATACTACACACTTCCTGGTCGAGGTGCTTTAGTGCTCAATAAAAATGGGAAATCGATCTTGGTAATCAATGTGATTTCGGGTTTATTTCTCAAAGATCATGTCTCGAATCCATTTCTCAAGGTTGATGAGATGCTCGAAGAATACAAGGATCAAACCTTTGACGCGATACTCGTAGATTTTCATCGCGAAACGACCGCCGAATCCTACTGCATGACCGAATTTCTCTCTGGTCGGGCGACTTTTGTCTATGGGACGCACACGCATGTTCAGACGAATGACGAGCACATTCTTGAGTCTGGAACAGGTATGATCACAGATATTGGAATGACTGGTTCGATGCATTCAGCGATTGGACAAAAATTTGAAGGACGCTTACCGGCGATGCTTTCGGGCGTGAATCTCTTCTCAGTTAAACCTGAGCCAGATATGAGTGCAGGTGTGGTTTCAGCTATTTTAGTCGAGATCGAAAATGGGAAATGTATCTCGCTTGAAAAGATTCGAATCAGAGAAGCTGCATAAAATTTTGAGGAAAGCCTCTTCTTTAAATAGAGTTCGGTTTTGCGCGCTTCGTTCTAGATGGATATTGAAAAACGTTATACATCTATATAATTCATGGCTGTAATTCCATTGCTTATGAAGTTTTCTCGCATTTTTTTACTCTCGATTGTTCTCTGTTTTGCGATCTCGATTTTGAGCGCTTTTCTGATGATCCGATTTTTGATGGGGCATTTTGAAGGGAATAATTCGCAGGAAAATATTCTTCAAAAAACACAGACTTCAGAGAATTCGACGGCTGTCTCACCAAAGCTTGCTGACCTCGAATCCGGAGTAAAAGCGATTGCACAAAAAGTGAGTCCTTCGGTGGTCTCAATCGTCATTTCTAAGCAGGTACAGACATATAAAACTGATCCATTCGGATTCTTTTACGAGCCAGCCGGTACCGTCAAGCGCACAGTGGGTGGGGGAACAGGATTTTTTATCTCAAAGGATGGATATATTCTCACAAATAAACATGTTGTAGGGGATACTTCGGCTGAATATAGTGTCATTTTGGCGGATGGAACTGAGCTCATTGGTAAGGTCCTTGCAACCGATCCAACGAATGATCTCGCAGTCATCCGAGCATTTAAAGACAAAGTAACTCCATACACCGATGCGACGAGCGTCCAAATAGTCCAAAATACCTCCAATGTCGAAGTCGGAAGCTTTGTAATCGCGATCTGAAACGCGCTCGCACAATTTCAGAATACGCTCACTTTTGGGGTCGTTTCTGGGCTTGGTCGTCAGATCGAGGCAGGCGACAATGGAGGTCAGAGTTCTGAACTTCTCTCAGGACTTATTCAGACTGATACAGCCATTAATCCAGGAAATTCTGGCGGTCCACTCGTGAATCTCAAATGAGAAGTCGTTGGTATTAATACCGCTGTCACTCAGGGGGCAAATGGTATTGGATTTGCGATCCCACTCTCGACAAAATTCGTCGAATCTACCAAGCGTTCAGTTGAGACTTTTGGTATTATTAAGCGTCCATTTGTGGGTATTCGATATAGCTCGATCACACCTGCAAATGCAAAAACGCTCGGACTCTCTGTTGATGTCTGAGTGCTCATTATAGGGAATAACTGAGCACCTGCGGTCGTGCCAAATTCTCCAGCAGATAAAGCGGGAATTGTTGCAGGAGATATTATTCTCGAAGCTGATGGAACCAGGCTTGTCTGAGCTTTGGGTATTAAAGAAATCTTAGCCGAAAGACTCCCAGGCGATACGGTGAGTCTCAAAATTTTAAAGAAACAAACAGGTAAAATCGAAGTCATAAAACTCATCCTCGGTGACTCGCCAACGAGCTAGATCATTAATTATATATTAATTCTAGATGGTAGACTCTGAGCAAAATACAGCCTAACCGGTTTGCTTTTATCGTGTCTTCTGCTACACTCAAACCTGACTTTGTGCGCGATTTCGCGCTCTTTTTTACCTAGATACATGGCAGAACTTCCACAAAAAGTCCGAGGAATGCAGGACATCTTCGGCGAATACCAACGCTATTTCAACTTCCTTAAAAAAGTTGCCCGACATGAATTCCGTAAGAATGGATTCACGCGTATTTCTACTCCGATCATCGAAATGAAGGATTTGATCGTGCGATCTGCGGGAATTGGTTCTGACGTTGTGTCTAAGGAAATGTACGAATTCACTGACAAAAAAGGTCGTGAACTCGTTATGAAACCCGAGTCGACTCCAGGGGTAATGCGCGCCTACATCGAAAATAATATGATGGAAGAGCCGCAGCCGGTATATCTTTTTTATATCGAGCCACACTTCCGATATGACCGTCCACAAAAGGGGCGATATCGTCAGTTCCACCAAGTGGGAGGCGAAATCATTGGTGAGCTTGATCCAATCTTGGATGCAAAGATGATCTATGTTGGTTGCTCTATGCTCGACAGCCTTGGTCTTCAGGGGAAATACAAAGTAAAACTCAACTCTATTGGTACATCCAAAGAGCGTGAGAAATATATCCTCGAACTCACGAGTTTCTTCGAAAACAAAAAGCATCTTCTTGACGAAACAGATCTCGCAAGACTTGCGACTAATCCACTTCGACTCTTGGATTCAAAGAGTGAGGATGTCAAAGAGCTCCTTAAGGTAGCTCCAAAAATCACTGATTTCCTCAAGAAAGATTCTCTTGAGTTCTACTCGCTCGTAAAAGAATATCTCGATATTCTCGGAGTTGCCTACGAAGAAGACCACACCCTCGTCCGCGGTCTCGACTATTACTCTCACACTGTTTGGGAATGGGTTGATGGATCAGGTCGTACACAGGACGCGTTTGGAGGAGGAGGTCGCTATGATGAACTTGCAAAGGTTCTTGGCTACAAAGAAGCAATTCCAGCGGTAGGATTTGCAATGGGATGTGAGCGTCTCATTGAGGCGGTGATGGATTCGGGTGTGAAACTCCGCAATAAGGATTCGATTCACCTCTACTTCATCCAGCTTGGTGATGATGCGAAGAAGCTTATGCTTCCACTCTCAATCGAAGCTCGAAATCGCGGACTCAATTCGCTTCTCTCACTCGGAACACCGTCTCTCAAGGTCCAGATGAAGAAGGCTAATCGCCTCAATGCTCGATTTGTTGCCATCGTCGGTATCATGGAAGCAAAGAAGGGCGTGTGTCAGCTCAAAGATATGCTCAATGGAACTCAGACCGAAGTAAAACTCACAGATCTTCTTGATCGTGTATGTGAGCAGGTCAATCCAAACGAACTTGATTTCTACTCGCCAATGAAGGACTTCACGATCGAAGAACCCGTTGTCGTTGTAACTCCTGAAGAAACCGTCTAAGACATAAAAAATCCTCCGAAGCTCGTAAGAGCGAAGGAGGATTTTTTATGTCTTATTATCGTGCGAGCCGCTTCCTAAAAACTATGAGTGCTCCAACTCCGAGAGAGAAGAGGATCATGAGAAGTGTCTGGACTGGTCCAGTCTTCACACTCGTTACTTTAGAGGTATTGATCGAAGCTGTCTGCATATCGCCACAGACTGCAGCTATCTTGAAGTCCTCATATTTTACAGCTCCGCGAGCGAGATATGCTGTATAGATCGGACTCTTTACTCGCTCAATAAATACAAAGTCACCGGATTTTGTTCGCTTCATAACGTCATATCCGGCTGCACCGGCAACTTCTTTCCAACGAACGACGGTTTTTGTATCTTGCTCCTCAGTTTGGATGATATCAATTGCAGGAAGTTTACATTCTGGTGCGCTATTGAGCACAGGGGTTGTTGATCCTGCAGTATTGCTTACTGGTTTTGGAGTACTCGTGGTTGTAGTTGTAGCAGTGGGAGTCTCAGGAGTTTTTGTAGTTGTAACTACAGGTGTTGTTGTTTTTGGAGGAGTAACTACTGGCTTTGGTGGTGTGACTGTTGTTGCAGGAGAAGAAGTCGTAGGCTTTGGTGTCACAACGGGTGGTTGAGTATTTGAAGTACTCGGAGTTGTTGGAGTGGTTGATCCGGTGCTGGATTCGATAGATTTTGCAAAATCTGCCATAAAATCCTCTGCGCTCATTGGAGCGCTTGCGGCACTCGCAAGGAAGAGTACAGAACCCACGAGGAGTGTGGTTCAGGCAGTAACTCCGAGGGCAATGATTTCTTTATTTGAAAAACGAGCGCGCATATTGATTGCTAATTGAATTTTATGCCCACGATATTACTCAAATCAGACACATGTCCAATTTTGGCTTTCTTGTAAGCGTTTGAGTCATGATCTGTTCATATCTCTGTAGCCTGGTTAAATAAGTAGTCATACTCATTATTTTACAGAACTCCTAAAAATCTCTTTTTTCCTTTTGACAGGGTCTCCAAAAAACATATGATACGCGGGCTCAATTTTCTGAGCATGCTCCTTAACCCGCACACAAGAAGACGAAGTCTTCTTGAGAGAAAGATACAACAAGTACACAATCAAAAAAGTCCTGTGTAGACCCTCCTCTATTCACGCTCCCTTCCGGAGGCCTCTGAATAGAGAATTCTTACAGGCAACTAGTTTCAAAGAGTTTGATCATAGCTCAGGATGAACGCTAGCGGTGCGCCTAACACATGCAAGTCGAACGAGAAAGTCTGCGATTACATCAAGGACCTACGAGTGGCAAACGGGTGAGTAACAAGTTTGTACCTACCCCAGAGTGAGGGATACCATATCGAAAGATATGTTAATACCGCATAGTCCCGCAAGGGTAAAGCCGCAAGGCGCTTTGGGAGGGGCATGCTTTCTATCAGCTAGTTGGTGAGGTAATGGCTCACCAAGGCAATGACGGATAGCTGGTCTGAGAGGACGGCCAGCCACAATGGGACTGAGACACGGCCCATACTCCTACGGGAGGCAGCAGTGAGGAATCTTCCACAATGGGCGCAAGCCTGATGGAGCGACACCGCGTGAAGGATGAAGCCTTTATTGGTGTAAACTTCTTTTCTGTGGGAAGATAATGACGGTACCACAGGAATAAGGGGCGGCAAACTACGTGCCAGCAGCCGCGGTAATACGTAGGCCCCAAGCGTTATCCGGAATTACTGGGCGTAAAGAGTGCGTAGGCGGAGTGGAAAGTCAGATGTGAAAGGCTGGGGCTTAACCCCATGTTTGCATCCGAAACTCCCACCCTTGAATCGGGGAGAGGTAAGCAGAATAGTATGAGTAGGGGTGCAATCCGTTGATACATACTAGAATACCAAAAGCGAAGGCAGCTTACTGGAACCGCATTGACGCTGAGGCACGAAAGCGTGGGGAGCGAAAAGGATTAGATACCCTTGTAGTCCACGCCCTAAACGATGGATACTAAGTGTCGGCGCAAGCCGGTGCTTCAAGTTAACACATTAAGTATCCCGCCTGAGAAGTACGGTCGCAAGATTAAAACTCAAATGAATAGACGGGGACCCACACAAGCAGTGGATCATGTTGTTTAATTCGACAATAAACGAGAAACCTCACCCAGGCTTGACATCGAAGGAATCCGCTGGAAACAGTGGAGTACCCGCAAGGGACCCGAAGACAGGCGCTGCATGGTTGTCGTCAGCTCGTGCCTTGAGGTGTTCGGTTAAGTCCGTTAACGAGCGCAACCCATGTCGTTAGTTACTATGTCTAACGAGACTGCCTGAGTTAATCAGGAGGAAGGTGTGGATGACGTCAAATCAGCATGGCCCTTATGCCTGGGGCTACAAACATGATACAATGGTCGGTACAATGAGTCGCAAGGTTGCGAAACCAAGCTAATCTCCTAAAGCCGATCTCAGTCCAGATTGGAGTCTGCAACTCGACTCCATGAAGTTGGAATTGCTAGTAATCGTGAATCAGCTATGTCACGGTGAATCCGTTCCTGGGTCTTGTACTCACCGCCCGTCAAAGCATGGGAGGTGGTTCTACTGGAAGTCCCCGAAGTAATATTGGGGCCCATGGTAAAATCACTGACTGGGCTTAAGTCGTAACAAGGTATCCGTAGGAGAACCTGCGGATGGACTATCTCCTTTAATCTGTATCTGACACTGATCCGATCAACCATGCTCTGCATCAAGATCTACAATCAGACTCTGTCTCTTTTTCTCTCAAGGAATCAACTTCGTCTTCTGGTGTGTGAGGTAAGAGCATTACCAAAAAAACTTCCACTCTGTGTGGAAGTTTTTTTATGGTTTCTGAATTATCTTTGGCTGTAAATATCTGCTGAATGCGCATTTCCAGACATAATTTGTTCCATTCGGAGCATATCTGCGCGCATAGCAAATGTACCCCAGATCATCACGATCGTACAGACTGCGCATGAGAGGATGCAGGCAATGGTGATATATGGATGGCAACCAAGAGAGACGGTGCTTGTTTTTTCGCAAGAAGATGACATAGAATTATGTAAAAATTAGTCGTGATTCGTTGGCGTTTCAAGCCCTGAGGTACTATGTCCGTGTGGTGCAAAATCGGTATTTTCTAAGAAGAAATATATACCAATTGTGATCGCAAATACCGCAAGACCCGAGCATAGCATGTATTTGTAGTCTTTCTTGTCCCAAGAATAATTATTGATCTTTGCAAACAGAAGAAGTGAGAGTATGAATCCAGTAGGAACTATCATGAGACTTCGTTCAGGCGAATCTGGGAAATGTTGCAGGCCTCATGTAAATGCACCAATGCTTATAGCCATCAATGCACCGAGCCCAATGGTTTCCCAAGTATTTTGTGAGCTCTCTTCATAGAGTACCCCAATCACAAAACAAAATACTCAAAATGCTCCAGTAAGCAGAGAACGTGACTCCGAGAAGAATCCGTGAGATATTGCCCCAGTAATGAAGCTGATCCCTAAGTACTTACTGATATTTGAAAAATGCGCCCGTGAAAAATTCATAATCTAAAAGTTATTTTCGTGTTACTACGTCCCAAGTGCGTACAAGTTCATCGATAAAATCTTCTTTTGCCTTTCCACCTTCGGTGAGAGCTTTTGTTCCGCAGCAGGCAAGGTGGTTCTTGAGGAGTTCGCGATTTGCACTCTGCAATAGACCCATGGACGCGTTGATCTGGTGGGCGATATCGGCACAGTACACGTCATTCTCGATCATTTCTTGAACTTTTGCAAGTGTGCCCAGTGCTTTCTTGATGCTGAGATTTATCCGATCTTTGTTGTGAAGCATATTGAAATATAAATTGAAAACCCCTATGGTTTGAGTATCCTCGATAAGCTTTTTAGCGAAAGTAGCTCCCGAAAGGGAGCTTTTTATGTGCGACTACTTGTTGCCGCATGCGCATCCAGAACCGCAAGAACAAGTCTCGCAGGTACATGGATTGCATGTGCATTTTTCTGTTTTCATAGATAGCTTGTTGAGAATACCTAACCATAGGGTATGGTTACTTTAGGGTTTATTAGATTGATTGCAAAAGATTTTTGTTGTGAGTGTGAGTGATTTGAGAATCAATTAAATTATGCGTATTTTTTTAAAGAACCCCCTCTTCTGTATAGAAGAGGGGGTTGAGTGAGGGGATATATTAATTTGTTACATCCCCAGCACCTTGTTCATTGCATCGATCATTGCTGTTTCGAGCGTATGAGAAGGTGAATTGCCCAGTATGGCCTGGACGGCAAAGCCACGATTCAAAAAGAGTGCGTAGTCTTCGACATTATTTGATATAGTCGACAAATCCATTGCCAACAAGAGGATTGTTGTGCTGAGTGCCACTTTAATTTGTTCGGCTATATCTTTTGTTAGCAATTTTTCTCCGCCATTCCCATTGTAGAAGTGCATGAGATTTTGGAACTTTTCTTCCGCATTAGGTAATACATTGATTGCATCAAATATTGCCTGTAGATCATCATTTCTTACCTGCATGAGATCTAAGGCATGATTTACCGAAATATTATTTGCGGTACAAAATTCCTTGATCCTATTAAATGAATGTGTCATTTTTTCTCCTTCTGCCACTTGGGCTTTTTGTTTAGGTAGGATATTTATAATAAAAATACACAGAAAGTCAAAGATGCTCGTGCCCCGAGACATAAAAAATCTCTCTCAAATATTTGAGAGAGATTTTACATATCACAGCTTCTCTGCCACCTTTGCCTCGGTTGTTTTGCCGAGTAGCCTAGAAAATTGCTGTTTTAGCAGGTGCTTCGTCTTTGTACTGACGGTTGGGACTGTGCTGTCATAAAGCCAGGTCTTGCAGATCCCCCTGTCAGGTAATGACTGATTGCCATTCTGTGTTGATGCAACTTGTCAGCCAGACTTTTATCAAAAGCAAGGGGATCAAAGTTTTCAATCTTCCCATTCATTTCAGAGTCAGACGACACTTGGGGGATTGTGTGCAATGCGTTGGTATTCATGATAATTCCTTTCGGCGTTTGTTTTGGTAGAGTGTTTATAATAAAAATCCTTCATATGTCAAAATAACTCTCATTTTACTTTGGAGTTACGCTTTTGATTTTGAATAGGTTTTCTGGCTCATATACTTCACACACGTTTTGCATCACTCCCATTTTTATGTCGGAATTTTTGAAGATTGTACAGAGGATTATGCAGCCAACATTTGCAATTGGGTATCGAGTCTGGATCCATATTGTATATCGATTTGTAGTGGCTATCTCGGCAATACTCATTGCTCAAATACTGGGGCGTATTACTCAGGCTATTGCAGTACGCGCATCCTTTGATGTTATAGTGAGCATTGGAATTGAGGCTTTTGCGATTATTGTGCTAAATCTCGTGATACTTGGGATTATGGTCTATTTCAACGCAACACAGATGGATGTGAGTGTACGAGCATCGAGAGTAATTCGTCAACAACTCTTAGAATCATATTTCAAAAAAGAGCTTTCGCTTCAGACTCCAACTGGCAAGGTACTTACTATTTTTGAGAATGGCATCAGTTCATGGCTTACACTCTCTAATCGTGCGGTAATTGATGATCCATTCGGTATCGTCACCTTTTTTATTGGTTTTGGATATCTGATATATACAGACATTGGTCTTATGCCTATTGCACTTGGATATATGGCCGTCGTTGCACTCATATCCCACTTTGTACAAATTAAGGTTCAACCACTGCGTGAAGAACGTCGTAAGGCTAAAGAAGATGGTGGTCGAGTTTTTGTACGCGCGATCATGGAAAAAGCTACGGCACTTATGAATGGCGCTTTTGAATACGAACTCTGACGACTGAGTCAGGCAAGTAGCCGAGTCGTATTTGCCACTCAAAAAGTCGCTGCGATTACCACTCCATGATATAGACTTCCTGGGTATATTCTCGATGCAGTAAGGATACTTACAACCCTTTTCTTGGCGTATAGAGTATCGCAAGGAACTGCAAATATAGGAGATATCGTAACAGTTGGACTCGTATTTGTGATCCTCGATAGTTATTTTGGTCGACTACTTGATTCGTATCAAATATACACGGACGAATATATTACACTCCAGAGACTGTGGAATTTTTTGGATACAATCCCAAATTTTGAGCGACTCACAAAAGGGAATGTTTTTGTTTCGAAAAATAGCGATATCGTATTTGATCATGTAAATTTTACATATCTTGGCATCGAGACTCCTACGATTAAAGATATTTCGTGTGTCTTTCCAGCAGGGAAGAAGACTGCACTTGTTGGGCGCAGTGGAGCAGGGAAATCTACGATTATGAAGATGATTCTGGGTCTCTTGCTTCCAGATAATGGAAAGCTCATGGTTGATGAGCAAGATCTCTCTAAAATCAGGCTCGATTCGTATTTTCCATATATTGGTTATCTCCCACAAGATCCGTCCGTCTTTGACGGAACTATCCGAGAAAATCTCATATATGGAATCGTAACTGAACACACAGATGCCGAGCTCAAGCAAGCACTTGAGTATGCAAAGTGTGACTTTGTAGAATCTATGAAAGACTGACTCGATACCGAAATTTGAGAGCGCTGAATCCGCCTCTCTGGCTGAGAGCGTCAACGACTCGCGATTGCTCGTATATTCCTTCGAAATCCAGAGATTCTCATACTTGATGAACCGACTTCGGCATTGGATTCATTTTCTGAGGCGGCTATTACAGAGGCGCTTCATGAGCTCTTTAAGGGTAAAACAGTCATTGTGGTTGCACATCGATTACAAACCGTCAAAGAAGCAGATAGAATATTTGTACTCAAGGCTGGTTCTATCATCGAACAAGGAACACATGATTCGCTACTTGCGTTTGACGGTGAATATGCTCATATGGTTGATCTTCAGAGCGGAAATATGATTGAGTATTCGTCGTAAGTAGCGCACATCCTCCTATGTCACTCAATACTTCGGGTAAAGTTACCCACTATAATCCAGACAAAAAGAACTCTCCTGATCAGGAGATATTTATGGAGCGCGCTAGAGACGGATTTTACGCCGTTCTTACAGATGAAGGCATCAGATTAACTGATCGAGAAACCACTGTACATATCATCAAAAATGGCCGACATCAATTGGTCCATCGGCTTGATGAAAAAACTTTCGGCCTTATGGTGTATTTCCTACAAGCTACTCATGGAAAGATTCTGACTCACTGGCTAAAACACAAATTTGAGACAGGGGATTTTGCAGCTATAGA
Source organism: uncultured bacterium (assembly GCA_963706795.1). Taxonomy (GTDB): domain Bacteria; phylum Patescibacteriota; class Gracilibacteria; order BD1-5; family UBA2023; genus JBMOJK01. Next base: position 873,639 of record OY970170.1, read on the forward strand.
ACGCGCATACGGCATATCATTTAGGCGGAAGAATTAAAAAAACGCCCTCAAATGAGGACGTTGGAAGCCACAGTGATAATCTTTCATTGCTGAACAAAGTAATGATTATCGAAAGGGGATCGTGGAGTGGCTGGTATTTTTGCCAGTTGAAAGGGAGTGTTTTGTCCTTCGGTATTTGTTTGTTTGGGGACCACCTCCAATTGGAGGCATCTTCCTGTTTTGATCCACAGCGGCGTACCATCACGAACTTCTACTTGCACGAAGTAATCTTGGATGATTTCCGGAGAGATGTTCGTATCAACGTTATGAGCAAGAAGAATGGCTTCTGCTTCTACTGTAGTAAACGTTTCGGGTAAAGCGGATTGTGTTGTAGTGCACATGCTGTATTCCTTCCAAAGGGTTGATTTTTGTTTTACCACTGAAATCTTCGAATATCGAAAACTTCAGAGTGAAACAAAAACCCCTCTCGTACGAGAGGGGTTTTTGACAGCGAAAATTACGCACTGATCAAAATCTCCTCTCGGACCGAGCGGAACATTGAACAGAAACGAATGTGTGAAGTGCTGTAAATCATGAATCCTAAAATAGGAATATTTGAATCTTTGTCAAAGAGAATTTGCTTTTAGTGGTGACTACCGTGGCTGTGATCGTCGTGTCCATGGTCGTCGTGTCCTAAATCGAGATCAAAATCTGCCATGCCATGCTCATCGTGTGAAGTCTCATGTCCATGGTCTTCGTGCGCATTGCTAGAAGCATTTTTGTCTTTCAGTGATTTGAGCCAAGCAATCAGTGCTACCATGAGAGTTGCCACCATTTCAGCAAAGAGGAGTTTGTAGAGCATGAAAAATACCCCAAACAGCACAATGGGTTGGATATGTCGACCAATCCAACCCATAATCTTGGTAGCCTGTAGACTGTGATAGAGATCCGTTTTACCAAGCAGAGTAAATCCTGTGTCGATCCCAAAGATATATGTCTTACTTGCAAAGCCCATCACGAGTGCTGTCATAAAGACAAGAAGCGCTATTGCGAGCAAAAAATGACTCGCGATTCTTAGAATAAGATTCTTGGGATAGGGGATTTTAATACCACCAGAGATCGGTGTAAGAATCATCAAAATAAATATCAAATACACCGATGAACCCACCAAAAAATTAGAAACTCCAGGACTAAAAAATTTAACCGTATCAGCTGTCTGATATTGTGGTGCAAGCAGTACTGTGAGCATCAAATAGATCGCAAGACCGACAACGAGTCCAAAAAATACCTCATAGGTTTTTTGTATTCCGATCGCCAAAAATACCACAAATAACACAAATCCCACCGCGAGGATATGAACATCCATCGGCGTAACTTGAAGCAGAGTGGCGATCTTGAGAATTATTTCGTTCATGCAACGGTGTTGGCGAGCGCTTCAAATTCTGTAACTTTACGTTCTACTTCTCAGAGTCCGAGTTGGTAAAATTCGGGCTTAGTAATATCAAATCCGTACTGCGCGAGGAGTTCTTTTGGTCGTACTGATCCACCGGCTCGGAGGATATTTTTGTAGTCGGCGATAAATGATTTACCTTCTTTGCGGTAACGATCATAGAGCGCAAATACGAGCAAATGACCAAATGCGTATGCGTAGCAGTAAAATGGCGAATTAAAAATATGTGGAATCGTCGCCCATCCGATTTCTTCCTCGGCTGGCACATCATAGGTTATCGAATCTCCACTCATTTTCATCTGCTCAGAACGCCACAGAGTATTGAGATCATGGTAGGTGAGCTCTTTGCCGCTATGGATCATCTCATGCGCCTTTCGCTCAAAGAGTACATATTGGATCTGTCGGAAAATCGACGAAAACGCATCGAAGAGTTCATTTGAGAGGAAATCCGTGTATTCCTCAGGACTGAGTCGTGTTTTGATTTTTTCAGAAAGAAGCATTTCCGAAAAAATTGACGCGGTTTCTGCAAGACAAAGACTGCTGCCATACACGCTATCTCGTTGTACCTGAGAAAGATGTCCATGAATCGCGTGTCCAAGTTCGTGAGAAAGTGTCGGAACATCGGCGAGTTTTCCTGTGTAATTAAGCAGCACAAAACTTGGCTCATCCTTGCTATAACTTGCAAAAGCACCGCCACGCTTTCATTTTTTTGGAGTCGCGTCTACACGACCATTCTCGAACATGTCGATGGAATACGTATAAAATTCCTCATCGAAGTCTTTCATGGTATCGAGGTGGAGCCTCAGCCCTTCCTCAAGTGGCATGGGAGTTTCATGATTGCTGATTGGAGCGAAGACGTCGTAGTTCATCATAGTATCGAGTCCTAAAATCTTCTGCTTCGCCTTGATATAGCGAGCATAGAGGGGATAGGCCTTCTCGATTTCGTTCATGAGTAGGTCGACGACTTCGTTATCGAGTTCTTCGGAGAGATTGCGAGGCTCCATGACGGTCGCATAATCTCGGAGTGTGATCTTGGTTGACCAGTCTTTGACGATACCAGTATAGCAATTACCAAGGGCGATCTGAATCGTCTTCGAAAGATAGACTTTGCGAATAGATTCGAAGGCCTTCATGCGCGTTTGTCGGTCAGGTGACTCGCGGAGCATGCGGATTTCTGAATCCGTGAGAAATTTGATTTTGCCGTCTTCTTCAAACTCAAATTCAAAACTGCCGACGAGTTCATCATGGAGAGAATTCGCGAGCGAAAGTGGGCGAGATTTTACATTGAGGACGTATTCTTCACGTTCTGTGAGGATGCGTTTAATGGATTCGGCAGTGCTTACGAGTGCATTTGCGTGTGGCACCAAAAGCGGATCGTGGCTCCATGTCATCAGTGTCTCATATCCGAGAGACTTCCAAGCCTGTGAGACAAAAAGAAGACGATTACTGACTTCGATAAAAATCGACTGCATTTCGCCTTGTTGCTTGATGACTTCGGCATTTTGAGTATCGAGACTCTCGAGGTATGAGAGATAGTACGCGGGTTTTGTGAGTTTTTTGCTCAGCGCTTCATCCTCATCAAAAAAGGCCGCGAGCTCGCTTGGCTGGGTAAACTTCCCAAGAATTGGTTCATATTTGCGTGCAAATTCGTCTACAAGTGGCAGTATTGCAGCGATATCGGTAATAAATTTTGGATCGTCGAGTCCAGTATAGTAATAACGGGAGAGGTCCCATTTAGTTTTGATGGTCGGTTGCATGAAGAGAAAAGCATGAAGAGTGAAGATTCTACGATGCTCCTGTAAAATTGCAATGGGAAGGCTTTTCTTTGGGTATGATCGAGTTGCAAAATGCGTAATATTTCGTAGAGTTTGCGCATGTCGTTGTACTTAGATTATCGCCCAAAGGACTTTGATTCGCTTCATGGTCAGACTTTTGTAAAGGAAGCGCTTTTAAACGCGCTCCGTTCCGGTCGCACTGTCGGAGCGTATTTATTTCATGGCTCTCGCGGAACAGGGAAGACCACGGTCGCCCGCATTTTAGCGAAGGCTTTTAATTGTCTCGATCTTCGATCAGATGGGAATCCATGTGGCAATTGTGCTAATTGTCGAGCATTCGACGAAGCTCGTATGCTCGACATTATTGAGATCGATGCCGCCTCAAATACCGGAGTCGACAACATTCGTGAGATGATCGAAAAAGCGCAATTCCAACCAAATGAAGGGAAATATAAAGTCTATATCATAGACGAGGTGCATATGCTCTCAAAGGGTGCATTTAATGCCCTCCTCAAAACACTCGAAGAGCCCCCAGCTCATGTAAAATTTATCCTCGCGACTACCGAAATCCATCGTATTCCTGAGACGATTATTTCGCGTTCTCAGCGCTATGATTTCCGTAGAATTACTGAAGCGGATATCATGTCACGTCTCTGATTTATCGCCCAAAACGAAAAAATCGATGCCGAAGAATCCGGTCTGGAACTCATTGCAAAACTAGCAAAATGAGGGCTTCGTGATGCGATCTCACTCTTTGAACAATACGCAATTGGTGGAGTGCTTCGCAAAAAGTTTATCGAAGAAAATCTCGCTCTAGTAGGTGAAGGATTCCTCTCGGATTTCCTCGCAGCACTTGCTAATAAAGATGCTGTTCGAGTACTCGAAAAACTCGCCGATCTCAAACTCCGATCGATCGAAGCTCGCAGATTTTTTGATGAGCTCTTGTTCTTTATGCGAGATCGTCTCGTTGAAGCGCTCTCTACGCCTCATTTTGCGACCTATGAGCGCATTTTTAGAGCATTCGAATGAGCATATGGGAAGCTCAGAGATTTCCCAGAGCCGTTTTTGCTCCTTGAGATTACGAGCCTCTCACTCGTAAATGTTTCGTCTGTTATGGCACATTCGGATGTGCCACTTCGCGCTCCTGTAGCCGAGTCCAAGCCAGTGCCCCGCAAAGAAGCTCCTGTGGCAGAAAAGATCATCGAAGAAATCGAATACGTTGTTGCTCCTGTAGTCACTCAAGTGCCAGAGTCACTTCCAGAAGCTCCGAGTTCGTCAGGAATATCGACTGATTTTGATCTTCTTGCGCTCATAAACCATGTGAAGACTCAGCCTGGCAAAGGATTCGTTTTGGCGGCGCTCAAAAATGGAGATTTCACGTTGGGTGACAATACGATTACATTTGGCTGTTCAAGCGAATTCGAGCGCAAAAAACTCGATACACCAGAGATTCAGAGTTTTCTCTGAGAGTCTATTGAACTGCTTTTTGGGATGAATCCAAGCATTGCCTTTAGTCTCTCTAAAAAGAAAAAAGTCACTCTGGAAGCTCACGAAGTCGCCGATATATTTTAATATTTTCGCATGCGCGTACCATTTCTCCTCAAACTCATATTCAACCGATACTTTTTTGAAAAGCTCGTAGTATTTATGCTTCTCGGGATACTTTTGTATACGTTTGAATCCTTCTTGTTCATTTTTTTGATCACTTTTCTCTTTGCGTATCTTTTCTTGGATCTTGCAAAGTGGATTGAAGGGAAGCTTGGACACCTTCTTAAAAAAATGAAGGCGAGTCCAGTAAAGGCTTTCCTCGCAAAGATCAATCGACTTCCGATCATTGTGACACTCGTATATATTAGCTTTATTATGTTGGTGGCAACGATTTTTTATAATCTCGTTCCACACCTCATTGAGGAAACAAAGTCGCTCATCAAGGAAGGACCACAAATGATGGGTCGACTCCAGAATGCTGCGGATAATCTCCAGGGTGCAGTAGATTTTGATCTCGGTCTCGATCAGGTTTTCTCAAGCGTCGTCAATAAAACAGCTGTTGAAACCACGCTCAATAACGTATTCGAAAACGTAAAAAATATCGGAATCTTCCTCTTTAAGGTGATGATCGCGCTCATTTTGAGCTACGTATTTATCATCGATCGAGAGCGAATCGAGGGATATTTTGCACTCATTAAAACAGGAAATTTCTCATTTATTTACGATCAGTTTGCGATTATCGCGCAAAAGATTTCTAAGGGATTTGGGCTCATTTTTAAGGCACAAGCGATCATTGCGCTCGTCAATGCGATCCTCACAGTTATTGGACTTTTGCTCATTAGTTTTTTCCATGGAGGAGAGAGTTTTCCATTTATTGCGACGCTCGGGATTACAGTATTTATTTTTGGATTTATTCCGGTACTTGGATTTTTTATCTCATCAGCTCCGATTCTAATTATTGGATTTAATTACGGCGGAATCAATGTCACCGCAGCTATACTCATCATGATCGCGATCGTTCATGCAGTAGAAGCGTATTACCTCAATCCAAAAATCGTGTCTTCATATATGGAGTTTCCAGTATTTATCACATTTTTGGTCCTCCTGCTTTCTGAACACTTCTTTGGATTTGTAGGACTCCTCATTGGTGTACCGCTTTTCTATATCTTTGTGGACTCGATCAAGGACTTTGACCTCTATGTAGAGAAGATCAAAAAAATCTCGCATACTATCGATACGGCAAAAACGACCACAAAGGAAGCGATCCACAAAAATATCCGCCTCTCACGATCTGGAAAACGAAGCGCAGAATAGTCCCGAAAAGTACGCATCCGATATATCTTATCGATTTTTTCCATGTCTCCGTCTCATTCGTCTATCAAGCCGTTCTATCGAAATTTTTTCATCACATTGGTACTTTTGTGTCTTGTGAGCTATTTTGTAGCGGGATTTAAGCTCTATTTTTGGACGCTGTTTCATGGCCAGGACGGCTTTAGTCTCGAGACGCTCTCTGCCTATCTCTCGCTTTGAAGCGCACTTGGTTTTTTTGTCTGACCGATTGCGGTAGATCGACTCGGCGTGCGCAATACGACGCTATTGTCAGTATTTTTGTGTGTTTCTGGCTTTGCTGGATGACTGTTTTTTGGACAGGCATCATACACAGCTTTTGTCATTGGTGCGTGTACAGTAGGTACAGGATGAGCCCTCTGGTTAGTTACAAAAAATGTACTCCTGCCCATCGCGATCTGAGAGACGAAGTATTCGGATACCGTGATTTCGGGGCTTGCGAATGTAGTTTTTACGATTTTTACGATTGTTGGAACGATTGCAGGTTCATTCTTCGCTGAAAAATACGGATTTATGGGCTCGGGTGGACTCGTGAGTGCAGTCATCCTCGCCACACCATTTGTACTCTTCTTTAAAGAGCCAAAGCTCGAAAAGATTCATCGAACGGGATACGCTTCTTCGATCTTTAAGATCATTCGTGAATATTTCCCATATATTCTCTCAATTTCGCTCCTTTGGGCGGTAATTACAGCGCTTGCACAGATCTTTGTAGAGGCATGAGTGGCACTATTTCATGAGACGCATACACGAGCTTCGCTTCTGCTTTTATGGGCAACGCTCGGTGGTGTTATCGGGAATATCCTCTCGATGAGCTGGCACGAAAAAAGATGGCAAATCTATCGGTTTGCGCTCGTTGTTTTTGGACTTTTGGTTTTTGTAAGCCATCCGCTCATACACCTTTTCGCAATGATGCACTCGATCGTGGCATTTTCAGTCTTGGCGGTCTGTATTGGATTTTTCTTTGGAATTGCAGTCAATCTCGTCGAAGGCTACTACTTTTTAAAACTCGAAGCCTCACCACTTAAATCCTACGGTGCAGCCGTATACGGCCTGGTAGCAAGTATCTCGATATTTTTAGTGATGCACCTGGTGCTTGCTGTCAAGGAGGTGTCGAGTGCAGCTTCGCTCCTGCTGAGTGGATGCATTATTTTGACGCTTCTCCTGATCTCATTTGGGAATGCTTTTGGGAAGCGTTAGAAGTTACAAAAGCTTCCCCAATGCCGCAATACTCTCCACAGGCACAAGCTTAATTCCTTCCTTCTTTTTGATTTTGGAAGTCGCAGGATAGTAGATTTCGTCAAATCCGAGCTTGATAGCTTCATCAATACGGCGCTCGAGCGAGTAGATGTGTTTGACGAGTCCAGTGAGTGAGATTTCTCCCAAAAAAAGGCGATTGCCGAGAGGGAGATTTTTTTTGCTTGAAATAATGGCAGCAGCGAGTGCAAGATCAATGCCAGGCTCGGATACTGTGAGTCCTCGGCCGATATTGGCATAGACGTCGTAGCTCTCAAGTTTGAGGTCTGTATATTTTGAGAGAACCGCGAGCAGGAGATCGATCTTGCCTTGTGGAATACCGCGAGCTGAGCGCTTTGGGTAGCCAAATTTGGTATAGGTCGTGAGGGCTTCGATCTCGATGACGAGTGGGCGAGTACCTTCGATCGTCATGCCGACAGCCGAACCGATGAGTTTGGTTCTTTCGGCGTCAATAAACTCGAGTCCAGGGTTCTCGATATCTGAGAGACCATCTTCGCCCATGCGAAAAAGTCCGATTTCATCAGTGGGGCCAAATCGATTTTTGAGTGCACGAAGGATGCGATAGTTTTCGTAGCGGGACCCTTCTAAAAAGAGGACAGTATCTACGAGATGTTCGAGGGTTTTTGGTCCCGAGATCGAACCATCTTTGGTGACGTGCCCAATGATAATGATCGCTTTTTTGGTGCGCTTTGCGAGTTGCATGAGGGCTTCGGCCATGGCTCGGATGAGACTCACGGTTCCTGAGTTTGAGTCAATGGAGAGTGACTGAAAGACTGAAATAGAGTCGAGAATAACGAGCCCACTTTGATCGTTTTCGATCGTCTGAACAATGTGCTCAAATACAGACTCAGAGAGCAGATTGATCTCAGCGTTGGTAATCCCAAGTCGCTTCGCACGAGAAGCGATCTGGCCGACATTTTCTTCGGCACTAATATAGAGACTACTCGTGCCATTTCGGGCATACCAGTCAGCAATCTGGAGTGCGAGCGTTGATTTACCAATACCAGGTTCTCCTGAGAGCAAAATAAAAGACCCAGGTACTAGTCCACCACCGAGGACATTGCTGAGCTCCTTCGAAGAAATCGGCGAGCGAACCATTGTTTCATCCGAGGTGGTGCTCAGGCCTACTGGCATTTTTGCGGTGCCGGATTCTTTGAGTTTTCAGGGGCGTTTGGCTGCTTCGACACGTTCTTCGAACGTATTCCAGCTGTCGCAATTTGGACATTTTCCGGACCACTTTGGCTGCGAGTGGTGACAATTGGTGCATATGAACATGGCGACATGTTAGTGAAATGAATCCGAAAGAGAAGGAAGAATTGATGAAAAATATGCTTCCTCCTCTTTTTTGCTATACTCCTCGGGTTTCTCTCCACTCTACGACTTTATGCGGCGTAATATAATTAGACACGTAAATTAATCCATGAATCTCAAACGCGTTCGCAAATTACAAGATGGCCCAGAATGAACTGGTCCGATTGTCTATTGGATGGACCGCGAGCAACGAATATTTGATAATTGGGCGCTCTTTTTTGCTGTAAAGCTCGCAAAACAAAAATCTCGCGAACTCCGGATCATCTACAATCTTGATCCAAATTTCCTTGGCGGAACCCTCAGGCAATTGGATTTTAAATGTAAGAGTCTCAAGGTAGTTGAAACTCAAGCTGCCAGTCTTTGAATACAACTTGAGATCGTATGTGGTGTAGATACTGAGAAGGATATTGTTTCGTTCGTTCATAGCCAGAATGTCTCCATACTCGTCACGGATTTTTCACCGCTCAAAATTCAGCGAAAATGGAAAGAATTTGTCGCAAAAAATATCGAAATCCCGTTTTTTGAAGTCGATGCTCATAATATCGTTCCAGCTTGGCTCATCTCTCAAAAGATCGAGTTCCAAGCGGCGACCATTCGACCAAAGATTCATCGTGCATTACCCGAGTTTTTGGATGCTCTTCCAGATCAGGAAGATTTTAGGATGTGAGAAGCGATCGACACTTCTATCGATTTTGACTCGCTTCTTGCGAACGCAGTGACCGATCGGACAGTTTTGCCAGTTACATGGATAGAACCTGGTCCGATCTGAGCTCAGGCGATGCTCGTGGATTTTATTGCGAACCATTTGGATGGCTACGATACACTCCGTAATGATCCAAATGCGAGGGCTCAATCCAATCTCTCGCCGTATCTTCATTACGGAAATATCAGTGCTCAGCATATCGCTCTCGAAGTACAGGCATCCACCGCACCAGAGACTGCAAAAGAAGTATTTCTTGAGGAGCTCATTGTACGCAGGGAAGTGGCTGAAAACTACTGCCTTTATTGTCCAAATTATGATCGCTTTTTAGGGGCGTGGAAATGGGCACAGGATTCACTCGAGGCTCATTGGGATGATCCGCGTGAGTATATTTATAGTCTCGAACAATTCGACTGTGCTCAAACGCATGACACTCTTTGGAATGCAGCACAATCAGAGATGGTCAAAACTGGCAAAATGCATGGCTATATGCGAATGTACTGGGCGAAAAAAATCCTCGAATATTCAATAAATCCAGAAGAAGCCATCAAAATAACGATTACACTGAATGACCGCTACGAGCTCGATGGCCGTGATCCTAATGGCTATACAGGGATTATGTGGTCAATTTGTGGGATCCACGATCGTCCATGGTTTGACCGCCCCATTTTTTGAAAGATTCGCTATATGAACCGCAATGGATGCGACAAAAAATTTGATACTGATGCCTATATTGCAAAGTGGAAATAACATTGATTCCCAAGCGAGGTCCGAAGTGCTTTAAAACTCGCGGGACTTCTTTTTGACTCACTAAAACTTCTCTCTATAATCTGCCCCGAGCGTTGACAAACGCATAGCTTTTAATGTGTCTTTACATGAAGAACTTCTTAAAAGAATCCCTCCAAGAATTCGACCACGTAGTTTGGCCTACAAAGGCAGAAACCAAGAAATATTTCACGATCGTTGTCTCAATGATCACGATATGTGCTCTTGTGCTCTTTGTTTTTGGATCTGCTGTGACGAATGCACTTTTTGCGGTTCGTGGAGTAGTAACTCCTGCCCGAGTCTATCAACCAACTACTGAGTCTAATGCTCAGGCTGACCAGATTCTCAAAAATCTCAAGGCGCGTACTGAGGCGCACTCTGGTGCTACTTCTACTGGATCAGTCAAGACGGCAACTGGCACTGTAACACCTAACAAATAGTTCATGTTCGATAGTTTGAATAACGAAGGAGGTGAGTGGTATGTGATCCGAGTAATCTCCGGAACAGAAGAAAACGTACGCTCTTCTCTCATGCAGCGCCGTGAGGCATTCGGTCTTGAGCGTTTTGTTCTCGATGTATTCGTGCCAACACATGATACTGTTGCAGTTCGTGCAGGTGGTAAGAAGGTTGTAAAAAAGAAAAACATCTTCCCTGGATATATCCTCGTAAAGATGGTTGTTACAAACGAGAGTTGGTATATTGTCCGCAATACTCCAAATGTTACTGGATTCCTTGGAGCGGGTACTGTCCCAGTTCCAGTGAAGGGTGAAGAACTCGAAAAGCTCAAGGGTGTTCTCTCTGACAAGACTGAAAAATACACAACGACTCTCCGTATTGGTGACGAAGTAACCATCCTCTCAGCTCCATTTGAGGGAAGTGATGGATTTATCACTGAGATCAACGAAGGGAAGGGTGTGCTCAAGGTAAATGTCAATCTCCTCGGTCGCGACACTCCAGTCGAAATCGAATTCGGGAACGTTAGACCTAAGAAATAATCATTTTTATGAGAGCAGTCGTTGCGATCCTCTTGGTTCTCGTGCTCGGCGTCATGGCGAATATCTGATTTGCGGTCTTTTCACCAAGCTACCGCGCCAAGATCAAGTCTATCACCGGAGGTGCGAGCATTAAAACTGAGGCCGTGACTACTTCTCCACCAAGTGAAGTTCAAAAGCTCTCTGAATCCATCGAAAAAATGGCCATTGGCCTCGATGCTCTCTCACTTACAGGATCGACACAGGCTGTACCAAAGACATCAACTGGAGCTATAAATCCTCCTGTCGAAACTCCAAAAGCACCGGCATTGCCTGATAAAAAAGACTATCCAATCTCAGCTCTCATGCTGACTCGCCTCATGCCCGATGTCTTCCCAAAAAAAGTCGAGAACAAAGGCATATTCGACATCCATATATTCTCGTCGATCGATTACACGACCTATACAGATGACAAAGCAAAAGTAAAAATCTATGTCTTTGCAGAGCCCTACTGAGTAATGCTCTCCAATCTCAAACTCGTTTCTTCGGTTTATACGATCAACGAGTCAGACACCTTCTACGATGCGACGTTCTATCTCAATGCAACCAACAAAAAAGACTCGACAGTCCGATTCGTAACTTCGCTCGAAGGACGTGCAATTGGTCTCGAAGTACCAAAATCCCTCTATCCCAAGATCAAGAAACTCTTAACTAAAAAATAATATTTCTCCCATGGCTAAGAAAACACTCCTTACGACCGAAGGTCTCGCCGAAATTCAGGATGAGCTTAAAAACCTCAAGGAAACCAAGCGTCTCGAAGTTGCTGAAAAGCTCAAAGAAGCGATCTCATTCGGTGACCTCTCTGAAAACTCAGAATACGAAGATGCTCGAAACGAGCAGGCTCAGATCGAGCTTCGTATCATCGAACTCGAGGAAATCCTCAAGAACCACGAGCTCATCGATGAAAAAAAATCTTCTCGTAAATCTGCAGGTCTCGTTATCGGAAGTACCGCTACCATCAAATCTCCAGAAGGTGAAGTTTTCACATACAAGATCGTAGGTCCAACTGAGGCAGATATTTTTGAAGGGAAGATCAGTAATGAATCTCCTATCGGAAGCGCACTCATCGGTAAGGAAATCGGTGACAAGGTCCATGGTAAATCAGGTGCAGGACCATTCGAATTTGAAATCATTGAGGTAAAATAATATGTCGATTTTCTTCTCGAATCATCTCTATCTCATCCCAGTTCTTTCTTGGATTCTTGCGGTAATTACGAAGGGGATTTATCTCGCTTACCACGGGAATTATTCATTTAAGAACGCAATGGGATCAGGAGGAATGCCTTCTGTTCATTCAGCGCTCGTAACTTCACTCACAACAGCGATTGGGATCAAATACTCGATCTTCAATGATCTTTTCCTCGTGTGTTTGGTGTTCTCGACGATCATCATCTACGATGCAATCAATGTCCGTTACGAATCTGGACTCCATGCCAAGGCACTCAACGATATCACAGGGAAAGAAACCGTATTTAATGAATCCATCGGTCATTTACCACAGGAAGCGTTTGTAGGGAGTTGCTTAGGTATCATCACCGCCATCATCTTCCTAGGGTTTTAAAGATTGATTTTAAGCTCGAACTTCGCGTTCAAAGCTCCGTTCCTCGTTCAACGTAGCTGTGCTACGCCTCACTACGGTACTCGCTTTTCACGCGAATCTCTTCGTTTAAATCAATCTAGGGAGCCTCCGATATTTTGAATTTTTTCTCTAAAAATATGCACTTGTATCTCTGTTAGCTTGTATACTCGACCCGAATTAATAACTTTCTGCTTTTGTTCTCGATCCATGACGAAAACCGCGTAAAAGAACTCCTTGTTGCCAATGGTCACAAGGCATTTCGCTATGCACAAATCGAAAATGCGATCTACAAGAACTTTATTACGGATTTTGAGCAGATAGAGACGCTTCCAAAAGAAATTCGCACCCTTCTGGCAGAGAATTGCTACTTTATGTCGCTTACTGTTCATTCGGAAATCACTTCGGATGATGGTCAGACGACGAAGTTTCTCTTCAAGACGCACGATGACAAGATGATCGAAGCAGTTCTCATGCGTCATCTCTCAGGCCGCAATACGCTTTGTGTCAGCTCACAGGCAGGATGTCCTATGGCATGTTCGTTCTGTGCGACGGGTAAGCTCGGACTCATCCGCAATCTCGATTTCACCGAAATCATAGAACAAGCCGTGCATGCTTCACATCTCCTCAATACAGATGGGAAGAAGCTTCGAAATATTGTCTACATGGGAATGGGGGAACCACTTCTCAACTATGAGAATCTCAAAAAATCCATCCAGATTCTTTGTGCTCAAAAGAAGATTGATATCTCTAATCGTCGTGTCACCGTTTCGACGTGTGGAATCGTTCCAGGTATCGATAAATTTGGAGATGATTTTCCTCAGACTTCTCTTGCAGTCTCACTCCATGCTCCAAATGATGCGGCACGATCTCGTATTATGCCAGTGGATCATACCTACCCGATTGATAAGCTCATGGAAAGTCTTGATCGCTACGTTGCCAAGACAAACAAGCGAATTTTCTACGAGTACATCATGATCAGTGGAGTCACTGACCGTGTTGAATACGCACGCGAGCTCGCCGTGCTTTTAACTGGACGACTTGCACATGTAAATTTTATTCCCTACAATCCAGGAGAGGGGATCATGGGAACTGGAATGCTTCCGACTTCAAAACTCTTGATTCAGAAATTCCAGCGAGAACTCGAGAAGGCAGGAATTCCATCAACGATTCGTCACACTATGGGTGATGATATCGATGCAGCCTGCGGTCAGCTCGCGCTCAAAGAAAATGGCGAATCTCTCGCCACCGAAAAATGAAGAAGTATCTCAAAAGATATCTAGTTCTTCCTATATAGTCCCATACGAACGGGATTATCACCAAATACTTCAACCACTCTAGAATTCTAGGGTGTTTCTTCGCATATTTTTATGAAAAAATCATCTATATTCGCGCTCGTTCGCGATATGCTTTTGGAGTACAGGCCACTCGCAAAGCATCTTTTCTGGATTGTTCCAGTATCTATCCTGCTCGTGGCAGTGCAGGTTTCTGAGCCGTATATTTATAAGCTCATCATTGACGAACTTGGTGCGTCTAATTTCGTGCCACACCAAGCAAGTTCCCTCGTTCTGCTCATTGCTTTTTGGTGAGGATTTGTGTTTGTGTCGATCGCATTTGGATTCGTGCTTGATTATTATTTCCATCGACTGATGCAATCACACTGGGCAGTGGTTATTGGTCGAGGTATCCGAGCATTCTTGATGCGACCGTATGCATATCACATCTCGACCAATAACGCCGAGAAGATCAAAATCTTTAATCGCTGAGTGGATTCTATCTACGATGCAACAAACGAAGTGATACTCAATATGCTCAAGAATTTTCTCTTGTGTATCGGATTTATCGCTCTGTGTTTTATGACGAGTCCAGTTGTAACGATTACACTCCTGATCGTCATTCCTGTTGTTTTTATCCTGCCAATTCTCCTTGGAACAAAGGCACATGTCGCACAAAAAAGTGCAAGCGATAAATGGGATCAGGTCTATGCTAGGGCGGGAGACAGCATGCTCAATGTACTCGTTGTAAAACTCTTCACTCGCATAGGATTTGACGTAAATGAGCTACAGTCCCGAGTTCAAACTGCCGCGCTCGCGCAACGAAAAGTAAGTGTGTACTGGGCATTTCTCGAGGCAGGCGGACAGTCAATCCATTTGATCATATCACTCGCTGTTATGCTCGCGTCGCTCTATTTCTATTCGCGTGGCATGATTGGACTTGGAGATATTGTGCTTTTTGTTGCAGTTTCTGGGAAGCTCACAGGTCCATTTCTCCAGCTTGAAGGAAGCTACCGCAATCTCGTCCGATTCGCAGCTGACTATGCAAAATATCAAGACGTTCTTAATGCAGAATCCGAAGCAGACACGGGAATACATTCATTTCCTGGTATTCAGAAATCTCTTACCTTTGATAAGGTTTCCTTCGTCTATCCAGGGACTGAGCGTAAGGTACTCTCAGATGTCGATCTCGAATTCACTCGCGGTACAAAAACTGCGCTCGTTGGTCATACTGGATCTGGAAAATCCACACTTGCAAGCCTTCTCTCAAGGTTTTATGATCCTGTTTCTGGTTCCATCCAGGCGGATGGAGTCGATCTTCGAGAATTCTCACTCGAATCATTCCGTGGTAAAATTGCTGCAGTGTTCCAGGATACTACGCTCTTCAACGATACCCTCACAAACAATCTCGGATATGTCCGAGAAGGCATCACGCTCGATCAGATCAAGCAGGCCTGTGCAGATGCGAATGTTCTTGAGTTCATTGAGTCACTTCCTGATGGATTTGATACCATGGTCGGTGAACGTGGACTCAAACTCTCCGGTGGTGAAAAACAACGCATCGCAATTGCCCGAGCCATCCTTGCAAATCCAGAGATTCTTATTCTTGACGAAGCCACTTCCGCTCTCGATGCCAAGACCGAGAAGCTCGTCTCTGATGCTCTCGAGAAGCTCATGGCCGGTCGTACTTCGATCATCATTGCGCACCGACTCTCGACGATCCAGCATGCCGACAAGATCTATCTCCTCGAGCAGTGAGAAGTGATCGGAAGCGGAAGTCATGCTGAGCTCTATAACTCGTCCTCAGTCTACAAAGAAATGGTAGATTATCAGAAGCACGGATTTATAGAATAAAATTCTCCAAAAAACCTCCAGTAATTTGGAGGTTTTTTTAACTCTCAAAATTCCGAAAGTCGTTGACAGGGAAGAGCTTTTTGATAGTGTCTTTTGGAGGATAATTTCGTCCTCGAATACAAATACCTTTTTTAAAAACAGAAAGGAGGACAACCATGTTATATGGTGTCAGCCATCAGGAGTTTACGGCTCCAATTAAGGGAATCCCTGAGCAAATTGCTCTGCTTAGCGAATCCTTCAAAGAAGAATTTGATCGAAAGGAAAGCCGAGGTTATGCTGAGTTGTGTATGAAAATACTCACTGGTGAACCATTTCCCTGGGCTCCGCGCGCACCCATTTTTGCTTTTCCTCGATGGCAGTGCATTGCTGGTACCTACCTTGGTGCGGTGGAGAGAGTGTTTGCAGAGCTCTCAAAACAACATGCTCATTATTCGTTCAGAAACTGTGCCAATGATCAGGCCTTTGCAAGGCTAGTTCAACCACGTGATCATTGGGAAAACTATGTCCGAAAGAGTCAAAGTGGAAAGCAGGGGAATTCAAAAATCCTCCTCTGGCCTATTGATTACATTCAAATGGATAGCGAAGCATCGCCGCGCATTCTTTTTGATAAAGGTGCTGGTCCTCGCTTGAATGCCTTTGAGATGGCGATTATACTCTTCACACATCCAGAGTTGCTCGTGCGTGATCGTCCTATCAAGATAATTGTACAAGAAGCGCTGAATCCTAGGCCTTTCTACTTTTACTACCATCAAAACGCACTCACGTTCAATTAGTAATACAAAAACAAAACCCTTCGAATATCCCATCAAACATCTCCCCGTGTTTTGATTGCGAGTTCAATCTTTGGAGCGTCTTCGGGCGCTCCTTTTTTTGTGGAGGCATAGATTTCGTACTTGTGGTAATTGACAAAATCTCTCTTTCTTTTACGCTACATTTAGCCAATGTTTGAGGGCACATTTTTTAATACTCAAATACTACAGAAAGGATTAGATATGAGTGACTTCGTATCTCAACGACAAGAACAACTGGATCAGTTGTTTAAGCTCTACCCAGGAATAGGTGGATCCGAATCGCAGGTTGCTATGAAGGTGGAATTACCTCCAAAAGAAAAGGTATATCCGTCAGCTACGGCAGAGTATTTTGCACTGCCATGCAGTAACGGCTTTGCAAAAAAATATTCTGAGGCGGTAGGTATCGTGCTCGGAGATCTTGCTGAGCAGCAGGGGACCCGGTTTGAGAACTTTTGTTCTCATCTGATCGTTTCTGATGAAATTTTTGTCAGAAACGTACTGACCGCCTACGGCATTGCAGATTTGCGCAATGCACAAAAAACAAAAATCCCATCTCTCCTCATTGATTTTTTGGAGTATCAAGATGGCCTCAAGCCAACATGTATCATGAATTCCGAGCGTCATATTTCGCTTGGTACATTTGAAGTAGCACTGCTCCTGCAATTACATCCTCATCTGCTTTCTCAGTACGAAGGCAAAAAGTTGATTGTATGTGGCGATGCTATTCGGACTCACGGTAGTCCGCATGTGATGTATTTTTATTACTCCAATGGCAAGCTCACGCTTAATTTGGACGAATAATCTGATAATGTGTTCATATTCTGAATCGCATTGTCATGTATTTGATACAGGGCGTCTTCGGACGCTCTTTTTTTGTCTCATTTTTGGCATAAACATGATTCGGAAATAGGGAAGAATTTTCTCAAAACCCCGCTTGAAAAAGAGATTGTTTCGCCTATCATGACGCCCATGACCGACTCCCTTCTTCGATATATTCACGAAATCGAAACCCTCAAAACATCTGGTGCCTACCTCGAGGCGAAAAAGCTCGTTGATTCTCTTCTTTTAGAATTCACCGATGACTATCGACTCTATGAGGAGCTTGCGGATATTTACCTCTACCAGGGCAATCTCACTGCAGCCGAATCCTCAATGCGCATAGCACAGGATCTCAATGCGGATTCTGCTACAGGTATGTATTTAATGGGCTATATTGCAGTATCACGTGGTGAATTCGACCGTGGAATAGACCTCCTTGGACGCGCGAATTCTAATTTTCCAAATAATCCCGAAATCCTCCGTAATCTCGGTTGGGCATATACGGTAACAGGGAATGGTGATAAGGGTATCTTCCTTCTCAAACGTGCTCTCAATCTCGCACCTGAGGATGTCCTCATTATGGAAGACCTCTGAGTCGCACTCCTCTCTGATGGACGCGAACTTGCCGAAGGAGAAGAGCTTCTTCGCAAGGCTGGTAAGGAATACCGCATTCCAGAAATTCGAGCACTCATGCATATCTAATTCATGGGATTCAGCATTCGAACGCTCTCAGAGTATGACCGCTTTTTTGTGGTAGACATTGGATCTTCACGTGTGAAGGTTCTTTTGTGTGAGCTTGCTAATGGTGAACTCAAAATCCTCGGAAAAGCATCAACGCGCCAGAGTAAAAAACTCACGATCGATGGCGAGATTGCTGATCTGCGCTGAGTTTCTGAATCCGTTCGCAAGACTGTTCTCAAGCTTTCACAGTCGCATGAAGGCACAGTTGAGGATATTATATTCTCGATCCAATCAGGTTCGATGCTCACGGATACGCTCTCGATGAACTACGTTCGTGAAAGTGCGAGTACACCACTCGACATGGAGGAAATCGACCGAATGATCGGCAAAATCGAAAACAAATCCCTCGAGCGTGCGAAGCCTCGGATTCTCTCGCGCGTCTTCGAATCCGAAGGCCAAATGAAACTCGTTACTACCGCGCTTACTTCGATCGTCATTGATGGCAAAAAAGTAAGTAATCCTATTGGATTTACTGGTACGAATGTCAGTCTCACGGTCTGTAATGTATTTTTGCCAGTCAGCACCTTTTTGCTCTATTCGAGTATTGTGCGTGATCTCGACAAAAAGCTCATCTCATTTGTGCCGACTTCGATCGCACTTCCAAAAGCTCAGGAAGCTTCTCTCGAGCTCTTTGATCCGAATTGTTTTGTAGATATTGGTTCGGCTCGCACGACCGTGGTTCTTGAGAACTATTCAGAAATCCTCGGATCGGTGGTGATCCCTTTTGGGTCAGCGCTTTTTGAGCGAATATTTGCCAGCAAAAACCCTACACTCTCACATCTCGAGATCGAAAATCGCATCATCGCAGCTGATCCCGAAGATGCTTCATACAAACGCTCTCAGGATGAATTTCTCGATCTACTCGTTGAAGCTGTTGTGGTCGCACTTCGTGATATTGCTCCAGATTTTTTGGTACGAAATGTATATTTCTCGGGAGCGATCAGTACTGAGCTCTTCATTGAGGCTTTCATGGCAATGTTCAAATCAAAGCTCCCACATATGAATCTCAAGGGAATTCCTCTGATTCCTTCTGCCGAAAATCTTCCTGCCGAATACGGAGTGGCCTATGCGCTCACAAAAACCGCCGAAGAACTCGTTCGTCAAAAACGTGATCCGATTGCCCGCATCCTCCGATACGTAATCTACCGATATGAATAGAGATGCTCGCCTTGTTATAGACAATCGCCTCGATATTGCCGAAATCATGGCCATGATTTCGGGTGTTTCTGAGTCGATTGTTACGCTCGAGCTCGTAGGACATACTGCGCTTCATCAGTATTTTTCACTCAAGTTCCTCCTCTCTCGATTTCCGAGCAAAAAATTCCAGATTGTTTCGAGCGACAAAGATTTGAGACGAATTGGCGAAGGACTTGGAATTCGATTTTTTTCAAAGAGCGATAATATCGAGTTCGAAGAATCCTACTCCAAAGAGCATATTCTGCGCCACAACTTTACGTTTTTTGAGTATTTCCTCTACGAAATCCGCAAAGTGGTCTATCGCATGGCCTACATGTTCGAAAAGAAGCGTTCGCGACATCACACATATAAAAATGCTTCGTTTCTTGCGGATTCGAATGTCTTTTTGCTCTTTGCTGGACTTGTGCTCTCGATCTCGCTTTTGATATTTATATTCTATTTTGCGGTTTCTAAGACTTACGTCTCGATTACCCCAGACTTTGTAGTCAAGACCGTATCGCAAAATCTCATTTTTCAAGAGAGTGATTATCAGTCAGTTCTCGATACGCGTGCGATTGTCCCAGTTCGCAAGGTCGAACACACTGCAAGCATCGATTTTGCCTTTAATGTCTCGACATTTGATCTCGCGAGTGTGCGTGCTGCAAAGTGATCGGTCGAAGTCTTCAATGAGCTCCCAAATGAGCAAGTTTTCCGTCCGAATACCCGTTTTGTGACACAGGATGGCCTCGTGTATCGCTCACAAGAATGGATTAAAATCCCAGCAATACGAAGTGATTCTGGAGCGGTAAATATTGGACGAACGACCTCGACGCTTATAGCTGATGGCTACGATACCAAGGGCGAACTTATCGGAGTTCGTGGGAATATTCCTGAAGCGACACTGCTTGATATTCCTGGTCTCAAATTTAATCGCGACAAGATCTACGCAAAAGTCTCAAAAGGCTTTACTGGTGGACAAAATCCAACGGTACATGTACTGACGGAAGACGAACTCAAAAAATTTAAGGCTATTCTCGTTGATAAACTTCGATCTGCCGCGCTCGATGGACTCAAAGACGACCTCGCAAAATCCAATGCCGAATCTGGCAAAAATTTTGATATCCTCGATATTCCTGAAAATATCCGCTACTCTGAGCCGGTGATTGAGATTGCAAATGGCGTAAAGGTGGGTGACAAGATCACGGATGTTACGCTCAAGGGTAATCTCAAGGTAACAACCTACCTCTTTGATCGAGCAGCTGCACTGAGTATTCTTCGTAATCTTATGAATGAGAAGCTCCTCTACGGTACCGAAAAGCTCCATGAGATACTCAATGATTCTCTCAAGATCACCAATATTATCAATCGCACCGAGACTCCGCAATTTGCGCTCAAGGGTACAACTGATCTCTCTGCGACGATCTCCTATAATTTTGAGGATTCGAGCAATAATCTCACAAAAAAGCTCAAAAATCTCATTGCCGGTCTCTCTATCGATGGCGCAACTTCGGTGCTGCTCAATGACAACAATATTGCAAAGGTAAAGATCCGCCTTTCACCATTCTGGCTGACGCATGTATCGTCGAGTCCTGATAACATCGACTTTATTATTGAGAAGTAACCTCATGTACTTCCTCGCTTTTGAAACCTCGTGTGACGATACTTCGGTTGCCCTCTTTGATGGTCCGAAGCTCATTACAATGAGTACAAAAGGACAACTCAAAGAACACAATGAGACACAATGAGTCGTCCCTGAAGTTGCTGCCCGCCTCCATGCAAACGCGATTTTTGAAGTACTCGAAGAAGTTCTCCAAAAATGAAATGTCGAACTCTCTGATATCGAATTCATAGCCTGTACCAGACAGCCAGGGCTTCTCCCATCTCTTTTGGTAGGGCGCACGGTCGCAAAGACACTTGCTCATACTCTTGGTAAAGAAGTGCTCTGGATTGATCACATTGAATCCCATATTTTTGCAAATCTCCTCGAACGAGATCTCTCAGACATAGCATTTCCAATCGTCTGCCTCACGGTTTCTGGCGGGCACAATGAGCTCTATTTCTGGAAGAGTCTCTTTGAATTAGAGCTCCTTGGTCAAACTCGCGACGATGCAGCAGGGGAGGCCTTCGACAAGATCTCAAAAGCCATGGGAATGAGTTTCCCAGGCGGACCTGAGATTGCAAAGCTTGCGAGCGAGTGGCAGAGACAATATGCTGGCATGTTCCCAATCGCACTACTCGATGAGGGGAGTCTCGATTTTTCGTTTTCTGGACTCAAAAGCGCAGTCAAGCGAGAGATTGATGTACGGATAGCACTTCGATCAGAGCTGACGCTTGATGACAAGCGAGAGATTGCCTACGAGTTTGAACAGGCAGTGGTTCGCACGCTTACGGCAAAGCTCTTTCGGGCTGCAAAATCCAAAGGGGTAAATACTGTTTTGCTTGCAGGATGAGTCAGTGCGAATGATGTGCTTCGGTCGCAGATCGCACTCGAGGCGCAAAAACTCGGAATGCATTTTGTTTCTCCTGTGAGTAAACTCTATAGCATGGATAATGCGGCCATGGTTGGAATGCGTGCCTACTACGAATGGAAGCGCTTTCATTAAAAAACTCGTCCAATTTAAAGTTCATTAAAGTTTAGAAGGCTCCTGCGAGCAAATTGCGTTTGAAATACATAAAAAACCGTATACTCTACCGCGTTATTTCTAACTCACATTATGGAAAAGAAACAAAACCAATCAGAAGGAATGGGATCAGATATGCAGAATCGCTGCGCGTCATACTGCCGCTCTTCGTTCTCTTCACTCATGATCGCTATCATGATCCTCAATCTCATCGCTACTGCTGGACTCGCTTACGCGATGTATGACTACAAGACTTCTGGTATTAAGGCTGCCGAAGCAAGCGCTAAAACAGCTATGCTCCAAGTCGAATACGATCGCTCAGGAGGCAAAGAAATCTACGACCTCATTACTCAGGTACAAAAACTCTCTGCTCCACAAACAAAGCAGCAGATCGAAGCAGCTATTAAGCAATTAGGTGGTACTACTGCTCCTACAACTACAGATGGTTCGGCTACTACACCTCCATCTACCTCCTCTACTGATCTCACAGCTGACCAGTATGCTGCAATCATGAAGGATTCATATGCAGAAGGAAACAAGAGCGCCAAGATTACTCTCGTCGAATATTCTGACCTCGAGTGTCCGTACTGTATTATCCAATACAAGAACAAGACGATTTCAAAGCTTCAAGAAAAATACGGAGACAAGGTCAATGTCATCTACAAGCCTCTCAATCTCGCCCGTCATCCAGGTGCAGATCAGAAGGGTATGGCTTCGCTCTGTGTAGCACAGATCGCCGGTGCTGAAAAATATTCTAAGTTCTACAATGCTATCCTCGATCGTTCAAATGAGCGTGGACCAGTATTCCCACTCGATAATATCAAGGCTCTCGCCAAAGAAATCGGTGGTATTGATGCTACAAAGTTCGCCGCATGTTACGATGGTCAGAAGACTAAGTCTGTCTATGAGTCATACACTGCCGAAGCTCTCGCCCGTGGTGTTGAAGGAACTCCTACAATCATGGTCCTCAATAACGAAACAAAGAAATTTGAACTCGTGAAGGGTGCAGCTGATGTGAGCTCATTCTACCCAGTCGTTGATCGCCTCATGAAATAATCCATTTTGGATAGTCCTCCCAAGCTCGCAAGAGCGAAGGAGGGTTTTTTAATGGAAATCGGTACAGTTGACATTACGTATTATTACGTATAGTTCATGACAACTATACCGATTCGGTGGTTTCGATTATTCGGGGCGGATAGCATGTTCTTTAAATTCAACGATTCTTTTTTCTTTAGGAGGCCATCATGGGTCAACCAACCGCAGAAGTTCAAAAACTGATCGATGCAGCAAAAGCGAGTGAGTATGCAGGCTATTACGCACATCCAGAATCATGGGGGGATGAGAATCATTTTATTCTTAGTCCTGATAATGAATCATTTGTGGATATGGAATACTGCAAGCTTCAAACGCATGTTCTCAATACCGGTACATATAAAGCTGATCGTACTGGCACGGGCACGCTGTCTGTGTTTGGCTATCAGATGCGCCTTGATCTGGACAAAGGTTTCCCTCTGCTGACGACCAAAAAAGTGCATCTGAAATCTATTGTCCACGAGCTCATTTGGTTTTTGGCGGGTTCTACCAATATCAAATACCTCAAGGATAACGGCGTCTCCATCTGGGATGAATGGGCTGATGAAAATGGTGATCTGGGGCCGGTCTATGGTTCTCAGTGGCGCAATTGGCCAACACCAGGCGGTGGACATATCGATCAAATCAAACAAGTGATCGACCAAATCCGCAATAATCCTGATTCGCGCCGTCTGATAGTTTCAGCATGGAATGTTGCTGATATTCCACAAATGAAACTGCCACCATGTCATGCGTTATTTCAGTTTTACGTCGCAGATGGCAAGTTGTCGTGTCAGCTGTATCAACGCAGTGCTGACGTTTTCCTGGGTGTACCTTTTAATATTGCATCCTATGCTCTGCTGACGATGATGATTGCAAAAATCTGCAATCTCGAACTCGGCGATTTTATCTGGAACGGTGGCGATGTGCATCTGTATGTCAATCATCTTGAACAGGTGGCAACACAGCTGGATCGTCTGCCGATTCGGGCACCAAAAATGATCATCAAAGATCGTGGTCAAGATATTTTTGGTTTTCAATTCTCCGACTTCATCCTCGAAGACTACGATCCTCATCCTGCCATCAAGGCGACAGTGGCGGTCTGAAAGAAATGAAAGAATTGTTGTTTTTACAAAACCCTCCTTTGCTCTTGTGAGCTTCGGAGGGCTTTTTTATGGTTTATTCCTAGTCTTTTTTACCGAGACAGAGGAAATATTCTTCAAAGCTACGATCGCGGCAGGCTTCTGGTTTGACGCGTTTGAGGTTTTTGTAGCGCTGCATGATGGGAGTGATGAGCTCTTGGATGTCTTCACCAACAAATACTTTAAGCAGGAGATTGCCGCCTGGCTTCAGCCATTTGTGGGTAAATTCGAGGATGGCAATATTGAGCTCGATTGAGCGATATTGGTCAACTCCCGTGAGCCCCGTCGTATTTGGTGCGATATCCGAAGTCACTACATCAAATTGCTCAATCTCGAGCTTCTGACAAAATTGTTCAATCTTTGGCGCATCAAAAATATCCCCCTGAAGTACGCGGATATTTTGCTGTCCAAATGGCTTGATCTTTTGGATATCAACTCCAGCGACGACTCCTTCTGGTCCAATAATTTTGGAGATCACTTGGAGGAAGCTACCAGGCGCGGATGCTACATCGAGAACTTTCATTCCAGGCTCGATGATCTTAAAACGATCCTGGATTTCTATGAGCTTGAATGCGCTGCGTGCTCGGTATCCGAGCTTCTTCGCTTCAAAAAACCACTTGTCTTGGACAACATATTGTCCTGTACCTTTTTTCTTTTTCGTTGACACGTATCGGAGATTAGTTACTATACCCTGTCTTTCCCTTACTGTAGCGCAAAGCTATGAAACATCAAGCCGTCCTCGATCAAATCGCACATCACTGGCAAGAAAGTCAGACGATTTTGCTGACTGGAGCCTCAAATCTCGATGGAGATGCGCTGGGGTGTTTGCTCGCACTCTATGATTTTGGTGTTGCACAGGGCAAAAAAATGATCATCGCAAATGAGAAGCCACTCTCGAGTTTGTACGGTTTTTTAGAAGTCGCTGATCGTGTAGTGATCAAGCTTCCAGAGCTTACATATGATCTCATTATCATCTGTGACACCGGATCATTCGAAATGCTCGGATCCATCTATACTGACAACAAAGCTCTTTTTGAAGCGACAAAAAAGATCAATATCGACCATCATTCGTCATGTTATGGTGATGTGTGCTGGTCGACTTGTAGCTACGAAAATACTTCTGCTACCATGATGGTCGCAAATTTTATCGAATACACTGCCGGTGTCGAAGCCATTACCAAGGACATGGCGACATACTTGCTTCTTGGGGTTTACTACGATACGGAGTGTTTTCGTAATGCAAATACGACGCCACATGGACTGAGGTTTGCTGCGCATATGCTCGAACTTTTTGCAGATCATAATTGCCTCATCCGCAATCTCTATCAGAGCACAGATCCAAACTATATTGGACTCTATGGAGAGGTCCTTGCCTCGATCCAGATTATTTTGGATGGAAGGGGAGTCATCGGTCTCGCGACGCAGGATATGTTTAAGCGCCGAAATATCTCATGTGACTGTCTTGGGAACGAGCTCGTCAATGACTATCTGAGATCCGTTCGTGCAAAATTTGTGATCTTCCTCAAAGAAACTCCCGAGGGCGAGTATCGCATCTCCCTGAGATCCAAGGACGAAGCCTATGACATGCGGGCTCTTGCAGGTATCTTTGGAGGCGGTGGGCATGCTATGGCCAGCGGAGCATGTACCAAAAAACCACTCCCAGAAATCATCCAAACAATCGAAGCATTTTTTAAGTAGTGCCATGCGATTACTGATACGCTTCCAGAATGAAAAAAACCGCTTGTTTTAGAAGAAGGTATCCAGAGAGCTAATAAAAAAATCTCTACCAATTTGGTAGAGATTTTTTTATTTCAGGGGCTTCTTTTTTAGGAAGCAGGTCTTGAGGACGAGAGTGGTTTTTCCATCTTTACATTCGATTGCTTCCTCATCTCAGGTGAGTCGGATGTTCTTAAATACGGTTCCAATTTTGAGAGTCGTATTAGAACCTTTTAATTTGAGATCCTTGATGAGCTGCACTGAGTCACCATCTTCGAGAAGAGCACCATTGCTGTCTACAGTTGTATTCATAAGAGAGGAGATAGATATTGCATCTGATTGTGGTTAGATATATCACAAAAGCAAAATAAATCCCCCAAAGTCCATAGGACGAAGGGGGATTTATTATTTGGTGAATCCCAATTACTTGAGTTCAACAGTTGCACCCTGCTCAGTGAGCTGTGCAGCGAGCTTTTCTCCATCAGCGCGAGAAACATTTTCCTTGATGTTTCCTCCGTTGTCTGCGAGAGCCTTAGCTTCAGCAAGACCGAGACCAGTAATTTCGCGAATAACCTTGATTACAGCGATCTTAGCTCCTCCTGCGCTTGTCATAACAACATTAACAGTTGTCTTCTCTTCGTCAGCGGCTGCTGCTCCGGCTCCTGCTGCTGCTACTGGAGCTGCTGCAGAAACTCCGAATTTCTCTTCCATTGCTGAAACGAGATCTGCGAGTTCAACGATTGTGAGGGTCTCAACGAGATCCATGATCTTCTGCGCGTTTGCGCTGAGTGTAACTTCTGACATAGACAAAAAGTGAAATAAGTAACGATTTGGCGAGGAATCTCCTCGTCAGAGCCTTCCCGAAGGAAAACTCTAGACGAAATTATTCAGCAGCGGGAGCTTCAACTGGAGCTTCTGCAGGAGTTTCAGCTACAGCTTCTGGAGCTGGTGCCTCTGCTTCTACGGCTGGAGTTTCGGCAACTACTTCGGCTACTGGAGCTGGAGTAGGAGCGGCAACTGGTGCAGCTGCCATGGCCTTTGTGAGGTCACCAACAGTCGTACCACCCTTTGTTCCGATATCAGTCTTTGCAGCATCGAAGAATCGTGCAAGTGCAGAGAGAGGAGACATCATAGAACCGAGGAGCTTCGCGAGGAGAACTTCACGTGAAGGAAGACTTGCGAGCTTGGTAGTTTCTTCAGCCCCGAGAACGCGACCGTCGATGTAACCACCCGAGAACTTAATCTTCTGTTCCTTTGCGAATTCCTTTGCGTATCGTCCAACTACACCGAGTGGAGCGATCTTGTCTTCTTTACAGATGAGAGTCGCAACCTGACCTGGAAGTGAATCAATGTCGAGATCGATATTGAAAACATTCTTGAATGCAATGCGAACGAGAGTCTTCTTTGCAATCATGTATGTTCCACCGAGTGCGCGGATTTCGTTCTTCATCTTAGAAACTTCGAGAACCGTGAGTTTCTGGTTTGTAGTGAAAGCAACGCTCTGTGCGTCCTTGAAGTGACCTTCGAGAACTGCGAGAATCGCAACTTTCTGAGCTTTTGATACAGCCATGAAATGGATATTAGATATTGGATCCTTCGGTCAGTCAGAACAAAAAAATTCGTGACATCGCACGAACAAGAAATCCCATACTGGGAAAATTCAATAGAATTGCTCTTGTCTCGGGAGGGCTTACGGATGCCTCCTGTCTGCGACTGACTTAGAAAGTCGGGGATTAGTATAGAGAAATATTTATGAAGTCAAATTTTGACTTCTAGCCAGCTTGGGCGATACTTATGACGTGCTTTTAACCAAAGGGAGGATAGCATGGAACAATGGAATATAGGAATTGTTTTCACTGTAGTACTCTGTTTCGGATTGATCGTTGCAGCCTTGTTTCTGAATAAGGCAAAAATAACATTTATCTACCGGCCTGGTGCAAATTTTTTACCAAGCTTTAAGACCTCTCCATCTGCTGATGTCGTTGTTCAGATATATTCTTATGAAATATCTCAGCTTCAGGAAGCGATGGAAAAACAGAATAAAGATGTTTTTTCTGTTGAAATGTTGGTTCAAAAATGTGGCATGACGGAGCTCTTTGCACGTCACTTTATTCAGAAGCTATTAGATACTGGCATGCTTCGTTGTGATGCCACTTCTGATGGCAAAAATACGATGTATTCATTCGTGATGTCTGATTTTCAGTCGCTACGGATTGCAGCCTAAAAGGAGGGAATTAAAAAAGTCGTATTTCGGTACGGCTTTTTTAATTGCTTATAGACAAGCGTAGAGGATTCTGTTTGACTTTTTGCATATCATGATCATATTGTCGGGGTTGTATCATACGACATCAAACAAACATCAACTCAAGGAGAATTACATGAATCAATTCATCGCTTTTCTCGTAAATATCTGGTTGGAACAAAAGATAGCACTCAGCTGTCTCGGAATCTCTGTGGTATTTGTCACAGCATGTGTCGCATATAATGTATGGCATGCACACCAAACCAGGCTGCAAATTGCAAATCGCATCTACGATCGCGCTGTTGCTGGCACAAATCAGCCAAAATTCGCCAACATGACAGACATTTGTCTCGAAGCTGCCGATATAATACGAGCACACAAGCTGGACTCTCAATCAGTAGCAATGCTCATTGGCAAATTGGTTCAATGTGGGCAACTCGTCATCGAGACACCCAATGGCATAGCGCACTATCGCAGGCCAAATACGCCAACTATTGCACGTACCGTGCTCTGGTTTGCGAGCCGAGCGCGCAGTTAAAAAATTTCTAAAGGAGAAATAAAAAAATCCCCTTCATTCGTGAAGGGGATTTTTCTTAGACTTCGTCTTTTGGATACTGCTCTAATTTGAGGGTATTCAGTGCATCAATCATGGAGGCATCAGGGATATCAAGCTCACGGAAGGCCACGCATTCGATTCCGGCTGCCTCAAACATATGACGTACGGCTCGATTTTCGGAAGCGTGGTGAGGTTTGATATTGAGATAGACTACGCGTTTAATGCCTGATTGGACAATCGTTTGAGCGCAGTTCGCACATGGGAAGAGAGTTGCATATATATGCGAGCCTTTGAGATTTCTACCAAATGCGTTATAGATCGCATTGCGTTCAGCATGTACGACATAGGTGTGTTTAGAATGCTCAATATCTGAGTCATCTTCGTCATTCCAAAAACGTGGATCATTGTCATCGCATCCATGCGTGAGCCCGTTATAGCCAATTCCGATAATACGCTTGTCAGTATCTATAACGCACGAACCATTTGGTGTTTTCGAATCTTTTGATCTGAATGAAGAGAGAAATGCTGTGGACATAAAATATGCTTCCCAGCTCATTCGCTGTCCTTTTTCCATGGGATTTTTAGATAATCGCAATGAGGATTTCTTCGCGGATGATCTTGGCGAGATCGATCGTGTTATTTTTCATATTAATGAGTCCGATGTCGTCAGGAGCGAGTGGATCGTAGTTCGTTTTAAAGAGGCGATCGAATTGGTCGATTTCGAGCTCAAAAGTATTGCCTTCGTATTCGGCAAGACAGGTGAGTGCTTTAACGATGACTTCCACGCCGTCATCTACTGCGATGAGGGTGAGAGTAAAATTAAGCGGACCAATAATCACGAGATCTTCGTAGAGAGTTGGAGGAACTGGACCTTCAAATTTATGAGTTTGCGAGTCACCCGCATAAGTTTCGAGGAGTGGACCGACGTTGATATCGAACATGAGATTAATTTTGAGTTGCGGATAATATTCCCCCTGATTTAACTTTGAGAAATTAAATGATTCTTCTTATCAAGAATTTCGCCAGATTCGCTCATAGTGAATGTCCATTCGAACTGTTTTCCTTTTATGAGATCGTCCAGCCAGTATACGTCATCCTTCCACATTTGGTCGTAGGGAATATCTGCGATATTGAACCAATTTGGATTCATTTCCTCGGATTCTAGGGGCTCTGGTCCTGTATATTGTCTGCTGCGGTAGACATGACAGTCTTGATTCCACTTGGGTTCGTGAGGAAAACGAAAATGTAGGAGTCCGCTTACTTCGAATTTCTCGGTAGGGATTACGAGTCCTGTTTCTTCGGTTAACTCTCTCGTAGCTCCGTCTATGACAGATTCAGCAGAAAGCACTTTTCCGCCAGCGCCATTCCAGTTTCCGGCACCAAATCCACGCTTTTTCATCGCGAGAAGTATTTGGTCTTTGGTGTTGAACACAAATGCGAGTGTGCTGATCTGTGGCGGAGACTCGGGAACAACTTCTTGTGTTCCATAGAAATGCTCTACGATCCAACCAAGATCACCCTTGCTGTTTGGTTCACTTGGAAGTCGTGCGAGGAGCTCGTTTGGGTCCATCCAAAGCCATTCGTGCCATTCTTTGGGATCAACAAAGGGGATTTCACCCAGTTTGATCTCATATCCCATGGACATCGAGTGAAGCTCGGGATAATCAAATGGACTCAGTTTGCCCAGGACACGAACTTTATGATCACTTGGATGGATACCGAGTTCTTCGTGTGTTTCTCGAGCAAAAGCTTCGTCATATGTCTCTCCACTGCTGACATGTCCGCAGGCACTAAAATCGAGTCCACCAGGGAATTTCTTTTTATGGTAGGCTCTGCGAGGAATGCCGAGTTCTCCGGCGTCATTAACGAGCAAGAGATAGACGCTTCGGATCGTTTGCCCCTGTAGCTGAAGAGCTTCCGGACCACCGTCTGCATAAATATCATCCATGGCACGAGTGTCCACGACGATATCATTTGCATCGACGATATCCAGAAGCTCCATAGTAACTAATTGAAGAATCGAATCTTGTCAGCACTTGGATGAGTGCGGAGTTTTTCGAGGGTCTTTGCTTCGATCTGACGAACACGCTCACGTGTTACACCGAATTCTTTACCTACTTCTTCGAGAGTGTGGATCTCACCTCCATCGAGACCAAAACGCATTATGATGATTTTGCGCTCACGAGGTGTGAGGAAATCGAGCATCTCATAGAGATTTTCTTTGAGAAGAATGAGGTTGGCGCTCTTGTCTGGAGTGAGGTATTTGTCATCTTCGACGAAGTCTCCGAGGGTAGTGTCTTCTTCTCCACCAACTGGTGAGTCGAGTGAGAGGATATCCTGAGAGATACGCATGATCTGACGAACCTTACGGATGTCCATATCAAGTTCGAGTGCGAGCTCTTCCATGAGTGGTTCACGTGCAAGTTCCTGTGTGAGTCGGCGGAAAGTATGTGTGAAACGATTGATTGTTTCTACCATATGAACCGGTACTCGGATTGTTCGAGCCTGGTCAGCGATTGCACGAGTTACTCCCTGTCGGATCCACCAAGTTGCATATGTCGAGAACTTAAATCCCTTTTCTGGATCGAACTTATCCACTGCGCGGAAGAGTCCAACGTTTCCTTCCTGGATGAGGTCGAGGAGTCCAAGACCACGTCCCATGTATTTCTTCGCGATCGAAACTACGAGACGAAGATTGGCTTCTGCAAGCTTACGACGTGCTGATTGGTCACCCTTTTTAATGAGTCGTCCGAGACGAACTTCTTCTTCGGCGTCGATGAGTGGGAATCGTCCGATTTCATTGAGGTACATTCGGATCGAGTCGTCCGAGATTTCTGAGAGATCGATTTCGTGTGGCTTGTCTTCTCCGGCGTGCTTGAAGAGTTCTTCTTTTTCGAGCGTGTCGACAATATCAACTCCGAGCTTCATAAGTCGGGTATAGATATCATCGAGTTTATCGAGGTCATCTTCGGCATGAGGGAGAGCGTTCATGAGCTCATCATGTGTGAGCTTTCCTTCCATTTTTCCCTTCTTGAAAAGCAGCTGCATGTTTTCGTCGAGACCCTCGAGGATCTCTGGCGGAACACTCACGTCGATAAATTTCTGGAGGCCCTTTCCTACGCGACGCTTGTCCTGTGCACGATCGATTGGGAGACGATTAAGTCCTCGTTCACGTTTTTTTGGTCGCCCTTCCTCGTCTTCACCATCTTCGTCCTCATCCATGTCATCTTCATCAAATTCGTCTTCTTCCTCATCTTCAAACTCGTCCTCGAGTTCTTCGAGGATTTTTTTGTCGATGACCATGTCGTCATCAATAAAGGCAGGGAGTACTTTTTTACCTTTGGATTTTTCGTCCGCAGTTTCGATGAGTGTCTCGATATCAAGGTCAATGGGTGCTTCCATTGTGGTGAGATCCACCTCTTGAACATCGGCGAGTTTTTTCTTATCGTCGTTCTTCTTTGGCATTCGCGGACAGGTTATAACTCTAAATAATCCCAAGTCTTTTTCCCTTTGCAAGGAGACTTGAGTAGGCTACGAGATACTCGTTAGAGTTCTGGTCGTAGTCGCGTTCGAGTGACTTTTTCTCATCTTCGAAGATGAGTCTCTGAGCTCTTTTGACAAGCTCATGAAATTTTAGGAGAATCGATTCTCTCTGTGCGTCCGTGTTGTCCTCTTCTATAAAGAAAGTAAGAGCCTTTATGCGATCAGTTTCGTTGTCGGAAGATTTTCCGAGATGAATATCGATGCGGCTTCTTAGGAAGGATGCAGACGGGATCGCATCAAAGTGCGATTCATTATAGTCGAGTCGCTCCAAAAACAAATCAAATAAATCGTAGGCTTCGATATATCCCGCCAAAATTTCTCAAAAGTCAAAACCCGTGACTTCCTGAGGTGCTTCCTCGATCACACGGGGAAGCTTAATATTTTTGTACTCGTGATAGACTGTTTCCTCGTCCAGATCAAGAAAACGTGCCAGTGCCTTCATACTCATATCGACCTCAATTCGAGAAGTCATTCGTCTCACATATTTGAGTGCCTCTCGTAAAATCTGCGTCTTACCAATCGCAGATGCGATATCAAATTTACGGGCTCCGAGCTCAATAAAGAACTGAACAGGCGAAATCGCATGATCGATGCACGCCTGAAAATCACCACCAGATTTTACAAATTCGTCGGGATCTTTGCCGGATTCGATGCGGATAATTTTGATGTCGACTTCTTCGTTGAGGAGATTTTCGAGGCTCGCGAAGGTCGCATTGACTCAGGCATTATCCGAATCAAGACAGAGATAAATCCGATGACTGAGGCGCTTTAAAAATTGCACATGCTCTTTGGTGAGCGCTGTACCGCTGATCGCGACTGTATTGGTAAATCCTGCCTGATGAAGCGCAATTGTGTCCATTTGCCCCTCGGCAATGATCACGAATCCCTTTTTGCTGATCTCAGTTTTTGCGAGATTAAGTCCGTAGAGAATTTCACTCTTATTAAAAATCCTCGAAGCGGGAGAATTGAGATATTTTGGCTCACCCTGATCAATAATACGACCAGTAAAAGCCACTATATTTCCTGTATAATTCGCGATAGGGAAGACGATTCGGCCAAAAAATTTATCACGGGATGACGAGACAAAAACACCCGAATCCATGATATCTTTTTCGCTGAATCCCTTCTCCTTGAGGTGATAAAAAAGTCCGCGCGAATCGCCCGAATATCCAATCCCAAATTTTTCGAGTGTTTCGCCCGTGAGTCCTCGTTTTTGGATGTAGGTGAGCTTGTCGATATTTTCTGGCTTGTAGAGGTCTTGTTGATACCAAGAAGCGACCATTTTGTAGAGCTCGTAGATATCAGTTCGGTTCTCACCACGCTCTTTGTAATAGTCAGTTTTGAGCTCAACTCCGGCTTCTTTGGCGAGGATTTGGATGGCTTCTCGGAATTCGATTTTTTCGACTTCTGAGAGGAATTTTACTGGCCCACCACCGCGATGACATGAGAAACAGTAGGCAATATTTTTTGCCGGCGAAATCATAAAAGATGCTGTCTTTTCGTTATGAAAGGGACAGAGTGCCTTGTAATTTGCACCTGCTTTTTTCATTTGCACGTATCTTCCAGCCAGATCAACGATATTGATCTTGGCATCTATTTCTTGTGAAAGCGACATGCGCGAGAGTATATTGAGAAAATCTCGATTGGGAAGCGACTTTGAGCCAAGAAAAAAATCGGCGAGTGATCTGCCGATTTTCTAAAACTGAATGTTCATGCCACGACCCGCGTATCCAGTTCAGCAAATTTTGCGACCAGTCCGTCGATCATGTTATGAACGAGTTTGCACTGCCCTTGTGCATAATTACCGAAGCACATAATGGCTTCTTCGAGGCTTTCGAGCAGTCGCTCGCTTGGTTCGCCAAGATTCTTTGTTTCATCGCAGATCTGGGACAATCCTGTCGCGAAGCGTATTTGGTCGCGTTGCACGATTGGTTCGATTCTTTTCAACAGTGTATCGACAACCCCTTCAATAATATTGACTGCTGGAGAGTTTGGATCCATATTTGCAAGCAATTTCTTGCATGCTTGGACAAGTGCAGAATTTCCCTGTGTCATCACTTCCTCCTTTTTGTTTCGCTCGGATTGAGCGGAGCGATTATGGACAGAAGGATGGCCTTGTCAAAAGGATTTTTGGTCGACGCCTAGCGACTTACCACAAAGATGCTTTTTTGGAAATCCTCAGGCAGGATATTTTGGTACTGTGTGAGAACCGCTTCCCAGGCATGTGTCATCTCACGAGAGAAGGCGTAGAGTCTGCCTGTTCTTGCTCCTCTCGTTCGCATAAGTCCAAAATATCCGATGTGATATGCGTGTGAAAAATATCCAAGCATCTGCATGAATTCTGGCTGGCTTCGTAGATCTGCCCAATCTTTAATCTTTCGGTCGGAGAAGAGTCTGAGCGTATCGAATGTATATGCGCAAATCCGTCGTTCGATCTTTTTTGGAGGCATAAATCGAAAATTGCTCTCAGTCCGATCAAATCATGATGTATCCTGAGTTATTGCATCAGCTGGAATGCTTGCACCCCAAATGTTATAGGCTTTTTTGTTTGTGAGATAGCTTTTCTTTTCGGGTGCAATAACGAGTCCACAGTCTGTAATGACCTCATCGATTTTAGCCCGAATGTCCTCGGGAATCGTATGCGAAGAGAAGATCACAATATCATCCGCATATCGGGCATATTCAAGCTGCGTTGAGGTTTTGTTATTGTGCTGACGCCAGGCTCTCGGTGAGCGTGAATAGTCACGGATAATCTTGTAGATCCACTTATCAATCGCGTACTGACCAAAGAGATTTGCGATCATTGGGCTGATATGACTTCCTTGTGCGAGGCGATTATCTACTCAGGCAATGCGAGTAATGCCTCTTGCTGCATATTCGAGTGTATCTTTTGGAAGTTTGGATGTAGTGGGTGATCTTTGTAGTTCGTGCACAAGACCTCTCTTCGCCATGTCGAGAGTAATACTCGGGAAGAAATTTCTGATATCGATCTGATAGACGCTTTTAATTTTTGTGTGCCTTAGATTATGAAATCCATCGAGCGTTCTCCTGAGTCATTCGTATGCGCCAGATCCAGGTCGGAAGCCACAAACTGAATCCGAAAGCCAGCTATTATTGAGACCGCAAAGTGCGAGTTTTTGGGCTGCGCGCACTATATTTATGGGTTCTGTAGGGATAGAAAACGTACTCGAAAGCACGCTGTAGAGCTTGAGATATGGGTCATTTCTTGGTGTAAATTCCCAATTTGCGTCCTGCCAATTAAAAATATCGTGTTCGATATCATTGTATTTTGCTGCTCTGAGTGCAGAAAGCTTATGAAAAGCCAGATATGCATCCTGCAGGTTTTTACTTTCGTCCATTGTCACAAATGCCTTCGAACCATCAGGAGACTCTATTTTTCGCGTTTTTCAGTTTCACTTCGGGATTTCAAATTGCCGATAAATCTTGCCTGGATGCTCTTCGATAGTGGTAAGTGCACTATGGGTGATATTTGCAATAATACTTAAAAGAAGGGTCTTTTCGGGCATAATATCTGCTTCCTGCCGAGTCTTTTCATGTGCTTGCCCAAAATACAGGCTGGAGAGCATGCTTGAGTTTTGAACTCCTGCTATAGCTGCAAGAGCACAGGCTTCGGCAACCATTTGGCGTTCTTTCAGAAGAGTCTCTTTGTTCGGTTTTTCCTCATTCATTTGAGAGGGCACATCTGTGCCTTCTAAAACATCATTTACCTGCTGTTTTACGGGTGAATCCGTGATATCAAATTTGCTCGCTGCATCCTGCACATCTGGTCGCTCAAAAACGCCACTTTCTTTTTGAGAAGAAAGAGCGCTATCCTGAGGTAATCAGTGCTTTTGTGGCATGAGAGACAATTTTCTTAATTTTACACTAAAAAACTTGATTCGGCAATTATTGCCACTATGCTACAAAACGCGGTAGCTTTACGGTCGATTCTTGGAAGCTCTGAAGCGAATGAGATGTATCGTTCACGAAGAGATTTACTTCCCTGAGGTACTCCGTCGATGACGGACAAGATTTGTAAAACTGGTATGAATTTGTCGGCATGTCTTAGACCCAAATTGTGTTTCACTGATTTGCGTTTACGACTGAAATGCTTTTCAATGGTATCAGCCGAAAACCAAACCCATGATTCTCAGCATACTGTGCTTCGAATTCATGTATTTGTTTTCTACGAACATCAAATGCGTACCGCGTTGTTCTTAAAGCCTCGATTCATTCGAGGTCTTTTTTATGCCCATTATCCAAAAAGTCCGTGATCCTTTAGGGTTTGTAATTGTGTGGCGTTGCATGCACTCAGGAGATCACTCTCAGAGAGTTCTTTAATACCGTCCACAGAACCCGCGAGCTTGAGGAGTTTTTTGCGCGTGGTGGGACCAAATCATGGAAGCTCTTCGAGGATATTTTTCTTCATAGCCTTCGATCGGGCAGATCGGTTAAAATTGATCGCAAATCGGTGAGCTTCGTCGCGGATTTTTTGGAGAAGCATGAGCTCAGGACTCCCATGCTCAAATCGTATAGAGATATTGGAGTCCGGTATAAAAATCTCTTCCTCGCGCTTTGCAAGCGAGCAAAAATAGGGGAGACACTGCACGAGTGACTCATAAAATTCGTCTCGTGATTGCTCTGGATTTTCGTGAGCGGCTCCGTATTTCTCGATCCCGCGGTGAACTCATTCGAGCGCGCTGGAGAGTTGTCATTTTCCACCATCTATGACGATCATAGTGGGGAAGTTTGATTGCTCGAATCATTCGATTGTTCGGCGCTCCATGATCTCGCGCATACTCTCGAAGTCATCTATTTTGTCAGCTTCGAGGGTCTTGAGTTTATATTTGCGGTAGAGCGTATTTTCGCTCTTCCCATTGACGATAACCGAGCGCGAGGCTACTGTAAATTGTCCGTTGGTGTGGCTGTTGTCATAGCACTCAAAAGTGATCGGCCCTGACTTTGGGATTTCGTAGCCGAGCTCTTCAAGAATATTGCTCATCGTGCCCTTGGTGAGGGTTTTTTTGGTGAGATTTTCCATCTCGGACCGATAGGCAAAATTCATGAGATTGGTCTTGGCGAACTTGAGGAGATCAGCTTTTGGACCAGTTTCTCCGCGATCGATCGAGACATGATTCGCGCGTAAAAACTCTGCGATTGCTGTACCAGTGAGATCAATCTCTGTGATGAGTCGATCAATTGGGAGCTCTTCACTATAGCGTTCAGCCAAAAATTGCTCGACGATTTCTGTGGTATCTTCTTCGAGTGGGGCTTCGATTTTGGATTGTACGACTCATTGGATTTCGCCTCCTCGCACGGCAGTGACTCCGATAAACCGTTTGTCATATTTTTCGAGGTATTCGACAATATCGGCATTACCCTTGATGGCATCGCGGGCAACTTGGCGCTCACCGAGTACACCGATGGATTCGATCTGTTCTTTGATTTTTTGAGCTTCTTCGAATTCGAGGGCTTTCGCTCTCTTGAGCATTTTTTCTTTAAGACCTTCCACGACTTCGCTCATTTGGCCGCGGAGGAATTTTTTCATGGCTTCTACATTTTCTTTATGGGCGCCGAGGGTTTCTTTGGTCAGTAGGCATGGAGCAGGGCAGAGGCCGATGTAGTAGTCCATACACGGAGGAGTTCTGCCGGCTTTTGCGGTGATAATCGTCTCACCATTTTGCGTATCGAATTTCATCCGACAAGACCGAACTTTAAAAATTCTACGAAGATTTTTAAGGGTGAGATTGATGCTTGCGCCGCTGGTATACGGGCCAAAGTAGATACCACGAGGTGGCTTCTGTCTTCCTTTAAAGACCTCGCTTACAGGGCCTTCCGAAAATACGATATATGACAGATTTTTGTCATCCTTCATGAGCACATTGTATTTTGGACGGTGCTTTTTGATGAGATTAGTCTCGAGTACGAGAGCTTCTACATCCGTGCCAGTTTCGAGCCATTCGATATCTGCGACCTGGCCGACCATCTGCGTTTTGGCTGCATTGAGCGATCCGTGTCCATTAAAATACGAATGCACCCGACTCTTGAGATTGACTGATTTGCCGACATATAAAATCGTCCCTTGGGTGTTTTTCATGATATAAACACCAGGACGAGACGGGAGATTTTTGAGGATTGGATCGAGGGAGGGTTTCACGGAATCTATTCTAGAAGTATGCACTTATTGTATTGAACTCACTCGTTTTTGCATACAATTCAGTTATGCGACAAAAAATGCTTCGTTCTCAGGGATCGGCGCTCCTTATGGTGCTCTTTCTTTCGAGTGCGGTATTGGTTATTTTTTCGAGCTTTTATTCGGTCATGCACGAAGGTCTCAAGGCTCGCCTCTGAGATACTCCGACCGAGAGTATTGCTCTCGATGATGCGACTTCGGGTGCAAAATATGGAGTGGTTTCATCGCTGCCCGAAGGTACTCGCGTAGTTTCGCAGACGGCTACTGGATCAAATTTTGCGATATTTGTGTATTCTGGAGCGACAACCGAAATGACTCGGTTAAGCACTGGTGCAATAAATATGACGCTCGTTGATGGAGCTGCAGTTCGTGTAATCGTGCCAGATGGAGTGGATGCTGCGAGCGGAATACTCTTTGATTCGCTCGCACTCACGACCTCAAATACGGCTACAGGAAGTATTTTTCTCTCAACGCTTTGAGGGTATAGCAAGTTGCTTATTGGATCAAATAGCGTTGTGCAGCCCAAAACTGAGACCTACATCCTCGAAAAAGACATCGTGAATACCACATTCCAAATTCGTAATTTTCAAATCAATCGATAATGAAAACAAAAGATTTCTACGCGACTCTTGGAGTTCCTAAAACAGCGACGGAAGCCGAAATAAAAAAGGCTTACCGCAAACTCGCCATGCTCCATCATCCTGATCGAACCAAGGGTGACAAGGCTTCCGAAAAAAAATTCAAAGAAATTAGTGAGGCCTACGAAACACTCTCGGACGCAAAAAAGCGCAAACAATACGATACTTTTGGTTCTGCTGGAGATCAGTTCTCTGGCTTTTCTGGAGCTAGTGGAGGAGGTGGATGATTTGAGGATATATTCTCACAATTTTGAGGAGGAAGGGGCGGAAACGGAGGATTTGAATTTGATATGGGAGATCTCTTTGGTGGCGGATTTTGAGGAGGAAGTCGCCAGAAGCAGCAATCTCGTCCCGAACCCAAAGCTGAGACTCCATCGCTCGATGTTGAGATTACAAAAGAGATCCATATTTTTGATTTTATTCTCGGCACCAAGATCGATGTAGAAACCGTCTACGGTAAGCATCTCGATCTCACGATCAAGTCAGGAACCAAACCAGGAACCAGATTTAAAATCTCAGGCAAAGGACGTTCGAGCGATGGTAAAACCGGCGACATGTATGTCAAAGTCGAAGCCAAAATGCCCAAAGAAGTCCCAGAAGATGTCGCAAAAGTCCTCGAGGCTCTCAAATACCGTCTCTAAGCCATGAAAAAATACCTTCTCCTTGATAATATTCGCTCGCTCCTCAATGTTGGAGCGCTTTTTCGCACAGCAGATTGAGCTGGATTTGATGCGATTTACCTCATAGGGATCACGCCCACGCCACCCCGCAAAGAGATCGCAAAAACCGCACTCTGAGCCGAAAAATCCGTAAAATGGGAATACTATAGTGACACTTCACTTATTGTTCCGGAGCTGCAATCCAAATGAGTTATTTTTGTGACACTCGAGCAGGACGAGCGAAGTGTGGATTTTAGGGATCTGAGGCTTCCGGAGTGACGCGATATTTGCGTGGTACTCGGCAATGAGATTGGTGGGGTATCAAGATCGATGATCAATGCATCTGATTTTGTGGTCGAACTGCCAATGCTCGGGATCAAAAAATCCCTCAATGTAGCAACATCGGGAGGGATTTTGCTCTATAAAGTACTCGAAATTTGCGACAATTCTCGGAGTATCGTAGAATAATCTCATGGATGACAAACGTACCGCCTACGTCTCGGTAGAAACGGAGACAGACATTATTCGCCGCAAAAATCTCTATTACGCGAGCGCGTTCATGGGATTTGTTTGGATACTCTTCCACTTTACGGTGGTGTATTTTTTTGGTCTGGAGCTCAAATCTCCGATGCTCGTTGGAATATTCCTCTGATTTGGTAACCTCATTGCTCTGCTTTTGGATGTACCGGTCGGGATTCTTCAGCGATATTTTATACCGAAGAGACTGTATCTTTTTGGAGTATTTTCTCAGCTTGCTGCGGGGCTCATTTTCCTCAAATTTATCTACGCTTCATCATTTTTTACTCCATCTGCGGGTGTTGGGATCACGACGCTTCTCGGACACTTCTTGGATAATTTTTCAAATATCGTACTCCTCTTTGCAGCGGCGGGAATGTATGGATTTACCAAGGAAATTAATGATATTACTACGATATCGTACATTCTCAATAATGCCGATCCGTCAGAATATTCTTCGATTATGTCGAACAATAATATCTTTATGGGAATCGGCTCGCTTCTCGGGCTTTTGGTCTCAGGATTTGTGCTCGCACTCAATCCGACTGCGGCGGTAATTATTCTCAATATATTTATCGTTATCCTGATCGCGTTTATATTCTCATATTTTGACTCTGGTGTGCGCACTATTGCGCTCTCAGATATCCAAAAACTCAAGGTCATCACCAAGCGCGAAAATCTCGAAAAAATTAAAGAATACGCCATCGGCTACATCGCCAAGACCGACTTCGCGACACTCGCTCAAGAAGTGAAGCTCATTTTTATCCGACCAGCGACGATCAAAGACGAGAAATTCGACGTCAAAATCCTCATTCCGGAGACTAAAAAAGAATTCCTCTTGATTCGCAAAACACTCGCGAGTATTCCATATAATTTTGGACTTTTGTGGTTTGTGGCACTGATTTTGATCTTTGGTTTTTGGGATACATTCGCGGCAGGTTTTATGATCGAATATTTGGCCAAATTACCAACAGGAGAAGATCTCGCATACCTCTTGCTCTGACTTATTGCGATACCAGCTTTTGTGCTCCAGAACCCATTTATTAAGCTCTCAAAACGTATTGGCGTTTTGCCGGTTGCACTCTTTGGAGTGGGGATCTCTGCGGTCTCGCTCATTATGCTTTCGTTTGTAGAAGCTGTACCACTCATCGCTATTTGTTGAATGTGTAATAGCGTAGGGTTTGCTGCAGGAATGGGAATCTCGCAAGGTGGATTTCTCGATCTCTATAACTCCGAATTTGCCAAAAAAGAAGGTCTCGCCGAGATTGATTCGAATGCTTCAGCTTCGCCTATGAAGATCGTGCAAAATATCGCCAATGTCTGCGGTATGATTATTGGTGGAATCCTGCTCGCGATCTTTGGGTTCCATGGATTTTTTGCAGTCTTTGGATTTGCGATCTTGGCTTTTGCAGTGATCTCATTTATGAAAAAAACACAGATCGTTTTTTAGTCGATCTGTGTTACGGAAGTATCTTTGTCCCACGAACATCGAGGCTGATCCCTCGATTTTTTAATATCTCTTTTTCGATTGCGGCGACGAGTTCGGTCATACGATCCGAGCGTATAACGATGGTATCAATGTATTCTTCAGCGCGTTTTTCTCGTAGTGAGCGATCATAGCGGATACTAGCATCTTCTCCGAGTTCTTTTTGGACGATATCGAGCTTGTTTTTGAGTTTAGCAGTCATGTCCGTGAGTCGTGCTTCATTTGCGTCTTTGAGCTTAATGTACGCGAGTCCAGTGTAGGGTGGATAGTGAAATGCCTTACGTTCAGCGAGGGTTTTTGCAGCAAAATCGAGATAGTTGCCCTCAGTAAGTTTTTTGATGAAGGGTGAGAGTGGGGCATTGGTCTCGATCACGGTCTGTTTTGCGCGGCCAGAGAGTATTCGAATATGGCTATATACGCGTTCCTCGATGTCATATTCAGGGATAGCGAGCTCTGCCTCGGGTGTCACGACCACGAAGAGATCAATATCCGGAATATCCTCACGTAGGATATATTCTGTCGCAAGTAGGATCTCAGCATTAGCACCGGCTTCCTTTTTTTTGGCGTCCGAATCGAGTCGGAGAACATGCTCTTGTCCGAGATGTTTTACGAGAAATCTTTCGACTTCTTGGATGGCATTTCCTACGCCTTTGAGTCGTGTGCCATTGCATTTTGGACAATGAGTGCTCATGGGGCATTCG
This sequence comes from uncultured bacterium, assembly GCA_963706795.1. Lineage (GTDB taxonomy): Bacteria > Patescibacteriota > Gracilibacteria > BD1-5 > UBA2023 > JBMOJK01. The sequence goes on from OY970170.1 coordinate 916,054, forward strand.
TATTGGCAATGGTGACAGACGAGTTTGTTGGAAGGATTGGTATGCACAGAGAGCGCAATGTCACATTTTGGACACATCCATTCATGCGAGCAATCTTCACAAATAAAGGCACGGAAGGCGCCTCGTCTATTGAGATATACCACCGCCCGTTCGTTGTTTTTGATACAGGCTGTCAGAGCGTCGAGCGTATCATGCGAAAGAACCCGCTCAGCCAGCGGTGCACGAGATCGATCGATCAATGTCAGCATAAAATATTTAAAACAGGCACTTTTATTCATGCAAACTGTACGGGAATTCTTCAAAAACGATGAGATTTGTATGAAGACTGCGTACCACAGTGAGACGTAGCGGTAGCTACGTTGAACGAGGAAACGTAAAGTCTGAATACAAAGATCGCGTTTTAGAAAATTCCTTAATCGAATTCGCTTCGGATGAATTCGGTAAAATGCTTCGTATCATCAAAATTGTGATAGATCGAGGCAAATCGCACGTATGCGACTTCGTCGATATCTTTGAGTTTGTGGAGGATATCCTTCCCAATGCGCTTTGAGGTAATTCCTTTTTTATTGGCAGCCCATTCACTCTCGAGTTCGTTGATCATTTGCTCGATACGATTCATATCTACATTTCGCTTGTAGATGGCCTTACCAATGCTGCGCTGAACCTTGGATCGGTCATACATTTCTTGTTCACCAGAGGATTTCGTCACCAAAAAATTGATGAATTCCATTCGTTCGAATGTCGTAAATCGGGCTTCGCATTTTTCACATTCACGGCGTCGGCGGATAGTTTTTCCGTCTTCGGTCATGCGTGAATCGATTACTTTGGTGTCTAGGTTCTTACATTTCGGGCAGCGCATAGTATTTTGAAGGAATGTTTTCGTCAGTATATCCAACTTCACAAAAAAAGAAGCGAATGCCACAATTTGCTCCCGTTGACAGCTTCCATCCTTGCAATACTATCGGGTAACTATTCCTTATTACATGTATATGACTTTTTTCAAGGATTTTAAGGATTTTGCTATGAAGGGGAATGTGATCGATTTGGCTGTCTGAGTCATTATCGGTACCGCATTTGGGAAGATTGTTTCTTCGCTCGTTGCTGATGTCATCATGCCATCGATCTGAGTGCTTCTCGGAGGATTAGATTTCACTAAATATAGCTATACGGCGAAGTCGCTCTCAGGCGGAGATATCGTCATTAAATACGGCCAATTTGTTCAATCGACATTTGATTTCTTAGTGATTGCATTTGCGGTCTTTATCTTTGTAGTCTCCCTGAGTAAGGCTCTCAAAAAGCCCCTCAAAGCCGAAGCAGCTAAGCCCGCAGATCTCGCTCTTCTCGAAGAAATCCGCGATCTGCTTGCTGGCAAAAAACCAGAACTAAAGACAAAAACAGCAACCATCAAGACACCAAAAAAGACACAGAAATAGTCTTTTGAACAAAAAAAATCGGCACTCAGTGCCGATTTTTTTTAATACTTCTTTTCTACCTTCGTTCCATTCAAATAGTAAGCGAGGATGGTTTTGTAATCCCAGCCTTTTTCTTTGGCAAAATACGTCGCTCCGATTCCTGAGACACCAACTCCGTGACCCTTGCGTGTGTGACCAACTCCGGCTGGATCATCAACGGATTGTAAAAATGGAATATCTACACAGTTTTTGCCGCCATTGGATTCGCAGTATTCTTTTGCGGATCTTGTGCGACCGTCGGATTCATTAAAGTACCAAGGTTTAATCACTGATCCAGAATATGTTACCACCTGACCATTCGTCGCATCGACGAGCTTTGCAGTGTCACCCGAACGAGATTCGTAGCCATATCCGAGATATTTTTGGAATACTTCTGGATCATCTGAGCCATCATAGTCTTTGCCTGGGAATTTACGATTTGTAGGATCGGTATACCAAAGTGCATAGCTTCGGGCTGCAGTGAGGATGGTTTTTACCTTTTCGGGATTATCTCCGTTGCTGATCTCGGCGAGACCTTTGAGATAGTCTTCGAGTGGGAGCTCGTTGATGAGTTCGAGTTTGTTGCCAGTAACGCGTACTTCGATCTTTCCTCTAAAAACATTGTCATTGTACTTGCCAGATGTATCCCATGAAGGCTTGTGATCCCAGGTGGCAATACGTACAAGATTAGCGGATAGTGCAATCTTTTTACCAGTATATCGCTTGCCATCGAGTACGAGCTCGAGTTTGCCGAGGACCTTCTTTTTGATAACCAGTGAATTAGAGGTAATGCCGCCAACTGTTTGATCAAAGGTGAGTATCGGGCTGCCATCGATTGCCTCGAGGCGGAGTTGCTTCCAATCAGTGGGAGTTGAGAGTTTTATACGAATTGTCGGACCCTTTGCGAGCGGTTGAGATGAGCCGGCAACTGCGGTATTCGTATTTGAAGTACTTGCAGTCAGCGTATCTGGTTTAACGATCGGATTATCTACGAGGGCGTAATTTTTGGTGGTGGATTCGAGATCTTGGGTAAATCCTGCAATTTTTGTATAGAGATTTATGCCAGGGCAGGCTGTGTAACCAACATCCCGATGACCCACGAGCGAGGCACTGAGTGTGTCTTCTGTAATACAATCAGTACCAGATTTACATTCTCGATGGCCGTTGGTTTTGCCTGCGACATTAATGCCGTACTTTTTTGCAAGATAGGCGATCACATTCTTGATGCCATCTTCTTGATCTTTGTTGACGTTATCAACTTCAAAATTACCAATAACACTGATACCTACAGTACCGCTATTATTCCATGCTGCGTGTGCTCCGACACTGTAGTCTCCACCGGCTCGACCTTCATATATTGTACCGCGCTGTCCGACGACGTAGTTGTAACCAAGATCGCCCCAACCACGAGTGACAGTGTGGTAGTAGTACATTGATCTCATGAGTGCCTCGTCAGTGCTGTCATTGACGAGGTTTTCGGCAGTATGATGGAGGACGATTTTGCGAACATCCTTTGTTTTCTCGATTGGCCAGACGAGATTATGTCCGTCTTCGGATCGTACAACCTCATTAACGACATATTCCTCAGGGAATTTTGTACGAAGATTGGTCGAAATCTTCTGAATCCTTTCGTTATATTTTTGAGTCGCGTCAGGCACGGGATCATTTTTGTGCTTCTCAAGATTGTCGTAGTAGCTCTTCCATACTTTTGAGTCTTTGTATCGAAGCGATTCATCTGCACCCCATTCGGCACGACTGACGACTTTAAGACCATCTGCATGGACTGTGAGACGGTCAGGATTGAGAGTAAGGTGCTTGGTTCCAGATTCTGTATCCAAGGCTACGATTTCGCTACTTGCACCAATGAGCGGTAGCTTGCTATCAATTTTTACACTGATCGTATCGCTCGGCGCAAAATTGGCTGGCGCCGTAAAATATGTTCCATCTAGCCCCTCATCTCCCTCGATTTCGAGAGAAGCGGTTTTTGTAATTTTACCGTTGGAGAGGGTGATAGTGACGTCATTTTCGTTCTCAATTGGCGTCTTGGAATGTATCTTTACAACAAAACTCGTCTTCGCTTCTGCAAAGCTCAAATGCTGCACTGCATTGAGGCCATTCATAGCGCGCGTTTCGCTATTGTATGCGTAAGTTGTTTGTAGTTCGAGAGATCCAATGATTGGAAAAAATATCTCAAGCAACAATGCGGAAGCAAGGGAGAATGAGACACGCTTAAGACTTGTCATTTGCAAAAAAATGAGGAGTAGAGTAAGATGAACGAAACAGGTCAATAACACGGCATAGTATGCTCATAAAGACGGAAATCAAGGACTTTGTCCGAAAGGTGTTGCTTCTCGGAATTCTTCTGTCCTTCCTTGTAAATTTTGCATTTAGCTATTTTACAAGTCTCTGAGGGGGAAGCAGCGCAAATGCTGCCTCCAAAAATGAACTCGCATTCAAACGTCAGGATGTGAATTATTTGGGCGACACTGGAGTCGCTCTTGCTCTCAATATTGGACTCGCGGACAAAGCTAAAAAAGATACACCAATCCGTCTCTACAGCGAAGTAATGCCTATTTCTGCTGTCCTTGCCGACAAGACAACGGGATCAAAAAAGATTATTGCGTCGCATATGATCGCCGCTCAAGAGTACATGAATATTCTTCGAACGGACGTCAATAAGCTCCTCGATGGATCATCTGATCGTCAGGCGATGCTCGAGAGTTTTATTGATCAGCTCAAGTATCGTGGTAAAGCAACAAATACGTATTTAGCGACACTCTCTTCTCAGAGAACTGAGCTCACTGCCGCCATTTCGAGCTCTACTGCCAAAATCGAAGAATATAAAACCACTCTCTCGACGGCCTATAAAAACATGGACTACGATCTCACGCAGGATACCCTCGACAAATATCTCGTTGAGAAACAAAACCAGACCTACGCACAGTCCTATCTTGTTTTTCTTGATAAATTCGTAGCAACCTACCAGGCACTCAATGCCTACAATCTCAAGCTCCTCGACACGATTACCAACAACAAAGAAGCACTTATTAAAAACGTAACGGTTGTGCTCCCAGACTCTGGAAGCGAGTTCATGAGCAAGCTCGAGCTCCTTCGTAAAGAGAGTGATACTGTTCAGGGACAATAATCCTTCGTTCGTCAAGTTCACTGTTTTGCAACCACACAAAATCTGTGGTTCAATAGATACAAATCCAAACAAAAAGACATGTCCTCCCTCCTCGCCAACCTCGCTCGTATTTCGTCCCAAGTTTTTAAACTCGGGATGTTTTTAGTTCTTGTTTTTACTGTATGGGCCTCGCTTTCGGTCGAAGGCACACATACAGATGTAAATCATGCGACATCGATTCAGATCCAGATTGGTAGCCAGGAAGTACATGCAGCGACGGATCTTCAGATTGCGAACTCGAGCGCAGCAAGTCCAGCACTTAAGGCAGCAGATGGGCGTACCAGCACAACCCCTCCCGCTGATGGCAAAACTGGTAACGGACTCCTCGAATTTGCTAATGGAGCAGTGAGTTTCATATTCATGCTCTTCAATCCGCTCCTCATGCTTGCGGGTTGGCTCCTCACGCCAGACTGGGTTTTTGGAGAAGTATTTGGACTTCGTCCGATTTTGCATCAGCTTTGGGTGTTGATCTCTAATGTGGTCTATATCATCTTTGCGTTCATGCTTATCGGGATCGCATTCATGAATATCTTTGGAAGCGACAATAGCGCATGGCAGATCAAAACAAAACTCCCAAAGCTCATTATTGGAGTGATCACTGTGCCATTCACTTGGTTCTTAGTGAGCGCAGTGACGTCGATTGCGAGTATCCTCACAGCTTCGGTTATCCAGATGCCAGCTGATCTCTTAACGGGAGCAGCTGCAGATCTCAAGTTCTCAATACCAGCGACCTGTACACTCAATTACAAAAACGTCGTATCTTCACAAACCACCAAAGAAGGCACTGGCAATCTCTACGAATGCAGCAAAGAGAGAAAAGAACAAAAGATTGGTGACTTCTTTAAATCCGAGAAGAGTGCGTATGGTGTACTCACTGTTTACGCCTACAGCATCTTTAATCTCGATGATCTCAAGACAGTAAAAGAATTCAATTTTGAGAGCATGAAGACGGTCACGAATGTAGGTCTTCAGGTAGTGGTAGGACTTGTATTCTTTGTAGTATTTGCCATCCTCCTGCTTGCGATTGTTGCAGCGCTCTTCTCTCGAGCGGTCATGCTCTGGATTTATGCGATTTTCTCACCAGTTTTCTCGCTCAATTACTTCTTTGAATGAAAACTCCCATCAGGACTCGGTGATAAATTTGGGATTACAGGGATTATTAGTCTCGCACTCGTGCCAGTGCTCGTTGCAGGCTCGCTCTCATTTGGACTTCTCTTCCTCTCGCTCGCTAAGACAGCGCCAATTACTGGCTCGTCGACAGAGTTTGTAACGCTCGACAAATGTGCAGGCAAGGCCGATTGTCAGTCGATCGAATTTGGAACAAACGGTACCAAAGTAGAAATCATCGGTGCGCCAGTTGGATCAAATCCGATCACGGATGGCAAAAATTTTGCACTCGGAATCTTTGGTAAACTCATCATCGAAATCCTCGCCCTCGTTGTCCTCTGGATGGCGGTCATGGCAGCGCTCAGATCCAACAAGATCACCGAAAGCGCCGTTGAGCCAATCGCAGCATTCGGAAAATCGCTCGGAGACCTCATGAAAAATATTCCAAAATACGCACCAATTATTCCGGTGGGTGGCGGTAAACGTATGGGAGTGCAGGGCCTTGCAAATCTCGGTTCTGGGCTCAATTCATCGATTCAAAATGCTTCGGCAGGAGAAGGTACTCGACTGGGTAATACCTTCGGTGCTGCTGTAGCGGGAGGTATGGGGCTCGCGGTAGATGAGCAGCTCGCAAAAGTACGACAAGAAATCGCAAGAATGCCAAATGGCGGAAGTAAAGAACAGGTAGGTGCTCAACTCGAAAATGTATTAAAGGCTGTCGCTGCAAAGAAGTCACTCTCAGAATTCTCAGCAGCCCCTGAATACCGTAAAGAATTCGCAGGTGCGGTCTCAAAGATCAGCGATAATGTCATCAGCAAGGATAAAAAAGAAAAGATCATCAACCATATCAACAAGGGTAATGAAAAGGATATGGGTACAGCCCTCAAAGAAATCGAAGAGGCACTCGGAGCACAGAATTTTGGTGGACATAATGTTGAATTTGGAGATGTGGAAAAAACCAAGGAATGGTTTAAAAAATACAAAGAAAATGCCAGCGGTACTCCTTCAACTCCAGCCGCAGCCCCTATAACTTCTACGACGCTCGGAACTGGTCCAAAGACCGTTAATGTCAATCTCACAGACAACGCCGTCAAATTTGATCGCGCTGCCGGTGCGGAGCCAAAGGTAGATATCACTCTCCCAATAGCTGACAAAAAGGCCAAAAAGGCAGACCTTGCAAAGGCTGCGACCGAATCCGGAATGTCCGAAGATGCTCTCAAGAGCGCCCTCGCCAAACTCGGAGTCACGATCCATGATTAATCTTCTGACGTAGAAAAAACCTCCAGCTGGAGGTTTTTTCTTGCCTTCTTTTGCAAATGTGTAGCATACGGCCATGTTCAAGCCCGAAGTGATTTCGCTTCTTGCACACCTCAGAGAAGAGCGTGTGCAAACCAAAACGCCTAATGTATCAGACACAACAGGGCAGTATTTATATGATCTCATTTGTGAGCGCCAATATCGCAGGATTCTTGAGCTCGGAACTGCAAATGGTTACTCGACAATCTATCTCGCAGAAGCCGCTCTCCAGATTAATGGGCATGTGCTCACAGTAGAGGCAAAACATCCAGTCTATCTCCAGGCACGCAATAATCTTGCGTCTTATCGACATTGTGTTACTCAGGTCCATGCAGATGCTAAAGAATTCTGCAAAACTCTCTCCCGAGAAACCTTTGATTTTGCTTTTATTGATGCCGGTAAAAAAGAAACCCTTGCATATCTCACGCTCGTCTGGCCTCGCGTTGCGGACGATGGTGTGATCATCGTGGATGACGTCGTAAAATTCGGAGAAAAAATGGAATGATTTTACGAATTTCTTAGAGAGAAGGGGATTACGTATGAGATTATTATGACTGATCCTGACGATGGGATTATGCGTATCGAAAAATCCTCTAATCTCTGAGTTGCGATATAGCTCGTTTCTCTATAATGGACCGGTAAAATCTCCATTTCGAATATGATCGATATCAAACTTATCCGCGAACAAAAGGACCTCGTTGCCCAGGCAATTCACAACAAAAAGGCAAACGTCGACCTCGATCTCCTCATTGAGCTCGATACAAAGCGTGTCCGTGCACAGCAGGAACTCGATGAACTCCGAGCTGAGCGCAACCGTATTTCTGCCGAAATGCCAAAGGGTGGCAAGCCAGATTCAGCCATTCTCGAAAAAGCAAAGGCCATCAAAGAATCCATCCAAACCCTCGAAGAATCCTACAATCAGATCGAGTCTGATTTTATTACGCTTTACAAAAAAGTCCCAAATATCCCTACGGATGACACGCCAGTTGGTCTCTCCGAAGAAGAAAACGTAATTGTGAAACAATGGGGAACAATCCGATCTTTTGATTTCCCAATCAAGAATCACGCCGAGATTGCTGAAGCCCGTGGTTGGCTCGACAAAGAGCGCGCCGGTAAAGTTGCAGGAACACGCTTTGGATACCTCAAGGGTGATCTCGTTCGACTCCAGATGGCACTCGTAACTTGGGTAATGGATACACTCTCTGATGGGAATGTTATTGCTCAGATCGTTGCAGAACACAAGCTCAATATCTCGACAAAGCCATTCACAGCTGTACTTCCTCCGTACATGATCCGTACTGAGCTCTATGACGCTATGGATCGCCTCGAGCCACGCGAAGACCGCTATAAAATCGAGTGAGAAGATCTCTGGCTTCAGGGTTCTGCCGAGCACGTCCTTGGCTCGATGTATGCTGGTGAGACCTTTGATGAAAAAGAGCTCCCAATCCGCTACCTCGGATATGCGACATCATTCCGTGCTGAAGCCGGTACCTACGGTAAAGATATGGAAGGAATCATCCGTATGCACCAATTCGACAAACTCGAAATGGAGAGTTTCTCAGCTCGCGAAACCGCCCATGATGAGCATCTACTCTTCTCTGGTATCCAAGAATACCTCATGCAGCAACTTGCCATCCCATACCAAAAGCTTCAAAAATGTACTTTTGATATCGGTAAGCCAAACGCGAAGGGTTCAGATATTGAGGCGTGGCTTCCAGGTCAGGACAAATATCGTGAAACACACACGGCTGACTACATGACAGATTACCAGTCTCGCCGTCTCCAGACCCGCGTTCGTCGCAGTGGGGGAGAGCTCGAGTTCGTTCACACCAATGATGCAACCGCATTTGCCTGCGGACGCGCGCTCGTAGCCATCATCGAAAACTACCAGAACGCAGATATGACCGTCTCTATCCCTCAGGTTCTTCAGGGATATATGGGCGGTAAAAAAGCAATCTAGTTCGTTAATCAGACAATAAAAAACCCGTCTCAATGGATCGGGTTTTTTTGTGTCGGAATGACAATTATGCAGCTTCGTGCTGACGACTTTCAGAGTGCATCTCTGCGCTCATATGTGTCGACTTCTTTGGCATGGCGCCACCCATAAATTCATGGATAGTGAGTGATACTGGAGTTCCGATCTGAATCGAAACTTCTTTTTGTATCGGGTCGTTTTGACCTTCAACAAATGTGCACACCAGAGAATTGTGACGGTAGATTTTTACCATCACGCGCATGTCTGGATCAAGGATTCCTGTTTGAGTCTTTGATGTCCAGGTGCATGTCGGCATGCGGGGCAATTTCATTGGCACTTTAGAGCTTTTTGCTGCTTCTTTCGCCTTCTGAATATTGTTCCTCTGTATTTCCTTTTCTTCGGGGGTGAGTTGAGCACTGACTTCGCCAGACACACTCCCGATATTTGTTACTTCAGCGTGTAAGCCCGTAGTACTGATCATGCTGCTTATTTGGAGCAGTAATCCGCGCAGCATTAAGCCCCTCAGGCACGATGCTGCAACAAGCTTATTATTCTTACCTATGAACAGCGGTTGATCACTTTTAATTGTGACCTCACTTTTATCCAATGCTGATACTATCTTCATTTCCTTCTCCTTTTCCGTTGTGTGTGACTCCTATTCCACTTGGCAAAATGTCAAGCATTTGGTTGTTATATTCTTTTCACTGCGCTTGTCAACAGAGACACATAGATTTTAATTGTATAGTGCAAAAATTTGTTCGTTCTGAACGCTTAGGCTATACTGCTTTTATACCTTCAATACCGACATGCTGATCGCTTCTACATCGTGCTTTAAGGGCTACGGCCTTCACAAAACTTTTGAACTCATAAAGGCTTCTGGCTACGACGGAGCGGATCTTGTGCTTTCGGGGAGTGATTTTGATAGCGAGAATACTGACTATGTCGCAAGTATCATCGCACTCACTGGCGTTCCAGTTATTTCGATCACAGCCTACGAGCGAAAAATGGACGCAAAAACGGTGGATCGCATTATCGAGATGGCGAAGCGCCTTGATGCAAAGCTCATCAATATTTTCCCACCACATCGTCTCGACAAGGATGGATCATGGTTTTCGGAATATCTTCCGGTTATAAAAAAACAAAATCCTGATATCGCGATCGCCATTATTAATGTCGAGCCAAAAACATTTTTGTTTTTTATTCCCGAATACAAAGACGCTACGCTTGCTTCGATCAAAAAAATCACAGGGGAGACGACACTCCATATATCTAATGTCAATCCTGAGAGCGGAGTTGATCTCATCAAGACTTTTACAGTGCTTGGATCATCTATTGTTAATGTATTTCTCTCTGACAAGACCGGTACCAAAGAAGCACTCCTCCCTGGTAAGGGCGAAATGCCACTCGAGACTCTTCTTATCCGACTCAAAGAAGGAGGGTACAAACGCTATTTTACGCTCAAGGTCGGACCTAAAGATCTTGGAGCTGGCAATGATGAAACCGTTCTCAAACGAATGGCTGAGTCTCGTAAGTTTTTTGAGAAGCATTATAAAAAAGAGGCCTAGGCCTCTTTTTTCTTGGTTTTGACGCGTTCATCGACGATTTCTCGGATACCGAGTTTGTCCTTGAGGTAGATCGTATTTTTTTGAGAAAGGATCGACAGAACGAGTTTGTCATTAAATTCGAGGCGATCGAGGAAGTCTTCTTCACTCATGATCGCATATTTGATCTTGCGCCCAAAAAATGTTCGCTCCAAAAAGTTATTAAACTCGATGCGATCAACATCTCCTATAATAAATATATCTACGATCTGATTCGATGGTGCTGCCAAAAGATCGCGGATTCGTTCCGAAACTGTGATGAGGCCAACGGTTTTCTTTCCTTTAAAAAACAATTCGATCGGTTCGATTGGATCGTAGTTCTTCATAAAGATTTCTAAAATCTCAGGGAAGATCACACAATTGCGATCCAAAAAATAGAATTTCTTTTTGTCCTGCTCTCTCGATCTAAGAAGTCCGATCTCCTCGAGATTCATGAGCTCACGACGTATGGAGTTGATCTGTTCGCCCAAATCACGACAGAGTTCGCGTATAAAAAAACCCGTCTTTCCGTTACCGGTGGCGTGTTCTATCATGAATTTTTCAAGAATCTTGGTGCGAGATTTCGAGCCAAAAAGCTTCGCGAGTACGATCATGGAGGCAAAATACGGGCAGACTCTACAAGTTTTTTTTGTTTTTTCAATCAGAAGAGTGCGACCCAGAAAATTACACGACTTTTCAATTTGATTTCTCGCCCTCTCCTCATATAATCCTGCGGTCCCAAATTAATTTTTTTCACATGGAAAAGTTCGTGCTCGCAACCGAGGCCCGAGATCTCTCTGCAAAGCTCCTTACGCTTCGCGCATCCAAGAAGGTTCCAGCTGTAGTATATGGTCACTCAGTTGACCCTGTACACGTTTCAGTTGATGCTTCTGAATTCCTCAAGACTTACCGAAAGGCAGGTGGTACTCATCTCGTTGACCTTACAGTAAACGGTAAGAAAATGTCTGTTCTCATCCACGAGACTCAGCGTCATCCAGTTTCTGGAGATTTTCTCCACATCGACTTCTTTGCGGTTTCTGCAAAAGAAAAGATTACGGTTGATATCCCTCTCGAACTCGTTGGTAAGTCTCAGGCAGTTATCGAAGGTGCTGAAGTGAACCAGAATCTCCACTCAGTATCTGTAAAGGTACTTCCTGGTGATCTCGTTGACAAGATCGAAGTTGACATTGCTTCACTCGTAAAGGCAGGTGACGTTATTCACCTCTCTGACATCATCGCACTCTACCCAAAACTCGAAATCCTCACTCCTGCAGCTGAGTCAATCGCTTCAGCAAGTCTTCCAAAGGAATATTCTGATGAACTCGAAGTTTCTGATATTGCAGACGTAGCAACTGTTCAGGACGAAAAGGCAGCAGAAAAAGAAGCTGAAGCTTCAGCATAATTCACTCCAAACCATGCTTATTAAGCTTGTTGGTCAAGGTACAGAACTTGCATCACTCACTACTCTCGTAAACGAGTCTCTCGCTGAGCTCGGTTTGAATGAGCTCGTGAGCGTCGAGATCAGTACAGACGAAGCCTATAAGATGGAGCTTGGAATCACTCAAAATCCTGCACTCTGCATCGAGGAGTCATCTATCGATTTCAAAGATATGATCTTCGAAGGAGTTGTTCCCGAAAAAGCTGAGCTCAACTCAATGTTTGTCTCAATCCTCGGAGTAGGTGACGAAGGTGGTGGAAGTTGTAGTACCGAAGGATCTTGCGGCACTGGTGGCTGCGGATCATGTTCTTCTGCACATTAAGTTTTCACTTACAAAATCCCCTGCGAAAGCAGGGGATTTTGTTTCTTTGACTCGCACTTTTTTTGTGCCATATTATTGGCCTCCCCATTTTACTGCTCTCATATTTTCTTCTTCCTCCTTATGCCCACTACGCGTATCCATGTGAATGGGAAAGACCATCCAACGCTCCTGCGATTTCAAAAGATTGTGCATCCGGATGAACTGAGTACTTCGCTCACACCAGCGCTTGTTCAAATCAAAAAAACTTTGGATGAAATTCTTGAGAGAAATACCATCGCAAAGGCAACTATTAGGATGAATTTGGCAAAGGAAAAGATTGATGGCGATGAACTTTGGGTGCCTAAAACGGATGTTATCACTGCGGATCTGGTTTTTGGATGACTCTACGCTCCTGTCTGAAAAAAGAAGGGAATGTACGAATTAAAACCGCAAAGAGACTATCATATCCCACTTGAGTTTTCACTCCGTTCTCTCAAGAAATCTCCCGAAAATGTTTGGGTACTCTGAATCGATATCCGAAATAAAGTCTACAGACTCCTCAATGAGCTTCTCCAAAAAGAAGAAGAAGCCCTCAGAGATCCAGTCATAAAAATGGAGACAAAATATCCATGAAAACCTAATAATTGGGCAGGAATTCGTGATATGCAGCGTCAAAAGATATCAGGCGTTATGGAACGTATTTGATTAAATCCACTTGATAACTCATAGAAATCAGTAGGATACTTCGTTTTACTCTCTAAAACCTTCTATGAATCTCGCAAAACGAATATTTTTCTTCGTGCTCATTAATATAGGACTTCTCGTATCGATCAGTGTTCTCGTATTTATACTCGAGAGAGTTTTTGGTATCCGAATCACACCAAATCTCGCCAATGGCTATACCTCACTTGCCATCTACAGTCTCGTATTTGGTTTTGGGAGTGCCTTTATAAGCCTTGCATTCTCCCGAATCATGGCGAAATGGATGTATAAAATCAAAATGCTCTCCGAAGAGCGTCTCATGGACTACAGTACCAAAGAGCAGCTTGTATATTCGATTGTTGCTCGCATCGCCAAGCGAGAGGGGATTGCAGTGCCACAGGTTGGGATATATGATTCTCCTGAGCCTAATGCATTCGCAACTGGACCAACCCGTAACCGAGCGCTCGTAACAGCTTCTAGTGGACTCCTTGAAACCATGAATCAAGAAGAAATTGAAGGTGTCATCGGTCATGAAATGTCCCATGTACTCAATGGTGATATGGTTACTATGACGCTTCTACAATGAGTGCTCAATGCTCTCGTGATCTTTGTATCTCGCATCCTCGCTTCATTTATCTCAAGTGCTCTTAATAAGGACGAAGAATCGAGCTGGTTATATCCTATCCTCGTCATCGGTCTCCAGATTGGACTCGGCTTTGCTGCAATGATCGTGCTCATGGCATTTTCCCGCCACCGCGAATATCGCGCAGACGAAGGAAGTGCGAAACTCCTCGGAAAATCCAAAATGATCGCCGCACTCAAACGACTCGGCACACTCCAAGAAAAGCTCACTGGCCATGTCGAGACAGACTCACGAATTGCTTCATTTCAGATTACGGAGTACTCGTTCTCTACACTCTTCTCATCTCATCCTCCACTTACAGAGAGAGTGAAGGCTCTTGAGGCTCGATATGATATCGCCTAAAAAAATCCCCCTCCGAAGCTCGTAAGAGCGAAGGAGGGGGATTTTTTAACTATTCATGGAAAGTTTTGTAGATATGACATTAAAGAGCATGCCAAATACTACCATTCCATAGATCGTATTTACACCCATGGCTACACGTTGCAATGCTGTCTGAGGAGAAGCATCGATTCCAAGACCCGAAATCGTCACGAGCGAATTAAAGAAGTAATTCGAATAATCCGTGAGATGTGGAATCATCCTGAGATTATCCGGAGCAAAGTAATCCGCCAACCAATATATGCTTGCAAAAAATATGATCGAAAGTGCACAAGTAAGAGACAGACGCACAAAGCTCGTCCCATAATTAGATATTCCCCGAAATATTGAAAAACCAATGTAGAGACCAAATTCTCGATTGAGGAAGAATCGATTTTTCTTGATATTCATCCGCGTTGTATAGAGCTCTAGGACTCGATCTGACATACTCATATCTTTGTAATATCGCTCAAGTGTGTGTACATAGTGTTCACAAACGTACAAGAAGGCCTTCATCTGGTTGAGATGGATCTTGTTCTCGAGGATATTCAGGCGACGATTTACAGCATTAAAATAGCGCTTGAGATGTACGATTACTCCAAATTTTTTAATCTCACCAAATGCATCAATTTCACCGAGCGATTCATGTGTGATATGTGTGATCTGCGTATCCATTTCCATCAAAAACATATGGAAGAGCTTCTGCATCTCAGGAGTTTCGATCGTAAAAAGACGCAATTTGGTCACGAGACCATAAAAAAGTATCTCGAGTCGTCGCTCTGATCCATGCTTTGTTGCTGCGAGTTCCTTCTTTAAAAACGCGTCAATACTCTGGAGCTCGCGCTTCGTTTCAATATCCTCACCTAGTACAAATGGCTTGATAGTTGAGAGTGTGAAGGCAATGTTTTCTGTGTTCATATGGCTATACTAGCGCATCTCGAGATATGCGACAATATTCACGACATGACAAATCCTGCATTTATGACCTAATTAAGACAAGAAAAAACCGCCCGAAGTGGGCGGTTTTCATTTTGTATCAATGGACTCAGATAGCAAAGCTCGATCGAATAATCAAAAAGCTTGCAAACCAAATCCCACAGGCACGAACTCGATGGAACCATCTGGCATAGCGTTCTGCAAAGTACTGCAGAGCGCCATAGAGTATCCAAGCACCTATGATCATACTGATTACACCAAAGATATTACCAAGTAAATACCAGGATGTTTCCATCCAATCTTTACCAATAATATTTGCAGTATTCACAGCAATGTCATCTGTGCAATTTACTCCAAAACCCTTAAAAGCATCCTGGAATATTTTTGGAGTACTAACAGTTATGAGACTGACGAGCTTGCCGTAGAATGACGTATTTGTTTCGTCATCTTCCTCCGAATTTTCTTCTGAAGAATATGATTCTTGCCATGCATCCACCCCCAATTTAAAAACAAGACCCGCAGCAATGAGGCCCACTGCGTACTTCAATGAGATACCCATGATCTTAACTTCAAGCAGTGCGGTCAATGAAGTTCCCACTGTAATCACGATCACGAGCATAACAATATACATAGCAATGAGTCCCGCAGTTGCCTGCAGTTTTTCCTTGCCATTTTTTGCACCAGCCATGATGCTACCAAAAATAATGGCGTCATCAATGCCGGTTGCATACCAAATAGTGAAACCGAACAGCATGAGCGCTAGCGGATCCATAGTTTAGTCCTTTATCTCGTATTTCAGAGATTTTGGCTGGCCCGAGGGCAGTTCTATGTGTTCAACATCGTCAGCTGGTGTAGCTATTTCCGGCTGAGGTACTTCTGTGGAAGCTTCTTGAAATTGGAACATTGCCTTGATGGCCTCCATTGCATCAGATACATCCTTCCACTTAATGGTCCCAAGCATCTCTAAAATTGAATGCTCGGTGTCATTAAAATAGGCGATAGCAACAATCTTACTGCCATCCTTTCTTTCTTTTACTGCAATCACCATAATGAGGTCATATGCAGTCTCTGGCGCAAATTCATCATAAGCCCAATCTCCAAGAATATTTTCCGAAGATTGAGCAACTTTCAGTGCAAGTTCTTTAGCGATGTTGTTTAATTCAGCTGTGTCGCCTTGAATGAGATTTTGAATCTCATTCAAGGCCCGAGTACCATAGTACTCATGAAAAATTGGATCGGAAGCCCCTTGTTGGGGGTATACAATTAAATGAGCAATAACAACTTCATCAATTCTAACTACATCATTGTCGACAATTGCACGCTCAAAGACCTCAACTAGCTGTTGAGATATACTACCAGAAAGATTGTAGTTCATGACTTACTCCTTTGTATTTGTGGATGTTAATTACAGTTCAAGCCCCTTGATTTTGAAGGGGTTGTGGCTCGACAAATATAGTGGGATAGGTTTAGTTATCAAATTTTGTTTCTCGTGTACAAAATTTCTAATTCATTCTCTAATCGATTGATGACCTTATCTTGAACACCAATTCATAAAAGCCTTTCTTTTAATTCGCTCATTCTTTCCTCTATACCTCTAGTGTTATAGATGCGTCACTTATCGTAGGGGCTTTTAGGAAAAGTATACGAGGCTGATAAAATATTTCTTAAAATCATCCATAATTCTTCATTCAAAAGATATTTTTTTGATTTTGTGATTCAAATACACAAAAGAAATACTTTCTTATCAATACTAATATTCTCAGTATTCTGTATATTTCGTAATTTTTTAAAGAATATTTTCCTTCGTTTCCTTTGAAATCTGAATCCAAATTTACGTCCGTAATCATTGCAA
Source organism: uncultured bacterium (assembly GCA_963706795.1). Lineage (GTDB taxonomy): Bacteria > Patescibacteriota > Gracilibacteria > BD1-5 > UBA2023 > JBMOJK01. The sequence goes on from OY970170.1 coordinate 932,876, forward strand.
AAGTCCTGAATATAATTTTCGAGAAAGAATCCTCGAACACTGCTAATGCCTTTAGTAAACCATCTTTGAATTAATCGAGATTCCAGCTCTCTGCTTAAGATTTTCTCTTCAAATCAAGTATAAATTGAGCGCTTCTCAAAAGATAATTTAAACATAGAACTCAAAGTATGCCACACACTTTTGCGTATTTGATTGTCATATAATAGTGCTATTTTCCCTGAATCTTCAATGCTGATGAGTGCCTGTACCCATCAATTAATATCAGATAATCTAAGTCTGTAGGCACTATAAATACCATCCTCTTTCATTAGATCAATCTTCGTATCGTCAGGAAGCATTGTAAGTAGAAAATTTGCTACTTCTGGTTGTAGTGGTTTAAGTCTAGAGAGTGGATTGTCATCGATAGCTCGATTAGCATAGAAGAACTCATTTGTAAGTGTTCTTTGTCTTGCTAGGTTTTTTGCAACAAAGTATTCAAAAAAACTTTTGTGCATAAATTGCAGACTGCCTACCGAATCTCGATAAATGAGATTTAATCTCTCAAGGAGCTCACTATTCTCTGGTGTTAGATTTTTAATCTTTGGAGACGCTCTTAATTCAAATCTCTCCATTGCAAACCTCTCAAGTATTTCCATATCCCCATTTAACTCTTTTGCAGCGCGTTTACTATCCTTCTGATAGCGGCGCTCAGTTTTTTCACGATCATGTATAACGAGGATAAGCCTAATGATCGTTTCGTATAGTTCGGCAATATTAGTTATTTCAGCAATTCATTTAACTTTAAAGTCTTGCCATTGTTCAGTTGGTATGGCACTTTCATTGCTTAGCAGCTGAATGAAAGTAAGTAGTAAAGGATTGTATTCAAGATGATTTTCATAAATTAATGATAGTCTTTGTTGTATTATTGTAAGTGCTTTTTTATTAGTAATGCGTTCCTCAAAATACTTTCTTAAATCTAGTGCCTTAAGAGCATGCTTTTTAAGACTTCAGATTGTTTTTAGTCAATCTGGACGACTAGTTATTAGAATGCTGATCTCACCTTCCTTGCTTAGTAGCTCTATATAATCCAGAAATAACTCACGAATTTCATCAACTGCAATTTCATCAATTCAGTCTATACAAAGAATGTTTGCACCATAGAATTCCTTTTTCATGTATTCCCCCGCTTCAGATAGAGTTTCAATTACATTGAATTCCTTCGCCTCAAAGAAGCCTATTTTTTTATGAGGGTATTGCATCAAAAGATCATATACAGTACTTGCTAACCATACAGTCTTTCATGCTCATACAATGTCCGTAAGTTGATATTGTTGTATACTTGCAAATTGATTTCAGAATATTTCTTGTGTAAATTCCTTTTCGTTACTATTGAGATAGGTATTATGTGGTATTGCGATAGTGCGTTCAATAACAGATCTTCTCCCGTATTTCCGTATACCTGGATCGATCGAACGCTTAAAAATACTATTTACCTGATCAAGAGTTGCAGCTTTTTCCAAGAGATTCTCATATAAATCAAGAGCTTTCTTTGACTCAAATATACCTTTAAATTCTCCACGTTGTTCTAGGGTGAGTTTGGAAAAGTAAGTAAGTAGAATAAAGAAGTAATCTATATCTTTTTTTATATTCTCTATTAGAATTTCAAGATCCTTATTATTTAACTCTAATAATTGAGCTCGTTCAGTAAACTTTTTTAAAGTTTCCAGAAATCCTTTTTCTAAACAGATAGCTAGACAAATCGTACGGAGTTCTGGAGGAGTTTCTGTACTAAGGAGATACTCATGGGAGAGCTCGGGATTACTGTGAAGTGATGTATTGATATGATTCTGTAAATCCAAAATATTATCAATTTTCTCCGAGGTGTATTTTTTTAGAATACTAAAATTCTCGGGGAAAACCTTTAATTGAGATGAGTTTTTTTCTCATCCTATATCCCAAGATAAGTATCATTTACTTTCGAATTCTTCCTCACTTCAATTGCTTGAGATATCTGCAAAGCCTCCACTCATCATAAAGGAATGTGCATGACTTCTACTTCAAAATAATACATAAGTATATCATGACTTCCGCTCAGCATAGAACTCGCTCAGTATGCTATCAATTTCTATCCCAGCATGTGCAGTTGATTTTAGTCGTGAACCATTTTTACTTGGATTAATGGGAGTCTTAACATACTGGATATTGATGTGTGGATAATTTGAAACAATCCAGTCTATTGACTGTCTAATTCTTAGTTTACACTCGGCTTTTGGTGGCAATAAAAGAATGGTTTTCTCTCATCAGAATAAAGTGTCAAAAAGTGTAATATCTTCTGGCGTAAGCAAACCTTCATCAATACTGAGTGCATCGTCATATGCTGCTAATTCGTGATAGGTATCTGTGTCAATAATTGCGCTATCTAATAATGAGAGAATCTTCCTCTTTTTCTCATCATATATCTGCTTGTTGGTATCTAGCTTAATTGGTAGATGTCGCAATAAAAATATCTTTCCCTCTGTCAATAAAGGAAGGACTTCATTTTGAAGAGGTAATTCATTAGGTCAAAATGCGCTAGACATACTAGGAATTTACCATATTGAGCGATTCTTGGCAATTACAGAGTATATACAACTCCAATGGGTAGGCTAGCACTTACAAATTCAAAATCGAATGAAGAAACATTTCCTTTGCAGTTTAAAATCAATTCTTCTTCCTCCGCTTTTAAGAATCTCACAAGTGGGGAAATAATCTTTGAGGCCATTTCACTTTTGCTGTTTCTATAGGATGAATGAGGAAGATCGCTGTTCTTTATCTTAAAGTTTCTCGTCTTGATGAGATTGATAATAAGTTCAGTTGTCGCTTTTTGTGAAGGAATATGCTTGGAATCTAGAGCCCTTCATTTGAAGAAGATTTTTCAAGTATGTTCATCAAATAGCAGTGCATTTTGAACCTCAGATACATTGTCACAGTAAAGTTTTTCTGCATTGAAGAACTCGATGTAATGTATTTTTTGAGAATAAACTGGGTGTAGAACACCATCAGATCTAAATTGCTCGATACGCAGATTTCGATCTTCTCTTCATTTATCTAAGAATGAGGCGTATTCAATGCGTATTCAAGGATAGAGTGTTTTTACCTCCTCAAATGCTTCGAGAAAGGTGTTTTGTCCAATTCAACGTTCTAGAAAGAATGCGTAAGAGCCACCGCTGTTTGAGCTATACATTGGTATAAAACCAAATTCTTCTCTCATGTTTGTGCGCTTTTTTGAAAATGTGAACTGCATAGCTTCCGTTAGTCCCTGACTTTCGTAAATAGTGCTAATAAGGGCTGCGAGTGAATTGATGTTTGAGATAAATTTGGTCCCATAGGCATCATTTGAATCACTAGCTACAAGATCCTTCAAAATTTGAATATTATTGCAAGATAGTGCTGTATAAACTTCTTGATAGGCTGCACTGAGGTTTTTGACTACAAAACCTTCTTTCTCGGCTGAAAGTTCCAATTCTTTAAAAACACTTTCATTGTTTTTTCGATTTTTTTCAAGAAATGTCGTGTCAGTTTTGGTGCCTGAAAAAATAATTCAGAAATCCAATGGAATTTTTCCTAGGTCTGAATCTTTGACTTCAGTAAGATGATAATGGTCTTTTATTTTTTCACAGAAAGCTAGTCAGTCGTAGTTTTGAAGGGAATGAATAGAATTCTCGCCAATGCTATTTTGGTGCTTTGAGATGAGCTCTAATTCCTTTGCAAGTTCGTATTTGCTCTGTATATTCTCGTTTCAGTTTAGAACATCAAACAAACGAAAAACCCCTTCTGCAATAAGTCCTCAAACTAATCCTGAAAAACCGAAACAATGCCCTCGTGGTATCTCTGTAAGAATTTCAATAGATACACGTCAAGTAATTCCAGAATTTGCTAAGTACCTATCAATAATTTTTTCTAGCTCCTGAGTTTGAGAGTTAATCTCATGCATGTTAACTTCTTCAAAGGCATCTCTGTGGATATCGAATTGAGTTACTGCTGTAATTTTAGATACCTGCTCTTTGATTTCTTTCATTCCAACAAAGCCGCGTAAGTAAGTCTTACTCTTTGCTATAGGGTAATCTCATGTAAATCCATGAATTACTGAGCCCCATCACATACTAAAGGGAGTACTAACCACCAGATCATTTCGCAGAAAAAATTCCTCGTATTTTTTAGTGAATCTAATCTGTAGGTGTTCCGAAGTCATTTTTTGCCTTAATGTAGTCATATTTCTGAATTATATTTCAGTGCATTGTATAAAGTTTTAGATGAGTCTCATCATTTTTCGTGAATTTTTCCTAAGATTTCCTGCTTGTTGGTATACTATATCTACTAAATATGATCCATATGAATAGCAGTCTTAATCACTCAGAATATCTTATAAAAGTCGGAGAAGATTGAGTTCTTATCCCTGATCTTATTGAGAAGAAAAAAGCTCATATAGAAGGCATTCTACATCCAACTGAGCATGTCTGGATCTATAATACCTCTGGGTGAATCTTGTTGCAAAAACGACCGCACATACCAGGTAAATCGAATTCCTGAAAGCTCGATGTGTCAGTAGCCTGACATACATCTACGACCCTATCTGTAGAGGAACTTGTATCTACACTGCCTGATTATTCCTCCTCTTGGGAATTTCGCAGACAATCGGCTATCCGTGAAATTAATGAAGAGTTGGTGGATTCACTTACTATCCAAGAAGAAAAGTTATGTTGTATTTGAGTTTACAGGGTAAATAACCTGTGAATTTGAAACAATGAACACGTTCTCCAATATATATTGGAGAGTTCAGATAATTTTCAAATGCTAGATTTTGATAAAGTGGAAGTTGGGGGCTTATATGAGGCATCTATGTTTGCCTTGGAGTCAGATATTCTCTTGAAAGAGAATTATGTGTTTGATCTCGTCACCCGCGATCCTCACTACTACGCGCCGATCTTTCGAGCTATCCGTTCTCGTCTCTGATTGCAGCCAAATAAGGAGTTCGAAGACTTCGTCCTCCGCACTCCAAAAATTACTCCTGACTTTACCCCAGTAGTGCTCTCTACCTCCTCAGCCAACTCCTCGGAAACAGATTCTTAATCCTCCCACCTTCTACAGGCGCAACAGATAGCGGTACACCCTCTGCAAACAACTGTACAAATCCAGCTTCCGGTACGCTATCACCAGTAATCTCGAAGCCACTCAAAAATCTATTGAGCGCCTCTCATTCGAGCTCGAGATGAGGTATATTCTCGAGTCTGAAATTTGCACCCAGGAAGTGGCCAGGGACAAAATTACCTCCGTCTATGCGGCCGATGCGCATGCCAAATCGGATGCAGTAGAGTTGATCGTAGAGATCGTTCACATCTGCTGGACTTTGGACAAGAAGCACGTCATTTTTGTAGCGGTAGAATCGTGCATTTGCATCTGTTGTGATTGCAGTTGCTCCGAGCTCTTCGAGAGCACTTTTGACCATGATTTCATCACGTCAGAGGAGTCTCTCAAGGGCGTCATTACGTTGAGTTTTTCCAGATGCGGCTTGGTCTTGGGTGGATTTGAGTTTGCGGATTTTGGCGACAAAAAATCCTCCGGCGGTTTCGAGATGGGGCCAGAATCGTTTGGCGAAGGTGACTTCGATCGCATCTCCAAAACGGGCTTTTGCAGCTTCGATGACACCTTCATTTTCGATTTTGTTGAGGGTACAGGTGGAATAGAGGAGTTCTCCATCAGGTTTGAGGGATTCGATGCCGGATTCGAGGAGTTTGGCTTGGAGTCGGGCGATGGTTTTGACGTTTTTGACATTCCAGTATTTGAGACTTTCTTCGGCTTTAAATCCGATTCCTTCGCCGGAGCAGGGGGCGTCGAGGAGGACACGATCAAAGGCTTCTGGAATATTACGGAATTGAACACCATTGTAGTTGGTGACAGCGATATTGCATGACCCCATGCGCTCTATATTGTCGATGAGGGCATTGATGCGGTCTTTGGCAAATTCGTTGGCGACAATGAAGGCATTTGGATAGTGCTCGGAGAGCTGGGTAGTCTTGCCGCCTGGACTTGCGGCCATTTCGAGTATTCGGTAGGGTTCGAGATGGGTTTTGCCATCTGCGAGCTGCCAGACGCTCATTGAGGCAGATGATTCTTGGATATAAAAATCGCCTCGGAGATGCTCGAGAGTGGAGCCGAGTGCGCGTGAAGTATCATCGCGATCTACATGCCAAACGCGACCATTATCTGTTGGTGAGAAATGCCAACCACGGGATTCCATCTTGGTGCGAAATACCGCAGGATCGACACGATTTTCGTTGATGCGGATGGTTTTTTTGAGGGGACGTAAGAGACTTCCTTTAAATTTGATGAATTCTTCGGGGGAGTTAGTAAAAAATTCGGTCTGGAAATAGTCGAGAAAGCCTTGAGAAATTGACATCAGATAGCATTTTTGAAAAACGCACTATACTCGGTTTTGTTTTTTTGAAAAAATCTATGCAAGAACTTATTCAGCTCATCTCTTCAGAATTTGCAGAACTTCTCACTCCAGTGGGTGTTTTTGCACTCATTAACATCATATTCATTGATGTGATCATGAGTGGTGACAATGCTTTATTGATCGGAATGGCAACCAAAAATCTCCCACTTAAGGAGCGTAAAAAAGCGATCTTCTGGGGAGTAATACTCGCAACTATCTTGCGTGTTATTTTTGCAGTATTTGCGCTGTACTTGCTCGGTATTATCGGAGTTCGACTTGCTGGTGGATTGCTTCTGATGTATGTAGTGTACAAGCTTTTTCGAGAAATCCGTCATGAGATGGCTCCAAAGGCTGAGAAGGAAGCTATTCCTACAACACTCAAGGCGGCTGTGACGAGTATCATCATCGCAGACGTTTCGATGAGTCTCGACAATGTCCTCGCAGTTGCAGGAGCATCACATGGAAATGTTGTAGCGCTTGGAATTGGTCTTATTATCTCGATCATACTCATGGCAGTAGCATCGAACTTCATGGCTGTTGCGCTTCAGAAATATCCAAAGATTCAGTGGGTTGGACTCATCGTACTGCTCTATGTTGCAGGACATATGATATATAGTGGGGGAGTGGAAGTGTTTGGATTCATGGCGCAATAAATACGCTTGAGAAATAATAAAGAGCATACCGGTTCATTGGTATGCTCTTTTTATATTCGGATCTGCATAGCTTTGCGTGCTTCTTTGTCGAGGGTGCGTTTTTTGAGGACGTCACGTTTGTCATAGCTGGCTCGTCAACGTGCGAGGGAGACGGTGAGTTTGATGAGTGAGCCCTTGAGATAGACTTCTGTTGGGATGATGGTAAGCCCCTTTTCTTTGATTTTACCGGCGAGATAGTCGATGTCTTTGCGCTTTAAGAAAATAGCTCGCTCGCGTGTTGGGTCTGTGGCGAGATAGGAAGTGCCGGATTTATAGGGTGTAATATGCATCCCAAAAATGACTGGGCGACCGGAATGGAGACTCACATGGGCACCTCTGAGATTGACTGCTCAGGCTCGAATACTTTTTACTTCTGCTCCAGTAAGCTTGATCCCTGCCTCGTAACTCGAAAGAACCTCATAATCAAAGAGGGCTTTTTTGTTTTTGTGGATCGAGGTGGTTTGGGTCATGGAGGAAGGAGAATTACTTCCCAAAATTTCGTTTTGCGTTTTTGAGGCTGTTTAAGGCCTTATAAGTTTCTTCTTCACTAAAATCTGGCCAGAGCGTCTCGGTAAAATAATACTCGGAATATTCTGCCTGGTAGAGGAAATATCCAGAATGTCGACAATCGCCGCCCGTTCGGATTATGAGATCTGGAGCAGGGAAGCGACCAGAATCGAGGTATTGCAAAAAGCTCTTCTCATTGAGCGTTGCAGGGTCGATACCTTCCTCGATTGCACGTTTGGTGGCGCGAATAATTTCGTCTTGGCCACCGTATCCAATAGCAAGGATGCAGGTGTGTTCAGTGCAATCTTTTGTGGATTCTCGGGCGAGATCGAGGGCAGCATTGACATCAGCAGGGAGAAGATCGAGATTACCGATGGTCTCAAATTTGACGCTCTGGGCGACCATTTTTGGAGTGAGTCGGACGATTTCTTTTTTGAGAAGTGCGTAGATATGGGAGAGTTCGTCTTCGCTTCGTTCTTCGATATTCTTTTTAGCGAGCGCCCAAAAACTGACAAATTCGATACCTTCTCGGACACAGAGTTCGAGCGTTTGGTCGAGTACATTCACTCATTCGGAGTGCCCGTACTTCTTGAGAATGTTGCGTGCAGTCGCCCAGCGGCGATTGCCATCCATGATGAATCCTATGTGCATGTTATTTTCGTGCGTCGAGATAACTTTGTAGAAGAATACTTGCCGCTATATCGTCGATGTGTCCGCTTGTTTCCATTCCTGCTTCTTCGAGAGAGAGCAGGGCTTCACTTGTGGTGAGTCGTTCGTCCCAGAGTTCAACCTTGCAGCGCGGGAATCGTGCTCGAATCTGTCCGGCAAACATCCTTTGGATCTCTGATTGTTTCGATGCACGTCCGTCGAGATGGCGAGCAATACCAATAACGATGGTATCGACGGCCTTTTCGGGAATAAGCACATCGAGCTTTGCTACGAGTTCCTTCGTTGGAACGGTTGAATAGGGAAGTGCGACACCTGCGATTTCGAGGGCAAGACCGCACTTACTCGTACCGTGATCGATAGCTAGGACGCTCATACAATGACTTCAACGGTCATGCGGATATAGGTGTCTTCACCGAGATGAACCTTGATATCGGTCTTACCAGCAGTCTTGATGTGGTGACCTTCAGGCAGGATGATGTGGCGCTTTTCGAGCTCTACGCTGAACTCCTGCTTGATCTTGGCAATGATCTCGTGTTCGCCGATTCCGCCAAATACCTTTTCACCGCTTCCACGAAGAGAAAACTCCAATGTTTTTGCATGGAGCTGCTCTGCAATTTTATGACGTGATTCGATGAGATGACGGCGATTATCCTGCTGCTTTTTCGTTTTGTCAGCTTCTTCTTTGATGAATTTTTCATCAACTTCCATCGCGAATTTTTTGGGAATGAGGAAATTTCGTGCCTGTGAACGGCTCACTGATACGATTTCACCTTCTTTTCCAATACCCGCGAGTCGGGTGAGAAGCTTGACGGAGACTTTGTCGTTAGCCATCTGAGGAGGGGATTATTCTTCGTCTGTAGTGCTGTTTTCGACTACGAAAGTCGGAGGTACTTCTGTAGATTTTTCTGCTTCGATTGTTTCGAGAATGATCTTAAATCCGAGAAGCTCTGAAGCGAGATTGATATTAACTCCGCCCTTTCCGAGAACCTTTGGTTTTTCTTCAGAAGTTACCACCGCAGTGATGATGCGAGCTTCTTCATTGATAGATACACTGACAACTTCACCTGGAACGAGCGAAGCCTTTGCGAGGTCGCGCATATCAGGAGTATAGTTGATGATGTCGATTTTTTCTCCGAAGAGTTCGTCAACGACTGCCTTAACACGGATACCCTTTGGTCCGATGAGCGAACCTGCTGGGTCTACTTCATCGTATTCGGTAGCAACGATAAGCTTTGTCTTTACGCCAGGAATACGAGTGAGAGAGACGATTTCAACTGTGCCGTCCTCGAGTTCTGGAACATTCATTTCGAAGAGTTTAGCAACGATTTCTTTATCCTTGCGAGTGAGGGTAACGCGTGGACCAGTGAGCGTGTCTTCCTCGACCTTTCCGACGTAGAGATACATGCGCTGTCCTGGCGTGTAGTGATCTTTTGAAACCTGTTCAGATTTTGGAAGAATGACCTGATTGCCATTGTAATCAAAAACAACACGATTTTTTTCAACGAGTTCAACACGGAGATTGACGAGTTCACCTTCTTTGTCCTTGAAGAGATTGAAGATTTTTTCTTTCTCAGTTTCTTGAATCTTTTGAACGATAACCTGGCGTGCAGCCTGAGAAGCGATTCGTCCGAAACCTTCGCTATTCATAACTTCGTCAGTCACGTCGATTTCGAGAGTATCTCCAATCGAAAATCCATCAGCGTCATCACCAAGATCAGCAAGAGACATCTGAGTCTCAGGGTCTTCTACAGTCTCGACGATGGTTTTTTCGAGGGTGATTTCCATAGTTCCGGCTTCAACGTCGAACTTTACGTTTACGTTAGAATCCTTGCTTCCAAAGTCCTTCTTGTAAGCAGTCTTGATAGCGGCTTCGATGATTTCGAGGAGCTTCTCTCGTGGAATCTTCTTTTCGGTAGCGATCTGATTGATCGCAGCTTCGATTTTTTTAAGGTCGATCATGTGGAAAAAGTAACAAAAAAGAATTTGTGCTGGCCAAATTCTCGTAACGCAAGGAGTATATGGAGAGATGTGGAAATCTCAAGAAAAAACATGGATTTTGTTCGTGCGTTTTCTTATCAGGTGAGTGATAGGGGATTGATCGCAGCTTTTGCTCTATAGGATGCAATTATTACTGGATTATTAATTTCTTAATCCAAATTTAAATTCTATTTTGACAATTCGTCAGGTTTTTTGAATATCGACTGTACTTTCAGATACGCGATCTCGAAACGAATATTCAATCAAAAAGGAATTCCTTATGTTTAATAACAAAATGATTATGGGTGCAATAATGAGTGTATTCTTGCTTCTTACTGGCTTTTTTGTAGTACAGAATCAAGAGGCGACTCATCGGGTAGATACGAATGTACAAGAGAAAAACACTCAAGCACACTCAAATCCTGCACACTCAAGCTCAAATCAAACGTCTGCAACTGGTAGTTGGGGTTCATCTCCATTTGGAAGTGGACAAACAGTCGCTCTTCACTCTCAGCCAGCAAATACACACTTCCAAAAATCCAATCTCGAATGGAAATCAAGAACCATCCAACTCAAGGACGGAAGATCGGTTACCTATGAGTTTGGTAAAGGAAATCCTTCAGAAGTTGCTCTGACTACCGACCAGATAAAAGTAGCCTACAAGAGTTGTAGTGGGGGTATAGATGGTGAGTTTTGTTCGGAAGATTCGGGCTATATCTCGCCCGAGGTAGAATCAAATCTCCTTGCTGCTCTTGGGGATCCTAATTGGCAGACACTTTTGGAGAAATGTAGTCAGCAGCTTAAAGTGCAAGAGCCATTCAATGATTCGCGAAACAAGGGCGTACTTACGTATGCTCAGGTTTTTAGTCCGGAGTATCGTGAGATAGAAAAGTGGATTACTGTAGACATAACAACTGGAAGAAAAGCTCTAAATATTGATCGTGTATCTCATCTTTATAAGTGGTTATACGTCAGTACTGATGTAGTTCAGAAGGCATATAGTGGTACAGATTCTGCACTGCAGATTACCTCTGATTGCGTGGATGTGTATGGAAAAGAAATTCTGCGTCGTCTTCTCGTAGCTGAAACATACTATCGAAGACCGCCAGGAGTATTCTGACCTCTTCCCAAGAAATGGCTAGATCCAAAATTGTATAAAATTATTGAATAAACCAAGAAAGGAGGGGTCTATGATGTAAGTGAATTGCTATAATTTCGTAGTTTCTCATTTTCAATTCTAGGAGTCTTATTGTGAGTCGTTCTTATATCTCTGCTGTTGTTCTTGCAGTATTTGCACTTTTTTCTCAACCAGCTTCGTCGGCTGTACAAGTTGCACCGGCAAATCGGGTAAATCTTTTCCTTGATAGTGCAAGTCCATTTACCACAAATGACTGGACTGTTGGTGTTATGGGATCTGTAAATGTGAAAATTCTCAAGTCCACAGCAAATAGCGTGGATAATTTTCTTGCTGCTATGAACGCTGCTGATATTGGTATTTCTGATGGCAAACGCTTTAAGTATGATCCACAATTTTTTGTGGATTCAGCCTATGCGAGGGTTAATGATACAAAGAGTATTTATACTGGTCAATGTGTCGATTTTGCTAAACTCATGATCAGTAACTCTTCTGCAACGAGCTCATGGCATGCTGGTAAGAGCTTGGCAACTATTCCAAATAATCAACTTGCAACCTCCGTTGTTCCAGGAACAATGATTGCCTATTTCGCTGGACTTTCTACGTATCCTGCTAAAACAGGGCATGTAGCTATTGTCCTTAGTTGGCTCTTTGATGCTAATGGAAAACCACTTGGCGTGAATGTGGTTGATCAAAACTTTTTGCTCTCATCAGTTACAGTCAATGGTGTCAACAAGGGTGTAATGGATCAAACCATATCCAAGCACTTTTTGCCATGGACAGGCAGTTCGAACGTTGGTAGCGCCAGCAAGTACAACATCGTTGATCTCTACTAAAACAAAAACACATAAAATTTACTTTCTTATTTACATCTGTAAGTAGCGAAAGAGATTATTTTACTGCCACAGTATGTGGCAGTTTTTTGTTGTATCTTCATGTCCCCACTTTTTGCATTGCTAACAACATATGGTAAAATTCAGGCGTTTTATTCATAAAAATTATCCATGCAGAATAGCAGTAATTCGACGAATGTCGGACCAGAAGAGAACGAAATGCTCGGCTTTGCAGAGCAAATCCGAGCTGGATGAGTGCCAAAAATCTCACAGTGGTTTACGCGTTTTGGTGAGTACAGAACACGCGCCATAGCAATTTTGCGAGATGATCAAGGGAATTTTCAGGATCCCACTGCATTTATTAGCGCTCCAACAGATGAGGAAATAACTTCAGACGCAAACGAAGTGGCTACTCCTGCAGAAAACAAAAAAATTATCTCAAAAGAAGATCAGGCAACTGTTGCCGAATATATGCGCTTAGAAGCGATCATTGTCGGACTCGCTCAAAATGCTTGGGATTGGCGAAAGGCAAATCCTGATGTTTCAGCGACTCCTCCTGCTACAGGACTCGATCAGATGCTATTTTTTGATACACTTGGTGAAGACGAAGAAACCATGAAAGCTGTCTATCACCTCATCGTTGAAGGTCGGCTTAGTAGTAAGTTGTTTGATCTCAAGGCCGGAGATAAGGCGCTCTATGCAAATGGAGTGAGGCACGGTGACGGTATTGCCGAAAAGGATCGTCTCATTAATGAAGTTCAAAAGCTCGCTCAGGCCCTCTTTATAGAAAATGATACTCAGATTGGAGGGGTCGGAGCTACACTCGCTCGTATCCACGAATACCGATCTCGTGCTGCTGATATTTTGCGAGATGGCGATGGATTTAAAGATTCAGACACTTTTATGAATGCTAAGGAAAGCAGGGAAGAAGATAAGAAAGTTGTCGCTGAATATCTCAGAATGCAGACCGAAATGCACCAGAAGACCGAATCTGGTATGGATGCAGCAATCTTCGAAGATACAACAGATCGCGAAAATTACGAAGGAGTCATGTTAGGCGAAGCCCTCTCAGATGCAGTCTTCAAGGGTACAGAAGTACCAAATGATGTACGTACTCGAGAGTCAGATCGTGACGTCATGGCTGACTGATACCAAAATCTCGTCGCAAAGGCAGTAGCTGAAGAAGCGGCTAAAAAAGCTGAGTAGTCCGTATTTGTGTCACAAAAACTAATCAGAGAGTTTATTTAAAATAAATTACTCTGATTTTTTTGATGCCGTCAATCTCATTTTTCGCACGCATGCAATGTCTGTGATAGCATGAAACACATGAACTACACAAAAACAAAAATTCTTACAGCGCTTTTGCTCCTGTTATCAATGAATGCAGGATGGGCGACCTCATCCGTATTTGCCGAAACTCCGGTCGATGACTACGAAGAAATCCAGCTTATTGCGACTGCGTACTATTCGCCGCTTCCAAATCAGTCATTTTATTTGCGTGGGAGCTATGAAGGCGATCTTCGTCTCAATGGTAATGGTACCAATGGTGCGAGCGGGAAAGAAGTATTTATCGGGATGCTCGCTGCACCAAAAACCTATGATTTCGGAACAAAAATCTGGATCGAATGACTCGGTGTTGGATCGGTAGAAGATCGAGGTGGCGCGATTGTGCCAGCAGGGCAGCGCGGATACCAGCACGATCGTGTCGATATCTGGATGGGATCAGGTGAGCCAGGTCTCAGACGTGCTCTCAAATGGGGAAAGCGCACAGTAAAAGCGCGAATATATAATTCACCCGAAATCGCGGGTCCGATTGCTTTTAGTCTGCCACCAGTGCCTGCAGGGACGGCACCCGTAAAGAGTATCGCAGCAAAGACCATCGAGCCAACAGTCGAAGAAAAAACCGAACTCGATGCCAAGCTCGAAGCCTTTCATAAAGAAGAAGCAAAGATCCGCAAGAAGTTCGAAGCAATCGATACGCCGACTCTTGGTGAATCATCGCAGGATGTACGACTTATCCAGGAAGTGCTCATCGAACTTGGATATTTTGATCGCAGATCCACGGGAATCTTTGGTGAATACACCGTCGATGCCATTGCCCGTTTTCAGATTGACCACAAACTCGTCCTCGGTAAGAGCGATCCAAATGCTGGCAAGCTTGGAAAACTTACCCGCGACAAGCTCATCTTCGCCACTCTTCTAGAAGGAATTGATATCGAAGAAATTGCGGCACACTAATCTCCGTGTGTTCAAGACATGAGCTCTATGACCTTGTTAGCAGCTCATGGGAATCCGCGTTTTGTGAGATTTTGAGGTTGAGGTACGAGCGCTGGAGTCTGAATTTCTGGTTTATGAAAGGCGAAGCCCTGTCAGAGTAGACCGAGAATATTTGCCATCCAAATTTCTGAGTGATGATGGGGCTCAAGACGCTCCATAGTGCATTTGATTCAGCGTTTACGACAACTAATGATCGTATTGAGGAATACTCGCACATTATCACCTTCATTGAGATGAGCTGATCCATCTTCAGCTTCTTTGAGGGCTTTATCGAGCATTGCGAGCGTGATTTGATCATCTCGCAGAGTTTCTCCGGTTGCTCTAAAATGCGCATCGATGATACTCATACAGATGACGGCAAGCACGCTGAGTGATGGTACATATACTTCGTCGAATTTCAGTCCATCGCCTTCTCCATAGAGCCATTCAGGTGTATCATCGACATTGTCGAGTACATACGGGATCGCAGGCTTATCTATGAGATAGAGCGATTTTAAGAGATTGAAAAGATCGATATAGTTTTTGGCTGGGCCAAAGTCATCCATGGCGATATGTCCGCCAGCTTTTTTCCATGTACGAATAGCTTTGAGTGTCGTAGGATCGAGTGTATCTCATTTGCCATCAGCCTGAGGTACGACTTTAAGACCGGCAATTTCGAGGATTTCGAGCGTGACCATACTTGGTGGAACCTCAAGTCGCTTCAAAAGATCGAGAAGCCAAGGTATTAGCTTACCTAGTTGTTTAAATTCAGCCCGAAATTCATCTCCACGAGTATTGAATCAGTAGGGTAATCCAAGTTTCTTTCCCTCGATACATGCTAGCTCCATAATCTGTCTCGAAACAGGATGGTACATTTCCAAAAGATCCAAGAATTGGAAAACTTCACTCAGTGGAAGCACTTCTCCCGTGAGTGGATCTTTAAAGCGTGCGAGCATCTCAGCTTCACAGGCAATACTTTTTACCTCAGAACCATCTACTTTGATAATCTTGTGTTTTTCTTGGTAGACGATGGTGATACCGGTGTTTTTTGGTTCATCAAGAAAGACTCGACGGTAGAGCGCGTAGCGATCAATATGGATGAATCGTTCATTGTGCTTGTGTGGACTCTCCTGACGCAATTTTTCGAGCTGCTCAGAAGTTTTCATTCGGACGAATTCTTCGGGGATTGAAGCCTGGAGAATGAACTCGTGGATGTGTTTTGCAACAACCTCAATGAGAAGGATGCGGATTTTTTCGTGCTGGACAGGAATTCCATTTTTTTGAGCGAGGATATCACTCTCAATGATGGTTGTATTTTCGGCTGGATGCTCAATAAAACCTGAGTAACCAAAGCCGATTTTTTCGCTCGATCTGAGGGCATCACCAAGTTTTTGAGTGCTGTGTTCTCCGATCGTAACAATCACTGCGCCGTTATAAACGTCAGATATAGCCTTTGCGAGACGATTTAAAAATACAGTCGTATTTGCATGATTCACCTCGTTTTGTTCGAGCATCTGTGCTCGTATCTCTCATGCAATACGGTCGATCTTGGATCGTATACGTTCTTCGTAACCTCTAAATTCTGCACTGTCTGTGAGACTTCTAAATCCAGCATTAGGATATCGCTCTGGTGGAAGATCAGGGAAGTTACCGTAGTCGTCGCGGCGGTCGTATCTAAATTCTTCAAAATACTGACGTAAAAACGGCGCTCCAGTTTGAATAACCGCTTTTTTACGCACGTCGTTTTTTTCGGCTCAAAGGAGTTTTATTCCTTTGATAAAGCGCAGAATAGTAGGTGTATTCGTCAGAAGTCTACTCTCTGGAAAATGCAGAGCATGCAGATTGGCGAGTCGGATGCTGATGAGTCCGACGAGGTCAATATGAATAGGGTGGTGTGGAAGCTGCGACAAATAGGCATCAAGATGTTTGAGTGTCTCTTTCATGCCGTACGCAGTTTCGTAACTCGCATACTCATATCGACGGAGTATCTCCTCAATGGCGAGCAAAATATATGACTGACAATTGTCCATGTCATGATACCTGTATGCGTCACCCGTATTGCCAAGAAGATTTTTAAGAATCACTTCTAATTGCTCTACTGGCACACTTCCCTCAGGCAGGTACTTAAAAGTATGTACAAACGCATCGAGCTCGGCTTGATCGGCTGCCTCGAGTCCACCGGACCTGATTTCATGAGGGTTATATCGAGGAAGTATCGCAAAAAAATCTGACAGAGCAGTGTGATCTATTCCTTCAAGTTCCATCTCCGGAGAATCTTCGCTTTTTTGTACTCGGCCTCAGTGAATCATATGAAAAATACGACTCATTACCTCTCTTGCTTCGGTCTTTTTATCTGTGCTCGTTTTTTCAGAGCGCAGAATATTTTGTGCAAGACGGAAAGAAAGGGTCATTTTATGAGCACTTTCTTGTGTGTTTACAGCTCCAATCTGCTCTAAAAGCAGGCTATTTGATTGCCATAGATCGGTTTCGAGTCCTTCGTGCCATTCTGTGAGGTAGGCCTTGTAATTATTGATAAAATTATGCCTGATACGAATCCCGAGCGATGTTCATAATGGACTGAGACTTGAGTGTTCGATTTGGTCTGTAAGCCCCAGGACAGTGTCGTAGATTGCGCGAATTTCTTGTTTTGCAAACGGATCCGGTAGGCGAGTCTCGATAAAATTGATAATACACGAGAAGAGCTTGCTGATCTTGCCGTAGATAACCTGTTGTTTTACAACATTTGCACCATGTATTTCTCAGAGTGCCTCTCGGATGAAACGAGCAAATACATATTCGCCTTCGATTTTTGTGAATATTTTTCACTCTGGACATCCAATCAGCCACGCCTTAAAGGCTATGATATTGCGACTGTCATTGGATGCGCTGTGCTTGCGAGAAAGATCCGTATCTTGACTCATCCACTCGAGGATTTTTTGTTCGTGTACCAAATCAAAATCCGGATGCATTTCTCTCAAGGGGCTGATTTGCTTCTCTGTTCAGAGGAAGACAGCATCTTCAAGTTCCGCGATAGCACTCAAAAATTGCGGATCACTCACTTCTTTTTCGGCAAGTGTTTTGAGAATATGGTCGGACTTGTGTCATGTGACTCACTCGAGGGCCGGTGTTTCTGCCTCAAGTAAGAAGGAGGAATTCACGTAATTCATGCGCGTATAGTATTGGTATTTTTCTATATGCAAAAAAGTCGGTGTATGAAGTTTGACATGAACTTGAATTTATATTCTAATATCACCAGACAATGTCCTTGTCGTATCATTATTTTAGTGCCATGGGTTGCTAGTAAAAATACCTCACGTAATGTGATTAAAAGCCAGCTAAGCTGGCTTTTTTTATGTGTCTAAACGGACCAAATCAACTCGTCTGAGTCGGATATCAACGGATTCGAGTCGTACAGTAATTTTGTCTCCGACTGTGATCTTAAGGCGCTTCCCATTTTTGGAGATTGCTGCAAATCCCTCGATGCTTGGCATAAATTCTACGAAATAGCCGTTTTCCATCACTGTTGAGACTACTCCTATGTAGGTTTTGCCAATGTGTGGCGTGAGATATTGGCAAATCTTGAGATCGCGGAAATCGTACTCAAGATGCTCGGCTCTTCGCTCGAGCGTAGAAGTAGTCCGTGCAACCTTTGGCATGAGATTAGCAAACCGAGCTCGTTCACCCTGATTAAGGTCTCGGTGGAGCTCGTGCTTGATCATCCTGTGGATTTGGAGATCTGGATATCGTCTGATCGGCGAAGTAAAGTGGCTATACGCACGAAGTGCAAGTCCAAAATGGCCAAGACATTTCTCACTATAGAGCGCTTTACTCATGGCTGTAAGCAAAGGTTTCGTCGAATATCCCTCCGGATCTTTGAGACGAAGCGCCTCGACAGCCTGCTGAATATCTTTTGGTAGAATTTTATTAGGCTTCTCAGTATTGAATGGCACACCAAATGCCTCAAAAGTATCACGAAGACGCTTTACTCCTTCGTCTGTCGGCATATCGTGGACTCGATAGAGAAATGGAAGCTTTTTTGCAATACTCCACTTTGCGACTTCTTCGTTCGCAATCACCATAAATGCTTCGATCAGATCGTGTGCATCAAGATGCTCTTTTGGCACGATTGCCGTGATTCTTCCGTTAGTTATCACGAGCTTTGTTTCACGAGAAGGGAAGGCGATTTTTCACTCTGCACGACGTCGAACATCGAGGACAGCTTTGAGATTCCATGCATGCACGAGCATCTTTTGTACTTCTGTTGGAAGTGTGGGCGATGTGCCAGTATTTCTTGCATCTTGGACTTCTTCGTAGGTTGCTCGGTGAGCGGTTTCGACCATGCTTTCGTAAATGTGTGTGCTCAGTACTTGTCCATTTTTGGCGATATGCATATCGACCGAGAGACAAAATTTTACCGAACCTGGTTGCAGGGAGCACAGCTCATTTGAGAGCTCTTTTGGAAGCATCGGTATAACGCGATCAGCGAGATAGATACTGGTTGAACGTTTGAGGGCTTCGCGATCCAGGAGGCTTCATTCGGTGACATATTCTGCTACGTCAGCGATATGAACAGAGAGCATGTGGCCCTGCTCTGTTGGGGTAACTTCGATCGCATCATCAAGGTCTTTGGCGTCTGATCCGTCGATTGTTACAATCGTGCGTCCTCTGAGATCTTTTCGCTCTGGCTGTGGCTCAGGTGTACGAAGCGACTGGGCTTCTCGCTCGATCTTTGTGCTAAATTTTACTGGCACGCCACTTGTCGCAATGAGGAGATTTTCTTCAAATAACTCATCGGATGCCTGCCCAATATTCGTAGTCAAAATACCGTATGTCTCGGGTCCAGTTCATTGAATCTCGACTCCAATAGTTGTCCCAGCTTTAGGGAAGGGCATATGTGCTTCCGCGATTCGGAGGATTCGACTTGCTGGAGCAAAAAGCGTGACTATTGGAATATTTTTTGAATACGAAAAAGTTCCGAACTTTGGACTCTCGGAGCGTTTTTCGATGCGCACGATTCGTGCTTCTCATCGGTCGTCTTTGGAAGCAAGTCTATGGAACATGACTTCGTCTCCATCAAAGGCTCATCGCGCTTTTGAACCATGAACAAATATCGTGGATCCGTCCACCAATTCGATGAAGCCAAAATTCCCGTTTGCCTGCTTAAATATGCCGATTTCTGATTTTTTCACGCTGCAGAGTATATCCAAAAAGCCTACTTTCGGATATTTTTTGCCAAAAAAGCCGCGCAAACACCCGCAGTTTCTGTGCGAAGTATGCGAGAACCGAGGCTTATAGACACTGTTTTTTGCTCGCTAAAAATCTTTAATTCTACATCTGACCAACCTCCCTCAGGTCCGATAAAAATTGCGCATTCCTTCATATTTTGATCGATCATGCTTCAAAAAGCGGGCGACTCATTCGTATCCGTTACAAAACTCGGTATCTCGAGTTTTGGCATTTTTGACTCAAAAAATATCTCAGGAATCGTATCGCCTCCACACTGTTCGACTGCCTCTTTTGCAATCTCTAGAAGCCGTGGTTTTTTCTTCTCCAAAAGCGCAAGTGGCTGAGATCGGTCAGCAGGGAAGAATATAAATTTTTCCACTCAGACTTCGGTGCATTTTTGGATGATATATTCCAATTTCTCAATCTTATTTGGAAGTGCTTGACACAGGGTGATTTGCACATCCGAAGACTTCGTTTTTTGAATTGAATCCTTGCGTGCCAAGATAATCTCCGACTTCGTAATGGCTTCTATTTCATAGATCTCATCCACAAAATTCCCCACAAAAAAAATGCACTGATCGCCCTTCTGCATCCGAAGCACGCGCGAAATCTGATGATGCGCATTTGGGTCACTAAGCGTGAGTTTCGCTCCAAGATGTTCTGTTGTGTAAAATCTCTGCATGTGTGGAGTATATCCGAAGAGTGTTTGGGTAGAAATTTTGTATAAAAAAACTCCCCAGATCGTGAGATCGGGGGAGGGTACTACACTTACGCTGCTATGCGATAAGTAGTATTATTAGCAAGCTGAGCTTCGCTGATATGATACTCATACGCACACACGAGCCCTTCAAGCTGCGATACTTCTGCAGTTTTGGAGAGTTCTTTCGTAAGGTTTGTAAAGAAACTGCCACTATAGCGCTGGAGTAGCTCCAGAATTATAGATGACTGTATTTCGACATCCGTCAGTCCGAAAGGCACGGTGACCGTTACGTAGAAAGAGTCGAGACATACAGTTGGAGTGTCAATGTACACAAATGCTGTGACAGTGTGCTCCAATTCAGCTTCTTCACCTTTGAAGCCAAGTTTGAATGATAACTCACGACCATTCTTGGATACATTTTCAGGTATCCTATGCTCTACACCCAAAGGAATATAGTGCTCTAGGAAATGCTGAAGTGTATACAGTAGGTTGGTCGAGGGTATATCACGCTGCTTGGCAGAGCCAGGTGGTCCAGTTTCTGGTACCAAGGATAGCCCCATTTGTATTCTCCTTTTTTTGGTTAATCGGAGAGATGCTTTTGAAGAAATTTGCTTCAAAAATACCCCAGTTCAACATTTGAAATTAGTAATGAAGAACTATAAGAACTTTTAGCCGGAAAAGTTTTTTTGTCAAAGCACTGGAGTTATTTATGTAATGTTGGCAAGCAAATAGAAGTCTTATCAAATTGACTTTTAGCAATAAATTAAGACTATAGATGCATATGGACAATATCTTGTTTCTCGCTCCGCAGAACAATGAACTACCTAAAAATGGTAGTAGTCTTGCGGATGCTAATCTTGATAAAGTGAAGACCAGCGTAGCTCAGATATATAATCTGAATGCATTTCAAAACAAAAAGGCTGAGTCAGAAATTCAGGAAGTTGATGGTAGTAATCTTGATATTAAGAGACGAAGTCTTGAGACAACGCGTATTTCAGAAGAAGATAGGCCAAATGAGAAGCTTCTTGTTTGATCTGCAAAAGGTCTTTTTAAAGGTGATCAATCTTTGCAATTTGCAATGCGTCTAAATATGACTGCCGTCGCAAATGATGATGCAGATCGTTTTTTGCGATCACCACGTATGCAAAACGGAGTAATTATGGCGCGTGCAAGTGGTGCTGAAATTCTTGCCGAAGAATTCTTCGCGGTTCTTGATGAGAAAAAAGAAAAGTATTTAAATTGGATCAGTGATTTCTCTAGTCGGATCGATAAGTCTGGTGAAAAAACACAGCAGCAAATTATTACGCTCGTTAATAAGCTTAAAGTTATTGTTAGTCAGATCGAAAAGATTGATCGTAAAAGTTTCAAAGCTGCACTTTACTCGACAGCAAATACTCTTATCAGTAAGAATCCTGAAGGTGATAAGCTAGCTGATTTTAAGGATGTACAACAATTTAGGCAGATTATTGGCATAAATAGTGACCATGAATTTCAGTTACTACCACCTGAAATGCAATCAATGATTACAGACTTTCAGATGTATACGCAAGTTTACCTTCTCGACTTTGTACCTGGTAAGAAGAAGTCTGCTGCAAAGCCACAGCTTACAGTTGTAAATGCTGTAAAGTAACATTAAAAAAACAGTTGGATCCAACTGTTTTTTTAAATGGGTACTATCTGTAAAAGTGGTAACGCTATATTAGTAATATCTTCTCCAAGGTCTGCGCGAGGCTCGTCAGATCCTTGAAAAAATAGATCCCTCCAGGATCTATTTTATTATCTTCCTCGAAAATATCCCCCCATCAAAATACGACGCCTTCTTTGAAAAGCTCTCAAAGTTTTCCCAGATAACATTTTGGCTGGTTCATTCGTAGTAACCAACTTTGAGGAGGTCTCCGTTTTTGGAGAGTTCGGCTCCGACGAGGATGCCGGTGTGTTCTCAGATATAGCCGGTGCGTGTCTGGCCATCGGGTGTTCGCCAGTCTATTTTGCTGAATCCTTTTTTGGGATCGTCGGAGAGCACATACCAGAATAGAATAGGTTCTGATTCGTAGAGGCTCCAGAGTATATTAAAGGCGTTTGGCGTATCGATGTAGGCTTCGTATCCGTAGTTGTTCAGTTCTTTGTTTACGATGGGTAGTGCGCCTTTGGGATGTATGCCGTAGCCTGTGAGTTTGTTGATGTTAATGCTTTGGACTCAGCGAACTTTTCAGACAAATACTTTGTCAGGATCACTCCATTTGCGTACGGAGATGCCATTTTCTTTGACGAGTTCGGGTGGTGATTCGTCTTTGGGAAGAAGGGCGAAAACGTCGTTTTCGTTAGTGCGAGCTACTCCGGCTCGACCGCGGTAGTAATTGAAGAAGTCAGTCATGGAATTTGCTTCACATGAGAGGCTCTCAAGTTGTTTGGTGTGCTTGAGTGTGTCTTTGAGATAGATACGAGAAGTTTTGCGATTTTTGAAGCTGATATTTGCGGTGATATATGCCTTGGTATAGGCGGTTTCAGCACCGAGACCTTCTATGAGAATTGCTTTGCGCATGGTTCTGAGGTCTGCGTCACTCCAGGGTTTGAGTCCGATGGTAGCAAATACCTGCTTCATAGTATTTGGCGCAAGAATCGCCCCAGTACTTGCGGTAATACCTTTTTCGGAAGCGACCATGAGGCGCATCGTTTCCTTGGAGATAGCGCCGGTGGTTGTGTTTTCGCCGTGGGATTTTCAGGCGATATACACATAAGATTTAAATACCTCAGAAGTTGGATCAATAGTCGCACCGCTGAGCATTTGTGCTTCGATTATATTGCGATACCTGGGAGTTGGTTCGGCCTTGATATCATCTGATGTGATTTTTGTGTACGCAGCCTTGTAGGTTTCACTCCCATTTTTAGCAAAGAGCTTTTCGGCGATTTCTCGTAGGTGCTTTTTGTAGAAGAGAGAAATAGCACGATCGAGCTTAATGCGAGAACGAGTGAGTTCGAGTTCGCTTCCTCACTGGTTTATGAGGGCCTTAGTTTCTGCGATAATCTCGAGGATATTGTCTGGATTTTCGGTGGTTTTTTGCTCGAGTTCCGTGAGGATGGGATTGGGTTTTGATGCTGCTGGCGAGCTATTGCTTGCAAGGCTGGCGCCCAAAAAATAGGCTCCAAGTGAAAAGGAGCAGAGTGTGACAAAAAATAGTGCGATCTTCTTCATGGTCGGCATTATAGAGGCAAAACCTCCTTCTCAAATCTTTTGTGGCCTTTTTGCGAGTTTTTCGTACTATTTCGTCATGCAAAAAGATATCCTCCTAGCTCAGTCGATGAGCTTTCTTTCATGAAAAATACCGGTCACAACTGAGAATATCGAAGATCTCAAAAATCTTCTCCGAGCTCATAATGAACTCTACTATATCGATTCGGAACCGGTAATTGGTGACGGTGAATATGATCAGCTTTTTAAGCTTCTCGAAAAGAGCGAACGAGCTTTGGATATTTTTGATCCAAATTCTCCGACCAGCAGGATTGACGTGATGATTTCCCGACAATTCGCAAAAGGGAAGCATCTCTCTCCAATGATCTCGCTCGACAATACCTATGATGTGCCTGATATCACGGACTTTGGGAAGCGAGCTCGTAATATTTTGGGCGATGATCGTGCACTTCCAAGTTGTCTCGAGCTCAAATTTGATGGACTGGGGATATCTATACTCTATCAAGGAGGCAAGCTTGTACGAGTCCTCACTCGAGGGAATGGAGTGGAATGAGAAGATGTGACGGTTAATGCACTCGAAATCCCGAGTATTCCAAAATATATTCCTTTTGATGGTGAGATTGAGATCCGATGAGAGGTTGTTATGCCACATTCAGCCTTTGAACGTGTAAATGCAGAGCGTGGAATCCTCGGTGAAAAACTCTTCGCAAACCCAAGAAATGCCGCATCTGGAAGCCTCAGGCAGCTCGATCCTGAGATCACAAAGTCACGCGGTCTTGAGTTTTTTGCGTATTCCGTGCCACTCTTTGAAAAAAGCTCTGCCCTCGGAATTGAGACATATATGCAATATACTGAGACGCTTCAAAAATTTGGATTTCAGGTGTCGCCCTTCTTTAAATATTTTGAAAGTATCGAAGAGCTCGGTGTATTTGTACAAAACCTTGCGAAGCGGGATTTGAATTTTGGTTTTGATATTGATGGGCTCGTGATCAAATTTGATGTGCTTGCAGTGTGGCGCGAACTCGGAGCGACGGAGCATCATCCAAGATCATCGATTGCGTATAAATTCCCACAAGAGTCAGTGCGTACGAAGCTCGTGTTTGTAGAACATTCTGTTGGTCGAACAGGTGCAATTACTCCGGTTGCGCATCTTGAACCCGTCAATATTACTGGTGTGGTTGTCCGAAGAGCCACGCTTCATAACTACGAAGAAACTGACCGTAAGGACGTACGAATAGGGGATTACGTGTATATCGTTCGTGCTTGAGAAGTGATCCCAGAAGTGGTGGCTTCTATTCCTGATTTACGAACGGGGGGCGAGCAAATTATTACACCTCCAGAGTTTTGTCCAAGCTGTGGTTCTCGGGTTATTAAAGACGAATGAAAGGTCGCGCACTACTGTCCTAATAGCAATCTGTGTCCAGCGCAAACTTCTGGCTGACTTAAGGCATTTGTGAGCAAGCATGCGGCAAATATCGACGGACTTGGCGATAAGATTATTGATCTCTTTATTGAGCGCGGTTTTTTGACGGATTTTGTATCGATTTATCAGCTGCATAATCATCGTGATGCTATTCTTGCGCTCGAATGATTTGAAGAGAAGAAGACCGACAACATCCTCACGGCTATCGAATGAAGTCGCCAAATGGAGCTCGCACGATGTATGCTTGCACTTTGTATTCCAGAAGTTGGGCGCAAAACAGCGAAACTGCTCGCCAATCATATTGCCTCAAAGATGCACGAAAATACATCGCTCTTTGATGTCTGTATGTCACTCCAATATGACGAACTCTTGGCCATCAAGGATATTGGTCCTGTAGGCGCTGAAGAAGTTATCGACTTTATTGCCGACAATCAAATCATGCTTCAAAAGCTCTTGGATGAAGTTCATCCCACACTTCCACTTGTGGTGGCGGCAGGAATTTTGAGCTGAAAGTCATTTTGTGTCACGGGTTCATTCGAGTCTATTTCGCGCGATCAGATCCATGAGCTCATCGAGGCAAATGGTGGGGAAGTGCGGTCGAGTGTATCGGTCAAGCTTGATTATCTCATCGTTGGAACAGAAGCCGGCTCCAAGCTTGCAAAAGCGACCGAGCTCTGAGTCCAGGTGCTCTCGCTTGAGCAATTTAATGCGCTCATTGGATAAATAAAAAGACTCGCAATGCGAGTCTTTTTATTATGGATGTACAGATTGAGATTTTGGATCAATTGGTTTGAGCGTGAGCTTTTTTGGAACTTCGGTTGGATGAAGCTTGAGAAGATCATCGACTTCACGATTCCTTGCTGATTGGAGTCGAGCAAGACTGTCTGCGATAGCTTTTTCCTCTCGAGCCTTATCTGCAGGTGTTGAGACGAGACCTGATTTAGTGTCTTTTGAGTTAGCTTGATCCTTTTTGGAATCGGCGGTAGATGATTTTGTATTTTCTCCGTACGCCCATGTGCTGAGTGCGCGGAGCGTTGTAGGACCAAATTCACCATCTTCTTTTGCTCCGACTTCTGCCTGGAACGCCTTGATATTCTTTTCGGTTGGATGGAGTAAGATGTCCATGAGATAATCTTTTTTGCTGTCGTTTGCCGATGTATTCACTGCCTTTGTGATTTCGGAGAAGTGTTCATCTACGAACTTCGCTGATCGCTTTTCTTTTTTATTGAGATTCAGTGTAGTTTCTGGAGCTTTAGCTGTCTCTGAAATAAGCTTTGCGGTAGCAACACCATTCTGGGCAATAAGCTCATCTACACTGTTTTTTGGTGCTGGCATGTCGACGATTTCTTCTTTTGGCTCCCGAGATACAGAGGTAGACAATGAAGCTGGCTGGCCCTTAAGACCAAGCAAATGTTTGTTTGCCTCTGCAAGAAGCACGATATCATTGCGAGATCCTGTTTTGATCTTGCTTAGTTCGCCTTGATAGCTTGCGATCACAGTATCGATTTCTGCTTCTTTCCCTCGCCAATAGTTGTCATGTGCGAGCTGTTCTCCACCAGAAAAATGCTTGTACTGAGCGGTTGCTTCAGCATGAAGCACCTGCTTAAATTTTGCGACTGATTCTTTGTTGATCTCGGAGAGGAGTTTAATCTCTGCATGAGAGAGGCGTGCATCGGGATTGCCTGCCTTGATTTGACCAATCGTCTCAAAAAGGTCAGCAACCTGGCGAGCCTTGATGTCGAGTTCTTTTGTATTTGCAGCGGGAGCAGCGTTCTCTAGGTTTGATGAAGACATGAAAATGAAGTTATGCCCCAAGATTACGCTATGCTTCAAATGCTGTCAAAAAAACAAACCCTTCCAAACTGTACAATCTGGAAGGGTTTGGCGCAATATATTAATGTGATATCAGGAGGCTCACTACGAGGCCAATAGCCGAGAGAATCATACCAATGAGCCAAAATCGCATGACGACGGTTTCTTCGTTCCAGCCGATTGCTTCGAGATGATGATGGAAGGGGGCAATCTTAAAGACTTTTTTACCTTTCCGAAGCTTCTTGGATGTAAGCTGGATAATAACAGACAGGATTTCAAGAATATATACCCCAGAAATAATAAGTAGCACAATGAGCGTATTTGTCATCATTGCGATGATTGCGAGATTAGCTCAGAGCGCCAGGGCTCACACATCTCACATATAAAACTTAGCAGGCTTGATATTAAACCAGAGGAATGCAATGAGTCCGCCGACAATGATCATACAGAGTGCAGCAAGGATCATGAGCCCACGATTGTAGCAAATGAATGCGTAGACCGCGTAATTAAATAAGAGAAGTCCACCTGCAAGTCCATCGAGTCCATCGGTGATATTTACCGCATTTGCCATCGACACGATGATGAGCATGAAAATAGGAATATACCAAAAACCAACATCGAGATCTCCCAAAAATGGAAGTCGTACATTGGTATATCCGAGCTTTACATAAAACCAATACGCTCCGAGTCCTGCAAAAATGAGCAGAAGTATCATCTTTACGCGAGCAGAAAGTCCTTTGGTACGACCGATACCGAGGATATTCATATAGTCATCTACGAGTCCGATACCGCCTACTGCTAGGATTGTAAAGAGTGAGAGATAGGTCTCATTACGATTCCAGAGGGAATACCGAATAGATACGCCGAGGTATTCTTTGATCTCTGGTGCAAAATAGAGAAATACGACCGAGAGAATAACGAGCAAAAACACCGAAAAAAATACGATGGCCATACCCATAGTGGGAGTTCACTCTTTGACTTTGTGGAGTTTGGCAAATTCGGTGGCCTTTCCCATGAGAGCGTCTTGGCGAATAGTCTTGCCGAGCTTATATTTCCAAAGGAGTCGGAGATATGGCGGGATCAAGAAAAATGTCAGCAAGAATGCGACAATTACGTATGACGTCAGGAATATCAGATTTCACATAGTTTGTTTTGCAGGAGTATATGTTAAAGCTCTCAAAAGCAATGAAAAGCCACCGCGAAGGGTGGCTTTTTGTGAGGTGACGATTGGGGTGTCACGTATTGAGTACCGGCGTTTTCGCTCGTCCTTTTCGGCTTGTTCCCAGGGGTGGTGTATCCTGGATATTGAACCGCTTCAGAAATGCTTTAGATTGAGCATCCTGTGCATTAACGGTTTGTTGGCGCAAGCTCATATCATATGACTTGTTATGCCATAATGGCGGTTGTGCCGCTATCTTTTCAGGTTGCATGCCCACCGGTGTTTTTACCTGAGTAGTACCGTGTCCTCTTCCAAGTTCGACACGGGTTACTCGTACGCCCGCCAGATCTTTCATGGTTACCTTGCCTGCAGTGTTGGACTGATTGCTCATGATAACTCCTTCAATTTGTTTTTGCGTGTACGTTCTATGAACGCCCCTTTGTCACCGAAGTGATGCATGGAGTATATATTTCAAAACAAACTGTCAAGAGAGATTTTTTAAGTTTTTTGAAACTTTTTTTGTCCGACCGTATCTTAACTATTGTATCTCGCTTTCTTAAGTGAGGGTTATTTTTTTCTTTGACATACTTTTCATACATTATATACTTTTCAGGTCGAATAATATATTTTGTATCTATGATTGAATTAGAAGACGATTGTCCCGATGACGCACATACTGGCATCAAAATGCATGGAAGTGTGGTCGTTGGATCCAAAGGGCAAATAGTAATTCCGAGTGAAGTGAGGAAATCCCTCAATATCAATTCGGGAGATTCTATGTGTGTCATTACTAAGCATGGCAAAGCTGTCGCACTCATCAAGATGGATGATCTTGAAGACTTCATGGCATTCATGCATGACGAAATGAATACGCTCAAAAAAATGGCAATCGAACAAGCAAAAAACCTTAAAGTATAATTATTTCTATCTCAGAGTACTTTTCTTTTATGAAAAAAATTTTAGCAAGCGCACTCCTCCTCCCGTTCGTTCTTACTTCGTGCGGAACTCCTGTAGAGACTGCAAAAACAGAAGACGCAAAAATGCCGTTTTATATCGAGACACAATTAGCAAAGGAATTTCCAAAAAACTACACGATCGAAAAAACTGGTCGTCTAGTGGGAAGTTCTACGATTTCACTCGCTTCACAGGGGATTGGGCGTGTTCAGGCGATTAATGTACATGAAGGTTCAGTCATCAAAAAAGGACAACTTCTCGTTTCGCTCAGTGATACAGTGGCGAACTATGATCTCAAGGCTTCTCAGGCTGCAAACGGTCTCGCAAGCACGCGAAATGCCGCCGACAGCACACGTCTCGCTCTCGATAAAACGGTAGCGGATGCACTTATTGCTCTCAATAAAGCAAAGGCAGACTACGAAACCGCCAAGCAAGATGGTGCAAAGCGTCTCGAAAAAGCACAGCGTGATGCAACGAAGAGCGATATTAATTCATCTACTTCTGACGCAACAACAACTATTGCTCAGCTCGAAGCAAACCTTTCAAAGGCACAATTGGATTACGAAAATCTCAAAAAATCCAATGTTCAAACACTTCTCAATTACAACACGAGTTATCAGCTCTCGGTGAGTGATCTCAAAAAATTCCTCACTCGAATGACGTACGAGGGTGATAAACTTTTTGGTGTAACTGCACAGTATCCAACGGACAATGCACTTGCTCGTAAATATCTCTGAAGTGGAAATAGCTCTGTTCGTCCAGAGCTCGAATTTGCATTTTACAAGATCCAAAAAATCGCCACTGACTTCGAAAACCGCAGTGAGGTTGCGATTACTGAATCAAACCTCATTATTGAGCTTGATGCACTCTCAGAATACTACAAGAGCTCAAAAGAATACCTTGCTGTTGCAACAAAATATATCCAGAGTTCAGTAACTTCATCTGAGTTTCCACAGACAACCGTCGATGGATATATCGCAACCTATAATGGCTACAAAACCGAAGTTCAGGGTCTCGAAGCTTCGTATGTAAATTTCCGTAATGGCGCTTCTAGTTTCCTTGCTACATACCGCAATAATGAGAACTCTGCAGCTGCTGGACTCGAAGTTCAAAAAAAGCAGATCGAAGTACAGCGCAATGGACTCAATACTGGTGAATTTGAAGCAAACCTCGGACTCGATCGCACAAAGATTGATATCGATCGCTCACTCACTCAGGCAAAGACCACTGTCGAGAGTGCTCAAGCAAACTACGATAATTCTGTAAAAAACCGTGTAATCTCTCTTCAAAAACTTGAAGTGAGTCAAACAGATGCAAGTCTCGCCGTTCGTCAGGCTCAAGAAGAACTCAGCAAGCTTGCTATTCTTGCGCCAATTGATGGAACCGTTACTAAGGTTATTGCTTCTGTAGGTCAGGATGTGAGCGCCGGTACACTTATGCTCGAGATCGCCAATAAAAATCCAGAGATCGTATTTGACGTAGACTTTGATACGGTTGGTCAGCTCAAGATTGGTACAGCTTCGCCCGTAACATACGAAGAAAAGACCTACACTGGTACAGTCGTTGGAGTATCTCAGGTAGCGAGTGACTCTCTTCAATACAGTGTTCGTGTTTCTCTCTCACAGAGCCCTGCACTCATCGGTGGAATTGCAAAAATTTCACTCAAACTTCCGTCAGCAATGCCGATTCTTCCTACAAAGATTGTAAAGGTACTCACAGAACAAACAGGAGAAATCCAGACGCTTTCTGGAAGTGTATTTGTGCCAATCACTGTAAAACTTGGACGTATTAATGGACCAACAATCGAGATTCTCACGCCAATCGATCCATCTGTCGAGATTGTAACAACCGACGTGACCAATTTTGATGCTCGTAAATACGAACCAAAGAAAAAAGACACTGAAGCAAAATAAGCCTCCTCCCAGAACAGTTACAGAGATATACCTGCTAGTCTAATTATCCAAATATGAAGAACATGCTCGAAGGAGTTCCTGAGAAGATTGTAAAAATTCGAGAACATCTCGAGTCCGGATTTCTCGGATTCTGGGTTCGAAAGTATCGAATCTCGTATCTCATTGCGATGGCGATTGTCATCATGGGATTCGTAGCACTCTCAGGTATTCCAAAAGAATCATCGCCAAATATCAAGTTCGGTATCGTCATGGTAACCACTGTCTATCCTGGAACCAATCCAGTTGACATGGACTCACTCGTGACCACCAAGCTCTACAAAGAAGTAAAGGATATTAAGGGTATTAAAAAGGGTACGACGAGCTCAAGTCTCGGAGTTTCGAGTATTACACTCGAGCTTCAGCCTGGGGTTGATACTTCTGCATTTATTTCGGAAGTTCGAAATAATATCGGACGTGTCAATCTCCCTACTGATGCCAAAAGCCCAAGTGTTATCGAAGTAAAATCCGACACGAATCGCGTATATACGGCAACGATCTATTCGCCCGACGAATCTGTCCCACTCGAAAAACTTCGCATCCTCGGACAAGAATTAAAAGACAAACTCGCACTCACTCCCAATGTCGAAAAAATCGACTACGGAAATACAAATATCTATGATGTCTGGATCGTATTTGATGAGCAGATGGTCCGCTCTATGGGTCTCACGCTTGATGGGATCGCGAGTGTTGTTCGCTCGTACCACAAGGATGCTCCAATCGGAAACTTTGCCATCGGAGAACGCAGTTATGACTTCCGTATCGAAGGAAAATATGACCGTGGTTCACAGTTCCTCGAAATCCCTATTCCGCTTGCGAATGGTCAAAATGTTCGCCTAGGTGACATTGCTCACATCGAGCGATCATATAAGGACAAGACTATTGACCGCATTGGACTCTCTGGTGAAAAGGCCGTGCCATACGTTAATGTCGTCATCAATAAAAATGACGGAGCAAATATTTTTGCGGTCAGCAAAGGGACGAAGGATCTCATCGAAAAAGAGCTTGCAACTCCTGCTTACAAGGGTGTAAAGGTTGCATACTCCAATGACCTTGCAGACAATATCAATGACGACTATGCCGAGCTCGCAAAAGAAGCGATCACGACTACGGTTCTCGTATTTATTTGTATGTGGCTCTTTGTAGGTTTTAAAGACTCGCTCTTTGCTACATTGACCCTCCCGCTCGCGTTTTTCTCGACATTTATTCTCCTCAAAGCAGGTGGGTTCTCGCTTAACTTTTTGACGAATTTCTCATTCATCCTGTCGTTTGGTATCGCGGTTGATACGATTATCGTAATCGTTCAGGCTGCCTCAGCGAAGATGCGTGTTGGACACGATCCGCGCTCTGCGATCATGATTGCACTCAAGGAATACAGCGTTCCAATTACTGCTGGAGTTATGACGACGATCGTCGCGTTTATTCCGATGATGGTTCTTCCGGGTATTTTGGGTAAGTTCCTCGCATATATTCCAATTACGATTTTTGGAGTACTCGCATCTGGTCTCGTACTCGCCATGACGATCAATAGTGCACTCTATCTCGCATTCGTAAAGCGTGGGAAGACATTTGTGCACGATGATACAATCCTCGAATACGCCGATGATGATGAGCGAGAACTCCTTGAATATGAACGACAAGGCAAGACAGAGATCAACGAAACTTCACGCCCGCTTCGTTTGAGAGTGATTCACTATCTTACTGACAAGTACAAGACACTCCTCCGAATGTTTTTGGAGAATAGTTTCCTCAGACGTACTGCAGTATTTGTGCCAGTGATTCTCTTGGTGCTTTCATTTTTCCCAATTATTGGTGGAAAATCTCTCGCAGGACATGTGGGATTCAATCTCTTCCCAGGAAGTGATAATGCCTTTGTAGCTTATACATTTAAGGGGGCAATCGGAGAACGTGCCGTGTCTACTGACCGAATTGTTCCAAAGATCATCGATATCGTCAGTAAGTACCCGGAAGTAAAATTCTATACGATTACAACCAACGATGTTAAAAACAGTACAGATGCCGGTATCACTGTAAATGTAAATCTCAAAAAGAAGGACGAACGAGAAAAACTCGGCCTGATGGACGTATTTAAGTTCGATACAACAATCCTCAAGGACTTTGATCCTATCCGAAATGAGGGCTTCGAAGTAGCGTCAAAAGTTGCGGAAGGAGGTCCGCCTGCAGCCTCTGCAGTAGCGATCAAGCTCGTAGCGGATGATGCCTCAAAACTTGATCTCCTCGTCCAGGCAGCCAAGGATTTCGAAAAAGAAATCCGCACTTACCAGGGAGTAAAGAATGTTGGAAATTCCTCAGGTGAAACTCCAGGACAGTTTGTATTTAGTCTCAAAAAAGACACGATCACAACGCTTGGTCTCACGCCGGCACAGGTCATCGGAGAGATCGTTACCACCATGAATGGTATGACGGTCGGAACCGTACCAGATGGAGGTGAAGACCTTGATGTCACACTCAAATATTCAAATTTCCGTGATAGTGTCAATCCTGATGAGGTGCTTAGTCACACATTCCGTGTGGGTCAAAAAACTTACCGCATCGGAGACCTCGTTGACACAAAATTCAAGAATGCGATCGCTTCTATCAAACGTGAAGCCGGACTTATCACTATCTCAGTTTCGAGTGACGTAGAAGACGGAGTGAATGCAACTGAGATCCAATCTAAGTTTGAGTCGTTTGCCAAAGCCTACAAATTTGAATCCGGAATCTCCTATGTGACTGGTGGAGAAAATGCCGAAAACATGGACCTTATCGTTGCGGTTCTCATAGCATTCTTCATCGCGGTCGTTGCGATCTTTGGTATCCTGACACTGCAATTTAATAGCTTTGCGCAGCCGTTCATCGTGCTTTATTCGGTCGTTATGTCATTGCCATTCGTAATGGTTGGACTCCTTCTGACGAACAATCAGTTCTCATTGCCATTTGGTATCGGATTTATCTCATTTACGGGTATTGCCGTGAACCACGGTATTATCCTGATCGACGCCATCAATATCAATCTCCGAAAGGGAATGAAGAGCTTCAAGGCTCTTATCGAAGCTGGCTCTAGTCGTCTTGAACCAATGATACTCACGACACTCACAACCGCTCTTGGTATCTTACCAATCGCGCTTCGTGATAGATTTTGGTCAGGTCTTGGATTTACGATTATCTTCGGACTCATTGCTTGTACATTCCTCACACTCTTTATTGTAAAGGGATTGTTCTACGAAGTATTTATGGTAGAGCATCATATGGGGCGGATGGTCCTCTCAGCGATCAAATGGCCGTTCAAATTTGTATGGAATATCATCAAAAAAATCT
Organism: uncultured bacterium; assembly: GCA_963706795.1. Taxonomy (GTDB): domain Bacteria; phylum Patescibacteriota; class Gracilibacteria; order BD1-5; family UBA2023; genus JBMOJK01. Next base: position 967,130 of record OY970170.1, read on the forward strand.
TCTCTCGTAAAAAAACTCGAGTGAAGTAATTAGCAATATCCACGGTAATTCAATTACCGTGGATATTTTTTTCTCATATACTCTCATCGTGAAAAATATTTTTTCGAATTCGCGTATCCGAATAAGTCTCATGGTTATCTGTGTGCTCTTTGGTGCGTATGCGATTTTTGGCCTTGGACTGAGTCTGTATATGGATATCAGTACTGACAAATATCGCTATGGCGATGTTTCAGGTATTCCAAAAAATTCGGTCTGACTCTTGCTTGGAACTTCCAAATATCTGGATTCTGGACAGAAGAATAGTTTTTTTGTCTCGCGTATCTGGGCAGTAAAGGAACTCTATGACGCTAAAAAAATCGACTGCGTTCTCATTAGTGGAGACAATCGAAGTGCTTCTTATAACGAGCCCATCGATATGCAGGAGTCTCTTCTTGAGCTCGGGATTCCTTCTGAGCGCATGTATTTAGATTATGCAGGTATTCGTACGCTTGATTCTGTGATTCGTGCTAAGGAAATCTTTGGCTTGGATAGCTATACGATCATCTCGCAGCCATTTCATAATGCCCGTGCACTCTTTTTGGCTCGTGAGCATGGGGAGCATCCTATTGCCTATAATGCTTCTTCAATTAGTTTTTCAGAAGCTCCATTTGTGTATGTGCGTGAGCTCGTGTCTCGCACCCTCGCACTCTATGATGCCTCTTTTGATACGAATCCGCAATTTGGTGGTAAAAAGATCGAGATCGAATTTGATGCAACCATCCGCCCAGTTCCCGAAAAAATCTGTACGGCAAGATAGTTTTTACTCTCTTCTTGACTCGACTTTCGGCAAGAGGAAGATATAATTGCCCGTCACTCATTTTTGATATGCGAACCTATACGATAGACGGAAAAAATTTTGATGGAGTCGAGACTTTTTATGATGAGATTGCTCGTGTATGCGCTTTTCCAGATTATTTTGGGCGCAATCTCGATGCACTCTACGAATGCTTGATCGATATCGATGACGAGATGTTGATCGTCTGGAAAAATAACAAAAAATCAAAGCAAGAACTCTCCGCAGATACTTCGCAGGCAGGATTTTATGGATCTCTTCTTCGAACATTTGATGATGTACCAGGGCTTACTCTTTCATTTGAATAATCATGACCAATCCAGATTCATATATCAAGGGCAAGCTCGCTGTAGCTAAGGCAGGTCTCAAGAAGTCACTTCCTGCGTCGAATGAGCTACCAGCAGGGCAGCGACTTGTTTCTAAAATGGTAGCAATGGCACCCATTGTCCGCGATCTCACTGAGACTCCGCGAGATAAGTGGCAGCTCAAAATCTACGGCTCTGTCGCAAATCCAGTGACGCTCGACTGGCAGTCACTTCACGCACTTGGTATTGAGGACAAAACCTTTGATATCCACTGTGTGACTTCTTGGTCGAAACTTGGACAAAAATTTAAGGGTGTGGATTTTTATGAGATTCTCAATCTGGTTCATCCGACCGAGGATGCACGGTATGTGATTTTTGAGTCGGACAATGACGGATATACGACTAATGTCTCATTGGATGAGCTGCTTGCGTACGATGCCCTCGTTGCAACGGAGATCGATGATGAGCCGATCTCGCTCGCCTATGGTGGCCCAGTCCGCATGGTTATACCACATCTCTATTATTGGAAGAGTTGCAAATATCTCACGGGTATTCGTTTTGCGGCTGAGGATGAACGAGGGTTTTGGGAGGTGCGCGGATATCATAACCATGCTGATCCCTGGAAGGAAGAACGATATTCTTCGCAAGAGCCAGGATATATAGACTAAGCCCAGGAGGGCTTTTTTATTGTCTGGATCATGCGTATTTGAAATCCTGTGAAAACCCTTATATTGAGAATAATTCGGCGTCTCAATCAGATTTTTTCTTCGCCCATGCAACAGGCATCTCATGTGAGTAATCGTAAGAGCGCGCACGTTATCCCCGTCTTTTCTCTTAAAAAAATCCAAACACTGCTCATCGCGGGTCTTTTTTTTGTTTTACCGATCGTCTTCTCTCATTTGCTCTATCTCACATGAACCGTTTGGAGTTTTGAATACTTCTGAAATTATGAAGGCCTCAAAAAGGCAGTTTTTTATGCTATAGTGCCCGTTATTTTTTTGGTGGCATATCTTCGCGGCAAATGCACTATTCGTAGAGCGGACGGACTTTTTTTGAGTATTATTTCCGTCATACTTGCGCTCCAGTGGTATCAGACCGGCACGAATGCGAGCGTATTTTTTGGAAGCGACCCGCTCTATTTTGGTACGTTGTTTCCAGTAGTGCTGTGGATGTTTTTTGCTGTGCTACGCGAATTGGATCATGGAACTTTTGAGATCATCCGCAAATGGCTTGTGATGAGTCTTTTCTTGGTGTCGGGATATGCACTATTGCAGTTTTTGCAGTATGATCCCATTGGCTCATATACGGCGACTTTTGCACTCGATCGCGTGTTTTCGACACTGGGTAATCCAAATATGCTCGCAGGATACGGACTTCTTTTGCTTCCATTTATAGCGCGCGAAAAGCTCGTGTGGATGCTGAGTCTCTCTCTGCTCGTACTCTTTAATATCTTTGCATCGGGCTCGATTTCGATCGCGCTGATTGCATTTGTATATGTGCTCTGGTATTTTTTTAGAGAATCCCCGTTCAATCGGTTTTACTATTTTTTACTGCTCATTATCGCGGGCCTCTCGATCTTAGAAGTGATCGGTATATCCGGAATTCTAAACTCAAAACTCCTCTCTCTTGCGACTCGTGGAGCACTCATTATTCAGGCAGGAACACTCTTTGTATATCATCCGAGTGCGCTCTTTTTTGGATTTCCATCAGATGCACTCATAGATCTGCTCGATACCGAGCGCATTGCTCTTGTGAAGCTCTACATCAGTGATGATCTCATTATTGGCAATTTTCATTCATTGCCGGTGGATATCCTCACGAGATTTGGGGTCATCTTTGCAGCGTTTTTGACCTATGCATGTGCGATCTTTTTTCAAAAAAATAAGTCTCCACTCGCTCTGGAGGTATTTATTTTGTTTGTGCTCTTCTCGCTCCTGCACATGCCAGAAGTAACGCATTTTGCTATCTTTACTTTGGCGCTCGCACATTATAAAACCGCTCGTTAACGAGCGGTTTTATATATCGTATTTAGTTGTCAATTGTTGCACTGCCGCTCACGACTCATCGCAGAGGACTCATGATTTTTGGTAGGGATGAAGTTGTTCCGCCAGAGCTTGTGAGCGAAGTCTTTGCTTCGATCTTTACTTCCGTAGAAGCTTCGGGAACAGGAGTTGCCCTTGGAGTAGGTGAAGTTGTTTTTGGCGGCGTAGGATTTACTGGAGTTTTTGGGGCTACGACTTGTGGTTTTGGTTCGATAATATTGGGTGTTCTGTCGCCTTCGATCGCTTCGGCTTGTTTGGCTTCGAGGGCCTTTTTTTCTTGGGCTTGTCTGTCAGCTTCTTCTTGTTGTTTCTTCCAATTGAGATCGAAGTTGCGAACTTCTTCTTCGAGAGTGTTAATAGCTTTTTTATGTTCTTCTACACTGGTAGGATCATTTGGCGGAGTGGTTTCTTTTGCGCGATCGAGCTCAGTTTTTTTATTCATAAGCCCCATATCATCGCGGATGCTTTGCATGAGCTCGGTTTGTTTTGTTACTGGATCTGGAACTGTAGTGCCGTCTTTTGGAGGAGTATCCAGTGTTGCTACGTGTTCCTCAATCACGGGCGAATCAAAGAATGATTTCACTTCGTTTGGAGTAGGGAGCGAAGCCTGAATTTCTCATTGTACCTTGAGGAGGCGAGCCTTTTCTCGTGCATCGGTTTTTGCCTTTTCGTCGAGCTGTTTTTGAAGCTCATCCATGTATACAAGATCAGCTTTGGTATTCATTCGGACAAATGCATCGTCGGCAAAGACTTTTTCGAGATTGAGTTTTTTCTTGCGCTTTTCGACAGGTGCTGGGTATTCAAAATGCTCTTCTACCATCATGTTTTCCTGTTTTGGCTGAGATTCTTCAGAATACGCGACTTCTACCGCTGTTTTGCCAGTACCAGAATACGAGTCGATAACATCGATCGAGGATGTTGTCGGAGTTTTCTTTACTTTTACAGAAGTGCTGCGAACACCGGCCGAGAGATCACTGGTCTTAATAGTAAAGAGTGAGCTGTCGCCGAGTGGCTTGAGGATACGTGCCCAGAGTTCTCATTCTCAAAGCTCGAGATCGGTACTAGTGCTGCTTGCGACCGAGATAGTGAGTTTAGAATTCATCGCAAGTCGTACAACCGAATTATCCGTAAATACGATTTCGGCATCTGAGTTTGCTTTGGTTGTGAGCGTATCTCAGGCTTTGACGGGGCTATTTGCAGCCGCATTTGTAGTGCCTGCAGTATTAGAAATTTCTACGGTTCCTGATGCTTTGCGAACAAATGCGATTGCATCATCATTGTTTGTTACTTGGGTCGTGTGAGTCGCACCACTGCTATTCGTGGTTGTGACCGCTACTTGTGCTGGAGAAGTCATATTTTTTTTCCAAACGTAGACGCTAACGAGTGCCACAATAATGATCAATCCTGCAAGGAGTTTTTTGAGTGCTCACATATTTCGCTAAGATAACAAAAGTATTCGGCCTATTATAGCTTCAATATGCGTAGCTTCAATACAAAAAAATGAGTGCAGTCCTTGGCGGTGTTTATTGTGACCTTGTGACTTGGATGCATGCTGTATACAGGGCTTTTTGGTCTCATTGGGACTGACTTCAATGCATTCTTCCTCTATAAACAATTCAGGGGGGTACCTTCGGGGAATGTGGTGATTGTAAAGATCGACAATGCCTCGCTCGATATTCTCGCGAAGTCGGATTTGCGCATTTTGACCTTCACAAAACAGCTCTATATCGATCTCATCGATCGACTCGAAGAAGCAAAAGTACGAGCCATAGGTTTTGATCTTGTCCTTACCAATCCAGATCCCAAAGAGCAAACACTCGCTGATCTGATAAAAAAATATGGTAATATCACCATCGCGGCCAAGCTTGGTGCGGTTAATGGTGATACCGAGCGTGTACTGCCTCGAGATCTCTATAGTCGGGATAGTTGGGGAATGATCGATGTCTTTTTTGATAAAAATATTATCACAAAGATCAAGCCGCTCTATGAGCTCGATACCTCAAAGATCGAAAATATCGCGATTAAACTCTATAGATTATCGACTGGCGATACCGCGCTTGCGGGCAGCGTTCAGGATCACACATATGCCATAAATCCTCTTCGCAAACTGCCGCTTGATAGCGATGGCTTTGTACGCATCCCATTTTTTAGGAAGCCTGAAACTTTTCCGTCGATTTCGCTCGTTGATGTGTTGGATCATAAATATGATCCGAGTTTTTTTAAGGACAAAATTGTACTCGTAGGCGAGTACGGAACATTGATCCATGATGCTCATTTCTCGCCGGTGGATTTTGGTCATGCGATGCCTTGAGTTGAGTTCCATGCAAATATGCTCGAGTGACTACTCTCAGGTAAATTTTTAAATCCCATTTCGAATATAGCCTCTTGGATTTTGGCCATCTTGCTCGGATTTTGTTCGTACGTGCTTGTGGTCTATGGTCGTATAAAATGGAATGTTATCTATTTTTGTACGCTTCCTTTTATCCTCTTGATCGTGTCATGGTATGGAATGGCCGAGGCAGGATTTATGGTGAATTTGTTTTTGCTGCTGGTCGTCTGAATTATCGCTCCGCTCGTCGTTTGAGTGCTCTATCGATATTTTGTCGTTGATTCGATGCGACGATTTATTGCGAATGCCTTTTCGCACTATATTTCGCCTGATGTGGTAACGGAGATTGCTAATCATCCTGAGATTTTTGCTCTCGGCGGTGAGAAGCGTGAACTCACGGTAACATTCTCAGATATTGCAGGATTTACGACAATTTCGGAGACACTTGGTACAGATCGGCTCTTCACACTTATTAGTGAATATCTCTCGGAGATGACTGATATTCTCGTTGCCAATCGTGGAACGCTCGACAAATATATTGGCGACGCGGTGATGGGATTTTATGGAGCTCCACTTCCACTGGATCGCCCTGAATTTTTGGCCTGCAAGACCGCACTTGAACAGCAAAAGCGATTACAAATCCTCAGTAAAAAATGGGAAAGTGAAGGAATTCCAACGGTTGCAGCCCGCATCGGTATCAATCGAGGGGAAGTCATGGTCGGAAATATTGGCTCGCATGATCGTTTTAATTACACGGTCATGGGTGATAACGTAAATCTCGCTTCTCGTCTCGAATGAATCAATAAAGAATACGGAACTCTCGTCTGTATGAGCGAAGCAGTATATGACCGTGTAAGAGAAGATTTCGTCTGCCGCCGACTCGACTGTATCCGCGTAAAATGAAAGCATGAAGCCGTTACGATCTATGAACTCATCACATTCAAATGAATGAATGACTTCGATCCCGATATGCTTGCTAATTACGAATCCGCGCTGAACCTCTATTTTGAGGGGCAATACAAAAAAGCGCGTGAACTCTTTGCGCGTTATCCCGATGATGCTCCGTCCGCCATTATGGGAGTTCGCTGTCTCTCACTCATCGCCGGTACCACCAAGCTCGAAAACGGTATCTTTACTATGACAGAGAAGTAACCAAAGTCCTGCTTGAATAATCATATAATCCCTATATGATATCTCTCGTTACAGACGTCTGAGCGGCTATCAACCGCGAGTCGAGGAAAGAACGCCCCCGCTAGTAGAATCCTCCGGTCACTCCCGTTATAGAGTCCAATCAAGTACAGCCAAGGTGGTACCTTCCTACTTCGCTCTGATGAGCTACGTAGGACCAAGGCATGAAAGTTATTTTTCATGTCTTTTTTGTGTATGCAAAACCTCCACTTTGCGCTCTGAACCACCAATGGTCCAAAGACTCAAGCGATCGAAAAAGCCCTGGGCAATTGTCCGTATTTCAAAGAATATACAATTATGGGTTACAAAGTCCCATCGGGTGTTTCGGATATGCCGCTCTCACTTCAGGAGCTTCGAGAGGGTGCAAAAAATAGAGCTCAGGCGATCATAGCTCTCGGGATCGAAGCAGATTACTACGTAGGAATGGAGGGTGGTGTATTTCCAGATCCTATTGGACCTGAGACATGGATGGCGGGTGTGATCTATATCGAGTCCGTCCATAAAGTTGGTCACTATGGATATACGACGCACATTCGAGTTCCGGACAAGATTCGAGATCGACTCTATGATGGGAGCAATGCAGATCTCGAAACCATTATGCACGAACTCGCAGGCATAGAATCCGTTGGCGAGAAAAATGGCTCATTCGGAGCATGGTCGGATGATATGATTACCCGCACTGATGCCTTCGCAAGTGCGACACAGGCGGCGCTCGCACCGTTCTTCAATAACTTTTATAAATAGTATGAAGCAATCAATCGCAAAATTCATTTTTGAGATGCAGCATCTCAAGCAGATTAAACACGAATGATGGAGAACGGTCGGCGTGCAGTTTCCTGATAGTGTGGCCGAACACTCTCTCTGTGCAGCACAGATTGCATATATTCTCGCTCAGATGGAGTGAGTAGATCCCTGTAAAGTAACGACGATGCTTGTGTGGCATGACATGGCAGAATCTCGTATCGGAGATCTTCATAAAATCGCTAACCATTATCTTTCTGGCAAGCAAAAAGCCGAAGATCAGGTCATGGAGGATCAAGTTGGGCATATGGATTTTGGATCGCATATCATTGATCTTGTCCATGAATACGAAGTTCATGAGACGCTCGAATGAAAGATCGCCAAAGATGCTGACTATCTCGAACAGGCCTTCCAAGCTCGTGTTTACCAGCAATCAGGCTACGAAGGAACTGCATTGTTCATAGAAAATGTTGGTCGAGCTCTCAAGACAGAGAGTGCACGAAGTCTATGGAGTGAAATTTCTTCAATGGATTTCTGGGAATGGTCTAAAAATTACAACTATCACCCAAAATCATAATTCTCCTCAAGATATTAATTCAAAATATATGTTCCCATCTGTAGATCCAAAACAGTCATTTCCAGCTCTGGAAGACAACGTACTCGCATTTTGGCGAGAAAATAAAACCTTCGAAAAATCTGTCACAAGTCGTGCGGATGCGCAGGAGTTTACATTTTATGATGGGCCTCCATTTGCGACGGGGACTCCTCACTACGGTCACATCCTTGCAGGTATCCTCAAGGATGTAGTTCCACGATATTGGACGATGCAGGGTCGTCGCGTAGAGCGCAGATTTGGTTGGGATACGCACGGTCTCCCGATCGAGAATATCGTCGAGAAAAAACTCGGGATTTCTGGGAAGAAAGACATCGAAGAAAAGGTCGGAGTTTTTGCATTTAACGAAGAATGTCGCAAGAACGTCTTTACCTATGTCGATGAATGGAAAAAAGTCGTAGAACGCTCGGGTCGATGGGTCGACATGGAGAACGACTACAAGACGCTCGACTGTGATTTCATGGAATCCGTTTGGTGGGTATTTAAGACGGTGCACGACAAGGGGCTCATCTACGAGTCTCACCGTGTTGTTCCATACTGTCCACGATGTTCGACTCCGCTTTCGAACTTTGAGGTCAATCAGGGCTACGAAAATCGTCAGGACAAAGCACTGACTGTGAAATTTAAGCTCTTAGATCAAGAAAATACCTCCGTTCTTGCATGGACGACCACGCCTTGGACACTTCCTGCGAACCTCGGACTCGCAGTTGGTGAAGCGGTTGAATACGCAAAGATCAAGGATCATGCAACGGGAGAATTCTATATTCTCGCACATGATCGAGTAGCGACGTACTACAAAAATCCTGAACTTTTTGATCTCATCGAAACATTCTCTGGATCTACTCTGGTAGGACTTGGATATGAGCCAGTCGCTCAGGATGTTCGTGAGCTCGATGAGGTAGTCGCTGGTGGCGATATTGCGACTTGGTACAAACCAGGCAGTAATATGTATACTGTACAGCTCGGTCATCATGTAACAACCGACTCCGGTACAGGTGTGGTTCATATTGCTCCAGCATACGGTGAGGACGACGCAGCAATCGGGAAGCTTACGCAGATGGGATTTTATCTCCACATCGATGCAGCTGGAAAAGTCGAGCACTGCGAATTTGGAAATAGTGAATGGGTGTTTGATTTTAATCAAACTGTCATCGATCGACTCAAGGCGGCAGGGAAGATGGTGCATGTAGGAACGATCGATCATTCGTACCCACATTGTTACCGATGCCATACTCCGCTCATCTACCGAGCGATCAGCGCATGGTATCTCAATGTTGAATCCATCCGAGAGCGCATGCTCGCTTCCAACGCGAAAACTCGTTGGGTTCCAGAAAATATCCGCGAAGGGCGATTTGGAAAATGGCTCGAGGGCGCGCGCGACTGGAATATCTCCCGTAACCGTTACTGGGGCTCTGCGATCCCAGTATGGAAGAGCGAAGATGGTGAAATCCTCGTCATCGGATCAGTCGAAGAACTCTACGAATACAACAAACCATTCGGCGATATCGAAAAGCGCGCTGAAGGATATTTCTACTCGGCAAATGGTGCAATCGGAAACGAAACGCCGATTGATATCCACAAGCACTACGTCGACAAAATCCTCCTTCAAAAGAACGGGAAAACCTTCACACGTATCCCAGAAGTCCTCGACTGTTGGTTCGAATCTGGATCGATGCCGTATGCACAAAAGCATTATCCATTTGAGAACAAAGAAGCCTTCGAAGCGTCATTCCCTGCGGATTTCATCTGTGAAGGACTCGACCAGACACGTGGATGGTTCTATACACTCGTGGTTCTTTCAACTGCGCTCTTTGATTCGCCAGCATTCCAGAATGTCATCGTAAATGGAATCCTCCTCGCCGAAGATGGACGAAAGATGAGTAAGTCGCTCCAAAACTATCCAGATCCGATGGAGCTCTTGGGCCGCCACGGAGCAGACGCGGTTCGACTCTACCTCATGTCTTCTCCTTCTGTTCGTGCCGAAGAGCTTCGATTCTCTGAATCTGATGTCATCGAGACGGTCAAGAAGGGAATTCTCCCACTTTGGAATACTTACTCGTTCTTCACAACCTACGCGAATATCGACGGATGGAAGCCAAATACGGGTTCACTCCACTTCGTTCGACACGGAGAAACTGATGCCAATCTCGAGATGCGACTCTCAGATGGAGGAGAAAATTCTCCGCTCAATACACTCGGTCAATCACAGGCAACAGCCACTGGTAAACGCCTCGCTGAAGCAGGAACGCAGTTTGATGTGATCGTTGCATCACCGCTTGCACGGGCTCACAAAACAGCTGAGCTTATCGCGAAGGAAGTCGGATTCACAGGCGAGATCGTAACCGAAAATTGTCTCTCAGAACACTCTGCAGGATGTTATTCTGGTCGAGCATATGACGAGATCATCGAGGAACATTTCAAGGAAACAGGCGTTCGTTATGAGCGTCACGAGGTGATCTCTCAGATCGTAAAAAATCATCCAAGTTCCGAATCCAACGAAGACTTCGATGCACGCAATGCAAAATTCTACGAAGAACTCGTGGGTCGATACCCTGGGAAGAAGATCCTCGTAGTAGCCCACGGTGGAACATTCCGCTCTTGGTGCAAACATGTCTTCGGGCTCACACACGAAGCAGCGTTTACCCGAGCATATGCGATCAAAAACGCAGAATGCGTACAGCTTCCGATGGTCGTTCGCGCGAATCCGCTCGATCGATGGGTGATGGGAGAACTTCATACACTCAGTGCAAAAGTACAAGACAGTTTTGAGCGCTACGAGCTCCAGTCGGCCTCTCGTGCGATCGTAGAATTCATGGACGATCTCACTAACTGGTATGTTCGTCGTTCACGTCGAAGATTCTGGAAGAGTGAGAGCGACTCAGACAAGGCTTCTGCATACGAGACGCTCTATACCGTGCTCACAACGCTCTGCAAGATCGCAGCTCCGATCATCCCATTCGTCACTGAACACGTGTATCGCAACCTCACAGGTCACGAAAGTGTGCACCTGGAGTATTTCCCAGCGTTCGATCGTTTCGCGGTTTCTCCGCAGCTGCTTGCGGATATGAAGAAGACGAAAGAACTCGTGACTCTCGGTCTCGCGCTCCGATCACGCAAGAAACTCCGCGTTCGTCAGCCACTCGCATCGATCACGATCGGCGAAAACCTCGACGACTACTTCCTCGAAATCCTCCGCGAAGAACTCAACGTCAAAGAAGTAAAATTCGATGACATGTCCAAACACGCGAAGCTCGTTTGTAAGCCAAACGCACGACTCATCGGACCGAAGTTCGGGAAGGAAGTACAGGCAGTGATCGTTGCCGCAAAATCTGGAAACTTCAGTTCACTCGACGATGGAAAGGTGCAGGTTGGAGCATTCGTGCTCGAAGCAGGGGAGTACGAACTCGCCTACGAGCCACTCACCGAAGATGCAGACATCGAAGGAGGAGCAGGAATGGTCCTCATGATGGATACCCATGTAACCGATGATCTCAGACTCGAAGGATACGCCCGCGACATCGTCCGCGCGATCCAGGATCTTCGCAAAGAATCTGCCTTTGATGTATCGGATCGTATCTCGATCGGACTCATGGCGGATACAGATATCGCTCGCGCTTGCGAAATGTTCCAATCGATCATCATGAACGAAACACTCGCGACCTCTCTTCAGATGAGTGAACTCCCAGGAGCTACCGCTCGCCGTGAAGAATCCCTCGATGATATGAAATTTACCCTCACTATCGCTCGTGTCTAATCCACTCAATCGCTGCTCTTGGGTCAACAACGACCCACTCTACCAGTCATACCACGACGAAGAGTGGGGAGTTCCCGAGCATGATTCACTCGCACTTTTCGAACTCTTCTGTCTCGAAGGACAACAAGCCGGACTTTCCTGGTTCACGGTGCTCAAGCGTCGAGAGTCCATGCGACGTGTTTTCGATGGATTCGATCCCGACAAACTCGCTCGCTGGACGGATGATGACATGGCCCGAGCCCTCCTCGATCCCGGGATTATCCGACTCCCACTCAAGGTCCAAGCCGTCATCAAAAATGCCCGCGCATTCCTCACACTTCGTGATGAAGGCATCGACTTCGCCGACTATCTCTGGAGCTTTGCACCTGCTGATAAATACACCTATGCGCACGAACGCACGATCACATGTCTCGAGTCCGATGCGATGTCCAAAGCACTCAAGAAACGAGGTTTTGGATTTTGTGGCTCGACCATCTGCTACGCCTTCATGCAAGCATGCGGGATGGTGGATGATCATGGAGCAGGGTGCTTTCGATACAAGAAATAGAAAAAACCACTGGGTAACCAGTGGTTTTTTTATTTGAGACATCTACCCCCACTTCACTTCCTTCTTGTCCCATTTCTTAAGCACTGCATTTGCCTTCGAGAAGCACTTCGATCCAAAGAATCCCTTGTGTGCGGAGAATGGACTGGGGTGCGGAGAGCTGAGGATGACGTGTTTGTCCGCGTCGATGAGCGCAGACTTCGCGATGGCATAGTTGCCCCAGAGGATGAATACGAGGTGATCTTGCGAATCAGAAAGCTGCTTGATGACTTCATCTGTGAACGTTTCCCATCATTTCCCTTGGTGCGAGGCTGGCATTCCAGATCTCACTGTGAGCACGCTATTTAAGAGAAGTACTCATTGTTCTGACCAGTCTGTGAGATCAGTGGCAGTGCGCGTGATACCAAGATCTTCCTTTAATTCCTTGAAAATATTTTGGAGACTTGGTTGTGCCTTAGATCCATTTGGCACGGAAAATGACAATCCCATCGCAGCTCATGGCGTGTGATATGGATCTTGTCCGAGGATGACAACGCGCACTTTCTCGGGAGGTGTGAGATCGAACGCTCGGAAGATATTTTTCCCTTCTGGGAAACAAGCAGTCGTCGAGTATTCGTTTTTTACAAACTGGGTGAGTGTATTCCAGTATGGTTTTTCGAATTCTTCCTTGAGCAGGGAATTCCAAGATGGATGGATTCGAACGGACATAGTGTGATTAATCGATCTTAATATCCCCAGCATCCACTACTTCAGCCTTGATAATCACTACATCCTCAAGTGGTCGGTCATTGCGGTTAGTAGCGACGGATTCGATGGCGTCGACGACTTCCATGCCGGATGTGACTTTGCCAAATACTGAGTGCTTGTTATCGAGGTGGCTCGAGACGTCGGCGGCCGTGATAATAAAGAACTGGCTGCCATTTGTGTTGCGTCCGGCGTTGGCCATGGAGATCATTCCGCGAATATTTTTGAGAGAAGGATCGAATTCGTCCTTAAATGACTTTCCCCAGATACTGTCGCCACCCATGCCGGTACCGGTTGGATCTCCGCCCTGGATCATAAATCCCTCAATTACGCGGTGGAAAATAATCCCATCATAGTAACCAGAAGCAGTGAGTCGGACGAAGTTTTCGGTAGTGAGTGGAGTCTTCATGGTGAGCTCGAGTTCAATTACGCCGAGCGTAGTTGTAAGTCGGATTTTTGGTGCAGAAGTCATAGAAAAAAGTTTAGAATGCGCCAAGTGTATCGAAGTCCGCACTTCCTGCAACCACTCGAAGACATAAAAAAACCGAAGCAAGGAGCTTCGGCTTAAAGGAGACAGGGTATCTCATCTGGAATGCAGAATTGATACACGTTGTGGCTTTGGAATGGGTCCGAAGAGTGATACGAGATCCACAGAGTTGACCTCGGTATCGGTATTTACTGGGGAAGGCGAGAAATACTTCATAGTTTCTTTTCTGACCCAGCTTTGGATGCGCTTCGGCAGTGCTTCGAGTGTGATTGGACGACCAAAATTTTCACACATTTCAAGAATATTTTTCAGCACTTTTTCACCAAGACGGACATGGAAGAGTTCTGATTCATGCTCCCGAAGTAATCTTGGTTGTTCTTTTGCAAGTGCTGCGGCCAAACTCTGGACGTAGACTTGATGGAACATCAGAGATGGTGAACTCATTTCACTTCCTTTCGTTTTAGACTGGCACCGCAGGATAGAGAGCTAAAAGATCAATTTCCTTCATCATATGTTCGCTCAGAGTGCGAACGGTATTGTTGGTATGGCGCAAGACTTCAGTAGCAATCCATGCAACTATAGTCACCGGAAATTCAGAGATCTTAGCTTTTCTGTCATTTTGACTGAGCAGAGACTCCATTTGTTCGCGAACTTTGTCACTCAGCAACGGCATGAAATTACCTGGCTTATTGAGCTTGGTCGGATGAGCTATTGCGACTTGTCTGGCTATCCGTTGGACATCTTTTGGACCAAAAAAGACTGATTTTGCAGAAGTATTTTTGTTTGAAGCCATGATATCTCCTTTGATTGTTGGCGATCCGATAGTAAGCATTCCGATCTATTTAGCAATCTTATTTATGAGAGTCAATGATGTAGAAATCTCATTGCATTCCCAACTCATTTCGCTATACTTCCGGCGTTTTAGATCCGCACCTTGCAAGTGCTTTATCTTTTTTTCTATGCGACACCGAGAGTCTTTTTCTCTTCTGACGTTTTATAAATTCGTCGATATTTCCGAATCCGAGGCAACGCGCCTCGTCGAAGAGCAGTGGCAATTTACTCACGATCTTGGTCTCAAAGGCCGTGTCTATATCGGTACCGAAGGTATTTCTTCGACCGTAACTGGAAACGCAGGTCAACTTTGGGCATACCGAGCATATCTCGAGTCGACTGGATTCTTCAAAGATATCCCAGATATCGATGTGAAGGCGACTCCCGTAAAAGGTCATCAATTCGAAAAAATGATCGTCAAATATCGCGAAGAAATCGTCACGATGGGCGTCAAAGTAGAAGCAAAAGAGGTTGAAAAATACCGCAAAGATATGTCGCCCGAAGAATTCAAATCACTCATTGATTCCGGAAAAACCGATGATTATGTCATCATCGACATGCGTAATGACTACGAATACCGACTCGGACATTTTAAATGAGCGATCCCAGCAGGCACGACAAACTTCCGAGAAGTCCCTAAACTCCTCGAGCGCTACAAAGAAGCAACCAAAGGTAAAAAAATCATCTGGTACTGTACTGGTGGAATCCGCTGCGAAAAAGCCGCCGTCCTCATGAACAAGGCCGGTATCGAAGATGTCTACGCACTCGAAGGTGGTGTTGTAAAATACGTCAATACCCACAATGATGGCAATTGGCTCGGCAATCTCTATACCTTTGATGGACGTGTCTCGACTGAGGTAGGGGATAGTGTAACACATACGACCATCGGTCAGTGTCTCTATACCGACGAGCTCACCGACAACTGTGAAAACTGTCGCTACGCCCCATGCAATGCCCGACTTATCACCACTAAAAAGGCCTACAAAAAGCACATGGGATTCTGTAGTGAAGAATGCTACAAAAATGCCCGCCAAGATGGATTTATTCGTACTATGGACTGGGACTCATTCGACTACAAAGCCCTCCTTCGCAAAGCAAAAAACGAAGGACCCGAAAGTGTAAACACTACACTCCAGTACATCGCGAAACATCTCGATACTGCACTCGCTGGTGTAACATTCTGTCACGCAAAGAGCCAGAAGGAGACTGAGATTGTGGAGGCGTAAGCGTCCTATCTCACATTCCTCAAGATCACACACATTCCGTCTTCGCGAGAAGCCATGACGGAGACGATCTGGTCCTGGTGGATCGCAGCAAATGGCATCCCATTCGTACGACCAAAACGGTTGGCGATGAGGATGCCATTTTTGATGCTTTGGTATTCTTCTATGGTGATGTTTTCGCTTCGGCCTTTAAAAAATTCGCGCTCATCCATTATAATGGGGCTATTTTCGATGCCAGGTGATGTGAATGCTCCGATCTGTGAACGGTGGAGTTTTGTTACGACTCAGCCAAGTCCAAAGCGAGCTCCAAGGTCTCGTGCGAGCGATCGCACATAGGTGCCGCTCGAGACAGATACGCGAAATGACGCAATTGGAAACGCAAAATCCAATACTTCAAAAGAATGCACAGTGATCTCTCGTGCGGCGAGCTCTATATCTTTGCCGGCTCTCGCGAGATCATAGGCACGTTTGCCGTCAATACGGATCGCGCTATAGAGCGGTGGCGATTGCAGAATCTTCCCAATAAAATGTTCGGAGATGCATTGTACGAGATCTGATTTTTGGATTACTTTTCAGTATTCAAATGCTTCCTCTGAGATAGGTTCGGTCTCGGTGCCCAAATCCCATGAAGCGCTCACCACAGAAAAATCGACTTCAAATATATATATTTTTTCGAAGTCGTCGAGATAGGGAAGGAGCTTGGTAGATCGATCGGTAGCCGCAATGAGAAGCCCAGTTGCCAGTGGGTCGAGTGTGCCCGCATGTCCGATTGTCTTGGTTTGAAAAACCTTCCGTAATTTTGCTATTGCGGTAAATGATGAGTGTCGGAATTCTTTTTCTACGAGCGCAAACATAGTGAAGTCTAACAAAGAGTCCTCCTTCGCTCTGAGGAGCTTTGGAGGACTCGGGTGATTAATTGAGTTCTTTGTAATCCCAGTTACGAGGAGTTGAGAGGAATCGTGGCGGATAATCAAATCAGATTTTATCCGCAAATTGAATATTCACTGTTGGAAATATATCAAAACTTTGGAAAACTTTCACAGAGCCAAGTGTTGCCCAGAGATCCCCAACGATATCATCTCTATGGATAAAATGCGTTGTGTTGCCTACACTACACGAATAAAAACAATCGCGCGAATCAGCTGATCCATTGCGGTTATCTCCGAGTAAAAAATACTGACCCTCTGGCACATGAAAGGTGCTATCATTGCTCGTACGACCAGGCATCGTCTTGCCGTAATTTACAGGCGAGAGATAGTTCTCAATGAGCATTACGAAGTCCTTCGCTCCTGATTTTTTAAGATAAACAAAACCATTGTCGATCTTGATATCATCGCCAGGGATTCCGATCACACGCTTGATATAAAAATCCTTGCCATTATCAGCATGTGGTTTGATCACAACAACATCTCCACGCTTCGGATCTCCTACCTTAAATGCACCAAAATCCGCATAGGTAAATTTATCTACGATAATAAATTCACCATTGTGGTAATTGTCTTCCATCGAGCTTCCGCTGATACGAAATGGTGCGGCGATATAGGTGCGTACAAATATCACGAGCACAAGGATAATGACAATGTCACGCAAGAAAGCGATCCATTCATCCATTTTGTGCGGATTGGTCTCGGTCGTTGCTGTTTGTGCTGGCATCGCTAGGATTTCTTCTGTTGGGTTTGGAGGAGGAAGGGTGGTTTTTGTCATCTTGTGAGAAATTAGCGACCGTGACACTGTTTGAATTTTTTACCACTGCCACACGGACATGGGTCGTTGCGTTTTACGTCTTTATATTCTGCTGGAAGGGCTTCAGTTGGGGTATTATTGACCCGTACTACACGGATACCGTCATCATCACGAGTGTTCTGATTTGAAGCAAAAACTGCAGGTGCTGGACTTGCGAGCATTTCGCTGTCGACTGGAGCGAAGCTGACCTCGAGGTTTTCGAGGGGGATCTCACGAGATTCGATTGGAACAAATGCTCGAGCTGAGAGAAGACCCTTTGTTACCTTATGTGCGATGGTTTCAACGAGTTCGATAAATCGGTCGTAGGCACGTTCTTTATAGACAACGAGAGGATTTTTTTGAGCATATCCTTCGAATGCGACTTCTTCGCGGAGATGGGACATGCGGTCGATATGAGCCATCCACAGTTCGTCGATGGATGCGAGAGTGAGTGACTTCTCAAAATTTGTGAAGTCCTCGATCGAGAGCCGTTCTTTGATCGTCTCGAGACCTCAGAGGAGTGATTGCTTCACTACGAGGACGAGCATTTCAGGATCTGCATCGGTGATATATTCTTCCTTCATGACTTCGGATTCTGCAAACTCGTTTACCTTGATAACCAAGAGTGAGAGGGGATTTGTCTCTGATTCTTTGTCGTCGAGATCGACCGAATTGACGAGCTTTTCGGCGATACCTTCCATCATCTTTTCGACTTCTTCGTGGATGTTGTTGTTTTCGAGGATGCGATTGCGGCGTCCGTACATGACGAGACGGTGCTGATTGAGGACATCGTCGTACTCAAGAATATGCTTACGCACATCAAAGTTGCGACCTTCTACCTGTTTTTGAACAGTAGTAATACGCTTGGTGAGCATTTTAGATTCAGCGAGTGGCTCATCTGCCGGTACCGAATCAAAAATCGATGAATTAAATACTGAGAAGAGTTTATCTCCTCCAAATATTCGCATGATATCGTCGGTTGGAGCGACCATAAACTGTGAGAGTCCAGGATCTCCCTGACGTCCCGAGCGTCCACGGAGCTGATTGTCGATACGTCGTGTTTCGTGTTTTTCGGTTCCGATTACAAAGAGTCCACCGAGCTCATAGGTCTGACCTGAGAGGACGACTTCTCCTGTAAGTTTTGCAACCTCGTCAGAGATTTTGATATCTGTTCCACGTCCTGCCATATTGGTAGCAATCGTGATGGCTCCGATTTGACCGGCGTGAGAGATGACTTCGGCTTCGTTTGCATCCTGCTTTGCACTGAGGACTCGATGTGGGATATCTTGCGCCGTAAGAAGCTCAGAGAGCAGCTCAGATTTCGCAACGGAGACCGTACCTACGAGTATTGGTTGACCCTTTGTGTGGAGCTCTTTGATAAGTCGGACGAGATAGGTGTATTTTCCTTCTTCGTTTTTAAAGAGGAGATCGGCCTTGTCGCGGCGGATCATTGGGCGATTCGTAGGAATCTGGATGACTTCTAGGTGGTAGATTTTGTAGAATTCTTCTTCTTCAGTTTTAGCAGTACCCGTCATTCCAGCGAGCTTTTTGTAAAGTCGGAAATAGTTTTGGAATGTTATTGATGCAAGAGTTCGAGACTCTTGCTGGATCGTGATTCATTCCTTGGCTTCGATCGCCTGATGAAGTCCATCAGAATATCGTCGTCCCGCAAGTACGCGGCCGGTGTGCTCATCGATGATGAGTGCCTCATCTTTGCGGATGAGATAATCGACATCGCGCTGATACACAACATTCGCCTTGAGGGCATTTTCGATATGATGAATATCGTTGTAGCTCTCAGAGGCGTAGATGTTTTCGACACCGAGCATTTTTTCGATTTCGGCGATACCGTCTTCGGTGAGGGTGGCTGTTTTTTGTTTCTCATCGATCTTGTAATGTGTCTCTATCTTGAGAACACGAGCCATTTCAGCGAACTTCAAATATTTAGAAGTCGGCTCACTGTCAGGTGCAGAAATAATGAGTGGAGTTCGAGCTTCGTCTACGAGAATCGAGTCTACTTCGTCTATGATCGCAAAGAAGAGTGGTCCCATCGAGCGTCGCTCGACTGAGGTCACCATATTATCTCGGAGATAATCAAATCCGAGTTCATTGTTCGTCGCGTAAACGACATCTCGACGGTAGTTTTCTTGCTTTTGAGCAGGGGATTGGCCGTGTACAACAATACCTACGGAGAGTCCGAGTGTATTATAGATGATTCCCATTTCCATGGCATCACGACTCGCGAGGTAGTCATTGACGGTTACAACATGTACTGGATATCCAGCAAGTGCATTGAGAGAAGCAGCGATAGTAGCGACGAGAGTCTTTCCTTCTCCGGTTTTCATTTCGGAGATATTTCCGCCATGGAGCGTGAGCGCACCTAAAAGCTGAACATCGTAGGGAATCATATTCCATACAACACTATGACCATCCTCGAGGACAAATTCTTGGCCAGCAATAATGCGACATGCAGTTCGGTGAAGCGCAAAAGCCTCGTGCTTTACGCTTTCGAGGCGACGTTTGATCTCTTTGAGATCTTCGGGATTTCGGATATCGAGCCCAACAAATTCGGCCTTGAGTTTTGCGGTATATGCCTGCACAGCCTCAACGGTCGTGATTTCAGAAGCAAATCGTGCTTCGATTTCACGAATACGATCGAGCTCCTTTTGGTAACTACGAAGACGCTTCTCCCCGGGATCACCGAAGAGCGCTTTTAAAAGAGAAGAAATCATTCCTGGGTTGGGTACTATTTGCTGCTAAAAAAACTATCTACTACTTTGCGGTATGCGAGTCGTGTCTTGATGTCCTCGTAATACGTATCACCTGGAACGAGTTTTTCTTTGAGACGCTTCACAACATCTGCATTCTGGTATTGAGCAAGAATACCATTGATTTCCATCTGAATTTCTTCATTAGAAGCTTCTACACCTCGGATGTCTCGAACCTTTTTGAGGATGAGTTCTGCAGCAACACGGCGACGAGCTTCTTTTTGGATAACTTCGTTCTTGTATTGTGTTTCATCCATCTTCATGTGCTCGAGGTAGGCCTTCATATTGTAGCCCTGACCTTCGAGGTTAGATTTTTGTTCATTGTAGATAGCCTCAGCTTCGCGTCCAACGAGGTTTTCACCCACTTCGTATGTAGCGATGGCTTCGAGTTCTGTGAGGAGCTTCCCTTCGTCTTCTTCACGAGCACGACGCTCTTTTTCTCCGAGAATTTCCTTCTCAAGAATATCCTTAAATCCAGCCATATCCGTCTTTACACCACGAAGTTTCTCAATGAAATCTGGAGTCCATTCTGGAGTGTGTGGTTTTTCAACCTTTTCGATCTGAGATACAAAATATACCTTTCGCTTCTTAAAAGCTTCAGAGTGGTAATCCTCAGGGAAAGTAATGTCGAATTCTACGGTTTCTCCTACCTTTGCACCTACGAGTTTCTCCTCAAATCCAGGAATAAACTGAGCGCTTCCGATAACGAGTGGGAAATTCTGAACCTTTGTCTCAGGAATCGCGTCACCACCCTTTTTGTCATAACCTTGTGTACTGAGTGTGACACGGTCATTTGTTTCGATTGCAGTCTTTGATGCGTCAAAACCATCATCATGGCTGTGACCTGCTTCATGAAAATGCGTAAATCGCTTGTTGATATCGGCGATTGCGTCTTCAACTTCTGACTTTTCAACTTTTACAGTTGTCTTTTTAATCGTGATTTTATCGAGCTTCTTCATATCGAGTTCGATCTCTGGAAGCACTTCGATCTCGAGAGTGATCTCGATAGGTGAGAGTGACTTCATATCAGTAACTACTCCAGCGGCGATCGGAGTGATCTGTGCCTTGTCGAGCATTTCTGAATAATTTTTGTCGAGGTAATAGTTGATCGCACGCTCGTCGATTGCGGCCTGACCGAACTCCTTGATCACAATAGCTTCAGGAATCTGAGCACCCTTTCGGAAACCCTTGATTTCTGCATTTTTACCAAGATTGGCAATAACGCTCGCTCGAGCTTTGTCGAATTCTTTAGCGTTGTCGGTAATAGTGAGACTTACTTTCGATCCTGGGATCTTTTTGACTTCTACTTTCATAATTTGCGTACAAAAAATAACCTGCCAATTATATGAAAAACGGGCGAAATACAAATTGCATTGAGCCTAAATTGCCGTCTCTTTCAGGAATTTAAGTTTTGTTTAATAAAACATCCAAAATCCTCAGGAGATACTCTCGAAAATACATGTGAAATATTCAGTTTTGACAAAAATTATTGCCATCGTATAGTCTCACTCGAGTCGGTATCAATATATATGTGTATGTGGCAATGAATGTGGATACGTCCCGTGTTGCCCAGCGCAGCACTATTTCATTGAAATATTTCGGAGGTTTTTTCCGAAGTACTGGCTGACGATCCGGTGTTAAGTTATAACACGTACGACGAGTAATTTCGTTTGTATGAGTTGCATCGGGCTCCGTCTCCTCCCTGAGATATCGATTCGCTAAATTCAAGAGGCCGTTTTTACGGCCTCTTTTCAATTGTAAAAAAGTACGAATAATAAAAGTTCGTATTCTCGTTGAAAAAAGCATGCCCCAGCGTATAATGTGCGCGTTCAAATTGTTGAAACGAAAGAGAAGATTCGCTTCATAGAGAGGAGAATTCTGAGCAAAAACTTTGTACAACCTAACTTGAAACCCCACATGGTGTCCGGCTACACCTTTACCGCGATTGATATCGGGAGTTCGAAAATCAAAACGCTTATTGGTACCTTTACTGAAGATAAAAAACTCCGAATTCTCTGAGTAGGAATATCTCCGTCGAACTGAGTTCGCAAGGGAAATATCCTCGACATGGATGAATTCAAACGCAATGTCGACATGTCACTTTCTGAAGCAGAAAAAATGCTTGGAGAGCAGACAGGTTCAGTATATCTCTCACTTTCTGGTGTTACTATCGAGAGCGTCGTAAATACAGGAATCGTTGCCGTTCCGCACTCAGAAGTCACAGAAGACGATGTAAATCGAGCACTCGACATGTCTCAGAATGGAGTCGACCTCGTGAATCGAACAATTCTCAAAGTAATCCCAGAGTCATTTACACTCGATGGAACCCCTGGCATCAAGAATCCTATCGGAATGGCAGCCAAGAAGCTTGAGGTAAAATCACACATTTTTTCAATCGCCGAAAACGTCCTCGGTAATATTAAAAAGGGAATCTTCGACGTCGGAGTCGACATCGCTGATATCTACGCAAATGTGCTCTCAGCTCCAGAAGCCGTACTCTCACGCCGTCAAAAAGAGCTCGGTGTTGTATGTATTGATATCGGTGCAAGCACGACCGACATTGCAGTATTCGAAGAAGGTACTCTCATCTTTGCTTCTGTTATCCCACTAGGTGGTGAGCACGTAACATCCGACATTGCGCTCGGTCTTCGTATCTCCATTGATCTCGCCGAAAAGCTCAAACTCGAGCACGCTGATGTTCTTTTCTGTAAGGACGAAAAAGCAAAAGACGAAGATATCGATCTCTCAAAATACTCGAAAACTGAGACGACGATCGTCTCTAAAAAGTACCTCTCTGAGATTGCAAGAGCTCGATATTCTGAGATTCTCTATTTTGTAAATACTGAGCTTAAGCGTATTGGTAAAGACGGAATGCTTCCAGAAGGTGCGGTGATTACAGGAGGTGCTGCCAAGATGCGCAACCTCGTAGATCTCGCAAAAGAAATCCTCCGACTTCCTTCGGTGATCGGAGTTCCTGAGGATTCGGATCATATTTCGGGAACCTCGATTGGTGACCCACAATATGCGGGTATCGTCGGTACACTTCTTCTCTCACAAAAATTCTCTCCGAATAAGAGCAGAATACGCCTCAATATCTCATTCGGATGATTTTGGCATTCGGTGAAAAATCTCTTTCAAAAAATCCTTCCATAATCTCTCACATCTGTATATATGTCAGTAGCAAAGAAATCAGACGACAAGCTCAAAAATCTCCTCCGCGGTGGTGATATGCGATCGGCAGTAGAGGAAATTAACGTCTCAGACTACATTTCACCTGTTGCCAATATCAAGGTTGTGGGAGTGGGTGGAGGTGGAGTCAATGCGGTTAATCGCATGATCCAATCAGGTCTCGAAGGCGTAGAATTCATCGCTGTAAATACCGACGCTCAGGCGCTCTTTACATCAAAGGCTCCAATCCGCATCAATATCGGACGTGCGGCAACTCGTGGTCTCGGTGCCGGAGCTAATCCTCAGATTGGTCAAAAGGCCGCAGAAGAATCAAGCGAAGAAATCAAGCAGGCACTCGCGGGTGCTGATATGGTGTTTATTACTTGTGGACTCGGAGGTGGAACAGGAACGGGTTCTGCACCAGTTATCGCTGAAATTGCAAAGGGTCTCGGAGCGCTCGTTATCGCGGTAGTTACCAAGCCATTTTCATTTGAAGGTCAGCGTCGTTCGCTTCAGGCAATCGACGGATATGAGAAACTCAAGGATAAGGTGGATACACTCATCACGATCCCAAATGACAAGATCCTCTCAATCATCGATAAAAAGACTCCTCTCCTCGATGCATTCAATATTGTAGACGAAGTCCTCAATCAGGGTGTACAGGGTGTTTCGGATCTCATTACGCTTCCTGGTCTCATCAACGTAGACTTCGCGGACGTTCGCTCGGTTATGGAAAATGCAGGTTCTGCGCTCATGGGTATTGGATATGGTTCTGGTGAAAACCGAGCTATCGAAGCTGCTCGCGCTGCCGTAGATTCTCCGCTTCTCGAACTCTCAATTGCGGGAGCTCGCGGTCTCCTCTTTAATATTACGGGTGGTACTGATCTCTCAATGTTTGAGGTTGATGAAGCAGCTCGCATCATTACTGAATCATGCGATCCAGAGGCAAACATTATTTTTGGAGCAACCATCAACGAAAATTATACTGGTGAAATCAAGATCACGGTTGTTGCCACTGGTTTTAATGAAGAAACTAACCAGCGCCATCTCGAGGTTTCAAAGCACTCATCAAGCGCAAGCCCGTTTGGTAAGAAGCTCATTGGACACCAGAGTACATTCTCAAATCCTGCTCCGGCTCCACGCCCAGCAGAGTCACAGTCTGATCTCGATGTTCCAGCTTTCCTCCGCAACAAGATGAAATAAGCGAATAATATTCGATAAAAAATCCTCTGAAGCTCGCAAGAGCAAAGGAGGATTTTTTCTTTGAATTTCGGGTCGTTTTCTTTGCTTTTTAGTTTCCGGCACATACCCTAGATTCCAATAGCGCACTTTATATCTTTCCCATAACCATTATGGAGACGCAAGAATTTCAGTCACTCGTACTACAGAAGTTCGATTCGATCGATAAACGTTTCGATGGTCTTGAAACTCGCTTCGACTGACTCGAAACTAAAGTAGATGGTCTTGAAACTAAAGTGGACGGTCTTGAAACTAAAGTAGTTGGTCTCGAAACCAGATTCGACTGACTTGAAACTAAAGTGGACGGCTTCAAAACCCGCTTCGACTGACTTGAAAGCAAGGTTGACCACCTCTCCGAAGACTTCCAATCGTTCCGTGAAGAATCCAGAGCTGAGCATGATACGACGCGAGCGCTTCTCTCACAGGCATTCGGACATATCTCGGAAAATGTGTCTCACGAAGTTCGATTGCGGTCACTGGAACGTGAAGTCTTCCCAAAACGCCTCGTCAAAGCCTAGGGAAATTCCTTAAAAAAGATCATCTGAGTAGAGGTGATCTTTTTAGTTCTTCCTTTTGGACTTTCTTTTGATATTCAACTTCGAAACCCTAAAATGACGTCCATGCAATTTATAGTAGTAGACTTAGAAACCACCGGTTTAGATTCAAAAACCGACGCGATTATTGAGGTCGCGCTTTTACGTATCGATGAGACCGGCAAAGAGCTCGGACGATATGAGACGCTCATCAATCCTGGCTTTGCGATCAAAGAAGACATCACCTATATCACTGGGATTACCAACGAAGATCTCGTAAATGCTCCGGTATTTTCAGCTGTGCGAAATACTCTCGCAGAGTTTTTGTGAGTGAGTCCGGTGATCGGGCATAATGTCGATTTTGATATCGCATTTTTGCGTGAATACGGACTCGATTTTAATGAGACGCTCATTATTGATACCTTTAAACTCGCGGAGATTTTGATGCTCCATGAGAAAAGTCTCAATCTTACAAGTATCGCGACGAGTCTTGGGTATAGCCATGTCTGAGCACATCGTGCGATGGCAGATGTACTCGCAACGGGATTTGTATTTGCGCATTTCTTCAAACAAATCCAGGATTTGGATGATGCACATCAAAAGCTCTTTATTTCGATCGCTTCTCGTACCGAAGAGGGGAATATGCTCCGATTTTTTGCGAACAAAGTAATCGAACTTGAGCTTGCGCCGGACGAGCTTATTATCGGAATTCTTGAGTCGAAGCTCACACGCATGCCGCTTCCTACGAGACTTGTGAGCGATGAGCCTGAGGCGATTCCAAATTTTGCAGATGTTCTTGCGGCTGCAACCAATCTCGAGGAACGTCCCGAGCAAATGAAGATGCTGAGTCTCGTCCACGAAGCCTATACCGAGGGTAAAAAATATCTCATCGAAGCTCCCACTGGAGTCGGTAAAACCATTGCTTACTTGCTTCCTGCGATTCTACATTCTACAAAAGAAGGGTCTCAGATTTTTGTCTCAACCAATACTCGAACTCTCCAAGACCAGATTATCGAAAAAGACGTACCAAAACTCCGTGCGCTTTTAAAAGAATTTCATCTCGACCATTTTTCGGTACAAAAACTCAAAGGAAGAACCAATTATGTGAGCCTGCTCAAGGCCTTTGAATTTATCGACAAAGAACGGTTTGAATACTTCGAGGCTATTTTTGCGATCAAGATCGCGTACTGGCTCATGGAAACCAAGACTGGTGAGCTCGATGAACTCTCGTTTTATGGACCTGAATATTCGCTCGTAGATGACATTAATGCCTCGGACTCAAGAGTCCTCGGCTCCGAAAATCCCCACAAAGATGACGAATTTCTCTTCCTTGCACGTGAGTGAGCAAAGCGGGCAAATATTGTGGTCGTCAATCATGCGCTCTTGCTTACCGAATTTCTCGAGGACGAGCTTCGTGGCGTGCTTCCAAAGCTCGATCATCTCGTGCTCGATGAGGTCCACAATCTTGAGGCGGTAGCGACGGATACACTTAAAGCAACTTCTCATACTGACGATATCGATCATGTCCTTGTCGAAGTCGATCGACTCGTAAAACGTCATAACAAAAAAGAAATCGCCGATCCATTTCTCTTCCCTGAGGCAAAAGAACAATGAGAATGAATGGTGCTCACGGCTTCGATGTTTTTTGAAGAATTGGATTTTTATCTCGCTTCAAAAATACGGATGGGAGGAGGGGATTCGTATGGCGCTGGTCGAGCGACGGACTTGCTGCTTGATGGTGAATTTTTTAAGCATGAAGTGTATTCAAAGCTTCTCAAACTTTTTGATTCACTCCAGTTACGGGTTGCGGATTTTGAACGCATGCTTTTTTTGGCTCCCGAAAAACTCATGCGCGAACTCGAGGGGCCGATTGGGCGACTTGATTTTTTTATGAGCCATCTCGGACGATTTTTATCTGAAGCAAATACCGCAAGTATCCGCATCCTCTCAAAGCGAGAGGGGCAATCTATCAAGATTGTAACGACTCCACTCGCGATCGGACCGCTCCTTGCTGAACGACTCTGGAAGGATCGTAAGAGTGTTGTTGCCACGAGTGCAACGCTCGCAGTTGGTGGATCATTTAATTATATCACTCGCGTACTTTCGCTCTGAGGCTTTGATCTACATGTACTCAAGACCGATTTTAATTACGCAAAACAGGCGCTGCTCTATATTCCGTCTGAACTCTGAGATGTGCGCAAAGAAGAAGAAAAGCGAGCAATTTCTCAGTTTGTCCGTGATATCGTGCTTATCTTTGGCGGCCGCACGCTCATGCTCTTTACAGCCTTCACAGCGATCAAAGAAATGGCACTCGCATGTGCTCCAGCATTTAAATCCAAGGGAATCCAGCTCCTCACACAATGAATGAGTGGTGGGAAGCATAAGATGATCGGAGAATTTATGCGAAACTCCGACCACAGCGTTCTTTTTGGAACGGAGAGTTTTTGGGAAGGAGTCGACTTTCCTGGTGAGAGTCTCGAGCTTCTTATCATCCATAAATTCCCATTTGCGGTTCCAACTGATCCGATATTTATGGCGCGATCAAAGCTCTATGATAACGCCTTCCGTGACTACGCGCTTCCTGCAATGATCATCAAACTTCGCCAATGAATCGGGCGCTTGATCCGTACAAAAACAGACAAGGGCGTGCTCGTGCTTCTCGACAAGCGCATAACCGGTGAATGGGGAAGCGAAGTGCTCGCATCACTTCCCGAATGACTCCCGATAAAAATGGTATCAACTAAAGAGTTCCTACCACTTCTCGAAGCGTCAAGGCCGAAATTTGCAACGAAGTAAGGAGAATGGTAGGATGCTTTTGTATCCGTCTATTTCATCCTTTATGGAGCCACAAAAAACACAATTTCTCTCCCCGCAAGAGGAGATGAGTGGAGAGAGTCTATTTAAAGAGCTCGAGAATGAGCTCGATTTTGGTGATCTCGCCAAAGACAAAGAAGATCTCGCCAACGAGAAAAAACATCCACTCCAGATCGCAACGCGAGTGACTGATATTCTCTTTAAGGTTCTCCTCGTCGCTTCGTTTATCTTGGGAGTCGACGTCACCCTTCGTAATTTGGATGCGAGTGGTTTTTTGTCGAATCTCCCGATTTGTTCATATCTCGCCTGGGGCGTAGGGGACTATGACAATACCGAATGTAAGTTATACGTTGAGATCAAGGACAAACTTACTAAAGATCGTGCCCAATACGAAAAGGATCTCACAGTTCCGCTTGCAATCTTGGTCCCTAAAAAACTCCAATCGCAGAATGTCCTCAATTCACCCGAAGTGCAATTCATTCAACTTCACACTGCTGGACGTGTAACACTCACAAAGGTGCTTGATCAATTCAATGAAATCAAGGCCTCATCCACTATCCGCAGAGGTGAAGACATCGAATGTAAAAAACTTACTCTCGATGAAAAGGGCATCCTCAATGTCAACTGTGACTGCTATGGATTTGGACTTAATTCTGGTACAGAAGAATCCAATACTTCGAGGTCTACAGCACTTGCACTCATCGATAAGCTCTCGGACAAAAATAGTCATTTCCAGATCGTCGAAGTCCCAAAAGCACTCGATCTCGAAAAATACTCGAGCTCAGACCTCGGTATCAAATCAACATTTAGTACACACACCACGCTCAATCTCAAGCTTCGCTACGTAGTATCTAATAAGTCGTAATATGTACGCTCCACTCGATAAGAAAAAACAATCTCGCCTGATCAAAAGCGTCATCCTTAATGGTATGTTCGTGGTGATTTTGAGCGCATTTCTCTGGCTCTATGTTTATGATGGCTACAGTGCGGTCGGCGCCAAAGTTGATACACTCAATGACATGGTCAAGAGCTTCAATGCTATGAAAAGCGATGGGATCGATGGCCGCAAATACCAGACCCTCATCAGCAAGCTGAACAATAATAATCGTCCCAAAGACGAAAAGGTAGACTATGACAAAATTACTGAGGTCCTCAAAAAGCCTGCAAATGTCTCAATGCCATATATGGATTGGATCAAGTCAGAGATGACAATGGTTAGTGCGTATGACAAAATCATCGAGAATAACGCTCGTATTATTGGAAATATTC
The DNA here is from genome assembly GCA_963706795.1 of uncultured bacterium. Lineage (GTDB taxonomy): Bacteria > Patescibacteriota > Gracilibacteria > BD1-5 > UBA2023 > JBMOJK01. The sequence goes on from OY970170.1 coordinate 996,276, forward strand.
TTCCGACATTTAGTGATTCTCCGGCTGATCAGGATGATACATTCTCAAAAAATCGCATTACCCTCAAGTCGCTCGTAAAATTTGTCGAAGAACACCTCCTCAAAAAATTCAATCTTGAGAGTTATTCTTCGGTTGGTCTCTCAAATATTGTATTTAGTACTTCACAGGTTGGAGTTGTAAATATTGGTAGCTACAAAGTGACCCTCGATATTGCGGGTACAAATAATTCGATTCTTGCACTCCTCGATGCGATTCAGGCTTCTGGAACCCTTCCACTCAAGGATGGGAAACTCGTTGATACTGATGTTTCAACTAATTCAGGAACGGTAGCAACTCCTGCTGCTGATACTTCGACGGATTCTGCACTTTCAAATCTGCTCATCACTGTAGATGCTGCAAAATTTGATACACCTCCTGAGCGCAATGATAACAAAAATAAGGGTCAGCTCGTGCTTGTGCTCTACGTACGAGGAAGAAGCTATAGCGACTTCATCCAGATCCGCAATGAGCTTGCAGCCAATATCAAGACACTCAAAAAGAATATCGAAACCAATGGCGGACTCTGCAAGGATGGAAACTCTGATATTTGTAAAAACCCGATTGCCTTTGCTGCAGTGAACTCTATCAAGAGTCTCCAAGATGACATTGGCTCGATCGATCAAAAGATGCAAGAATCTCTCAAAAGTAACACTATCCGCGATATCGGAACTGAGTTTGATACTCTCTATGGCGTGCTCACCAGCTATAACGCTATAAACGCAAACTACCAAAAGGATCTCACTGACATTACAAACGCACGTCAGGGAGGCTCGTCAGACACTCAGACACCCGCAACCAATAGCTCTACCGCTCAATAGTACCATGGCTTTCCAAGCTCTCGAAGATCTCAAAAACGAAGTCTACAAAGGAGACAATGCTCAGCTCATTTGTAATCTTATTATTTCGGCTGCCGTTTCGATGCAGGCGTCGGATATTCATATTGAGCCGCTCTCGAATTTTGTACGACTCAGATATCGTATAGACGGAGTACTCACAGAAGTTCTCGAATACCAACAGTTTCTTCACTCTCAGATTGTTGCGCGTTACAAGATCCTCGCAAATCTCAAAATCGACGAATCCCGAATGCCGCAGGATGGACGTATCTCAACAACGCTCGAAGAAAAATCACTCGATCTTCGTGTTTCGACGCTTCCTACCGTCAATGGTGAGAAAATCGTAATGCGTATCGTCGACAAATCCAAAAAAATCCCTGAGCTCAGTGCACTCGGTATTGAGGGGCGCAACGGAGTTCTTCTCCAAAAAGCGATCAGCTTACCAAATGGTATTATACTCACCTCAGGTCCAACCGGTTCAGGTAAGTCGACGACACTGTATGCTTGTCTCTCTAAGCTCAACAAGCCAAACGTTAATATTATGACCCTCGAAGATCCTGTCGAAAACACGATCGATGGAGTCTCACAGAGTCAGGTTTTCCCAGATATTGGTTACAATTTTGCATCCGGACTTCGCACCGCTCTCCGACAGGATCCAGACATCATCATGGTCTGAGAAATCCGCGACAAAGAGACTATTAATATCGCTATCGAAGCTTCGCTTACGGGTCATCTCGTGCTCTCGACGATTCATACGAATTCTGCATCTGAGACGCTCACTCGTATTCTCAATATGGGAATACCAGCATATCTCTTGCCAGCTTCGATCAACGCCATCATCGCACAGCGCCTCGTTCGCAGACTCTGTCCGCATTGCAAAAAGGCGATCAAGGCTGCAGAACTTCCACAAAAAATGCAGGCCTCACTCAAACGTGCGATTGCTCGCACCAACAAGGATGAACTCGTTAGTCGTGTAGGTATAGAAAAGCTCAAAGATCCAACCTTCTACGAGCCAGTTGGATGTAACGAATGTGGGAATACCGGCTACTCAGGACGTGTCGGAATCTACGAAATCATGGAGATTACGAATCGCATCAAAGAAGCGATCGTCGCCGGAGAATCCAGCGTCGTCATCAATGAAATCGGTATCGATGAAGGGATGATCTCACTCGAACAAGACGGTATCATGAAGGCACTTAATGGTGCTACTTCGCTCGAGGAAGTCTACGCAGCAGCAAAAGAAAATTAATACACCAGTATGGAGGATATCATCATCCAAGACACTCAATCGAGTGCCGAAGTCACCAAAAAATCATTTAGATTCTCACTCGAATCCTTTGATGCATGGCTCGTCGCTCACCAGCGAATGAAGCTCAAAGAAAAGGTGATCTTTTTCCGACTTCTTGCGACCATGGTTAATGCAGGACTTCCAGTACTCAAGTCCATCGCTATCCTCGAAAAACAAGAGCAAAATCCTGTCGTCAAAAACGTCTACAGCCGCATCATCGAATGAGTAAAGGGCGGAAAAAATCTCTCCCTCACGCTTCGTAGTTTTGATGGTACATTCTCTGATGCTGAAGCCTCCATCATCGAATCCGGAGAAAAAACCGGTAAACTCAATAACGCCCTCCTCCAGCTTGCTGATCAGGTCGAAAAGGTCGACAGTGTTACTAAAAAAATCAAAGGCGCTCTCATCTATCCTGCAGCCATTGTCATCGTCATGTTCGGATCGATCACCGTCCTCATGACACTCGTTGTTCCCAAGCTCGTTGAGATGTTTGGTGACAAAGACAAGCTTCCGGCTCTGACGCAGCTCCTGATGGCGACGAGTGATTTCTTTGTAAATTACTGGTGGGCTATGATCGGTACGATTGTCATCGCGATCGTACTCCTCGGTGTATGGCGCAAAAGTGCAGAAGGTCACTACAAATTTGACGCACTTCTCCTCAAACTCCCAATCTTTGGATCAGTGCTTCGTAAGGTAATCCTCTCAAAGTTTTCACGTGTTCTCTCCAATCTCCTCGGCAGCGGTATCTCGATCGTAGAGTCTCTTCGAATCGTCTCCGAAGTCGTCGACAACGAAGTCTATCGCCAGCGAATCCTCGCCCTCCGTGAAGACGTCAAACGCGGAGTCAAAATCGCCGAAAATCTCGAAGACGACAAACTCTTCCCAGAAATGCTCGTCCAAATGATCAAAGTCGGAGAAGAAACCGCCAAACTCGATTCTATCATCCTCAAGATCGCTGACTTCTATGATGAAGAAGTCGACAACACGATCAATGCAATTAACAAGACGCTCGAGCCAGTGATCATCGTAACCATGGCCATCGTCATCGGTTTCATCGCCGTCGGTATCATGCAACCAATCATGAATCTCTCAGAAACGATCGAAAACAAGTAGTGTCCCATAAAAAATTCCCCTCCAAAGCTTTGTGCAAAGGAGGGGAATTTTTATGGAGCGATGCAGATTTTGCAGGATATATTAGAACTCGTACTTGGCTGTCCTGCATTGTGAGAGCAGGCTCCCGCTGAAGCTGCACCAGATGCAGCAATCGTTTTTGTAGATGATTGCCAGCCGGCCGGACACGCAGTCATAACCACTTCTGTTCCTGATGGGAGTAATCCTGCAGCTTGTGTACGGCAGGCAAGACATGCTGTGCCGCTACTGCAAGCCACTGTTTGAGGTAAGCCTAACGCTACAGTACTATTCGGTGAACTAATGGATCATGTTGGACAAGATGCTCATGCAATCAAATAATCTACTCATACGGGCACTGTACTATTTGGTTTCGCACTACAGACTTTTGCTAATCAGGTTGTCGAAAAGCCGATTCCAGGCGCTCCACTTAAAATCGCATTTGTCGTCGAAACTGACCATCCCTTCGGGCAATCTGCCATGACGACTTCCATGATCCCTTTGTAATTCATTTCGAGTCCTCAGAGCGCTCCAGTGCTGGTGGAGATATTTGCGATAAACGTCTTGTTATCGAGGATGGCCATAATTGCCCCTGTATTTACCTGTACATCTACTTGTGTGACTGTTGAAGCATTATATGTCTCTTGTATTGGCTGATTGAGAGTCGAGCCTGTGATAGTTCCGACGAGTATTCCAAGCTGCGCTCATCGAGTGAGTGGCACTCGAGTATCATAGTTTGCAGCGTATGCCTGTGGTATGACAGAGCTCATCGCTGTTACTCCATTGGTATTTTCGAGAAGTGCGAGAATCTGGTATGTACTGCCGCTCGTGTCCGTGCTGTAGGTGTAGTACTGATTGTCCGTCGGATCCATCCCTTTGCCCCCAAATCAGATAAATCCGAGTAGATTTTTACCTGCATATCATTGTGCACCGATCGCTGCGCCTGAGGCAGTAATCGTAATTACATTCGCATCCGGTTGAGGTAGTGAAATTCCTGTGGTAATCTGTGCTTCAAGTGCAACTCAGATCGAGGCAAGATCGCTTGATCTCGTGCTGTCTCGCGCACTGCTCGAATATCCTTGGAGCGACAAAAATCCAATCGTCCCCAAAATCGCAAGAATCGTAATCACCACAATGAGCTCAACAAGTGTGAAGGCTGCAGATCCAGAGTAACTTTTGTCTCTATTTCGCATCATAAGGAGGAAGAAAATAACGCGAATATTATGGGATTTTTAAAATGGGAAGCAAACAATAAATACGCCCCGAAATTTGGGGCGTATTTATATTTAAATTTTCTTAGTTTATGCAACAGAGAGCCCTCCGAGAGCTTCTCCATTTGGTGGATCTTTTTGGATGTGCTCCTTGACCATGGCAAGTCGGACATTACGCTGCTCATTCATTTTTTCGAGTGCAAGCTTTTGTCGAGCATCTGCCATCTCTTTATGAAATCTCTGAAGCTGTTCTTTTGAGCGTTGAGCTTCTGTCTCGGCAGTAGCTGATTCTTGAGCTTTTTGCGCTCCTTTTGGGCCCTCGATACTGCCTTGGAGACTCTCGAGTCAGGCTGTCAATTGGTGGTAGATCTTGATAAGAGCTTCTCGTTTTTCTTCGGGTTTTGATTCACTCTGGAGGATCGCACTTTTTTCTGCATCAAATTCCTTCGTGAGCTTTTCAGCACCTTCATCAAAGGTTTTTTTGTCCTCTGGAGCGAGAGAAGTACTGAGATTGGTCATGCTCGTCTCAACCATCTTCTTCAAGAGGGTATCTGTTTGAGAGTCTTTTCATTCTGTTTTACCGCTTTTGCTCAGCTCTTTTTCGAAGTCTGCATTGTCCTTGTTGAGCTCTTTGTCAGCTGTATCAAGGGTATTGTCTGGCTGATCAAGACCAACTTTGTCAGCCTCTTTTGTATTGAGTTTTTCTAGCATAGGGTGGGGGTTTTCGATATTTTGCCCTAAAGAACGCTGAGATGCAAAAGTTCGATATATGATTCTCTTCGCTTTGCATATACTCTGTGTAACTAATCCCTCTCTATGGCTACACAAAAAAATACACCCAAGAGTAAACCGATCGTCGGAGCGATTATATTTCTCGTGGTGATCGTGCTCCTTGGGTACTACGCACTCTCGAACAATACGCCCAAAAAACCAGTTTGGAACGAAAATGACCGTAAGGTCACGCAAACGGGTACAACTACATCAGATACCTCTACTGGAGATACCACTCCTCCTGCTACAGATTCTGGAAGCATGACTCCTCCGCCTCCTGATGCCATCGTCAATACGCCGGCTGGTCGCGATGCACGCGACTCTGATCCTCTAGTGAATCCTCCGCCAGTAGTTGCTACAAACACGGGTACAATTACGAGTACGGGCACTACCTCATCGGGTGTAACCGAATACTGGAATGAATCACTTGGCTACGGATTTTCAGTACCCAAGGGTACGTACTACCTCGGTACAGGTCCTCGTGATGAGGCAGCTCATAGCGTAGCGCTTCGTGTAGGAACGGGGGCAACCGACTTTGAGAGCGCGGAGGTTCGAGTCTGGTACTATCCAAGAAAACTCCTCCAGCAGCTTGCAGAAGGGGAGAATGGATTCTATCAAGATGCGAATACTTCTCGCACATATATGAAGTTCGGATCTGGAACTCTTGTTATTGGCGGAACATTCGATAGCTCAGTCGTGAAGACCATCATCCAAACAGCAAAAGTTCGCTAAACAAAAAAAGAGTCAGCAATGACTCTTTTTTTAGGCTTCAATTTGCGCCATATTTCAGGATGAACGTGGATAGTATGTGGTTTTCGAAACCGACTCACTGTGCGTCTCTGAGGTGCCCTCTGCTTTTGTCGGTAAGAAATACACATACTATCCACGTTCATTATCGCCATACGACCTTTCATCGAATGAAACCTCATAGAATATATCTTTTTCATTCAATCAAAGCCAGTGCGCACCTAGAATTCACCAAGGCTGCTTGAATTTCAAAAACATATATTCTATGAGGTTTCTGGGAAGTTTCGAGACTGAGAAGTTTAGAAGCATACCACAAACTCGCCCTTCATCGGATGAGTTTTAAAATGCTCGCGAACCTCGGTAGTAGTTCCGCGTACGAATTCTTCGAATTTTTTAGTGAGTTCACGTCCCACTACGATCTGGTGTTCAGACCCAAAATATTCCTCGAGTTCGGCGAGAGTTTTCTCAATGCGGTGGACGCTCTCGTAGATCACAACTGTATGATCTTTGTTTTGAAGGCTTTCAAAGAGGGTTTTGCGTCCTTTTTTGATCGGTAAAAACCCGAGATATGTAAAGTGGTGTGTCTGAAGGCCCGAGCAAATAAGTGCCGAAAGCACAGCCGAAGCTCCAGGAATAGGGCAGAGGGTGATCCCTGCTTCGATTGCTTTGCGTACAAGTGAGTAGGCTGGATCTGATATCCCTGGAGTTCCTGCATCTGAGATGAGGGCGATATTTGCGCCTTCTTCTAAGAGCTTAATAATCGCATCCTCTTTACCTGCACCCGTATGCGAATGGAACGAAATCGTCTTCTTGCCCGTAATTTCATAATGTTTGAGAAGAATCCCTGAAGTGCGAGTATCCTCACAGGCAATATAATCCGCCTCGCGCAATGTGCGAAGTGCTCGAAGTGTGATATCTTCGAGGTTCCCGATGGGTGTAGAGACGAGATAGAGGATTCCTGATGCCATAGGGCTCAATTACAAAATATTTAATCGTACTCCGTAATGTTCTTCGAGGAGTTTTGCTCCTCATAGGAAGAGATCTTCCTTTTTAAAACCCAGCGCTTCGGCTGCTTTTATCAGTGCCTCTTCACTCGGAGATTCGAACTCGATAAATACAGGAATAGTTCCATAATCATCGATCTCGTAGCGTGTATTATTCAGCGTATAGGAAGTGCGGTGTTTAATAATCTTTGCAATGCACTCAAAACCTGTAGCTTTCAGGATGTAATCCATCGTATCAGGATTTTGAATCTCTATCTCGTACTCTCTTTCTTGTGTTGCAAATGCGCTTTCTCACGCTTTTTCCTTATATGTAAGCAGTGTCTGCACATTGTTGAATGTTCTCATCCGTACTCGTTTTCCATTCGGAGAAGTGTACGAAAACGAGACGAGTTCGCCATCAAAGATCTTCTCCGCGCCAAGTGAGAGAAGATTTTTTTCTACTTCTTCGCGGTTAATTTCGAGGATTTTCGCTTCGATTTCCAAAAATGGCATAGAGAAAAATTACCGTATAAACCCAAATGCTTCCATTCCTCATCTGCGAAACTCTGTATCTGACATCTTAAACCGAGAGGGGATTGCAAGTACGAGCTTTGTATTTACAGGATACAGGCGAGTAACGACCATTCCATGACTTTGGAGTTGCTGCCATTTACGGGGAGAAATAGTGATGGCCTGAACGAGGAGATCGAGTGTGCAGGATTCTTCTTCATCGCTTACACTCACAGTGAAGAGCTTTGGCGGTAAATCTTCATCTTCTTCATCTCTAAAGCCCGTACATTCTATATTTTGCAAAAATGTCTGAGTTGAACTCTCTCGAAAATAGATGTCGAATTCATTGCTGCCATCCGTGAACAATGTGCTCACAATAATTGACGGATTCTCTTTCTCAAGGCTTTCATTTAAGCGCTTTTTTGATGTCTCCTGTATACCAAAAGACCCTCGATCAGAGAGGAGATCGGAGTCTTTTTGATTTTCGGAGGAGGCAATCGTATTCATACTTGGAAATTATAGTCCGAGTTTGTCGCGGATAACATTCACTTCGTAGAAGAGATTTTGGTCCTTTTTGAGGATGGATTCGAGCTTGCGGCAAGAGTAGAGAACTGCTGAGTGATTGCGCCCTGAGAAGATATTTCCAATTCGCTCGTAAGTGAAATGGAGTTTATTCTTGAGGAGGTACATTGCAACCTGACGCGGGATCATGTGCTCCTTGCGGCGGTCTTCTCCGAGGATAGCCTTCTTGTCGATGCCAAAGTGCGAGCTAACAGCTTCTACGAGCTCATCATAGCTCTTGGTGGCAGTTTTTTTGTTGCGGTGTGAGACGAGTGTATCGGTAACTCCGAGGCGATTCATACGCGCTCCAACATTGTCTATAGTAGGAGGTGTATTGTGGAGTTCGTATTCTGCAATGATCTGGTTGAGGATTCCTTCGAGTTCGCGGACGTTTGATACTGCGTTATATGCAATGAATTCAGCGACTTCCTGCGGCAAGATAAACTCTCGTGCGCGGGCTTTTTCTTGGAGGATGGCGAGGCGAGTCTCAAAATCAGGTGCTCCGATATCTACGATGATACCCCACTCAAATCGACTCTTGAGTCGTGGCTCGATTTCTTCGAGCTCACGAGGTGCACGATCTCCGGAGAGGATAATCTGCTTACCTGACTCATACATCACATTAAATATGTTGTAGAGCTCGTCCTGTGTGCGTTCTTTTTTAGCGAGGAACTGGATATCGTCGATGATGAGGACATCGATTCCGCGATATTTTTCGCGCATTTTGTCTGTTGTGCGTTTTTTTACAGAGTCGACATAGTCTGTAATAAAACGATCGGCAGTTGTATAGATGACTTTCTTATCCTTAAATCGTGCTTTAACAGCGTTACCGGTAGCTTGGAGGAGGTGAGTTTTCCCGAGTCCAACTTCTCCATAGATATAGAGTGGATTGTACGCAGATCCTGGCTTGCGAGAGACTGCTTCGCACGCAGCGAATGGGAGCTGGTTTGCGGGTCCTACGATAAAATTCTCGAGGCGATATTTTTCGCTGATGAGGCGAGCATTGATTCCGCCGACTTCGTTTTCGACTGCAACTTCTTCTTTCGTCTTGGTAGTGAGGCCCTTGTATTCTTTGGCGCAATCTACAACCAAGAGATTAGAGGGATTCTCAATAGTGGTATCTACTACAAATCCAACGGTTGTGACTTCTGGAATGCATGACTGTGCAGCGGCGAGGATTTCAGCATCGAATTTATGGAGATTGTCTCGCATAAATGCTGATTCTACACCGAGTACCAATCGTCCTTCTGCAAACTCGACAAATGACAACTTTTTAAAGAAAGTCAGGAAGTCCTGCTTGCGAACCTTGGAGGCGATGTGGCGTACGATATCTCGAAGCGTCTGAAGTTCCATGTACTAAGGAGAGAAAATGGACTCTAAAAATGTCCAGTAAGGTGTATCCGTTTCAAGGTTGATGTCAAAAATTAAAACACGCTTGACGCGTATTTCTGTATAACTTTTTTATACGACCAACTGGCTGGCTTCCTGTTGGGGAAAGCTCAGGTCCTGCAAAATCTAAGTTGAGAATAGTTTTTAACAATTTCGCAACTCAAAATTATCTTTTGTTCGGCCTTCTTTTTATATCATTCAGAACGCGATTTTTCAGCAAGGAAAGAATGTGTTTGTTGGATTCTTTTCTCTCGTTTTTTGAGAAGGGGAGTCTACTGATTTTTTGGAGATTTGAAAGCGAGAATTTATCCTAAAACGCTCTTTATTTCGGTTTGTACCAGCTGGATCACACCTTCGATATTTTTGGGTGAAATTTCTTTGATTCCTTCTTTTCTGTCATCAACGAGTGCACAGATTTTACGCTGTGTTTCATTGGTGAGACCATTCGTTAGTCAGTGCACAGGAAGTACGAAGCTTGGATAACCTGCAGTTTTGAGTGCAAACTCGAGTGTGTGTGGATTTACCGAAAGCGTGTCTTGTGATGATACCGTGGTAGTCATGGGATACTGGATAATGGATATTTCCCGTATACGTGAACAGTGGTGACTATATGATGTCTGCTTCGTTCTAATTACGTCTTTTTTTGAGGGCAACGACTTCTGCACGAGTATCTCGGGCTTGCGAGTGGACTTCGGCAAGAAGTGCTTCAAATTCGGGGATGTTTTTGAGTTTTTGGTGGAGACTTAGTTTCTTTTCGGCGTTTTCGGGTGTGATGCGTCATTCGAGAATATCCTCGATATATTTGAGCACAAAAACCTGGAGCATCTCGTGATCAGCATGCGTACCACTCGGAATATGCTCGATGATTTCTTCTACGCGCTTGGCGTATTTTTTGATGATATCTGCATGAACCACCTCGTGATTCAAATCATGGATTTTGTGTACCATAGGAAGTGGAGTAAACAAATAATTCCTCGCCGATCTCAGGCCACCTTACTAGATAATGCCCGCTTTTTCAAGATAAAAAGTGTGGTTTCGTACTTTGGAATGTAGATGTTTCTTTTGTCGATTAACGACCGCTCCTTCCTCATCGGTAAGAGCTTCGCTGGCTTCAAGGACGAGCTGCATTTGGTCTTGGTGCTGCAGGTTTTTTGCTTGGAGCAGGACCAGCTCCGTCTTTGTGATCTGGCTTGCTAAATCCTTTACCAGTGAGATTTTTATCTTTATGGCGATAGGCAGAAGGTCCGGCTTTTGGTCCTTCTTTTTTGGCACCATGGACTGGATTGTTGTGTCCACCGTTCCCAAATGGTCGGGGTCCACGCTTTTGTCGGCCAGGTGGAGTAGGTTTTCTCTCTGGAGAATTATCGACATACGGATGATTTTCGACAACATCGATTTCTTTGGCGATGAGTTTTTGGATGTCTCTGAGATATCCTCGCTCTTCTGCATCACAAAACGAAACCGCAAGTCCACTGGCTCCTGCACGACCCGTACGACCGATGCGGTGCACGTAGGTTTCTGGCTCGTTTGGGAGATCAAAATTTACAACGTATGATAGTCCATCAACATCGATTCCACGGGCGGCAATATCAGTTGCTACGAGTACAGAAATTTCTCCTGCCTTAAATTCATTGAGTGCTCTTTGGCGCGCATTCTGTGACTTGTTACCATGGATCGCTTGTGCAGCGATTTTGGCCATACCAAGCTCTTTAACAACGCGATCTGCTGCATGCTTCGTGCGAGTAAATACGAGTGTAGATTTTTTGCCGTTGGCTCGAATGATATCTTGAAGAAGGGCTTGTTTGTCATTTTTGGTGACAAAATAGACGGACTGCGCGATCTTTTCGGCAGTGGAAGATACTGGAGTAACCTCTACAGTTACCGGATTTCGCAAAAGAGAATTCGCAAGTGTGCGAATTGCTGGCGCCATCGTTGCAGAAAAGAATAAAGTCTGACGTTTGTCAGGAATTTTACCAACAATTTTTTTAACATCATTGATAAATCCCATATCGAGCATGCGATCAGCCTCATCGAGGATAAGCATCTCAACATGCTGCAATTTTACAAAACCTTGCCCCATAAGATCGAGGAGACGACCTGGAGTGGCAATCAAAATATCTACACCCTTTCCAAGCTTGTTGGTTTGAAGCCCCTGGCCAACACCACCAAAAATCACGGTATGCTTGAGTCCAGCAAATGCGCCATAGGATTCGAAACTCTCGTCAATCTGTACTGCGAGCTCTCGTGTTGGAGTGAGAACGAGACATCTGATTGGGCGTACTCGATGTTCTCCTGCAGGTTTTCGACCAGCAAGGATCTGAATAGTAGGAATAGCGAATGCAGCGGTCTTACCGGTTCCTGTCTGTGCACATCCGAGCAAGTCGCGATTTTCGAGGATAACGGGAATAGCTCTCTCTTGAATAGGAGTAGGGGTCTCGTATCCCTGAGAGTGAAGAGCCTGAAGAATTGGCTCGATAAGGTTGAGATCTTGAAAACGTACGGACAATGTCGAAGGGGTAAAAAAATGATGCAGCATGTAATATGCAAGACTCAGGCCACCTAAGGGCTTGAAAAGTCTTTTGAACGGGCCGTATTATAGGGTAAAGCGGCTATTTAGCCAGTTGCTTTTATTTGACGTGAGGGTTTCTGTGAGAGAAATATTGAGTGATTTTCTTTGATTTTTTTGGGTGCTTTTGCTCATAAAAGAGGCAAAAAGTGACAAAATTAAAAATTGAACGAAAAAATTAAGAAAAAATTAACCATCATCCGTAAGCTAGTGCTTACCGTACTTCAAATGAGCTCTTTATGATGTACTCAAAAATAGGAGGTGTGGAAATACTACTCTCCTGCATACAAAAACACATAGATGAATCCGACCACGCTCGGATTGGTCATTTAAAGACCCTCTTCAGAAGACTTACCGATTTGAGTCTCTGAAGCTACGGACTACGGCGCGTGATACTCAAAATCGAATCCATGAGTGTTACATTTTCGCCAGACGTCCAATGAAGGATTGGCCTCGAGATTCAACGAATTCTTGAAAGTCACATCGAAAATTGGCTCTCAATATGAGGCCTTCAAGTCTATAATTTGCTCGATATCGTGAGTCCTGTTGGATACGATGCAGCATCCCCCTATCTAAAACTTTTCAATTTTGAATGGTTTATTCAGAGAAAAGATCGCTTCTTACCCGCTGCAAAGCGCGGTTATAGCGCGGCGCTTCGGACATGTAACGCAGGCGTCGTCGAAAAATTAGAACAATTTTTCCCGTGACAACTTGCTACTACAGTCCCATATCACATAGCCTTTTCTGCAAAACAGATGGTTCACACAAAATAAATATTCATATATTTAAGTCTCCAAAACTCTCACTGAGCAGTTTTGGAGACTTTTTTAGTTTATTTTGGACACAAAAAAATTTTTTACCTTTTTTTGTAACAAAAATGTAACGCTTAGGTGTTAAAACGGTAACACCTACCCTTTTACTATTTGTATATGAACACACCAAATACCAATCTCAGCATTCAGGCCGTAAACCCAAAAGACCTCGCTGAACAGGACATCGTTCGTCTCAATGAAGTAAGTCAGGATATGTGGGCATCCGAAGCTGGACTCTGAGAGCTCGCACAGTGCACGAGCTGTAGCAAAATGCACTCCAAAGAAGACGTATTTTGAGACCTTCCCAAGGAACTCTTCTCAAAAACAGTGGCAGAAATCATGACCGAAATCGGCATACATGATATCAATTGTCATGCCTGTGGCAGTAAAACGCGCATGGTCTATGGACCAGAAAATGTCGAGTTTATCAAAGAGCGTATTAGAGAAGAAGCCTTCTTAGTACTCTGTCTTAATGATCAAAAAAAGATCGTTGGATTTGAAGAATGATATATCTCAAGTCTCCAGAAGATATTTGATCTCGACCTGCACTACCATTACAAAAATGTCGGTCTTCCCGAGATCCGTGCGCGCGTGAGTCGTGCACTTGATGGGCATGTGCCACCGAGGATGTTGGTGCTTTCTTCGATCGGACTTTTAGAGCCGTATCGCAATTTTAATAATCTCTTTGAGATTCTTAATCAGTTTTCAAGAGCTATTCCAGATAAATATATTGATCTTCCAGGTATAACGGAGCTGGATAAGGACAACGTTATCCATAGAATGTCTGCGAAGCTCAATACTGGTATCTCTCTCGGCATCAATGGCTCGCCAGAATGGCAGCATAAAATCACGAATATTGGTGAAAAATATAACACCGATCTCATTGTCTACCGAGATCCAGTAAGAATCTACAAAGAGAATTTTACGCATGGATCAAAGCAGTTTTTGCGTCTCGCACGTGACAGCAGACCAAAAATTGAAGTGCTCACGACCGCCACAGAATCCGAAGCAGTCGCCGCATAGTTTTGTAAAATGAGTAGTTCTCTTAAGATTTTATCCGCTTCTCGTAATTGAGGGGCGGATTCTCGCGAATTATTCATCACTGCATCGCTCATGGGCTACTACGTCAGTCTCTATGCCTTCTCAACTATATTCGCACTGTTTTGAGGAGCGATGGTTTTCCGTAAATATCGCAATCCTTCAGGGCTTTTCTTCCTGTTGTTTTCGTTTTTTGCGTGTGCGTGGTTTATTCTCTATTTCCTGTTTTTTTCAGGTATTCCGAACAAGGATTGGCTGCTGATGATCTCGCGTTTGGACTTCGCAATCGGGATTTTGGGTGTGTACAGTTTGTTAGGCTTTATCTACTTTTTTAATACGAAGCCGTCGAAACTCTTTGTGAAAGAAGTTCTTTGGATACTTGGATGGATGCTTTCGGTGCTGGCCTTTTATGTATTTACCAAAGGTATCATCGCGGGACTTTATTACGAAGCGAGTGAAAAAGTATTCCGAGAAATCCCTGGTAAGGTCTTTGCTCTGCATATCGCGCTCCATGCAACCTGTGTATTTTTGTTTTGTTATTTTTCATTTAAGCAGCTCAAAAAACAAACCTATCTCAATCGCATCCGTCTCAAGCATATCCTGACATCAGCATTTATGCTGGTGTTATTTTTGATTGTTTTCCAGCTCATTTTACCTTCTTTTGGTATCTGGATTCTCGAAAAAGAAGTCGTGTTCTCGCTCGCGATTTTTGTCCTCTATATCTATCTTACGATCAATCGTTATTACTTCTCCCGTGGCTTTGGTATGGGGAAGGCTTCGGTAACAGTACTCTCGGCAGTCCTCTGAGTCTTGCTCTTTGAGCTGATCAAACAAGGATATTTTCCGATTTATTGAAATCTCCTCGCAAATTATTGGAATCTCACGGATGAGTATTCGATATTGGACCCCGCTCTCGCGATCATCTTCTTTATATTTGTGCATTTCGTACTGCGTAAGACACTTCTCGGGAGTACGTACCGACAAGATCTCAAAAAGAAAATGCAGGATATCCACAGAAGTATTTCGCACGCGACTTCTCTTGAGCGTCTCAATGACTACATCCACATGGGTATCAGAAAGGTCTTTAAGACAACCTTTTCAGAAGTGCGTGTCTTTGTAGATGAGGCTGAAAAGACTGAACTCCAGAGCTTTTTTGAGTACTTTCCGGACAAGATATTTATTAATGATTTCGTATTTATCGAAGAAAATAAATCTAAATTCGACCGCAAAAAACTCCTTGCCGAAATCCCAGAAGAAGCCTTTCTCGTACTGCCATTCTTTAATAAAGAGTGAGATGTGTGTACTGGCGTGCTTATTGCAGGTAACAAACTCTTCTGAGATTTTTATAACTCCGACGAGATCGAAACCCTCAGGGATTTTTCGTTTGGACTTGGACTTCATATCAAATATATCAAGACATACGGACAAATCCGCGATCTCTCGATTAATCTCGATAAAAAAGTCGACCAAAAAACCATGGAGTTCAACAACCTTATCAATCAACAAAAAGAATTCATCAGTGTGATTTCCCATGAGATTAAGTCGCCGATTGCGAGTGCGATTTTTCAGGCAGATAGCATGCTCGATGATCTCGCTAATGATGAACTGCCACCAGAATTACTCAAAAAAGAGCTCGATCTCCTTAATAGTCAGCTCATCAAGACCTGAGAACTCATCTCTACACTCTTCTCTGTGCAGTATTTTGATATCCACTCTGTTTCACTTTTTCGCGAAAATGTGCAAATTAGTTATTTATTACAGACAGAATATGAAGTATACTCTCGCATGCATGGACATATACAGTTCATGAATGAGATCAGTGATAAGATTGGATTTGCTTCCGTCGATCGTATCCAGCTGCAGCAGGTTGTTGCCAACCTCCTGAATAATGCAGTCAAATTCATCGACAAACAAGACCCGATTATTCTCGTAAAAGCGGGCAAAAAAGGCGGATTCATAACGATCACGATCGAAGACAACGGACGTGGATTTCAGTGAATTAACGTAGCGCAACTTTTTGAGAAATATACAACATTCGGAGGAGGCGAATCGACGGGTCTCTGAATGGGGCTCTATCTCTGTAAAAAGATAGTTGAAATGCACGGATGAGAAATCACCGCAGGGAATTCCCAAAGATTGTGAGGCGCCGAATTCACTATCAGGATCCCTGTATAGTAAAACTAAAACAAAACCCCCATGAATATACTCATTATCGAAGATGATGTATTTTTGGCAGGCAAAATATGAAAAATATTCGAGTCTAAAGTCATTGCCAATCGTGTTAAAATACTTCATTCTTTTACTGAATTTTTAGACGAACTTTCTATTATCAGCTCATACGATATCGTACTCACAGATCTCAAGCTCTCGGCCAATAGCAAAGAACTTTGTGGATACAGGATTATCAAAGCTATTCGAGAAAAAAAAGCACAAATGCCGATCGTCGTGATCAGCGGTTTTAGTGACATTGACCGACTGAGAGAAGCCTTTGAATACTGAGCCAGTGATTACATCGTCAAGCCTATACGGCTTAAAGAACTCGAGTTACGAGTCTCGAATTGGTTCAAAAACTACTGTCTCTCTAAGCTGACTTCTGCCTGAAAGGGAAACGTGTATCACTACAAAGAACTCAGTTATCACCTCGATAAAAACGAATTTTATTTCAAACGAACCCATATTCCACTCACCAAAAACAACAAATACATTCTTTCGCTCTTTTTTACCTCTCCGGAGCGCCTGCTTCGCGAATCATTTTTAGTAGAAAAGATCTGGTGAGATATTTGTATTACGGTGGATCGCAATCTCAGGGTGAGTATTTTGCGACTCAAAAATTCGCTCAGTCCTTTTGGGCTCGATACCTGGATCCACAATATTCGCTGAGAGGGATATATATTTTCGGAAGAATAAAAAATGTCCTCTAGTCGAGGACATATCCGTGATTGTAGATCGTTTTTGGTGTAAAATTACCACTGAGTTTCTTTCGTACTTTGGAGATGGTCGCGTTGATGGTATTATCCGTAATATCGTCGGCCTGACCTCCTCCCCAGACGCTTGTCACGAGCTGCTCCCGTGTGAGAATTTTGCCCTGATTTGTGAGAAATAACTCAAGAATCAGGCTTTCTTTTTTGGCGAGATGTACTCCAATATCGCCGATCTTTACCATCTTGGTATCGATATCGAACACGAGATTTTTGTAGGTTATAATGGTGGAACTCACAAAATTGTTGGGTCGTCTGAGCATTGCCTTGATGCGAGCCATAAGCTCCTCAGGCACGAGTGGCTTAATGAGGTAGTCATCTGCACCGAGCTCGAGTCCATAGATGATATTTTGACTATCTCCGTGACCCGAAACCATGATGATAGGTACATGAGAATTGCGATTTTCGCGCAACCATCTGATGATATCAAATCCACTCCCATCTCCGAGCGAAAGGTCGACAATATAGAGTTGTGAATCCGCATTGCCACGTCGCATAAAATCTTCGTAGCTGTAGTAGGCACTGGTTGCATAGCCATTTCCTCAGAGCTTTTTCATGACTTTGTTTACGAGAATTTTTTCGTCATCGATGATTGAAATATGCATTTGGCCTTTACGGGGAATAGAATAATTATGAAAAGGAGAAAAATTTCTGTGAATTTGAGAAAGTATACCGAGTTGTGCGCGAAGTTCAAATACTCTGAAACAAACAAAATCTATGTGTTTTCTTCTTGCGGATGAGCAACAAGTGGAATAGTAAAATGAAAATTTGATCCCATTCACAAGCGGCTTTCTACCTCGATGCGTCCACCCATCTGACTGACGATTTCCTGAGAAATAGCGAGTCATAGTCCGCTTCACATATGTGTCCTCGTAAAGACATTATCAAGCTGAGAAAATTTTGAAAATATTTTTTTGGTGCCTTCTATATTCATACCGATACCAGTATCGATGACTTCTACTTTGAAGGTTTCTTTGTTTACTTGGGTTGATCGGACAGTGACGGTTCATCCGCGGGGTGTGAATTTAATAGCATTTCAGATGAGATTGACGAGCACTTGT
Source organism: uncultured bacterium (assembly GCA_963706795.1). Classification (GTDB taxonomy): domain Bacteria; phylum Patescibacteriota; class Gracilibacteria; order BD1-5; family UBA2023; genus JBMOJK01. Next base: position 1,014,191 of record OY970170.1, read on the forward strand.
TTGAGGAGATTGGGGTCGGTCGTGATCGCTATGGATTCGTCTGTTTCGAATAGAAAATCAAGTCCGGCTCGCTCTGCAATATTGTCGTACTCGTATTTGATCTCTGCTAAAAATGTTTGTAGATGGATGGTGCTATTCTCGAATTCCATTTTGCGAGACTCGAGTTTGGCGATATTGAGCATGTCATTGACGAGTTTGATGAGGCGATTACTTGAGTCAAACATCACCTCGAGTGGCTTATACATAGGCTCGGCGAGCTCTCAAAAATCTCCTTCGAGCAACATGGATGCGTAACCCTTGATTGAGGTCAAGGGAGTGCGAAGCTCATGCGAAGCAATATTGATAAAATCATCCTTAAGCGCATTGAGATCCTCAAGGTGTTTGCGTTCTTTTTCGAGGGTACGATATGCTCGGAGGTCCGTCATCATACCGACACTTCAAGCACTTCCAAGGGGTATTCCGGTGAGTCGGACAGGGATAATTTCACCATCTTTTGCGAGGAGTTCTACTTCGTATTCGGTTTTTGCGCCCTCGCGCCTGAGAGTAATATTGTCCTCGAGTGATTTTCGGCTTTGCGGTGTAAAAAAATCAAATGACTTCTTGCCAATAGCTTCTTCGGGTGTGTATTTGGAGAGTTCTGTGAATAGACGATTGACAGATACAGTCGTCTCATCGATATTGCCCATCCAAATCGCCACTGACGAATTATCGATGATATCTTTGTAGGATTCGGTATACCACTGATGGGTTTTATTGATTTCTTCAACCTTGCTCTTTATATCTATTTGGAGCGACTTATTGAAGTCTTCTAGCTCTGTCGAGGTCACATTTACGAGATGTAGCAGTGCCTGAATCGTGTCGAGATATCTGCGATTTTTACTCGAAATAAACGGAATGGGCGAGATATGAGATCGTTTGTTTTCTTCTGCGTGCTCAGTGAGTCCGAGTACAGTCATCGTTTGATTGAGAAATTCATTGTGCTTGTTCGCATGAAAAAACTCACCATATGTAAAAAATCCACTTGTGGCTGCAATCATTTCAAGGGGCTGCATCTCGAGTGAGATATGTTCCTGCAAAAATCTGCGCCTCGCCATGCACGAATAAATAAAAAATGTCTCCATCGTGATATCCTGAAATCGCTCATACATTTTATGAGAAGTTTCTAGGACAAGACGAGCATCGCCAAGTCCAAATTGCACAACTGCTCATTCGTGAATATTGCCTCAAAATGAGAGCGAGCCATCAGGGTGTTTGGTGAGTGGAGCGCGTGCCACCCTTTGTCCATTCTTTAAAATAATCAGCGGAAACTCGATACCGATAGCCGGAAGTCTCTCGGCGGTTTCGTTGCCAAAGTATTTTCTGTAGATCTCGGTGGTCGGAATTCCGTCGATCTCATAAACACGATTGCGGTCAGATTTGGTGATGGTGAGTTTTTTGCCGATACTGATCCAATCAAAGGCGTAGTCACTTTTTACTGTCAGATGTTTACTCTCGAGCGCTGCTCACACGATCCCTGTAGTCGAGAGAATTTCTTCTGTAAAAATATATGTCCCAATAAAGGTTCCATTGTCTCCTGCGAGTCCACCAGCAATGACGATGTCGGGATTGATGCTCTCGATTCATTTGAGGAGTTCTTCTCCATTGGTGTGAAGTCACTCGCCAAAGAGAATGAGGACTTTGGTGTCGGATTTGCAAATAGCTTTGGTAATTGCAACTCCTGCTAAAAAGCTGTCGGTTGCAGCATCGGCAATATGTTCGGTCGTAATTTTTGTATTTTCAAAAACACTTATCGAAATCAGGACGCTACCGGTTGCGACATTGCCGCGGTTAATCTCGCCGTCAGTGGTTGCGCCGATGATCTTTGCAGAGGGGAGAAGTCCTTTGATTTGCATACGAAGATCCTCTAAAAAAACTCGATCCAAAATCCCCGAAAATACCTGTACCAAGACATTTGGTTCCTCCGAAAAATGGTTGTCTGTTGCAAATGCTTGGAGCTCTTCACGAGAGGTATACGTCAGAGTTTTGGTATACATAAGGCATTGCTAGAGGCTAATCCGTACCATCCGAAAAATCAACAGTTACCTTAATTGCTCTCTGGCATCAGGGGCAATGCGCACGTACTACAAAACAACGCTCATGATCCGCAATGGGGATGAGCGTACATTCTGACTCGGTATGAGGAAGACCTAACATCTTTTCAACGATATCGAGTGCCTGCTTTGGTGTGGTATCAGCCTTGGTTACATATGCGTCGGCTCACATTTGCATGCACTGTTCGACCTCGGTTTTGCTATTGAGATTTGAGAACATCACGATTTTTGTCGTGAGAGATGGGGCGAGCCTTCGTATAGTCGAAAGCGTCTCGATCCCATCCATTGATGGCATCATAATATCCAAAAAAAGGATATCTGGCGTGAACTCGATGATCTCCGTCACTGCATTCAGTCAATTGTCGCAGACTCGGACCTGAAATCCTGCATTCTCGAACTTCACTTTGTACATCGTGGAGAGTGATTCGTCATCTTCTACGAGCATGACTTTGGGAGTTTCCATACGAGACATATAGGAATATCACCTATGGTATCAGAATTATGGAGCACCCGCCAGTCAAATTATTGTCGACTATCGAAATGTATTAAGTATAGGATATGCAAACACTACAAATGCTGTCCAGAGCGTGTATACGGGGAGATAGAACCCAATCCATTCTGTTGTCTTGGAGAGCGGCTTGTTTTTGAGAAGGTGTCCGACGTAGTGATAGAGAATTCCTAAAATATGTACGAATACCAAAATATTCATCCCAAGCACCACGACTCTGTTGGGAGTTAAACCATACGAAGCAAGTCTAAAAAGCATTGCTGCGAGTGCGACTCCATCAATCATGAGCGAAATTGCGAGAAGCGCGACCGTTATAGCACTCGTAAGCTTGCTCAACTTTCAGGCTCAGAGCTTGGATGATTGTTCTGTAAGTACGAAAATGCAAATTGCGAGCACTCAGAGCAACATCGCATTAAAACTTATCAAAAATTCTCGATCGATAAAAGGGTTCTTACCTCAAATGATCACCATCACGAGATACGTCACCAAAGTAATAAGGAGAAGTGGAGAAAATATTCGTGCAACGAGTGGAGCAATGCGCGATTGGTAGGATTCGCGAATTTCGCTGATATATGTTGCGATAATGGGACACGCAACAGCTCCAAATACTACGATCCATTCGACATACCAGTCACGGATATCGATGCCTGTTACCGAAAAGAGTCCGAGAGTGAGGCCTGTAAGAATCCCTCATGTAATGGCGAGTACTCCAGTATATATGAGCATTTCTCCATTATATTTGAGATAGTCTACTCGTGTCGTTAGGCTCTTGTATTTTGGTAAAATATACGCAAGTCCGACCACTGACCACAAAAAGAATGGCATATGCAGGAGTGCAAGCATGAGTGTATCCGAAGAACCTGGACTCGGGAGTAGATTGGCATAGAGGGCAGTACCAGCAAAGAGGATCACTGGAATGAGCGCCTGTTTAAGAGTCGCTTTTTTCTTTGCTAAGAAGTATGCAGCAAGGCCCGCAAGTACAAAGATGGGAGTATTTCTCTCATAATACCAACTAGCATCAATCGAAGAGAAAATCGCAGGAAGCTTTGCAAATACGCCTACAACGAGTGCAATTAGAATAACAACTGCGAGTGGGGGCATCTGAGTCGATGCTTCTTTTTTTGAAGCCTCGAAGTGGATTCGCTCGTTCCACACTTTGAGGATTTGGGAGTTCGGATATTCCAAAAATATGGCGTCGAACTCTTTTTCGAATGCTTGAGGATTCTCTCGGTAGAGGGATTCCAATCAAGCGGTATTTTTAAGGTTTTCTAGGATGCGATCTTTCATGTCAGATGATTAAGAATACCAAATTTGCGGAGCTCTTTTAAAACATTCGCAATCCTCAGGATACAGATGAACTATGATTCTGCAAAGAAGAGAATATCAATTTGTCTTCACTTCAAACTCACATGCTTCTTTTTGGAAATGTGCTTTTGGTGTGGATAATGATTGTCTCTTATCCTTCTTTTTATGAAGCTCCGTTTGCGATTTTTTGCTCTTTGTTTAGCGGGAATAATCATGACTCAGACAGTGTGAGCGGCCTTTCCGGATATAGAGCATTCTTGGTATAAGTCCTCCATTAATTCACTCTCGGATGCTGGGGTTATTAGTGGCTATGATGACGGCAATTTTGGTCCGGAAGCACTCGTCACTCGCGCCGAAGTTCTTAAAATGGTCATGAAAATGGCCAAGATCGAAATCTCAAAAGATACATCCGAACAGTGTTTCCCTGATGTTGCAGTAACACAGTGGTACCATCCATATATCTGTACTGCTAGTACACTCTGAATCGCGAAGGGATTTGATACAGGGAAATTCTGACCCAATGATACGGTTACCACTCTTGAAGCGCTGACTTTTGGACTGCGAGTCTTTAAGCTCGCGCCGGAGCAAACTGGGGCTCATTGGTATGATGCGTACCAAAAACTCGCAGATGGATTTAATATCATCAAGACGCACGAATACACGCTCTCAACCAAGATTTCTCGTGGCAAGACCGCTGAGCTCATCGAGCGCATTGCGGCATATAATGCCACAAAATCAAAGCTAGATTTTAAGAGTCCAGGATGTGTAAAGCCTGGTTCGCTGGCCAAAGAAAATTTCATCAAGATCGATGGTATCAATCGTGAATACAATCTTGCGGTGCCGAGTTCGTATTCAAAAACACAAACCTATCGACTGATTATTGCCATCCATGGCCGAACAAATAGCAATGACATGGTGCAAGGATACATGGGCCTAGATAGTTCTCGTCGTGGTACACAAACGGATTCCATCGTGGCATATCCGGCTGGGGTCGCTGTAAAGGGCGGATATTCGTGGAGTGAATACTCAAATATTAAATTCTTTGATGCAATGATCGATCAGATCGCTGCAAATTATTGCATCGATCGCAATCAGATAGATATTGTTGGACACTCACTTGGCGGCTGGTTTGCAAATAAGCTTGCTTGTCTGCGCGGTGATGTGATCCATGGATTATTTGTAGTTGGCGGACCGAGTTATTCAGGAGAATGTACCGGACCTGTGGCTACTCTTCTCATGCACAGAACGGATGATGCACTTGTGCCATATGCGTGAGGTAAAGCAGCAGAATCCTTCCATAAAGTAGTCAATCAGTGTTCGAATATGTCTCACGATATCACATTGGCATGATATATTGGACGACAGTGGGATGGATGTACTTCGGGTGATCCCGTTATGTGGTTCGAAAAATATACAACTTTCCAGAATGATCCTCATAGCTGGCCAAAGTCTGGCGGAGCTGCGGCGTTGGAGTTTTTTAGGGGGTTGTAGGGAATGATTCTAGGTACTACGGAATTTTAGGAATTCTTGCTTCAAAATTTTGGATTGCAGCTCTCATCTGAAGCTGAATAGCTTTGTTTAAAACGCTATCGGAAAGAAATGATCTGAAATATGTGATCATCTCATGAATATCGAATGATTCCTCGTGAAACATTAAATGCTTGATAAGCATTTCTATGACATAACCGTGATCATCTTCTCTTCAGTTATGAGTCTCTAGTAGTGTTTTTATGAGATTGCGTGTCTCCTGGATAGTGAAATGACAAGCCTCGAGGTTCTTGGGCGATCTGAGGTATCGTATTGTATTAGTGAGATTCTCTCCGGAAGTTACTATATCAATAATCTCATGTGCGGTATAATCACGCCGAGGTTCGGGTAATTTTTTGTTTATAGGGGTATCGATGTGGCTTTGATGCACTGATGACGCATCAGTGAAATATAGCTCATTGTACATCTCAGGTGTGAGATATACAATAGCAGATTTCCCTGTGTCCTCACGATTGTATACGAATACATATTTTCGCTCTTGTCCATCAAATCAAAGCAAATTTAAGAAAAACGAGCCTCTTCAGAAAATTTGGGGCGTTTTCAATTGTCGCACATCGTCTACATGGACTGGCAATGCGATTGAACCAGTCATGAGATCTTGTAGGATTGATAGATCTCATTTACTTTTTCAGTAAGTGACTGATCTTGATAGATAGGTGGGTTTTTCCTGGTTAATGGCAACTTCAAGATATCCCTGAGGAGCTATTGTGGCATCTCTCGCTCAGAGTGTTATGTGATTGCTCAAGCTAGTGGCATCAGGAGACACCTTTACTCCCGAGGAACAGCTGGGAAACCAAGCATTTACGTCGAAGGGTTCATGCTTTTTGTTTGCTCGTTCTTTTGAAATTCCTGACCACTGTATGCTTTTTTGATGAGATGGAAGTATGCTTCGACTTGCATATAATAGCCCCTCTCAGAGTCCAGTAAACTGATGACCTCATAAACGATTCTCATTCCAGTATGACAAAGAAATCCTGTTAATCATTGGTGCGTATTCTTCTGCCAATGATACCTTGCCCTTGGGAACAGCTGTTGATATATATGGAGCTCTTCCTGTAATTGTTACTATAAGGCTATGTAGGTCGAAATAATGAAGTGCCTCTTCTCAGATTTTTCCCTCCCAGTCGAGTGGATCGGAGCCGAGATATAATGTGGGTTGAAAATCCCTGCCATACGATGCTGCTAAAAGCAGTATGTCAGAGATAGAAAAATGACTCAGATCTTTTGATTTTTTGCGCGACGGCTCAAGGGAGCAAAATGCACACCCAACACTACATCCGTTAGATAATTCAAGCCAGTGGATGTTTTTTAAAAGAGCATCGCCTGTTTGGCGTGACTTTGTGGTATTAAAAATCGAATGACTGAAATCGGGTCTTTGCTTTAGCGTATCTTGAAGTATTTGAATGACAGGCTCAGCGCTTAATAAGGACAAAAAAGCTATTCTATCTTTTTGGGGAATATCCCTAAAAATTTGCACCAATTGGGCTATCAATTTTTGACTATCGTCTCATTTTTCAATTGCATCTGTGACCTCCTGATAGGGAATACGGTCATTCTTGATTTTATAACTCAAAAGAAGCTTGTTTCTCGAAACGATTACAGATTCTGGAATATCGCTCGACTGATTTCAATAGTAAAAATGAGTTAAAAAGTCAAAAGTGAGCAATTTCGCCTCTACAATAGGTGAAATGAGTGTCTCAGTGAACAACTTTTCTCTCAGAAAATCCCCGTCTATATCAGGGAAGCTGTCAATTATTCAACAAATGAATTTTACAACGTCTGGATGACAAGAAGATCCATCTTTTTCCTTTGTTTTAAGGCTTTCTAGTAATATCTTTTTTTGAGAATCTTGTTTTGTGCTTGTGTAAGAAAGCGATCGATCTCACAGGGGGTATCCTGTCATCTCTTTAGATGGGATATCTTTTCGGTATATATGTCAGAGAGAGTAGGCTGGTGGAGTATTAGTGACACTGGGGGCATTCATCTGTGCGAGTATTGCATCGACCGACAGTCTTAAATCATCTGGGGTATCCCGTCTTGCTGTCACCTTTCGTTCTTGTTGGGCTACTGAGTATTCTGCTGGGATATCCCTTTTTTTCTTTTGCCTCGGGGTTTTTTCTCATAGTAAAATACGCTCAACTGCACCAGATGAATTCATACATACTTTCATAACTCCCTCCCGAAAGTCGAGAAAATTAATATCAGACAATGTAGCCTCCTGAGGAGTTCATCATTCAAAAAACTCTACCCTTGTGCTTATGGGGCAAGAAATGGGTTTTTCATTTACAGGGAAGGATACTATCCCTGCTGGATGATTCGTTGAGGACCATGTCGGCACAGAAGTGGAAACGATAGATTCTGGCATGTTCAAAAAAAGGTACTTGAAACGTAGTGTGATTTTGGGTTACCCCTGCATCATACCTCTTCAGGATGGGGAATTCAAATATTGGGGTGTGATGTGAATAAATAGACTTAGCTCTTCGGCAGACGGAGTATTTTTAATGCTTTTTGGAAGGGTTGTAAGTGAGGTTTAAAAATATTGTGTCGCTAATTGTGTTTTTGTATGCGATTTTGGACAAAAAGAAAAGCATCAGTGTTTAAGTTCTGATGCCGTTCTTGAGGTTGTTGGAATGTGTGTAATGGTGGCGAGGAGTAGAATCGAACTACCGACACAAGGCTTTTCAGGAATTTTGAATAAAAAGCCATAGTTGTCAATGACCTAACTTTTGCTTCAAGTAAGGTAAAATTAGGTGTACAAGTCAAGCGAGTTTATCTTTGTTCTAATAGCATCTACTTGGAAGTTCAAATAGATTTTTGTTGTATTGAGGTTGCTATGACCAAGAATTTGTGAGATATTATACAGGTTCAAGTCTTTCTTCGCGAGTTCAGTTGCAAAAGTATGACGGAACATGTGGGTGGTGATCTTAAAGGTCACCTTCTTTTTTATTCTGTAGAGTACGTTGTAGATTTCTCGATGTTGTAACTTTCCTCAAATATAGGTAGGGAAGTATGCTTTTGGGTCAGCAAAGGTTCTGTTTCGTAAACTCTCGAATGATCGAAGAATGGGTTGGAGTTTTTCAAGAATCGGAACAATCCTATCTTTTTCTCATTTCCCACTTTGTACTCTGATATAACCCTCACTATGGTTTACATCCTCGGGCCTGAGATTTATGAGTTCGTAAAGTCTAAGCCCAGTGTAGAGATATGTGTAAACGATAGTTTTGTTGCGGGTATCAATGATGTCATCCTTGGGATACATGCTATGTAAGAGCCAAAGAATCTTATCTATTTGATCCTTGGTAAAGTGCTTTGGAAGCTCTTTGGGGATCTTTTTGCGTACGATCTGATCGATGGGATTAGTAGTGATATAGTTTTCACGTACCAAGTATCAGCAAAATACTCTGTAGTCCTTACGTAAGCGATTGTATGTATGAGACGACCAATTATTTCTTGTTGATAGGTCAAAGAGTAGTCTACGGAAATTCTGAGCTGTAAATGTAGTTGGATCATCAAGCTCGATGAGCTCGTAATTCTGTAAGTGCCGAAGGGCTGTCTTGTATGCTGAGAGCGATGCTTTGGTGAGTCCTTGTCAGTATTGCTTCTCCTCTAAAAAGGCATCCATGAAGTAATTGTTGAAACGCATGATAAACACGATTAAAAGGCTAGGCCTCGTCTGTTATTTCAAGTGGCAAGTCGGGAATATTAAGGAGCGGGCGTACCGAAGTTCTTTGTGGTACATGGGTATTATTGCAGGTATTTTGATTTATGTCAACTAAATAACAACCTAAATACAACCTTTCAATATGTAATGAAAGGTACATATTGTATATGTACAATCGCTTATATACGTTTATCTGTACATATACAAACGCTATATATAGTGGTATGATTAAATTTTCTTTTGACAGAAACTTACTATTTGTGAGAATTAAAACAGACAGCGCGGCTGCTGTCCGTATATTGAATAACTTTCATAACATGCCAGAATTTCAGGTTACATGCATCACGAAACCAAATCGTGAAAGCAAGCATGAACACATTACCCATATTGGTAACATCGCAAATAAGTGGAGACTTACTAGAGGAGAGGCTATTAGACGCATAGATGCCAAAGAACAAGCTTACTATACTATTGAGCCGAGAACCCAAAACAAAGCCTATGTTTGAGTAGTTCGTGAGGCTGGGAAAGTCCCATATCTAAGAACCCACGCAGATGGTTTCTATAATGATAACCTATTGAGTCTTGAAGAGTGTACGGATGCTTGTAAACTCTACTAGAAAAATAGATATGAAAATAAGAGGGGGAAGGAAGCCTATGGCATTCCTTCCCCCTCTTTCAACAATAGTAGGGTTTCGGGAGTCAAGTGTAACGGTTCTACGAACCGACACTTGACTCGGGAGATGTATCGGGCAACTGTGGCCTTAATTCTGGTGCAGGGGTGTCTAAAGACACGCCCATGCCCCGAAGTCTCTCAAAGAGAGAACCTTTTGTATAAATACTCACTCATTCTTCGATGAGTTCTTTTGTGTGGTACTCGTAGTAAGGAAAAGGGAAGAAGGGATGTAGGTTTACATGCATACCAAATCCTACCTTTTCAGCTTTGGAGAGGTCTGGATCATCTGGGTTGAGTACATAGTAGTCATGATACCATCTGATGAAGTAGAGGCCCATTTTGTAATGTCTCCAAGTGGTTGCGAGTCTTCGGAATTTTACATCGAGATCGTGAGGATTTTGAACTCAGCAGAGAAAGAGGCAGTTGAGCTTTCTGGGCTGATAAATGAAGGAGAGGAGAGCTTCATTTTTACCTTTGAAGTTCTTGTCGAAGTTGCGGGAGTTGAAGTAGATGCCACCTTCATCGAGCGCGATGTTGAACCAGAGGTCTTTTGGGAGATTTGGATAGGTAGATCGGAAGATTGTGGCGCGTTCTTCGTATTCTTCGAGGTGGAGCTTTGGTTTGAGTGAATAGAGCTTTGCACGATCCTTGTAGAGGTTGATGTACTGGTGATAGTCGTAGATGTCGGAGAGGATATTGAGAAGGTCTTCGTGTGATTGAATTTGGAAGTCTGAATATCCAGTCCAATAGTTGGATATATTCACTGTCACTTTACGGTTTGCATCGTGGAGGTAGCGAGTGATCGCTTGAGTCTTACCAGCTCCAAAACGACCAAGAGTGAGATAGAAGCCATAGCGTTTTGACATGGGAGAGATTTGTTAGTGTTTTGGTGTTTAGTCGGATTTGAAGAGTCGATATACAAGAGATCCAATTGAGAGAACAAAGAAGGAGGAATAGGCGTAGATAACGAGTGCTACGGTTGTTTTAGCGAGGAAGAGTGAGCCAAAGAGTGTCCATCCCATACATATATGATACAGCGTGAAGGCAAGCAGTGGCGCTGTGAAATTCATGAAGAAGAGGAAGAATGTTGTGAAGACAACGAGTGAGCCGTACTTGTTAAGAAATCTGTAGAGCACCTTGAAATACTGTGGGAATACATCAGCTGCTTTATCTACTATGAAGCCGAGAGCGATTCCTAACTGTGGGAGGAAGCCTTTTATGAGTTCATAGAAGGCAGTGAGAGCGCGGAGAATGAGAGACATATTAGAAACGCTTAAAGACTATGAAGAACCCAAAGAGGAGTGGAACAGTCGCAAAGAATAGGGCGAGATAGTCAGGGAAGCCCATTACTCAGGGTGTGAAATCGAGCGCATAGGGTCTTTGGGATGTAGGTAGAGCCATATAGCTTGCCTGCATCTTTTGATAGCTTACGATGTGTACTCTTCCAAAGTAGCAGACCTTAGTGTCTTGAGGGGAAATACCTACAGAGTTGAGAAGTGAGAGAATGCTATTGATTGGTGCGGTTGTGACATCAAAGAGCTTATCTACAATGCTGAGGGATGCTTTGAGAGTTGAGTTATCTACTGCATCGGATGGATGTACAGAGAGACGGAAAGAAGTACCGTTTGATGAGTAGGCAAATGATCCATCTGAGGCAAACATTTCACATGCACTTCATTCGTTGGTTCATGTTCCTGTGAGACTTGAGAAGTTACCCACTGCACTTCCAGTTCAGGTGTTACCAAGTGATCCAGTGAGTGATTTGACGGGTGTTTTAAAGATTGAGAGAGCATCGGAGGGTGAGCTAAATTGGAAATTGAGCCCACTGCCAAAAGCATCACTTCCACTTCCATTCAGTTGCCTAAGAAAGTCAGGGCGGACTTTACAGTAGTCGCCAGATGCATAGCAGTATTCAGCTGGCCCACATGAGTCCTTGCTTGACCAAGAACAGGAGTATTGAGGCGTGGAGCAGGCATTGCGAGTAACATCTCAGGAGTATTGAACTGTACCTGATCCTGCATACTGTCATGGATTGCTTATTTCAGGCATACACATATCTCCATTCGTCTTACAGAGATGAGCATTTGCATCCTGACATCGATAGTTTCATGAGATTGTTTTCCATGAACAGGTGTTTGGTTGGAGGTCTTGGGATGTTCCCGAGACGCTTGTTGAGCCTGAGAAGGTTTGTGGGGTACAGGTCTGGGATTCTGTGGAGTAGTTGTTGGTTGATCAGGTGTAGGAGAACCATCACTGAGTAGATCATGAAAAGATCGATCCAGTAGTACTCGATGATCAGTTGCCTCACGTAGATGGTGGTGGTACTGACATTGTTCATCCGCAGGCTATCATTGCAGGATCAAAACGTCATGAATCATCGGCACAATAATTCTTCATGTCGCTTGGACGAAGAAAACAGGAGTTATAGAGTGGATTATTGCAGTGGAGATCCCATGAGTATATTTTACCATCTCAGGCGTTGATATAGAGATATGGATTCTCAAAGGTGGTAAACTTTCCGAGTGCATATACATAGGATCATGTGAAATATGTACCACCTCAGGAGAAATTATCGCTTGTGAGGTTTTGCTTGAGGACAAAAGAATTATCAGAGGTAACAAAGGCGGCAACTAATCAATCATTGTTAAACTCAGGAGGCATGAAACCGAGTGGAAGTGGGGCGGGCTGGATTCAGGTTTCAAGAATAAAGGTAGGTGCATTGCCAAATGGATAAAATCGTCCGAGCTTACCGCTAGCTGTTGGGTAGAGAAACTGTGTACCCAGTGATGTGGCTTTGGTAACGAAACGTTGTACGCGAGATCATTGTGACGGCGCTTCGAATCCTGCGGGTTTTGGAGCTTGAGAGAGATAAGTGAAGGTGAGATCAGAGTTGATGGCGTAGTATTTTACATAGTCGCCCTCGATCGTAACTTCGATATTGTCTTTAAAGAATGGAGTGGTTACTGGCTTCCATCGTCAGTTAGTGCTGTCATAGAGTGCTAATGCATTTTCTATACCTGATCAAACAATTGAGATCAGAGAAACAGTGTCACTTATTTTGTATACTTCGTAGAAGTTATAGACCGTACGAATATCGAATCCACAGCATGGTTGAGAATAGACTCTTCCCCAAACTACAGCTGTGCCATATGTATCACTGAGTGAGTAGATGTAGGTAGTTCAATATGATGAATAGTACTGAACACTGAGATTTACGTTATTGAGTACTGTACCTTTTTGTGCAACGGTTGGGGTTGTAACTACGTTAAAAGCGCTCGCAGGATTTACGAACGCTAGAGATGTCAGAATTAAGAGGCTAATAGTGAAAGCTGAGAGGATTTTGATATTTGTTTTCATAGGTACAAATTAGCGAGTACGACTTCAGGCTTTGTAGGCACGGATGCAGAGGAGGAAGAAAATGAGGAGTGAGAAAAAGACTCACCAGAAAAATGCACAGACAGTCACGATGAATCGGATGTCGATTGCATATGCTCATGAGTCTGAGTGACAACCTGCGGGTAAGAGTGATCCTGTGGCTTCGAATGCAATACAGGGGGCAGGAGATCAAATGGCTCATGAGTTGGTTGATCCTGTATTCGTGGATCAAGTGTTCGTGCTTCATGAATTTGTTGATCCCGAGCCACTTGTAGGAGGTTCGGATGGTGGAATATACGTAGGAAGAATGCCGTTGAGATCGATTAAATCGCCATTTAGGTAGGTTGGTGCACAGCCATCAGTTGCGAGCTTGGGAGTTGGATCGATGTAGTAACGACCGAAACCGTAGTAACCAGCAGAGGGATTAAACGGGAAGAGTTGTCCGTCAGGTTGTCAGTGGGCTGAGTCATAGAGACAGTACCATTTTGAAGTGGTAGAGTTTGAGACTTTTGCCTTTCCTGCATCACTTCTCATTTGGTATCACGAAGCTACATCTATGGGAAGCATGTCTGTGAAGATGCCGTTTGCAGAGGTTGGTGGAATGGGGGTTGATTGGACTATGCCTTCGGGTATGTGGCCAGCAGTAATGTCTACAGCTTTAAGTGAGAGTACTGTATCGAGTCAGAGATCACCAGAGTTTGCATTGTAGAGTCCGTCACAACTTCCTGCATTTACACTGTGACAAAACCAGTCTGTATGTATTGCACCATCCGAAGAGAAACCGAAGAGCTGATTTTCACCTTGATATATGCTGTATGCTGAAGTACTTAAGGTCTGGAAAAGAGGAACGGTTGCGAGAGCGAGAAGAAAATATTTGCGCATGGCTATGAAGTTATGATCCAAAGAAACCAACCGATACAGTAGAAGGCAAAAGCCCCGAGGATGTATCCGTGTGCATGGGTTGTGAAGAACCAAAGAGGCCAGAGGATTGCATCTGCTGAGGCATCGAAGAAATAGGGGAGGAGGTATTGCATAGATGATCCGTTAAGAAAGACGATAGAATTGGACTGAACTTGTCAGTCCAATTCGCGATCCCGCCTAGCGAGAGATGAAGCCCTTGATGAGGCCTGTAGCTTTGTTCGCGATTGCGATGGCTACGAGTCCGCCAGTGAATCCGAGAACGACTGTGAGAAGTGAGACACTTCCGTTGGCCATAGCCGTGTTCACAGGAGATGTTTCTGATCCAGAGAGTGTGAGTCGTCCGAAGTCAGTAGAGGTTGTATCTGTGACAACCTGAGCAGCGTGTGTGGCGCTTACTACGAGGAGTGGAACAACTGCCATTGTGACAGCTGATGCCTTGCGGAGAGTCTTGCTCTCCATGATTGCCTTGAACATAGAAAAAAGATGAAAGGGTAGAAGGCAGGGGTTTAGAGCCCCGTTCCTAGCTTCCGTGACATTTCTAGCGAACCTTTATGTCGTCAGGTTCATTTCGCTACTAGAGGGAAACTAGGAATCGAGCTCGAAGCTGTGTTTGAGTAGAAAAAAAGACACAAAAAAAGTGGTTCTCCGGCAACAGGCAGGTGGGTTCAGCGACCTGCTTGTATATGGTGAACCACTTGATCTAATGAACAGTGTCTTGGATGGAATTACTTAGCCTCTTTGGCGAAAAGAGTTCCGATCTCCTTGAATTCTTCTTTGGTGAGTGAGAGCTTGAATGGTACTGGGAAGTACTTTTTGAGTTCATCTACCCATTTCTTGGTAGTGAGAACGATCTCAACACGGTCGGAGGTTTTAACTTCTCCTGTGTCAGTGTTTGTTCGTTCACTGGTATATGCGACAACTTCGAGTTTACGATCTACGTAACCTTCGCTAGTGAGTGTCTCGTGATTTACGAGATTTTGTTCGTTTAGACGAGCGAACTTCGTTTTGTTTTTGTCTGCGGGCATAATCGAAAAATGAAGTATTAAAAAAGCCCGTTCAAGAGAAAGAGAGATCGATCAAATGAACAAGCGTATTTTACTTATTGAAGGCAATATGTCAACCTAATTACAACCAAAAGTTGTAATTATCTAACTTCGGGATGACCGTTGGAATTTTTATAGTGAGTATAGAACCATATAAGATGGTTGATCTTATCGTCATAAGATGACAACGAAACTCCCGCTACCTCTATATTCAATGCCTTCATTTTCTCAACAGTCTGAGCTTTTAACTTAATAGCGTTTGGCTTTTTATCTTCCATGCTAGTTTGATATATGACAACTAGGAGTGTACAGATGGTTGTGTATTGGGCAACTGCTTTTTATAACTAAATTGGTAACATGGTGAATACATGAATATTTATCTTGAGGCTTTAGGAGGGGAAAAGTAGTGATATAAGGGTTATCATCATTGTATTAGCTCGGTTGATTATGGTTGTCGATGATTGCTACAACTTGTGACAACCGGATTAAATATTATAATGACGATCCTCCTTGTATATATCTTATTTTATTAGCATGTTCGTTCAATTTACAGGTCGAGCTGGAAGGATTAATACTATTAATGCTGATTACATCATTCGTATTGATCCGAGTTATGACTGAATAAGCAAGCGCATTTCCGCTACTATAACCATATACGAGTGACTCTCTACTAACTGATCTACAAGTAGCAGTTCCACTACGACAGAGAATATATCCGATGAAGACTACGAAAGAATTATTGATCAACTAATGGGTGATAATTCGATACGAGAAATAACTATCGTGTAAATAAAAAACCTCCAGACTGGAGGTTTTTTTATTGACCGAACTATCTATTTCTCTTCTCTTCAAGTTCTTTTGTGCCTTTGGACTTCCCATATACGAATATACTCAGCAGTGTACCAAGAGCACCTATAATTGTTACAATTCCATATACACTTTTACCATCTAGTATAAGGTAGAACCCTCATCCTATAGAGGATAGAGTGATTGCTGAGGAAGATATCCATCCCAAAATCTGCATCAACTGATTAGATGCTATGACAGATTTTTCAAGTCCCATTCTGTGGGCTGCCTGATTTTCAGCCATGGACAAAATCCTGTCAGCAGCACCAGATAATACTAGTTCATATTTCTGAAATTCTTCGGCTGGTGGAATTGGTCCGGAGTATTGAGTGCTTTGCATGGCAATGGTACGTTGCTGGTCCACCATACTTTCACTCACTTTCCTAAGCTGCTTGGCTACTTTGTGACTCATACTGCCTGCATACTGTTACGAATATCGTCTCAAACAGCTGAAAAGTCAGAGCGAATAGCTCTATTGTCAGCTTCTTCTGTTGTAGCTGATTCGTTATATGAATCAAAAGTGCTGTAAATATCCATCGTCCTAGACATGCCACTCAAGAAGCTTGGATTGCTAAAGAGAAAGGTGGATCTAATTAGAGTAGAATTATTCATTTTTTTGTTGGTTACGGTAGATATTACTCGTTAAGTTGTAAAGTACAACACTTCACAGTAAAAATATGCATTTTCACTTGTTTCAAGGTGATTATACCATATTTTACATTCATTTGTTAAATTCCTCTTATGTTCGATACTTTCAACATACTCAGCACTGGAAGCTTCGGATTTTTTACCGTCGTTATCTGCGTTGGCTATTTCTTCTTGGAGTACATTGTACCTGAGTTCAAGGGGTTGCATGCAGTCATAAGAAGGCATGATGATTCTCTGTTTGATAGAGCAATACACTACATAACATGGGGCTTGGTTATAAATATAGTGATTTTTTTTCTCTGAACTCATTCAATAGCTCAATTAACCTGAGACTTACTCACAAATGCGGGAGAGATAGCTAAGATTGTTGTCAGTGTATTCAAGGACCTCGAAATCGGATCGATTCAACTCGTTATCTTTTTTTTCTCCTACACATTGAGCATATGCATGCTTATGTTTGTCTTGAGGTATATTGCACTTACAGTGATTTTTCTTGTAAAAATCACTGAGCGAATGGCTGACGATAATTTTATAACCAAGAAGATGACCTGTAAGTTCAAGCGAATTCTCTGACATGCAGTATCTATAATCAGAGAAACATGAAAACATAATCTTGATAAGATCTAAATGAATCTGAGGGAATATTTTTACAGTATGAATCGCATGAGAACTAAGATGATTTTCGTATAAATACCTACTTTGCTATAACTTAATACGCTATATCATATGCGTAAAATTTCTCTAAAGATTAAACAAGTTATCGGCCTTGTAGTTTTACTTTTCATTATAGCTACATGGTTACAACTCAAGCTTCATTGGTTTTGATAAAAGCATCCTAGAGGATGCTTTTATTTTAAGGCTAAACTCTCTGATGTAAGTATTATAAATACCACTGTGATAAGTATAAATACATAGGGTATAAGTAATGTTACTAGCCATCCTAGGAAGTGCGTTTTACCCTTTGGGATAGGTTTCTCGAATATTTCTGCCATATGAGATACTGCATCATAGCAGTATAGTGCACATAAACATGAGAGTATTACGAGATACGCGAGATTTCGATAGAAGAGTGCATCATGCATAGTGTTAATGAATAAGGGGTAGTTATTTCGTATTAGCTTCGACTTTTACTTTCTGTAGCTCTTCGAACATTCCTTTTTGGACTGTTCGAAGTTGTTTTATTTGCTCCGAGAGAGGTGGAGGTGGTTTTGGGAAGAATGTGTCCCACATAGAGAATCCCACGAGCCCGAGGATTGCCAGAAGCAATCCTATTTGGGCATATGAGAGCTCCTTGAGTGATAATCCACTCTTATGCTTTGCACTATGATCTTGTGACATAGAAGAGATGGATTATCGGATAAAGTTCTCAGTAACTTTGGCCATGGGTGCATGGTTTTTTCCAAAGTTTTCGATGATTTCGTTTTTACTTCGTTCTGAGTGTTCTTGTACTTCTGTACTTGCTTGCAGTGCGAGATCGACGCAGGCTGAGGGTTGAAACCCTCCGATCTCGCGTAGGTAGTCAATGCGTATCTGGAGGAGCTTCTTGAGTTCGTCTTTCTCGTGTGTGGTGAGTATTCTAGAGAGTACGATGCGGAGTTCATCGAGTTCGATGGAGCAGGCGCGATCGATTGGTGCAATCTGTGATACGAGAGTGAAGAGGTAGAACTCCATGGTATTTGTGTTCATTTGGTGTTTTGGTGATTGATATTGATATTTCGTATGCACCGTCAAAAAGTCTGCGACTTTTGGACAGTGTTGCTTGCGACCATCAGAAACCCATATAAAACCCGTTTGGGTATTTGTTTGGGTCATTGATAGTTTTGGCGAAGGGTTTTCTACAGGTTTCAGACAGTCTGAGCAGATTACCCCGATGGGGTAATGCTTTGCATGTACTAGGTAGAATGTCTAACGACTATTCAAAAGAGGAGTTTGTTGTTTTTAATGAGGCTAAGCAAAGATGGTGTCATGAAGTTCGAGAGCCTTTGAAGTGTTGTTAGCAAAGATTGATTCGAGTTCGTAGAAGGTTGAGGTGGATGCTGGTATAGGTTCGTCTTCAAAGAGGCGGAATCCGTACATGAGTAGGTCTGTGCCATAGCGGTCAAAGAGGGTTTTAAAGAGTTCTTGGCGTGAAGTGATGGATGAGTAGGAGTCCATGTATGCTTCGTACATGGTGCGTGAACGGTTCTTGCGCTTGTAGATGATGTCTGAGACGAGGAGATCGCGTGCTTGTTTGAAGTAGTTCTCGTCTGTAGGTTTACGTACGGGGAACGGTTTTCGTTTATGACTGAGTAGGTAGCTGAGTGAGAAGTTGAGATTTTCTTCGAATTGATCGATGGCGTATTGTTCTATATGCTCGAATATTGATTCGAGTGATAAGTCTACGAGCTCTTTTATGCCTTTGGAGTTCTTGCGATACTCTAGGCGTGTAATTGGTGGTTGGTTCTCATCTTTATATGGTGCAAAGGGGAGAGTTCAGCGGGCTACTATTTCGTATTTTCTCTTGTCTATGACATCGAGCATCTTGTTGTAGATGGCTATTTCGTGTCTGTCTGACTTGAGGTAGTACCATGTGGTGATTCAGTTTACTTTGAATTCCTTGGTCTTTTTTTGGTTCTTGGCGTAGCGTTTGGAGAACTCGTGAGCGTCTATGCCTTGTATATCCACGCACCAGTCAATGCGAGATACAATCTTTTGAGTATGTACGTTTATCTCGAAGAGTTCGAAGAAGTAGGGGAGAAGGTCTGAGTAAGCTGTGAAGAAGAGTCCAGTGAACTCTATGTCCGAATAAACGATCTTGAGATCGTTTTTCTTGGCGAGTTTGAGATGTATCGTTGCGATAATCTGTGCTGTTTCTGAGAGTACATGGAGTACTTTTAGGCGGTTTCCGTTTACATTGCCGAAGTAAGTAATGCGGAGTCAGTGATCCAATATGTGTGTATTGGAGTTGCCAACGAGTCCGTAGAGCTTGATAGCAATTCGTGTTCGGTTGGAGATTCGAACTGTGAGGTAGTCGATGCCTTTATAGAAAACTGAGAGGTGATTTCTAAGGACTATTTTCTTGGTTCTCGCGTAGAGTTTTGTGTCCGTTTTTAGCGGGACATTTTGTGTTTTTGCCATTTCACTCGTTTTAATGATTGGGATGAGGAAAGGTTGGGTGTGTGGATAGTACCTATCGCCCCCTATTATCTATAGGGGGCGGGTACATTTATTTTTTCTGGAGAATTTGGGTAGTTTTTCGTGGGCGTGAGATGTACCAAAAAAGTATGCCTAGCATCACATATGGACTAAGGACTATACCGATGGTTCATATTTCTTGTGGTGTCATGATTGGGCTTTTAGACAAATAAAAAGCCCGCTCCTTAATGAAACGAACCACTTGAAAAAACGAGGCTAAAATTTGGTCAAAAAATATTGTGTCGCTAATTGTGTTTTTGTATGCGATTTTGGACAAAAAGAAAAGCATCAGTGTTTAAGTTCTGATGCCGTTCTTGAGGTTGTTGGAATGTGTGTAATGGTGGCGAGGAGTAGAATCGAACTACCGACACAAGGCTTTTCAGGCCTCTGCTCTACCACTGAGCTACCCCGCCATATGGTACTTCCTGCTGTACTGATGCCCGTTAGAGCCCGCACATCTTATGGAAAATGCGCGGGCATGCAAACGATTTTTTGTTTTGGGGGAATTTTTGGGGATTAGGCGGGGACTGAGTCGAAATCTTCTCGGATTTTGGCGGTTTTCCAGCGGGTGGTGACCCAGACTTGGAGGGCTTGTTGGTCGTCGATCTTCATTTTGGTATCGATACGCTGACCCTGGATGTCGAGGAAGATATGGATCGTGCCGTCGGTTGTTTGAGAAAGAAGGTGCTTGAGATCGAGGAGATCTTGTTTGGAAGCACTTTTTGGGACAGTAATGAGGAGTGCCTTTTGCGGAGTTTTTTCGTCGATTTTGGTTACACCTTCGGCGGCGAGTGGGGAAGTGTAGTAGCTGACGCGGAATTTTGCATCGAAGAGCTGCATTTCTTGGGCTTGGCTACGGATTGCAGTGATGGTGTTGGATTTGATGCTTGCGGCGATGACTGAGATTTCGCCCGAGTCGAGGTCACATTTGAGATTGCCTTCGACGAGGAGGATTTTGTCTTCTTCGAGGAGAGGGCCGAGGAGTTCGTAGTCCTTTGGGAAGACAACAGCACTAAACCTAAAATCCGTGGAATCACACGTGGCCACTGCCATGAGCTTACCCGTCTTAGTTTGTATCTTGCGAATACTCGAAACAAGGCCGACAAATCGCACTCGAATCATCTTTTCACGCTCCTTCTTTTGCTTTGGAGCATCGGTCGTGTCCTCGGGCATTGGTGCAAGGTTATCTTGGCCTTGTGTCGGTGCAGGAAGCGGTATTTCGCCAGATGGCATGTCTGAATCTCCCATATCGGTGATAATTTCTTCGCGTTCCTCGAGTTTTTTGAGGAATTCTAGGACGTGTTCTTTGCCAATAATACGGCGATCAATAAATGGTTTGAGGCCATCGAGTCCATGTCCAGAGACACAATATCCAATACTCGCTTTTTCACCACGGATGCGCTCTTCAAAGGTCATTGGTGGAGCCTTCTCAAGCGAGAAATTGAGTGCTCAGAGGTGTGAATCTGCAGCCGACATATCAAAGAGTCCGATCTGAGAGGAGGCGGCTTTGGATTCGTTTTCTTTGGCGTAGGAGATCATTTTAGGGATTGATCTGAGGAGGCTTGCGCGCTCTCCAAATCGGTCGAGGGCACCTGAGAGAGTGAGGGCTTCGAGAGATTTTTTGTTGATGACATCTCCGCTCGTTTTGGTAACAAAATCGAGTGCGGATTCGTAGGCAGATTTTTCGCGTCAGATACGGATGGATTCGATGGGACCGCTTCCGAGATTTTTGACGGCTTTGAGTCCGAAACGGATATTTTGGCGATCGATATAGGTGAAGTGCTTCATCGATTCGTTAACGTCGGGTGGTAGGATGCTGATACCTTTGGCTTTGCATTCTTCGATTTCCATGGTGATGCGCTCGGCGTCTTCCTCGTCGGAGACCATGAGGGCGGTCATGAATTCGGTTGGATGGTAGGCCTTGAGGTAGGCAGTCTGGTACGAAATCATCGAATAACACGCGGCATGGGATTTATTAAATCCGTAACCGGCAAATGGTTCGATAATGTCTTCGAAGATATATTTTGCGAGCTCAGTCGTATGTCCTTGGCTGTTGGCAGCTTCGATAAATTTTTGCTTCTGCTCCATGAGGAGATCGATTTTTTTCTTACCGATGGCACGGCGGAGGATATCGGCTTCACCGAGCGAAAATCCGGCGAAGGCCTGTACGAGCTGCATGATCTGCTCCTGATAGACGGCGATTCCCTGGGTTGGCTTCAGGATGGCTTCGAGTGAAGGGTGTGGATAGGCAACTTTCTCCTTACCGTATTTGCGGGCAATATAGGTCGGGATATAGGCCATCGGTCCTGGTCGATACAATGATACCATTACGATGATATCTTCGAAGGTATTGGGACGAAGCTCTCGGAGGTATTTGCGCATTCCAGGGGATTCAAACTGGAAGACTCCGGTGGTGTCACCTTCGGCAAATATCTTAAATACTTTTTTGTCTTCAAAATTGATCTTGAGAAGATCAATATCGATCCCGTGGATATTTTTGACGATCTCGAGACATCGCTTCATGATCGTGAGATTTCGCAGTCCGAGGAAGTCCATCTTGAGAAGTCCGAGGTCTTCGAGTGGATATTGCGAGAGCTGGGTTACGACG
Source organism: uncultured bacterium (assembly GCA_963706795.1). Taxonomy (GTDB): domain Bacteria; phylum Patescibacteriota; class Gracilibacteria; order BD1-5; family UBA2023; genus JBMOJK01. The sequence continues at coordinate 1,036,591 of OY970170.1, forward strand.
GTTTCGTTATCCTTTGGCGGGTGTTGCAGCGCACAATAATTGGTCATTTTTTGTGGCGCGATAATAACCGCACAGGCATGGACTCCGAGCTGACGGACGGATCATTCGAGCTTGAGGGCATTGTCGATAACCTTGTGGTAGCGCGGATCAGATTGATAGGCTTCTTTAAATTCGACGGATTCTTCGATGGCATCGGCGAGCTTGGTTCCTGGTCGAGCAGGGATGAGCGCGGCGAGTTTATTCATCTCGGCGAAGGGGATTCCGAGAACCTTTCCAACGTCCTTAACCGCGGCGCGGGCGGCCATGGTTCCAAAGGTACAAACACGAGTAACGTGGTCTGCCCCATATTTGTCGCGAACATATTCGAGTACGGCTCCGCGTCATTCGTCCGAAAAGTCGACGTCGATATCCGGCATGGAGATACGCGCAGGATTGAGGAATCGCTCAAAAAGGAGTCCGTATCTGAGCGGATCGATGTCGGTAATACCCGAAAGATACGCGAGAATGGCTCCGGCCGCAGATCAACGTCCAGGTCCAACTGGTACGTCATGTGCCTTCGCCCAGTTAATGAAGTCGGATACGATATTAAAATATCCGTTAAATCCCATGAGATCTACTACAACGAGCTCGTATTCTAGACGATTTACGATCTCTTGTTTTTTAGCATCGAATGCTCCAAGGATTTCTTTCTTTTTGTCGGTTTCGTAAGCGACTGAGAGCTCGATGAGCTCATCAACGCTCATCGCAGAAAGTTTTTTCTCTGGCTTTGGGATATCGCGTTTGTGAATGAATTCATTAATTGTGGCTTCATCGAGCCCAAAATCATAGCGGTAATTGAGACCGCGAATACAGAGCCTTCGGAGATTCCATTCTTCGTCGGCGAGCTGGATTGTTCAGGGTGGAAGAATACTGAGATAGGCGTTGTAGTCTGCTGCTTCGTCTGGTGCGAGCTCGAATTTTGGGATGAGGGTTTTTCCGTAGGGGATTTCGATATTGATCTGGCTGGAGATCTTGAGGGTGTTCTCGATGGCATCTGGCGCATACGAAAAAAGCTCGCGCATCTCTTCGGGACTACGAAGCGAATAGTTTCCTTCGATGAGTGTAGGGCGATCGGGGTCTTCAAGCGAGCGTCCATCTCCAATACAAAAGAGGAGATCTTGAGCCTCGTTGTCTTCTTCGGTGAGATAATAACTGTCATTCGCAGCCACGAGTGGGAAGCTGTATTCGCGGGCAATTTTTACAAATGTGTCATTGATCTTGGTCTGTGATCCACGATCTGGATGCTCGAGAAGCTCGAGATAAAAGTTACCTTTACCGAAGAGACTTTCGTAGTATTCGATGCGTTCGACGACATATTCTCGTGGACGACCGGTTGTGACGTGCTGGGCGATTTCACCGGTGTGATTACCGGAGAGTGCTATGAGATCGGACTTGTAATGATCGAGGAGCTCAAAGTCGATGCGTGGCTTAAAATAAAATCCATGGAGATAGGATTCGGTGACCATGGCGATGAGGTTTTGGTACCCATCAAAATTCTTGGCTAAAAGCACGATCTGATAGAGATCATTGTCCTTATCTTTATTTGTACGACCCTTTCGTGCGATGGTAAATTCGACTCCGATGATGGGATTTACGCCCGCTTCTTTGGCATATTTATAAAACTCAAATGCACCATACAAATTTCCTGCGTCCGTGAGTGCGAGACCTGGCATGCCTAATTCTTTGGCTTTGTGTGCCAGCTTTTTAGGAGTTCCAAGACCCTGGAGGAAGGAATAATGTGTATGTGTATGGAGGTGTACAAATGACATGAAAAAGCGCGCTATTTGATTCGCGCGCCAGTGTAGTCGGAATTGGTGTTTTTTGAAGAGATTATTGTATGAATCGTGGTTTATGAATTACAGTCCTTGATTTATTATGAAAGGAGTTTCTGAAGAGTGCCCCATGTGTTTGTGGTATCTGATTTTAGATACATTTCTTTATTGATGAGTGCTCGAAAAAATGTTCCCTGGCTATTGAAGACATGGAGATTTGCTTTATCTTTGAGCCCCCCTTTTGGGATATGAAATTTTAAAGAATACTCTCGCTTATTTTCTTTCTCTATTTCAGATGAAAAAAAACGGGTTTCACCATCGAATTCATAAGAGCAATCTGCGGTGCAGGTAACTTCTAATTTTGATCAATCTTTTCTGACTACCTCGATTTGTGTAATGCGGAAATACATAATCTGTTTTCCTTTGGAGTTACTTACAAGATCGCCAAAATCAAGCTTGTCTCCGTTTTTGAGAATATGCACTTCAGATACTTTTTTAAAATCCTGAACAAGCGTTTTATGGAACTTTGGGACATTCTTCTGCACAGCTCATAGTATAAGCTCCACTGGCTCTAGCGATTCTATGTGAGAAGCAACCCTGTCTTCTACTGTAACGCCACCCTGCGCAAGAAGTCTTTCCGCCGTCTTGCTGTCTCATCGTGCAAAGGCTGCGAGTAGCTCTGGCGACATACCAGAAGATTGTGCGGGTACCGTTTTTGATATAGGAACAGCTTTGACTGGCTGAATTGTTTGTGATGCAAACTTTGCAGTACGCTCTTTGATTCTCGCAAGATGGTCAGCTTTCTTGGCAGCTTCGATGCGTTGTTCTTCCTTCTTTTGCTCTGCAATTTTCGCTTCTAATAGATGCGCTTGGACTTCTTTGCTTTTCCAGAGCATTATAAAATGAGTGTTTTGCTTGAGTGTTTCATGAAGTTCGTCAGGCGTAATGGATTTCTTGAGATCCTCCGAAGCAGAGTATACCTGCGTAATATAAGATCTTGCGCCATTGAATAGCGCTATTTTATCTTTTTTACCATGGTCGAGCTCAGTCTTAATATAGACGTCAACGGTGGCGTGGACTTCTAATTGGGCAGCTCGAAGTCGTGGGTTGTTTGAAATACTGCCCCGATTCGTGGGAGAATTTGATGCAGATAGATTCATAGCTCTTTCTTTACTAGATGCGTACAGTTGAACATATTTAATATTTGTCGTCAATTATTTGTATTAAAAATATTTGGCTTTCTGACTTCAAACTCCATACTACGCAACATGAACGAACAAAAATCTCTCATCCTCGCTATCGTTGGTCCTATCGGATCAGGGAAGGGGACTGTATCCTCCTATATCGAGCGACATTATGGTGCTGTGACTTTCAAGTCTTCGAAGCCACTTCGTCGAATATTGGAAATCCTTGATATCGAAGTAAGTCGATCGACAATGCAATTTCTCTCACAGCTTTTGCGAGAGTCCTATGGACAGGATTCGATTGCTCGTATCGCCAAGCGCGAAGTTGCGAATTCAGATGCGCGCATCTCAATCATTGATGGAGCTCGTCGCATTCCGGATATTGCACCATTTTTGGGTCTGCCGAATTTTGCACTTATCTATATCGATGCCAGCGCTGAGGTGAGATATTCTCGTATTACGAAACGTGCAGAGAATGCAGGAGATTCAGAGAAAACTTTCGAGGAATTCATGCAAGAAGAACTCGGTGAACCCGAAAGCAACACTCGCTCGCTTCACGAAAAAGCTGCATACACGATCGATAATTCTACCAATGAAGCCGAACTGATGGCACGAGTCGATGAAATTATGGCAAAACTTATGGCATAAGCCTTGCTAAAATAAAAACCCCTTTCGATCGAAAGGGGTTTTTATTTTTCGTAGAATTTTCCTTTAAAGTCTACCTCATTTTCATAGACTTCGCCAGAGCTGTGTTTACAAAGACAGAGTTGCTTCTATACTGAGTGCATGACAAAAATCTCGGATATTCATCATTTGCGCGAGCAGGCGCAATCGCTTCTTGCACCATATATTATTGCGTCGGAACACTTGATCGATCTCTATTTAGTGTCGATCCTTGCGGGCGGACATTTGCTCCTTGTGGGTCCTCCAGGCGTGGCGAAGACTCGATCTGCGGGATTGTTTTCACAGCTACTTGATCTTGATTTTAAGCGTATTCAATTTACACCTGATTTGCTTCCGTCTGATATCACGGGTGCTGAGATTTATGACCCTAAAAAGCAGGAATTCTTTGTAAAAAAAGGACCGCTTTTTGCTTCATTTGTGCTTGCGGATGAGATTAATCGAGCTCCATCCAAGGTGCAGTCTGCTCTCCTCGAAGCTATGCAAGAAATGCAGGTGACGATCGGGATAGTTTCACATAAGCTTCCAGATCCGTTTTTTGTGGTAGCAACCATGAATCCACTCGATGGCCAGGGGACATATCCTCTTCCAGAGGCTTCACTCGATCGTTTTTTGCTCTCGTATCGGCTCGAGATGCCAAGTGCAGAAACCGAAGTCGCCATTATGCTCCAGTCTCACACGAGAGAACATCCAAAACTTGATCCGCTTGCACAGTCGAGTGATATCGTTGAGATGCACTCATGGATAGCAAAAAATGTATTTGTAGATGAAAAAATCATCCGATATATTGCTCGGCTCGTGACCTGCACCCGAGACGAGAAGATGACGGATTTTGCGCACGGTATTTCGCCACGGTGATCTCTCGCACTCCTTGCGACAGCCCGTGCATATGCCGCGCTCATGGGACGAGAATACGTCATCCCCGAAGACATCAAACTTCTCGCGCCACATGTCCTTGAACACCGAGTCTCTCTCTCATATGAGGCACTCTCACAAGGAAAAACCAATAGATCAGTTATCCACGAGCTTCTCGCGCTGATTTCAATAGAATAACCCAGTTACAGCGTTTTTATCCCTTCTTTTGCTCTTATGTTCAATAATCGCGACGAGATTCTCCGCACAGAAATCACGCTCCTCGAGCAAGAATGACTCATCGACGCAAAGCTCGCAAAGAAGCTCCTTGTCCGTTATCCAGAAAACCACGAGTGAGCACTCGATCGATTTGTGCCGCTTATTACAGGTGCTGGTGCAGTGCTGGTAGGATTGGGATTTATTCTCTATTTTGCAGCGAACTGGGGATATATTGCTGATATTTGGAAGACGGTTTTGCTCATTGCAGCTGTCTTGTCTACGGGTACCGCAGGATATATTCTCTCTGAGAATAAAAACATGCCCAAAACGGGGGCGGCTCTCATTATTTTGTCGTCTTTGCTCTATGGGGCATCAATTTTTTTACTGGGACAGATATATAATCTCGGCGGGTCACTTACGGGAGCGCTACTTTTGTGGGCGATTGGGGTTATACCGATGGCATATTATACGGGATATAGGCTACTAATGATTTTGGGTGTTGGGCTTTTGGTGGGATCTGTCTTTTCGTTTTTAGAAGACCACCATGTATGGTTTGTGTGGGATACACTTTTGATTTCAGTGGGAACTATTCTGCTCTTTGCATCGATATTTCATAAGAAACGCTATCCAGAATTTGCAGTTGATCTCGTTCGCATTGGAAGCGTGATCATCTTAGGTGTTTCGTATTTTCTGACATTTGATTTTACACCATACATGACCTGAGTGCCAAATGATAGCTTTTCACTTTTGGCGAGATTTGTTCCACTTACGGTCGCACTTGTACTCATAGTGTGGTTGCGATTTAAAAATTATCTACGCACGCTTGAGGCGAGCGGAATTGCTCTCCATCTGGTAATTATTGGAGCTATTGAATATATCCGCACTATGGGAGTGAATCTCTTTAGTGGCGTAACGAATGCGTATACGATCGTATCTTTTATATGTACGGCGTTTTCGATCTATTACTTCCTGTTTTTGCTCTTTGTGGCATACATTTGAGTACATCGCAATTCGCGTGAACTCATCAATCTCTCAGTCGCATTTATGGGGATTTATATCCTCACAAAATTCTTTGATGCGTTTTGAAATCTCATGGATCGAGGACTCTCCTTTATTTTTGGAGGAATCATCCTCGTAGGTGTTGGATATCTTATGGAGCGCGTTCGTAAACGACTTCTTGCTAATATTTCCCGTTAATCCTCATATATGAAAAAAATATATATTTTCGGGTGTATCGCATTTCAAGTGGTATTACTCATGGTAATGGCCGGTAGATATGAATATGTACTATATACAGGCACTCCCATGAAGGTTTTGGCTCAGGCAGTTGATCCAATGGATCTCTTCCGAGGACAATATGTAGCTCTCAGATATCCGATTTCGTCATGGACGGGCAGCCTCGATGAGTCGATTAAGACAGGGGATCGTGTATATCTTTCGCTCACAAAATCAGCGTCTGGGATTGTAGATACCGTGTCGCATGCTTCTGCCTCAAAGTCAGACTGCCAAGGTCTCTGTGTTGGTGCAAAGCTGACATCACGCGAAGAACATCAGACTTTTAAAGTCGCGTACTCATATAAGGGTACTGGAGGCACGATAGTTAATCTCACAAATCAGTCATATAATAACGTAGTATACCAGTATCCATCCTACCAGGCTGCAGAATCAGTTTTTGCTGTCTGAGAAAAGATCAGAGTCACTACATGCGGCATGCCATCTGGTATTTGTGGGATAAGCAAAAAGACTCCCGAAATAGCTCAGTATCCTTCGTATGAATATGATTTTGACGGCCAGATTGAGGCCATCTGACCAAAGGTGACCATTGCGAACTTTGAGCTCGATGCCAGCAGGTTTTATGTGAAGGAATGAACGGGATATTCGCTCGAAAAACTCATTCGTGATAGTGTGGTATACGCAAATCTCCGAGTAGGAAGCAGCGGTGTAACCGTTGTTGAAAGTCTCGAATCAAACGGTACGATTATCCGTTAATATGCAGCTGTTAACCTTCCCAGAATATCGGGCTGTGCGTGGAAGACAGGCAGGAACTTTTTTGTCTGCATATGCGTCACATGGAGGTGATTTCCATGAAATGCGAACCTACGAGCCTGGTGATAATGTTGCTCGTATCGACTGGCCAAAAACGCTCTCAAGATGAGGTGATCCGCTCGTACGATCCTATCGTGACGAAGTCGATCGTACACTCGCTATTTTTGTGGATATATCACCGCTGCTCAGATTTGCGGACGATCAGCATTCAAAACTCGATTGTCTCATTAGTTCCGTCCATTTATTGGTTCGATCAGCGTGGGTGCGTCAGATGGGTGGCATGGTTTCGTTTGTCGTGGATGGCAAAGTTAAAACAGTGCCACTCCCAACAAACGAATTGATTCTTGCAAAGCTTTTGGCGGATATACGGAATACGGTTTTGCATACTGACAAGATTGCAATCTGACTACTTGAACAGTCGATCGAGCAGCTACAACTGCAAGATGCACTCATTTTTGTTTTTTCGGAGCGAGTAAGTGACTTACCAAAAAGTGCACTTGGTCGACTTGGCAGACAAAATCTCATATATCTCTTGTCTATTCGCCATCCACTCGAAGAAGATATCCTTAAAAATTATCAATTCGTTGCCTCGGATGGCAAAAATTATACTGATGCCAGTCTGAGCGAGGCTGTATCAGTAAAGACTTCTGCAGATCATCCAATACATGCGGTTCAGAGTGTTGTGCTCGACGCTTCAAAGGATGTTTTCCCAATATTTGCTCACGCGTTCGCTCACCCCGTATGGAAGAACTAATCTGGTCATATATCCATTTTCTCGGTTTTACACATCGGGAACTTTTTTTGCTTCATGAGATCGATACTCGTGCAGATAAGCATCTCGAAGGTATCTGCCATGGGATTTTTGAACTCAAAATGGTCGAATCTCGCAAGCAGACTGTACGAGCAACTCTCCAAGAAACTCCACTCGAGAACTATCTCGAAAAACTCAAAAAAACAGGTGCGCGCATCGTGCTTTTTACACATCCAGAGTTTCCTGAGGCCTTTCATCATATTCCTAATAGACCGTTTTATCTCTCGGTCCTTGGTGTGCTCCGCGACATGCCGTTTCTCTCTATTGTTGGCTCTCGCCAATGTACGCCATATGGCCATGCGCTCGTGAAGCATTTCACTCCCACACTTGTGCAGGCAGGCTATGGAATTGTCTCGTGAGGTGCACTCGGGATTGACGCATATGCCCACGAGGAAGCGCTCAAAGCTGGAGGCTATACCATTGCCATCATGGGCACGGGCATTGATCAGCTCTATCCTATATCACACCGCCATCTCTATAATCGTCTTTTAGAATCGGGTTCGGCGATTATTTCGCAATTCCCACTCTTGACCGAGCCAAAGCCATATAATTTCCCAGTGCGAAATGAGCTCATCGCGGGGCTCTCAAAATGAACCCTGCTCATCGAAGCTAAAGAAAAATCAGGCACACTCATTACGGCTCAGATTGCGGTTGAGCTCGGTAAGGATGTGTTTGCTCCGCCGGCGGATTATACTCGTGAAAATTCGATTGGTACAAACCTGCTTATCCAGCGTGGATGTGCTAAATTGGTGCTTTCACCCGAAGATATCCTCATAGAATACGATCATACTGTAGGTCAGGTCCAGGCAGTAACTACGCCGACATTTGAGGATATTACGACACAAAAGATTTACACAATGCTGCTGCATGGATATGCTCATCCCGATCAAATTACCAAAGTCTCGGATCTTCCTGTCGACCAAATCCTCATAACCCTCTCGATCCTCGAGATGAGTGGACATGTGCGAATGCAGGCCGATGGCACCTATCAAACAACATTATGAAAAAAATAGCTTTCATCGGTGGCGGCTCTGGCGGACATATCATGCCAATCATCGCGATCTACAACTTCCTTAAAAATGATCCTGAGCTTTCTTTTGTGTGGATAGGGGAGAAGGGTGCAATGGACGAGGCCCAAGCCAAAGAGCACAATATCCCATTTCGTGGAATTGTCTCGGATAAGCTCAGGCGTTATTTTTCGCTCCGTTCACTCATTGCGCCATTTCGTATCGCATTTGGGTTTTTACAAGCAATCAGCGTGCTCATAGGCGAAAAACCTGATGCAGTGTTTTCGAAGTGAGGACCGGTTTCTTTTCCGGTGGCCGTTGCTGCATGGCTGCTGCGAATTCCACTCTCGCTCCATGAATCTGATACCATTCCAGGGCTTGCTAATCGTGTCTCAGCAAAGTTTGCGACGAAGATTTTCCTTGGTTTTCCAGAGGCTGTACAATTTTTTGATAGCACAAAAACTGAAGTAGTTGGGCAGATTCTTGATCCATTCTTTAGTCAGTATCTAGCTCGTACCGACCTGCCAAAACTTCCTATTTGAGACCGAACAAGAGTCCTTGTGTCGTGTGGAAGTCTCGGTTCTACCATTATTTTTGAGAAGCTTCTGACCATCATTGCAGATTTTCCAAACCTCGATTTTAATGTCATCCTCGGGAAGCTTAATATACATCTCCATAGTCGTTTCGCAGGCATCGCCAATGTCACAGTGATCGATTGGGCTGACCGTGCTCAAATCTCTGATCTCTATTATCAGAGTGATGTTAGTATTATGCGTCCAGGCGCAACAACGCTTGCAGAGACGCAGGCTTTTGGTCTTCGCATGATCATGATCCCACTCGGGGTATCCTCGTATTACCACCAATACTACAATGCGATTTCATGGTCCAAGCTCTACCAAGGACATACAGTGATCGAAGAAAAAGACTTAGACACACTCTCCGAAGTACTCCATTCGCTTGAATGAGTCCGCAAGACTGAACTCAAAAAATCAGACAATCTCGGTGCTGTTGAGGTGATTTCAGATTATTTGAAGGGAGGGAAGTAATAAAAAACACCATCGAGAGATGGTGTTTTTTTAAATTCGCTCAGCTTTCAAAATCCATCCATCCAATTCTCCGATTTTTACCTTTACAAGTGTTCCAATTTCCTCTTTTCCCTCGAACCAGACTTCTTTAAAATTGCGCGTTCGGCCAAGCATTTGGCCTTCTTTGCCGACTCCGGTGACGAGGACTTCTTCGGTGCGACCGAGCATGAGTTTGGCTCGGGATTCGACATTTTTGGCAAGGATATCATTGAGGATGGTCCAGCGGCGTGCTTTTTCGGCAGGACTAACATCGTCTCAGAGTTTGTCAGCTGCAAATGTACCATTGCGGACGCTGTAACGTGCAATATATGCAAAATCAAAGGCGCATTCTTCCATTGCACGGGCTGTGAGTTCGAAGTCTTCCTCGGTTTCACCAGGGAATCCCACAATGATGTCCGTCGAGATCGAAAAGAGGGGATCATGTGACCGGAGATAGTCGACTTGAGCCTTAAAATCCGCATAGGTATGTTTCCGATTCATTGCTTTTAATACCTTGTCTGAGCCTGATTGGAGAGCAAAATGGAGATATGGACAAACTGCAGGGATTTCAAAATGTGCATCCAAAATATCCCGTGTCATATCATGCGGATTGCTCGATGTAAATCGGATGCGATCGAGATTTGGTATTTCCCCAAGCGCATTTAAAAGTTCCCGAAATGGTGTAATTTGCCCGCTGAGATCTTTTTCCCATGTGAGCGACTCGGTATTCCAGAGTTTTGCACGGGTTTCCTTCCCATAGCTGTTTACATTCTGACCAAGAAGCGTGATTTCTTTGGTACCATTAGATGCAACTTCGCTCGCTTCGACAACGATTTCTGAGATGCTGCGAGAGGTCTCGCGTCCTCGGGTGTGAGGTACGATACAAAAAGTACAAAAATTATCGCATCCAGTTTGGATGATAACATTGGCACTTCCTGGATTTTCTTGGGCTTGCTTGATTTTGAGATATTCTTCCCATTTTTCGTCATTTCCGATGTCGAGTTTCCAGATGAGGGAGAGGAGCTTGGTGAGGTAGCCGGTTTCTTCAATTCGAAAGACAAAATCAATGCGCTCTGATCTCCAAAAGAGCTCGTCATCATAGTTGGTGATGTTGGTAGCATCTTCAAGTAGGCTGATCTTATTTGGACGTTTTCGGCCGTCTGCTTCTGGGAGATATTTTTTAGCAAGTCCGGTGCGTCGCACCATACAACCAGTGATTCCTACGAGGATATCTCGATCATTTGCCTCGGCCCAGCTTTTGATTTCTTTAGCATAACTAAAGACCTTGTCTTCTCACTTTTGTCTGACGGAGCAAGTATTAAGGATGACAACATCAGCCTTGGTTGGATCGAGCACCTTCATGAGTCCAGACTGCAAAAGTATGCGGTGAATCTTTTCAGAATCCGCATAATTCATCGCACACCCGAAGGTTTTTATATAGAAGGTTTTTTTCTGTTCCATGGAAGGTATTTGCTCTCGCTTTGATCCTCGATCTCCTGATGAACCACGAGATTTTTCAGATGCTTCAAAAAAATTGGAACATACAAATCTGCAGAGGCCTGCATTTTAGAGAAAAGTACAGTTTTGTAAATTTGAAAAAGGATTCAGAGAGGCTATACTTTGCCCATGTCAAAAACCATCTTCACCCGAATCATCGAAGGCGAAATCCCTTCGTACAAGATTTATGAAACTCCGCATGTCTATGCATTCCTCGACATCAACCCTGTGCAGGAGGGGCATGTACTTGTAGTACCTAAGCTTGCTGTAGACGCCTTTACTGAGCTCCCAGAGCCGTTTTATACTGAGGTTTTCCATGCTGCAAAGCTCATTGCTCAGGCGCAGATCAAAGCATTTGGAACTTCACGTTCGGTGCTTTCAGTGCTCGGATTTGATGTGCCACATGTCCATGTTCATGTGATTCCAGCAAATAATATGTCCGAAACACACTTCGGAAATCCCAAAAAGCTCACGCCCGAAGAATTTACCGAAATTCAAAAGAAGCTCATTGCTCATCTCTAAAATATGTCTCCGAAAAAGATCCTGTTCTTTGTTGCTGCTGGTGTACTCGTATTAGTGCTCGGTATCGGGTTTACGCTTCTCTCAAATTCTAAGAGTCAGCAGAAGGGTCCAAAATGACCAAAAGAAATCACTATGTGGGTCGTGGGCGATGATACGATTGGCTTCGATGACATTGTGAAGCAATTTAAAACGAACGAAACCTACAAAAATACCAATGTGGTCGTGACCAAGTTTGCGACTTACGGCGACTACGAAAAATCTCTTCTCAATGTCATTGCTGATGGGAATTCTCCAGATATTTTTGTAGTGCCATCCTCTGGCGCTGGGATTCTTGAGACCAAGACTGCAAATCTACCAGATTCTGCGGTTAATATTGATGACATGACGCGTAATTATAATAAGTTCTTCGATGATCTTATTATCTCAACTCCAGGCAAGAGCAAGGACGGCAAGGATATTACGATCCGTTCAGTAAAGGGAATTCCTCTCGGATACGAAACAATGGGCGCTTTTTATAATCGCGCGGTTGTAAGCAATGCAGTACCAGTGACATGGGGCGATCTCAAAAAATATATTACAGAAAATACCACCGAGGACGTTGTGCCAGTGGCGCTCGGTTATGGGAATCGATATGTTACGCAGGCAGCGAATATCGCTTCTCTCTTCCTCATCCAGGCAGGAATAAACTCATATGATAAGATGTCAGATTCGCAGGCAAACAAGGCGATTGAGGATTATATTTCATATGCCGGAAGTGCTGATAATCTGAGCTCTGACAATCTCAATCATCTCTTCAAACTCAAAGACAAGATGGATAAAGAAGGGATTTCTACGACTGATCTCTTCGTGCGCGGTAAGATCGGCGTAATTTTTGGATATCCATCAATGCTTCGTGAGATCGAATATTCACTCAAACGTGCAAGCTCTGATGCTTCACTCGAGAAAAAAGATCTGAGATCTTCCGAAATCCCACAAACGGGTATTGGTAAAAAACTCAATCTCGCTCGATATAGCTATTTTGCACTCTCAAAATATGCACCAAATCCTGACGCTGCCACAGATTTCCTCGTACATCTCTCATCAAAGGAATCATCCGAAGCCTATCTTGATGCATTCCCACACTATCTGCCAGCGCGCAATGATCTGGTAGAAACTCGCAAAGATAAAGTGATGAATAAAAACTTCCCATGGGTGCGATATGAGAGTTTTATCCCCGCAGGCGATGTTGATCTCGTCAATTTTGATCGCGGACTGACATCTGAATTCGAATACTTTTTTGGAAATGCACTTGATCGTCTAAATAGCTCACCAAAGGCTATACTCACCGATACAGTTACCGAAATTAATTGCCAAAAAAAGCACCTCATCAACCAATCTGGATACGAAGAAGCATGTAACGGGGGCTAATTTTTGCATTCACTTGGGTCTTGTGATACCCTCATCTCAAGGCGTCAAAAACCGCTTCTCTACCTCCTAAAGGAATATACAATGCTTCGTTTGGTGCGAATCATCCTTCTCGGACTCCTCTCTCTCCCACTTATCTCTCTTGTAGATACAGGAACGACGGGTCTTATAAACGTTACATCCGCTGGTTGTTCCATTTTCCAGCTGAATTGTGTGGATGACACTCAGATAAATATCTGTAACTCGAATGACCCAAGTTCATCGAAATACTGTTCTCTCGATAAGTGAACGGATCTCGTAAAGAACGGTATTAATGACATCAAGACCGATAAGCGGTTCTCTGACTATGTTCAGGATGTTATTGCCTACCTTCTCTCGTTCTTGGCTCTGGTCTCAGTATGACTCATATTGTGGGCGGGTTTCACGATCCTCACCTCCACCGGTGACGAAGAAAAAGTCAAAAAGGCCAAAAATATCATCGTCTATGCGCTGATCGGTCTTCTGTTGATCTTCCTCGCATTCTCTATTACGAGATTTATCCTCGGAACGGGCAAGGACAAAAAAGAAGGAATCATCAATGCGATCTCTAATGCATTCACTATTGATGGCGCGTATGCGGCAAGTGTCGATGATGGGAAGGGATTTGATTACTATCGCGCTCAGATTGAGGCAACATCTCAGGCTATCGGTCGAGATTATGATGTGGATGGTCGCGTAAAGATTGCTTCACTTCAGGATCTCCAGACTGCAGTAACTAAGAGTATTGATACATTTCCTGATGGAAATCGCGATCTCAATACGGGTCTTGCAAATAGCGTGCTTACCTCTATTGCGCTTGTTAAGAAATATCCAGATTCTAATCTTTATACAGATCGTCTCGCACAGAGTCTCAAGGATTTCCTTACACGCGTTGCGATTGGTCAGATCACTACTAAGATCACCGCGACTCCCGATCGTGGAAATGCTGCACTCACAGTAACGCTTCGTGCAAATGAAGCACGTGATCCATCAGGCGTGCGCATCCCAGATGCGAACTATATTTGGTGGCTCAAGAATGCTGGTGGTATTCGTCAGGTTATTGGTAAAGGACCAACTATTGGTTACAAATTTAGCGAAGAAGGTGTCTATACGGTCAATCTCCAGATCCTCTCGGCAAGCAAAAATTCAAATGGTCGAACAGACGTGCTTCCTTTTAATGGAACTCAGGAGATCCGCGTAGAGCCAAAGCTCGCAAATATTCTCCTCTTCCTGAATGGGGCAAATGTTTCACAGCTTGATAATTACAAAATTACTCCAGCACAAGGAAGCGCAGGGGTGATTATTGATGCGACATCTTCGACGGCTGCTCAGGGGGCTTCGATCCTCAGAACAGAGTGGATTTTTGGAAATGGGAATAATTCAGTCTATAACGGATCGCCTCGCGTAGAGCGTCAGGTCTTTGCGACGCAGGGGATTTATACTATCCAGCTCAAGGTAGTAACGAACGAAAAGGCTGAAATTATCAAGACAATTCGTCTCCAGGTTCAGGATCCTATTGCTTCTATTCGTACTGATAAGACAACAGGATTTGCGGGTGATGATTTTAAGTTCCAGGCAACTTCCAATGCTGCGGGTGTTCTCTTAACATATGACTGGAGTATTCTCGAGTCTGATACAGGAAAGATTCTCTATACAACCAAGGCTTCGTCTATCAACTACAAATTCCCACGAATGGGGAACTATGTAGTGAAGCTCAAGACACTCTCATCGAGTGGTCGTGAAGACACAGATAATGTTTCGATCCACATTGATTCGAAGGATCCAATCGTGCAGTTTGAGGTCAAGGCAGCATCTGCTGAGACTCCAAATATGATCTTGCTCGACGCAACGAAGAGCTACGATCCAGATAGTCTCGATGCTTCAAAACTCACATTTAATTGGACGATCGACGGTGAACGCGTAGATCTCGATAATAGCTCACGCAATGGAGCTCTCGGATATTACACTTTTACAACAAAGGGTACACATAACATCGTCCTCGATCTTGGTAATCAGCAGGGGAAGGTCACAAATGGTAAGAAGGAATTCAATGTCGAATCTCTTCTCTCGGTTAAGCTTATTGTCACTCCAAAGATTTCTCAGCTTGGTGCACCAGTTGCACTCGTAGCCGAATCTAAAGAGGCGACTGTATTCGAATGGGATTACGGAGATGGATCGAGCGAAAACACGAGTGAAAGCCGTGCATTCCACACCTATAAAAAGGCAGGAACCTACGATGTTCGTCTCACAGTTCGTGGTAATCCAAATGCGGGGAATTCTAATACAATTTCACGTAAGGTCTATGTTTCAGATGCAGACTCACCATTTGCTTCTATCTCAGTAAAACAAGGACAGGATAGTGTCGAGCCAGTATCTGGTATTTGTTCCGAGGGTGATGCCTACCTCGTAGATCGTACAAATGCCGTGCGCATCACTGGTGAAGAAAGCGTCAATACTGATGGCACAACGAATGGCCTCACTTATACATGGAAATACGGAGGAAAAACAAGTACTCAGCGTGATTTTTCATATAAATTCGATGAGCTTGGATGTTTCCCAGTCAATCTCACTGTTCGTAGTCAAAAGACTGGCAAGACACATTCTTCAAGTGTGTATGTCAAAGTTGAAAATGTTCTCCCAACCTTTGCTTCGCTTTCAGTTGTTGCAAACAAAATAGACACTGATCCAGTAGTCGTTGATGTTGCAGTTAATAATGCGACAGACGCTGATGGTGTAATTGTGTCATATCTCTGGTATTACTACACAGACAGTGATCCTGAACCACAGGATTTCCGTATTACTCGTACGTCTAAGACTGTTTTTGTTCTTCCACGTATCAATGGTAAATACTATTTTGCTGTAACACTCGAGGACTCAAATGGTGCGAAGGTAAATTCGGATGATTCTCGTGAAGAGCGTTATTCACTCACCCTTGCGTCTGACAATATCAATACTCCACTCATCTCACTCAAGTCATCAAAATCAAGTGCGAGTGTTGGTGAATCCGTATCATTTCAAGCCTCTGTCAAAAATATCCTCCAGCAGGATCTCACAGACAAGGCAGAATACAAATGGGACTACGATGGTGATGGATTCTACGAAGAAACCACAACTTCACCGAGCGTAAAACATACCTACGACAAGCCAGGATCATATAACATGAAGGTCAAGGCGACATACAAGGGTATCTCAAATACACGCTTTGCGCAGATTACTGTACGTAACGAACTTAAGCCAAATCTTGAGTACTATGCGATCGGCAACAGATATGTATTTATGAATACAACCACTGGTCTCTACACGACTGCAAAGTGGACGATTGGAAAATATACCTCTGATAATCGTGATTCGTTCGTAGTCAATCTTGATGACTCAGATGCTGCAGCAGAAGTTACACTTAATGTTTCTGATGGCGCTGATACCAAGACCATCACTGTGCCACTTCGCAAGGATGTGCTCAATGCAGCTCGACTCAAGGATTCGACGGATAAGCTCGTTCTCTTCACATATCCAAAAATCGAAGACGGTGAAATCCATGTTGCTCGTTCGGATGACAAGGTCTTCATCTATCTTGGTGAATCAAAGGGGGATATTTCAAAATATACGATCGATACTGATACCAAGACTGACAGTGATCTCAATGGAGATGCTGCGGATGACGCTGACAATATCGGAACTGACTCATATGCGAGCGGTGCACCATATATGATCCGTAATCTCGGCTCAACGAAAGAGCGTCTTATGAAGGTCGCAATCTACGATGCTTCTGGTAAGCAGATTGCATCACGAGAGATCAAACTTGTCCTCGATTTCGCTGATGAAAATGCGATCAAGCAAACTCTCGAAGGTTCTGGATCAACCAATACAGCGATCTCTGACGGAGATAAAGCTTCTCTCGAAAAACTCAAGGATCTCATCCGTACAAAGGCTCCTGAGAGCGAACGTGTAAAGCTCATGCAGAGTCTATCTCAGCTCCAGGATAGCTGGCAGGATACAACCGAAAAAACCAAGGCAGTAGTTGCGCTTGAGCGTTCGGTTGCTGATCTCTCGGTGAGTGAAGATATCAAAAATGAATTCCTCACACTGCTTGATGGATTCCTTCTCTCTGAGTCTGAAACTAAGGATGAGATGGCACTTGCGACAAGTGTCCTCAAAAAGCTCATTCCAAACTCAAATACTCATTACGAAGAAATTTTTGGAAAAGACGGTAATGCTGGTCTCGTAGGTGAAATCCTCGGACATCCAACAAATACAGAACTCAACAAAGGAATCGGTGAAAAAATCCTCGGCTATATCAAGTCCGATGACAATATTAGCGACGCTGATAAGCTCACTCTCAAAGAGCAGCTCCGTATCGTAATCAATGGTGGTTCTAAAAATCTTCCACCTTCGACTGAGCAGACTACTACGACGGATAGCTCAGGAATCATGGTGCTCATCCTTGGTATTATAAAAGCCTTTGGATACATCATTGGATTTGTGGTACTTGGATTCATCGGACTCTTTGTATTCTTCCGCGCAACCAATCGTAATGACGCGATGGGATTTCAGGATTTCCTTATCGAAAAAATCTTCCACCGTTCATCGGGAGCAACTGGTAATGCTCCACAGACTGTAGTGGCTACGCGAGTGGAGCCTGCTGCACCGGTAACTACTGATCTTCTCGGTAGTATGGATACCAAAGCCCCAGAGACTACCGCTCAGACACCACATGTCTTTGATCCACTTCGCCCTGCCGCATCACTCGATGCAGAGAAGATTGCTCCAGTCGAGCCTGCACAGATTCCTGATTGGCTCAAGGGCACAACCGACCGTCTTGCAGCTGAAAAAATCGAAGAAACTCCTGCTACTTTGGCTCCAGAACCTGAAACTCCAGATATGCCAAGTTGGCTCAGTCCTACTGCAGAAACCCCTGTCGAAAACCTCGCCCCAGAGCCTGCGGTCATACCAGAGACAATCGCAGAACTTCCTACTGAATTACTCGAAACTCCAGTAGTTTCAGAGTCGACTCCAAGTGTGGAACCTGCTCCTGCCGAGCTTCCAAGTTGGCTCTCTGGATCGTCAATCGATGCCGAGTCTGCAGAAGTTGCCGCCTCATCTACTCCGATCGTCACAGAGTACCTTCCAATTGCAGAAGAAACTGTAGAAACTCCAGCTCAGACTGAAGCAGCTCCAGTAGCGGACGATCTCCCTGATTGGCTTCGCAATACAAATGTGCCAGTTACCGAAACAGTAACTCCAGTGGTCGAAGAGTCAGTTATACCGCAGGAGTTTCCAATCTCTGAGCCAGCTATCACTGAGGCATCACTCGCAGCTCCACAGCCAGCAAGCGATGATCTCCCTGATTGGCTTAAGGATCTTCAGCCTACTACTCCTCAGGCAGAGCCTGCTGTCGAATCAAAACCAAAGCCAAAGACGTCACCAAAAAAGAAGCCAACGCTTCCGACGACCGAAGCTCCAATCTTGCCTCCATCGACCAATACGGACGATCTCCCTGATTGGCTTAAATAAAGATTTCATCTATGAATGCACCTGAGAACAACGAAAATGGACGCCCGAGTTTCTTAGATACTATAATTGCCGAATGAGCCTCTTCTCCAACAGAGGCTTCTTCGGCATCTAGTGGTTCTACGCCTCCGAAGCCCGCAGGCACTGCGCCAACGCCACCACCACCACCAAAAAAGCGCGAACCAATGAAGCCTGCCCAATTTATGAAGATACTTGGGGCACTCTTCTTGGTGTCGCTTATCTTTTTTGGATCGTTCCTGGCCTATATTGTTTTTAATCCAGGGCAGGCACGATTTTTTATCCGATTTGGTATCAATCCAAGTCAGGTTGCAAGTCTTCTGAGCAATCTCGTCAATGGTATTTTTGGATCGATCACATTTATCCTCAGTGTGACGTGGGTGATCTTCCTCTTCCGTGCGATCATTACCAAGAAGGAATACAAGCGTAAAAAGACCATCTCGGCGATTATAGCTGCGTTTCTCGGGATTTTGCTCTTCTCGCACATTGGTTTTTGGGCTTTTCTCTTTAAAAAAATTGGGGCCTCTGACTTTGTAAATCCAAATGGGGGAGTAGTAGCATACGACAATGATCGATATCTCTCAGATAGATTTAAGGATTCGGCAGATATTGTCGATTTTAATAACATGATTGGTCCGATTACGATCCGATATGATCTTGCTTCGGATGTAAAATTTGCATCAAAAAATATTGAAATCCAGGACTTTGAAATCGACTTCGATGGCGATGGTCTTCCAGACAAAAAGGGCTCTGATCCATCAGGTGACAAGAGTCTCATCTATACCTATGATCGTAAATGAAAATTTACACCAAAAGGAGCCTACGCTGGTCTCGACACTGTCACTCGTGAGAAAAAAGTCGTGCCCATTGTTTTTGATCCTGTAAATATCGTCGGAATCGTCGATATTAAAGAAGCAGACAAAAACATCGTCTATGATGCTACCGATCTCAAAACATTTGGTAATCTTGCATGGTACACGAGCGACAATCTTGATGTTCCCGCTTCGCGTGAGCTCAAATTTACGACCAAGATCGATAAAGCCGACAAATTTGTCTGCCTCGCGATCAGTAACGACCCCAAGCAAAAAGACACTTGTGACCGCATATTTTTCGTAAAATCCAAGTCAGATTCTCCGATTAGTGCGACGATTAAATATGTAGTGGATCCTACCGATCCTCGCAAATACAGCTTTTCGCTCGCGGACAAAAAATCTAAGAGTGGAGGTGAAATCGAGTCTGTTAAATGGATCCTCGATGATACGAGCACTCTCTCAAATGACGAGAGTTTTGATACGAGCTTCTCGACGTATTGAGATTTTAAAATGAGTGCCAAGCTCACAGATACTGCAGGCAATAGCGTCACAATCTCTGAGAAAATAAGTGTGAAGGCTCCGCTCGCGCTCATTAAAGATTCGAATTCTGACTCTTCGATCAAGGTAACTGATGAGGCAGGGAATTCAATGCTTAAAGGCACGTATAATAGCGATCTGCGAGCATATAAGATCGAGTCTATGACGATCCCATCAAAGCTCACGTTTGATGCATCCGATGTCCGCGTCAAAAATGCTGGCTTTGAGCTCAAAAATGTCAAATGGGATATTGACGGCAGCGAAAAACAAGGCCTCGTAGTCACCCATGAATTTGTCACTGAGAAGCGCTATGAGATCAATATTAAGTACCTCTTCGCGAAAACTGGCAGTGATGAAGAATTCAGCGCTGACGAAAAAATCATCATCGAAGGGAAAAAACAAGAAATCGCACCAAGCTTCAAGATGATTTTCCCAGATGGACAGTCTGATGTTGATAGTCTCTACGCACCTACCAAGATTACATTTGATGGCTCAGCCTCGAGTGTTCGTTCAGGCAAGATTTCCAAATTTATCTATGACTTCGGCGAAGGTAAAGAACCAAGCGAAGGTGATGCTGTAAAAACCTACGAGTATGACATTCCAGGCGAATACACCATCACACTCACTATTGTCAAAGATGATGGCTCTCGTGAGTCTGCCAAACGCAAAATTATTATCAAAGAAGTTCCTAAAAATCTCACGATTCACTCAAGTGTATCGTCTGGTAAAGTAGGACTTGGAGTCGACTTTGATAGCTTTGGCAGCGTCGGGCAGATCGAAAAATACGAATGGAATTTTGGAGACGGATCAACCACCGCTTCCGAGCCAAATCCAACTCATGTCTTCACAACTGCTGGCACATACACGGTCAAACTCTCCGTGACCTATATCGACGGTACAGTCCGCACCGCTGATATGGATATGAAGGTGGCAGAATAGCAAAAAATCTCCGCATGCGGAGATTTTTTTTGTACCTTTCGCAAAGTACATGATATAATTCTGGCGTCTTCTCCTCCATAGCTCCTCCTTTTTATGTATTATTTAAGCTCTCGTGCGACCTCGGTCCGTGCGAATGCCTTCACCCTCATCGAAATCATTGTCGTAGTCTCCATCATCGCTGTGCTCTCAACGATTGGGTTTCTTGCGTATTCGGGTTCGGTGACAGATGCTCGCGATACTACGCGTAAAGCAGATATGGCAGAACTCAAGGTACGTCTGCGAGCTACCAAACAAAAGACAGGAGCTTATCCACTTCCTACAAGCTATTTCTCTCTCACTAATAGCTGAGTACTTGCTGCATACCAAGGAACCTCAGATGCGATCACTATGGAGAACGGAAGTGCTTTTAGATCTGATCCACGTACTCTTAAGCCCTATGTGTATTCGAGTATGAAGAATCGACAGGGATACCAGATCGGCATGACCTTCGAATGAAACAATACTCTCAAGACCTACATAGACGGAGATTACATGGTGCTCACTCCCACGACCTTCCCAAGTCTTCTCCTCTCAGGAGGAAGTAGTGGAAGTACGATAGAAGTAAATCCCACTATTGGAGCCTGAGCTACAAACAGACTCAAATTCGCAGTCAACAACGGGAGCTACAATATTCCCTATGACATGAATGGCTCACCCGTAGCCAGTGCGAGTAGCTTTGCAGGGATTACTACAGAGTGAGGAGTGAGTCTCCCAATGCTCAGTACCTATCCTACATGTCAGGCGATCTACGAAGCCTGAAAGGGTATGGGACCAGGAATGTATCTCATTCTTGAAGCATCTGGTACAGTGACGAGTACAGGCTGTACTATGACTGAGACTCTAATCGCAGCTCTTCCTTCTGGATGTAATGCTACGACCTACTCAGGATATGCTGTACCGGTTATGGTGAGTGGTACAAATACCATCCTTACCAAGACAGGATCTATCTCGAATGGAGTTCTGGGCTATACCCTCCCTGCATCGTGTTCGAATACGCTGATGTCGTATGGGGTGGAAGCAAGTTCTCCAACTTGTAATACAGGATATACCTGGAATGGAAGCGCTTGTACCGATGCTATTCCACCAACGATTGCGAGTGTAACAAGCGCTTCACCAAGCTGTAATACCATCCGTATGACCGTCAATGGTGCCACGGATACAGGAGGACTCAATGCTACACCGTACTCATTTGACGGAGGTTCGACTTGGCAGGCTGCAAATTACAAGGATTATTCTAATACGAGCTATACAGTACCTGCAAACCAGATCAAGGTCCGTGACCTCTCGGGTAATGCCTATACCTACGCAAGTGCTGCCAGTGGTACCGCCTCAAGCTGTATCGTTATGGTCGATGTTTCAGGGAATGGTAACATCATTATTCCAGCTGGCTCAACGACCATGTCGCTCTATGGTAATGGATGATCAGGTACCGTCAGCACCTACAATCCTGGACAAGCATACCAAGCACCATTCAAAGAAGGGGATCTTGTAAGCGCGAATGACACATTTGGAAACAATAATTATACTACATGGGTAACTCGCCCCTGTAATACACATATACAAGAACCGTTTAGTGGCATCGAATGTATTGGATTTGGATCATGACCATATCAGTATTCCAGTGAAGATGCGACCTATATGTATTTTACGAATACAGCAAATCCAGCTCTTATTAATACCTATACCCTTAGTATTAACCCATGACATCCATATGTCGCTCCATCTTGAGCCATGGCGACAGCAGGACAGGATACCACAGTCATGGTTGATGGAAATACCTATACATTTAGCGGATCACCGAGTGGCGTGACCACCGTTCCAGCACCAACTACGCAGTATCCAACTCTTCCAGCAGGATCAACGACACTCTCATACAGTGTAGCGGCAGGACAGACACTCAGGATTACATATACCACGAACTAAAAAATAAATCCCTCTGAGAGGGATTTATTTTTGGTAATACTGGTATTTCCAATTGGTGAGTGAGTGTTTGAGACTGATGGTGTATGGTTCAGCACGAGTATTATCTCACCATGTGACAACGGATTCTACCTCGATTGTGCTTCGATCTGCAGGTCGAGTGATGCGGATTTCTCTCGAGAAAATAGATCTGCAATTACGAGAGATACTTCCTGCACAAGGTATAGATGGGGGAGTACCTGTTTGAGTTATGAGTCCGTTAATATCAAAGTACACTGGGAAGCTTGTGAGATATGTAGCTCGAGAGCTTCCTGTTGCGATGGCAGTAGTCGTAACTCAGCTGAGTGTCCAAGCGCCTCAGGGAAGTCATGCTACTATATATGAGCCAGAAGTTATGCCGCCGGATCCTGTTCCAATACAGAGTGCGTTATAGTTTGCTGTGTCGTAGCATCCGTTGTAATCACTCGAAAATTTAATCCAGTTAGTATTGCGGATATTCTCAACTGCTTCGATTCATTCGCGGGCGATATTGACGGCTTTGATTCGATTTTCAGTTGTGGTTGCAAGTGATCTACCACTCGTGAGGATTTTGTATGCTCCAACTATGCCGGTCGTTAAGACGAGCATCACTATCATGACTTCTATGATCGAATTTCCTCGAACGTTTCGTTGCATGTCTTAGAGTGAAGGCTTGGCGCTACCAGTACCAGTAGCAGGCGGAGTGGTTGTTGTAGGAGCAGGAGTGATGACAGGAGTCGAAGATTCCTTTACGACATAGACCTTGGTAGTTGCGAGTACTTCGTCGCTTGGTCCGTAGTAGGTGATGAGATACTCATTAACCCCTTCTTCCATATTCCCGTTATCAATGCTGGCATTGTAGCTCCAAGAAGTTCCAAACGCCTTAAACTGCTGAAGCTGATAATTATTGACCTTGATGAATTTTACGATATTTGGTGCGAATGATCCCTTAAGCTTTACAGAAGTTTCTGTAGTCTTGTATGGATTGTCGAGAGGGCTCGTGATCTTAAAGTCTTTATTTGAAACTGGATAGTTTACGACATCTGGTTTTTTAATGGGTGTAGCCTTTTTGCCAGACACATTGACAGTAATGATTCCCTGATCAATCTTAACACCTGAGTCATCAAAGACCTTGTATGAAATATCATTTGAAGCATCTGGAAGCGCGTAATCTTTGAGTCGGAATGACTTGTCTTCTTTGAGGATCTGAGCTTCTTTTTTGCCGATGACGATCTTAGCAACGCTTGGATTATTGATCTTCCCTTCGATATTTACTGTCTGTGTATCAACACTCATTTCGTCTTCTGGATATGTAAAGGTGATAGCCTTCTTTGAGTTTGTAGTACTTGAGCTTGTTGAACCAGATGCTGAGGTAACACTGCCACCTACTGATCCTGAGCTGCTCATTTCGCCTGCGCTTCCACCTACACTCGTGAGAACTGAGGCCCCATCTTTTTTAATGAAGATGCTCGATTGTTTAATGAAGTCATCAATCACTGCAACCTGATCGGTGATATTTGTGTTCTTTGCTTCTGAGAGAAGAAGTGAGAGCATTTGATTACTTCCTACACTTGCAGTTGCCGCGTCTGTTGAGGCTGTTGTGCTTCCTTTGAGGATGTAGGCGTTACTTGAGCGAGTATTTTGGTACGCAATAAACACGGTCCCCTTATCTGGCGTCACTGTAAAGAGCTTGAGTTTGATAACTACGTCACCATTCGGGCTATCTACCCAAACATAGCCATTACCCACGGTGAAGGTGTGCTTGCCATTAATGAGGCCATCGTAGTGCAACTCAGAGAGACTCTCGATCGCGATCTTCGAAGTCGATCCCTCGATTTCGATATCTGCATCACCAGAGTCTACTTTGACCATCTTGTCATTTGGATAGAGTTTCGATGGACCTTTGAGCTCAGTTTGAGCGTCAGAAGACATATAGATGCTGACTTTTGCATCCTTTTTTGGTATCACCTGTACCGTAGGTGTCCCTGGAGTTTCGCTTCCATTGGTTTTGCTCGATGATGAGCTTCCCATGATGGCCTTAACGATGATTACGAGGATAATGATCGCAATACATACTGGAAGTACGAGAGTCATCGCATTCGTGCGATTATTTCCGCCTCGTCGCATAGTTGAATAGAAAAAGATATGGGTGAAATATATCAAAAAACTCCCCGAGGGCAAGCGGAGAGTTTTTTGTTTTTATTTATTGGCTTATAGGTCCTTTGGAATAATAGCGTCAACTGCAGCATAGGTTGCATCCTTTCACATTGGGATACGCACTGAGACAGTATCTCCGATCTCTGCCTTGAGGAATGTTACACTCGCCATGAGGACATTGTAGGTCTTGTTTTCTGAGACTACCTGATATTTATCACGGTTCATAGTCAGAAGCCCGATAACAGTATCATAAGGAATTTCCTCAATGATCTTGTAGGTAATCTTACCGTCAGATCCGATGATTGCCTTGAGCTTGCTTCCTTGCACGAGGTGCGATTTGGAAGCGTAATTCTGTGGCACCGGATAGATGGCTCCATCAGAACCAAGCATGGATTCTCCTGTGAATACTCACTCAACAATCTTGTCCGAACCACTTTTGTAGTTCGTAAGGCCGCTGGCGTTGATGTATTCTAATGCTTCTGTTTCTCCGTCTTCTCAGGCAAGAGTCGCGAGGATCTTTCTTGCTGCTGAGACTGATTTGCCTGCACTCTCCAACAAGTCGCGAATAGCCGCAAGCTTTTTTTGGTCGGTCATGATATTTGTATGAATGAACCTTCTTATTATAGCGATAACCGCTACACAGCAATGAAAGCTGAATTGACAAAATCTCTTTTAAACGCCTAATAATCAAAAGTACCAACGAAGAATCTCCGTATGAAAAAAGAGTGCGAGATAGAGTCCCACTGCCAAATACGGACCGAAAGGAACTTCGATATTGCGTCGACGCTTAATCGCAATAATTCCGACACCCACTACGCTTCCCACTATATAGGCAAGGAAGAGTCCAAGAATGGCGATTTTTGCGCCTGCCACGAGTCCCATAAATATCGCGATTCGTAGATCGCCTCCGCCCATCCAGACTCCGTTAGAGACCAAAATCTGGAAATAAAAAAATCCAAAAATAATTACCGCACCAAGTAACGCATTTGTCAGTGGCGATGTCAGCCACGGTGTTACAAATGGCAAATAGTGACTCATAATATTTGCCTGCGAAAAATGATCTACCGAGATCACCACGAATAATATGGCAAGGAAGGGGAGAATCACTCTATCAGGGATCTCCATATACAGCAGATCGTACACACTAAATGTTACTGCCACGAATCCTGCACTGAGGAGTATTGCGAGTCGGATTGTTTCAAGTCCACTTCAGGCAACTATTGCTGGCATATCTATGAGATACATTCCCGTGAGCACAAAGACGACGGTCATCAGACATTCGAGCAAAAAGTGGTATGCTGGAATTTTTGCTCCGCAATATCGGCATTTCGCGCGCAGTCCGAGATAGGACACAATTGGCATGAGATCGAGCACGCCGAGTGTGTGATTGCATTTTGGGCAGGCACTTCGCTCATGTGACATATTGCGTCCTTCTCTCAGGCGTGGAATGAGCGCAGACGCGAAGCTTCCAAATATTGCTCCAAAGATTGCGAGTGCGAAATAGGCGAGATTTACCATGATGATCGAGATTGGAATATGCGGAGGTTATGTTCGTGGATGAGCTCAATATGTTTTTCGTTTATTCAGCGTATATTCATGAGCTGTTTGAGCGAATTTGAATGCGCGAGATGGACGAGTTTTTCGAGTGTAGGATCGGATTTTCAAGGATCTTGTATTCCAAAAAAGTGACCAATGCGCAAGCAGAAGAGACTCGCGAGTTGCAAAAATGGAATATCCGGATTTTCTGCTGCTTCTAAAAAATAGAGCGTCTCAGCAAAGAGTTCACTCTCTTCGAGTCATTCTGGTAGAGACTCAGCCAGAATTTTGATCACAAAAAGAAATCGGATCATTTCGTCATAATTGCGTCATTCTTTATGGAATGCTCGCTTGCTGCGCACACTTCGGAGTCGATTGATTGTTCATTTGCGATCAATGGTGCACTCGACAAAGGTACCAAGGTCAATATATCCCGCCGATGGAACCTCCTTACGAAAGGCGGTGATCTTGCCAAATTGCTTTGTAAAGAGCGTATAAATACGCTCTTTATCTTTGACCTCGCTCCATTTGAGTAATACCGCGTCGGTGACGTACATGACTAGTGAATATTGATCTTGCCGTCTGAGATTTCAAATTTAATCGAAGAGACTCCTGTGTCTGTGAGTGCGAGGATTTCTCCATCCTTTGGTATAACCACAGAGTAGACTTTTCGCTCAGAAATCTCGATCTGTCCTACATACTTAAGACCACGAACGTCCTTAATATTTTTTGAATCCGGCTCAAATATCCAGATCTTATTTGCGAGGATGAGATAGAGGTAATTTGCGCTTGAGCTCGTAGTAATTTTTGGCGCTATTACCCCATCGCTTGCGCTGTAATTATCAGGAAGCTTATTGAGTACGAGCCCCTTGCGTGAGAAGGCTGGAGTTGTAAAAATCTTCTCAAAACTGAGATCATTCTTGATGATATAAAATCCACCATCGAGCGCGAAATCGAGCATGGTATTGCCCTTCATCCCTCATTCGATCATGCCGGATTTGCCAGTAAAGCCGTTTACACTTGGACGATGCTTGTAAACCTGGGTTCCATCTGCTGAGAGGAGATAGATATTGCCGATGAAGGTTCTGATCTTGGAGCTTGGCTCCCACGTACTCTGTCCTTCGACATTTACGTATGAGAAGGTACCCTTATTATATTTAATAACGCGATTGGTCTTTGTGAGGATATAGATCACGCCTTCTTGACTGATATCCGCACTGATCGCTTCTTCGCCGTCAGGGAATGATTCTTTTTTTGGATTTGAACCCTGTACATATGGACCGTAGAGTCCATTTTTACCTACAAAATAGAGCTTTTTTGAGTTTTCGAAGAGTTCGATTGGCTCAAAATCTCAGGCTCCAAAATTATAGAGTTCAGGATGGCTTGTGAGTGTATAGGTCTCGATTCCATTCAGCTGTTTCTTGAGGATAGAGATCTGTGAGAGGAGCTCTTTAACATCATTTGCGAAGAGCTTTTGATCACGTACTTCAAATATGAGATCCTCCGCTTTTTTGATATTTTGCTTGAATGCTTCTTTGTTTGCAAGATCACGAGAAGAGCGATTGAGGATCTGGCCAGCTTCTACGAGCTTATTTTTGTATTCCTCAGGTACAATTCATCCCATGCCAGAGTGAAATACTGAGCTCGTAATGAGATAGAGTAATCCAATCGCTACAACAATACCTGTGGCAAAAATACCAGTGCGGATTTTTTTGTTCGCAAGGGCTTTTTGTACGGATTCGTGGGCGAGGATTTTTCTGACGCGTCATTCGATATTGAGATCGAGGACAAATTTCTTGGTCCAGGCGTATGCCTTTTCGCTACTCTCGAGTACAGTTGATACAAAACTCTCTGGACGGACAAAACGCGAAGACCGAGCATCAGAGTAGTCGCGCTCAAGCGAGTTCTGAAAAACGAGACACTCGATCGAATCACCTGCGGCTTCTCGTGATAAGAGATCTTCTACAATTGCAGAATCATTCGTGCGAGCAAATTCTGCGAGATCCTCTTTTGTGAGGAAGCTGAGGAGGTCTTTGTTGGCAATATAGAGTGCATCTCCGAGGCCAACTGTTCCACTCGAGACATATGAGAATTCTCGATTATTTGATCCCATCCCGTCTGAGATATTGGTGATGCGCTCTCCTTGCTGGAGATATGCTTGGTATTCACCACAAACCGAAAATGACAGGAGATCATTGCGGAGGATCGACAAAAATACCTTGAGCTTGGATTTTGCAATGAGCGATTCTTTCATTAAAAGGAATCGATTGAGTGCCTCAAGTACTCGTGAAAAAAACACTTCGTCGGATTCGGTGGCAGATTTGCCATTACCGCAAAGGTCTACGAGTGCGCTTTCGAGAAGCGAAACAACGGACGAGCTTTCAGAGCTGACCTGAAAATAGATCTCTGCGCTCGCATCAATACGAATTTTTTTCGTAGAAACGGAGTTAGCGAGATGTGTTCCGCTGTGGCGATAAATGTGAGAAACAATCATAGTTGTGCGAGAGAAAAGCCCAGAACGCGGTCCGGGCTTTTTTGGATGAAAACACTAAATATTGTCGAGCATGCCCAAGATGTTGTCTGCATCAGTATCTTTTTTGTCAGATGCTTCTGCCTGCGCTACCTTTGTACGTGCGTCGCGTGACTGGAATTCTTGCCACTCGATGAGATGTTTTTCATTGAGTGTGCGAATTTCTTCTTGGTACTTGACCTCGAGTTCTTCGAGTTTTTTTCTTTCGGTTTCGAGAATGTCGAAGAGGCGATCAACTTGATCGTCTGTCATCGAAGGGAGAATATCGAACCAGTACTGCTTTTCGTTGTTGTCCATGCTCTCCGTTGCGAGCACAAGCTTCACGAGCTCAGGATACTGCTGCTCTATCTCATCAAGAATGGTGAATACAAATCCGTCTTTTGTAACCTGAGCCATAACCCTAAATGATTGAATACTGCGGGTATTATAGGGAGTTTTTTACGAACGCAAATTTTGCCCAAGACTCAAAATATTTGGCTCATCAAAAAAGCTCGCTATACTCTGCCTCGAAAGTTTATGAAATCATTCTTCCTTCTTCTCTTACAAAAGCTTGCGCAAGCGGTTATCCGTCGGCACAAACCCTTTATTGTAGGGATCACTGGTACGGTTTGAAAATCAACGGCTTCCCATTTTCTCTTCGATGCTCTCGAAGTTCTCTATGGAAAAGATCAGGTTTTCATGTCGCTCCATAATTACAATGGTGAGTACGGGGTTCCGTTCACCATCCTCCAAACCGCATCTCCTCACTCGAATCCTTTCCAGTGGGCATGGGTTTTTGTAAAGGGAACTATTTTGCTCTTTAGCAAGCGTTATCCAAAATACCTCGTACTCGAGTATGGTATCGACCATCCAGGTGAGATGGATATGCTTCTCGATATTGCAGAGCCAGATGTGGGTGTGATGCTTGCCATCTCGCGTAATCATATTGCCAATTTCTCGAGCTATGACGAATATGTAGCCGAAAAACTCAAGATGGTTCACCGCTGCAAGGCGTTCATCTATAATGGTGATGATGTCAAAATCCGTCGTGCGATCCTCGATAAGCCACGCGATTATACGTATTCATTTGGACGTAAATCGGTAGAACCAGTAGATTTCCGTGCTACGGAAATCGTCTCTACGCTCGAAGGGCTCTCATTTGAAGTCGAATCCGGTGACACAAAGGTTCCAGTAAAGGTTCCAGTTGTTGGTGGTCATCAAGTCTATAATATTCTCCCAGTATTTGTCCTTGCAAATGTACTTGGGAAGGATGTACATGAAGTAACTGGGATTTTTGAACATCTCCATCCACAGAAGGGGCGAGGTTCGATTCTTCATGGAGTCAATGAGACAACCATTCTCGATGGTAGCTACAATGGAAGTCACGAAGCGATCGAAGCTGGTATCGAATACCTCAGCGAGCTCGACTCTGAGCTTATCAAGGCACTCTTCCTCTGAGATATGCGTGAACTTGGTTCTTCATCTAAAGAAATGCACGAGGACCTCATCCCAAAGATCGAAGAACTCAATCCAATATTCGTCGTACTGGTCGGTGAAGAAATGCGCAAGTATGTCGTTGGACCGCTGACCGAAAAATTTGGCGAGACGCGAGTGTTCCACTTTGCAAACTCGCGCATTGCTGGACAAAAGATTCGCGAGCTTCTCTATGAGATCGAAGGCCAAAAAGCCATCTTTGTAAAGGGAAGCCAGAATACCATCTTCCTCGAAGAAGGGATCAAAGAATTTCTCTTTGATATGCGAGATATCGAAAATCTCTGCCGACAATCGCCTCGCTGGCTCAAGAAAAAAGGAGAGTACTTTGATCTGATCGCACCTTCGTAATCGTAAGTTGCCTTTGCCTTTTTGTCAGAACCATTTAGAATCCCCTAAATCAAATTATGATCTGGTTCTGGACACTCTTCGCGCTCTATACTACATGACTTATGTTCGTGTGGGGATTCTTCTTGATTGCACGAATCCACGTATATAAATTTAAGCAGTATTCGTCACACATCGTGCCGGCAACTAAGATTGTCTTTGTTGTGCTCTCAGTGCTCACAGTTGTTGGATACTATGTTGTGCTCTCTGAAATGCGCGCAACGACTACTACCAAAACCGTTCAAAGCTCCCTTGTAAAAGAAACTTACTAAAAAATCCCATGAAAGTTGGAATTGTTGGTCTCCCAAATGTCGGGAAATCTACCTTATTTAATGCCCTCACCAAGTCGTATGCGGCTGAAGCGGCAAATTTTCCATTTTGTACTATCGAGCCCAATGTTGGGATTGTTAATGTGCACGATGATCGCCTCGAAATCCTGCGCTCGACTATTAACGGAGCCAAGACAGTTCCTGCAAATGTTGAGTTTGTGGATATCGCCGGTCTCGTTGAATGAGCGTCTAAGGGTGAAGGACTTGGAAATAAATTCCTCTCACATATTCGTCAGGTAGATGCGATCTTGCAGGTGGTTCGTGGGTTTTCGGACTCAAATGTCCACCATGTTTCCGGATCGGTTAATGCAAAGCGCGATATCGAAATCATCAATACCGAGCTCATTATCGCCGACCTCGAAACCCTCGACCGCCGAATTGGAGACAACGAAAAAAAGATCCGTGCTGGCGACAAAGAAGCTAAAGCCAAACAAGATATCTACGCTCGACTCAAGCCACATCTCGAAGCCGGCAATCTCGCCTGTCTTCTCGAAAAAACCGATGAGGAAGCGATTCTCCTCAGAGATCTTTTTCTTCTTACAAATAAGCCATTTGTCTACGCAGTAAATGTAGATGAGTCGAGCGTTAATGAGTCAGAAGCAAAGCTCCGAGAAATCACAGGAATCCAGGATATATCTATTCCTGTGCTTCCAATCAGTGCCAAGATGGAGCTCGATATGATGGAATTCTCTCCCGAAGACCGCACTGAATACATGAAAGATCTCGGAATTCTCGAGAATCCTACAGATATCCTCATCAAGAAGTGTTACGACCTCCTTGGTCTCCAGTACTACTTCACTGCAGGTGAAATCGAAGTCCGAGCCTGGACAGTCCGCAAGGGCGCAAAAGCTCCGGAAGCTGCTGGAGTTATCCACACTGACTTCGAAAAGAAATTTATTAAGGCTGATGTCGTCAACTGGAATGATCTCGTCCAGTCAGGAGGTTGGTCTAAGGCCCGAGAGAATGGGCATGTGAGGATGGAAGGGAAGGAATATGTTGTACAGGATGGCGACGTAATGCTCTTCAAATTCGGAGCATAGGGAAGATTGCA
Organism: uncultured bacterium; assembly: GCA_963706795.1. Lineage (GTDB taxonomy): Bacteria > Patescibacteriota > Gracilibacteria > BD1-5 > UBA2023 > JBMOJK01. Next base: position 1,068,958 of record OY970170.1, read on the forward strand.
TATAGCTTTGATCTTTGCATTCAGTTCTGCGCTTCCTCGCTCGGAGTAGCTACCGCTACACCTTGCTCCGGTGCTCGAACTTCATACAAATATCTTTGCTCTCTGCAATCTTTGGGAATTCTGTCTGAGAAGTTTTTGGGATCATACTTACGATGTCTTTCCGTCATTGCGAGGCACGAAGCAATCCAAGCTAGATAAATTCATAGAATTCATTTACTGAATACATAATTTGGGGTCGATAGCCCCATTTTTTGCGCCTACAAAATTATTGTGATAGCATTCATGTAACTTTTGTATTTGCATGGACCAGTCTCTTTCCCCACTCTCGCTCACACGGCTTTGGCTCTTCAACTTGGCCCTTCTTGTTATATATGTAACTGGAATTGTTGGTTTACCCTTCTTGAAGTCATCAGTACTCGAGTATCAGAACGTAAAATCTGATCCTTTCGACGGTACTATTTATCCTCTCAAGTTCGTTCCGAATTGGCTGGATTCTAAATATTCCGACAAATCGATTCGTTTTGAGAATATTCCAGTTGCTGATTTTATTGAGCTTCCGTATTACGATCCTGAGATTTTTGAGGATGAGACTGCAAAAGGCAAGATCGCACTTCTCCAGCGAATGACCTACATCACGCCATACATGGGGAGTTATCGCATGAATTTTAAAGAATATGATGGATCACATCTTGGTGTCGATATCCGTGCTCCTCTCGGAACTCCAGTACTCGCGATCGCAAATGGTGTTGTGACTAAAGTAAATCTCAGCAATGGCGGTGATGGAATCTACGTAACGATCCGTCATGATGGCGTGAGCTTCAATGGTCAGCCAAAGCAGTCATACTATTCAAGCTATCTCCACCTCGAGTCTGCATCAGTTACTGAGGGTACAAAAATATCTAAGTGACAAGTACTTGGTAAGGTTGGAATGTCGGGCGTAACTACTACACCACATCTTCATTTTCAGATTGATAAGGCAGATGCCCCGTTCCATGCGTATTGGCCGTATACCTTTAGGGATGCACAAGATCTCGGACTCGATTTCTTTGATGCGGTTAACGTAGGGCTTGGTAAAGAAAACGCTATTAAATATACCGTTCATCCACTCGATTTTGTCCAAGATCTCTCAGATGGTCAGGGACAAGAAGCACCTATCGTGCCAGATGTGAAGGTCGCAGCTGGAGGCTCAAATGGTGCGCCCCAGACTATTGTGACAGGTGTTGTTGTCACTCCAAAACCTACCACGCCTACCGTCGTAGTTCCACCACTCAATGCTGCGCCAGATCTCGACAGTAAGCCACCGGTGAGTCCTATTGTTGCAGTCAAGCCAACCGTTCCGGATGGCCAGGCATTTAGAGATATTGGACGTAATTCAGTCTATTTTACAGCTACAAAATATCTCAAAGACAGTGGAGTTTCACAAGGATATGATGATGCGACCTTCCGTCCTGATACTCGAATGACTCGCCGTGATGCAGTCATTCTCCTCGCACGTACATTTGGTATTGAGGCACAGGCGGGCGCAGAGAGCACATTTCCTGATGTTCCAAAGACTGATTCTGCAAATGGGTATATTGCCGCACTTAAAGCGAAGGGCGTTATCCAAGGATCATTTGTTTTCCGTCCAGATGACATCATCACAAAGACAGAATTCGCAAATCTCGTAGTTCGACTTTCGGGCGATCAGGTCTCAACAACAACACGTATTCCTCAGGATGTTGCGACACTGAGTTATTTCTCAAGCAAGAGCGGATATCGAGTAACAAGATTTCAATCAAATATTGCTGTAACTCGTGGTGAAGGAGCTCGAATGCTCTATATGTGGAAAAATCAGAGCTAATCCTAGGCCTGATTACGAAATAGTTTTCCCAAAAATCCCCTCGCAATTGCGAGGGGATTTTGTATACTTCCGCCAACAAAAACTATGCTCAATTCCGAACAACAAAAGGCTGTCAATCACATTGACGGACCGCTTCTTATTCTCGCTGGTGCAGGTGCCGGCAAGACTCATACACTCACAGAACGTGTGGGCTATTTGGTTATGGAAGTCTGAATTCCACCTGAGAGTATTCTTTGTGTAACCTTCACCAATAAGGCTGCCAAAGAAATGCGCGAACGAACTGCCCGCAAACTCGGTATGGAAATGTGAAGTGTGAATCCGTATCGCCAAGCCGGAATCCCAATGGTCGGGACATTTCACTCCGTGGGTGTGTATTTTCTGCGTCTATTCATTGACCGCATTGGGTATTCAAAAAGCTTTGTCATTTTTGATGAAGATGACAAAATCCGACTGCTTAAAGATATTCTCAAAGCTCAAAACGTAGATGATAAAGAGGTCCCACCACGTCAGGTTGTCGGGATGATTTCGAGCGCAAAAAACGAAGGAATCACGCCTTCCGAATTTCGCAGATCGGCAGACAGCTACATCAAGTCGATCGTAGCTGCCGTCTACGGTGAATACGAAAAGCGCATGAAAGAGGCAAATGCGCTCGATTTTGATGATATTCTTCTCAAGGTATACGAAGTTCTCCAAGTGCCTGAAGTAAAGGATTATTTCCATAATCGATTTCAGTATGTCATGGTCGACGAGTATCAGGACACAAACGAAATCCAATACCGCATCATCGGACTTCTCGCCGAAAAATCCCGAAATCTTGCGGTAGTTGGTGATGACTGGCAGGGGATTTATAGCTGGCGTGGAGCGAATATTCGCAATATTCTCCATTTCGAAAAAGACTATCCCGATGCCAAAGTCGTCAAACTCGAAGAAAACTACCGTTCCACCAAAACCGTCATTGAGGCTGCAAACGCACTCATCAAAAACAATAAAGAAGCCCTCGATAAAACGCTCTGGACCGGCAACGAACAAGGTGAAAAAATCATCGAACTCGAAACCTCTGACGAAAAAGAAGAATCCCGCGAAATGATTAACTTCATCCAAAATGATGTGGATGACAAGGGAGGGAAGTATGCTGATTGGGCAATTCTCTACCGCACGAATAGTCAGTCACGACTCATCGAAGAATCACTCATTCGTAAAAATATTCCCTACCGCGTCTACGGCGGAGTAAAGTTTTATGAGCGCAAAGAAATCAAAGACATTCTTGCATACCTACGTCTCATTTTTAATCCTGCAGACATCGCGAGTCTCGCTCGTATTATCAATGTTCCAAGTCGAAAACTTGGTGATAAATCAGTCTGAGATCTCACAGAATTTATGGCCCGCTACAGCCTCGATTTCGCCACTGCTATCCAACGCGGCCTCCAAGAAAATGCCTTCGGCTCAGTAGCTATGCGAGGATTTGAATGATTCTTGAGTCTCTATAACGGACTCCAAGAATTCTCCATGACCAAATGAGTCCGCGAAACACTCGAAGAAGTCATCAAACGCGTAAAATACGTGGATTATCTCCAAGCTGAATACTCCAAAGAAGAATCTGAAGGAAAAGAAGAAAATCTCCGAGAATTTGCCAATATGGCCTCACGCTATGATGGTCTTGAACCTCGCGAAGCCCTCTCAATGTTCCTCGAAGACATTGCTCTGATCACGGATTCTGATCGTGAAGAAAAAGGCGAAAACCTCGTCTCACTCATGACTATTCACCTCGCCAAAGGCCTCGAGTTTAAAAATGTAATTATCGCCGGTGCCGAAGAAGGTGTCTTCCCACATTCACGCTCTCTCCAAGATAGCAAACAGCTCGAAGAAGAGCGTCGACTCATGTATGTTGCCCTTACTCGAGCCAAAAAGACACTCTTCATCACCCGAGCCCGAGAGCGCTATAGCTTTGGTACATATAGTGCCAATCCACGCTCCAGATTTATCAAAGAAATCCCCGAACACCTTCTCGAGAGCAAGCGAGTCGAGCCAGAGTACCGATTTGGTTCAATGTTCAGCTCATCTACTTTTGGTACTTCTGCAACTTCTACCAAGCCACAAACGAGATCCATCAAAGAACACATCCCAGGAGAATTCTCCCTCGGCAACCGCGTTCGTCATCCCCAATTCGGTGAAGGCATGATTGTTAGCATCCGCGATGACATCGCCGAAATTGCATTCGGAGGCCTCTACAAAGGCATCAAGAAACTCAATATTCGTATTGCACCGCTTGAGAAGATTGGGTAGTTATCTCCCATACAACTCCATCACAAATGACTCAGCATCGAGTCATTTTTTGATACGTTCAAAATGGTAAGTGAGTTTCCTTTCTATGAGATCATTATTGAGGAAGGTATTCCCAAGAACCGTCCAAAATCGGTACGCAATCTTTGGATCGAGGCGGTGGAGAAAATTGCAGTAGAGCTCTTGTTTGCCAGCGAGGAAATCAGAGAGATCATTGGCAAAATATCGCTCGTCGATACGTGGATTTGCAGTGGTATTTTCACGGACAAAACCCTGATGTCCGAAGCTCCAGCTATAGTGTCGAACTTCGGTTGATCAGGTTGGACCATATGCTATCTCAATGCAATAGGTTCGATCAGGATTGCGGAGCACGATGTGCTTGAGGTTGTCATAGACATCTGCCAGCTTCGTAGGTAAAAATTTCGCATTTAGGGCTTCTATAATGCCGTTTTCCTGTACTTCAAAATCGTACTTATCATGTGAAAGTGGACTATTTTGGCGTTCAAAAATAGCAGTATGTTCGAGATTTCGGACAGTCTGTTTTTGGATATGGAGTCCAGGAATAGTGCTCTTTACTTTTTGTATTCCAGAAGCTTCTAAAATGAGACTATTTCCGCCCGTGAGTCCGAAGACTTCAAATTTTTTGTGGTAGCGGCGTGCGGTCGATCGCTCGATTTCGGCAATTTCATCGAGTGGGAAGATTTTGGTGGCGGCGAGTTCGGGCGAGATTTGCTCGGGACACTGCATTCCTTGTCAGATGAGGGCGAGTGTAAATCCTGTGAGATCGCGAATATCGGGGTATTCAACAGCTTCGACTTCAAATTTTTCGTATTGCCATTCGATCCATTCTTTGCGGGTGGCTCGGTACTGTTTTTCGTAGTTTTTTCGCTTTTCTGGTGCGATGTCGAGGATGCTGAGATTACCCTCGAGTTCGTTGCGTGATGAGATGTAGAGACGTTGTTTGAAGGGCTTTTTATTAAAGAGTGCTGCCAACTTCTTTTGCTCTGCTGGGTCTTCGGGTGGGATAGTATCGATTTCAAAATAGGCACATGCATTTTCGTCCTCCACAAAGAGTGACATGACATCTTCTTCGTTGCCAATTTCCTCGTTTTCAAATATGAGCCCCGTGAGTTTTATGCCGTCGATTTCATAGGATGTGAGCTGCTTCAGTATCTCAATTTTTGTGTTCGGGAAATATTTTTGAATCACAGGAATCGTGTGCGCAAGCGTTTCCGCCAAAAGAAGAGTAGGGGATTGGTGTGCAAAAAGCTCACTCAAAAAGTATGGATCGAGGTGATCCAGATGCGAATGACTAATATATACCACATCAATCTTTGGAAAAACATTCCAGTCAATCGTGATTTTTGGTGAGCGCTCCATGAGGTCAGCGACCGAAAAACCAGAAAGCCACGCATCCAGCAAAATGCGGACGGTGCGTGATTTTCCTGAAGCTTCGATGAGGCATTCGGTATGTCCGAGTGAATGAATCTGTAACATTATTTCGTGCCGCTTATATCAGTTGGAAGCCCCTGAAGACTGCTCGTCATATTTCCAGTCAGCCCCTTTGTCATCTCAAAAATGGCTTCTGGGTGGAGATAGAGCCAGAATGTGCTTGCAATGAGGAAGAATCTCCAAATCCATTTCCAGACTCGAGACCAGCGTCGGTCGCTTTCTCACTTTTTGAGTTCTTCGTAGATGTAGTCGAGTTTTTCGTCATTCGTGAGCGTGTATTCGATATGTGATCCAAACATGGGAGAGATTTATTGGGTAATGCGCATCATTTTTTTCTGCCAGTGACGATTGAGGAGGAGCGGAATAATCCCAATCGCAATTCCGCCTAATCCTACAATATTCGTGATCATATCAAAGTCTGGAATGCTATAAATCGCCACAAAAAACAAAAATCCACCACTGAGCGTCGGCCAAATAATATGTGTAATCGATGGCCAGATTTTACCAGTAATCATCTTGCGATAGTGCCACGCACAGGCAAATCCCGTCAGTCCCAAATAAAATGAAATCTGATATCCGAGGGCAGCAATCGACTTCGCAAGAATGTCATTAATGGTCGGTAAATATGATGAAGCAAATAAGAGAACCAGCCCTGCGAGCCAAATAAAAATGATCGCAATATAGGGTGTTTTCCACTTTGGATGCAGCTTGGAATATCGAGGATGAAGCGCTCCATCTCTTCCTTTTGCAAAGAGTGTTCGAGTAAACTGAAGTATCTGAGTTTCTACGGTTCCAACTGTGCTGAGGAGTACCGCAATAATCGCGATATATCCCCAAGTCTGTCCAAAAAGTTTCTCAGCGATCGCAAAGATAATATTGGTATTATAGTGCTGAATCTCTGCATCCGTGAGCATTGCGAGTGTCAGTGTGATAAAAATCAAAAAGAAGGCGATCAAAAATATCATCGACCAAAATGCAGCTCGCCCTGGAGTTTTATTTGGATCTTTCGTTTCTTCGCTGAGGTTCATTGTGACATCCCAGCCATAATAGAAAAAGATCCCAATCAGCGCACTACTCGCAAAAAGCGTCGGAGAAAAGCTGAATGGTGAAAACCATGACCACGAAAACGGATGTGCCGTCAAAGTCGGGAATATCATGAAACTCTTCACGATCACGGCGAGCAAAATAAGTCACTCGACTGCTGTCATGGCGATCTGAGCGTAGCTCGTGAGCTTCACTCATTTTACAACGATGATACTGATGGCGGTGAGCCAGAGAGCAGCTATTGCAGTAACCCAATTCACATTATTCATGAGATCAGGATTGAGTATGAGAAGCGTCGCATTGGCAGCTGGCACCATCGCGGACACCATAAAAATACAACAGAGTACCAAGAGTGCCCAACCTGCAAAAAATCCTGCCGTCTTCCCAAAAATCATACTCACCCACGAATACGAAGTCCCTGCATTCGCTGAGATTTTATTGAGATTAATAAACGCGAATGTAATCCCAAACATAATAATCCCACACACCAAAATCGTTGCCGGCGAGAGCAGGCCAGCTGTAGCCACAAGTGTTGAAGTTGTGATCTCGATACTATACGCTGGCGCAGTACCGGCGATTCACATGACGATGGATTCTCAAATTCCAAGAGTTCAGGCTGCAAGACCTCCCGTGGTTCATGGCTTTTTCATAAAAATGCGCAGAAAGGAATAAGACCGTTCTGCGCATAATAATTGTTTTTGAGCTTTGTGCTAGTCCATCATGGCCTTGGCAACGATATCTACTACAGATTTATCGAGTGCATTTGGGATAACCATATCAGCGGTTGGATTGACCACTGCGCTCGCAAGTGCTTCAGCTGCTTTGAGCTTCATTTCGTCTGTGATTTTTTTCTTACCGCTCGCGAGTACTCCCTTAAATATTCCAGGGAAGGCGAGTACATTGTTGATCTGATTTGGCATGTCAGAGCGTCCGGTTCCGACGATTGCTGCACCTCCAGCCTTGGCTTCATCAGGCATGATTTCAGGAGTGGGATTCGCCATTCCAAAAATAATTGCATCCTTATTCATCTTTGCTACGTCATGTCGGTCAAGGACACCAGGAGCCGAAACTCCAATAAAGACGTCCGCTCCAACAATGACTTCTTTGAGAGTTCCATCAATATTCTCAAGATTGGTAAACGAGAGAAGTGATTTCTTTGCGTCATCAATATCCGTGCGGTTTTTAGAGAGCGCACCCTTTGAGTCACAGGCGATGATATGCTTCACTCCATAGAGACTCAAAAGCTTCATAACAGCGGTTCCTGCAGCGCCTGGTCCTGAGAGAACCACTTTGATATCTTCTTTGTTCTTACCAACTACTTTGAGTGCATTAATCAGTCCAGCAAGCGTCACAATCGCAGTTCCGTGCTGATCGTCGTGCATCACTGGAATATCGAGCTCAGCCTTAAGACGTTCCTCGATCTCAAAACATTTTGGCGAAGCAATATCCTCGAGATTGATTCCGCCAAATGTTGGAGCAATTGCCTTTACCGCGGCAATAATTCCCTCTACATCATGGACATCCAACACGATTGGAAATGCATCGAGCCCAGCAAATTCCTTAAAAAGTACGCACTTTCCTTCCATAACAGGAAGTGCGGCCTCAGGTCCAATATTCCCAAGTCCAAGAACCGCACTTCCGTCTGAAATAACGGCAACAGTGCGGCCTTTGAGTGTGTAGTCATAGACCTTTGATTTGTCCTTGGCGATCTCACGACATGGCTCGGCAACTCCAGGTGAATAGGCGAGTGAGAGATCATCTCGTGTTTCAACCTTCATGCGTGTGTTCGTCTCAAGTTTTCCTTGATAAAGCTTGTGCACACGAAGACTTTCTGCGTAGTAATCCATAGTTTTTAAAATTAAATAACTGCGCATTATATCGTTTCGGCACCGGAGTCAAAAAAGTATTTCCAAGTCGGAGTAATCCCTTATACTTGCCACATCTACCAAATTTTCGCTCTTCGCATGAATTCATCAGACTTGTTTCGTGGGTGTTCGAGTACGTACTATGACTTTTTTGGAAATTGTTCGACAGTCATGAGTTTGCCAGGGACTTCAGGCATTTTCGGTGGTACAGCCTGTATCTATGGCGGCCTGATTTCAGAATATAAGCTTCCGCTCCGTATCTATGTAGGGATTGAACGGACTACAGCCCCACTTTCTCTTGGCGAATACTATCAGTATATATCTAAGTCAGAAAGATTTGAGATAATTAATACTCAGGACAGTTTCGTAGTACCTGATGAGCAATTTATTACTGAACTCACTCGTCTTTTTCCAGATTTTCGAGGTAAAATCCGAATTCTTTCTGAGGTTTCCTGAAAGATGACCGATGCAGTTTCGCTGCTTACTCTTCTCTGTATTGAAAAGGAGCTCGGAATAACGACTGATGGCATGATTGAGGCGCTCGCAAGACTCCGGTTTCGAAGCTTGGTGATGATCCCATCTTTTCTGATCTCATTCAAAAAACTACGAGACTAAGAGTGCATTTTAATGCAGAGACTAAAGGGCGCTCGAGTATGTCTTCGATTTTTGCGAGTATTTCAAATGGTGGACTTCCAATCGCGCATATGAGCGAGGCAAATATTCCTCTCGTGAGCAAAGATGACCTCATAGCGAGCAATCCAACGAAACGTAAGTATTTCTCAAAGTCACTCTCTGAGTTTAGTGTACTACAGTCAAATGACATGCCGTTTGATGCCATCATTTTTCATATTTGAGATATCAAAAATCGCTATTGGTCAGGCATGATGACCAAATGGATGTCCGATGCATCTCGTATGCTCAAGCGAAAAGATATCCAAGAAGCTCTTCAAAATGGTAACTTTGTCGCTGGAAACGCAGAGTGAGATACCGATAATATTGATCTCATCACCAGTGTAATCACTGCTATTAATGCACACTCATTTGCGACACTTTCAACCCTTCGTGCCGCTATTGATGCTGAGGTGCCAACACGCGAGCTTTTTTTCTTCATCGAAAGAAACTATGAGTCTATCAAGACATTTCTTGGAAAATCCAATCTCTCATATGACCAACGAAGCGCATATATTGTAGAATCCATCCCCGCGCTTATTGCATCGATTTTCCCTGGGATTACTCGAAGTGATTTTGCGATTTATCTCACCGGCATCTCTATCAATCTCGATATTGCAGTTTTCTTGCCCAAGGATTCGCCAAAGCTTTCTCTGGAATATATCAAACACAAAATCGAATCCCAATTTTGACCCGAATCCCCAGTGAGCTGCTTCTTTTATAGCGCGAATGATAGCTATGGTATGAGCTGAATTCGCCAGGATTCAATATCTTCGTTTGATGTCTGATCACAAGGAAAAGATACCTATACACTCTTGGATATTTTCTCAAAAAAGACGCACTATGGCACTCAGTCAGAGCTTCTACAAAAATTTTGAAAAACCTCGATTATTGCTGATGAAGACCGTGGTGTAATCCATGCTGGATGAGAAGAAGTCAACGCCAAGATGCTCTTTTCACAAAACTTTACGATCATGCTCTTTAAAACGATCGCGAAATCTACGGATTTCGTTGTCAAAAGTGCAGAATTACCGGTTTCGTCTTACTCAAAATCTCGCTCAGAATTCACCGGAAAGATCCTCGCGCCCCTCAAAAAGATATTTACCCAGGTCACCGGAAACGATCTCTATATTGAGTGCGTTGGCTCCCAAGATTTCCAGATCCGATTCCAAAAACAAGAGACTCTCGGCGGAATTTACCTACTAAAACGCATACAAAAACCAAGAGCCTAACGCTTTGATTTGCTCTATAATCGCGTCTCAATATCATAACAGCCATGAATCTCCTCCAACTCATATTCGTCGTATCTGGTGTCATTATTTTTATATTGGCACTGGATATCTCGAGACGACAGAAATTCAACGCACTTCACTTCCTCGTTTTTTTGGGAGTAGGGGCTGGTCTTTTAGTCTTTACATTCTTCCCTGAATTTCTCAATACTATAGGTCGCATCTTTGGTCTCCCTCGTGGAGCTGATCTGCTCGTATATGTGAGCATTCTCTTCCTCATGTATTTTGTTCTACTTTTGCTCGCAAAGGCCGAAAAAAATCGTGAAGATATCACCAGACTCGTCCGTGAAGTGGCGATTCTCCAATCCAAAATCAATGACAGCGAAAATAAATAAGAGCGACATCATCTTTCTCATACGGGCCTACAACGAAGGGACCCGCATTTGAATCGTTATCGACTGAATCATTAAAGCTGGCTACAAAAAAATTCTCGTCGTCAACGATGGATCCCGCGACAATACCGAAGAAATCGTCCGCACATACCCCAATGTCATCTACATAGCACACCCTCAAAACCGCTGAGCTGGTGCCGCTCTCGAAACCGGATTTGAGTTCCTCAGACGCAATGCCGAAGCAATCGAAGTAAAATACGTCGTCACTTTTGATGCCGATGGCCAGCATGCGATTACTGACATGCCAAAATTCCTCAAAGCCTTCGAAGTCGATCCACAGCTCGATATTGTCTTTGGCTCACGTTTTGTTATCAAAACCGACTCCAATGTCCCATTCTTCCGCCGCATCATCCTCTGGGGAGGGAAGTGGTTTACATGGGCTATTTCGGGGATTAAACTCACCGATGCACATAATGGGTACCGCATGCATACCATCGGTGCCATCCGCAAAATAATGCTCACCATGGACGGCATGGAATACGCATCCGAACTTATCGAACAAGTGCGTATCAATGAGCTAAAATTTACTGAGGTTCCAGTGAATATCTTGTATGACGAATATACCATGAAGAAGGGGCAAAGGTACGGTGGAGCAATGAGAATCGCAGCGAGAATTATTTGGAAGAAATTTTTTGGATAGCATGAATCATTCTGCGATTCTTGTCACTGGTTGACTAGGATACATAGGCTCACACGCAGTCGTTGCACTTGAAGAAGCTGGATTTAAAACGATTATCATAGATAGTCTCGTAAATTCATCTATCGCATCACTGAATGGCATAGAGGATATCTTGGGATATCGTCCCGTTTTTTTTCGTGGTGACTTTGGCGATAAAGAACTCTTAACCAAGATATTCCACGACTACGATATTGAGCTCGTAGCACATTTTGCTGCACTAAAAATCCCAAAAGAAAGCTGTTACGAACCCTTTCGTTATTACGAAAATAATGTCGTAAGCACTATTGAGCTTGTGCGCGTAATGGAACAGTTCTGAGTCAAAAAGATTTTGTTTTCTAGTTCAGCAGCAGTATATCACCCAAATAACATCAGCCCCATCACTGAGGACTGAAGGACTGGCGCTGAGCATCCATATGCGGGAACTAAACTTGTTTGCGAGCGGATACTCGAGGACTTAGCTCGTCATGCAGATTTTTCGGTGGTCGCACTGCGATACTTCAACCCTGTCTGATCTCATATTTCTGGTAAAATTTGAGAAACGCCATCAGGTACTCCGGCGAATCTTTTCCCATATGTGCTTGATGTGGCAGCAGGGCTACGAGACACTGTTTTTATTTATGGGGAAGACTACGATACGAGAGATGGTACAGGAGTACGAGACTATATTGACGTCAATGATCTGGTTGATGCACATGTACTTGCCGCGAAGCGACTATGTACTGATTGGGGAAATCCTGGATTTCAAACATTCAATCTTTGAACCGAAAAAGGCACATCTGTCCGTGAGCTTATCCATGCGGTCGAAAAAGAATCGGGCAAAACTATTCATACAACCTCTGCGCCACGAAGACTAGGTGATCTAGGTGAAGTCTATGCGTCCTTTGATAAGGCAAAAAAGATGCTTGGCTGGTATCCCAAGCGAAGCTTGATTGAATCAGTTGCAACTGGTTGGAACTTCCGGAAATTTCGCGAAACCAATTCACTTCTCCTCTCTGTGTCACAATCATATAAACTCCTTCATGTACTCCCGTATTTTCCTCCACATAAAGGGGGGTTGGAGGCGGTGGCAGAAGAAATCTCGCGTAATCTTGTTGCGTATAGATTTGCTGAGGTCTGTAATCTAACTTTTGATGTAGGGCAGACTTCAGAAGATTATATGATTGATGGATATCGAGTAATTTCGATTCCTGCATTTGAAATGGTTCACAATTTCCCATTCCCTAAATTCTGGACTCCTCGTTTTTGGAAAGCCCTAAAAAAGGCGAAGGATTTTAATCCTGATGTCATTCAGACACACACTCGTTTCTTTCTCTCGACTTTTTTGGGTGGAGTTCTCTCAAAGCTTTGGAAAAAACCTTGGGTCCACATTGAGCATGGAAGTGGATTTGTTGTACATTCCAGTGGATTTATTGCAAAGGCTGCATATTTCTATGACCAAATTCTGGGGAAGTGGAGTATTAAAAATGCAGATCGCGTTGTTGCTATTAGTGATGCTTGTGCAAAATTTGTTCAAGAAAAACTTAAAGGTCGTGAGACCGATGTTATATACCGATGATTTGATCTTCAGGTATGAGAATGGTCACCATCTACTGGGGTAGTTCGCATTGCCTTTGTTGGCCGTCTCGTTTCACTCAAGGCTGTAGATAATTTATTGCGAGTTCTCGCAAAGATTGCAAAAACTCAGCAATTTCAGTGTATGATCGTGGGCGATGGTGACGAAAAATCAAAACTTGAAGCACTTACAAAAGAATTAAATCTCACTGATCGAGTTCAGTTCCTCGGCTCAAAACCACGTGAGTGGATTGCTACGGAACTTCTCCCAAACACGGATATCTTTGTAAATCCAAGTCTTCAAGAAGGGCTCCCTACAACGGTTATTGAAGGCCTTGTTGCTGGATGTGTAGTAGTGGCAACAGATGTTGGTGGTACCACTGAAATTTCTTCTGAGGATGATCTCATAATTGCTCAACCAGGCGATGAAATGTCGCTCTTCGAGAAGCTCTCATTTGCTATACAATACCATGAAAAACTCCATTGAATCTCCCGTAAGTCAGTCACTCAAAAATTTGATGCCCGAGAGAGTATGCGAAAGTTTCTGACAGTTTATAAATCAGTAGTGAAGTAGATATTGCTACACGCAAATTTCTTTAGAAATGAAAAAAATTCTTGTTTTTAATTTGACTCCTCGGCTTTGAATGCTGCACTACAGTAGTCAATTTTCAAACGAGCTTGCGAAGGGATCATTAGTTTGAGTAGTCATTGCTGATTACTACGACTGATTTTTATATGACAAAAGTATTCAGCTTTTTAAAATCAAGACAGATCCAAGTCCAATTGCATTCATATTTAATACGTTAGCATTCTGGCGGCATTTTGTGCTCTTATGGCAAATTATTCGATTTAAACCGAATATAGTGCACTTTATAGATAATCATCCTTGGTATGTAGTGTATTCAAGCGTACTAAAAGTACTTGGATTGAAGATTTTTGTTACACAACATGATCCCATTCCTCATTCTTGAGAGTCCTCAGGTCTTCATGCAAAAATTGCAATCTCTGTTAATGTTCATCTTGCAAAAATAGCAGATAGACTTGTACTTCATTCTCAAGAGTTTTGCCTTGCAGTATCAAAAAAATATCAAATTGCTACGGAAAAGATCGTTGTAGTTCCTCATGGTACATATGATTTTTTTACTCGATGGGAAGAAGGTTTACCAACCAAAAGAAATGCTATTCTCTTCTTCTGAAGAATAGTTGAATATAAATGACTCGATGTACTACTTGAGTCTCTCGCCATTGTGACGGCAAGTATTCCGGATGTACAACTTTTTATTGTTGGCTCTGGTGATATTTCAAAATATACTGCACTAATTGAGCGTTATAAACAAAATATCACTCTCGTACATAGGGAAATTTTGGACAATGAAGTGCATACATATTTTGAGACTTGCGAGCTCGTGGTCTTGCCGTATCTCGATGCAACAGCGTCAGGCATTATACCTATTGCATATGCTTTTGGTAAGCCAGTACTTGCTACAAATGTCTGAGCATTGAAACAGTTTGTTTTGCAAGATATAACTGGATGTCTTGTCGAACCATGAGATGCACAAAAACTCTGAAATCAAATTCAGATGATGCTCAATCAGCCACAAAAGCTTCAAGCTCTTGGTATGAATGCTAGAAAATGGAGCGAGGAAAATTTAGGCTGGTGAGATATCGTTGCTAAGATATACCCTAAATAATGAGGCTTAATGAGATAGATTTTTTAATATAAAGATGATGTACATTACTTATACCACGATGCTCATCAATCTCGTAAAGACTGAGGATGAGCTTTGGCAGCAAATAGGAAACTTGCGGACTGATGTACGCAAGGCATTAAAAAATGGCGTTGAAGTTTACTATACACCCTCCTCCGAAGACAGGCAACAGGCTTTGAATTTGTATCTAGAAATGATGAAAAAAAAATATTTACCTGTTGAAAAAAGCTTTAGCCTTGAAGGACAAAGAATGATTATTGCAAAGAGTTGAGATACTGTTATTTCATATATTGCTTTTTCAGAGTCTTCATGAGTTGATCAATTAGGGAAGGCAAAAATTGCCGCATTTCAAACAATTGCAACAGATGATGCATATAAAGGACTTTCACCGAACACACTTCTCTACTGGGAAGCAATTAAGTATCTTAAGGCTGAATGATTTGAATACCTAAATTTCAACGGTGTATCATATCAATATTGAAATGAATATTTGAATCATCTCGCCTTCTTTAAGAGAAAATGGAATGGATTAGAGATAGAATGTATTTCTCATAAGTCCTTCTTTAGCTACGTGTACTGGCGATTTTTTCGTAGGTATGCGTTTGTAAGAAAACTCATGTTCAAACTGCTTTTGCTTTTACTGCCAGGTAGATATCTCAATTATTAAATATTGATACATATGGCACCGGCACAAAAATTTGTCTCAATTATCTGGGGGTATCACAAGCAGATATTTACCTTTACCAGAGAACAAAACTACCATCTTCTCCCCGTAGAAGTAATGAGCAAGAAGGGATATGTATGTGAAATTTTTGCAATTGATTCTCAGGTGGAGATCGAGAAAGATCCTAATTTCCCAAAGAATACAAAGGTTATTTATTATTCAGGGTTCACTAAATATATAGGGTATCTTTGGCAAAATAGACAGTCGCTTGTTTATGTCAATTCACTCACTCTCAAGACATTATTTTCATCGCTCATTCTGAGGCGCTCTATATTTATGGCGCATGATCAAGTCCTTCCTCTTGCGAGTAAAAGATTCAAAAGAATTGTTACACTTTTTTTCTATCGTTTTTTTTCAAAAATTAGGGTTATTAATAGCGCTGAATGAAGCTTGTTACAGGGTTATGGCATACCTTACTTCATTCTACCAATTCCTATCGCACAAGATTTTTATGAACCCCGCTTAGAAGAACGTAAAGATCTCGCATTCGTAGGGAATCTTACCTACGATAAAAATCCAGAATTCCTCATCCAGGCAATGGATATACTTAAAAAAGTATATCCTGAAGTGGTGTTGCATGTGTTTTGAGAAGATAGATATTTGAGCTCTACAGGTAAAAATTTTAAGCAACTTGTAAATGATTCTCAGCTATGAATGAATATCATTCTCCATGGTTTTCAGGCACAAACTGTAGTTCGAGATTTTTTGAAGCATACACTTATCTATGTTAACTCTTCACTTTCAGAAGGTCAGTGCTTGGCAGTTTTTGAAGCTGCACTTGCTGGTTGTGCTTTGTGTATACCTCCGATCCTATCTTTCCCAACTGTCTTTAGAGATCATGCGCTCTATCATCAGGACGCTGCCCAACTGGCAGAAAATATATCTTTTTATTTAGAAAATAATCAACAGATGCGTTTTCATATCTGAGAGAACCAGAAAATGATTTTGGAAAGTTATAGTTTCGCTTACCTTGTATGAAAAATGGATAGTCTATTTGAGGTATAATCAGAGAGTTTCTCACCATGAAAATCGCCGTTTTCGCTCAGAATATGTTTCCCCCTTGGATAGAGGGAATTAAAAATAACTCTCTTTTTTTGTGCTCTGAGCTTACAAAATACTTGGATCTTGTGGTTATAAGTCACCAAAAGCCAGGAGCACCAATAACTTCTCAACTCAATTGATTTCCTGTAATACATCTTTTAAAGGTCTATGAGAATAGATTATTGCAGTGTATCGAGTTTTTTCTTTGAGGTCTAAGATGTTTGTTTTTTCTCATACAAGAAAAAATCTCCATCGTATCTTTTCAGTACCTTGAAATCTCGTTCATACTTCCAATGTTCTTTGTTGCGATTTTTAGACCAAAAACTTCTTTTATTCTCACACTGTATTCATCTGATGAGCTCAGACATTGGTATAAAAGATGGACACTTTTCTTATTGAAATCAAAATTCAAAAAGATTATCATTATTTCTGAATATCTCAGAGATGAGGTTCGAAATTTTGGTTTTTTAGACGAAGATATTGTCTATATTCCGCTTTCTTTTGATAAAGAAAGATACCTCAGAGCATCTGACTTTGAAAAGAGAGACAAAAATCTCTTACTTTTTTCCGCTGGACCAATAGAAGAGGCTGGATCATTTTTGTTGGTGGATGTTGCAAAGAAAATGCCAGAATTTCGCTTCATTTTTGCTATGCGTCAATTTAACAAACGCAGCGAGATGGAAATGGCTCTCCTTGAAGAATATATTGATGCTCACTGAGTTAAAAATATCGAGATCCTTCGGAATATTGATAACATGGAAGAGTTGCTTTCAAAGGTTTGAGCGCTAGTATTACCACTTCAGACAATCGACATAAAAATGCTTATCCCAGTGGCTCTCCTTGAAGCCATGGCACGCGGAACAATTTGTTTTGTATCTAATCTCCCTAATTTACAGGCACTAGTTACAGATTGACAGGATGCTGTAATCTTTGATCGTACAAATGCCGATGATCTGGTGAGTAAAATTCGTAAATATTCAAATAAGCTTTCAATTTCGGTATGAGCGTATGAATTTGCACAACAATTTCCCTCATACAAAGAAATTGCCGAAGAGTATGTTCATCTCATTCAAAAAACAGCATGATCTATCTAAATGTCCATGGACTACGCGTCCTCGTTCGAGTTAACTGCATGTCATTATCTAATGCAATTAGCTCTTACTATAGAATTTTTTTAGTGGATCCATTTTCAACATTTGACATGGAAGTGGATATGCGGCGCTATTGATATTTTTGATCGCCTGCTTCACTTTCATCCGATGACGATGACGTTGTTATATGAGATTATATAAAGATAAATCCGAAAAAGCATACGTATGCTTTTTCGAATATTGAGATCAGTGGAGTGATTGAATTTCAAGATAATTTACCTATTCGAGTTACTGGTAATCTTAAGCCACACAAAGTTCGTCACTGGGTTAATATTCTTCTTCAGGGGTTTTCGCGCATAGATAAATACTATAATCGCTTTGCAATTAAAACTCTTCTCCATGATCCTATTTTTATAGAGTTAGAGAAACGCTTCCAGATGGTGATTCTTCATTCAACAGCAGTGACTGATGGACAGAGCACTTATCTTTTTACAGGACTCGGCGGCAGTGGAAAGTCTACTATGGCTGCGACTTTTCAAAAGGCAGGGTATATTATACTTTCTGACAATTACGCTCTCGTAAAAGGTAATACCTTATATCCATTCCCCGAACTTCCTCGAATTACTAAGGAAACTTCAGATTTGCTTGGTATAAAGAAAGGAGAGAAGGCAGATGGTATAAAGACATATCTGGTGAATAATCTGGATAATATTAAAAAGGAATACCCAATCACTGCAATCTTCCAATGTTCCTATGGTGCTCACTTTAAAATAGAAGAGTTTAAAGATAGTGCTTTAGTTTTTGAAATTCTCTTTTCTATCAATAATTACACGAAGGAATTTCCAGAGTATTGAAATCTTGGAATGCTCAGCCTTCTTGGAAAGTATAATACTTGAGCGAAACGCATTGAATCCCTGCTTGCCGTAGCATCACTTAATAGAACATTTTTGCTTGAGAACACAGCCGATTTATCTAGAGTTGTCGAGATAATAAAAAATGTATAAATTTTCTCATTTTCCTACGCCAGTGCCTCTGGACGAATACATGCACCAGCAGGCTGCGTGTATCTGTATGCTCAAGGAACTTTTTGGGTCTAAATTGGTCTCTATCTATATGATTGGAGAAATGGGGCTTGAGGGGGTGTCAGATATTGATTTACTTGTAGTATACCGTGGTGAAGATCATAAAAAAGTAATCAGTCAAAACATTGGCTCATTGCCTCTAATTGATATGCCATTGCTTATATTGGAAACTGATGTGCATAATCTAGCACTCTATACTCATCACGTAGACTTTGAGTATCTGTATGGCAAAAAACTAGATACTATGGAGCAAGAGCTCCCTAGGGAATATCTGCTCATCTATACATGGAAAATACTTTTCATGTCATTACTTCGGAATTTTTATCCTGTTATTTTTTCAAAAAGCATCCCCGTTAAACAGTTGCTGTCTCATATTTATGACATACGTTATCCTATATTATTTTTAGGGAGAATTTCATCATCGAATATGAGCAAATACATGGATTTTCTTGATCGCTATAGTGTATTTCGAAAGAATTGGTACTCTAATCCGGATACTTCAGTTCTAGTGGCATTTTTACAGGAAGCAATAGATCTTTCGTGGGAATTGATCTATCTTTTTACTGACAGTATGCCCTCAGTGTGAGTTTCTATAAGTCATGTGCTGTGAGGTAGGTATCCAACTATTTTTCTTGAACTACCAAAAGAAAAATATCGTGCACTTACCGAAAGGTACTATGCTACTATTTCTAAGAGAGATAGATTCTTGGTTATGCCTCGACAGTTTGACAGTGAACATTGGCCAATAGAATATCAGGCTATACTGCATAATCTTCTTAAGGTAAATCCAGGTTTTCTGAGAACAAGCTTCAGTAGTATTACTCTGAGACTTGCCTTAAAGATAAAAAAAGTAGTGGATTTTATTAAAATTAGCTGGTTTATGCTGTATGAAAAAAATTAAGTACCTGATGAATGGTTTTCAGTTTCAGTATCTGTTATTTTCAAAATATTTATCAGACCGATTTGATTTTGCATTTAAAGTGCCGGAATCAGGAAAGTTTACTCCAGGTTACTCTTATATCCCACGCAATCTCCTGTTATTAAAAAATCTCTATCGTAGGCGAGAAGTGCAGCAGTACGATATAATACAGATTAATAACACAGAAAATTTTCTTAACTTTAAGCCAAATCCACACCAGGTATCCATTGCTGAATCGCACGGATTTGATTTTGGAGTGAACTATTCCAGATATTTGGAAGATGAAAAAAGTCCTATCAAATACGCTCTTGGCTGGATTATTGATAAGCTTTTGGGATCATGGATTCGAAAAAAAATTCAGCAATTTGATCTCTATTACTGCTCAACTCCAGATATGCAGGAGCCTCTTTCTCGCCTTGTTCGAGAGGATGTGAAATGGCTTCCAAATCCAGTGGACACTGCTACGTTTACTCCCGAATGAGAAGTTATAAAACTCATGGGTGAGCCTGCATTTTTTTTCCCAACGCGATTACACGGTGATAAAAAACCGGAAATTGCCATTGATATATTTAAAAATCAAATCAAGCCACTCTATCCAAATGCTACTCTCCATTTACTAGAGTGGTGATATGAAGTTCCTAAATATAAAAAACTTTTAAATGATCCAAATACCTATTTTTGGCATGGATTTATGGATAAGAGTACCTTGGCTTCAAAAATTAGATGAAGTGATTTTTGTTTCGGAGACTTTAGTATTGGCGGGTTAAGTCTCATGCCAATGCAAATTATGGCTTGTAAAAAACCAATTATCACGTATGACATACACGAAATTATTCATGTACCACTTACTGGAATATCTGAATATACTATGAGTATCCTATGAGATGAAAAACTTCGTAATGCTCATGTGTCTCGAAATTATGAGTATGTACAATCAGTGCATTCAGAAGAAGCAGTCATAAAACAACATCTATCCTATCTTGAGCCTTTTGTATTTAAAAAGCTCGGTATAAAATTATAAGTTTGTATACTCTTTGTATTCTATGAAAAAAGTTTTAGCAATTGGGCCACATCCAGATGATATTGAATTAGGGTGTTTCGGAACTATGTGTAAATATGCAGAAAAGGGCTATGAAGTACACTTTCTTGTTCTTTGTAGGGGTGAAGCGTGAACTGCAAATGGCGATCGCACGCAGGAAGCTAAAAATGCCGCCTCGCTTCTTAAATGTAAGCTCTATGTAGAAAATCTCAAAGATCGCTATATTTCTGAATGACCAGAAACAATAGCCACTATTGAAAAATATATTAAGGAGATCAATCCTGATACTGTTTTTATTCCGTCAGGAAATGATACGCATCAGGATCACCGAGCAGTCCATTTTGCAGCACTTGTAGCTACGCGTCTAACGAAGGAAATCTTTGTGTACCAGTCTCCAAGTACGACAATTAATTTTAAGCCAAATTATTACGTCGATATTACGCCATACATGGACACTAAAATGGAGGCAGTGAAGATTCATTCTACACAAGGCTGAAAGGTGTATATGGCTGATCGAGCTATTCAAGGGCTTGCCGAGTATCGTGCATTTGATATCTTTTTGAATGATCGATATGCTGAGGCATTCGAGCTTCTTAAGTTTGTAGAACTGTAATATGATTTGTTCTATACATCAGCCGAATTACATACCCTACTTAGGACTATTCAATAAGATTGCACAGTCTGATGTTTTTGTGTTTTACGATATTGCACAGTATACCAAAGAGGACTATCATCAACGCAATACAATCAAAGGTTCTAGTGGGCCTATACGCCTCTCCTTGCCAGTATCTGTGCATCTTGGTATGACGATTAAAGAGGTTACCTTTGACCAAAGAGTACTCGAGAAACACTGGAAAACCTTTGAAATGAATTATAAAAAAGCTCCATTTTTCGAAGTGTATAAAGACATTCTCAGAGGTATATATTCATATGAATGAAATAATCTCTCAGAATTTAATTGTAAGACTATAGAAACTATTTGTGGCCTTTTAAACATAAACACAAAACTTGTACTTTTGTCTGATATTTTGCCATCACTGCAAACAAAGAGCACCGATGCGCTTATAGAAATATGCCAGGCAGTAGGAGCTGATAAGTATATTTCTTGAGCTGGATGAAGAGGATACGTGAATGAAAATACATTTACGAATGCACGTATTGCTTTAACATTTCAAGATTTTAAGCATCCCGTATACTCTCAGCTTTGGTGAGACTTTTTGCCGTATATGAGCATCCTTGATCTACTTTTAAACGAAGGTGAAAAAAGTAGTGTCTTCGTCTACTAAGTGCTTATTTTTATCTGCCTTAGTACGTAGATTAATACACAGAGTTCACTCAAAATAGTTACCCCAACTGAGGCAATCAATCAGAATTGCGGTACGAAATAATAATTACCGATTATATTGAAAATGACTACTCCAAATAAGAGAAGGGTCATTTTTTTTATTGCCGCAATGCTGTAAGTATAAAAAAGTGCATTCCAAAGATAGAGTTTATTGCTTACTGCAGTGAGCAGTGTAAAGGCAATTATGAGTGGCCAGTGAATTGGGTAGTGGAATCCGAACTTGATAATAAAATATATTAAAATAGGCACAAGAAATATATCTCATACGAGTACAATATTTGCGATTTTTTTCAATTTTTCTATGACAGGTTTTTTGTCATCTATCATGAAGAGTTTTGTAGAAAGCACATTTAAAAGAAGGCTAATTATAGTGGCGGTAATGATTATTGAGCTATCATAGTATGCCTGAAAAATACCTAGTTGTTCAGTGGGGAGAAACTTATATAGAAAGACCTTATCAATATATGAGAGGATTGATTGAAATAGAAATATTAAAAATATCCATGTTCCATAACTATAAATCTTCTTGATATGGCCCCAGGAAAAGCTGAAATGAATCTTTGGGGATAGATATAAAAGGGCGGCCACTATTTTTGTGCTATAGAGAACTATATACGGAATCAAAAAGAGACGTATATCTGCATAGTAAAAAGACATACTCAGAAAAACGATGAACATAGTGATATGTGCACTGCTGGTCATAATACTCTCTTTATCAAACAGATTATATGCCCTCAAAATGCCCTCAAAAAAACTATTTCCATAGAGTAAAACGAGTAATAGAAGTACATAGTGATACTTTATGGAGGTTAATCCTGTAAAATCCATAAACACTCCTCAAAACCAATAGTACAGAGTAATTGCTCATGGCAGCAAAATGAGTATGAGCCAAAAGACAGATGAAAAATAAATATTTTTTTGCGCTACGTCTTTTGTTTCGGCAATATATTTAGTGCTTCATTGTAAAAAAAGTTGAAGAGGCAGCATGAAAAGCGATGCAGCAGCCAGCATAAAAGAAAAATCTCCAAAAATGTTGGATCCTACAATATTGCCTCCATACACGCGTAGTCAAAAGAGCAATATTTTTGATATCACTGCTGCTCACACTACAAATCAAAGATCTCTTAAAAAGACCAACATATCATCTGATGGTCCGTGCCCAAATATTCGTAGATGTAGAAAATCTATGAATCGAAGAATATTTTTTTTCATAAATCTCGAAAGCAACTGCGGCAACATAGTTTTTTATTGCCGTCCAAACTCATCCTCAAATCTCACAATATCATCTTCGCCTAAATAATCACCAATCTGACTCTCAATCAAATGTAGAATCTCATTTGAACTATTTCCAAGTCTATGTTTTGTTTCAATGGGTATAAAACAGCTTTCGCCGCGTTGTAAAATTTGTGAAGATTCCCCTATGATCACATCAGCTACTCCAGAGACAACCACCCAGTGTTCGCTTCGTTTATGATGCAGTTGCAGTGATAGTCTTTTTCAGGGGAGCACTGTGAGGCGTTTGGTCTTATACCCGTTACCTTCGTCTATGACGGTATAACTTCCCCATGGACGATAAACTGTTTTGTGGATTTCCGTTGCCTCTTTGTGGCTGGATTCTAGGATTTTTACTGCTTCTTTAACATATTGTGATGAGCCTTTTTTTGTGATCAGTAGTGCATCATGTGCATCTATAACCAGTGTATTGTCTAGTCCGATAAGCACGATCGGTTTATGAGTATTTTCGGAAATACGAAAATTATTCGCTCAGTCTATCTCAATAAGTGCCTCCTGTTTGTTTGTGATTTTTGCGTATTCTTCGAGTGCATCAAAGCTTCAGAGATCGCTCCAATATCAGGGGAAGGGGATTGTGGAAACCTTTGTGGATTTTTCGAGGATACCGTAGTCGACTGAGATATCTGGGAGTTTTTGGAATCGTTCTACAATGCTGGATTCAGTCTCGAATATGTTTAAGTATGCTGGATTAATCGCACGAAGCTCTTTTATAAAAAGCTCTACATTAAAAAGAAATATGCCAGAATTCCAGAGATAGCCTTTGGCTAAGTATTCTTTTGCAGTTACTGCGTCGGGCTTTTCTTTAAATTCGATTACACGAGAACATGTTGTGGGATTTTGGGCGAGAATATAACCATACCCCGTATGTGGTGAAGATGGTTGAACTCCAAAAGTAATGATGGTTTTTGAGGCTTCTTTTGACCATTGTTTTACTGTGTCGGCGAAGAGTTGTTCATCACCGATGACATGGTCTGATGAGAGTACGAGCACATCAGAATTACCAGAGAGTCGTTGAATTCCGAGCAAAATTGCAGCAAGCGTATTGCGTGCCTGCGGCTCAAGAATGAGATTTGAGTCTCATAATTCTATTCCGAGTTCTTCCGCCTGAGTCATGCAATGAAATCTGTAGGTTTCATTGGTAACGATTCGAATATCTTTTGTTTCGGATAACAGTAGCGCCCGTTCAAGAGTTTTTTGAAAAAGAGATTTACCTTCAAAAAGGTCGAGTTGAATAAACTGCTTTGGATATTGCTTGCGTGAAAGTGGCCAAAGACGTGTCCCTGAGCCTCCGGCAAGTATGATTGTATGAATTTTTGAGGACATATTATTTCACCGTTACGCTCTTCGCTAAATTTCTCGGCCTATCAATCTCTCGTCCCAGTAAATCAGCTGTATGGTACGCAAATAACTGTCCTGCAATCGATGCGAGGAAGGCGAAGGAATACCCATTACACTCAGGAACTGTGATATTCCAGTCCGCATGTTCAATGACACGCTCTGAGATGGCGAGGACTTTTCAGCCACGGGCGCGGATTTCTTCAATGGAGGAGCAATTTTTGAGGAAGTGTTCGTCATTGGGAATGAACACCACCGAAGGACACTCAGGGTCAATGAGTGCGAGTGAGCCATGCTTGAGCTCTCAGAGTGGGAGTGCCTGTGCGTGACGATAGGTGATTTCTTTGAATTTAAGTGCTGCCTCCATAGCAACAGGGATTCCGGCACCTCGCGAGAGGAAGAAACAGTGCTCGAACTTTGTAAAATCCTTTGCGATTTTTCGGATGCTCGAGGAGAGATCGAGAACTTCGAAGGCGTCTTCGGGGAGTTTTTCGAGGCATCAGAGGACTTTGCGATATTCGCGGTAATCACCACCGCATTGGATTGAGAAAAAAAGTGTGAGAAGTAGTACCGCTCAGAGCTGTCCGATAAATGCTTTTGTGGAGGCAACACCGACTTCGGTTCCGGAGTGGGTGAAGAGTCACATGTCGGTCATGCGAGCTATGCTTGAGCCTACAACATTCACGATACCAAAGGTTTTTGCGCCCTTCTCTTTGAGGTATTTGAGCGGCTCAAGTGCATCGGCGGTTTCTCCGGACTGAGAGACAAACACGTAGAGTGTATCCTTGCGAACATTGACCGGTCGCGAAAAAAACTCACTCGCGATCGTAGCCCGAGAAGTGATACCAGCAAGTTCCTCGATCCAGTATGACCCCAGAAGTCCTGCATGGAAAGATGTTCCGCAGGCGATGAATTCTACGTTATCAAAGTTGGTATCACGTAAATCCTGGAACGAATTTGCCATGAGTGTCAGATCGTCAAAATTGACGCGTCAGCGGAATACTTCGGCAATACTCATCGGAGTTTCGTCGATCTCTTTGAGCATGAAATGTTTGTAATTCCCTTTGCTGATATGTAGTTTTTCTACATCGATACGTTCAAGAGAGCGCGACACGAGTGATCATTCTTGGCGGACAGAGTATTGCCCATTTTGAATATGGACGAGATCACCGTCTTCCAAAAAAATAACATCCTGTGTTTCTTCGACAAGTGCGTTGGAGTCGGAAGAAAAAAAGAAGGTATCATTTGCACCTTTTCCTAAAATCAAGGGGCTTCCGTATTTTACACCGATCATTTCAGTGGGATTTTCTACGCTGACAACGAGGAGTGCATAGGCTCATTCAAGCTTCGGGAGCACCTTTTCGACACGTTCGAGAAGGGTAGATCCTGGCGTGTCTTCGATCAATTTTACGATGACTTCTGAGTCGGTCTGACCATAAAATGTATAGCCTTTTGCAATGAGTTCAGCCTGAAGTGCTCGGAAATTCTCGACAATTCCATTATGAACGAGATAGAATTGTCGCTTGGTATCGCAGTGTGGATGAGTATTTTCTGGGGTAACTCCGCCGTGTGTTGCCCAGCGGGTATGACCAATACCCATGGAATATTGTTTTGCAGGATTGCGGCAGTTTTCGACAGTATTCGTGAGCTCCGAGACTTTGCCAACGGCTCTGAAAAGATCGATGGTTTTACCATCATGTACCGCGATTCCGGCTGAGTCATAGCCTCTGTATTCGAGCTTTTCGAGTCCATGAAGCAGGATACTATCAGCATCTTTGCGATCTCAGACGTAGCCAAATATTCCGCACATAGATTACAAGAGAGAAGTAATATGGTCTACAATCCTGTTCTGGAAGATACTTCGATCGAATTTCATAGCGTATTTACGAATATCGTAGGCGCTCCAATTTTGTCATTCAAATCGCTCCACAGCGTCCAAGACTGCGGGTACGGTTTGTTCCTGGAAAAACACTCCACTTTCGCCATCTCGTACCGTCTCTAGGGCTCATCCCTTCCCAAAAGCAATGACTGGAGTACCACAGAGCATGGACTCGATGGGAACCATTCCAAAGTCTTCGTCGGCTGCAAAGAGAAACGCTCGTGCCTTTTGGTAGAGCTTAATCTTTTCGGAATGTGTCACGCCGAATTTCCAAGTAATATTTGATTTTGAGCGCTTCATGAGCTCTTTTTGGAGCTTGTTTTCGGTGTTCGTGACTATGACGAGCTCTTTGCCATTTTCGTTGAATGCATCAACCAAAAGGTCGTATCGCTTGTAGGGGATTATGCGCCCAACAGCGAGATAAAAATTAGATTTGTCTGTCTCGAGAGTAAATCTGCTGCTATCTATACCAGGAGTGATGACGGTGGATTCGCGGCGATAGTATTTTGCAATACGATTGGCCGTATTTCGCGAATTTGCAATAAAAGCATCAACTCGTGCCGAAGCTGCAATATCCCAGAGGCGAAGTCTATGAAAAAAATACGGCATCACGAGTCGCGCAAGTGGATTGAGCCAGCCGAATTCTGGATTTTGCATGTATTCATGCGCGTGACTCCAGTAGTAGCGAGTTGGCGAATGGCAATAACAAATATGAAGGGTCTCTGGCTGCGTAATAATCCCCTTCGCTTCGGCGCTCGAAGCCGAAATTACAATATCATAGCCTCTGAGGTCGAGGCTCTCAAAAGCATATGGTCTGAGGAATGGTACAAGTTTTGGGCGCGTTCGAATAAAAGGAATTTTATTCAAAAAAGTCGTTCGTACCTCTCTGAACGCCAGATCTGGAAAATTCTTTTCGATAAATACGGATGTATAGAGATCGGCATGAGGAAAAATCTCCAAGAGATCATACAAAACCTGCTCTGCACCTCCCCAGTCTTTGAGCCAGTCGCAGACGATTGCGATACGTTTGTCTTCGAATGCCATTTTACTTGTTGAACTTTGTACTTAAAATCGGGCGAAGTATACTAAACACTCTTTCAATTGAAAGGAAAAATCGCGATCGTACACGATAGTTTTTTTGTGAAGGGCTGAGCTGAGCGAATGAATATCCAAATCGCTAAAATGCTCGGAGCTGATATTGTGGCAGCTCTGTTTTCGGAGGCGAGCTACGACCTCGAGTCGATGGGTTTTACATGAAAAAAAATCAGCGTCTATTCAGGATTTAGACGTGGAATGTATGGATTCCTCATAATGAAGCTTGCATTCTTTTTTCGCACTTCTTGTCTGAGTGAGTATGAGACCGTTATTTTTTCAAATGAAGGAATCAGCGCGCAGCGTTCTGTAAAAAACGCAAAAAAAATCTATTATGCGCACTCTATCTCTAGACATCTCTTCGACCAAAAAGCGGATTATATGCGCAAAGCGCCAGCTTGGTTTCGTCCGATCTTTTCGATTGCACTGACAATTTTTAGAGTGTGGTATGTAGCTGATCTCAGGGCAATGGATCTCATATTTGCCAATTCGCAGAAAAATGCGGAATTCCTACGAAAACTTGCCCCAAAGGTCCGCGTAGAGGTGCTCTATCCGCCAGTTGATACCACAGAATTCTTCCCTTGAATAGATGATGAAAGAGGGGATTACTATCTCTCATATGCACGTCTTGCTCACTCAAAGCGTGTCGATGCGGTGATCCGTGCTTTTAAGCTCATTTCAACAAAGAAACTGCTGGTTATTTATGGTAAAAATGATCCACAGCGCGCAGAATTTATATGACTTGCAGATGATGCGCCAAATATCGAATTTCGTACGCTTGAGGACAACAATGAGCTTCCGTCGATTGTACGGAAGGCTATCGCGCTCATTTATGTAGCTCACAACGAAGATTTTGGTATGAATACAACCGAGGCTTTCGCATCGGGGATTCCAGTGATTTCGGTTGCTGAGGGTGGATTTTTGGAGACGATGATCGATGGGGAGACAGGTGTCCTTTTACAGCCAGATTTCTCTGATCAGGACCTTGCAAATGCGGTGGTGGGAATGTCACATGAAAGAGCGCTTACCTTTAGAGATGCGTGTATTGCGAGAGCTGAACATTTCTCTCTCGTATCTTTTGAGAAGCGACTTAGGGGATTTTTAAAATAAAACTCCAATAAAAAAACACCGCCTCGAGGCGGTGTTTTTTCTTTGTAAAAATTATTTTCGAGTTCCTTCGTATGTTGCAATTCCCTTGAGTGAGACTCGGACTGATTGCTCGCCGTCAACATGTGTACCGATGATATATTCTGGGAAGAATATGATCGCCTCGTCGCCGTCGATGACAACATTTTGGTAGTTTTTCCACTTTGAATCCGTTGCGTCGATTACAGCCTTCTTACCAAGATTTGGGTATTTTGCGAGAAGTGCGGTCTGTGCTCGGAATGCGAATTCATTGAGTGTATCCTGCTTCCCAAGGAGATAACGTCTAAATGTGAGGTGTCGTCCTGTGTCGCTGTAGATATATGTCTGATTGATATTGATCCCGTGAGCTCCACCTGTAAATTCGTAGGCGTGGATAACGGTTGAGATCGTCTTTGCTGACTTATATGATGCAAATGAAGAATCATAGCTGAGTTTCGCACTCGAGATACCTGCAATATCCTTGGCATTGTCCTCTACTTCTGTAATGCCAGTTTTAATAAAGTGCTCGATTCGCTTATTTGCGGGAGTGAGATTTTTGCTCTGGTATGATGGATATTTTGCATCCACTTCTGCGATTGCATTTTTGCTGATCGTCTTGATCTCAAATCCGGATTCACGGAAGAGCTTCCATTCCTCAACACTTCGTCCGTCTGGTAAATTGCAGAGCGCGTATTCTCCACCCTTTGCATCTTTTTTAGTGATGGATTCTCCACCAAGATCTTTACAAAATACAGATGCAGGATTAGCCATACCTGCAATAGGTGTGACAGGAGTTGCGGTAGTAGTCACCATAACATCAGCAAATCCAATGGCTGGTACGACCATGGCAATGACGAGTGAACCTAAAAATCGAAACATATACAAAAATTATTCAAATAGATTGCAGCGAATACTGCTCATATGCTACAACGAATTTTAAAAAATAATGTGACAAAAATCCTAAATTTTATTTTCCCAACGTTTTCGATATACTTCACGCCATCAAAAGCAGAAAACTGAGATAGCTAAGGCTTTCTCTTTTTTGAATATTTTTCACCTTTTACACAGAGTATGGCTAACGAAACAATTGTTCGATTTGATAATGTCACTTTCCAATTCGACAATGGTCGCATAATTTTGGACGAGGTAGACTTTTCGGTTCGTCGAGGTTCCAAAATTACGATCATGGGGCAGAACGGAGCAGGGAAGACCACGCTCTTTAAAATGATGACTGAAGGTATTAAGCCAAAATACGGGCGAATTCTCACAGATGCTGGCGTGCATATTGCCACAGCATTCCAGGTTATGCCTCAAGAGGATCGTGATCTTACAATTCAAGCATTTTTCCGTAAGTATTATCGCGGTGATGCCTTTAATATCGATCGCCAGATTGGTGAAATCCTCGCGGTTGTTAATCTCAAAGCTCCGCTCGATCGCATTGTCCGATCATTTTCTGGTGGTCAGCAGGCTCGACTTCTTTTAGCGGCAGCACTTATTCAGGATCCAGACCTTTTGTTATTGGACGAGCCAACAAATAATCTCGATGTGGATGGGATTGCGCACCTCACGGACTTCCTCATCGCTTATAAAAAGTCAGTGATTGTTATTTCGCATGATGCGGACTTCCTCAATGCCTTTACGGGCGGTGTCTTGTATCTTGATGTAAATACGCATAAAGTTGAGCAATATGTCGGCGACTACCACGATGTAGTTGATCAGATTGCAGCCCGTATTGAGAAGGAAAACATGAAGAATGCACAAATGGCTAAAATCGCCCAGGCTAACAAGGATCAAGCCAATGTCTTTGCACACAAAGGAGGTAAACTCCGTCTCGTTGCCAAAAAAATGCGCGAAAAAGCCGAAGAAATGGAAGAAAACATGGTCGATGTTCGCAGAGAAGACAAGACTATTCGAGCCTTTGAAATCCCAATGCAAGATGACATCGGAGGCGAGCTTATTGGTATCAAGAGTGTTAATGTTATCATTGACCACGAACCTACCGAAAAAGATGTCGAAGTCTCTATTCGTAAGGGTCGTCACCTCCTTCTCTCTGGACCGAATGGTATCGGGAAGACAACACTTCTTGAGTCTATTGCCAAAGGTACTGCCAAGGGTGCAAAGATCGCTCCTGGTGTAAAAATTGGATACTATCGTCAAGACTTCTCGACACTTGATTTCAATCAGACCGTCCTCGAATGTCTCGAACAAGCCTCTGAAGGTAAGCTCAACGAAAAAGAAATCCGCTCTATGGCTGCAGGATTTCTCATCACTGGAGAAGTTATGAAGACGAAGATTGGTCACCTCTCGGAAGGGCAAAAAGCACTTGTTTCGTTTGCGAGTCTTGTCCTCATGAGACCAGGTGTACTCATCCTCGATGAACCAACAAACCATGTAAATTTCCGACATATTCCCGTAATTGCCGAAGCACTCGATGCCTACGAAGGTGGGATGATCCTCGTATCACACGTAAATGAATTTGTTTGGCAGATCCGAATTGACGACTACCTCGAGCTTGGTGAGATATAAAATATGCAAGCGCCCGCGGTCTACATCCTCGAATGCTCTGATGGCTCGCTCTATACTGGCTCGACAAATGATCTCGTAAAGCGTCTTCATGAGCATAATCATCTCAAGTCCGGTGCCCACTATACCAAGATTCGTAGACCTGTAACTTTGGTCTATTCTGAGGCACTTCCAACCCTCAGTGATGCCCGAAAACGGGAGTGTGTCATCAAGACATATTCACGTAAGCAAAAGCAAGAACTCATCGACCACCACACAAAGCCTGATAATTCCCCACTTTAAAATTGAATTGGGGAATTATTTAGTATAGAATGAATCTTGTTTGTACACATGCCCCCATTTATTACCCGCTAAATCTGATCTATGTATCCAAAGATTCTCCGTAAAAAAACGGTACAGGTACTTCTTTGAGTTACCCTTTTTGCAAGTCTCTCTGTCGGCTCTGCTTTTGCTTCTTGGCAGTCGTTTTCGACTACGATGGGAGTTGGTATCGGTCAGTCAGGCGGACCATGTAGCAATGACGGCGCACTCATCGCTCAAAATGGCGATGTCGTGACTACCAACAAATGGAATCAACTCGCATGTCAGGTTCGTGATGTTTGGTACGAGCTCTCTGATGGAATGCGCGGTGCGACATATTTTATCCGAGGTCACAACGATCCATCAGGTGTAGGTGGTAAGCCAGGATATATTGTTGATGAGATTAATCTCCCAACAGTGAGCGGTATTGCTCCAGGATATGGAGGAGCGATCAATTTTAAGAATTCTACAAAGTCATATAACGATGCATCAGGATTTGGTGGTGGGATCCTCTACGGACTCACTAACTCTACTGCCCTCGATTTCCTTGGGTTTGCAAATGGAGTGCGCATTACGACCGGTAATACTGGTAGCTACAAGGCGTACACTGTCGGTTGGGAAAAGGTAAATGCACTCGATACCGCAGATTTTGATACAAGCTGTCAGTATCGTGCAACGACAGATGGTGGTTGGAAGCTTAATTTTTCGGGAGTTTCCACTCGTAAGCTTATTGCGCAGTTCAATACTTCTGACACGAATATGGATACTACTTCAACATTCTATACGGTAGTGCTTGCGAGCAATGCTAAGAACGTGATTTCGTCTGCAGCAAACGGCAGCAGTGTGGTGACACTTCTTGAGAAGTTTTGTCTCCCGTCATATAATTCAAACAACTACTAGTCTCGTATCCTTATAATTTTTTTGTATGAAGTTCATTACGAAAATTCTCCCTGTTTTGCTCTTGCCTGTGGTTCTGACTTCTTGTTTTTGGAATAGTGATACGAACAAGAACCAAAATACCAATAACGGTAACACGACGGTTCAGCCGGATGCGAGTAATACTCCAGAGGCAATCAAAGAACGCGATCGTATTAATAGTCTCAATACACTCTCCAAAGACAATCTTGCAACACAGATCGAAGAAAAAGACGGCAAGAAAACTCTCAAAGATCGCCGTCTGTTCGTTAATTACATGCGAGCACAAAAGGTAAATAGCTCTAAAGACCTCATCGCAAAACTCACGGATATCGAATGATTTGCAAAAGACAACGGAGTAGAGCTCACAGATGCTGATATCTACGTAATGATTGCAGGATCTCAAATCGAAAATAATTCATGGAATGTCTGTGGTAACTTCGCCACTACCAAGCAGACGCTCGATAGCAAAAATAAATACTACGGATACATCTCGAAACTCTGTGTTCCACCAGAAGCCCCAAAACCAGCCAAAAAATAATCTCACTACTAACCCTAGGGTAGTATGAAAACAAATATAAAAAAACTCCTCATCGCCATCATCCTCTGAGCATTAAGTTCGCTCTTTGGATGATTTGTCGTTTCTGCTACTGCGGTTATCCCGATGTCTTCGGGCGTACGATATCAGACATATACAGTCGAATGGTGTTCGCCACATGCAAACGATGCCTCAATGGCTGGATGAGTATGGAGTGCGCCATGTAAGACTGGTTACTTCACCAATATCGGCGGCGTTGCCAAGATTGTCTACAACGGTCAGGATTTTGTAAGTGGGAATATACGAGCTCAGAACGCTCTTGCTGCATCGCTTACGCGAACGGCTAATCTCTCGAACGCATCGCCTCCAATTATTGATTTTTTTGCGTCGGTCACAAACGGTGCCTTTTCGATGGAATGAGAGGGTGTGCTCAAAATTAAGGTCTATATGACAGACTACGCAGAAAATGCGAGCTTTTATACGCTGACATACAAAATCGACAAGACTGCACCGCAACTCACCTTTGCAGGTATTACCGAAAATACTGACTACACATTTTATGGAGGTCGTGTAAATACGAGTTTTACGGTTGATAAAAATGACTCTTCTGCCGCTCTCTCGAGTGGTGATGGATATAGCAATCCTTCTATTGGAAGCTATGCTGGCAATACTGCCACGCCTCGCACGGGTCATCTTCGCAATAATCTCCATGCGTTTTATTTCCAGAATAATCTCTCTGGTGATGGGGCGAATAGTCCATTTGCGGCAAATCTCAATTATAGTGACAATTATAATGGGTTCCTTACTCAGACGGCGACGATGAGCGATGGAACGAATACGTCTCTGGTTGCAGGTGAAAAGAAATTCCAATTACTTACAGCGGATTCGCTCCCGACAGGCCTTGGTGATGTTCCAGCTGGTCCCTCTATGGCGGCTTCGACAGCCAATCTCATTGATAACAATGTAAATGGTCAGAAGGACTACCGTATTCGTCTCTATGATGATACATTTGATCAGAATGGAAATTCTGGTAATTACGCTGAAACTGCGTTTTATGCAGTGCGTGATAATACTCCACCAAATATGGGTGGAAACGGTCTTGCTCCTGATGTACAGACAGCGATTGATACTACGCTCAAATTTCCTGATGCCGAAACAGTCTTTGATAAGACGATTGGTTCTGGATTTTCGAGATTCTTCGCTGCGAATAATGCAGCGTCGATTCTCTATTCAGTGAGTGACAAAGGAATTACTGGCAATGGAAGTATAGCGGGTACGGGATGTTCGGATTATGGACTCTGTAATGCGGGTGTAGATCCTGCAACTATGAAGATTAATATCGAAAGTGCAGCAACTCCTGGAACTCAAGAGACATTTTATCAGCCGACTGACCGGTTTGAAAATATCGGCCAGAAGACTAAGGACTTCTCACGTTCTGATAATGGAGCACTCGCTTCAAATGGCGGATATCGCTATTACCCAGCACAGTTTTTGAGTAATAATCTCACTGAGCTCTGCGATACAGTAGGGAATTGTATCGCTCCGGATCTCAAATTTAGAGTTGTAGCCAATGCACTCGATGGAACTGCTTCACACCTCAGTATTGCTGCTAATAATGGTGAGACCAAGATTATGGCGAATGGAAGCGACGCATATCGTCTCACATATGGACTTCGAGATAAATATGGAAATAAGGTTGTCCCAGTGCAGTCCGTCGAAAATGCGAGCGCTGTAATCAAAAATGTGACGACCAATGCGGTTTTTGCCAACGGTCTCAGTGCTGATCAGCGAACCAATACTCCTACTGGCGCAAAGCTTGTGAGCGTAGCTGACAAAGAAACCGACAATACGGTATTCCAGGGGTCAAATATCAATACGACCGGCAATATCACGATGCAAGAAAAATTCACCAATCCAAATGGAAACTTTGGAATTTCTCTTGCTTCGAAGGTTCCGTCGAATGACTTCTATCCATATCTTTCGGACGATTCGACACTCAAGGTAGCTTTGATTTGAGGAACTGCAGATGGAAATGCTCCAGCTGGTATTACCTATCCACGTTCGAGTGCTGATCGCGTAGGGTACTTCACAAATCTCAGCTATACAGGTGGTAATACCAATCCACTCGTTGTAGCAAATAAAGGTGGACTGGGTGAGACTGGTGGATTTAGCAATATCACGGTAGATACTTCGCTTTATGGGCAATTTACCCTCAGCAATGCGTCAAATGTGTCATTCCTCGATATGGCGAATCGAAAGATAAATTTTGAATACGCTTCACCGCTCCTCTACGGTCTCGTTGGATTTAAGACGCTGATTGATGGACAATACATGCAGCATTTCAAAAAGCTCTATACGATTGGTTCATCCGCAACGAATTACAATGTCTATGAGCGAAATCTTGTTGCGTACAATACCGACAAAGATGAGCAGCCAGGAGTTCTCAATTTTGATGTACGTGCTGCGGGATCGACAGATAACGCCCTCATTAATGAAGGTGCTGCCTATACGAACAACAATGTTATTGCATTCTTCCCAGGAGTTCAGACGGTGAAGCCGTTTGATATTGCGGGTGCATATGGCAGTGGATTCTCTGCAGAAGTACAAATGTCGGCCATCCCAGGTCATCCTGCATATGATAACTCAAAGCTTCGTACAGCCTTTGTAGCGGGACTTACTTATAACATCGGATCGGATCTCATTCTCTTGCCATCTATTGCACGTAATATCCAGGATGGATCAGGAAATGCACTCGATCAATTTGCGATGTCACGTAATTACTACTCAAACTCATATCGTATCGGAAGCACGCCAACAACCCTTAAGGCAAGTCTTATCACGGATATTGCAGTTACGGGTCTTACAAATCGATATAACTCGCTCACGACAGATGTTGGTGGTTCGAAGGCAAATTCAAATGTTTCGACCGAACTCTCTCGTCCAGAACTCACTGCGAATATCAAAAAGAATGTCGCGATCCAAAGTGCAGGATTTGAGTCAGTAAATTCTCCGCTTACAGGTGTGAAAAAATGGTGTGCAGGATCTGAGATTGGGCAATCATTCATTGATGCTCCACCAAGTGAATGTACTCAGGTAATTAATGGCGAAACCATCTCATTTATTGATGGAAATACTTCACTCTTCTGTCCTTCTGGTGAATGTCACGTGAGTTCAAAGCGCAGTATCATCGTCCAGAACGGATATCTCCAGCTCAAATCTAATATCACTTCGCTCGACTTTGCTGGCGCTCAGACTAACGGTCAGCTCTTCCTTGCAGTTATGAATATTGGCGGACTCGCGAATCTCGCAATTGACGGTAATACTCCAGATATTACGAATGCCGACAAGAAGGGATGGATGCTCATTGATCCAAGTATCACCAATCTTGACGCATTCCTTGTATCTCAGGGGCCAGCCGTGTCGTTTGATGGTACAAAATTCTTTACGAAGTCGCTCACAACTGAGAATCAACTCCGCAACCAGCTCCATATCATGGGAAGTCTTCTGACGCTCAATAATATTGGAGGATCACGCCAGGTAACTCCGGAATGTCCATATATCGTCAGCAACTGTAATGCTGAAACTGCTCAGATGTTTGACCTCGTCTATATGCGTCGTTTCGCACTGCAATCTAAAACAGTGTTTACGGGAGATCCGCTCGATATGAGCACGATGGTTCCGTATCATCCAGCAGGATTCGATGTAGCTAAGAAATCAGGTGGAACCGTTGGTGCTGAGCCAGCATCTGCAGCAAGTTGTACTTCAAATCCTACTGATCTGCGATGTATTAAGGATAACGACTACCGAGCTTATCCAATGCTCATCGAACGCGATACACGATGGAATCAAACACCAAGTATATTTTTCCTTGTGAATTAGTTTCTCTAAAGTCCCAGCCTCGATACACTTATTCCAAACTTGGAACCTATGAAAAATCTCATACGACTCTCGATCTCATTTCTCGCTTTAGGGATGTTTGTTTCGTCAGTAAATGCTGGACTGATTCCAGGTACGATCTGAAAGGGGTCTTTTACAGATGCTGCCTCTTGTACTGCGTCGAGCACATCGTATTCACCAGCAAATGGGAAATACTGGTGTACTAAAAATAACAGCTGTCGTGCTGCTGCCTGTGGACCTGGAATACCTGATCCTGAAGACAAGACCTATGTCGATTTCTCCGCTCAGGGGTATGGTGATATAAGTGCTCTTGCGCAGTGTAATCAACTCATTTTTGATCACTTTACGTATCAGGCGTATGCTTGTAGTAATGGTGGAGGATGTTCACTTGATGGTTTCCCGCCAGATGCAGAACATCCATCTGCTAATCCAGCACGAGTTGGAGCTTGTGTGCCACATAATGCTTGGGTTGCAGCAAAGGGCTGAGTATGTGAAGATCCTTCATGTGGATGTGCTGAAAATACTTCTGGTACGACAGGAACATTTAATCTGACTGACTACTCAGATGCTACCAAAAACCCTGCATTTTCGAGTGCTGGAGTAACTCGTAAGCTCACGGTGGATCTCTCACGAACATGTTCGACAAGCGCACGAAAAACTCAATCGATCACAGAGCCGAGCTATTCAACTTGGACATGTCCTGGGAATAATTGTTCTCCGCTCACTCAGATTATCCGTACGGGTGGTCAGGATGCGGTATGTAACGGGTATTCTGGAACTGACAACCTCATTGCGAGTTTTGACCAGATTGGAAATATGACCTCTTCCAGCCCAACGCATAATGATGGAAACTGTACAGTAGAAGGTCGATATGCAACACCCGATGATAATGGACCAGATATTACGGTAGCGAATGATACGGTGTTTTCATCTGACGCTGATAAGTGGTGTAGTCTCACTAAATGGTATACCGGATCAGGAAGTATTCCTTCTGGCTGCGCTTGGTACGCAGCTCGTAATAGTCATGCAGTTGCCACTAATCCTGTAGATCTCATCGAAAATCTCGCGATTACTATTGGGGCAGATCCTTCGAGTATTGGAGCGGTGAAGGTCGAACTTGGAAAATGTGAGTATACATACACCCTCCCACGTGATAATTCCATTCTCAAGAGCACGACAAATGCTCAGGGAACAAAGGACAGCGGAGGATTTACGATTGGATATAATGCAGGATTTACATACGGAGGAGCGTCATATCCAAGCCTTCGAACTGCTCTTGGGGCGACTGGTGCAAATGGGCTCAATATCTGTCTCGACGAATGAAAAAACTTCCTCCGCGTAACCGCTGAAGATAATGCTCGCTCGGATAATGACGGTGTTACACTCGCAGCCAACAAGACTGTCTATATCTCTGGACTCTGAAACTTTAATAATACCACACCGAACGTCACAAACGCTGCGACGATCAATATTGATAACTCAGCTCCTGGGCTCTCGATTACGGGTGATGCGAGCAAAGTATTTGAGTCAAACACAAGTGTTATCAGTTTCATTGGATGATCTGCTACCATTGATCAGCATTGGAAGAATTACACTGTGAATGGAGGACTCTTTTCAGGAGATCCATACCGTGGACTCGGAGCACCAACGTGTGGTAATTTTAATGGTGCGTGATTCCAATGTGATAGTGGGCCGGTAGTGTCACTCGATACGACTTCGACTGGAGCATCTACGCCGACCGCTTCCGCAAGTCTTACTGGTAGCTTGTTCGTACTCTTTGATGAAGGCACACCTCAAGCCTCAGGCTCCTCGGCGGCAAGACTCTGGGATACGAGTGGAGATTCGCATGGACTCCTCACATATGAGGCGAGCTGTAGTGATCCGTCGACATATAAAACATTTGCATACGCAGCGGGTGCAGCCTATGGCCCGATTACAGGTCTACCAAGTACATATAGTAATACTAAATTTCCGATCACAGCATCCGAATCAAGCTGTTCAGCGCCACCTAGTAGTGGCGCTTGTTGATCTGACAATAATGGGACATTGTCATCTACACCTACAAATCTCTGTAGTACTGGTACTGCGAGCAATATCAGTGGCTCTTGACCCTGGAACTGGTCATGTCTAGGAAGTAACGGCTGACCAAATGCTTCCTGCTACGCAAATAAAACTCCACCTACTCCTTCATCTTCGACACCTGATCCTACCCCAATACCAACTCCCACTCCTACCCCTTCTGATCCAACTCCCACTCCGATGCCAGTTGTCGTAAATGGCGCGTGTGGTTCTGATGATGGCAAGACACTCGCAAGCACGCCTACAAATCTTTGTAATACTGGAACATCCAATTATCTCAGTGGACTCGGTCCATGGAGCTGGCAGTGTACTGGTCAAAATGGCGGTACAAATGCGAGTTGTTATGCAAGTTCGACAACACAGTCATCTTCGGGTGGTGGCGAATGTATTCGTTATGTTCAAACGGCCTGCTGGGTTGATGGGCGCTATTTTGATTCTGACCCAACAGGAAATCATAACGGATATGTTATTCAGTGTGGCTTTCCAACTGGCTGAGCTGCACCATATCCAGGATGGGTCTATGAGGGCAATGGTACAATCTGTGCTGAATACACACCTTAGTTTCTCTAAAAAAATACGAGCAGAAATGCACGTATTTTTTATTCTTCGCAAACGATTTTTACTTTCGGACTCCTTCGCTAGAATACGCTCCATGATTTCATCACTTGCTAGCTTTCTCCTCCGTGGTCTCTCTATTTATCGATGGAGTAATTTCCCACGAGTAGAAAAACCAACCGCACTCGACCATGGAGCTTTCTCACTTCATGTATCTTTTTTAGTGGCTGATATGGTGGAAGAGAAGAGGGGAGTGAAGGATGTATTTAATCGTCTCGATCTCTTTAAGCGATCGCTCTTCTCGGTATTTTTTAGCTGTGCGTATTCGGATGTGAGTTCGGATGTAAAACAGAGTATCAAAAAAATGCGACCCGATCTCTATGCGACCCTCTGCAAAAAAATGCATAGCTCGGTTCTCTCCTGGAATCTCCCAAAAAATGTCCATGAAGAATTCACTGAATTTGCCAATTATCTCGAATCCAAACACGAGAGAAGCCAAGAGGCAGATCTCTATTCCTACGGTAAACTCGTCTCAGCCTATTACGAAGCGCTCTTTAATGCGCGTGTCTATCCTGAGGTCTATGGAGGTCCGCTCGAGGCTATTCTTCTCAGGCTCGCTGAGCCGAGATTTGCAGAGTTTCGTACAGTGCTCGATGTCACAAAAGATACGCCATCTGTCCGATTTTTGCTCTCTGTTCGCAGGCTTGAGTCAGCATTTCGCTGGAATCGACTCCGTCGCTCCTATCCTATATCGGTGATGTCGCATCTTTTCATCGTTGCGACGCTCTCATATCTCCTTTTCCGTATCGAAGGCAAATCTGATGCTGATGTAACGGAGGCCATCCTGAGGTCACTCTATCATGACGTACCAGAGGCTATCACCGGTGATATTGTAACGCCTACCAAAAAGGCAGCTCCATGACTCGATGAGCTCATTGCTGAAATCGAAGCTGACTTCGTCCTCGAAAGCATGCTCATCCATCTTGAAGGACACAGTTTTGAGCCAGAGTATGCTCGTAGACTTCTCTCACCATGGGGCGATGAACTCGGTAAACTGGTTAAGCAGGCCGATCTTCTCTGTGCTTTCCTCGAGGCGCGCATCGAAGAAATCGACAACCCTACTGGCGAACAATTTAAACGCAGTCGAGAATATGTCTCTGCCAAGATCAAGCAAGATGGCTATCGAAGCGCAAATCTTCTCCTCGCTGACTTTGATAACGGACTTCGAATATATCTCCCAGACTCGATGATGGGTCTCGGACCTGCATAAAACCCTCCTTCGCTCTTACGAGTTTCGGAGGGCTTTTTTTAAAGTGAGAGTCTCTCAGCAAGTCGATCAGCAAAGGTGAGTTCTTTGTTT
This sequence comes from uncultured bacterium, assembly GCA_963706795.1. GTDB lineage: Bacteria > Patescibacteriota > Gracilibacteria > BD1-5 > UBA2023 > JBMOJK01. The sequence continues at coordinate 1,109,860 of OY970170.1, forward strand.
TCGGTTTCTGGTAGATAGTTTAGGAGAAATGTTCGCACTTCGCTCGAATTTACATCAGGTGTGAATGGGATTTGCACCAACTTGAGCCCCTTCTTACGTAGACTGATCTGGAGAAATTTTGGAATTTGTCCGTCGAATATGAGTCAAAAATTCTCAATCTGACCGTAGTCATAAAACATATCACCAATACCAATTCCATTCTCATTGACGATAGCTTCTGCGGTATCTGGTGCGTTGTTTTCGATCAGCAAATATACTCCTGCAAGTATAACAACTACGACCGAGAGTGCGTAGATTTGTGTCAAAAATCCCCAAATGGCGAGTGAGACAGTAGCGATACCTGCGACGAGATACCAGCCTGCTCAGTGGTCGTGTTTTGTGGCGATGATCCAGTTGAACATTAGAGATTGTCGATTACAAAACGGATAATAAACCATCCAGAAACCGAGAGCACAAAGCCGGTGATACCTGCAGTGATGATCTTTTTACCGGTTTCTTTGTCATTAGAGAGTGAGCCAAGACCCATGCGGACTGCGCCGTAAATGATCATGACCACTGCTACTGTACCAGAGAGGCCGAGTATATAGTTGGTAATATTGATGATGATATTGGGAATATCATTAAATCAGACCTCTCCATTGCGGAGCTTGTCATCAGAGACACCAATCCAATTGCTTGCGGCGAAGGCCTGAGATACCCCAAGGTTCGTGATCGCAAAGAGTGAGAAAAGAAAACGCTTCATGGAGGCATTATAGAGACATTACGTACTTTCCCAAGTCTTCTTGGAAAAAGTTGTGAGTTGTCTATAATACGCCAAAACTTCACTACATTTTATGAAACTTCCGCTTTCATGGATCGGCGTTTTTGCGTCGGTTGAAAATCCTCTTGCCACGCATGGCGCTAAAGAACTCGCGCATATCTACTCGACCCATACTTCCGAAATCGAAGGCTATGAAGCATTTGGCGACTACGATAAAGTGGTTGTTGGTCGCGTTATTTCGACTGAGCGACATCCCGAATCCACCAAACTCTGGATCACAAAAGTGGATCTTGGAAAGCATGGTGAAGAGACGATTTTGACCGGAGCTCAAAATATTCCTGATGCAAAATACGTGCCAGTTGCAATGGTGGGCGCAGCACTTTCACCAGATTTTGTTATTACAGAGCGCAAAATGGCTGGCATGATCAGCCGTGGAATGATCTGTGGTGCCGACGAAATCGGACTCTCAAAGCAGGTGTCTACAGGTATCATGATCCTCGAAGAATTCTTTGAAGAATCTATTCTTGCCAAGCAGCTTGGTGAAAATCTCTTTGATCTCGAAGTTGCGATCCCTGATATCGCAGGTGGGTCAAAGATGATCAAAATCAGCGGTACCGGATTTGAAATCGACAACAAGAGCGTGACTAACCGCCCCGATCTCTTTGGAATCCTGGGTCATGCACGCGAATTTGCAACTCTCTTTGATCTCGAATTCACGGCACCAAAATACCCACTTGAAGCCCTTCCTGCTGGTAATCTGCCAACCGAAGTACTCTCTAAAAATGTGCTCTCGTACCATCTTATGAAGATTGAAGGGGTTACGCCGAAGCCTTCACCGCTTGGAATTTCTCTCATGCTTGAGCAGAGTGGACATCAGACTCGACTTGATCTTGTGGATATCACGAACTACCTCATGACCGAGCTTGGTCAGCCAATGCACGTATTTGATGCGGATAAGGTCGATGGTCACATCATTGTTCGTCAGGCCCAAAAAGGCGAGACACTCGTAGCACTCGACGGTAAAACCTATACATTCGAATCATCTGATCTTGTGATCGCAGATCAAAAAAAGGTTCTTGCGATTGCCGGTGTTATGGGCGGGATGGATTCTGGAGTTACAGAATCTACACAAAATATCTATTTTGAATCCGCAGTCTTCGATCCTACTGCGATTCGTCTCACAGCACAGAGACTCGCTATTCGTACGGATGCCTCAACTCGCTACGAAAAATCGCTCGATCCAATGATGAGCAAACAGGCACTCGCTCGAGCAATTCAGTTGATGACATTTTTGGGTCAAAAAAGTACGATTTCTGGCACTTCCTACTATCTCGACGAAACCCGAGTAAAAAAGATTGAGCTTACAGTAGCCGTAGAGTTCATCCGTAATAAACTCTGAAAAGACATCTCAGAAACTGAGATGATCCATACTCTCACTAAGCTCGGATTTGATCCGAAGCTCTCGAATGGTGTTATTGCAGTTACTGTTCCTTCATGGCGAGCGACAAAGGATATCTCACTCAATGAGGATATCGTCGAGGAAATCGGACGTATCCATGGATATGATGAGATCGATGAGCGACCAATTCCAGGACTCTTTGATATTTCGAAGCGCAATTACTGGACTGAATTCCGTGCCATCACCCAGGATTATTTTGCGGGCAAGGCCCTCTACGAAGCCTTCAACTATTCATTTTCTAATGAAGCGAAGGATCGAGGAATTCTCATTGAAAACTTCGATGATGCGGTGCGTATAAAAAATGCAGTGAGTGAAGAATTTACGCTCATGCGTCGATTTATGGCACCACTTCTCCTTATTAATGCTCGAGAAAACCGTAAGCAGTCTCAAAAATTCGGATTTTTCGAAATCGCAAAAATCCATACGAAACATGCAGAGAATGATTTTTCGGAGAGCAAAAGAGTTGCTGGAATTTTGATTGGTTCGGATATCCAAGATCTCAGAAATCTCATCGATGGATATTTTGCGCAGACTACTTCTGCTGATCTTGCTTGGAAAATAGAGCAGGGTGTCACGGATACGACTCCGTATTTTCATCCAAATAAATCAGGTCGCTACATGCTAGGTGATGACTGTATTGCGACATTTGGATATATTCATCCGCGTGTCCTCACTAACTTTGATCTCACTGGTGAAGAAGTTGTATTCTTTGATATCGACGCCGAAAAACTTGCTGCACTTGCGCGCAAAAAATCGGTTGCGTATCGCGAACCTTCAAAATTCCCAAGCATTTCGCGTGAACTGAATTTTGTTCTTCCTGATCGTGAAAACACTGGAAATATTGCCCGCGCGATAGCCGCTGTTGATCCTCGCATCTCTTCACCAAAAGTTGTTGATACCTATATAGATGAGACAAAAGTGGGGGTTGGCAAAAAATCTGTAACCTTCTCATTTATGATCGAAGATCGTACAAAAACGATCACCGATGAAGAAGCAGGGGAGATCCAATCACGTGTTATTTCTGGACTCGCAGAAAAGGGATATATGCTTCGTAGCTAATTGATATAAAAAAGCGCTCAATATTGAGCGCTTTTTTTGATACTGGCGAAGTTCCTCATATACTTTGATTCATGAGTCATGCAGCCAGCGCCATAGTTCCGTTGCCAACTACGGATTATACTGCCGTCGATCGTATCGTCGACGATATTATTAGTGTGGTTATTGCCTATATGGATGGCATTTCGCACGACTTTATTAGATCCGAAATTCGAAAGGCCTACATATTCGCGCGCGATGCTCACGAAGGTCAAATGCGCAAATCGGGCGATCCCTATATCATCCATCCAGTAGAAACCGCCAAGATTCTCACTATTTTGAAGCCCGATATTATCACTCTCCAGTGTGCATTTTTGCATGATGTTGCTGAAGATACGGAAAAAACAGTTCAAGATATTGAAAACGTCTTTGGTCCCGAGGTTGCGCACATCGTCTCTGGGATGGAAAAACTCTCCAAAGTAAAATACCGCTGAGAGGAGCGCTCGATTGGAAGTATGCGTAAAATGTTCGTAGCTATGAGCGAGGACATTCGTCTCATCCTCGTAAAATTTGCAGACCGCATCCACAATATGCGTACGCTCGATCATCATCCAGATCCCGAAAAGCGCCGTCGTATTGCACTGGAAACCCTCAATATCTATGCACCAATCGCTGATCGCTTGGGTATATTTGATTTTAAAGAAATGCTCGAAACAGAGTGTTTCCGTATTTTGTTTCCGGATGATTTTGCGCGTATTACACGTGAACTTGCCGAGCTTTCGGACGAGCAAAATATCTTTTTGCATGAAGCGAAGCACATGCTTCTGGAGTTTATTCCTGAGCATATTGCGATCTACGAAATTTCCTCACGTATCAAGTCGCCATACAGCATCTATAAAAAAATGATGCGTAAGGAATATGATCATGTAAATGATCTTTATGATCTTTTTGCACTGCGCGTTATTACCGAAACGATTCCTCAGTGTTATGAACTTTTGGGATTGATACACAATCACTACACGCCGGTTCCACGTCGGCTCAAGGACTATATCGCTCTTCCAAAGCCAAACGGATATCAGTCGATCCACATCACGATTTTGTGAATGCTGCAAGATCATCGCAGACTTCCGACGGAGATCCAGATCAGAACACTTGCCATGCACAAGCAAGCCGAAATCTGAGTTGCTGCACATTTTGAATATTCTGAAACCGGTAAATCTGAGTTTGCTAAGGATATTTATTGGGTAAATGAGCTCAAAGAACTTCTCGCGACCACGGCCGACGGCGAGCTGATTTTTGAGATGAAAACGAATGTATTTGATGATCGTATCTTTATCTTTACACCGAAGGGTGCGGTTATCAATCTACCAAAAGAATCAACACCGATAGATTTCGCATATGCGATACATTCGGAGCTTGGTAACCAACTTGCTATCGCCAAGGTCAATGGGAAGGTTGCACCGCTTGATTCGGTCCTTCATAATGGAGATCGAGTTGAGATCGTTACCGAAAAAAACAAAGGCCCATCTGTGACATGGCTCTCGTTCATTAAAACCTCGCGTGCAAAAGAAGTTATCCGCTCACAGATCAATCGCGAGCAACGAGAAATGCTCATCGAGCGCGGACGCTTTGTGCTCTCGAGCTATCTTGAGAAACATTTTGGGAAGGGGCTCGACAAGGATCTCACCATCCTCAAGCACGTAGATGGCCGACTCCTCGATACTAAAGGCAAAGAAGAAATCCTCCTTCAGATTGGAAACCTCTCTCGTAAACCTGGCTCAGTCGTCAGAGCGATCGAGTGAATCGTCCTACCGCCGATCAAGCAAGAAGAGCCTAAAAAGCCTCGTTCGCGTAAAGCAGCAACTCCAGAGGCTGTCGAACATCCATTTGGTGAACTGATTATTGGTGGCCAACCAGGAATCCCACATCGTTTTGCGAAGTGCTGTAGTCCAGCACCAGGAGATCGTGTGGTTGGATACATCAATAAAATGGGCGTAAATATCCATAAAGTTGCCTGTGCTTCGATCAAAAATGGAAGCCTCGATCGTCTCATTCCGGCAAATTGGTCCAATATTCCGGTTCAATCATCGAAGCTTCGCATCGAGATCCTTGTCGAAAATCGTCTCGGTGTACTGCGCAAACTCACAGATATTTTTTATCTCATGCGTATCAATATCGATGAGATTGCCCAAAAAACTGAGAGCAATGGTGAGCTCGCAAGACTCTATCTCTTGCTCTCGATGGATGAAGACGATTACTATCTCTATGATCGTCTGATTGAGCGAGTTAAGCTCTCTGTACCCGAATATCGCAATTCTTCACTGGTTGAGATTACATAAAAAGGACCTCGTTGGAGGTCTTTTTTATGTAATCTGGTAAAATCGGAGACTATTCTCAAATACGATTTTTTCGACGATATCTGCTGGTTCGCTTCTGAGCTCTTTGAGTTTGTCGAGAACGTATTTGGTGTATGCAGGCTCATTTGCTTCTCATCTCTTGGGTACTGGCGTCAAAAATGGCGCATCTGTCTCGACCAGTATTCGATCTAGTGGAATCTTGCTTGCGGCTTCCTGGATAAGAGGTGCGTTTTTATAAGTCAGAATTCCAGAAAAACTAAAATATATTTGGTCCGAAAATTCAAGAAGAGACTTTGCAAAATCCCAGTTTTCGGAGAAGCAGTGGATCACGCAATAACGTACGTCATATTTTTTGATATATGCGATCGTGTCATCTGCTGCATCTCGTGAATGAATGACGAGTGGTAACCCAAATTCTCGTCCGAGATCTGCTTGTTTTTTAAACCAAAAATACTGCTCTGATCTTTGTTCTGCCTCTTTTCATGTCTCAAGGTAGTGATAATCCAGTCCTGTTTCTCAGATCGCAACAATCTGTGCTCGATTGTCTATGATGAGATTTCGCATAGCTTCGTAGATGTCCTCTGGATTTTGCGGAAGGGAGATCTCACTTTCACTCGAACGTACTTTTTGAGTGTTGGGATCTTGGGCATCCACTGGATGAAATCCTACCGTTGCATAAAAATGCTCATATTTATGAGCGAGTGCGATTGCAGATTGCGAGCTCGCAATATCACATCCAATCTGTACCGAATGAGTCACTCAGAGCGCCTTCATATTTGCTAAAATCTCCGACTCGCGGGGAGCTAGAGTATCAAAATAGATATGCGAATGGGTATCAAATATCATTAGTACACGCGGGTTCAGAGTGGAACTTCTTGGTCGGGTTTGAGTAGGATAACTCATCCTTCGCTATCAACACCAGTCACAAGTACTTCCGAAATAAATGGTCCAATCTGGCGCGGTGGGAGATTAGTAACGGCAATCACCAGCCTATCCATGAGCTCCAAAGGCGCATATTTTTGTGTGATCTGAGCGCTCGAGCGTTTAGTGCCAATCTCGGGACCAAAATCGAGAGTGAGCTTATATGCGGGTTTTCGTGCTTCGGGAAAAGACTCAACCGCTATGATGCGACCGACTCGTAATTCGACAGAAAAGAAAACCTCAGGATCAATAGTGCTCATATGGCTTGAATACAACAAGAATTACCATATTATCCATTTTCTTCCCTTTGCAATATGCGACTCAAAAATCGAGCCGAGATCACTGAGATTATCCAAACTGTCGAATCCCTCTACGGCTGAACGGTGATTGAACTCGATTATTCAACGCCATTTCAACTCCTCATGGCGGTTATTCTTTCGGCGCAAACTACTGATAAGCAGGTCAATCGTATCACTCCGCCGCTTTTTAAAAAAGTGCGGGAGCCTCAGGATATGCTCGCACTTGAACTTGATGAGATCATGGAGTATCTCAAATACGTCAATTACTACCGCAATAAATCAAAATTTGTGTATGGCTGCGCTATAAAACTCGTAGAAGAATTCGACGGAATTATCCCCAATGATCTCACTACACTGATGACCTTCCCATGAGTTGGGATCAAGACAGCAAAGGTTGTACTCTCTGTTTTATATGATGCGCCGTATGTCGGTGTAGATACACATATTCATCGTGTTTGTAACCGAATATGACTCGTTCGAACTACCACGCCTGAGGCAACAGATAAGGCTATTGTAGAACGTCTCACCCTCGAGCAGCGCGTAGGAATGCACCACCCATTTGTCCTCTTTGGTCGCTATCACTGTACGGCGCGTAGTCCAAAATGTGACACCTGCAAACTCCAAAAACTCTGTAATTATTATCAAGAAGCTTTCAAAAAAGCACAATAAAAAAATGGGACCAGTATCGATCCCAAAAAGAAGGAGTATTGCGGCTTTTGCATCTAATCCAAGAGCAGACTGAGTTGCCTCAATCATTTCTTCTCCCGTTACAGACATGATTATTGATTGCATATCCAGTGCAAGATAGCAACATCAGTATTGGTTAACGACATGACGCTCTTTGCTCATGAACATATCGTCCCCAGAGTATGAGGTGAACGGTTTCCCTCTCTCCTGTAGTATCTTATTAGTGGTTCGAAACTCCGTTGTCTTTGGCCAACTAAGTCCGTATCCAATAATATTTTTGGTGATACGGAGGGTATCTTAGGTATTCATTCTCGGGTGTCAATTCTGACTAGGTCAAAAGATCTGCGAGAATGGATTCGAATGCTTTTCGATCATTTTTGCCAATATGGACCTCGCCGATTTCGTGGGCAATTCGGTTACGAAGTTTGTGGAGTCTCCAGACTTCTTGGATGTCAGAGAGGATGCGAGGTTGTTTTTTGAGTTGGTCGGCCACGGTTCAGGTATAGCCGTAATCTGTGAGAATATGCGCGAGAATTTTGTCGTATTCCATAATCGCTTCGCGATCCGAGAGATTTTGGACGCGCGTAAGTTTGTTACGATAGTATTCTTTTTTGGACTGCGTAAGTGATTTCTTGCGAGAGAATCGAAACGCGAGAAAAAAGACTCAGAGAATGAGCAATATAATAATTGCGAGACCGAACATTTGCATACAATGAGTATATGAAATTTTTAAAAAAATCCGCTTTCCTTCTTGGGATTTTGTTTGTGCTTTTTCCGTGCTCGATTTTTGCGCATCCGCTCGATATTTCTTCGTCGACTCTCACTCTTCATGATCAGGAAATTGACGGGATAACCTATCTGCATCCAAGCGAAGTTGAGGCGATTTTGGGACGCAGGGGATTGTCGATGCGAGCTCTTACGTATGGGGATTATTATACGTACAAACAATATCTTTTTGATTATTTGATCACAAAAGTCCGTATTCAGTCATGAGATGCGAGTTGTACGCTGAGTAATTTTTCGACGACGGATTTGGGGGTCGATGAAATCTTTACGTCAGGTTTTCCGGTCCGATATCGCGTTAAGTGTCCAGCGAAGATTGATGGCTTCTCGTTGCATGTTGAGATTTTTAGTGAGCTTCCACTGCAGACAAATCGCGTACTGTTATATGATGGCAAAACAGGGAATACTATTCTCTATAAGGTCTTTACGGCGAAGCAGACCGAGTATGTCTATACACCAGGGGCACAGACTAAATTGGTAGATACTGATCATGATAGTCTCTCAGACGAAGAAGAAAAACTCTATCGAACCGATCCCACAAAAACCGACACCGACGGGGATTTTTATACTGACTACGAAGAAGTTATGTCCGGTTGGAATCCGCTCTCTAAAAGTCCATCACCATGACAGAATCTTCGTATTGCGCCTTCAGATAAACCCTTCTCGCTTCCGACGAATATAACGCAGTCATGAGACGGAATGGCACCTGGCTCATATGAGCAAAATACTGATGCATGATCCGGTGGGACTCTTACGCTCGCGAGTTCGGATACCACGCTCTTTACACTCTTTAAAAAGATCCTTGGGCAAATAGACGGACTTCGTAGTGGGAAGGCTGATACACAGGTTGTCTTTTTTATTTTGGCACTTTTGGTAATGCTTGGCTTTTTACATGCGCTCGGGCCTGGCCACTCGAAGGGATTTTTGGTTGGATATATTTTGGCGGAATGAGCGAGTGTCGGATCAAGTCTTATGTATGCTCTGATCTTTACACTCATTCATCTCGCTGATATCGTGATTATTACGCTTCTCGCGAAGTTCGCATTTGCGTATTTTGATCCGACACAGTTTTTGGAACAGATCGAATTTTTTGGAGCGCTGGGGCTTTTGTGTCTGTCGCTTGTACTTTTTTTTGCAGCAGTAAGGCTTATTCGGAAGCAAAAAAAGATTGGACTCGAGCGAACGAAGCCTTCTAAAAAGGGACTCTGGATCGCATTTTTTGCAGGATTGGCGCCCTGTACTTTTGCATGGAGTATTGTGCTTGTACTCTTTGCTATTGGGCAGATGCAGTACGCGTTGCCTTTTTTGCTCGCGCTGTGAACGGGTGTCTTTTTGTGTCTCGGAACTCTTGCACTCATCACACATAAAGTCCGAGATCGGATTTACGGACTCAATGGCAGTATTGCGTATTATTCGCCGCTTGTTTCGTCGGTTTTTATTTTTACACTTTCGGTATTTTTCTTGATACGATTCCTCTAGATTGACTCCGATTTTAAATATAGTATAAGTTCTCAAACTTTTTTCTTCGACCTATGCATATCCTTCTCAAAAAAGTAGTCGCTCTCACTTCTGTAACTACGATTTTGTTTGCCTCTGTAGTGCCTACTACACTGGCGGTATCGACTAACAATCTAGGTACGCCTTGGACTCGCGAGAAGGCTGAGCATCTCGCTCGAAAAGTGCTCTTCGCACCTATCAGCTCCAAGATCGATCAACTCTATATGGCAGGATCAGCAGATGCGGCAGTTGCCCTGCTTTTCCCTGATGCCAATGGCCCTGATCGAACTGGCTATAATGCTGAGGTGACAGCTCTCACAGGAGGTGCATTTAATTGGTGAGATGGAAGCGATATGAATCGTCTCTATCAAATGAGATATGCCCGTGATCCATACGAAGCAAAAGTTAAGCTCTTCTCCCTTTTTGAGGATATTTTTTCGGTAAATCAGTCTGATAAAATCAGCTATAAAGATATCAAGGACCAACAGGATTTGCTCTATGCAAACACGCTTGGCAACTACAAGAGCATGATTAAGCATGTGCTCTACAATAATGGATCAGTAGGGGATTATGCCGAATGAAAATTCCTCGATCTCCTTGATCAAACAGACAAAAAAAATCCAAATGAAAACTACGGTCGCGAGCTCCTCCAGCTCTTTATGATGGGTGAATACAAGATGGGCGACTCCAAGGACAATGGAGATCCACGTAACTACGAAGAATCCGACGTCGCCTCAATCGCAAGAATCCTCACGGGTTTTAAGTCCGATGCCATGACGCACGTTGTAAGTTATGATTCAAATAATCACAATACTTCTACGGGGATCGTATTCCTCTCGGGTTCATTTTTAGCAAATGAGACATTCCCATTTGTTTCGGCATCAGGTACGCTCGATCTTGGTGCAATGCAGACTCCGATTAGTGGGAATAATGGTCTCGCTGACAACACAATCGACTATATTTTTGCGAAGCGAGCAGATGCGATTGCACTCTTTTTAGCTGATCGAATCTACCGTTTTTATGCCTATGACAAGCCAACGCGCCCTGAGCTCGATGCGCTTGCGAATACCATCCGCACAAACAACTTTGATATTCTTCCTTCTGTTAAGACATTCCTGGCATCGGACATGATGTATTCGGATGCGAGTATGAATAGTATCACCTACAAAAACCCGCTCGAACTCATGATCGGGACTATCAAGCTCATCCATACCAATTCTCCAAATGCGATTGATCCCATGATCCTCGATCAGGATCTGCTTCGTCGTATGAACTGGACTCCATATTTTGCCTGAAGTGTATTCGGACGTGAAGGATTTGATGAGAATGCGAAGTGGTTCTCAACCTATACACAAAATCAGTGGATCAGCTATACGAGTCGTATTGCCTACGGTACGCAGACTGGCTCATATTTACTCTCTGATCTGCTTCCATATACCAATACAGGAGTCACAAGTCTCTTGGATATCGCCTCAGGAACTGGTAACACGTTTACAGGAAGTATTGCGGTATCGAGTGGATCGCTCACAGTTCCAGCAACGGGAAGTGGTGCATCAGGATCAGTAAATATGTCGGTGAGTGCTACTAATTTCTCAGTTCCTAATCTCAACCTCGCAACTTCATCGGGTACACTCAATATCTTTGTTGGGCAATACGATCCAATTGGGATGCAGGTGCTCATTTCTTCGGGATCACTTGGAACAGGAACGGGCGCAATTCCAGTGCTCTCAGGTGCACTGACACTCTCGGCTGCGAACCTCTCTCGTGAGATCACTCCAAATGAGATGTATGGCTTTCTTGAAACAAAACTCCTCTCTGGTCGACCACTTCCGAGTGATGTAAAGACTGGGATGACGGATTTTCTTCTTAAAGATGGAGACAACAAACCTATCCTTTTTAAACCGTCGACTACTGCGTATCAAACCACCAAGATCCGTTCGATCGTTGCCATGTTTTTGTCGCAGCCAGAATATGTACTGAACATGGGCTATGACCAGACCACAACCGCCGAAAACCTTGCACAGTCCGTACTGACGAATGCGACTGGTAAGATTCTCTTCGTAGAGCTTGGTGGAGGATATGACTGGCTCCATGGTGTAATCCCAAAGGCTGAATATCAGGACTATATTGCGAAGCGAACAACTGCCTCAGGAAGTAGCATCGTAATTGATAATTCTCACGTTGCTGATCTCTGAGATTTTTATCTCAATAATGCTCTGGCATATGGAAGTGGAGGAATAGTTCCTTCCTTTAAATCGCTCTTTGATTCGGGGAATCTCAGGATTTTTAATCGAGTAGGAACACCAAATCACTCGCGTGACCACGATCAGGCTCAAAAGCAGATTGCTTCGTATGGCAGTACGACTCTCGATGATGCGGATGGAGTATTTGGACAGCTTGTCCGATATGAGCCAACATCGGAGTCAACCATCTCACTCTCAGGGCGTCGTCCAAATGTCTTCCGTGGTGGTCGATATATCAATATTGGACCGAGTGGAGCGATCTTTTCAAATAGCTATCTCAGTCAAAAAGATAGAGATGCGACATTTGTGGCACTGCGAACTATTATGCAGGCACGTACCTATCCTGAACGCACTGGCGATCTCTTTAAGGCAGCAATCCGTGTTGACGAAATCGCGCGACTCTCCAAAAATGGCGGAGGTCCTGATGGTGCGGGATATGGGAATATCAATAATCTCAAATTCCTCAGAACACTTCTCACAAATAATGTCGGGAAGGCGTTCTACATGCAAGCAGATGGAGGATATGATACGCACTCGAATCAGCTCGCACCGCAATCCAATTTTGATCCGATGAATATTCCAAAGGATCTCAATTACAATGTCTGAAAAGTAGCCGAAAACCTCACGACATTCTTTAATGATGTAAAAGCCACTCAGAATATTACCATCATCATGTTCTCTGAGTTTGGTCGTACCATTAAGGTAAATGGCGACCTCGGAACTGACCATGGTGAAGGAGGTGGTATGTTTGTGCTCTCCAATAATACATCGCTTCTCTCGTCACTTTCGAGTAAAGTCTATGGAAATATCTCCCTCCGAAATGCAAAAGATGACTGGCTCGGAGTCGGTATCGATTACCGATCTGTTTACGGAAAAATCTATAAGGCACTCTACGGAGTGAGTGATACAGCGCATTTTGGCTCGATCAGTGATCTCTCTAAGGATGTGAGTACAACGCCCGCAAAGGTTGCATTCTATCGACCAGAATACCGCTCACTCAATGACAATAATGTCCGCCTCAATATTAAATTTAAGGTAGAATCCAATAATTTCGACTCTGACAAGGCGGGTTATGTCCTCGCAAGCAGATCCAAAAATCCAAGTGACCCAAATAGTGTGCTTGAAAATATTAGTACTTGGGAACTCAATAATTACGCAACAAAACCAGATAGTCAGTATGACTTTTCTCGTGATTGGATAGGGGAGAAGACGACCTATAAATTTAATTATGACGTCTTTACCAACCAATATGCTGAGACGGCATATTCTGGTGCATTCCTCCTCCCAGATGTCTTGCCAGCAAACCAAAATGCTGTGAGCGGATCATGAAATGTTGTATTACGTAAATATGACAATCTCACGGTAAGTGGTACTGGTACTAACCTTGTTAACGGATCAAATTCTGGTATCACTCTCACGAGTGCTACGGGTACAGGTATTCAGACAGTCACACTTCGCTCGACAGATGGCATCGAGATACAATCTACGGGTACTGGAAAAACGCTCATTACGAGTCTCTCGAGTTCTTCGGGTGCGCTTAAATGGAATGGAGGATTTATCCTTGGTGAGTTCGTAGATCCTGTGCGATTTATCTCTCAAGATGCAAAGACTCTTACTGGCAGTGTACCACTCTCTACCCTCACGATTGCAAAAATCGCTAAGGTTGGAGCAGATACTCTCGGTGTTGGAATGAATCTCTCACGTCCTGTAAATCTTGCTATCCCAGGTCTTCAGGCAAACTCTGAGTATCGCGTGTATCGTAGCGAAGACGGGCTTACATGGACAGAAGTGGGGACCGGTTCAACAATGAAGGCGGATACAAATGGGAAGCTCCTCTTTCCAACAACATCGTTCTCATATTTTGCGGTTGTCTCGTCTACACCAGTAGTACCACCAACATGTTCGATTACACCATCATCAACAAGTGTACCAAACGGTACGCAGATTGCACTTAATTGGTCGAGCTCAAATGCGGTCTCAGCAACACTCGCTCCAAATCTCGGAGCACAACAAGTAACTGGAACTCTCCAGGTAACTCCACCAAGCGACACTGGAACACTCTATGTCCTTTCGCTTGTCGGAAATGGAAGTAGTACTGGCTCCTGTCAGGCACTCGTTACTACCACTGGATCATCTGGCGGTGGCGGTGGTGGTGGAGGCGGCGGAGGTGGCGGTGGTGGAGGCGGAGGAGGAGGAGGAGGTTCCTCAGTCGTCATTGGCCCATTCACCAAGGACAATTGTCCACTCGGAGATACTTCGCCAAGCAACTATGATGGGAAGTGTGATGCGAAATGAACCCTGAGCTCTACTGGGGCGGTTACTACCACTCCGACTTCTCCCGTAACTACCAGCACAGGAATCACGAGTAATGATGTACTCTCTGGTAAAAAATGATTTATCCTGAATGGACAGCTCACAAGCGAGGGGAAGACAGCGCTTGAACCTGTCGTAAAGGCATATATCGATGCCGCGCTTCTCAAGTCGCAGACGAGCTCAATAACACTTGATCGATCGCTTGCTCAGTCAATCCTCCAGATTAATAAACTCATTCGCAAAGCAAAAACGAAGAGTGAGAAAAATGCTCTCCTCTATATTCGTGGTAAGCTCTCTCTCGCACAAGCTCAAAACAAAGCGCCAAAGACTGAGACAAAACCACCTGCTGATATCCCAAATCGTACAGATCCGGTAGTGGTTAAAAAGCCAGAAAAGAAACCAGATCCAACTCCTGAGCCACCAAAGGTAGCGGTTACTCCGGTTACTACGCCGAAGCCAGTAGTAAAGCCGCCAGTCACACCAAAACCTGATCCAGTTGTGGTAGTGCAGCCAAATCCAAATACTTCTGTGAGTTACGGACTACCGACTTATGCACTCAATTACACAAGTCAAGACTTTGCGAGTTATGACTGGTCGAGCGATCGTAGATTTACGGCAAATATATTTGGACCGATCGATGCCAATATTGCCAAAATCCGCTCCGAAATTACTGCAAAATGAGGTCGCACCACTCCGTATTACGAGTCGCTTCTTGCAGATATAAATGCTCGACTGAAAACAACGGATTCACAACGAGATAAAAAAATTCTCCTCTACATAAAGAGTGAAATCACTATACTCTACGAGCTTTCAAAAAGACCAAGGTAATGCATATTGTATATTTGATTCCTCCTTCAGAATGAAAGCGCGACGGTTGAGCAATTGCTTGATCGTCGCGCTCTTTTGATCTGCCTCTCGCGCTCAAGATAGCGAAGCAAGCAACCGAAAAGGATCTCAAGTGTACTGGTCGTCGTTTTGCGGAAGCAAAAAATCTCAATCACAATATTGCTAAAAATCCTGTTTTGCCGGCGATAGAGCGATATGACGGAGTGATGTATGCTGGGATAGCATATGAGCTTTTTTCCTCTGAGAGCAGACAATATTTCCATGATTCTGTTTTTATTTTGTCGGGACTTTTTGGATTGCTTAAACCAATGGATTTGATTCCAAATTATAAGCTGCCGATCGAGGCGAGTGGCCTTGTGTCTTTTTGGAAGAACAAGATGACAAAGGCACTCAAAAACATGGAAGATGTGATCTTTGTAGATGTGCTTCCTCAGTCCTACCGCAAGATGATTGATTGGAAGAAAATCCCCAACTATGTCACTGTCGAATTTGTGGATGATAATGGCACAAAACTCGGTCATACTGTCAAAGCTACCAAGGGTAAGTGGCTGCACGAAATGATCCAAACATGAGCGAAAAATATCCAAGAACTTGATGGGATTTTTGATGCCGAACTCAATACACTTACCGTTCGACCATGACAAAACTAAATCGCAAAATCGAGACATTCGAGCGTCTATTTGAATATGGTGCGTGGTATATTTCACGATATAGCATCTCGCTCAAAAAACTCACCTTTCAACTCACTAGAAAGGCCGAAGATGAAACTATGGTTGAACAGGTTTTGCAAAAACTTCAGCCATTTATGGATGACAGACGTGAGATCGAGTCTTGAGTTCTTGGTGCGATTTCGCTCGGTCTTCCGCTCAGGGATTTGAGATCAAAACTCCTCACCAAGTCCTTCCAAAAAGCTGATATTGATGCGGTCTTTGCAAATTATGAAACCGAATTTGCTGATTATGCAGTCTATGAGCGAGCAATCATGAGCCGTATAAAAACACTCCAGTCGCGCAGATATGGACGAACTCGTATTGAGTCAGAGCTCACACAAAGCTATCCAAAATTTCGCACAGAAATCCGTGGACTCCTCGACCTCGCTGATCAAAAATCTGTAGACGAAAATCCACTCGAAGCATTTCAAAGCGAACGGGATCATCTCGCAGGAGACGATCACAAAGGCAGAAAAAAACTCTTCGAGAAACTCATTCGAAGAGGTTTTAGAGTCCAAGATGTCCGTCAATTTCTTGCTATTTCGGAGGAAGAATCGTAATCACATTGTCCTGTACCTGGATCACATCGCCTGCTTTAATCTGCTTGCGAAGCTGGTATTCTGGTGCTCCATTGAGACCGACGAGTTCGAGTCGGATGAGTTCTTTCGCCTGTCCGCCAGTCTGTGCTATACGGAGGACTTTGAGAAGTTTATAGAGCTCTATAGTGTCTTCTCGGAGGATGAATTCGTGCTGATGCATGGGATGGATATTAATGAATGTGTGGATAATTCGTTCGGAGATAGGACTGAACTTTTGGAATATCGGCTTTGGATGTGAGATCAGGAATAGATTCTGTGATCACAATACAATTCAGTCGGTCTTGCGCGAGTAGAGTTGTATATACATCGGTTACTTCCTTTTCGTCGCGTACGGGATGAGGCACGAGTGCTGCGAGGAGGGGGAGAGTTTCTGAAACGCTGAGCGTTACGAGATTCATATTAATGGAGAGTCTGAGTCAAAGAGTCTCCATATTTGCAATCTCTATAGCATCGGGTTTTTCGACAAGCTTTGTAACTTTACCAGCAGGGCTGCTCGCAATGAGGCCGTATCGACTGCGATCTTCACTCGAAATGCCGAGCGAGATTGGATCGTAGGGGAGGATTGTGTTCTCTGTGGCTTCAAATGCTTTTTTGAATGCTTCAGTACTGCAGAGATTATCCGAATTTGTAAGTGTATAAAATCCATCCGCTGGGAGAGGACACTGTGTTAATGCCTGATATACTGCATCACCAGTTCCGTAGGGTTTTTCTCGTCCTTCGACTATATATTGTCGAGCAATTCGCAGAATTAATCACACATAGTCAGCTCGTGCAATCTCGGCTCGTACGTGAGGCTCTGTGATTACATCATTTGGATGCAGGATCATGATCATATCTCGAAAACCAGCTTCGTAAGCATTGGCGATGAGATAGTCAATAAATCTATGTCCGTTCACACCCACTGAGAGCATGCACTTTGGAAGCGTATTTGCTTCCTCAAGAAGCTTTGGATCGATGTCGGTGTCGCCAGTTGCGAGCGCTTTCTTCATACGAGAAGAAACTCCTGCGGCGAGGAGGATGAGAGTATTTTGCATGCCGAGATTATAGAGATTGTTCGTCAGTCGGCAACTCAATGAATGCACTGATAGACTTGCCAGCATTCCAGCCAGTAGCCCAGGCGACCTGGAGATTAAATCCTCCAGTCACACCATCAATATCGAGCACCTCTCCTGCCATGTAGAGTCCAGGAGAGATTTTTGAAGCAAGTGTCTCGTCATCGATTTCATCCGTATTTACGCCTCATGCAGTAACAAATTCGTCACCGGCTCTACGTTGGATAACCGTGAGTGGAATGCCTTCTCCAAGAAGTCTTGCAATGCTCTTACGCTCTTCACGGGAGAGATTTGCTCCGTTTTTATCGAGGACTTGGTGGATGTTCGGTATAAAATTACAGTGTTTTAATTCTTCGACAAATCTCTTGGGTAAGAGTTGTATGAGGATATTTGTCACGAGTTTCGCTGAATGCTCTCGACATTCTCGCTCGAGATAAGTATCCCAGTCTTGCATGCTCCAGCCAGCAAGTGGAGCAAATTTGAGTGAATAGTGGATTCATTTGCCGATTTCTTCAAAGGCAATCTGCGACGAAAACGTAAAAGTCACCGGTCCTGAAATCCCAAAATGTGTGAGCAAAATTGGACCGTCCGAACGAATCTTCCCATCTGATGAAAACAGCGTCGCACGCTCAAATGCGATTCCTGAGAGATTTTTTGGAAAAATCTCGGCTATCTCAAAACTTGAGAGCGAAGGTCCGAGCTTAGTAATCGAATGTCCAAGAGACGAAGCAAGCGTATATCCGTCACCTGATGAGCCAGTGTGTGCATACGCATTTCAGCCGGTTGTCAAAACAAGTATATCAGTGCTATAACTTCCATGCTCAGTATTCACTGTATAGACACGGTCAGCCCATGAAACACTCGTCACCGAAGTGCTAAAATGGATCGTAATTGCGGGAGTATGTTTCCGAAAAAGGCTCTCAAACGCCCAGATAACTTCAGCACCACTATCAGATACAGGGAAAATTCGCAGATCATCCTCACATTTAAGTCGCACAGCGTGGGATTCGAACCATTCCATGACTTTTTTAGGACCAAACTTACCGAGTGAACGCTTAAAAAACTCCGAGCCTCGCGTATATTTTGAGAGCAGAGTTTTGCGGTCAGTAATCCCCGTTGTGACATTGCAGCGTCCACCACCCGAGATCGAAACCTTGCGCCCGAGAACACTATTTTTCTCGAAGAGATGAATATGAATATTCGAGAGAGTGTTTTTCTCGAGAGCATCTTCTATAATTTTTGCAGCACACATCATTCCTGCGGCTCAGCCTCAGATAATCGCGATATTTTTCATGTGCCTGATTTTGCTCGCTTCTGATAAAAATACAACAAAAACCGCAACCTAAGAGTTGCGGTAGATAAACCGTTTAGACATAAAATTTTCGGAGGGAGGTACTTCTTGTTGTAGAGTTTTTATGGTTCTAACAATCGTTTGTTCCACTACAGTCACTGCTGTAATTCTCTGACCAGATATTTTCCTCTCCTGACGTAAATATTTTTCATCAATACACTTCTGACGATCGGACCACGCCATCCAGATGACTCATATAAGTGATTGGCTATGTAGAAAATCTAATTCCTGATCACTTAGAATACCAAGATCGACTCAATCGAGTGTTATCTTGGTAAGGCCCACTTCACGGGGCTTATGCGAAAAAGAATTTGGAAGTGTTTCCATGTGAGCAAGCTGAACAGAGTTGATCTTCTTTGCTTACTTTTGTGGCGAGAAAGGTGTGGTTGTACCAAAGACTGCTTGAGAGATACGTGCCATGAGAGTCTCCGTGGTTGAATCTTTCGCATATATGATGGCAACTCGAGATTTTGAATCTCTGCGGTCGATTATCTCCGTTACTCGCTGAACGTGGTGAGCTTGTATATTCTGTGATTGATATGGGGCAGTGGTTTGGCGGTCTTTTAATCTCTGTATAGCATGGAGGTATGCCATTCCATCTTTTCTGCTTAAAAAAGGGCTTTCAAGGGCAGCAATGTAAGCGGCTTCTAACTGTTCGAGTGAAGCATGTCGTATAAAGGGTGTTTCAGCTGAGAGGTCAGCTTGATTGTATTTTTGTGTGTCCATTTTTTGATATGTAAAAAAGACAAGGAGGAATGGCAGGGGCGTCTGATTTATATGTAACACCATATTTTTTTGTTTGCAATATCAATTTAAGAAAAATGAAAAAGTTATCTATAATTGCTCAGACGAAATTATTTCTTCATCTTTCTTTTTATGGCTTCCACTGCTACATATTTGAATTTTGCGAATAATACAGAACAGGTTTTTGAGTTCTACAGATCAGTCTTTGGTGGCGAATTTGAAGGAGGAATCCACCGCTTTGGAGACATGCCCGAGATGCCATGAACTCCGCCGCTTAGCGAAGAAGACAAGAATGGCATTATGCATATTGCACTCCCCATTCTCGGCGGACATATACTCATGGGAACTGATGCTCCAGAATCCATGGGTTTCCATGTGAACAAAGGGAATAATGTCTACATTTCACTCCATCCGGACTCACGCGAAGAAACTGATCGACTCTTCAACGCTCTTGTAGTTGGTGGGACCGTTCAAATGCCACTTGGCGATATGTTTTGGTGAGCATATTACGGCTCACTCGTTGATCAGTTTGGGGTTCAGTGGATGATTAATTTTACGACGAAATAGAGAGAATCATACGGCCAGAAACTAAAAAAATCGCACTGATAAGTGCGATTTTTTTAGTTGATATTTCTTTACTAGATGGTGTATATCTTTATTGATTTTCGTTGAGGAACTTCAAACTAGAAATAAAATTATCAATTTGTTTCAACTCACTTGCCTCATTTTCCAAATATTTCCCATCATTTAGTCTTTTTATAGCGGTGTCTCCTTGTTTTGAATAGTCGTCAGAAAGGGTGTAAACGATAGCAATATAGTGTTCGGAAAAAGGGAAAACAACAATCTTTTGGATTTTCGAGAGAGTATTATAAGAAACTTCGAATTTATACGTAACGATTCACTTCATCCCATCAACGGTAATACTCTTTGTATTTTTACCTCTTTTAAAGACTTTTCAGAATTTTTGCTAACTTCAGAGATAGTATAAAGGAGTCATTTCTGACTCCTTTTGTGTTGTTTATATCATATGGCAGCCCCAGTAGGAATCGAACCTACCTCGCAGGATTTGGAGTCCTGAATTCTAGCCGATGAAATATGGGGCTATAGAAGGGGCGAACCCCTTCAATGTGTTATTTTGCAGCGACGAGATTGGCAACGAGTTGTTGTACATGCGGCAACATGATTCCAACTTTATTGTCACCATCTTCTTCTTCGAGCTTTTTCTTCAATACGATTGCTCGTACTGCTCTGATCTCTTCCTCCTCTCGTCGAGCTCGGTTTGAGAGATCAGAATCTGGTCCGAAATTCATATTAAATTGAGTACTTTTCAAAACTAATAATAGCTCCAGTTCCGATGAATTCCTGAACCTTCTGGTCTGGATTTACAACGAATGGCTGTGTGAGGAGAGCGTTCTCTTCTTTGAGCTTTGTCATCTTTCCTTCGATAATTTTTTCGAGGATGTCAGTTGGCTTTCCAGCGTTCTTTGGATCTTCGGCCATTTGTGCGAGAGCAATTTCACGCTCTTTGGCAACGAAGTCTGCAGGAACGTCACTTGGAGAAACTACCTGTGGCTGTGATGCAACAACGTGCATGGCAACCATCTTGAGCTTTTCTACGTCAGTTCCAGCCTGAGCTACAACAACTGCTCCATTCTTAAAGTTTGAGTGAACGTAGCTTGCAACTACTGGTCCTGAGATCTTTGTGAGTGCAAGGATCTTCATGTTTTCACCAACCTTGAGAGTGTATTCTGAAGCCTTGAGTGTCTCAGCTTTTTCGATTGCTGATGCATCGTCTGCAGAATTCTTGCGGATTTCGATAAATGTATCGAGCATTCCTTCGAATGTATCATTACGAGCAACGAAGTCAGTTTCACATGAAACAGAGGCAACGTATACGTCGCTTCCTTCTGTAACGATCTTGATGCGACCTTCTGAAGTTTCGTTTCCAGCGCGCTTTGCGGCCTTGGCGATACCCTTTTTGCGGAGGACTTCGATAGCTGCTTCGATATCTCCGTTTGTCTCTGTGAGAGCATTCTTACAGTCTGCCATTCCGACACCTGTGCGCTCACGGAGTTCTTTGACCATTTGTGCGGTAACCATGGTATGTGAGGTTATTATTTAGAATATTTTGTAATGAGGTCCACGATGAGTCGGACGATGCCGAGCATGTAGGATTCTCATTGGTAGGCCTTGTATGATGTCCAGCCTGCAATAATGAGGTAGAGGAACATACCAAAGCCAGAGCTTCCATCTATTGGAAGGAAGCTCATGACGATCAGGATGAAGAAAAACGCGAGTGCTTGTTTGAGATGAAACATCACAAATGCATCTTCGTTTTTGTGCAGTAAATAGGGAAGAACGAATCCAAAAGGAATGTAGCAGACCGCAGCAAGAACACGAAGTTCTTTGCTGGGGCCGGTGCTTTCTTCGAATATAGTCTGTTCGCTATTCATGTGAGAAGAGAATTACTCGGCTGCTGTCTCTGTTGCTTCAGCTTCTCCTTCTGCTGCTTCGTCACCCTTGTGAGCCATTCGGTCGAGCTTGAGTGGATTTTCAGCCTTCTTTTCACGCTTGATTGATCCCTTGAGGTATTCGAGGATGAATGAGAGAGACTTGATTGAGTTAACGTTACATGGAACGAAGTCTGTAGTGTGGTCAATATCACCAGTCGATCCGAGGAGCGCGTAAGTTGGGAGCTTGAGAGTTGCAGCTTCAGCGAGTGCAAGGTGCTCGAAGTGTCCGTCAATTACGAAAAGTGCGTCTGGAACACGGCGGATATCCTTGATACCTTCGTATGATTTTTTGAGCTTTTCGAGTTCTTTGATCTTTTGAGAGATTTCCTTCTTTGTGAGACCTTCGAATCCACCTTCAGAGGCAGTTTTTTCGATGGTGTTGTAGGTAGCGATTCGCTTCTTGATAGTAGGGAAGTTCGTGAGAAGTCCAGGAACCCACTTACTGTCGATGTAGTAGTTGTTGGTTTCGATTGCGATTTTGCGAGTAAGTTCTCGAGCCTGAACCTTTGTTCCGATGATGAGAATAGTCTTACCCTTTGCAGAAAGGTCTGCGAGAATAGCCTTCATGGCTTCGAGCTTTTCAGCGGTCTTACCGAGATCGAAGACGTGAACGCCATTCTGAACTCCGTAGATGTAATTACGCATTTTTGGCGACCAGTATTGGCGCTTGCTTCCGATATGCACTGCATTTTCGAGCATATCTTTGACGAGGTTCGTCATAAGTGAGAGAAAAAAAAGAATAATCCTTGGTCCGATCCAGTGTTAAACTTTCGATGCCGAAGCCTTTCTCGAGGCTTTCGGAGGAAGAAAGCGTAAAACAAAAAACCGGCTCTAAGCTCATTTTCCGAGCAGAGAGTCGGCCAAAGTATATGGAATTTGTGGAGAATGCAAGCCTTTTAAGCCTCTTTTTTGACTAGAGTTCTATGTGGATAATGGCAACATATGGATTTGAATCCTTAAATGCATAATTATCGAGATAAACCTGTGAGACTTTGTTTGGATCATATATAACTACGGCAGGTTTTTTATGAACCTCGGCATGTTCATCCGAGAGCGCATAGTAGAGTGGATTATTGATGTTATCAGAGTCTACTAAAAATCCGGATTCGTCTGTTGCAAAAAATGTACCTGGATTATTTTTGCGTGAATAATGCTTTTTGCTTTTTGTATTCCCAAATCCGCTGTAAAGCAGATCTGAGCGATAAAATGGAAGCTTGCGCAATTCTTCTAAAAAGAGCTCACTTTCGTGTGTACTATCAAAAGCCTCATGCAGACTTATATTATAGGCTGGAATATCAAGAATTGCATCTGTATTGATCGGCTGGAGATTGACTCCCGCAAGAAGCAAGAGATTTATAAAAGAATTTAATTCAGTTTCTACTGCCTGTATGTCAGTTTGCGTAACGTGCGCATGAGGATGGGTGATATGAGCCTCAGCTAGCTTTCTAAAATCAGAGCCATGCGTGAGCATGAGCGACTTAAAGGCATTGCCTATCTTGAGCATTTTTTTTGCGTACGATTGATCAAGCAATTCATTGCGAGTACTGAGCATTTCTGCTGTTTTGCAGGCCGCATTGATGGATCAGAGATATTGCAGAGGATCCTTCATAAAACCTTTAATAACGGCTTTTGCTTCTGTTTCAGAGAGAGCTAGTTTTTTGCTTGGAATGAGTACTTTGTTTTCGGATTGATCAGGTGTGTGCATTTTTGTGCTTATAATTGAGTATTATTTGATTGCTGGCGATTTGCATTTCATCTCGTGGCTACGAGTTCGATATGATTGCCAAGACGATCTGAGGATTTGTTCGGAGACATTTCATAAACCTTGAGCCAGTCAAGCAGTCCATGATAGGCATGAAGCGGATTATTATGTGAAGCTGCAAAATACTGCATCATCACAGAAGTAGTCACTTTCGGGTCATTTTCCAATGCCTTTTGAAGCGTTGGAAGCGGGTGAGTGATGAGTTCCTTTTGACGAGTTACCATCTTTTTCCCAACTTTTTGCTGCACGGGAATATAGAGAATATTGTTCTCCGGAAGCAGGCGAATTGTATTCGCAATATTATGAATTGCGAGCAAATATGCGGCCTTGTGATGATTTTCGGGAGAGAAGTTTTCGATATTCGAATCCCCAAGAATTTTATTATTCGCAAATACACGATCGGCAGTTACTGCGCCTGCTTCGCTTCATTCTTTATTGCGTCAGCCGACGGACATTTTGGTGTGCTGGTAATTACCAAAAGAGACATACGGATCTCAGAGTGCCGGAATATGCGCAAGGTATTCAACGCCTGCTTTTTGTAGCAGAAGATCGTAGAGCTTTTTATTAAAATTGCCGCCCATTTGGTCCATGATTTCGGTCATGGAGAGCTCTATGAGCTCTTTTGCTCTGATCTTTTGAATGAGTTTTTTGGCAAGAAGCCTTTTATGAGGATTTTCGAGTTTGTAGGGTGGCTTTGCAAGACCATTCTCGATATCGAGTTTTGATTGCATGGCTGCGATTTCTCCATTGATACCTGTCTCAAATTGCTCAATTGTCATCTGTTTCCACGGAGTTTTACTCTCAATTACTGGTAGGATTCTAGCAGTATAAAATTCTCGCAATACAGGATTTCGTGATTCGAATCGCTTGAGTTTTTCTTCCCAGAGTTCTCTGAGATTTTCGCGGAAATTTATCTCGGGATTCATTCCTTCGAGTGTGATCGCTTTTTCTTTGTTTTTGAGAAGCTTTTGATAGAGCACATGAGACTCTTTTTTGTCGTCGGGTAGATTGCTCAGAGCTTTCCATGCTTCTTTGTCTTTTGGAGCTGTAAAAGTTGTAAAAGGTGCGACTCGATCTTTGTTTGTTCAAAAGAGAAGTTTACGCGTCATAGTCTCGCTCCCAATAACATTTTGTTGCGACCCAAGCTCTCGGAGATCGAGTTTTTGCGCTTTATTTGTTTGGATAGCCTTGATTTCGGATTTGAGATCTGACTGTGCTTTTCGGGCGTCGTGGCTCACAAAAAGCTTTTTCACTCTACAACTAGCACGAGCCATAATGCCGTCTATGGTCGCGCAATCTTCGGGAAGCGGTCGTGGAGTTTCGACTACGGGAGTCGGCTTTTCAAGGAGGTCTCTTTGACTCATGTTCGAAGTTTAGCACATGCGCTATTTTGGAGCAAAAATCCGCGTTGAAAAACCATCAAGCTTGTGTACTATGAAGCCTTCTCGGAGAATATTCATCAAAATTATGTCCAAATACGAAATTGTCATGGGGCTCGAAACTCATGTCCGAATCAAATCTGCTACAAAGATGTTCTGTGGTTGTGCCAATGCGATCGAACTCGCTGATGAGCCAAATACCAATGTTTGTCCGGTATGTATGGGAATGCCTGGAATGCTTCCGGTTCTCACAGCTGGCGTAACGGATCTCGCGGTTCGCGCGTCGCACTCGCTTCGTATGACTGTAAATCAAAAATCGGTTTTTGATCGTAAGAGTTATTTTTATCCGGACCTTCCACAGGGATTTCAGATCACCCAGCTCTATCATCCAATTGCAGAACACGGTACTGTCACTACTTTTGTGGCTGGAGTCTCCAAGACTTTTCGCGTAAATCGTCTCCATATTGAGACGGATGCCGGCAAACTCGTTCATGCTGGTACAAAAACTCTCTGTGACTACAACCGTGCTGGATCACCACTCATGGAAATCGTAACAGAGCCTGATTTTAGAGCTAAAGATGAAGTAATCGCCTATCTCGAAGAGCTCCAAAAACTCATGCGTTGGTCAGGAGCGTCTGATGCCGACATGGAAAAGGGGCAACTTCGATGTGACGTTAATATCTCGCTTCGTCCTATTGGTTCAACTGAACTTCGTAATCGCGTTGAGCTTAAAAATATCAACTCGTTCTCATCGATCGGACGCGCCATCGATGTGGAGTTTGCTCGCCAAGAAGAAATCTATGAAGCAGGTGGCACTGTCACTCAAGAAACTCGTGGCTGGGATGATGAACACGGAGAGAGTCACTCAATGCGTTCCAAAGAAGACGCTATGGATTATCGATATTTCCCTGAGCCCGACCTCCCGCCTCTAGTGATTACTCCCGAGTATATTTCAGAGCGCCAAATTGGTGAGCTCCCAATCGATCGTCGTATGAAATATCTTGGTGAATGGAAACTCCAAGAAGACGATGCTCGAATACTCAGCAATGACCGCGTACTCTCGGATTACTACGAGTCGCTCGTTGCGCTCACGGATGATCCAAAGAAATCGTGTTCGTATATTACGACTATTCTCTTCGGTCTCTTCGAAGAAGCACAAGAAGCAGTCGATCTTGGAACGCTCAGATTTGATATCAAAGAACTTGCCGAAGTCATCAAACTCGTCAATGCAGATGGGCTCTCAAGCACTAATGCAAAAACAGTAGTTTCTGAACTCTTCAAAAATGGCGGATCAACTGGTGTAATCGTTGATAAACTTGGTCTTCGCCAAGTAAATGACACTGGTGCACTCGAAGCCGTCGTTGACGGTGTGATTACTGCAAATCCCGCACAGGCTACTGAATACCAAGCTGGTAAAGTACAGCTCTTCGGTTACCTCGTTGGTCAATGTATGAAGGAATCTAAAGGACAAGGAAACCCAAAGATATTTACAGAAATGCTTAAGAAAAAGCTTGGATAATAAAAAACACCCGATTGATCGGGTGTTTTTTTAGTGTAAATTACAAGAATTTCTTTGTTGCTGTGAGAACTTCGTGACCGGTTTCGGTAACGAGGATCGTGTGTTCGAATTGTGCAGAGAGCGAGCCGTCTTTGGTACGGACTGTCCAGTCATCGTCCATGAGTCTGGTTTTGTAGCCACCAGCATTGATCATTGGCTCAATCGTAAAGATCATACCTGGAACCATCTTGTGTCCAGAGTTCTTGAGTGCCTTGTGGTAAATAACCGGCTCGTCTTCATGGAAGAGTACGCCAACACCATGTCCTGTATATTCACGGACTACTCAATATCCCTGCCCTTCTGCAAATTTTGAGATCTCGTAACCGATATTGCCCGTAAAATTCCCAGGATAGACCTGTGTAATACCGAGATCGAGACACTTCTTGGTGATCTCAATGAGGGCGAGAGCTTTGGGGCTCGTCGTTCAGACGATATACATGCGGGACGCATCGCCAAAATATCCATCGTAGATCGTAGTGACATCAATATTGAGGATATCTCATTCTTTAAGAATCTCATCCTTGCGAGGTATTCCGTGGCAGATGACGTCATTAACGGAGATGCAATTGTATTTTGGGTATCCGCCCTTTGACCAATTGTTATTGCCGAGATAGTCGATACATGCCGAAGTTCCACCCTGCGAGAGCATAAAATTGTTCGCAATGTGGTCGAGTTCTTCGGTAGAGATACCTTCTTTGACGTATTCTCCGATCATATCGAGAACGGCTCCTGTAATCGCCGAGGCTTTACGGACTCACTCTATTTGTTCTGGCGTTTTAATAACAACACCCTTTGGTTTTTTCATGGTTTTTTAAAATCAACTCGGGATTATATCTCTGTGGCGAGAATTCCAAATTCTTTTTGAAGTGTCTGGAGGATATATTGCTCGTGTTCCCACATAATTTCGTATTCTTCCTCGGTTTCATGATCAAATCCTTGGAGATGGAGAAGTCCGTGCGTCAGGAGGCGGTAGACTTCTTCGGTAGGCGTATGTCCAAAGGTTGTTGCCTGCTCGAGGATCTTGGTTTCAGAGAAGAGAATTTCGCCAAAAACCTCGTCCGGACGTATCACATCAGCAGTTCCAAAATAATGAAACGAGAGCACATCTGTATTCGAATCAATCTCACGATAGGTCCGATTGAGTTCTCGCATGCGCTCGTCGGGTATTACTGCAACATTTACAATCCCCATCTGCTCTATTCCTGTGGTTTGTAAGAGTGCGTCAATGATGACGGTCATAACATCTTCCTCGAGTGGGAGATTGTTTGGGAAGTCGATTACTTGAAGTGAATACATTATTTGAAATCTACATTGTAATTTTGAAGTCCAGGCTGTTTGAGGAAAACTGGCTTCATTGCGCAATTTGCCGGTGTGGATTCGTAGTCGAATTTTATCTCCGAATTTTCGAGTACTTTAGTATTGGTTGTAAAATCTATACTCGTGTAATCTGGTTGACTGTCATCGGTTGTCACTGAGACATTTGCGTGTGATTTGAGTTTAGATCCTTTTGGTACGAGGAGTCGAACGTATTCGACATTTTCGCCGTTTCCTTGGACGAATAACTCATGCTCGTGTGTTTTGGGATCTATATTGTAGCTATAGAGCATGCGACGTATCATCTCACGTGTTCCAATATCAAAATTGTGCGAGGTTTTGAGGCTGAATGTATTAAGCATTGTACAGCCGGCGACTGACTTGGCAGTGAGCTCAAAATTGCGGTGTACATACCGATCAGATTTATTCCCTGAGAGTGAAGTAAATACTGGATATACAAAATTATCTCTTCGCCCCTTGTAGGCATCATCCGGTATAAATTTGTGGATGAATGTGTCGAGATCGCCATCTCGGTGGGCTACGAGGATTTCACCCGCTGCAACATTGCTCTCGAGTGCATCAAGATAACGCGTGTATTCGCCAGTTTCACGAAGCTTTGATTCGAATGCTTCAATAAATGTAAAAAGTATGTCTTTTGCGCTCGTTTTGCGATTGATTTGTCACTCAACAAGTACCGAGAGAATGAGTGAAAAATTATCACTCGTGACAGTTTCTTTAATACCAGGAACCGTTATCGGTCCAGTAATACTCAGGAGATCGGTTATGAAGCCCTGATTGATTGCGACGATACCATCGAGTGTTCCACCGCCAGATTTTTCGTACATGCGTGAGATCGTCTCAAAACTCTCCTTAAAATTTGGATAGTAGTTGGCATCACGCATTCCATAGACATCCGTGATCTTATCAATACCAGGTGGCGGCGTTTCTCCATATGGGAAGAGTCGCCAGTCATAAAAATAGATGTCCTTTTTTTCGTATGACTGTAATCGCCCCTTATAAAACACGAGTTCTACCGCGCTTCATGGAAATCCTCCATTCGCGCGAAGTTCGTCACGGTT
The DNA here is from genome assembly GCA_963706795.1 of uncultured bacterium. Taxonomy (GTDB): domain Bacteria; phylum Patescibacteriota; class Gracilibacteria; order BD1-5; family UBA2023; genus JBMOJK01. Next base: position 1,139,121 of record OY970170.1, read on the forward strand.
TTGGTTGAGGATGAGATAGTGTTTTGGGGTTTTGTCACCAAGCAGTGCAAAAATCTCATTTTGGTGTGCGAGTGTGAAATCGAGTGTGCGCTCTATACTCTCAAGGAAGTGTACAGCTTTTGTGAGTTTTTCTTCCTTTGCAGGATCTCCGAGATTTTGGATAGAGCTAAATTCTATGACAGATTTTTTGAGGCTATCACGAATGATGCCAAGATTTTTTGCACGCGCCTCAAATATATCCGTGAGCGGAAGCAAATTTGCCGCTAAAAGCCGTGGATCCGTGTAGGTAAGTGCACTTCATGAATTGGTATGTACTCATGTAGCAAGCTCATTGCGAAGTGTATCGAGCTCAGCAAATGCCTCGAGTAAGGCCTTTCAGCCATGGATAGCATGGGCAGCATTATCGAGATTTTCGCTGCGTGCGACTCAGGCGCGGATGAGGATATCGAGTGGCAAAAAAAGAAGATCTGCCTTTTGGAATTCGGTTTGAAGTGAGGCGATCTCGTTTGAAATTGCCACTGGATCCTTCATTTCTTTGAGCGCAATGAGACGGCTATATCCGTCCATAGTGATCGTTTTGACGCTATTTGCTAGAAGCCCAAGAAGTACGATTGCTATAATCGCTCAGAGCGCGAACCCAGAGCTGACTTTGAGAACTTTTTTCCCATGTTTTCTGCGAAAACGTCTAATACGCCTAGAGAGAGGCAGATCGAGCGCATAAATATCCGGACGAAGCCGCTTAAGGTCATGAAGCTCCAGCGTGCGAACATCGACTGCCGTATCTGGAAAATCTGGCAGAGCAGGGTAGAGGTCAATCACTGGTAAGCGCGGAGAGAACGCCTTCCTCGAAAATGACGAAAGAAGTGTCGGCGCAAAAACCTGTGATCCATAGAGATCAAAAAGTCTTGAAGTTGGATGATTTTTGACTGAGAGAGTGAGTTTTTGACTGAGATTTACAGGCACAAAAGGCTCGACTCGCATGTCATTCCAAACCCTGTGAGGATTGTGATTGATCGCAATAGTCTCACGAAAAGGGAAATGTACCGTGACATCAATAATCGGAGGAATACCCGAATCAATACTGAGGTCATTTAAAAAACCAGCGGGTTCAATCGGTGGAAGTTCTTCGTCTAGCGTTTCCTCGTGCTCATCGTGGCCGTGTGCGTCATGCTCATTGTGGCCAGAGTGCTCATCGTGGGCGTCGTGACTTGCGTGATCGGAGTGATCGTGTGACATCTCGCTTGCGCTTCGGGGGTGACTTTTTATACTGTGCACAGTATATATACGCCGTTCACTTTTCGAAATTCAATGCAGAAAAATACTTTTACGTGTCCACACTGTGGCGGAGCGATTGATCTCGGTCAGATCGAAGAGCATCAAATTGCGGAGCGGCTCAAGGAGCGCGAGGCACAACTCGAAAAAGATATCAGCCTCAGAGCTAAAAACTATTACGAAAAACAAGCGACCGATGAGCGTAAAAAAATGGAAGAAGATCAAAAAAAATCTGCCATTGAACTCGAAATGCTCAAAAAACGCGACGAAGAAGCTCGTAAACGCGAGCTCGATTTTATGCGCGAGAAAGCCCTTCTCGAAAGCAAACAAAAGGATCTCGAGCTCGAAAAAGAACGCGCCATCATCGAGGCTCGAAAGGTCATGGAAGCTGAAATGGCTGAGCGAATCAAAAAAGAACAGGCTCTTCAATTTGAGCGCATCGAGCTCGATTTTGCTAAAAAGCTCCAAGAAAAAGACAAACAAATCGAGCAGGTCCAGCGCTCTCTCGAGGAGGTTAATCGCAAGGCGAGCCAAGGTTCTATGCAGATCCAGGGTGATATCCAAGAAGATGCTCTGAGAGCAATTCTCATACGTGAATTTCCGTCAGATATTGTTGATGACGTCCCAACAGGAATTAAATGAGCGGACCTTATCCAGAGTGTACGCACGCAGTTTGGTCACCATGTCGGAGTAATCGCATGGGAATCCAAAAATACCAAGGCATGGAGTGATAGTTGGGTCGACAAGCTCAAAGAAGATCGTCTCCGCGTCAATGCTGGAGTATCAGTGATTGTCTCAAGTGTATTACCCGAATGAGTCAATCACTTTGGTCTCTACCGTGATATTTGGGTCACAGAATGGCACTATGTTCTTCCACTGACTATTGCACTTCGTGAACAGATGATCAGCATGGATCATTTGCGTAATTCTCTCGCTGGCAAAGACGAAAAAATGGAGGTTCTCTATGCGTATCTCACATCTACCGAGTTTCGCGACAAGATTCAAAATATTGTAGAGGCATTTACATCTATGAAGGACCAACTCGACCAAGAAAAGCGCGCCATGGAGCGCATCTGGGCCAATCGCGAAAAACAACTCGATCGCGTCATCAGTAATACTGCACGTCTCTACGGTGACATGCAAGGCCTCATCGGAGCCAAACTCCAAGGTGTCGGGTACTTTGAGCTCGGAGCTTGAGAAGATATTTCAGAAGAAGAAAAGTAACAAACAAAAACTCACCAATCCTGGATTGGTGAGTTTTTGTTTACGAGAGCGAGAAAGTAAGTTTTATTTTCTCTTCAATTTGTTTCTGAGTTTGTATGTCGTCTATATTTCCTATATATCCAGCTATTCTTGTCTCATCTATAACTCGAATTTGATGAAAAAGGATTTTAGACGCGGAATCAAGTCCGTAGTTTTTCCAGCTGCTTAAAATGAGACCCGTAGGTACATCAGTAAGGTTTGGAGTTAATGGAGCAACAATGTATAAACCAATATACTTACTAATAAAATCATTTTGGACTATAACACACGGACGAAGGCCTTGCTGTTCATGTCCCTTTACTGGGTCTAGATTCACCAGAATAATCTCAAAACGATTATGCATGCTCTTTTTGAATAAATTTTAGAGCATCACTGATCGTAGATTCTGCAAGAAATGACTCTTCGCTGGCTAAGTCTTTATCTACCTTCATGGCTTGACTGTAGGATTTAAAACCATTTTCGATCTCGTTCAATTCTGCTTGTTTAATCCAAGAATTCAGACTTTCTTCAATAATTTGGGTCTGAGAAATACCCTTTTTCTTTGAAAAGGAACGAAGAGATCATACAAGGAAATCTTCAAGCTTAAAACTCAAGGCAACCATACAGAATATATTATCAAATTTATTCCCCATACATATTCCAACTCAAACTTCGCTCGCCGGTGGGACCAATAATCTTTTGGGTGATCACACGGATATTGCTCCCTGATGAGCTCACTGCAGTTGAGAAAAATGCCTGATAGATTGATTTTCCACCTCCAGTTTGTGTATCCGTTCCTGTACCAGAATATGTTTGAAGCGTGATCCCCGTAAATGTCAGTCACGTATCATAGCTACCAGTTGCGCACGAGAGATTATTCGATCCAAAATTGATCGCAACAGGTGTAGCTACCACGATTGATTTGATATATCAAAATGGCAATGAACCAATACATGATCGCACACTGAGTTCGATTTCCTCGGCTTCTTTATCAGATTTAGTACGGTCTCATTGTCGCGTTGCTGACGAGAGCAAAAGGAAGGCTCAGACTATGACAATTGAGACAATAGTGGCTGCGACGAGTACTTCAATAAGAGTGAAACCAGAGCGATTTTGCATGCAAATATCATAGCTTCAGACACTTCTTTGCCAAGCGATTCTTGAAAAACTCTCTTTTTCCGATACTCTGCCCACCTATGCTCCACCTCTACAACACACTCACGCGAACGAAAGAACCGTTCAAACCCCTTCGTCAAGAAAACACTAAGGTATATTTTTGTGGCCCGACGCCCTACAATTACGCCCATATCGGAAATCTCCGATGTTATCTTTTTGAGGACTTTGTGATCAGATCGCTCCGATTCCTTGGTTATCGAGTCGAGACAACGATGAATGTCACTGATATCGATGATAAAACTATCCGCGATAGTATTGAGGCCTGAGAATCACTCAAAGAATTCACAGAAAAATACACGAAATTTTTCCTCGATGATCTAGAATCACTTTTTATAGTACCAGCTGATCACATAGCACCGATTTCGGGATTGATTGACGAGATGGTTTTGATTATTAATGGACTGCTTAAAAAGGGTTATGCCTATATCGCCGAGGATGGAAGTATCTATTATTCGATCAAAAAATTCAAGCACTACGGTGAACTTGCGGGACTGGATATGAAGGGTATGAAGACCAGTGTACGTATTAATAACGACGAATACGACAAAGAATCTGCAGCCGATTTTGCTCTTTGGAAGGCCTATGATGCAGCATCTGATGGTGACAACGTCTGGGAAGGAACATTTGTAGTCGACGGCGTAGAAAAAACTCTAAAGGGTCGTCCAGGCTGGCATATTGAGTGTTCTGCATGTAATCTCAAATATTTTGGACCGCAGATCGATATTCATATGGGGGGCGTCGACAATATTTTCCCTCACCACCAAAACGAGATTGCTCAGACAGAAGCCTATACTGGCAAACCTTTTGCAAAATGCTGGATGCATTCGGGGCATCTCCTCGTTGAAAACAAAAAGATGTCGAAGTCTGCAAAAAACTTCTACACATTCCGCGATATTATTGAGAAATATCCAAATGTTCCAAAGGCAAAAGTAGCCCGTGGATTCCGACTTATGGCACTCGCGACTCGATATCGAGAGAGTTTTAATTTTCTCTTTGATCGCCTCGAGGCTTCTATCAAAACAATTGAAGGGTTTGATGCTCTCTTGCTCCGTCTCAAGCGCGAAAAGACAGAAACTGGCCGAGTTCGTAGAGATTTCCGTGAATTCGTACAGAATGCGATGGCTGATTTCATAGAGTTTATCGAAGACGACATCAATACTCCAGAAGCCCTTGCGAGCGTCCATACATTCATTACGCATCTTAATGCGGTCATGGATGAGGAAACTCTCCGTGAAGGTGAAATGGCGGCAGTTATTGATCTCCTTAAGAGCTTTGATAGTGTGCTCGGCATCTTTGATTTCACGCTTCTTGATACTGCTGAATATCCGCCAGAAGCACTCGAGCTCCTCGCTCAGCGTGATGAGGCAAAAAAAGCTAAGGACTTCACAGCAGCAGATACAGCGCGTAATGCTATCGAAAAACTCGGCTATAGAGTTGTTGATACCAAAGAGTGATCTGTACTCGAAAAGATCTAAAAAAATCATCCCTGTTCAGGGATGATTTTTTTAGGCTCGATGTTCGATGAGTATTTTTTTGGATCCAGGAAGCAGTGCTCCGATGAGTGTTGCATTCCTTGCGCGGAGGATGCTGTTATAGAGTCGTGCAATTCGCGAATGCTCGATGAGAAGTTCTTTGATCTGCCCCTCGCTACGTGTTATGGACTCGCGGATGGTGATAAAATTACCGTCCTTGGCCATTCCTCTAATATTGAGCGCAAAACGCATGAGGAATGCAAATCGCCTCGAGATATTTGCGTTCATTTCGAGGATGTCATAAATGCGTTCACTCGATGAAACAATTGCACGCCTGTGGAGATCGGTGAGCTCAGCATATGAGTCATCAGTGCGAGTATGTTTACGAACTACTTCGATAATTGCTGGTATTTTATCGATCTTTTCACGATATCGGCCAATAATCTGATGCTCAACGCGGCGCAGGCCTTTATTTACAAAGTATGCAAAAATCCAAGCTACGCCTGCAATAACAACGAGTGCTCAAAAAATGAGAATGGTGGTTTCTTTCATATGAATTTTTAGGATCGAGAGCTTCTTGATCTTTTTCTGCTCTAGATATACTGCTGTCTAGTGAAACGATACATGATTTTCTTCGCTCTTGCAAAGATTCCAGTGGATTTTGCGATTGTTTTGTGCGCATTTTTTTTGGCGCGCAATATTCGCAGGGCGACGGACCTCATTCCTGGGATCAAACTTCCGGTTCAAACAATCAGCGATACTTCACTCCTCAAGTTTGCGATTGCTGGCGGAATATTGTTTTTTCTGGTTCAGGCATTCCGCAAAATGTATCGCATGAATAACGATGATAGTGTAGCCGAAGCAGTGGGCAAACTCTTTGTCTCGGCACTTTCTTGGTTTTTGTTTTATATAGCACTGGTCTATCTTGGTAATGGCTATCTCTATACGACAGAGATTCCTCGTTTGATCATATTTTTTGCTTTCTGGCTGATATTTTTGTTTACCGGAGGATCAAGACTCGTTTTTGCGTCTCTTCAACGGATTTTTCATATCTATTCGCTGCTTCCAAAAACTCGGATTTTTTTGCATGGAAAAACCAACGATGACTTACTTGTGCACTATAAAAAGGATCCAAGAAATGCGGTAGAGACTGGGGATAAAACACTTCTTCTAGAGCTTATTCGTTCGCGTCAGATTGACGAAGTAATACTGCTCGAAGTGGATCAAGACCAGGTTTTTTTAGATGAAGTACTCCGTCTGACTCGTATTTATGGTGTAAAACTCAAGCTTGCACAGATTAGCAATCACGCACTTCTCGAGCATACAACTGTCCGATTCGTCCAGGATATTCCGCTCGTAGAGATCGATTTTGTCGGACTCACACCATGGGGGAGAGTACTGAAACGAGCCTTTGATCTGATGTGATCAAGTATTTTACTCATATTGCTGTCTCCGATATTTTTGATCGTTGCGATCCTTATTCGGATTGAGGATTTTGCAGGACCTGCGATCTATCTCAATAGGCGAATTGGTAAAAATGGCCATCCCTTCGATCTCTATAAATTCCGTTATATTTATTGGAAATACTGTGTCAAAGATGCTTATGGTGTAGCGCCAAAACACGATGATGCTCTCAAATTTGAAGAATCCCTCAAAAAGGATCACGATGGACGTAGTGGTCCACTCTACAAAATCCAAAATGATCCACGCAAGACACGCGTTGGTAAATTCATCGAAAAATACTCGATAGACGAGCTCCCTCAGCTTTGGAATGTATTTATTGGCAATATGAGTCTCGTTGGTCCCCGCCCGCATCAACCACGAGAGGTCGAACATTATGACGAATGGCACCGACAAGTACTCACCCTCAAGCCAGGGATTACCGGTATGGCTCAGACGCATGGTCGCCACAAAAATTCTTTTGATCAGGAAGTCTCGCTCGATACGTACTATATCGAGCATTGGAGTCTCTTTCTCGATCTCAAGATCCTGATGAAAACAGTCATCGTTGTTTTATTTAGAGAATAGTTCACAATGGAATTCGCACCAACTGGTGGGCGAACAAAGCCCGTAACTAAGTCACAAATCCGCAAACTTCAGGCCGCCTTTGCTCAGGGCGATGAACTCGCGCGAGCTAATCGCGAACGCGAAGAACAAGAAAAATGATCCACTGAGTGAGAGATCGACGATCTGCTCACTGGAGTATAGTTTTCCAATCAACCATAAGTCATGCACGAAGCATATAAAAAAGCCTACGACCATCTCAATGCCAAGCAAAAAGAGGCGGTCGATACGATCTATGGTTCTGTCATGGTGGTTGCCGGACCTGGTACAGGGAAGACTCAGGTTCTCTCAGCGCGTGCATGTCGCATCCTCGAACTCACTGATGCTCGGCCGGATAATATTTTGATCACGACCTTTACCGAAGCCGGTGTTATCGCACTCAAAAAACGCCTCTCTGATTTTTTAGGAGCTGAGAGCTATCGTATTAAAGTTACAACCCTTCATGCCTTTGCAAAGGATGTCATTGATCGTTTTCCTGAGGCTTTTTTGCAGTATCGTGCCTTTAGTGCTATCGATGAGCTTGATTCGTATTCGCTCTTTGAAGAAGTTCTCGCCGAAGGCAATTTCCCTGAGCTCAGACCTGTATATGAGCCGAGTTATTGGATACGTGATATTTCCAGTCGCATCAAAAAGCTCAGAGATGAAGCGATCACTCCAGAGATATTTATCGACCATATCGAACTCCTCCAAGAAGCCTACGCAGATGAGCTTTCGGAGATCAAACCAGAGCTCAAAAAATATGCTCAGACCGAAGAAAAACAAGCTCGGCATATCGCTAAGCTCCGAGAGCTCGCCGGTATCTACGAAGCCTACGAAGCCAAGAAAAAATCCCGAGGACTCTATGACTTCGCTGATATGATTTTGCATGCTTCGAGAGAACTTGTAAATAATACGCTTCTCGCGACTGAGCTTGCTGAGCAGTACCAATTTATTATGGTTGATGAGTTCCAGGACCTCAGCTCAGCACAAAACAATCTCCTCGAGGCAATTCTCGCCGTGCAGGACGCACCAAATATTATGACGGTGGGTGATGATGATCAGAGTATCTATCGTTTTCAGGGCGCGAATCTTGAGAATATGTTTCATTTCTCATCCAAATTCGCAGATACCAAAATCATCGTACTCGAAGAAAATTATCGCTCTGTAGAGCCTGTACTCGCGCATGCACGTACTACGATTGATCTCAATGCTTCGCGCATCGTCAAGCTCATTCCCTCGCTTCAAAAGCCTCTGATTTCCCGCGTTGAACATCCAAGAGCCCGAGCGGAATACATCTCATATCCAACCGTAGTAGAGGAACAAATGGCGATTTTGGATCACATTAAATCGCTTGCCTCACTCGGAGTTCCTTTTGATGAGATGGCGATTTTAGTTCGCACGAATCGCGAAGTCGGTGCATGGAGCAATCTCCTCGCAAAGGCAAATATTCCCTACGAAAGCCGCGAAAAATGAAATCTCCTCGAAACCGAAGAAATGGCACTTTTCGAGCATATCCTCAGTGTTTCTGAGCTCGCAGTAATACCAGATAGATCCCTCATATTCTTGCTGAGGAGTGGCATATTTGATATCGATAAGGCTGATCTTTATCGCCTTATTCGTCAGCTTTCGGACCTCAATTTTAGCCGCAAGCAAAAATTCTCGCTTTTTGATCTACTGATCCGTGAGGATATTCGTGATACGATTTTTGCAGATCGCGCAAAAGCATGGGCGGATATTGCGGACACTCTCATTGTACTGAGAGAAAAAGGTGATCTCATTCTCGCAACGCGCATCCAATCAATTATTGAGACATTTAAATTGACGGAATTTATTCGCAGTAGGGCGGGCGTAACGGGGCTTCGTAATTTTTATTCGATCCTGTCATTTATTAAGGACAAAATTGCCCAACGATCGATCAGTGATCTTGCCGACCTCTTTGTCATTTGGGAACGCATGCGATCGTATGGGATTTCACTCTCGGGTGATGCATTTCTTGCTGGTGGACTTGCAGGGGTTAAAATCTATACAGCACATCAATCCAAGGGGCTTGAGTTCGAGGCAGTATTTGTTCCATGAGTACTTGATGGCGTGTGGGGTGGACGTCGCAATATTGATAAACTCAGATTGCCTGAGACGATTACATATCGCACCGACACTACAAAATTCGACGAAATCGAAGAAGAACGTCGACTCTTCTTTGTGGCGATTACTCGTGCGAAGTACGAGCTCATAGTCTCGTTTTCGGAGAGTGAAAATGGACGAGCAAAAATCCCATCGCAATTTGTGACCGAATGCGGCAATATTCCAACTCGTAAAGAGAGTGCTTCTATTCAGGATCTCGAAAAGATGCTCCTCTTGAGCACAACTCAGGCGACTGTCTCATATGTGCCTGGACTTTCGGATAGTGAGATCGGATTTATTAAAGAAAAGCTCCAATCCTATCGACTTTCTGCGAGCGATCTGAGCAAATTTTTGACTGACCCTATGCTCTTTTTGGAGGAATCTATTTTTCGTTATCCATTCGAAGACACATCGCGCACAATTTTTGGAAAGGTCTACCACAAGGCACTCGAAGAATTCTTCCTTACTTGGAAAAAAGAAGGTCGCAAACCGACGAAAGAGTCACTTGTTACGCTCTTTACTCGACTCATGGCCCGTGAAGTTTTGCCACCTGAATACCTTGATGAAGAAATGCGACGTTGAACCGAATGACTTGCTGGTTGGTATGATGCACAACCATCTGATGCCAAGCTCCCACTCGAACTTGAGTACAGTTTTTCGGCACGAAATATCCATTTTGCAGGCATTCCCCTCACTGGAAAGATCGACCGAATAGATGAGATCGAAGAATGACTCCTACGTGTCACGGACTACAAAACTGGTCGAATACGCAGTGAGAATGAGATGAAGTGACTCACAGAATCTGGTGATAACAAGTATTTCCGACAGCTTCTTTTTTATAAGCTCCTGATTGATTCTGATCCAAAACTCAGTGCCAAGTATGAAGTTCGTGATCTTGTCATCGATTTTGTCGAATGAAAAAATGGCATCTATCGAGCCACTTCCATGACATTTACCGAGGAAGACGAAGAGAATCTCAAAAAAGAGATCCAAACTGTCTGGGGACAGATCATGGATATCGAGTTCTGGAAGGCAAAATTTGCAGCTAAATAGCAGATTTTGCTTTAGCCAAAATTACAGCTTTGGATTTCTGTGCAGCTTCACGAGAAGCTATGAGCATTGCCTGATCTCGCGTGAGTCAGGCATTTTTTGTGAGCTGCTCAAATTCGCGGTGCACCTCCTGCATTTCTTCAGTATCTTTCGCAAAGCGATTCGTCCAAAGTGCATCAATAAGCGTGAGTATTTTTTCACTCTCAGCTGATGGATTCTCTTTGACGAGAGATCGCCATGCATTGAGTTCAATTTTCCAATTATTCTCTGCAGTAAACCCGAGTGAGATCAGTCCATCAAGATCTTTTGCTGATGGGATCTCGAGAATATCAAGTGTTTGAATGAGCTCGGGCCAATAGAGTCCATTGAGTGCTTTCATTCTCTCGATTCTTCATTGCTTTTGTGCGAATGTTTTTCAGGCCTTTAAGAGTAATTCTGCGTTCAAAGATAATTTCCAGCCTTTGTCTGAATCTTCTGATGCAAGATCGCGGGCATAACGTTTTACTTTACCAGCAAATGTGAGTACATTAATATTTTCCTCAGCCTCATTTTTTGCTCACTCAAGAAGCTCTGCAACGATATCTTGCGGTTCCTCAGCTTCTTCTACAATGGCAAGTGCCTCCGCTCTTGTTGTTTGGGCAAGAGTTGGAATTTGAGAATGAGCTGACTTTGGATGATCTCAAGGGTTGATTACTACAGCAATCGCCAGTACCCCTGCAGACAAGGAGGATTTGATATTCATATCGGTACAATAGGCAAAGAATCGATAACGTCAATTATTTCTTTGTAAGCGCATACCAAATACCTCCAAAAATGGCACCAGCAGCATGTCCTATGAGGCTTATCGAGCCAGTAAAGCCAATGAATACATTGAGTCCGAGCATAAAAAACGCAGCCTTAGCTTGCGGATGATTGGTTCTATCGAGATAGAGCGCCAGGTAGGCAAGTACTGCCATGCAAAATCCACTGATTCCGATAGTTGGCTGACCCGAAAAAAATAGCAGCGCGACGTAGACGAAGACTGTATTTGCGAGAAAAAACCAAATGAATCGCTTGTTTCACATAATCTGTTCAAGCGTCGGTCCGTAAAAAATCAAAAAGATCGCATTGGATACGAGATGCAAAGTACCACCATGCAAAAATTGGTAAAATGCGAGCTCAGGCAGTACAGTTTGCCAAGTAAACCCGTCCTGCAAACTACTTCCGTTTGCTGCAAAATACAAAAGCTCAGGTGCAAAATATGAGGCAACCGTCACTCCAACACAGAGGAGTACGAGCATGAACGAAATCGATCTATCCATTTTTACGAATGAGCCAAATACCAAAAATAAGCATCGGAAGCGACAAGAGCTGTCCGAGCGTAAAATACGACAAAATATATCCAATTTGCGGATCTGGAAGTCGTATAAACTCGACTAAAATCCGGATAATTGCATACCCAATCAAGAACACTGCGCTGACAATCCCAGGCTTTTTAGATCGTTGCGCTAATAGGAGGACGACAAACAAAACAGGTCCTTCTAAAACTGCTTCGAGCAGCGGAGAAGGGAAGTGGCTCTCGCTTCCAACCTTCATGGCAAACGGTCCGTAGTATCCTGCGCGTCCAAAGAGTTCACCATTGATATAGTTCGCGATTCGCCCGAGCCCAATTCCGATAGGAAGTATTGCAGTGACTTCGTCACTCACCTGCAAGAGCTGAAAGTGCTTTTTATGTGCAAACCAAATCATCGCCAAGATAACTCCGATCACTCATCCATGAAAGCTCATCCCACCATCCCAAAACGCCAAAATCTTGTTCGGATTTGCGAGATAAAACGGCAGATTATAAAAGAGAACATAGCCGAGTCGACCACCTAAAATCACTCCAAAAAAAATGTGAAAGAGGAGGTTATCGAGATTTTTAATAACAAAAATACCACGCCTTCGAATAATCTCATATCCCGCAATAAAGCCTATTGCATAAGCCAAACCATAATAGGTCGGAGCAATGCGTATCGAAAAAATCGTCAGCTCAAATATAGCCATAGAGTTTTGTAAGGAAGGTGAGTATAGCCTATTTCCTTAAAATTTCGTTTAAAATTCGCTATATCGAGTCGACTTAATTCCGTAGAGCACATAATCTGAGCCTGTGAGCCCTGCAGGATTGAGCTCTGCCTTCTTACATATGATCTCAAAAAGTTCGTCCGCCGTTCCTGCAATATTCGTGATATTTGGGAGAAGTACCGCGAGTTTTCCTAGATTTTGCGAGAGCAGGATGAATCCTTCGTTTTTTGGATCAATATCCTTGTGCGATTGGAGAACACGACGATCTTCATTGCGGATGACGTCTACGCGAACCTGGATTTTGTCGATTGCCATTGGATTTGCGAGCGTATTTGAGAGTCGTGGATCTGTAAGACACGCGAGGGTATTATCTATGAGCTCGAGAATAGTGTTCTCTTTTTTTGCGTGCACTCTACCGCTCGATGCAATAATAGCACCGTCTTTATAGAGGGTTACAAAGACGAGATTTTTCGTCTTCACCTCAGGATTATTTGTCGCACCAAGTTCATCAATTGTTGGGATTTTTTTCTCGTTGAGGTATGTCGTGAGCACTTTTTTAGCAATGGTGTGCATGGTCTATTGGAATGTGGTAAGTGTCTTTTCGGCCTGAACTTCACGGTATTTTTCTTCTTCTTCGATCTGTTTGAAAACATTCCCTAGGATATCCTGTCCCGAAATACTGTAGAGGTAGTAATATCCGAGCTCAAAAAGCGTGCGAAATGTCGTCGTCAAAAAGAATGCGAGTACGAGGACTAATGAGAGTGCATAGAGGATTTTCTCAGACACATTCGAACTTAAAAAGAAAACGGTTGATGCAAATGTTGCTACAAAAAATCCTAAAAATGATGCGTATACCGACAAGAGAGAATATCGATAATTTGAAAGGATTTCGACGATGAGATTTGTACCGAGAATATTAATGAGAACGTGCATTACAAAGACTGCCATGAGCATATCTGCTCTCGAAGATCCCACATAGACATAGAGTGGCGTAAAGACGAGGTAGAGCAGGAGTGAAAACAAAAATGTCTGCGTTGCCTGTGAAGCTCCACCACGGTATTTTTGTGGGAAAATGAGTGTTTGCAGATAAAACGCGAGTGCGCTTGCAATCAAGATAGCTACAAATGAGACAATCGAGAGGATATACGGAAACATTGCCGGCGCGGCTTCCTGTACTCCGCCAAGGAAAAAAAGCGTACAAATCAGGATAAATACTCCACCAACAAATCCTGCAACAATACTCGCAAGAGAAGAAAGTCCGACTGATACAAGATCCGATCGTGGAGGTCCGAGAACATCCTCGTGTGAGCTATTTTCGAGTGGTGCGTTCATAGTGCAAATGCGAAAGGATGAGGAGAATCGCTCAAAACGTGATAAATATATCAGCAACGTTAAAGATTGCAAAGTATTTGAGGCTTATGAAGTCCACAACTTTACCGATCATAATGCGATCAAATGCATTTGAGAGCGCTCAAAAAATCACAGAGATATACCCAATTTGAGACAGGGGCAAGTGCCTCGTCGGATCAAATTTCAGCCCATACATAGAAATTGCACAGATGAGCACACAAGTAACCCCAATCTGCAGCCATCCAGTAAGTGGTAAACTAAAGGCAATTCCACTATTATGTACGAGGCTCAGACTGAGATAATCTCAGATAATCGAAACCTGCGTATCCCCAAAAAATGTACTCGCAAACGACTTTGTAAGTCGATCTGCGAGCAGGATACTTATCGCGTATATTCAAAGAATATATTTTGTCATGAACGAAAAATAGTGTTCACCTTTTGGGTTAGGCTTTGTGAAAAATGAGCTTGAATTTCTTTTTACCTGCTTGTACAACTGTACCCTTTGCAGTGTCTAATGATACGATGGATTCGAGATCAGTTACTACAATTCCATTGATCTTGACTCAGCCTCCAGTTACTGCATTGCGAGCTTCGCCAGTAGTTGGGAAAAATCCAATCTCTTTAATGAGTGATACGATTTTGATTGTAGACTCAGCGATAAAGGCTTTTTCCATCTGGTCTTCACTTGGCATGAGGCCTTCGGAGAGAACCTTTTCGAAGTATGCCTTTCCGGCTTCTGCAGCTTCTGGTGAATGGTAGAGACTGACGATGGTTTCGAGCAAGATCGAGTTTTACGTTTTTTGGATGCTCGCCAGAGTCGAGACGTTTTTGGTAAGCACTTACTTCTTCACTATCAAGAAGTGTTGCGAGTCTGAGGTAGTCAATAATGAGCTCGTCGCGTACTTCCATGATTTTTACAAACATGGCATTCGGTTCCATGTCGATCGCAATGCAATTTGGTGAAGTCTTGCTCATCTTTTTGCCGTCTGGTCCGAGTAGGAGATCAAAGGTCATGATATCCTGCTTGGCTTGTCCGTGAGCTTCCTGAAGTGTACGACCAGCAAGAAGATTAAAGTACTGATCATTTCCGCCAAGCTCAACATCCGCCTTAATCTGTACCGAATCCCACCCCTGCATCACTGGGTAGAGGAATTCTTGGAGACTGATACGGATACCACCCTTGATTCGCTTACTAAAATTCTCACGGTCGAGCATTTCAGCTACCGAAAAATTTGCAGCGAGTTCCCCAACCTGATTGAAGTTTGTCTTGTCCATCCATTCGCTGTTATAGCGAACTTCAACTTTGTCTATATCAAGGACTTTGCCAAAGAGACCGAGCCAGTTTGCTGCATTTTTGCGAGTCTGTTCGCGTGCGAGCATTGGACGCTCACCATCTTTGTCTGAGGTATCACCCACCTGCGCTGTAGCATCTCCGATGATGAGGATGATCTGATGACCCAAATCCTGAAAAGCGCGAAGCTTGAGAATAGGAACCATGTGGCCAAGATGTACGATAGTACCGGTTGGATCGATACCGAATTTTATACGGAGTTTTTCTCCTGATTCGAGGCGCTTGCGGAGATTGTTAGCATCGATGGCAGTGCTTACTCATTTGGTGAGCAGGGTATCGATGGCGAGCTTAGAGGATTGAGTTGTCATAGATTGATTCGTTGCTGGATAAATTCCATAGTCAAAAAGCAGGATTTACCTGCGGACGACCAAGGAGTCTGGATGCAAAAATAAGAACTACTTATTTTTGATGATTTTGTCGATGAGTCCGTAGGCGAGGGCATCGTCCGGATACATATAATTGTCACGATCACAGTCCTTCTCTACCTGCTTGATATCTTTGCCGGTATGTTTTGCGAGGATTCCATAGAGAACCTGACCAGTTTTGATGATATTTTCTGCTACGATCTTGATATCGATTGCCTGACCTTCGGCACCACCAAGTGGCTGATGGATCATGATCTCAGAGTTCGGGAGCGAAAATCGTTTTCCCTTAGTTCCACCTGCGAGGATGATCGCACCCATAGAAGCTGCGAGTCCGATACATACCGTGATGACATCACACTGGATATATTGCATGGTATCATAAATCGCGAGACCTGCAGTGACGTGTCCTCCTGGAGAATTTATATAAAGGGTGATTGGAGCCTTTGGATCCTGTTTTTCGAGGAAGAGCAATTGCGCAATAACGGTATTAGCTACTGCTGAATCGATCGCATCACCAAGGAAAATCACACGGTCTTCGAGAAGTCGTGAATAAATGTCATAGACACGTTCTCCTGAAGGAGTCTTATCAATAACTGTTGGGATGAGCATATCGCTCAAGATAGTCTTCTTTTTACTTACGAGCTGTTGTGGAGCCATTTTTAGAAACCGTTAATTGGGAATGGAACGTTCGTCGTGTCGTTATTTTTGAGATTAGTTGTAGCACCTCCTGGCCCGATGAGCGAAACTGGACATGTGCCGTTACATGTTCCGTACTTGTCATCAAAGTCACCACTGATTTTAGTAATCGGACCCTTCTGATCGTCGAGAATAGTGGCTGCAAGATTGAATGCCGTTGCAGTATTTCCACCTGTATTCCAAGCTGCTGGAAGTGCTGACTTAGCATAGACAGCATAGACGTAGCGACCGATACCAAAATCTGAGAATACCTGTGATGATCCAACCTTAATATCTTTAAGTCCTGGATCCATGAGATCGAGTGAGAGTGAAGACTTTGGAAGAACGGTTGTATCCATAACTCCCTTCGCTCCGAGTTGGTTTGTTGGCGTTACTACGTCCATAACCATTCCACCACCAATCGAGCTTGCTGCAGTTACACCAGTGATATTGTCACCAGATTTAGTAACCGTGATACCATTTTTGAGTGCAGCAGGAACCGCAGAATTATATCCCCAAAGATTAGTCGTCGCGCTATATACTGTCGGCATTGGAAGATACTGCTTGTCCTGACGATAGAGTTGAAGAGCATTTTCGATGGCTGCAAGATTCTCAACACGTTTTGAGTTTTTAGCCTTGTCCGTAGCTCCGGAGAAGCTCGTATAGGCAACCGTAGAGATGATTGCGAGAATAGTAATGACAACGAGAAGTTCTACGAGAGAAAATCCTCGCGAGGAGCGAATAGATGACATCATGGGGAATAATGAATTACGCACAGTAGTGTAGGGCTTTTTAGGGTGAAATCAAATGCACGCAACAAAAAATCCCCGTGAGGGGATTTTTTGATCTCTTTTAAGCTTAATTTCGAGTGAAATTTTAAGATTAGTAAGGGAGATTTGTACCTTGTCCGTCAGTAATTGCAGTTGTACCACCTGCTGCTGTTGCAATAAGTCCTGCAACTTCGTTTCCATCTGCAAGTGATGAAGTATGTCCAAGAGCAATAGTTGATACCACACCTGCTGCACTTGTACCTGTAATAGTAAGTGAAAGACCATCACCACTTACAGAGGTAATAGTACCATCACCGTCAGTACCTGCGCCATTTACCCAAACAGTGTCTCCTTTCTTAAAGAGTCCAACTGCTGTCGATTGAAGCCCAGTAACTGTAAAGCTACCTGCAATTCCAGTTCCACCAGCAACTGTGTAAGCAACTGCGGTTCGATTATTGTAGTTGCCTTTTACTGATGCAACTCCATTCGCATTTGTTCCTGCAGGTTCAAGCTTAGCGGCTACTTGAAAAATTCCATTTGCTCTAGTCGATGAGCCCATGCGATATTCTGAACCAAGTGGATCCTTAAAACTTGTTGCATCAAGGCCAAGAACTGTATAGTTAGGAACACCTGCATTGTAGTCAGCAGTTGTTGAGTCTGCACCACCTACTTGTGCTGTTGTAAGTGCAAGTTTATTATTCGTGACCGCACTGTTAACAGTTGAAATAAGTGAAATTCCTTCTGTTGATTTTGTCGTAACTGCAGTTGTGAGTGATCGGAGATCAGCCGTTCGCTTCGAGTCACGGCTCTGTCCAGAATATCCCTGGAGTGAGAGGAATCCGATTGTTCCGAGGATTGCGAGGATCGTGATAACTACGATAAGCTCGACGAGGGTGAAACCCTTATTATTAGTAGAGGCAGAAGCCTGTGTTGTTTGTGAAACCATAGAAAATGGTTATGGAATTAGAAGCGTTCGCTGGGCGAACTAAAATGAATCAAAACACAAGCTTCGCGTGATGTCAAATTTTCATGACACTCCGCTCTGCCTCGTGTCTCGAATTATGATAGACTATTTTTTGAAAAGTAAAATTCATTAATCGAATATTAATTTTTGAACATGTTTTTAAATTTTGTCTTGACTTGTGTGTGAGTTCGATTGGTGATTCGCGAATTTGCGGATATAAATATGCATCAGTAATTTTACTATTAGGCTGATCAATCCAAAGAAGCAAGAGGTCAGAATTTGCTCCACAAAAGCAAGTATACTATAGTACATACAGTAGATCGTAATGTTCCACGGAATTTGCTACAAAAAATAACATCCCAAAAGGATTTTCTTGAGCGATCAGTAAGCACAGACCTGGGTGATATCGTAGCGTATACGAATAGTCTCTTTGACTTTGCCATTGAGATGAAAGCGTCAGATATACATATCGAACCAATCAAGGATTTTGTGAATATCCGCTTCCGAGCCAGCGGTGATTTTATTTTTGTGGACAAAATTTCGCACGAAGAATACGCAAAGCTCATCTCCCGTCTCAAGATCCTCGCAAATCTCCGTATCGACGAAAAATATCGCCCTCAAGACGGTAAGATCGCATACAGCTCAGAACAACACAACGAACTCATCGACATCCGTGTGAGTATTTTGCCACTCGTTGAGTGAGAAAAGGTCGTTATGCGTGTACTTCGTCAGGATACATCGCTTCTCTCGCTCGATAAGCTCGACCTCCTCGATGTAAATCTTGAGAAGATTAAAAAGAGTCTCGCGAGCCGCTATGGGATCATCCTCGTTGCTGGTCCGACGGGTTCGGGTAAGTCGACGACGCTCTTCTCTATGCTCAAGTCATTTAATCCGCTTGAGTTTAATATCTCAACGCTTGAGGATCCTGTTGAATACAATATTCCATTTATCAATCAGAGTCAGGTAAAACCACAGATCGGTTTTGACTTTGCGGCGGGTCTAAGATCGCTTGTACGTCAGGATCCTGATATCATCATGGTCTGAGAAATCCGCGACAAAGAAACCGCCATGCTCGCTATCGAAGCCGCCCTCACGGGTCACTTGGTGCTCTCAACTATCCATACCAACTCCGCTGCGGGTACGATTCAGCGACTTATTAATATGGGAATCGAACCATTTCTGATATCGTCAGCTGTAAAGATGATTATCTCGCAGCGTCTCGTGAAGCGTCTCTGTCCGCATTGTCAGACTGCTCATCATATAACGGATGCGAGCACTCGTGAGCGTATACAAGAGGAGCTCAATGGTATCGTTGATGAAAGCGTCGACGAACTCGAATTTCACAGACCAAAAGGATGTGAAAAATGCGACAATACTGGCTATATCGGCCGTATCGGTGTCCATGAAGTACTCACCATGCAAGAAGAACTCAATCCACTCGTACTCAATAAGGCTTCAGTGCAAGAAATCGATCGAAAGGCCCGTGAACTCGGGATGATCAATATTATCCAGGATGCACTCATTAAATCAGTAACCGGTAAGACTTCTATAGAAGAAGCGCTGCAACTCATCTAACTCATGATCAAGGAGATCTTACGTACGCTCTTTAAAATCCACTCGTCACCTGCTGATAAGGTGACGGATTTTAGTGATGCGTACGACTGGATCATTACGTATAAAAAGGCTCGGGAATACGACACAGCCATCATGGCTGCGCGAGAGCTTCTCCTCAAGATCAAATCAGGGATTACGTATTTTACGAGCGCCGAAAAAAAGATCACGGTGCTTGCTTCGTCTAATATTGAGAGCATCGCAAAGGCTGCCAAGAGCAAAGGAAGGACCGTCGAACGTCATCTCAAGCATCTCCATACTTGGGAAACTCAGGTCCGCAAGCTCATCGAAACCTGTGAAGAACTCCGCATCAAAAAACAAGAAAAAGACGAAGAACTCCGCATCCATGCACAGGTTATGGCGGAGATTGCTGTGATTAACGGGCATATTACCAAAAAAGAGTTCCCTCAGGCACTGCATTTAGCAAAGAAGCTTGCAGCAGCGCACTACACATCAAAGGAAGCGACGGATACGCTCATCAAAACACAAAAACTCTTTGATAGTAAAATCAATAAAAAAGAAGAAAGTCTCAAGGGTACGCAACGCAGACTTGAGAGATTTTTCCGTGAATCTGGTATTAAAAATGGAGCCGAAGCAGCTGAGAAAACAAATGTTGCTCCAAAAAATGGATTCAAAGAAAAATTTCGCGCGTTGTTTGATCAGATATCGCTCAAACAACGAGAACACCGCGAGTATCTCAAGCGCCAAAAGGCACTCCGCACCATTGAGCAACTCTTAGTTGAGTCTGGTTCGATTACCAAAATTACAGACGAAGAGGGGAATGAAGAGCTCTTCTCGATCATGGAAAATGGTCTTACGAAGGACATCAATAACTTTAGTATCGATGGGTACAACTTCTTTGGAAAAATTATCGGTAAGGACAAGATCGTAGGTGACACTTTTGGTTTTCATCGTGATGGCACACGAACAGTGTTCTATTTTGGCGATGCTACGGGACACGGAGTACAGGCAGGGTTTACGGTCTCGCTTCTCACGAAAATTTTCTTTGAATACGCAAAGAAGGTAAAGAACTTTGTAGAACTCTTCAAGACACTCAATAACGAACTCAAGGCAAAGCTCAAGGGTCGTGTATTTGTGACGGGAGTATTTATGGAACATGATTCGATGGCTGGAACGCTCAAATTTATTGGAGCTGGCCACGATCCGATGTATATCTACCACGCCAAAACCCGCGAAGTAGAAAAAATCATCCCAGGAGGTCTCGCACTTGGAGTTCGCAATATCAGTAATGTTGGCTCGATCAAGGTCCGTGACATGATCCTCGAAGATGGCGATATCCTTGTGGGATATACCGACGGTATTATCGAAGCTCGCAATGCTCAAAATGAGCTCTATGGTCTCACTCGCCTCGAAAATGCGCTTCGTGCCAAAGGCAAAGAATCCGAGGGCGACATCAACCGTCTCTACGATCTGCTCTATAAGGACGTAAAGGAATTCCAGGGAAATACTCTCTTTTTGGATGACGTTTCGTTTTTTATTTTTAAGCGTGATTCTTCACGAGATTTGATCACTGAGAAGGCTGAGCTCGATAAGCTGCTCGAAGATCTCGATATGTCTCAGCGAACGGTCAAGGTTGACTACAAAGGCAAAACCCGAGCCGAAGTTGCAGAACTCATGCAAAAAGAACGTCACGCAGCTGAGCTCAAAGCACGCCTCGCCAATCTTGATCAGCTCTACAAAATCTGAGAATATCCTCGCCTCAAACAAGAGATCACACAGTGCTACAAACAAGGATTTGTCCATGAACGAATGAAGTTCTTCCTCGAAAAAATCATGAAGAACGAAGACAAAACCAAGCTCACCAAGCTCGAAGACAGAATCCAGAAAAAATACGAAATGCTGCAGGAACTCTGCGACAAATGAGAATATGGTATAGTGATCCGAGAGACGATCGACGTCCTTTATAAGAATGGTAATATCTAGTTATGTTTGAGCGCAAAGCCAAATTCATCCGAGATGACGGAACATTCGATAACACGAAATTCCGAGATCTTTTAACGAAGGCTCGCAAAGCTGTAAATTCATGACAAAAAGGGAAGCGCTCATCACTCAAAAAGTCTGCTGGCCAGATCGTTATTGGCGGCATTAGTGACAAAGAAATCTGGGAATTTATTAATAAACTCTCCAACTTTTTAGGATCAGGAATCGACCTCAAAACAGCTTTTTCAATCGTACAAAAGCAGGTGAAGAATCCAAAACTTCAAAACATTGTCTCAGACATCAGATCCAACCTCGATCATGGTCTCTCGATCTCTGACACAATGAAGCAACATAGCAAATACTTCGATCCGCTCATTATTGCGCTCATCGAAGTAGGGGAGAAAACAGGTACGCTCCCGCGCGTTGTTGCTGAGCTCGAGTGAACGCTCCTCGAAAATATCGAAATCAAAGCCAAGATTAAGGGTGCGATGATCTATCCAGTGATTCTCTTCTCGCTCTCGATATTGATGGTAGTCTTCATGCTCGTCTTTATCCTGCCAAAGATCACAGAATCCTTCAAAAAAACTGGTGTTGAAGTCCCTGGATTGACGCAATTTATGATCAATATGTCCGATTTTATTATCGGGAATTACATTTTGATTATTGGAGGGATTGTCGCGAGCGCCATTGGCTTTATTTTACTGAAGCGTACATATATCTGACAGATTATTTTTGGTCATATTGCGCTCAGGATTCCGGTGTTTGGGTTCATTACGAAACAGATGAATATCATTCTCTTCATTAATTCGCTTCACCTGCTCTTGGATTCAGGAGTGCTGATGCTTGAGGCGCTCGAGACTTCTGCAAATGTAGTACCAAATATGCACTTTAAAAAGGATATTATTCGCATCAAAAACGAAGTAGAAACCGGTATCAAGCTCTCTGTCGCAATGGGTCTCTCACTCGAAAGCCGCAAAGATTCATCTGTATTCTCCAATCCGTATTTTCCCGAAGACATGGTCCACATGGTGAATGTAGGAGAAGAAACTGGAACTATTGGATCAAGCATCCTCAAGGTTGGTCAAAACTATCAGAAGGCGCTTCGGCGATATATTTCTAATATCATGACTGCTCTCGAACCGCTCATTATCGTGTTTGTTGGATTTATGGTTGGAACCATTGTCCTCGCTATCATGCTCCCATTTTTCAATCTCGGAAAAGTCGCCAAAAAGCTCTAAAACAAAACCTCAAAAAATCCTAATATACTTCCTATGATGGAAAATACTCTCATCCCAGAATACGGGATTCGCGATGCACTTCTTGGAGTGATTACCGACAACAAAGGATCGGACTTTTATTACACAGTCGGAACTTTTCCTGCGGTTAAGATATCAGGTGAGATTATTCTCATTGATGAAGAAATGGAGATCATCACACCCGAAGACGCTGAGTCATTCGCAAAGTCACTGATGACCAAAGAGCAGCATGAGCAGCTTTTGAGGACAAAGAACCTGGACTTTTCTTTTATGTTTCAGGAGTTTCGATTTCGTGGAAATATTTCGTTCCAGATGGGGTATTACATGGTAGTTTTACGTTTGCTTTCGCAGACAATTCCATCGCTTCAGGATCTTAAGCTTCCTTTTATTTATGAAGAAATCACTCGTGTAGGACAAGGGCTCGTCCTCGTGACAGGGCCAACGGGTTCTGGTAAGTCAACGACGCTTGCGGCTATGATCAATGAGATCAATACAACTCAGGCGAAGCATCTCATCACGATCGAGGATCCGATCGAGTACATCCACACTCACAAAAAGTCTATTGTGGAACAAAAAGAAATCGGACGCGATGTCCCTGACTATGGTACTGCACTTATCGGAGCCATGCGTCAAAATCCTCAAGTAATTCTCTTTGGAGAAATGCGAAATACGGTCGAAATTGAAATGGCCCTCAAGCTTGCAGAAACCTGACATCTTGTTTTCTCGACACTTCATACTCGAAGCGCCTACCAGACGATTTCTCGTGTGATTGATGCGTTTCCTTCTGATCAGCAAAATCAGGTGCGTCTCCAGCTAGCTGATACGCTCATTGGAGTATTCTCTCAGCGTCTTCTCAAAAAATCTGACGGCTCTGGAATGCGCCTTGCTAAGGAAATCTTGACCAAGAATACCGCGGTTTCTAATCTCATTCGTGAAAATCAGCTCCACCAGATCCCATCAGTCATGCAGACCTCAAAACGTGAAGGAATGCAGATCATCGAACAAGATATCATCGACTTCATCCACGAAGGCGACATCACCATCGACGAAGGTCTCAAATACGCGAATAATCCGAAATACATCAAGGATAATATTAATGCGTAGCTGCTTTTCATAGAAATTTCTACGAAAAATTCCCATTCCTACACGTGTTCGATATACTTCTCGGACACGTGTTTTTTCTTCACTGCATGGAACTCTCTACAATTCTCGGTAAAACTCTCATCATTGAGGAAGGTCTCGATACTCCAGTTTTTGAGCGACTTCTCGAAAAAAGAGGATTTGCCGTAGAGAAGGGAAGTGATCGTGCATTTCGAAATCCGACCATCGCAGATCTCTATGATCCATTTTTGTTTCCAGGCATGGATTTGGCGGTAGATCGTATCCTCAAAGCTCGCGAAAACAAAGAGCGTATCGTCATATTTGGCGACTACGATGTTGATGGTATTAGCTCGACTGGCATGCTCGTACGATTTTTTACAGAACTTGGCATCGAGACTTCATATAGATTGCCTCATCGAGTCCATGATGGATATGGTATGAAGTCATATTTCATGGACGAACTGGCACAAAAAAATGTAAAACTTGTCATCTCAGTCGACTGTGGAACCCGCGATGTCGAGGTTGTTAAGCATGCAAAGTCTCTTGGCATAGATGTCATCGTAACCGATCATCATGCCATCCCTGAGGTGATTCCCAAGGAAGTAATCGCCATCCTCAATCCAAAACTTCCAGAGAGCACCTATCCGTTTGCGGGTTTGGCGGGCGCATGAGTGGCATTCAAACTGCTTTCTGCCGTTGCTTCTCGATTGTATGAGGGCCAAAAACTCGAAGAAGTTCTCCTCTCATTTATAGATTTTGCTTCATTGGGTACGGTTGCGGATATGATGCCGCTCATCGACGAAAATCGCATTATCGTCAAACTCGGTCTTGCTCGATTGAAGTACTCAAAATCAAGCGGTCTCCGTAAACTGATCGAATGAAAAAATACAGGATCCGCTGACGTAATCGGATTTCATATCGGACCCCGTATCAATGCAGCCGGACGAGTCGATAGCCCACTCAAAGCTCTCAAGATGCTTCTGGCATCAGATGATAATATGGATGAGATTTTGGCTGAAATCGAGGACCTCAATATGCGTCGCCGTACTTCTACCGAACACTTTGTGACTCACGCACTCACGGTCAGTGGTGGTGATGAAGGTGCGGTTTTTTATTCTTCAGAAGAAATCGAGCATGGAATTATTGGCCTCGTTGCAGGGCGACTCTGCGAAGCCTTTGGTAAACCAGCAGTAGCATTTAAGCAAGAATGAGAAAAATATGTCGCAAGTGCGAGAGCTCCTGAGGGATTCCACCTCACGGATGCTCTCGAAACCATGCGCGAACTCTTTATTAGCTTTGGTGGACATGCGCAAGCTGCAGGATTTAGTTTTAAAATTGAGTATTTCGATGAATTTAAGACGCGCTTTAATGCACTTGCTGCCGCAGCTCCTGGCCTAGATAAGGCTTCACCATGACGCAATAAACCTATAATTATTGACGCTGTGCTCGATCCAAAGCAGATTTCCCTCGACTTTATAGCTGAGATGGAATCCTATGGCCCATACGGAATTGGGTTCGCGAAGCCAAGATTTCTTGTGTCATTTGAGAGAGTGCCCAATGTGGATTTTTTGGGAGCAGGGGAGAAGCATCTCAAATTTGATCGCATGGGCTATCCAAAAATGATCGCATTCGGACTTGGTTCACATTATCAAAAGCTCCGTGATCATTCTGGTCCTTGTCATTTTGTCATCGAGCTCGAAAAGGAAGCCTGGAAAGGCAAAGAATCCGTTACACTTCATGTTCGAGATATTGCTCTCGCTTAAAAATCCTAATAAAAATATTCCTCCAATAACGGAGCAAAATGCAGGTAAAAGCCACTAAAAAGGCATTCTGACGAAAATAAGCTATTTTTTATCAGAAAAACTTTGACAGGCACCGAAGTTTTTATATGATGCACGAGCGTTTTAAACGTATCGAGTTTTGCGGGCGTAGCTCAATGGCTAGAGTCCCTGCCTTCCAAGCAGACTGTTATGGGTTCGAGTCCCATCGCCCGCTCCATCGATTATCAAAGAAGGTCCTTTTGGACACAGACAGTAGAGGTTAGTGGTTCGATTTTAGTGGACATCCACTAGAGTGGAGTCACTAACCTCTACGCGTTAAATGGGTGCATAGCTCAGTTGGTTAGAGCGCGTCTCTGATAAGGACGAGGTCCGTGGTTCAACTCCACGTGCACCCACCATTTCAAAATTAGATTCCCAAAAGAGTTAAGAGAAGTACAGTAACTCTTTTTATTCGGAGACTGGCGCAATTGGCTAGCGCACGTGCTTTGGGAGCACGGGGTTGTGGGTTCGAGTCCCACGTCTCCGACCATTAAAAAATCATCGAGTCTCCATGTGGGGCGAGAACATGAGGTATGCACCGAAGCTTCGCAGAAGCGAAGGCGCATAGAAAGCCAACGATTTGGCTTTCGGCCGAGGGAGGCCCGAAGGGGAGTCCCACGTCTCCGACCATTTGTTTGACGCTATCGTCTAGTGGTTAGGACAACGGGTTTTCATCCCGTAAGCCGGAGTTCAATTCTCCGTAGCGTTACCAGTAAAATTCAACATCAAAAAAGACCGTTCGGATGATCACGAACGGTCTTTTTTGATGCCCCTACAAGATTCTCATTAAAGTTCTTTGTATACTGCATAGAGGAAATACAGCTTTTTCCCATGATATTCTAATTTAATTACTCTTAAAAAAACGATCAGCTTTTTGACAATCTCATGATGGCCAGTATGGTGCACATAGGTTAGATTGTGATTCTTCACTGTAAGAATGGTCGAACCTGTTCTCAAATGACAACTTAAAGGAGGTGTACAATGGTGAACTTGAAGAATGTAAAAATAGGTGTTCGACTTTCAGTCGGATTTGGGGTAGTAATTTCACTCTTGGCAGTGGTGATAATAAAAGCTGTCATGCTTTTAAATTCATCTAATGCTGCAAGTGATAATATCGTCGCTGCAGAAATAAATGCAGCTCTCGTGGAGGACTGGAGAAATCACGTTCTTCTTAACGGAGTTCGTACAGTGGGCAGAATTTTTTCAAATAGTCCAACATACGAAAAGCAGCTCGTAGATGATATGAACCGTACGATGCAGGAAGTTAATATCATTCAAGAAAAGCTTACCAAACTCACCGTTGAACCAGAAGCTAAGAAGCTAATGGAAAGTGTTGCTGCGAAGCGAAAACAAATAATCGCCATTCGTGAACAAATCTTTAAAGCAAAAGCGAACGGCGAGAGTGCAGTTGTCCAAGAAATATTCGATTCGAAGTTTAAGCCAACTCTCTTGTCGTACGAAGAGAGTATGCTGGAGGTTTCTAAATACTACCAGGATATAGTTGCAAAAACTTCACAATCAATGGACGATGAATTTCAGAAAGCGCTATATACGCTCATAGGACTGGGTATAATTGCTAGTATCATCGGCATTGGTTTTGCAATAGGTATTATGCGAAGTATTACAAAACCACTCTATGAAGCTGTCAGAGTTGCAGATGCTATCGCATCTGGAAATCTGACAGCACAGCACATCACGAATCATTCAAAAGATGAAACGGGGCAACTGCTGGCAAGCCTGGAAAAAATGAGGGAAAATATTTCGGGTATTGTAGGAGGTATCCGCAGCGGTGTCATAAGTATCGTTGCTCAAACTCAAGAAATTGCTGAAGAGAGCTCAAATCTCTCGGCAAGGACTGAGGCACAGGCATCGGCTCTCCAACAAACTGCTGCCACTATGGAAGAACTCGCTTCCACCGTGCAGCAAAATGCAAACAATACGAACTTGACTGATAAGCAGATGGTACAAGTTTCTAAAATGGCTGAGCAAGGAAAGGGTTCGGTCGAAAAAGTAGTAGGGAGCATGGGGGAAATCAATGCAAGTTCACGGCAAATTGTGGACATTATCAGTATTATTGATGGCATTGCATTTCAAACCAATATTCTGGCGCTCAATGCTGCAGTAGAAGCAGCACGTGCTGGTGAACAAGGACGTGGCTTTGCCGTGGTGGCAACTGAAGTGCGCAATCTGGCTCATCGCAGTGCCGCTGCAGCAAAAGATATCAAAACACTCATTGATGATTCAGTAGCAAAAGTCGGGATGGGAATTGTCCAGGCTAATGCTGCAGGAGAAGATATGAACAAGATTGCCGCCGAAATCTCAAATGTTCAGAATATGATGGGAGGCATTTCTGATGCTACGCGGGAGCAAGAAATTGCCATTGATGCAGTCAAACTGGCTGTTAACTCAATGGACGATGGCACACAGCAAAACGCTGCCCTCGTCGAACAAACTGCTGCGGCAGCTGAAGCACTGAGGAGTGAAGCTGAAATATTAGCTAAGCTCGTTAGTCAATTTAAGGATGTTGAGCAAGTTGCAGCACCAAAGAAGAGTCAACTACAGTACAAACCCACCAGACTACAACCTGTTTTAATAAAGTAGGTTGTATGTCTACGAGATTTGATCCCAAGAGATATTTGGGGTCTTTTTTATTCCTTGCCTTTGGTGCAAACAGTAAATGCTTGATGCTCCACTGGAAGAAACTTAAAAATCCACTTCGTAATGAAGTGGATTTTTAAGTTTACTTTGCTTGAGATAGAGAGTTCTGTAGCTCAGTACAAAATTCTTTTAAGGATGGACTTGCTGGAACTTTTGCACTTACAACATTGCGCACATCTCGTTGGAGTGATTCATAGGAAGTTCTCACATCCGAATGAGCTCCAAAGACTTTTTCTATTGCATTCTTCACTACTCAATTGAGCTCGATTAAAGCATTAAATTCTTCTGCGCGAATATGATTACCGAAG
Source organism: uncultured bacterium (assembly GCA_963706795.1). Classification (GTDB taxonomy): domain Bacteria; phylum Patescibacteriota; class Gracilibacteria; order BD1-5; family UBA2023; genus JBMOJK01. The sequence goes on from OY970170.1 coordinate 1,167,710, forward strand.
GCGTCAGGATGTCATTCATTTCTTTCAATTCGAAAAACACCTTCTTTACACTGCTCTAATACTCGAAAGAGAGTATTTCCATGGACTGCTAAGGTTGCAGGATTGAGATGGTCTCAAGCAATTGCGATGGAGGCTCGACTCATTAAAAATCGAACTTCCTGCTCAGGGGAATGAAGCGACATATCCTAAAGATTAGATAGCTCAACAGTATATATAGAACAAACTAAGTCAATAGACCTTTGTATAAACTTCGGATTGTTGTAGGATTCCCCTTTAAATACTCTCGATTATATTTTATATACATAAATGCTCATTCCTTTTGGGTCTTTGTGTACGGCAATCTGCTTGAGCCAGTCTATTTTAAAGAGATATGAGACGATCCTGGTTCATGGCTTGAGTTCATTTTGGAGTTTGGTTTTGAATGCATTGCTTTTATTGATTGTTGCATCTGTGCCGAACATATAGACAATAGTGGCTTCGCTCAGGTTCTTTTTAAAAAAGTTACCGAAGACAAAGTCTATATTTGTGCTTCTGGTAAGCCATTTTTTACAGATACAATAGAGATAAAAAATAATCGAAATCTCAAATCATACGGCCTTGATTCATTTTTGTGCAAAATAAAAATCGAGTCGTCCATCGCCGCATCAGAGATCATAGAAAACATCGGCAGAGGTTGGCTGCAAAATTTGATAGATACGCTCTACATCTTTTGTCTTAGTGGGTACCCAAGGTGCAAAGTAAAAGGCTCACATTCCAAAAATGAGCACCACGAGAATAAAAATATCGTACATATTAAGCTACTTTATAGACATAGATTTTTTGATCGCGGCCGCATTCAATTATTTTATAGGGTTCGATTCACTGAATAAAAAAACTATTTGAATACAAGAGCGTTCATGGTTGGCACTCAGACTCAATTTTCTGCCATATTTTTAGCATGAGATGAGGGAGTAGGTATGCGTATGCAACATTTACTTCAGCTAAAGAAGCATGGAAAAAGTCTTCATTTGAGACGCTGTAATTTCCTTGATATTCCGCCTTTTTTTTGAGTGCGAGATTGTACGGTCGCTTCGAATTTTCGTAGCCGATGAAATGGTTATTTGGATGCCTTTGGCTCATAGCATACAGAATTTTACCATCTCCGCAGCCAATATCTACAAATGTTTGTCACGGTCGCAGCTCGATATTTTGGAGAAGCACCTCGAGTTTTGAATCTGGTGTCATTACGAATGGCACTCAATAGCCCGCAAAGATCTGTCTGAATTCTCGGAATGCAAAATACAGCATCACAAGAACTACTGCACAAACAAATACGAGTGTAAATATGGCGAATACAAGCTGAATAGACATTCGATCGAGAAATGTAAGATTCCTTTTGTGCTCAGTTTGGTGTAAATAGTCTTTTTGTAAAGCAAAGCAGAATAGAGTGAATTTCGAATAAAAAAACCGTAATGGTATTACGGTTTTTAAAAAGGTAAATCGTCTTGTTCTTCTTCTACGATCTAGGTACAATACACTACGTAATCCTTCAATATTTATGGCTCGCAATTCTACTCATTCTACTGAGGAATCTCAGGAAAATTCTCATAAAGGGAAAAGACACGGAAGACATCATACATATGTCGGTGTATTTATAGTGATTATCGGATGTCTTTTCCTTCTCGATAATTTTGGGTATCTGCCTCACGATATGTGGTCAAAGTATTGGCCGATAGTGATTATCATCCTCGGACTTATGCGAATATTTCGTTCGCATAAAGAGTAATAAAAAGACCTCCGTCATGGAGGTCTTTTTATTACTTCTTACTTACTACTGGCAGCGATGGAATCCGCTCAATAGTATGCGTTTTTGGGAATATAAATAATCCACTTCCATTGGGTGCATGAGTTTCCTTGGTGTCCCCGTAAAACATTTCTTCAGCTGATCCATAAAACTCTCTTGCTGCCCGCTCGAAAAACGTTACTTGATGGGCGGGCATGATCAGAATAATATTCGTTTTTTTACTTACTTCAGATTGGAGTGTATCTGTAGAGAGCGGTTCCTCGTGATTGAGAACGTAAGATATCTCTGGCCCATGGAGATATTCTTCCTGTGCTTGCATTGTGTGTGATTGGCCCAGTTCTAGATATAGCTTCTCAAGGATATAATACACTCTCTTGCCGGTTCCCATTGGTTTTTCTCACGGAGAAACCAATATCTTTGACGGAGCATACAGTGCGGGCGCACGGTCCAATATATTATATCCTGCAAAATCAGCTTGTAATTTTCAGAGAGTCTTCGATGTATCGCAGTACCTTACAACAGAAATAAAAGATTCTGTGTTTTTGAACAAGTGTTTCATATTGGATACAGTGAGTATTCAAGAATCTTCGATTTTGATCTATTCAACTTCGTCAATGAATTTTTTGCGTACGTAGCCAGTTCCTTTTTGTGATCGGATTTCAACCCATTCTGAACCATTAAGACGGTCGAGGATAACGATGAGCTCGCCATGTTTGAGTGGGCTGAGTGATCGTACGATCGGAGAATCTCCATCTGGCTTTGAACGAATATTGAGGTATCGAGCTGCATTGACGCGTGCCCATGTAACCTCGTAGTTGAGTTCGTGACCTTGTGCAAAGAGGTATGGATCAGTGCGGGCAATATCCGAATCCTGAAGCGTTCGGAGATAGTCGAGATAGACCCAACCATCGACCCCGTCAAATGTTACATGCCCCCAAACTCCTTGTTCCCCAATGAGTTCAACACGGCTATTGCGTGGAAGTGTCGCGAGGAGATCGCCATCCATGCTTGGTGTCAAGCGAACATTGACCGAGTTTGCAGCGCTGATAAATCGTGCACCACCTTCAAATGTATAGTCTACTGGATTTGTACCATTGGTAGCAGTTGGAGTATCGACTGCGTCACCATTCTTTACAACATATCCAAGTCCTGGAGCATCAACTGCATGACCAATTGGAGTCTTTGGAACTGTAGGCTTTTTTATCGGAGTGGTTGGCTTAACTGTTGGCTTTGTCGGTCTAACAATTGGTTTTGTTGTACCCTTCACTGGAGTAGTTGGTGGGTATGGGGTTTTAATTGTTGGAGTTCCCATGTTACCGATTGCTCCTGTTCCGGTAGTGGTAGTACCGGTACCAGTAGTAGTTGTCCCTGTTCCCGTATTTACTGTAGGAGTAGAAGGTGTTGAAGGAAATCCAATGAAGATGCTTCCTCCTCCACTTCCACCACCTCCGCTTGATCCAAATGATCCGCCGCCCCCTCCACCAGATGAACCTCCATTACTTCCGCCATTTGTGCTTGCTACTGCGAAGAGTGCGGTACCAACTGGAGTATCTGTAATGTTTCCTGCTGCATCAACTGAGTGTACAAATACGTAATAGGTATTTGTTGGATCTACACCAACAATCGCACCTGAATGACTTGTACCAACTGTTGATCCGCTCCAAATTGTTGTCGCAACAACATTTGAGCCCGTTCCTACATAAAATGTTGAAGTCGTCGTTTCGTTCGTTGTAAATGTGTAATAACCCGTTGTCACTCCTGCATTAGTAACTCCTGAGAAGCTCTGAGCACTAATTGCGGGTGCGAGTGCGTCCTGAGTAATTACCACGTTCGTTCCAGTTGATACATTACCTGCGAGGTCAGTTGCCCGAACTACAAAGGTTGTTCCTGTATTTGTAACGAGTGGGAGAGTGAGCGTATATGCTCCAGTACCACTTGCGATTGTAGAGACCATTCCTGAAGATGTCGCTGTGACTGTTGCTCCTGTCTCAGTCGTACCTGTGAGAACGTATGTAAGTGCATTTGTAATTGCTCCCGTTGCCGAGACCGTAAAGCTTGGTGCAACCGAATCTTGAATTACCGCAATCGATCCAGTAAGGGTCGCCGAAGTGTCAGTGGCCGTTACGAGGAAATTATTTGTCACATTTGCTGTGAGTGGAAGCGTAACACTATATGCCCCCGTTCCAGATACGGTAGTCGAGGCTGATGCTGTACCGCTGACTGCAATATTTGCATTTGCCTTTGAAGTTCCTGAAATCGTAAATGTATTTGCGCTCGTCGTAATTGGTCCGACCTGCGTAATAGTGAGTGTGAGTGGAATTGGATCCTGAGTAATTACTACAGATCCCGTTCCTACATTGCCTGCAAGATCAGTTGCAGTGACCAGAAGCGTATTTGCTGCACCAATCGAGAGTGGTACAACGAGGCTAAATGCTCCTGAACCATCTGCAACTCCACCGACTACTGCGCCAGAACCTCCAGAGATTACAATGCTCGCAAAGGCTTCTGTTGTACCGCTAAGTGTTGCGGCGAGTGCACTTGTTGTATGAGCTGCAGTAGCAATTACAACCGCAGGATTGATATCGTCATGCGTAATGCTTACAGAACCGGTAGCAACATGCATTGCCTGATCGGTTGATGTCAGACTAATCGTATTGAGGCTGTTTGGAAGAAGTGGAACTACGAAGCTATAATTCCCGCCTGCAGCACTTCCTGTAAGAGTGAGTCCACCATTTCGAGTCAGTACGAGCGATGATCCAACCTTAGTAGATCCCGTAAGCGTGATGCTATTTGACGAAGTCGCTACTGGCTGAGGACTGATGAGAAGTGTATTAGCAACCGAGTCTTCGATGACCGTAATGGCGCTCGATGCTGTATTGGTTGCTGCGTCAGTTGCTGTTACTGTGAGGATATTTGTCGTATCCTGTAGAAGCGTTGCATTCGTACTAAATGCACCTGTAGATGATGCTGTGGCTGTACCTACCGTAGATCCAGACTGGTTGGTGATTACGATATTTGCATTCGCTTCGGTGATTCCGTCGATCTGGAATGTATTTGCATCGACGATTGCTCCGCTTGCTGTAGAGAGGATGACCGTCGGTACGATGCTATCCTGGAGTACATTCATACTTCCAGTTCCTGCATTGCCTGCATTGTCTGTCGCAGTTACGAGGAGGGTATTGAGACTATTTGCTGTGAGCGATACCACTCCTGAGAATGTACCATCCGATGCGGCAGTAACCAAGAGAGTTGCTGCTCCACCCGTGATGCTGATATTCGCATTTGCTTCTGTTGTACCTGTAAATGCTACTGTTGCCTGATTTGTGACCGTAGTCGCAGGAGTAACAGAAACAACGGGATTAATATTGTCCTGAGTTACCGTGAGTGTTCGAGTAGAAGTATTTCCTGCTGCATCGGTTGCAGTCACAATGATTGTATTGTGAGCATTGAGCACGAGGGCAACATTGCCAGAGAATGCTCCATTACCGAGAGCAACAACATTGTCTGTTGATCCTGTATTACTGATGCTTACTGAGAGACCTGCTTCGGTTGTACCTGCAATATCAAAGCTTCCAGAATTTGTTGTCTGTCCTGAGGCAGTTGAGATCGTGAGAAGGGGAGGGGTGTTATCGATCGTAATTCCTGTTGCATGAATACCTGAGATATTACTTGAGGCATCAATTGCAATTGCGTCGTAATGCCCGTCTTGAACTCCTGCTGGAATTGTGAATGTATATGGAACATCCGCGAGTGCATTTGCCTTACCAAGGAATGCCTGACCACTCAGTAGGAGCGCTGTAAGATCACCTGTTGTTGCTACTGTTGAACCACTTTGTACAAAATAGATGCTTCCATTTTCGTCGATCGAAAGACTCGTTGTACTCGTAGAACCCGTTCGAAGGATTTCGTTAGTTGCTACAACATTTGTGATTGCCGGAGCTGTGAGATCGAGTGCAGCAGCTGAGTATGTAAATGGCGTACCTGGGATGCTTGCTGTAAGGATGAGATTGGCACCAGATGCCGTTGCTGTGACTCCACTTGCTGTAATATTTCCTGCAAGTGCTGTGACTACTGAATTGTCAGTATCAAGGGCATTACTGAGATAGTCATAATTTGTCGCATTGACCGTAACACGGAATGTCCATTTTTTAATCGTATTTGAAGGCGTCACCGTAACAATCTGTGAAACCGGTGGTACATTGATCGCTGTGATCGTTGCAGTCTGCGTATTGATTACTGAGAGTGTGCTTACTGAGAATGCCGTTCCTGCAACATTTGCCGTAAGAATAAGCGTCGATCCTGACATGCTTGTTGTTACGGGTCCGAGTCCATCGATGGCTGTTCGGAGATTTGTGAGGGTTGTTGCGCTGTCTGTTGCAAATGATGCCTGAGCTGTGAGGCTACCATTTACTGTAAGGCTTACGGCATCACCAGGGAGGAATGTTGGTACATTCACGCTCATAACCTGTGCGACTGGTGCAACATTGTTAACTGTGGTAGTTGGCGCTACAGTATTGCTTACTGAGAGATTTCCGAGAGTAAATGGAATTCCTGCGACTTCTGCAGTAACCGTTACTACGAGCCCGCTTGCTGTCGCGCTCACTCCTGGTTGTGCGTCGATTGCTGCTGCAAAACCACTCATTGTGAGGGCTTCTGATCCTGAGAAACTCGTTGTAACACTTCCACTGCCTACTGGGAGCGTAAGTGTGTCACCCGCAACGAGATTTCGAGGCATAGTAACGTCCATAATCTGAGCCTGAGCTGGCACATTTGGCACGATATTCGTGTTTGGAACTGCGAGAGCAATACCAAGAGCGCTGAGCGTGAATGGAATTCCTGCAACTTCTGCAGTAACCGTAATAGTAGATGCTCCGCCATTACTTACTGCGCTCACTCCTGGAAGTGCATCGATTGCTGCTGCAAGATTTGCGAGAGTTGTTGCTGTGTCGGTTGCAAAACCTGCAGTTACCGTCTGTGCATTTACATCAACAGAAAGCGTCTCACCAACCACGAGGGTTCGTGGAATTGTAAATTGATCAACCTGTGCTCCGCTTGCGACATTTGGTACGAGATTTACTGGGCTGATGGATTCGCCATCGAGCTTGAGGCTTCCAGTGTATCCAACACCTGCCGTCTTTGCTGTGAGTCGTAGAGTCTTTGTAGCTCCGCTATATGAAGCACTCGCAAATGTCCCGTTATCAATGAGTCCACCAAGAAGCGTCATCGTTGTAGGAGCATCCGTTGTAAATGCCTGATTAACACTTGCGCCTGAAAGTGTCGCAGTAACCGTCTGTCCAGAATGTACATCATACAAAAGTGTATAATCATCCACCTGAGCTACCGGAGCTACATTTGCCTGAAGTGTTGTAGGAGTGCTTGAGTTATCTATTGCAATTGTTCCGATCACGAGACTTGCACCTGTTGCAGTCGATGCAACAATTACTGTATTTGATCCACTTGCTGTTGCGCTTACGCCTGGCTGAAGGGCAATATTCGATGCAACATTTAAAATCGTAGTTGCGTTGTCTGTTGCAAACGGTGTATTGACCGTTGTACCATTCACGTCTACCGCCACAGCATCACCTGCTACAAAATCCGTAGGGAAGGTGATCGACTGACGTGCTACCGCACCTGCCGAACTCGAGACTGACTGTGTTGGAGTTACTGTATTGGTAATGACGAGATTTCCAGTTGTAAATGCCGTACCTGCATCAGCTGCAGTAATCGTAATTACTGATCCGCTCGCAGTTGCATCGAGCTGAGGGAGGCTATCAATATTGCTCGCAAGATTTGCAATTGTCGTTGTCGAATCCGCAAGATATGTCTGTGTAAAGAGAGTTCCATCAATCGTTACTCCAACACTGTCGCCATTCACGAGCGTACGAGGAAGTGTATATGTATTTGATTGAGTAACTGCGACTACTGGCGTTGATTGAGTCGATGTAATATTTCCTGGTGTTGCTCCATTTACAAAATTGATCTGCGTTGTTCCTACCTGAGCAGTCTGACGCGTAAAGATCGCATGTGTACCGGTTCCACCTGGTGTAATAACACCATTTACTGGATCGCTAATACCATTGAGTCCTCGTAGAAGTGCTGCAATAGTACCGATATCAGTAGATGCGATATTGATCACTGCTGCATTATTACTACAGTCATAGTCTGGAAGTGTCACTGACGAAAATGTCACATTACATGAGCCAATCGTGAGAGTTTCACCTTCGAGTGGAGCGGATACCACATTCACATCGAGTGAAGCCTTCGTTTCAGGAGTATTTGTAGTCACTGAAGTTGATGCTACGCCAGTGCTGGTTGTTACAAAATTACCAGTAGTGAACGAGTTACCTGCCGTTGCTGCTGTTACTGTGAGTGTACGAGTTCCTGTATTCATCGTTGCATCTACTGCGCCAAGAGCATCTGTAGCCGTTCCAAAGCTATTTAAAGATGTTGCGTCATCTCCAGTAAATGCACCCGTAAGACTCTGTCCTGCAATCGTCCATGTCGTCTGATCACCCGAAATAATCGTATTTGGAATGATATAACTCGAGATCTGTTTTACAGGATTTGCTGGATTTTGGAGAACCGTAGGTGAGACCTGATTGATCACATTGAGGCTCGAAATGCTAAACGAAACTCCAGGTGTCGTTGCTGTTACGGTAATAGTACGAATCCCCAGAGAAACACTCGCATCTACGTTTGCAAGTCCGTCAATCGCTGCCGTCATAGCAGTAAGCGTCGCGTTTGAGCTTGTGATATATGACTGATTTACGGCTATTCCATTGATCACGATACTCGCATTGTCGCCAGCAACGAGATTACGTGCAAAAGTGATGGTTTCGCTTTGAGATTTTGCTACAACATTGGCAACGACAGAAGTTGTTGCTACTTGTGTTTGTATAGCGAATGCACCAAGAGTAAACGGAGTACCTGCTGCTTCTGCTACCACAGTAACAGTTTTAAGTCCTGGATTGCTCGTCGCTGTAACCCCAGGAAGTGCGTCAATAGCACTTGCAAGAGCTGCAAGCGTCGCTGCGCTTGATCCAGAATAGCTGAGATTTACAGGTGTTCCGTTCACGCTTCCTGAGAGCGTATCACCTGCAACGAAGTCACGAGCAAAGCTCATAACATCCTGCTGAGCCACTGCAATCACATTTGGTGCCACATGTACCACTGCTACACTATTACCCGTAACCGCAAGTGTTCCAATCGCAAAGGGTGTGCCTGGAATTGCAGACGTAATAGTAATCGCTCCTCCACTACGAGAAGCATCAACTGCAGCAAGTGAATCAATCTGATTTACAAAGGCATCGAGTGTTGCATTTGAGCTGCCTGTATAGCTCTGCACAATCGGCGTACCCGCAACTGTGAGAGCCATTTGCTCACCGGCATCAATCGTTCGTGGAAGCGTGATTGTATTGACCTGCGCAACTGGCACAACATTTGGCTGTACGACGCTTGGATTTACGCCACTCGACTGAATAACGAGATTTGAGAGGCTGAATGGAACTCCTGCCGTCTTTGCAATAAAGCTGATTTTATTTGTCGCACCCGAATAGCTCGCATTTACAATCGTCCCCGATGTAATTTGTGAAGCAAGAGCCGTAAGAGTTGTTGTCTTGTCAGTATTAAAGTTTTGAGTCACACCCGTACCTGCAACAGTGAGTCCTACAACATCACCAGCGATAAGGTTTGCGTTGATCTGATACTCAGCCTGCTGTGCAACCGCAACAACGTTATTAACGAGCGTATTAAAGTTATTTGGTGCATCTTGTACTACGAGTGTCGGGGTAGCAAAAGGCGTACCTGGATTAGCACTCGTAATCGTGTAGGTTCGAGTAGGAGTATCTACAGTCGAGTTTACTTCGGTAAGTGCATCAATTTTTACATTGAGAAGCCCGAGTGTTACCGTGCTCGAAGTATCGAATGCCTGTGAGACAGTCGTACCGCTGAGAGTAAATACCAAATTATCTCATGGAACAAGGTCATGAGGTACACTCACTTGCACAATTTCTGCTCCTGCTGGAACATTAGACTGTGTAAGCGTGGCTGTAAGTGCTGGATTCGCTGCATATGCGAGTCCAGGCATCACAATCTGTGCGATGAGGAGAACAATGGAAAGGCCTGCTACTTTCCGACGAAGGTACTGCGACATAAAAGACAGATTAAAAATGATTACTCTTTGAGTGATAGTTTGGCGTGACATGGGACTCCTGTATTGATATCCGCTGTTGTGTTTTTATCTTGCAATAAACTTATCTCCGCTGCAAGTATTGTCAAATGACTAAAATCTTGTTTCGTATAAATAATTTATACGGAATTCATCCCTTGGGCAAAGGGATTTGATATCTTTTTTTGGCAAAACTTCCTCAAAAGCAGAAATATTCAAAAAACAACTTTTAAAAATCGTCAATTTGCACAAATTCGACGAAATATTTCTTGAAATCGCAAATAAATATGTACTATGTACATATAAATAATCAAAACATATGTACAATCATCCACGTTTTGTCACAGAACGCCAAGAATGAGAGGGGAGCCTCTCTGATTATCTCGTCGAACACCCCGCAACTGCGATGTTCCATACCATGAAGGGCTCGAGTATGTGCGATGTTGGCATATTTGAAGGCGACACTGTCGTAATTGAGAAGGGGAGAGTGCCAAAAGCAGGGGATGTTGTGCTTGCTATTGTGGATGATAGTTATGTGATTCGCATTTTTGATTTTCATGGGAACAGGCCGATGCTCAGATCTTGAAATCCCGAATATGCTTCGATTATCCCAAGCGAATCCCTCGAGATCCGCTGAGTAGCCGTCTCTCTGATGCGAAAATATCACTAAACTCGCTCGCATGATACTTCGAACTTCGACAAAACTCTATGCACATGTCGATTGTAATTGTTTCTTTGTATCATGCGAAATACTCCGCGATCCTTCGCTCAGGAATAAATGCGTTGTGGTCTGAGGCGACATTATCATCGCGGCATCTTACGAAGCACGTAAATATGGCATCCGAGTCGGTACTCCAAAATGGGAAGCAGAACAAATGCTCGCAGGCAAGCTTATAATTCTACCGCCAGATCTCGGATATTATCGCAGAATTTCCGACGAGTTTCTCTGATTTTTAGGTGAAAGAAGTCTCTCAGTTGAGCCATTTTCTATTGATGAAGCCTTTTTGGATATTACATGACTTCCAGATCGTTTTACTGAAGGAGATGTCACCAAATTTACCACTCAGTTACGAGAAGAGGTCAAAAATCGCATCGGGATACCAGTATCAATCTGAGTCGCCAATACTCGCATTAAAGCAAAAATTTTCTCAGATATTCATAAACCAAATGGTCAGTTTGTGGGTCTCGATGCGAGCGACGAAGCTGAAGTTTTTACAGAGCTTCCGGTACGAGACATTCCATTTGTGGGACGTAATACTGAGATCAAGCTTGGTAAGAGTGTTCGAACAATACTAGACTTCAAACAGTTTGGCTTTTTTGAACTTGATCGACTTATCGGTAAGAATGCAACAACTCTTTGGCTCGAGCTTCATGGTGTTGATGTCTGGCATATGGATCATGGCCGAGGCGGGCGACAGAAGAGTATTTTGAGGTCTCGATCCTTCAATCACTTCATGACAGATAACAAGCATATTCTCTGGCGATATTTCCTCGCTAATTTTGAAAATGCCTACCGTGAACTCATGGAGCTCGAATGCGAAATTGGAGAGGTGAGTGTGCTTTTGCGCTCAAGAGAGCTCGTGAGATCCCGAGCTTCACGAATTTTTGATAGCAGCACCGCAGACAAGCACCAAATCCTCGAAACCTGCAAAGAACTCATGACAGAAGTCTTTACACCTGGAATATTCTATAGAACCACGGGGATTCTGTTTTCGGGCCTAACGATTGCTAATCCGCGCCAACTCTCAGTATTCGATGTCGATAACACTCGATATGAACGCACAATCCGACTCGAGCAAACTCTTGCACAGGTCAATCAAAGATATGGCAAATGATCTGTGAAGCTTTGAGGAACACTTATTAGTGGATAGATAAATTGTTTATAAGTACATGAATCAATCACACGAAATATTTATATTATGCACAGAGAGCACTTAGATAGCGACCTATACGAATTCACGGAAATCCCTTGTATTCTCATATTTTTATATAAAATGCATTACATAAGTTACATTATGTAATGTAGTTTTTGTTTGTGCTTTTCCCTCACTCTTCCTGTGTGGATAAATAAAATCATTCATTCATAAATATACTACCTATGAAATATATCAGCGCTCTCGAGGAATTCATCACATATTTGCGACTACACCGAAATGCGAGTCCAAAGACTATCGAGCAATACGAATTACATATATGGAAGTTTTTAGAGTTCGTAGATCCAAAAACCACAGGTCATCCTGATCTCGATCTTCCCCATCATGCTATTTTTGTAGAAACTTCGGAAGATCCTGAAAAACGAGCTAAAAAGATGCAGACAAAGATGTTTTTACGAGGATTATGTCGTCTCGAGATCGAAAACGTGAATTTAGAGGATTTAAATGAATTTCGCCTATTTTTGGCAGATAAATGACTCGCTGTGAAGTCTGCAAATGCCTATATGATCACGTTTCGGACGTTTTTTAAGTTTTTGAAGAAAAAATGAATCCAATGTATCGATCCAACCACCATTGATCTCATTAAAGAAAAGGATCGCCAAGTGACATTTTTAACAACTGAGGAAGTCATGAAGCTTTTTGCGAGTGTCTGAAATGATCGAATCCAGGACAAACGTGATCTCGCAATCCTCGAATGTATCTATTCAACTGGACTGCGTATCTCTGAACTCACAAATCTCAACCGTAACAGTATCAATCTCGATACCATGGAATTCATCGTCCGCGGTAAGGGTTCCAAAGTCCGAATTGTCTACCTGACAGAACGCGCAAAATGAGCAATTGTAGACTATCTCGAAGCGCGAAATGATCATTTTAACCCACTCTTTATACGCCATAATTACGACGCAGAGAGTATTAATTCGGCATCTTTAGATGATGAACATGTGCGTTTAACGCGTCAGTTTATCACGGATATGGTCGGCAAGCGCGCTATGAAGGCAGGGATTCTCAAGGATGTTTCGGCTCATACGCTCAGGCACTCGTTTGCGACGACACTTTTGGAGCATGGTGCAGATATACGATCGATTCAAGAACTTCTTGGTCATTCGTCAATTACGACGACTCAGGTGTATACACATGTCACGAATCCACGCCTCAAAGAAATCCATCGAAACTTCCATTCGCCTTTACAAAAAGATGGCGACCTATAGAGTATTCCTGCTTCACCCGTGATTAAACTTCAGAAAGAGGAAAGCAAAAATGACTATCGAACCTGTAGCACCGATCTTTTCACCGCAAGGCGATGAAGTATGCATTACAGTAGACGACGGCCGTAAGCGCGGCGATCGTGTAAAATTGGGCTAGCTTCCCACTAGCACTGATTCAAATCAACCATGCCATGAGATATTCTCTCATGGCATTTTTTGTGTCTCGGTTTCAATTGTCTTTACAAAATAAGGACGATATATAAAGTATTGGCGCTTCAATGTGATTCATATAAACACTACTGGAGGTAGCAAAATGTCTACACAACAAAAACCTATACCATCCAATTTTTGGGATGACGACTGGCTGTCCGACGAAGTACATACTGGTGCAAAACAACTGCCACCATATGTCTCTCAAACACCAGATGACTAAAAGTCGAGTAATACTGCTTAACTGAGGATCTCTTAGATTCTCAGTTTTTTTATGTCTTCATAGTGAGGAAACAGCCAGCTCATTCCATACGAATAATATCAACCGTGTCGCGGTACAATGACTCATATCAGAGCTCTTTACTCATTTCGCGAAGTCGGTTGATGGACGAGATGTATCGCATGTTTACGAGCATTCCGAGTAATGCTCTGTCGAGAGAAGTCGCATAACGCTCAAGGAATTTACGAACCAAATAGCCATCTGGATAGAGTCAGCCAACATGTACAAGAAGCGCGTCTAACAGAGCTGCTTCTAATCCGAGAATTTTAAATTTTTCTCACTGAATCATGTCGATTCGCACGGTCATTTTTGCAAGTTTTGGGAAGAGATTTCCGCTCGTACGTTTCCCCGCCTCAATAGTTTTGAATACGATTTTGTGCCGTGGAGAGACCTTGAGTATTTTATTAGTAGACTTTGTATATACAATGAGTATATTGGAAGTAGACATATCTCAGATGTGCATTTCCAGAGCCTTAGGTCAGGCAATGATATATTCAGAATGCACTTCACGACGAATAAAGGCGCTCGCAATTTGCCAGTAGTGTGACTCAATAAGTCCAATTGCATCCTTGTTTGATTCGGGTATTCAAATCAAAAAAAGCCCGCTTCGAAGAGCGAAGATTTGATTCTCAGCCTTGAGTCGGTAGATGGTTTTATATACTTCGCGCTTACCAACCGGACCACGAGTGTTTTCGGGATCAATGATCTCGAGCATATCCTCCAAAAGTAGAATTTTACTCGGTCTTGCTCACAATTTCTTTACAATTTTGTGAAATTCGATCATTGAATTTATATAGTAATATACAGAGTCTTTTATCTATAAATATATTATAGTTTTTACTATAAGAATCAAGTATTTTTACTTTTTATCTATTGTGTCTCGATAGGTCTTCCCTTTCTGATAATCAATTTTATCCAGAATATTCTCATCCTTACTTCCCTGCCCTAACTCAAACACACTCGCTTTGGAGTTCATATATTCACCAAGTGCAGAAATACTCTCACTTGCGACGAGTGTACTCGCATTGATAGTCGTGCGGAAATTGCGGTAAACAATAGACATGTTGTCTTCCCTACCGAATGTGAGACCAAACGAGAGACTAATGACTCAAATGAGTACCAAATAGCTCGCGATCTGAAAATTAGATGTAAGTGCAATTTCTGGGAATTTTTGCTCAGCAAAGCGTTTTCCAAATCGCAGAAGATGAAGTCCAAGAAGTGCGAGAAAAGTACCAAGTGGCGCTATAAAGAAGAGGATTCCTGCAAGGATAAGCAGCCAACCAAATTGGATTGATCTTAAAAACCAACCGTATAAACCAGACTTCCCAAAGGCCTCGAGCGAAAGGAAAAATCTCGAAAGCATCTTGTATTCGCTATATCCATTGGATTCATGGATAGTGAGAATAAACTTGATGAAGTAGTATAGGTCCGAATTTTTGTTAAATACGCGCGCAAGTCTTGCAATCAAAAATGGACGCAAAAATCTGAGGAAGAGTGATGAATCCAGCATATTCGCGAGCGTTTTTACACGCTCAAGATGTTCGAATGAAACACTGAGTTCCTTCCGTGCAAATGATCGTCGCTTAATCTCATAAAATGCCTGTCGAGAGAGAAAGCTAATACCCAAAATTGCATCAAGTAAATCAATCGAATTATCATACATAAGCCCCTTACGAAGAACACCCTGAAACTGCTCACGCTTCATGGGATCGCTTCCCATTGCATCGTGGGTATCTGCAATGAAATCGAGTTTTTCGACAACAGATCCTTGAGCAATGGATTTTGAACGTGCAATAAACTGCTGGAATATATTATCTTCGGTGAGCGCGATATTATATTTAGGAGTCTTCAGGAGCTTCATTCGCAAAAATCGGAAGCAATCAAAGACGCCTTCGGCTTCGATCGTTTCGAGAAGCTGGCGTGTGATAGAGAATTCACCGAGGAAATATTTTTCCCAAAATGTCACTCGTGGGCCTGATCGATCGGCGATCATTTCGAGATAGAGATCGCGAGCAATTCGACGTCCATAGTTTTTCCAAGACTTTGAGAGGTTTGAGATTTTGCGGTCAGGTTTTGCAGCGAGTTCAACAACGAGTACCTTAAAAAACTCGATACAAGAGGGTGTACGAACAAAGTCCACTGCATGTAAATCCATGTCTTTTTCGAGCGCAGCAAGGTAGTCTCCCCTTCCCTCGTCAGTGGTGAGACCGAGGAACACTTGCTGAGCATCTCGATTTTCGTAGAAGTAACGCAGTATCTCAAACTGCATGCGATACTGCGGATGCTTTTCAAGAACATAGAAATAAAAATCCACATCTCGCCAATAACTCTCCTCAAAATAGCGATCGAGATAGGCTTTTTGAGCTGGAAGCTGACCACTCCCCTCATAAAAAGCATAGATGATCTTAAAAAATCCACTTTTCTCGTACCCTTCGATCAGTTCGATAAAAAGCGCGGAAGTATTCTCATAATAGGCTTTTTCGATGCCGTTCATGAGTCCATCTGCAAATTCTTCAACAAGCTCACGCGCCTTTGCTATAGAGAAAAGTAAGGCAATTGGATTCTTTGAAGAAACGAGGGTTTCGAGCTGATTTTGGATAGTAGGTGTGTCCATGGGATTATTTTGACACACTTTGTCTATTCCTCCAAAAAACCTCACGTTTCTTGCGTCTTAAAAAAACCTGGAAATCTTGAGGGATTTCCAGGTTTTTGTTTATGCATCGAGTTTGGAGAATTTTTCGAGAAGTTTTTCGAGCTGTTCTTCGGCTTGGTGCTTTTTTTCTTGTTCGATGCGGACGATCTTTTCGGGCGCATTTTTTACGAAGTCCTTATTCGTGAGCTTGATATCAACGATGCGAATGTATTCTTTTTTGTTCTCAATTTCGCTTCTGAGGCGGATTTTTTCAGCTTCGGTATCAATGTGCGCAGAGGTGTTGAGATACATTTCAACGTCTTTGACGACCGCATATGAAAACTCTGCGTATTCATCACCCGCCTTTTTAATGATTTGGAATTCCGAGAGTTTAGCGAGCCCACGGAGGATAGTACGATTAGCCTCGAGGATATCTGTAGATTTTTTACCAGTTACGAAGATAGCCTCAACGAGATCTCCTGGCTTTACGCCCTTGCTTGCTCGGACATTTCGGACTTCACGGATTACCTCATAGAGGAGAATGAAATCTTTTTCGAGCGATTCATCTCGTAAAAATTTACATACTGGCCACTTAGAAACAATGAGATGCTTACCATTGGTAAGACGTCCGTAGAGCTCATCAGTCACAAATGGAATATATGGATGGAGAAGCGCGAGAGTCGTAAGTACTGCGTAACTCATGATATCGCTTCCATGAGGGGAAGTTGTCTTGGTGAGCTTGTATTCTTCAACTGCAAAGTCAGCGAGTTCATCTCGGAGGAAGGCGATGAGTTCTTGCCCCTTTTCGGAGAAATTAAGTTTCTCCATTCCTTCTGTGATAGAATCAACAGTCGCTCTGAGTCGAGAAAGAATCCATTTTTCATGTGGCAGAAGCGAATCATAGTTCGCCATGAGTCGATCATGAATTGTTTCTGGCTCCTCTCAGGTTGTTTCGATATTTGTAGCAATGAATCGAGCAACATTCCAGAGCTTATTTAAAAGCATCAGGTTGTTGTCTGTCGTCTTCATTGAAAAGTTGAGATTCGTTCCTGGAGTATTTCCAAGTACGAGAGAGAGCCGAAGCGCATCAGCCGAATGACTCTCAATTACATCGAGGGGATTAATGACTGTACCACTCGATTTGCTCATCTTTTTTCCGGATTCGGTGAGGATGAGTCCATGGAGATAGACCGTCTTAAATGGTGTCTGACCGGTGTACTCATAGCCCAACAAAAACATACGAATAACCCAAAAGAAGAGTATATCGTGTCCCGTTTCGAGAACATTTGCTGGGTAGAATTTTTTAAAGAATTCTCCAGGATTTTCAGGTGTCCAGTCGAGGACAGCATATGGCCAAAGAGCAGAAGAAAACCAAGTATCGAGGACGTCTTCGTCTCGTCGAACATTTTCTTTGCCGAACTGAGCATAAACTTCCTCAGGGTTGAGGCTTACAGCGACGAGCTCTCCAGTTTTGATGTCATAATATGCTGGAATTTGATGTCCCCACCAAAGCTGACGCGAAATACACCAATCACGAAGATTATAAATCCAGTCTTCAAAAGTCTTATTAAAGCGCGAAGGGAGGATTTCAAATTCTTTCTTTTCATAGCCCTTAATTACTTTTTTGGCCATATCTGAAGCCTTGACGAACCACTGAGTTGAGACGATGGACTCGACACGACCTCCGCTTCGCTCACAATAGGCAACTTTGTGAGTATATGGTTCAATTTTTTTGAGATTTCCTTTGGCTTTGAGGAGTTCAACGATATTTTCGCGGGCAGTTGTTGCTGCATCTTGGCCAGCAAAAATTCCGGCTTCAGCATTCATCTTACCATTACGGTCGATAACTGAGTAGTCGAGGCGGAGATTGTGGCGCTTTCCGGCTTCAAAGTCTACTGGATCGTGTGCAGGAGTGATTTTGAGTGCTCCGGTACCAAATTCACGGTCGACCATTTCGTCCGCGATGATGGGAATCTCTTTATTAACGATCGGGAGAATAACCTTGCGGCCAATGATCTTTTTAAATCGCTTGTCTTTTGGATGTACTGCAATCGCCTGGTCACCAAGGAGTGTTTCTGGACGAGTTGTTGCAATGGTGAGCTCGTTATCAGAGCCAGATACAAAATATGTAATGTAGTACATTTTTGCCTCTTCTTCACGGTATTCGACTTCGATATCAGAGATAACGGATTCGAGGCGTGGAGAATAATTTACCATATATTCTCCACGGTAGATGAGACCTTTTTTATAGAGATCCACAAAGGTGTGTTCAACGAGTTTGTTAACACTCGCATCCATCGTGAATTTTTCGCGTGACCAGTCAATCGATGCACCCATTTGGCGAACCTGATTGTTGATATTCGCGGCATACTCATCTTTCCACTTGAGGGTTTCTTCGAGGAATTTTTCGCGACCGATATCGATGCGACGTCGCCCTTCAGCTGCAAGGCGCTGCTCTACTTTTACCTGCGTCGAAATACCCGCATGATCCGTTCCTGGAACCCAGAGAGTTGAATCTCCAATCATTCGATGGTAGCGCACCATAATATCCTCAAGTACGAGCATGAGAGAATGTCCTATATGAAGATTACCCGTAACATTTGGAGGCGGAAGAGGCACGTAAAAGGTCTTCCCTGTTCGGGATTCCTGTGGCTGGAAATAGCCTAATTCTTCATCGCGCTTGGCGATAATTTTCTCGAATGATTTCGGATCGTACTGTTTTGGGAACTCCATGGCAACGGCAAGGCAAAAAATAGCCCCAGAAATATAACTATTTCGGGGGCGAATGCAACTCGTTTGACGACTACAGAGGTCCGTACCTAGTGAGATATGGACTAATATCAAAGGGTTTGTACATATTTTTGAGATTGTACCAATACCGAAGGCGATAAATGAGCTCCATTTCTTCGAGCAAAAATTCACTCAAAAGCTCATAAACACGATTATCCGATATTTGATGCGTGATGGATATCTCAAAAATATGCCTTCAAAGATCTGGTCAGGTGAAATCTCAAGTGGGTAAATCAGGTTTACGCACTACGAGGGATGGATGCTTTACACTTGCTTCATCTTTACTTAGTTTTCAGAGAATGGGATGTCTTCTCATTTGCCAATATTCTCCATATTCTTGTATGTCTTGTGATATGCGCTTGAGCACTCCATCACACTCTTGAATAACTTCTTTTATCTGCGGAAAGACCTTATTTATGGCAATATCTCGCTCTTCGCGGGCAATTTCTAGAAGCTCAATGGCTTCTTCGTATGCGATATCGGTAGCCACATCGATCGCCTCCATCGCAGCAAAAGTCTCTGTAAAATACTGTGAATACTGAGAACTATAGCGAAGTCTTGATATGAGATCTTTTTTTACACCTTCTTCCTCGACCATCACAAAATTGACCATTTCATCAAATTGATCCTCTTGAATGTTCGCGACCGTGTGCTTAATATAGTCCGAAAGATCGCTTGCAGTGGTGACTCCTTCATCAAATGCCGCTGTCAGCGCAGAAATATCAGTGGCAGTGAGCGGTGTACCAAGCGGGGATTCTCATGCAGCAAAGCTGGCAAGATTGTGCTTGAGAGGCGCGTATGCTTGAACAATATGGTTTTCGAATTCTTTTGTATCAAAAGATCCGGCTACTGAATTTTTCATTTCGAGGAAGAGATTCTCGAATTTATACGTCTATATTTCACAAAGTCAAACGTCTTGAGTTGCTTTTCATAGAATGGCTCAAATCTATTCTCATAATAAGGAAAATATACATCGCCTTCAAACGTACCAGGTACATGGCTTATCCATATCTCATCTGCAAGGTCTTGCTCAATAAATTGAGCATATGTCCGTGCTCAACCAACCACAAATACTCGCCCAATATCGAGGCTTTCAAAAGAGGCATAGCATGCCTCGATACTCTCAAATACTTTAGCTCATTTGAGGGATTCGATATTTTGAGACAAAACGATATTGCGACGATGTGGAAGTGGTTTACCAAGGGATTCAAAGGTTTTTCGACCCATGATGACTACATGATCTTTGGTTACCTCGTCAAAATGCTTGCGCTCGTCTTTGTTCGTCCATGCGAATTGGCCATCTTTTCAGAGACAGCGAGATTCGTCCATTGCAACTATGAGCGTCGTAATCATAACAAAAAATTAAAGTCCGAATGCAAATGCCCGTCTACTAATGGTCCCTAATTCGTATCCTTCATATATCCAAGAAACCTTTTCTGAATCCTGAGCCATTCCCAAAATACTGAGTGCTGGCAAATAGTGCTCTGGAGTCGGAACTGAGAGTCGGCCTCATGAGAGATTCCATGGCTCAACAAGGCTCATATAGTCTTTTTGCTTCACTGCTTTTTTAAAAGCGGTATCAAATTCATGGCCAAAAGTAAGGGTTTTTTGACCAGAAAAATCAAGAAGCGAGAGATTATGGACGATATTCCCCATTCCAATAACGAGGATTCCTTCATCTCTCAATTTTTGAAGCTGTGCTCCGAGCTCGAAGTGTTTTGTATTACTATCATTCCTATCGAGCGAAATCGAAAAGACAGGAATATCTGCCTTAGGAAATATATGCATCAGTGTCGTCCAAATTCCGTGATCAAATCAGCGTTCCACTGCTATAAACTGAGTATTTGGAAGTGTTTTTGCAAGAAGAGCAGCGCCTTCTGGATAGCCTGGCGCAGGATATTTTATAGAAGACAGCTGATCAGGAAAACCTCAAAAATCATAGATGGTCTCAGGGTGAGCTACAACATCCACAAATTTTCATTTCGTATACCAATGCGCACTCACTGCAAGAATTGCCTTCGGTTTTGGTAGGGTTTTTCCAAGCTCATGAAGCACTGCAACATACTCATCTGTTTCAGGAGTTGCAAGCGCCATCATCGGTGAACCATGCGAAAGAAAAAGTATCGGGAGCATTTACGCGAGATAGTATTTAGCAAATAGGATTCGAAGCTCATCTGAAGTGAGCACGCAGTCTTTACGAAGCACTAGTTCGGCAAGGAGTTCGCGTACCATTTCTGACGTCAGTGGAGTTGCAATACGTATAAGTCCTTCGCTCACATGGCGCACTGCGTCACTTCGGAGTAATCACTTATCCTGAAGCGCCTGTAAATCAGTAATAAGCTCAAGTTCAAAAGGCGTAAGTGTGTCTCTCAGTATAGGATCTTGGTGATTATGTTGATAGATCGCTGCCTCTTTTTGTGGAGAGGGATCCTTATTAAAATCATTGATTTTAATAACAACTGCCTGAGCCACTTCAGTGCTAATAGTTTGAGCAAGCAAGAGCATCACCACTGAGGCAAACATTACTCTGGCTTTCGCGCACAAACGTCACTCAATATTAGTCAGAAGCTCTGCTTTGAGAGCTTCTGCATCTACGTGATTACCCTCAGATTGGCGCATGTAATGCTTTGTTTAGCTATAAAAAAGAGGGATTAAAAATCCCAACTTCCCTTCATGCTTGATGACTGTGTGTAGTTGATAACCGTAGTTTCAAAGAAATTTCCCTTGTCGCCATTGGTGTCCTGGAGACGATCAAGATGCTTGTACGGATTAGTAATCGCTTCTGGGTAGAGCGGCGCAACTCCGAGCATTGCGAGACGCTGATTAGCAAGCCATTTTGTGTAGCCTTCGGTCATTTCACCATTGATCCCGATAATGCGATTACCGAGGATATGATTTGACCATGTAATCTCTTGATCAACGGCTTCTTTCATCATCTCAAATAGGACTGCCTCGTCATAAATATCTGGGAATTCCTTGCGGATTTCGCGGATAATATTGGCAAAAAGTGTTACATGTGTGAGTTCATCACGGCGAATATACGCAATCATTCGTCCAGTCGCCGGCATTCTCATCGAATCAACGAGCGTATCAAAGAACGCAAATCCGTTGTAGAAATAAAGCCCTTCAAGTAGATAATTTGCTACGATTGCGCGGAAGAAATTTTTGTCATTTGGAGCATCTTTAAAATCTTGATAGATTGCACCAATATGTTTGTTTCGCTCGAGCAAAATAGCGTCATCACGCCAAAAATAGTAGATTTCGTCACGTTCTTCGGGAGAAACAACCGACTCCAAAATTGTCGCGTACGACTGAGAATGAATCGCCTCCTGATATGCTTGAATCGAGAGAATGAGATTCACTTCAGGAGACGTAATGTAATCTGACAAATTTGGCAGATTGACCGTCTGGATCGAATCCAAAAATATCAAAAAAGAGAGAATTCCCTTATATGCTCGCTGCTCATCCTTTGAAAGCACAGCAGTAAAATCACGCTGATCGTCCTTGAGTCCAGAAACCTTTTCAGGAAGCCAAAAATTTCCAACCATCACCTGGTATAGCGATTTCGCCCATGGATATTTTACTGCATTGAGATTAAAAAGTCCGGTCGTTGAACCCTTGATAATCGTGCGATGATCAATATCGTCGTTCCCTAGTGGGTTAAAGAGTGCAGACTTTTGAATAATATCGTTGGTTCCTGGGGTCATATTGGGTAATTATTTTTTGGCTAAAATCCTGAGAAACTCCTTTCTGTATTTTTCTTCTAGAAGCTGTCCAAATTGGGCGATGTAATAGGCGTTGTTATACGTATCGAGCTTGAATTCATTACGTATAACTTCCAGATCATCTGGTTCAATGAAACACGTTGCCATGCGGACGCTATTGATTTCTTCGAGATTGAGAGTCTTAAATCCTATGTTCTGTGATTCAGAGAATCCACTCATCTGAAAAAGATCGAGCTTAAGATGATGATAGGGGCGTTCTGTTTTTATGCTTTTCGCTGAATGGCGTAAATAGATCTCATCACCTGGAACAGTAAACTTTTCGTAAAGCGCGAGTGGAATTACGCGCCTAGCCATAGAATTACCAAGTTTTCGTTCTGGGTGATCACTTGGGATTCGATATTCAATCGTGAGTGGCTTTTTCAGGAGAATTGCCTCAATGATAAGCTCAGAATACTGCTCAGAAAGTTTTACATCTCAGTGAAAATTCAGTGTATGGATAACATTTCCAACCTGTTCCTTGATTGAAGCCATGTAGAGATCAACTCCATTTTTAGTTACCACAACACCTGCTGGTGCATCTGGAAGAGTAGAAATTTTTTCGGAAGAATTGCGTGACATAAATAGATTTTTAAGACACATGCAATGTAGGGACAGTGACTCCGATGTCAATGTCAACTATCCACTACAACTCACACATGCTTCTTTCGCCTCGAGTGAGAGCGAACGTACGTAGTAGACGGTCTTGATTCCTTGACTCCATGACTTCATGTAGTAGTCAGAGAGATCCTTCGGAGTAACGCGAGCTGGGTCGATCATCCATTCGAAACTGATAGACTGGTCGATCCATTTGTAGATCACACTGATCATGTCGATGACGTCGTTCATATCCATATTTGTGTACTCCTTGTAGAGCCAGAAATTCTTGGCATTGAGCTTTGGAGCGATACGGATCGTAGGAGATGCGAGGTTGGTTTCTACGAAGTACTTCTTGTAGATCGGAAGAAGTGCAGCAGTCGTACCAACGATACCAGCGGTTGAAGTATTGGGTGCTGGCCCCATGTGGTAACCAAATCGTACACCGTAGTTCTTCATCGCATCGAAGAGCCCCTTCCAGTCGAGATGCGCGTGTTGCTTCTTTGCTTCGAATTCTCCTGCTGTTCGACCGAGGAGGATTCCCTTGTCGTATTCTGAACCCTTGTAGAGCTGGAATGTTCCGCGCTCCTTCGCGAGGTCGATAGAAGCCTGGTATGTGTAGTAGGTATAGAGTTCGAAGAGTTCATCCACGTGCTTGCGAGCCTCTGGAGTATCGTAGGCATACCCGTTTGTTGCGAGATATTCTGCGAGTCCGAGGTAACCAAGAGCGACTGAACGGTAGCGCTGAGCTGTACGCTCTGCTGCCTTCACTGGGAATCGATTGAGGATGATGATGTTGTCGAGAAGGCGCATAACTACTGGGTAAACGCGCTTGATCTCGTCTTCCGTATTTACCTTTGCAACGTTGATCGATGAGAGGTTACATGTCACGACATCACCTGGCTCGTAGCGGATCACGATCTTTCCGTCTTCGATGGTTTCTTCGATGAACTTACAAGACGATGTATTCTGACAGATTTCAGTACAGAGCTGTGTCGAGTAGACATTTCCTGCGTGCTTATTTGGATTGAGGCGGTTCACAGTGTCTCGGAAGAATACGTATGGCATACCGGTTTCAACGGTTGTCTTGAGGAATGTCTTGTAGAGATCCTTTGCTTTGATCGTCTTCTTCATGATAAGAGTGTCATCCTGCTCAAGTTGAGTGTAGAATGTTTCGAATTCTTCACAGAAGAGATCCTGAAGTCGCTTACCGTACTTAGTTTCGATCTCGTATGGATCGAAAAGATTCCAATCTGCATCCTCCTGAACGCGCTTCATGAAAATATCCGGCATCGTCACTGCTGGGAAAATATCGAACGCTTTTGATCGAACGTCACCCGTCTCCGTCTGGAGTTCGAGGAAGTCATAAATATCACGGTGCCAGATATCGAGCGTCACAGAAACCGCACCAAGTCGCTGACCGAGCTGGTTTACTGCAACGGCCGTATCGTTGATAACCTTGATCCAAGGATTTACACCTCCGGCAGCACCCTTGATCCCACGGATCGAAGCGCCCTGAGCACGGATGTTTCCGAGGTAAACTCCGAGTCCACCTCCGAACTTTGAGATCTGAGCGATGTCCTCAACTGCATGGTAGATCGCGCGAAGATCGTCTTCGACATTGATCTTGAAACAGCTTGAGAGCTGGTGCCAGTTGGTTCGTGGATTATTGAGTGCAGGAGTTGCAAGAGAGATTTTCTGCTCTGAACAGTACTCGTACACCTTTTGTGCGAATGCGAGACGATTCTCCGGAGCTTCTGGGATCGCGTAGAAGAGTGCGACTGAGAGGTAGAGTTCCTGAGGAAGTTCGTGGACTACCTTGTTTGGATTGAGGAGGTAGCGCTTTGCGAGTGAGAGGATAGTAGTGTATCCGTACTCCATATCCGTTGATCGCTTAAGCCACTTCCCTGCCTCGAGGAGGTCTGCTTCAGTGTAGTAATCAAAGAACTTCGTGTAATAGAGCCCTCGATTTACATAGTCCTTGAAGAATGCGAGATATGCCTCTGGAGTATAGAGCTGATCCATTGTCATATTGCGGTTCTTGCAGGCCTGTTTGTACAGGTTCATGAGCGCAAATCGTCCAGCGATGTGCTCCCACGCAATGTTTTCTACTGAGACGAGGTCGATACACGTTTTCGTAAGGAGACGGTTGATATCCGAAGTCTTGATGTCTTCTACGATATTCTTTTTGAAGGCCTCCATGAGGTCCTCGAACGTACACTTATCCTCGTAGCCCTGTGATGCGAGCTTGAATGCTGCTTTGATTTTGTCGGCATCAAAATATTCTTTTGAACCATCGCTCTTGGTAACCTTGAGCTTGTTTTTTTCGAATTGTTCGACGAGCTTTTCTTGCTTTTCTTCGCGCTCTTCGCTACGAGCAGCACGGTAGATGATATATTTTTTTGCGACCTCAAATTTATTAAATTTCATGAGGTTTCGCTCCACAATATCTTGGATATCTTCAACCGATGGAATACGGTTAATAAAGATTTCACCATAGACATGATCGAGGTCTTTGACGATGAAGTCAGTAACTACGACTACAAAACTACGATCGGGCTCCCCTACTGCTTCGGCAGCTAGGATGATAGCATTTTCGATGCGAGTTCGGTCGAAATCTACCAATTCTCCATCTCTTCGGCGAAGTTGCAATACTGGCATTTCTGTCTGAAATTAGAACGTAAATGGTTCAAAAATGGCTTTGGAAAGCGGTTATCGTGGGAGTGTGCATTTATTCCCGTAAACACTACATTTTGTGTTGAGACATATTCGCGAAACACTAGATATTGTCAAACAAAATTATAAAAAATTTGATCAATTTTTCGGTTTTTGATCTACGGAGAGCATCACAAAGAGCTTTCAATTTTGAATAATTGAAATAGACATGCTTCTTCATATACTTCCAGTAAATTTATCCATACCTATGAAAGTCGCCATTTTTGGACTGGGAGCAATGATTATCGCCTGTCTTTTTGGAATATCTTTTAGTGCGGTACACGCCGCAGAAGAAATCGATTCCGTTCAGGTTCCAAAATCTACCTACACAGAACAAATCCAAAAAGCGAGCAATATTTATCACGAAAAAAAGACCGCATTCCAGTTATGGTATACGGCCAACAATAAACGCGTGACTCTGATTCCTGATCTTATGAATGTCCGTATTCTGGACTTTCTTTTGCTCTGTTTGACTATTGCAACCCTCGCATGGGTCTGCATTCGATGGCTTATATAGTCTATTGAAGTGTCGGACTTGATACTTCCTCGGCATCAAAAAGATCAAGCTGACCTAGCACTCCCATTGCTCTATTACGGAAAATGGTTGGTAGCATATATTCACCATTCCCAATAAGAAGGCGGAGCGAGTATAGCGCAATAATGAGCATATTTGAGAATATCTGTCTATTTGATTCAGTATTGAGATATTCAGGAGTACTGATACAGCGAATTACTTCTTCGAGTGAGGTGATGAGCGCCTGATATTCGGAAACATCTATGGGTTCTGCAAAATTCTGTGGCTCGCCAGCAAAATCAGTATAGGTCTCAAGGAGAAGCGCTAGATTTTTGCGATCCTGGCCATCTAGTGACGCCATATGAGTTCCTGCTGAAGCAAATTGAATAGATTCGAGTATGCTCATGGCCATAGCGGTCTTTGCAGCGGTTTCATCTTCCTTGAGGAGATCGCACAAAAATCCGCCCTCTGGCTGAGTACTAAATCCTTGGGAAAGACTTGTTTGCATAAAAAAATGATGAGATAGCGTCAGCCTACCTCATCATTTTTTAAAATTCAAATACATGACCTATTTTGTGTCTTTTAAAAATTCAAAAGGCAACGCAAGTAAATCCTGTTTAATCGGAGCCTTAAATTTATAATCGATGCCAAAGAGACAAAATTCGAGTCGGTAGGCATGGAGCCACTGTCTTTTGAGTGCATATTTATCCATGATTTCCTTGTTGATTTTTTCGCGACCATAGACGTTATCGCCAATGATCGGAAAGCCAATGGAGGCCAAATGTACACGAATTTGATGGGTTCGACCCGTGAGAAGTTCGACCTCAATGAGCGAGAGTCCATTCATTCTTTCGAGTACGCGAAATTTAGTCTTTGCGAGCTTTGGATTAATTGGATTATCAACGGTCATTTTTTTGCGATCTTGGGGATCACGACCAATGTAGGACTCAATATATCCAAGGTCATCCCGCGGGCCACCAATGACGACCGCAAGATAAAACTTATCAATCGTACGCTTCTCGATTTTGCGTTGGAGAGCGCGCATTGCGACATCATTTTTCGCAATCATAATGAGGCCACTCGTATCCTTGTCGAGACGATGCACTAATCCAGGTCGCTCAGTTCCATTGATGACCGAGAGCTCACCAAAATGATGAAGCAAACCATTCACTAAGGTTCCCGTTTTGCCAGCCTCTCCACCAGGAGGATGCACATTGACACCAGCATCCTTGTTTATGATCGCAAATTGCTCGTTTTCAAAGACAATATCAAGATCCATCTCTTCTGCTTCAAACCTCATTTTATCTATTCGCCACTCGACTTTAATGACATTACCACGATAGATTTTTGAATTTTTTTTGAGTTGTGCCCCATTGACCCATACATCTCAGCGATCAATAAGACGCTGTATATATGATCGTGAAAAATCGGAAAAAAGGACCGACAGAAATGTGTCGATCCTTTTACTCTCTCGGTCTTTTACCCAGACTGAGAATTCTACTATCGATTTAATCGTTGAGTTCACGAGTGTATGCAAAGATTTCACCTTCCTTAAAGAATCGTGCAAGCTCCGCAGCTGCTGATTCTTCGCTGTCTGAAGAGTGGATAATATTGTTGTCGATATTCTTTGCGAAGTCACCACGGATAGTACCTGGAAGTGCATCAGCTGGATTCGTTGCTCCAGCAAGAGTGCGAACTACACGGATTGCTTCATGTCCTTCAACGGCGATCGCAACGATCGGACCAGAAGTCATAAACGCAAGAACGAACTTGTAGAATCCCTTTGTAACGTGCTCAGCATAGTGACTATCACAAAGTGCCTGATCCATCTGAAGCATCTTGAGACCAACGATCTTGAGACCCTTCTGTTCGAGACGAGCTGTAATAGTACCGATAATAGACTTCTGAACGGCATCTGGCTTGAGGAGAATGAGCGTACGCTGCATAATACAAATGTGTTATAAATTTGGGCCATCATAAAAAACTTGTCTAAAAAGGCAAGTTAACTTGCTATATTGACGACTTTAATCAATCGCATATTGCATCTTTCATTGATTTATATGACTCCTTGTAATTTTTATGAAATAAATAATATACAGGAACTCATAGCAATGAGTTGTCAAAAATATGACACCCATACAAATACCTATCCAAATACGACAAAAGGAGCTAAAAATGAAAGTGCAATCATTGAAAACGATCTACAAAGCTACCCCTGGAGATGATGCATACATTCCAAAGACATCAGACAATCAACACTTCTATGTTGATTTCAGCATCCTTCCGCCGGGCGACTACATACTCACAAGTGAATCAGAAGATGGTAATGTGGTGACATTTTCTCAGAATGATGCGCCTACAGTTCCGGTTTGGAGCACAATGGGGTGTCAGCTCGCCTATCTGCTTCAAGAAGGTTTGCTCACAATCACCCAAGGCGGCATCGAGGATTTCGAGGAAAATCCGGAAGTAATTGCATACTTCCACGAAGAAGCAGAAGCTAGCGAAGCCCCTACTCTCGAGGGGATGCGTCTAAAATTCCAGTTTGGGGCGCAATAACGCTACCACAACAATATTTGAGAAGTCTACGGACTTCTCTTTTTTATGTAAAAATCACATAAAAAGCGAGATGATCATCTCGCTTTTTATTATGAAGACTCACCTTGAAAGTGATTAATCAAAATTAAATACATCCACTACCTTTCCATTAATCTCAATCGAATCCGAATCTGAAAGCACAATCGGTGAGTGCTGTGAATCCTTTGAGTCTGGAAGGAGATAAATACTCTCCCCTTCTTGTTTTACTTTTTTGACTGTCGCTGCGCCATTAACGATACAGAGATACGCCCCGAATGGATTATCAACCGCTTTTACACTCGAGTCTACGAGTACATAGGCTCCATCCTCAAGCATTTTTCCGCGGATACTAAATGCGTTCATTGATGTACCTTGGAGCTTCACGCAGAAATACTTTTTTTCGTCACCATTGAGTGCACTCTTTGAGATCAGCAGCTTACCTGCGTCAGCTTCTTCTGCATAGAGAAGTGGTCGACCAGCATTAGCAACCCCAAGAATAGGAATTGGAATTGCAATCTGTGAAGCGACAATACGATCTCCGAGGCGGATCGAACGATAGCCTCTTCCACGAGAGATATAGCCCTTGCGTTCGAGGTAGTCCAAAAATTGTACAACCGAGTGCTTGCTGCGTGCACCGAGAACTTCTTGAATTTCTTCGAGCGTTGGGGATTCACCGTGATTTTCGATGTAGCCCTTCACAATATCAAAGACCTTTTGTTGTTTAGGAGTGAGCATAGACATAGGTTATATGTACTGAGTATATATACCTGTACATATAGTGCAAATTTTTATGCACACTTCGCTCTGCTACTTACCAAGATAGCTTCTGCGATTTGCATTATGCTCCTCATTGGTTCGCGCATAGTGGATATCCCCCCGATCATCATGGAGATAAAAAAGATAATCCGAA
Source organism: uncultured bacterium (assembly GCA_963706795.1). Taxonomy (GTDB): domain Bacteria; phylum Patescibacteriota; class Gracilibacteria; order BD1-5; family UBA2023; genus JBMOJK01. The sequence goes on from OY970170.1 coordinate 1,197,785, forward strand.
GACTCAGGATTGAGTGCTGCGAGCCACGTATCTTTTGAAGGATTTGAAATCGGCGTTGGCGGCAGTCCTATCTTTTTGCGTGTATTGTAGGGACTCTGACTATCGAGATGATCAACGATATATGACGGTGTGCAATCACGAGTCGACATAACCTCCACATAACAGAGCGTTGCATCAGCACCGAGCGCCATTCCGATACGAATACGTTTGAGAAGTATCCCCGCAACTGTCGGTTTGTTATCAGGATTACGTTCTTCTTTTTCGAGAATCGATGCGAGAATGAGTGTATCTTTAAAGTCTTTTTTGCGATTTGCTGGGATCTTGTCATAAATACGTGACTGAAACGTATTTAAAAGCGTTGTAAGAACATCCTGCAGCTTCCCATCTGGTCGTATACGGTAGGTATCAGGATAGAGCACTCATTCAAGAGTATCGAGTCCAGTCAAGAAAGCATACTTTTGCTTAAGTGTCTTCATATTTGCAGCATCCATATCTCTGAGCGCACCAGACTCCGAAAGTCAGAGTCCTGTAAGATACGCATCTACATCAGCAATATTCCAGCCTGGTAAAATCGTAATTGTGAGATCTTTGGTAGAAGGCTTCGCTAGAGCGGTTTGCAGTGCTGAAGCAAAGGTTACAGACTCAGGTATTGAATACGTACCACTTTGAAGCTTAAAACTTGCCTGATTGAGTCGCATATAGGCTTTAAATCGCCAATTTGCGATCGGCATGTCGAGTTTTTCGTAGAGACTCGCTGCAGTATCACCTTGAGTTACGGTAATCCGCTTTGGGCCAACCATAACATTAGCTACCGACGAAATCAGATAATATACACTGATCACCAAAACGACTACAATAATTCCAAGAAGTTTTTTCATGAAGATATTTTAAGGATTCGAGCCAGTAGAAGTGACTCCTGAGCTATTTGCACCTGACCGAATGTTGCCACTTGCTGATCCTGAAGCAGTAACACCGCTAAAGCTTGCGAGATCACTGACATTTGATTTAAATTCACTGATCGCTTCCGTAGTTTTTTGGGCAGAATCATATACTTTTTTTGCCTGCTCTACCTTGTTTTCAAGCGTTGATTTGGTTGTGTCAACGGTTGTTCGAGCCTGATCGATGATATTTTTGGCATTATCAAGGATCCCACCAGTAGCATTTTTGGATTCAATGAGTTTTTCGGAAATTGTATCGGCTCCCGCCTTCCATGCACGCATTTGGATATTGGCATTTTGGATACCAAACAGATCCCCAAGTTCATCCGCCTGAGAAGGCAAAAGAAAGACCGCCAGGCAATAGAGCACAGCGATCACAACCATTGCAGAGAGAATTCTCACGATCATATTACGAAAGAAGATCTGCTATAGAATCCGAATGTTTGAGCTTTTCACGAAGCGCAAGAATGTCATCATCCTTAATCGCAGGAGTCTGTGAAATAATCGGAGCTTCCATCTGAAAAATGGTTTCTCCACTGAGATTTTGGAGTTTTTGGATGTCAGAAGCGTTTCACATGACATTAATTTCAGCCTTGATGACGCCAGAAGCCTTGCAATGAGGACAAAACACTTCCATGTTTACTAATTGACCCGAAGTACCAAGAATCTGGACATCACGATCGGTGATCTTCCCTCCGCAACTCTTGCACGCAAAGTGGGCAATCGTGGCTTCGATGATACTTTTCATGATGAGGTAATTCATATGAGGAGAGTTAGTGATCAAGATGCATTGTACGATGACTCTGTCATTTTCTCAAGGATTCTGTAAGAGGAATGCCTTGACACTTTTGCTACATTCATCTCAGATCTCGTATCTTTGCTTGTAGAAGAGGCGGAATTTAGATACTCTGGATAAGTCTTTTTACTCGAGTCTTTGCAGTCTCGAGCCCAAGAATACTTGCGAGTTCGAATGCTCCAGGCGAGAATTCTTCGCCAGAGAGTGCGATACGAAGTGGCCAGAGAACCTGCCCATTTTTTAGTCCTGCCTCAGCAATATGTGCCAAGTAGCCAGTCTTAAAGGTTTCAAAATCAGAAATATCACTCTGTTTTTCGAGATACGCGAGTGCAATTTCGAGACCATTTTTTGCGGTAGCAAGGTCTTCGATCTTCATCTTTGGATTGACGAGAATATCTGATCTTACAGCGCTATCGCCATAGAAAAAAGTCGTGAGAGATTTGTACTCATCGAATCTCTTAAGGCGAGTTTTGAGCTCGTGGATGATCGCGAGATTGAGTTTTTCTCCTGCAGGAATAAAAGTAGCAGCATAGAACTCAGGATCGAACTCAGCGAGATGAGCACTGAGTCGAGCATAGAGATCAGCGTCATCGAGTTTGCTGATATATTGCGCATTCATCCAGTCAAGCTTTACAGGATCGAGGATCGGACCAGATTTATTCATCCCACTGACATCGAACGCAGCAATGAGCTCATCCATGCTAAAAATTTCTTGTGTAGTTTTTGGGTTCCAACCAAGAAAGGCGATAAAATTGAGAAGTGCCTCGGGCAAATACCCCTTTGTAAGATAGCTCTCAACTGCCGTATCCCCTGTACGCTTGGAGAGTTTTTTACCGTCAGCGCCCATAATATTTGGCATGTGCGCAAATTCTGGGAGAGTCATACCAAGGCCTCGAGCTACGAGTACCTGCTTAGGGATAGAAGAAATCCATTCTTCTCCGCGGAAAGCATGAGTTACTCACATGAGATAGTCATCGATAACGACTGCGCCATGATATGAAGGAAAGCCATCGGACTTAAGAAGAACTTGATCATCTACAACGCTCGAACTCCATTCCATACGCCCCCTGAGAAGATCATGAAAAACAATAGTCTCCGCCTTTGGAACTTTGAGACGGATTGTATACGATTCGCCGCTTGCAACGCGAGCCTTAGAATCCTCAAGAAGGAGATCCCGACAACATCCATCGTATTTTGTAGGGAGCTTCAAAGCTTCCTGCTCTTCACGAAGGGTTGTAAGACGCTCGCTCGAGCAAAAACAATAATACGCACTTCCATTTTCTACGAGGGTATGGAGATGCTTTTGATAGATTGGAAGTCGTTGAGACTGAACATACGGACCGTTTCATCCGTCCATATTTGGACCTTCGTCAGGCGCGAGACCAAATTTAGCGAGCACTGAGAGGAGATTTTCGGTTGCTCATTCTACAAGTCGCCCCTGATCAGTGTCTTCGACACGAAGCAAGAATGTACCGTTATTCTTGCGAGCATAGAGATAACAATACAGTGCAGTTCGGAGTCCACCGATATGAACATACCCTGTAGGTGAGGGTGCGAATCGAGTTTTTACCATAGAAAAAAGAGAGTTCTCAGTATAGCGAGAACTCAGGAAACTCCAAGTTTAGAATCGAATCTCAAATACTCGTCCGCGAGAATAGATTGCAGATTTATCAGGCGACAAAATAGTTGGCACAACTACGTCACAGCTTCGAGCTTCTGCAAGATACTCTGTACTATATGCACACGGACAGCTTGTACAGCTTGCCGCTCCAAAAATCGCACCTGTACTCTTCGCACGATCAAAATAACATTGACCACCAACTCAAGTCTGAGTGAGTGCAAAATCATTCCCTTGATAGACATCAACAAAAGGACATCATCCATTGGTTTTTGGTCCGGCAACGAGCGGACAGCGATCATCCGAATTAAGTACTCCATCGCCATCCGTATCGATGGACTCTGTAAAGAGAAGCGTGAGATCTGCAATAGCAGTAGACCCCTGAGAATCACGCACTGTCAGAGAAACTGGAGTTACACCTGGTCGCAAAAATGTATGTACGGGCGAAATCTCAGTCGAAAAGCTTCCATCCGAAAAATCCCATCGATAGGTATATGGTCCAACTCAACCACTCACCACACCAGTGAATTTTATATCTTGCGGAACCAAACCTGAGAGTTTATTGGCAGTTGCGGTAACTGAGAGCCCGCGCAGCTGATTTTTTGGAATAGCTGCATCATCACGAATCTCAACTGTAGCAATTGCAGTCGCTGTACGTCCAGTGTCTTTATCGCGAATAGTGAGGCGCACGAGCCAAGTTCCAGAGCCATCAAGCGCAAATGACTTGAGACAGGCGCCAGATGCAGTCATTTTTTTACCATCTTGGATTCTCACAAATTCCCAAGAGTATTCGAGATTGCCAGTCGCTTCAGTAATCGCCGAAAATGTGTAATTGGTTTCTTTTTTATCAGGGAAGGTCGTCACTGGCGTATCTTTTGAACAAGAGCTTACAGTCTTATCGAGAATACGAATTTCGGCCGTGAATTGATGCGTGCTATCTCCACCATTATTTCCATTCCCAGAATTACCATTATTCGAAGAATTCGATCCATTCGAATTGCCAGAAGAATTATTACCGGAATTATTTGAATTATTCGAATTGTTTGAGTTGCCTGATCCATTACCACTGCCACTTCCCTGCTTGATCGAACAGAGATTGACTGTAAAAATCTTGGACGCCATGGTGACGAATTCTTTTTTGGAGATGTATTCGTCAGGACGGATTTTGTTGTCAGCAAATTTTTTGAGAATACCAGCGTCGAGCCCCTTTTGTGCATAGCCGTACCAGCTTGCATTTACATCCGAGAGGGTTTCACGGTGATTAAAATTGCTCGTATTGAGATCATTATTCCATAGTCCGGCCTGACGAAGTAGGACGGCAGCTGCTTCGATGCGGGTGATTTTGTTATTCGCACAAAATGGCGTCTCATTAAAGCTCGTACCATCCTGACAAGTCGAAGTATTTGATCCATTCACGACGTAACCTTCTACCATCTTTTGTTCTTTTGCGTACGAAACACAATAAAAATTGATATTCTTGCGATCAAAATCTACAAATGGAAGCGTTGTATATTTGAGAATATCATCAAAAGTCGGCATCAAACAGCGCTTACAGGTGACTCCTACAACGATCGAGACAAATTCGTCACGATTCATGAGTGCATCTGGGAAGAATTTACCAGTTGGACTCTCTTGGATAATTCCACGTTCGTAGAGTGTTTTGAGATCTGCGTAATAGTCGTCACTTTCTTTGACATCCGAAAATGGAAGCCCTGACGCAAAAGCTGCCCCCACCGAAAACGAGAGAAGGGACAGAGCTACAAAAATACGTCAGAACAAACCTTTCATGCAAGAAGTATAGCAAGTGTGCGGAGAAAAAACAAAAACTCCGCAAAAAAATCTTCTAGAGTGTATATTTTACAAAATCACCGAGTCCGACGCTGTCTACGTCATGAATTTGTTGGTATGAAATCTCATCATACTCGTCGATCTCTGGAGCTTGGATTTCACGTCGGACAATCACACTGTCTTCTTCACACTGCATGACGTAGCCTTCAAATGTCTTTCCGATAGCTTTTTCGGCGTATTCATCATAGATTTTGTCGAGCTCTTTTCCGAGCTTTTTCATGCGTTTTCGGGCAATTTCTTCGTCAACTTTTGCATCAAGCTTGGAGCTTGCAGCGAGCTCTTCGTCATGGTATTGGAACACACCTACGCTCTCAAATTTTTGTTTCTTAGCAAACTCAAGAAGTTCTTCAAAATCTTCGTCTGATTCGCCAGGAAAACCAACAATGAAGCTCGTTCGAATAAACGAATCCTTGAAATTTTTACGAATGAACGCAAGGATATTTTCGATATGTGCTTGATCATAAAATCTTCCCATTCTCTTGAGAATCTTGGCACTATAGTGCTGGAACGGAATATCAAAATACGGGATAAACTTTTTGAGTTTCGTAAGCTTCCCAAAATGCTCAAGCGTGAGTGTATCTGGATAGAGATAGAAGAGTCTAAATCGGAAATCATGCGGGAGAGCGTCGATTTTTTCGAGAAGCTCGAAAAGTCTAGATTCACCATAGAGATCAGTTCCGTAGCGGGTCGTATCTTGGCAGATGATTTCAATTTCACGGATACCGCTCGTAACCATGGTTTCGACTTCTTTGAGGATATCCTCGATCTCGCGGGATTTTTGGCGACCACGAATCTTTGGGATGATACAAAAAGTACAGTTGTTGTCACAACCTTCAGCAATTTTGAGGTATTCGTAACCAAATGGCGCATGGATATAGGCGCGTATTTCATCACCCTTCCAGATAAAGGCTTTTTTGCCAATCTGACTCCCACCGATGGATGAGAGATATTCGCGGAGTTTACCTTCTTTGAGATTGGAGAGAGCACCTTTGAGCTTAGCTACGCCTTCGGTTTTAATGAGGCGATTTTCACCGAGAAGCATTTTTTCGATTGATGCGTAGTCGGTAAATGGCAGGATCGCATGGAGATTTTTGAGGCTCGCCAAAAACGCATCATCCTTCACAGAGACATAACATCCCATAAGGATGACCTTCTTGCCCATATCATCAAAATATTTGAGCATTTGCTCAGATTCTTCGCGTGCAGTCGAGAGAAATCCGCAGGTATTTACAAGGACATATTCAACCTCTTTGTCCTCAGGAGTATCGTAATACTCGATCGCCACACGGTCAGAAAATTTGAGAATCTGCCCGACTGCGAACTCAAGATCGACGAGATTTTTAGAACAGCCGAGATTAACGGAAGAAAAACGAAATGACATGAATGAAAAGAAAAGTCCAAAACGGCACGGATTATATGGAACGTGCTCTCGAGAAGCAAACTGAAAGAAATTTATGTTCTTGAATCCTGAGAGACAAGTCCATGATTTATCGAATCCAACTCCTTGACTTTTTACGTTATTGTAGTACAAGTCAGGAAATTCATGTCATCCTCCTAAATGTCAGAGAAGAATATTTTTACGCCACCCGAGCAACCAGACAACACGCCTTCGATTTTTAAAAAGAAATCTGAATCTATACGAGTTCAGAATCGAACTAACTGGGATTTTTTATCTGCAATTTCAGCGTCCATACCCTGAATCAGTCGATCTCGCCCAATCGAAAAAAGATATTACAATGTCGAACGAGGCGAGCGCTTGGTCATAGATTCTCCCTGACACGTCTATTGCGAAATATATCGCATGAAGCCTGTAAAAAGATATTCAGTAGAAACTATTCAAGATGAAAATGACAAAGAAAGAATAGTGCGCAGACAACTTGCAGTATGCAGAGGAATCTATCAAGGACCTGATATCGATGAGGATACACCTGCACTCGCTGTACAATTTGAGTCGTATGTCACAGTGCCAATTAGAGAGTGAGATACAATCCGCTTCTATTCAAAAAGCAAAACTCCAGATGGAGAAGCTCCAGAAGTTCGCAAAGAAATCTATGTCTTCTGACTCCATACAGAGCTCGAAGAAAAAGAAACCGTCGTTACTTGGGTAAAACAACAGTTTGGTAAAATAGTGCCACCAAAAAATGTGAGAACCCCTTCTCATACGATGAAAATGACTAATATTCGAAAACGATAAAAAAATCCTCCACACTCTTACGAGTTACGGAGGATTTTTTTATTTCTTGAGAATATTTACAAATGTTTCACTCGGGATACTGACTCTTCAGAATTGTTTCATTTTTTTCTTTCCTTCTTTTTGTTTTTCGAGGAGTTTGCGCTTACGGGAGATGTCGCCTCCATAGAGTTTAGCAGTAACGTCCTTACGGAGCGCGGAGATATCTTCGCGGGCAATGACATTAGATCCGAGCGCTGCCTGGATTGCAATCGCAAATTGCGCCTTGGGAATGGCGTCCTTGAGTTTTGAGCAAATGCGGCCACCGAGGGTTCTGGCTCGATCGCGATGAACGATCATGGAGAAGGCTTCGACTTTTTCTCCGGCTACGAGTACATCGAGTTTGGCGAGATCATCTTGCTTGTATTTGATAAACTCGTAGGAAAGACTTCCGTATCCACTCGAGAGAGATTTGAGATCATCATAAAAATCTCCAACAAGTTCCGAAAGCGGGATTTCATAGACCAAAACCGCACGTCTCGAATCAAGGAAGTACTGATTTTTAAAGACTCCACGACGCTCCTGTGAGAGTTGCATGAGATTTCCAACGTATTCCGTAGGAGTGATAATCTCAATCTTTGCAATTGGCTCCTCAATATGAAGCCAGCTTCCTGGAGGTGGTAAATCCTCAGGGTTACTGATCATGAGAGCCGTACATGTACGATTTTCAAATTGCAAAAGCTCAGGGCGACTGCGTGGATAGTCAGCCATCTTATCACCTGGAACAATCACGCGATAGGTTACCTGTGGACTTGTCATAATGACGTCCATTTCAAATTCACGCCAGAGACGCTCTTTGACGATATCAAGATGGAGAAGCCCCAAAAATCCACATCGAAATCCATGACCAAGCGCTGCCGATACCTCATGCTCAGTTACGAGCGAAGAGTCATTGAGCGTAAGTTTATCGATCGAATCCTTGAGCTTTGGATATTCGTCGGTATCAACTGGGTATACTCCCGCAAAGATAAATGGCGTAATACGCTTAAAACCGCGGATGGCATTTTTGGATTCCGCTGGACCTCTAAAAACCGTGTCTCCCACGCGGGCATCAGCGATCGTTTTGAGTCCGGTTACGATATAACCGATCTCACCTTCTTCGATTACACCAATTGGATTCCACTTTGGAGAAAAACATCCAACTTCGAGGGCTTCAATTTTGACTCCGGTATTGATAAATTCGAGAGGATCGCCCTTTTTAATCTGGCCACAAAAGAGCTTCACATAGATGACTACACCCTTATACGTGTCATACTGCGAATCAAAAATAAGTGCCTTCACTCCTGATTTATCAAAATCTGGGCTGGCATGCAAAACGAGCTCAGATGCCGCATTGAGACCTTTAGGTTCAGGCATTCGCTCGATCACCGCATCGAGGACTGATTCGACATTTTCTCAGGTTTTGGCAGAAACCGAGATGATATCCTCGCGCTTACAACCGAGGAGACTCATAACTTCGGTACTCACGCGCTCAACATCCGCCGACGGCAGGTCAATTTTATTAAGTACAGGAATAATCGTGAGATCATTATCGAGAGCAAGATAGACATTGGAAAGCGTCTGTGCTTCGATTCCCTGCGTGGCATCAACAACGAGGATAGCTCCTTCAACTGAGGCAAGTGAGCGTGAAACTTCGTATTGGAAGTCTACGTGCCCTGGAGTATCGATAAGATTGAGTTCAATTCCCTTCCAGTTCATACGTACAGGCGTGAGCTTGATCGTAATTCCACGCTCTTTTTCGATATCCATAGTATCGAGTGTCTGCTCACGGATATCACGTTTTTCGATGGTTCCAGTGATTTCGAGCATGCGATCTGCAAGGGTGGATTTCCCGTGATCGATATGGGCGATAATACAAAAATTTCGAATAGATTTTAGAGTCATTGAAGGCAGAAAGCAATGGAAACAAACAAAGTTCCGAAAGTCGGATTTTCGCCGTATCTTATGGAAAAAAGCGTAAAAAGCGAAACAAAAAACTATGCAACAGAGCGAGGTCTATCGCCTTTTTCTATATCTTGTTTTTGTCGATGAGTGGATTCGATAACAATGGATCATTGGCCAGAATTATCAGCATATACAACAAGATTTTTGGATCGTGCTGTTGGATTTGAGAGAAGAACAATATTTTGATATTCTCGCGCATTAATATCTGTGGCAAGTATGCGAATACTCTGAAGAAGATCTTCAATCTCACTTCCGCCAAGAGAACCTGGATCCTGTTTGAGGATTTCTTGGATACTTTCACGCTCAGATACTATTGTATCGATTGCAGCATACACTGATTTCAAAACACGTGACATTGGCGCAAGAACCGGAGATTTTTCTTGTCAGACTTGAGGCTGATTTTTTATGAGCGGTACAACGTTATTTGATGAAATCATGATCAGAATTGGAACTGTTTATTATAGTGTAGTCAGCGTGGACTACAAGATTTTCCCAATAAATACTGAACTTATAACAAGAGTCAACTCGGAGTAAAACTTCTTGCAAAAAGATTACCATGTATATAGTTCAAATATCGTCAAATCTCAAAAAATGGCCAGAAACTATCTCCCACAAGCAGAGTATCAAGCACTCAAAGAAGAGTTTCCTAGTATCTTTGATGCCGCGAACGTTGAACACTTAAAAGGAAGCGTCTGAACTCGGACAGATCAAATTATTGAGCACTATCCTGAGGAGCTTCAGCCTGAAAACTCTTGGATGGCCTGGGATATTATTCAGCAAAGAACGCAGTTTGTTGGTAAAAAGGTCCTTGAGATCATGGATATCTCTTCTGATGAAGAAAAAGAAGCAAAGATTGGAGCGTATTACATGTCTGAGATTTTAGGGAATTCCAAAAGCGAGTACACATGGCGCAGTAAAAATGATGAACTCGTCTATAACTATGACCTCGAGAGTACCCATGGAGATACCACTATCGTCTGCGTAAATACTCAAAATGACAGCCCCTGATCAATGCATTTCAGGCAGAGTATTTACCCGTTTGCACTCTCGCTCGTAGCATTTATCTATACTATTGACCCCACCGGAGAGAATACTCTTAAAAAATGGCCGTGGGAATATATGTATTTTAATGGCGCAAATTTCTGGAAGGGATGAATAGATCGCATTCCGCATCAGTACAATTACCACACCGAAAATAGTGATGATACTCTCGCATTTGGCCATCTTTTTGGGAGTGGGCTACACAGAGAAGTTCCAACGAAACATATCCCCCATCTTTCTTTTTGACTCGCAAATTGAAATTTCTGCTATCCAGTATTGAACGAGCAAGAAAAAACGCTTCATTTTTATATGCAGGACCTTAACTGAGATACTAAGATAGGGAATCTCTGAACATTCAGCTCACACTTTATCATAAAGAGCGAGGATACTGAGTCTATGTTTCTTGCTATGGCTCATCTCATAGCACGAGATCATACCGAGCTTCTTTTGGCAATCATGGAATACTTCCCTGACTACTACCAAGAATTCGAAACAAAATACTCTGAGGCAAAATAATATTTTGAAAAGTAAAATTTTCTGCTACAGTGATTGGCTTCATTAATTTTTAAATTCAATCACATGAACGTATATGATTTTGTAGTTCCGGCTAAGGGAAACAAGACGGAAGACCTTTCAAAATATAAAGGAAAAGTGACGATTATCGTCAATGTTGCGAGTAAATGCGGACTGACTCCGCAGTATGACGGACTTCAAAAGCTCTATGATACCTACAAGGATCAGGGGCTCACGATTCTCGGGTTTCCATGTAATCAGTTTGCCAACCAAGAACCTGGAACTGATGAAGAGATTGCCGAAGGATGCAAACTCAACTATGGTGTTACCTTCCCAATCATGGGGAAAATTGACGTCAATGGCGACAATGCAGATCCACTCTATAAATTCCTCAAAGACAAAAAACACGGGATTTTTGGAAAAGCAATCAAATGGAATTTTGCCAAATTCCTCGTCGATCAAAATGGTGAAGTCGTCGAACGCTACGCACCAACCACCGAGCCAGCCAGTATGGAAGCGGATATCAAGAAGCTTCTCGGAATAGCTTAGGCACAAAAAAACACGCTCCTAATGAGCGTGTTTTTATTTAATATTTGAGACTATCGACCCAAAATACCAACTACTGCACCGGCAACTCCAGCGAGCAAAAATTTCATCATCGTGCTCATAAAGCCGGTTCCACCTCCATTTGAGGATGACTTTGGTGCATGACTTGGTGCTGACATATCTCTCTCGTAACGAATTAATATTCGCGGAATGTACGTACGATTTTTTGATTGTCAAAAATATCCAACAAAAATACTGTGAGTTTTATGCAAAGATTGTCGCTCAGACTGCTTTGTACGTAAAAAATAGACCTGATCAAGCAAGAATTTTTTTGCGAATTTCCCATCCAGCAAGGACGAACTCTGGATGAGCAGTTTGTGGGTATTGAATATTTTGTGTCTTCACGTAATTTATAGTAAATTCAGATGGAATGTTGACATTGACTAGTTAATTTGTATAAATCACAAGTTTATGCAGTAAACTTCTCAGAAATTCTTTATCTTTTGCAATATGATGGGCGCAAACAAACTTCCTCCTTCACACAACAATCGCAACGGGATTGTGGGTCGCGTAATCGGTGGTCTTCAGAAAAAAAAGAATGCCGCGATTCTAGCACTCGGCATCATCAGTAATTCCTATGCTGAAAATCCAAAGACTCCAGAGTTTCCACTTGAGTCTCCTGAAACATCGACGCTTGTTTTGCAAACTGCAGATCGCATCAGTGGTACAATGCAAGAAACAGATGCAAATTCTTCTGTTTTTGTACGTAAACCGCTCGTTGTAGCACAGGCTGGAAAGCAAGCACCAGTTATCGATCTTCCTGATCTTGGTGAAAAAAAGCCAACGAGTACCAAACTCAATTATAATCTCACGCCAAATGGTGGAGCGGTAAATATGATCATGGTTGGTACCCAGATTGAGCTCGGAGTGGATTATTCAGAATTCTCAAAAGGTGTTTTCTGAAAACTCACACAGATGGTTGGAGAAAAAAACGAATCTGCAGTATCGATCTCTGTACGCGCATGAAAGGATGAGGTAGATCTCTTTGGTAATTTTGCAACCAAAGTAAGCAGCAGTGGAATTTTGACTTTTTCACTCCGCGATCTCAGACAAAATGCAGATTTCTTGCTTGGTGATGTAACTCGAAGAGTACGTGTACAAGAAAGTCTTGCTGGAGCGACATTTATCCTCAATGGCTCTGGAGCAATTAGCCAATTTAAGTCTTCTCTCTACGTCTCACGAGCTCCATCAAAATATCTCGGAGAAAGAACTGTAGTCATTGATAACGCAGATCTCTATCGCGAATTCACTCTTCCAGAAAATATTGCCGGAACAAAGATCTACGGAGCTCGAACCGGAGGAACACTCAAATGAGACTTCAACCTTTCATTTGAAGCTTCAGTCGGTTACGAAAGAAGCAAAACTGACTATCTCAATCCTGAGCGCAGCACAACGCCAGCAATCCAAAATACTGCAGTATTTTCAGGAAAGATTAATTACACTGGACGCACAGGCTCAGCATATTTAGAGAGTGTGAAGAGTTACGGTTCAGTACGAACTACTATCGGAGTTACTCAAGCACTCGACACAGAGCGCAGACTCAATGCTATCATCAAAGCATATACCGTACGAGGATCTAATGGATACGGAAATGATTCTGGAGCCTCTATCCATCTCAGTTATGATTTTGGATCTGGAGTGAAACGATCTGCCAATAGTGTGTCTCTTGCTGGATACAAAAATAGTGTAGGAAGCAGAGATGTCTTTAGTGCAGCATCGGAGCGCCCAGATTTTGCTTCTTCGACACGAGTTCATGCCCAGGCTGATAACACGGTGCTACCTACCACAAAAATTGAGATTTCTAAGGCGGGTCTCAATGGTGTTGGAACTGTAAATAAACAGGGTGATATTCTTATCCCTGTAAATCTTGGTGAAGTATCACAGTATGGAGCATTTCTTGGTGGTACCGATGAGACTACAGGACAGGCACTGCCAGCGGGAGCAGTCGAGGTGGTTAATGGAAACCTTGTAATTCATCCAAAAATCCTCGAGGCAGCTCTCGCAGGATCAAACGCGAGCTCGCCACACCGACTTGTCCTCAAGTTTGCAAACGGACAGATCATCGTTGGTGCCTACAAGGGATCAGTTCACATTACCGAAGTCACTCTCGATAGCCCAACGGTGCTTTCGGCTCCAACAGTTACGAATATAACTCTCAACAGCTTTACAGTCGAGGGCGGAATTGCAGACGCGAATGGCGTAACGAACAAGACATATTTTGTCTACGCATCTGATCCTACAGGCAACAAGGATACAAAGGTGATCACAAGTGCTCCAGTATGAAACGGAACTACTCAAATCACGAGTGATCAGTTCACTATTTCTGGTGAATACTTCGTTCGAATGAGCGGACTGGCAAAACAGGGCAAGACCATGGTTCTCGTGGACTCCCAAGTTACCAAGGTCAAACTCGCAGCACCGACAAAACCTGAAGCTCCAGCGGATTGCAAGGCATTCAAAAATGTGATTTATTGTGGATCTAATCTTCGAAATCTCGAAGTCAGCATAAACGGTGGATCTTGGGTAAACTACGTTGATGGCGTAAGCTACGGAGTTGGTGATACATCATCAACCAAGGTCAGCATTCGAGTAAAGGCTCTGAATGGAAATCTTCCAAGTGATCCAGTGAATTTTGAACTCACTCCAGCAGCAGTAACACCTGCGGCCATTGCTGCAAAAGCAAATCAGGTAACTCGCACCATCGAGCTTCCAACTACAATTGATCCAGCAACGGTTGAAGTTTCTACTGATAAAAATACTTGGTCAGCATATTTAGCTACAACCAAGTACAGTGGAAATACCACAGTCTATGTACGAATCAAAAAATCGAATATTCCTGCCGGCGAAATTTCATCGGTAGAGTTCAAGATTGCACAGCCGACTATCCTCGTAGCAAATGACAGTATCGAACTCGAATCCGGTACATCTGGCGGCCTCGGAGCCCCACGCTTCAGTGACCAAAGTAGCCTTGTCCTTACATTCACGCTTACAAATGTTGATGCACGTCTTGGAAAGGTAACTATCCAAGACAATGGAGTAATTAATTTTGGAGACAAAATCGCACCTGGAACCTACAGCGTGACCCGAGTGATTAGTTTTGCTGGTGGAGATCCGATTACACAGGCTATCAAAGTTGTTGTTCGAGAGAAGGCCAATCCTGAGGAATTCACACCTACTATCGCTGCACCAACAGTCAGTACAACCGAAACTTCAGCAACGATTACAAATCGTATCTCGAGTCCGCAGAGTATGCAGGATGTACGATACTTCTTGTTTACTGCCAATGGTACTCCAGTAGGTAATCCAAATGGACAGAATGCTGCTACATTTAACGGTCTCACACCAGACACTGAATACTTTGCAAAAACTTCGGCACGCGTATTTAATCCACCAGGAGGACTCTTACTTGTTATTTCTCCTTCGACTGCAGTTTTTAAAACAGTTGCAACAGTAATTGTAGCACCCAACAAGCCACCAGAATTCAATGGAAGCTTCTCAGATCAGAGCTTTACAAAGAATACTTTCACGAGTCTTACGCTTACAACTGCAACTGATCCAGAAGGAAAAAATGTAACGTACTCGGCAACAGGACTTCCAGCTGGAATGACTTTTGATTCAAACAATCGAGTCATCTCAGGAACACCAACTGTTAATGGCGTATATACTATTACCTATACAGCGGTAGATCCGCTTGGAGCACCTGTGTCAGCGAATTTTAAAATTACCGTTGCAGACGCACCAATCATTATCGTGCCAAATATTCCACCAGTCTTTACAGGTGGAGTCAGCAATCACCCAAGCTTCGTGCAGAATGTTGCTATCACGCCATACGTTCTTACGGCAGCTACTGACCTTCAGGCTATTACGTACTCCGTAAGCGGTCTTCCTGCTGGTCTTAGCTTTAATCCAGCTACACGTACTGTCTCAGGAACACCAACTGGAACCGGTGCATCAACTGTTACTTATACAGCAACTGACTCACTTGGAGCTACAGCTACTCTGTCATACACCGACACCGTAAGTGCACCTATTGATACTTCACCAGATGCATTCGATATTACGAATGTCACAAATCAGTCTATCTCTACAGTTATTACAACTGGAGCAATTACGGTAAGTGGCATTACTGCTGCAACTCCCGTCAATGCATCAACGACTCTTGGTACGATTGTTAAGAACAATACTGATACTGGACTCACTTCTACAACTGTAGTATTGGGCGATACAGTAGCCGTAAAGCTTACGACCTCGGCGACATATGGCGCAACACAAAATGGAACCGTAACCATTGGTGGAGAGAGTGACGGATTTTCTGTCATAACAAAGGCGAATACCCCACCAGTCATCTCATCAGACGGAGACTTCTCAGCAACCCATAATGTACAATCCGCAGAGCGCACACTTACTGTATCGAACGCAAATGGAGGAAATATCACGGTGACCGCTGATTCGGATGACCCAACTTGTTCTATCATTTTTACAACCACTACGACAGTAAATGGGTCGGGGGTTGTAAAATATCGAGTATTTGGTACAGCTTCAGGACTTCCAACGATTACTTTCACAGTCACAAACGATGGAAGTCTTGGCTCACAGACAGCTGTAAACGTAACTATGAATTAATCTGAGCATTACATTCGAGACAGCCAGATTTGCCTTGCCGAGTATCTCGGTATAATCCAGCAAAGCTTCCTGTCTTTGAATGAGTAAAATGAGACCCAAAAATGACCGATTCAGACGCTGTATTGCAAGCATCATAGCAACTACGCTCTTTTTGGGTCATTTTTCTTCTATTCCAACAGCATTTGCAGCGGATACTTTCACGCTTTCTGCAACAGAAACAACTGGTCAAACTGTTATCAATCCTGGAGGAACACTCAAATATAACGTTTTCCTCAAGAATAATACAAGTTCGTCAAACGGGGCAACTAGTCCATGAATTGGAGTTTCTTTTGATCACACAGAGTTCACCTACAGTGGCTCGACATGGTCTACCACTCAAGTACCAGCTGGCTCTGGTGGAGCAGGATTTAATCCACCAAGCAGCAATACTGGTACATTTGATGTGGGCACGCTTCAGGTTTGAAAAACCGCAAAACTCAGCGATTTTACCATCGTCTTAAACCAAAACTATACAGCTACGAGCATCACGCTTACCGCAAATGGTTTTGCTTCCAACTTCCCTACTATTACGCGAAGTGCTGCAACCATCGCAGTTAACTCAACACCGCATATTAAATCGGTCGTACTGAGCAAGGGGTCAATTATCAACAATGGAATCGATTCTGTAAATGCGACTGTTCGTGTTTTGGATTATAACGGATGTTCGAATCTCTCAGGCGGCTCATCGACAATGACGCTCGATACGAGTGCGCTTTGAGGATCTTCTGCACTTGCGCCATCGAGCTCGGGGTGTGATGTAGACGGAGTGACTGTTGTGTATACCTTTAATGGTATAGTGACTTCAAATGGACTCTCTGCAGGATCAAAAAATCTTACGGCAACCGCACGAGATGCTGAGTGACACCTTGCAAATTCTGATGCGAATTTTACGAGCGATGATGGCTCACCAACGGGCACGATCACAGTCAATACTGCCACCGCACCAGTGGTAACAGCACTCTGAGCGACACCTTCACCTGTGAGGGCAGGTCAGACCGTCACAGTATCATGGCAATCGAGCCAAACAGGAAGTTATGCACTCTACTCAGGATCTGGAGCCGCCTGCTGAGCAGGAAGTCTCTTCGCATCTGGAAATGTCGCAGCAATAAATTCTCCGATTTTTTCAAATCTCTCTTCTGATACACTGCCAGAAGGAGTATTAAATCTCGCGCTTTGTGTGACTAATGCCGAGCCAACAACAGGTTCTACGCTTCAGGCAATTACCAAGGACACGGTAGCACCAATGATCACTATTGGTGAATACTCTAACAACATTACATCGCAGAATGTTAGTTTAGGATTTCAATCAAATGAACTCGGGACATATCGTGTACTCGTAAATAATATCGATACCGGAGTCACCGGTACTGTTTCGGCAATTAATACGACGGTAACTGTAAGTGTGCCAAATGCTGCTTTTACGATCAATCCCTGAAACAACGACGTCCGTGTCACAGTAACTGATGCTGCAGGAAATGTCGGGAATTCTAGTACTGTACAAGTCAATAAGGATTTTACACCACCGGCTCCGGTAACCAATGTACAGCTCACAGACTGTGACTATATAGGTAATAACGGCACGCCTTGCGCACTTCTCGGTAATCCCCGCTCAGGAATGTCTGGACGAGATTTTTATGTGCAATGGGATACGCCAACCGGATCTGGAGGATTTGCGACCTATGACATATTTGTATTGCCAGTTGGAACCACAGTCGATACCAATATTCATACTCCTGTAAAAAGCGTCGGAGGATTTACAAGCACTGGAAGCTTCTTGCTTGATGGACAAGCAACTGATAGTTCCGGATCACTCTTGCCACAAACAGGAACAGGTCAATATGTTGCATCGGTACTCGTACATAAATTTAATGGACTCTATTCAAGTACGGTATCTTCGAGTGGCACAATCATTACAGCAGATGCAATCACCTATCCAACTATCTCGAGCGCTGCATTTACTTCGAATACAAGTCTGACTCTTACATATAACAAAACTCTCACTTGAGCTTTAACAGGATATAATTCTAGTAAACTGAGTTCACCAAGCAGTTGTTTTGTTATAGATACGAGCACAGGCACGGGAGCAAAATCCATGACCGGAAGCATAGTCACTTTTGCTGTTCAGCCACTCTGAAATCTCTCAAAAACCTGTTCAGATCTTGCAGTCACTGGAACATGACTCGTAGTTGATTCTCAAAATCTCTATAGCGAAGAGACTCCATCTGGTATTACTGTAAATGACTGACAAACTCCCCTGCCACTTACTATTACTGCTCCGACAAGTAATTCGTTTGTAGGAGGAAACGGAGCTTTTAATCTCGTCTACAATCTACCAGAAGCGATGTCAGGAAGCACGCTCAAAGCAACCCTCACCGATGGTTCTGGTGCAACTATCCAAGTACCACTTACACTTGCAACAGCAGGAAGTCATACAAAAACACTCACATGATCAGTGATCGGCCTCGTGGATGGGAAGGTCTATAGCATCGTAATCTCTGGACAAGATCTCGCTGGAAATGCGGGTATTTCGAGCGCCGTAACCGGTATTACCTACGATCTCACTCCGCCAAGTATTCCAGTACTTTCGTCACCCGTAGATGGAATTTATACGAACCTAACTGCTCCTGCACTTGCATGGATCATGGCGAATGATAACTATTCTGCTGCGGTAAATATCTCATATAAAGTCGAGGTTTCGCTCGCTTCAGACTTCTCGACCCTAGTATCGAGCGGATCAATATCGAGTGGTACGGGCTTTACAGTGAATCCTTCGCTCACAACAAGCGCTCCATACTACTGGCGTGTTCAGGCCATTGACCAAGCCGGCAATGTCAGCTCCTTTTGTGTAGCTCGAAGCTTCACCTTTGATAACATTGATCCAGTTATTAGTCCGATCGCAACAAATACCTACGTACAAAATATCAGTCGCTCATTTACTGGATTCGTACGAAATGGGGACAATATAGAAGTTCGCTCCGTGATTACGGACAATTTTAACACGCAGATGACCACTGCGAATGTTGTTGCGGATCTTTCGGCGCTTGGATGAGGATCTACAACGATTGCGAGCACATACAACAATCTCAGTGGCGCAGCAGTCTGGAGTCTCACTGCAACATGTACTGATGGTACAAAAAATATCCCACTTACTGCTACGGATAAAGCAGGTAATATAGTTAACTATACGGTCACAACTATCTGTGATAACACAGGGCCAGCGCTTCTTGCAAATTCGGTACTTACTCCAGCAAATGGTGCATATTTGAGTGGTGGGGTGTCGTATGACATCACATGGAATCCAGCTTTTTATAGTACTGAGCTTAGCCCAATAGGTAGCCCTATCGATATTGATTTTTCACAAACTGGAGCTTCGTGGTCTAATCTCGCAACAGCAATTCCTAATAGCGGAAGCTTCACATGGAGTGTACCATCCGTTAATCTCTCTGGTGCACAAATTCGTATCACGGCAACTGACAAGCTCGGCAATACTACAAGTGTTATCAAAACTTTTGTCATAGACTCTACAAATCCTACTGTTGCCATTGATGCTATCACTACACCAAACGGAGGTGAATATCTCAAAGGAAGTACAGGAAGCGGTATTACCATCACTTGGAATACTGGAAAAGTCTCTGACACCAATCTTGGAAGCACGCCAGTAACTCTCGCCTATTCAACCAACGGAAGCACCTGGAATACTATCGCATCAGGTCTTGGAAATGCTGGAACGTATCTCTGGACAGGTGTTCCTGCACTCAATTCTGCGACTGTTCGTATAAAGCTTACAGCAACTGATCTCGCTGGAAATACTTCGACAGATATTTCGGATGCAGATTTTACAATAGACTCTACACTTCCAAACATTGCGGTCATTACTCCGCCAACACCAGCAACGAGCTCCTTTATCTCCGCTGGATGATTTGATACACAGACCCAGGGATCCGACACTAATCTTTGGAAGATTGCATACTCACTCGATGATGGATCACTCTATTGGAACGAAAGTACTACAGGCTGGCTCGGAGTTCCTCAGTGGAATGATATCTGTACGAACGCTGCAACCTGTGCGACTGCAAATTACACCATCACTCCATCTATCAGCGATGGAACATCCTATCATCTCAAATTCCGCGTAACGGATCTTGCGGGTAATATTCGTGATTCGAGCATATATACATATACGGCTGATACAGTAGCGCCGGTAGTTACAACTACGCTTCCAAATAATACTTACTACTCAGGATCTGTAAGTATTGCTGGTACAACTTCTGACGCGCGATCGGGAGTTTCGTCTACGAAGGTTTCGATTCTTCGAGAGTCAGATAATAACTACTGGAGCGGTACAGGCGGATTTACTGGTACCGCCACACTCAATCTTGCAACCACAACGAGCAATGGGTATGCAACATGGTCGTTTAATGGATTCTCTCTGCCTGGCGGAGATGCAGACGGTACGTCATATCTCATCACTCGCAGTGCGACAGACAACGCCTACAAGATTAATAATTCCTCAACTGGAGCCACTCGTATCTATAAAGATGCTACCGGCCCAACGATTGATCCAAACGTCTGGACGAATCCTTCTACAGCAATCTTTTGGGAATGATCTGCCCCACAAACGCTCACATGGAATACTGGAGCAATCAGCGATGCAGTCTCCGGAGTTAATCAAACAGGCGGAATTATCCTCGAGTACTATCCTACAACGGGAACTGGTTGGATTACCATCGCATCAGGTATAGCCAATAGTGGCAGTTATATTTGGAATGTCCCAACGCTCGATACCGACCTCAATCTCCGTATCCGTGCTATCGACAATGCTGGCAATGCAGGAGCTGGAGTCACCAGTGCAACTGTTACAGTCGACAGCGTACCGCCTACGGTCTCAAGTGTATCAACTATGGATCAGTGAGCCACTGGACAGATCGATGGACTCTTCGTAACAATGAGCGAACCAATTATTTGTTCAACTGTTCGTGCGAGCGATTTTACGATTGGCGGAATCGGCAATCCAACGAGCATTGGTGCATGTAGCGGGAACTCAAATACATTCATTTTGAATTTTGCTCCGTTTGGGAATACTGCCTCAAAACCAACATTTACATATCTCTGAGCTGGTACGCTTACTGACCGCGCAGCAAATCACCTCGCATCAGTTGGACCAATTACCCCAACTGATAACGCGGTACCACGTATTCTCTCTGCGAGCATTACCGATACCAATCTCAATGGGAAGGTCGACAAAATTGCCGCTACCATGAGTGAACCAATCGCTGCTTCGAGCAATACTTCTGCATGGGCGATTGTATCCCCTGTCGCAGGAGTTGGCGCTACTCCAACTGCAGTTTCTGTATCGAGCAATATTGTAAATCTCACTATCTCAGAGCCTACAAGTTTTGATACTTCTACTGGAGGAATGTCACTTGCATTTACAACGAACTCCAATTGGAAGGACGCTGTAAATAATCCAGTTTCTTCAAATGCATCGATTAGCCTCACTGATGCAGCTCTGCCACAAGTCGTAAGTGCAAAAACAGTGGATATTGGTGGGTACTACGGTGCACAGATTGTATTCTCTGAGCCACTTTTGAGTACGACACTCGCGGGATTTGGTCTTGGTGGCACGAGCACATTTACAGGAACGATCATTAATTTGGATTCTCTCACCTATAACCTCGTAACTGCAGATGCCACTGCACTCAATACAGGCAAGACGTTCACTCTAACATATTCAAATACTGGTCTTGTATCAGATCCAAGTGGCAATCAACTCGCAAATATCGCTTCCAAAACCGTGATCGACAACCTCGCTCCGCGCATCATTTCACGAACAACTGCTGACACTAATCACAATGGGAAGATCGATGCCATCGTTGCCACCTATTCCGAGGTTCTCGGTGGAAGTCTCGCTGGCTATACTCCAACCGTCACAGGATATACTGTCAGTGGTTCAGTACTCTCTGGATCAACAGTAACAACACAGCTCGTCGAATGAAGCGTTCTTGATACTGACGCAACTCCGCTCATCCAGATCAATAACGCGAGTCTCGCCGATCAAGCAAGTAATTTCTTCCCGAGTGAATGAAGCGCAACAGCAGCTACAGATGCAGTCGGACCAATTATTAGCGAAGCTCGTTACGATGGTACAAATACCATCTATGTCACCTTCTCAGAAGCATATTCTGGAAGCCTCTCAGCCTGATCATTTACGCTCTCAGGATCGAGTATCACAATTACTGGAGTCGCTACACCAACAAGTACAACTGCAACTCTTACGGTAAGTGGTACAGTAAACTACGGTACGACCGAAATCTCTGCAGCCATCAATGCCATTGGAGACGCACTTAACAACAAGCAACAAGCAACTGCCTTTGTTAAGGTTAATGCTTCAGTCGTCATCAATGAAATTATGTGGTCATGAACTGGAAGCAGTGCCACTCAATATATCGAACTCCGAAATCTTGGAACTGCCTCAGTAGATATCTCCAACTGGACGATCGACAATGCAGCTTCTAACGGAACTGCGCCACTCACGATTCCAGCAAGCAGCAGCATTGCAGCAAATGGATACTTCTTGATTGCTGCAACGAACACAAACAACGCGTCCAATCTCGTAGCAAACAGCATTACTCCAAATGCGGTCCTAGCGCTCTCCCTCACGCCAAATCAAACAGGCAATCTCGTCCTCAAAAATAATCTTGGTACAACCTATGACCGAGCCAAGGCTAATCCTTGGGCAGCTGGAAATGATACACTTGCATACTCTATGGAGCGTAAAACAAGTGTCTGAGATGGGCTTACAGCGAGCAATTGGTATGCAGGACAGACAAACTCAGGATACTTTGATATCGCGGGCCCACGAGGTACGCCATGAAGCCCTAATGTCTTTGATGTTACACCACCAACTATTAATACGACGAGTATTGCAGACCAGCAAATTCTGCCTGCGGGGAATTACACGCAGAGTTATAGCTACACCGACGATATCAGCATAAGCGCAACTCCGGTCGTAAGCTATCTCCTCGAAAAAAACAATGGATCTGGAGCGTACACGGATGTCACAGTTGCATGAGTAAGTGCATCGTGAGCGAATGGGGCAAGCAGCACATTCACACTTCGTAATCTTGCACCTGGGGCATATCGCTCGACATTCTCAGTTCAGGATGCTGCGGGGAATAGCACTCAGGAAATCACGATATTTTATATCGACAATGCGAGCCTCAGTGTCACAAGCACTCCGATTAAAATCGGCGCAGTGAGCGCCAACACGCTCACCACCGCTGTAACCAAAGCGGTAATCACGCTCAAGACTATCGGAACACCGTTTAATCTCACTCTCGGCGGAAGTGGCACGCTCAGTGCGGGTATTAATAATATTCCAATTTGGGATGGAACATCAGGATATGGATATGCCTGTGCACCAACAAATAACGCGCAACCAGATTTCTGTGATGCCACTATTCGATCTGTAACTGGCTGAGTGATCGGATCATCCCTCACAGCCAATCCAGATGTTAATGGAAACCTCAAAACCTATACATACACCATCGAGTATTCGACCAAAGTCGATGCTACAAAGCCCGCAGGAACCTATGGGGCACAATGAAAATATGACGTGCAGTTCAACTATTAATGCAGATGAAGTACTCAAAATTTTAAGCTAGATTTAAGCCTCATATCACAAACCCAAGACAGTACTAAAAACTATAAAAAGAAGGTACTATTGTGTTGACTTTCCTCAAAGTTTGAGATAATGAAAGTGATAAGGATCCTCCTTACTTCATAGTCTGAATCACCTCGTTATCCCTTAGCTCTCATATATGAAAGCCAATCTCAAGAAGTCGATTGCCCTCGCAAGTGCGCTTGCAGTAGTGGCAGTTAGCACACTCTCTGTGTATGCAACCAATACTGCTATTAATGGTGCTACAGCGTCTTACTCTACAACTACAGTAACAGTTACTAACACTGCTGCTTTCACGAATGGTTCTAACGAGATTACGTTCGCTACAATCAAGAATCTTGATGGAACTGCAACAACAGGTGGACTCACGCTCACACCTTCTGGAGCAGGAACAAATGACACTTCAGTTCTTACGATCTCTGCGGATCCTTCTACTACTGATGACAACAAGGTTCTCGTAATCTCATTCGTTACTGCAACAGGTGACTTCGGTACTGCTCAGCTCACGGTTGGTACTCCAGCAAACAATACAGTAAGTGTTACTGCAAATGTTGTTCCTACACTCTCACTCACTCTTAGTGGAACGACAGTAGCTCTCGGAGCACTCGACTCAAGCACAGTGGTTACGGCAGCAACTCACCCAACTGCGACAGTAAGAACAAATGCAATTGGAGGATTCAACCTTCTCGTTGCCAGTTCAAACAACGGACTTCACTCAACTTCTGCAAACTATACAATCTCAGGAGCAACTGCAAACTCTTCTGAAGGTTATGCACTCGCTGGTACAGAATGAGCAGATCCACAGGGAAATGGAACAACTGCTGCTTCAGTAGTTCTATCTAACACTCCTACTCAGCTTGCATCAGGAGGACGTACAGCTGGTTACACTTCTACAATCGATGTAAAGGCTTCCATCTCAGCTCTCACTCCAGCTGCTGGAGACTACGCTGATACTCTTACATTCACTGTAACTGGTACGTTCTAGTCTGTCATTCGACATTAAAAAAGTCTCCAAAATGGAGACTTTTTTAATCCTTGGAAATTCTAGTTGTACAGTACTCTCCCCTCTCATAAAAGTTCTCATTGCGCGAAAAAGACTTTTTCGTATGATTCATACTAATTTGAGACAAGAACGCATTCTTGTTGAGAGACTATTTCTATTTTTCTTCCATGAAATTCCTTTACCGAGCAATACTGTCGATTGGACTTCTCGTATCGATGGCAGACTTGGCACACGCAGATCTGTCTATTTCTCCGCTCAAGCACGAATTCACTATCGAAGCTGGAACCGAAAAATCAGAAATCATCAAAGTAACGAACGGTACCGACAAGGCAATCACGCTCTATACATCTAAAGAAGATTTCATTGCCGGAGGTGACACAGGTACGCCTTCGTTTGTGAAACCACAGGACCGCACAAGCGACACATATGGACTCTCTGACTGGATTACAGTCGAGGACAAAAATCTCACCCTTGCAAAGGGCGAAACTCGCGAAGTACGCTTTAAGGTCAAGGTTCCAAAAACTGGTGAACCAGGTGGACACTACGGAGCGATCTTCTTTTCTCCTTCAGCACCAAGTGGATCACAGGTAGCGGTAGTACAGCGACTCTGAGTCCTCGTGCTCGTCAACGTCCCAGGAAATGTAAAAGTAGAAGGAAAGCTCGACGGATTTGAGATCGGTATGGCCGAAGCTCAAAAGCCATTTGTACCCGCAAACGAATTTAGTGCATTCCCAATCACATTTGAGACAAAATTCAAAAATGATGGAAATGTCCACCTCAAGCCAACTGGTAAGATCGAACTTATCGACGAAGACGGCAAGACTCTCAAAAATATCGGTAAAGAAACCCTCTCAACGCCGCAAGGTCTCTATCTTGGAGAGCAGATGGTTGACTACCTCCCAATCAACAACGGACTCGGAAGCGTTCTTCCAAAGAGCGAACGTCGATTTGATTACGCATGGGAAGGATTTGGATATTCTGTACTCAATGCTGATGGCACCAAAAGCGTAAAATTTAAGAGTCTCACCGAATACTACGCAGATCAGGCAGCCGAAAAACGCCGATTCCTCGCCTTTTATGAGTCAGTCCACAGTAGATTAGTAACCAAAAAGATTACTGCCAATCTCTCGCTCTCCTACGACGCACCTAACAAAGACCACAAGGACTTCCGAGACTCAAAGACATTTACGGTGACGTATGACGAAGACTATGTCGGAGTGAATTACTACGTTGTTGGAGGCGTCATTGCTCTCATTCTTCTCGCAGTTTGGTATGTACTCGTATTCCTACCAAAATCACGCGAAAGACTCCGCAAGCAGCTCCTTGAGGAACTCTCTGCATCTTCTCAAGAACAAGAATAAGAAACGAGCCCTAATTCCTTCTTATGTTTCTAAAACGAATCCGCTCGTACGCACTCACGGTTACAACGGTACTCGTTTTTGCTGTGGCTTCCTTTAGTGACTCGGTGATGGTATTTTCGGACGAGCTCGTGACGATTTTTGCAAACGTAGGAATTACGAATCAACCACCGCTCGTCACCAGTATTACGCCAAGCGCTTCACCCATGCTCGTGGCTAAAAATACCTATCAGACTTTTAGCGTACAACTCACTGATGCGGATTCGAGCAATATTCTCTATACAATCAGTACAGCGAGCGGAGTGCTCTTGCCTACATCTGGAACTGCGCCTATTACTGGTGGGAATGCGGAGATCAATTTTACGTATTTTGCGCCTTCGTATAAAGCAAAACTCGTCCCAATCTATCTCACGCTCAACGACCAATCTGGAAGCACACCAATAGTGCGCCAGATCGATGTTTATGTCTATTAAACCGGACATGCAAAACTCCAAAATAAAAGATCCGATATTTGTCTGGACTACATGAGTTATCCTGGTGATTATTGCGATTGCTTCCATACTCTTCCATCTCAAGCCAAACGAACTCGCCATTCCCGAAGAAACGATCTCAAATGGATCGATTGATTCTTATACTCAAAATCTTTCTGCAAGCGGATCCCACTACGAAAAATCCCCAGCCTTTGGCAAGGGCGATGAACTCGAAGTGGTCTACGTAATCACTCCAGAAAGTTCGCTGAATTTTTTGGCAGACTTCCGCAAACTCAAAGATTGGCTCAATATCGAGACCATCGATATGAATGGCGAGAAAACGAGCCCCAACGTTCTCGATACACCTGTGAGTGGTAGCGGAACAACCGTTCTCAAGATCCGTGGACATTCAAAGCAGCCGTCTAATACTGATAGCGCTCTCACAGATGAATCAGTCAGCATCGAGTTTACCTGAAAAAAACCTCAGACCGCCCGCTCATCCAAGATTATCACCTCAGAAACAAAATCGAGCAAGGATCTTGTACTCGATCAAACGCAGTTTTCGGTTGGAGAGAATAGCATTCTACGAGTAAATGGCGCTCAAGATCTCATCGCAAAGATCAGATACCTCAATATCGGCGGCAAGAGCCTACCAGCGATCATCTGACAGGGTAGCGCCTATGCCGTAATCGAGCGTGGAAGCTTTGAAAAGGGCGACTATTTTGTGGGTGCATTTTTGGATGATGGAACCCTCATCGGTCTCGACGGACAAGCGAGCTTTACTGGCGAGCTCAAGGCAGTGAGTATTGTTGCAATCGTTCCAAACCGAGTATCATCAGAACACGAAACATTCGTCGTACTTCAGGGCCATGGATTCCAAAAAATGGTCTCAATCCAGCTCAGCAATAGCTTTATATTCAAAAATCCGTCATTCAGTATTACCAGCGACGAAGTAGCCATTGTAAAGATACCAAAGGGGCTTTCAGCCGGAACCTACATCTTTAATATGATGGATACAAAAGGAATCTATACAACCGATACTACTGGATTAACCGTCTACTAAATGTCATCTTCCCTCTTCGCTCGATATTGTGCATACGCCGCCCTGTTTGCCAGCTGTATTTTTGCAGTAGTAGCTCCGGCGTCGGCGGACTATATTGTTAAAAATCTCGAGGTACGAGGCGGAACTTCGTGAGCATTTAGCAATACGCTGAGTACAGCATCAACAGGAACTCAGATTGGATTTCGCATTGGTATTATTACGGGGCCTTCTGAGCCACTTCGAGCACATAGAGCGACCCTCGCATTACCTATTGGACTCACAGCAAGCGGATATACCGTAGAGAGTCTTGATTGCACAACAGGTATTACCAACGTATCTCAGGCATACAATAATTTTTCGTTTGATTATCCAGGAGGCTCAGATTGTGAAATCATTCTCGTGGCAAACTACCGCACAGCAGGACTGAGCGGAAGCCTCTATCAGCCATCAGTAACGCTATCAGATTCGGTTGACGGGACATTTTTAAATGGGAATGATCTCCTGAGCTCGAGCAATCAGGTGACGCTTAATATAACTTCACTTGTCACCATTCAATCAGCAATTACTCGCGATACGAATGGAGATGGGTATATTGACCGCTTTGATCTCACCCTCAACAATCCTGCACCTGCAAGCGCACCGACCTGACCCATCTCGGTGGTTGTTGATGCAAAAACAGCAACGGGTGTAGTGTTTAGCGCAACACCGTGAGCATTTACCGGAACACTCTCATTTTCGGATGGATACATTCGTGGCAATGAAACACCGCGCATCAGCATCGTGGGTGATGCATTTTATGCCTCAGGTGATTACTTTTCAGAAGTCGTAGAAGACGGTGCTGCACCAAAAATTACTGCAACGCCAGCAGGAGGAACATTCACTGGTAGTAAATCAGTAAGTCTTGCCTCGAGCGAAAGCGGTTCACTCTTCTATACATTTACTGGAAGCGCGAATAGTGGCTCGACACTTTATAGCCTACCATTCAGCATCAATTCAAATACTACACTGAGTGTGTTCACACAAGATATTTGGACAAATAGTCGTACAACAAACTTTGTATTTACATTCCAGTGTCCGCTTGCCGCACCAGTAAACGGAACAATCAGCGGATACCCAAGCTGTGTAGTTACATGTGACTCTGGCTACCAGCTGAACGGCGGACTCTGTACAGCAATCCCCCCACCTGCAAGCGGTGGTGGTGGTGGAGGTGGGGGCGGAGGCGGAGGATGAAGCATCGTCGTAGGAACACCGAAGGATACATGTCCACAGGGTGATACTTCTGGTAATACCAATGATGGTCGCTGTACACCGCTCATATCAGGCAGTGGCAGTACTTCATCCGGAACCACGAGTGGCAGTGGAACAACCGATCCTGTTATCAATCTTCCAGGAAATACCGGAACTCTGAGTCCAATCTCAGGACTTGGCTATGCAACGCTCGATCTCCCCTATTTTACATCGCTTCAGGCGGCTCGTGATTATCTAAATTCGCAGATTGCAGACACTCGTATCCGAAACTTAATCCGCACGCACTATAATCGTCTCGCCTTTGCAGATGCAAGTTACTATCTCTCATTTGATGCGGACTTTGCAAAGACCTACAATCGATCAATTAATGCCTACGTGCTCTATATCCTAAGAAGCGAAGATGTACGAGTTGGTAAAAATATTCTCGCATCAAGACAAGAAGTCTCAAAGTCTCTTCTGATCTTAAATACGACCTACACGACTATTAGTACCATTGATACGCGCTATGTTCGTCTTGCGAAGGTCATTGGCAAATATCCTTCGACTGTATATCGCACAAAGGTAGCTTCGCTTCGTAATAGTCTCACACGTGCTGAACTTCGATATATAGGTAAATTTAAGCGACTCGTTGTATCTGGAACTATTACTCCTGACGCATTCCAGAAAGCGGTTCAGAGCTATAATCGCTATGTTCTTGTGAAGTCTGTTGCAGTTTTATATGCATCTGCTGCACCTTCAGATGCTCTTGGTAATACGGCATACGACGAAATCGAGGCAATCTATGCACTCAAAATAAAACTCACGTCTCCGGTGAGTGTTACACCTATTCCGACTCCAGTTATTCCTGTAGCACTTCCAAAAGTGGGTGATTACTACAGCCTCACAAAAAATCTCCAATTCGGAATATCCGACCCTGAAGTCATGAAACTCCAAACCATTTTAAGGCACTACGGTTATATCAGCAATGAGCCAACAAACTATTTCGGCGATATTACCCGAAAAGCACTCATCAAATTTGCAGATGAGAAGCTTGGGATTAAAAATTCAAACGGCGTCTTTGATGCTACGGTGCGAAACGCGCTCCTAAATCTCAACTGGTAATTAGGCAGTAGTTCGGTATTTATTACGAGGCCTGCCAGTTCAAGAAGCGACCTTGAGATATTTAGAAATTTCACAGAGACAATTTTCGACAGCCATAAGATTGAGTCTCGGGATTTTTCGATCAGAGAATATCTCATCGGGATTTTTGCCAACTGAATGAAATCCTTCTTCTTGATGCGCGACGAGCCAGGTGATAGCATCCTCGTAGCTGAGATCTCAAAGATCTGTAAATATTCGATCGAGTCATCTTTTGCAGCCTGGACCTGCAATGACATGTACGGATTCGTCATAGAGATCAGGTCGTGCATAGCCAAGGTCTACAGAGATTTGGTACGCAAGGAATTCTCAAAGACCAGGGAGCTCACGAATAAACTCATAGGTAGCTTTTGAATCCTTCGCCAGTTCGATTTGTGTCACTGTCTTTGGAATGAGGACGGCTATATCCTCGAGCAGCTTCATAATGCGCGATATTTTGTCACCAAAACTCGCATATTGTTGATATCCAGAGACGAGATAGGCATTCGTGAAGACCTTTTCGCCAGTCGCTTTATATGCATGAAGTCGTTTGTCTGCAGCGAGACGATCAAAGCTCTGGATGGTTTGTAATCCAAGTGCATCCATCGTTGCTCATTTATTAAAGAGACGATAGATAATGAGGTTGAAGAGGAGATTACTCGTATCTCCCTTAAGCACTGGAATAATACGATCCGTAATATATATCGTTCCTGGATCGAGATCGCGAAAAACATTCGTAAATTTATATTCCCGCAAAATCTGATCATCCGTCCATGGAAGCGGAAGTTTTTTGAGATGCTTCTTATGAAAAATCGCATGCCTTTCTGTGATATAATACCAGAAGGTCTGAAGATTTTGTGAATGGATGTGCATGCATGCAGTATGACTGACTTCATGTAAAGTAAAATCAAAAGAAGAAAAAATCCTCCTACGCTCTTACGAGCTTCGGAGGATGGATATTAAAACAGTGTGTCAGCAAATTATTCACAGCGGTCTGAGGCATGCGTAGACCGGCAAATGATCACTGAGTTTTCTGGAAGCTTTGAGACTTATATTAGTTATAGGCGCAAAGTACATCGCTGGGAAATCGATAACCCCAGATTTAGTAACTTCAAAACCCTTCGTGGTGTAAATATTATCGTAGTGATTATTTTTGTGCTCGCCCTGTGGACCAACCTTTGCCTTGAGAGAAGTCAAAGTATTGATATTTGGAGTGAGTCCTAATGGCACCAGATGAGGATCTGTTTCAGATGAGCCCAAATTGAAGTCACCCGAAAAGATTGCATATTTTGGTAGTCTCGCAAATTCGTGAGACCGTGCAATCTCTATGACTTCATTTACTGGTATTTTTTCAGTCGGTATAGTATGGATCTGGTACATCACCACTTTCTTTGAATCCACCATGAAAGTTGCTTTGTACGGCTCCCTGTCGACCTCGTTTTCGAGCTCAGATACCAGCCCAGTGCCATCTGGAATGAGGCCAACACGACCACTTTTCCACCAATACGCGTAGAGTTCACCGCCACTACTGTATGGCTTTGGTCGGTCACTGATACTATAATTGTATTCAGTTCCCGAACTGGTGAGCTCATCTTTCATGGCTTTTACAGCGCGTTCGCCGACATACCCCAGACTAACTTCTTGTCCGGCAATGATGTCTGGATCCATGGTCATAACGATTTTGGCCATGGTGGCGATTTCTTCTGGTGATTTGGATTTCCCAAAATTTGCCAGATTCCAGGAGACGACACTGATGGTATCAGCAGGACAGCCATGCGTGACTTTTTTGCGAAGGACAAAGTTGTCAGATGACCAGGTTGAGAGTGGCTTTTTTACCGGCTCAATAGAGCTACAGCCAGCAATAAAGGCAAACAGAACGAGCAATCCATATTGCCAAATCTTCTTCATGATATCTTCCTTTCTTTTGGTATTTGTGATCCAAATTGGACTGTCTATTTATACAAAGAATACTGCAACTGTCAAAAGCCATAATCTTCGCATAAAAAATCCTCCGTACTCTTGCGAGCTTAGGAGGATTTTTGATTATTGTACGTTTACTGTGACCCAACCATCTGTATATCCGCTACTTCCACTACAACGGATTCGGAATGTTGTAGTTGTATAGACATTACCTGTGTAGGTGCTTCCTGATACTGGGAGAGCAACGGTATTGCCACTCGCATCAGTTCGTTCACATGATGTGGCATTAGTAGCATTCCAAAGAAGTGTTGTTTGACCTCCAGACTGTACAGTGCTTGGTGAAGCTGCAATAACCACTGTCGGAAGCACTCCTGTTGTTCCTCCGTTGCCAATTACGGTTCCAGATGAGTTATTTACACCAACTGTAACATATGCCTGGCTATAACCACCTGGACCAGTACATCGGATATAAAAACTTGTAGTAGTCGAAAGTGGACCAACAAACGCATTTCCTGAAACTGGTACAGATTCGAATGCACCACTTACATTTGATCGCTCACATGTTGTTGCGTTTACTGCATTCCAGATGAGGACTGCGCTGCTTCCCATTGAGACTGTACTCGATGCTGCAGTCATAGTAACTGTAGGCAGGAGAAGCGTTGTTACTGGCAATACATTTACTGTAATGGACTCTTTAGAGCTTCCGTATGAACCGCTACAATTAAAGTAGAATGTCGTGCTCGCCGTGAGTGGCCCAGTACTTACACTTCCAGAAGTATTGATATTACCGAAGTAGTTACCCGTCGTACTTGTCTGCTCACATGTATTGGCATTAGAAGCACTCCATGTGAGAGTGACGCTTTCTCCTGAATTAACCGTTGTTTTAGATGCTGCGAGATTGATACTCGGAGTCCATGTCTGTGGAGAAATTGGAGGTACTGCATTAACCGTTACAGCTCCAAAAGCCACTCCACCTGGACCACTACATCTAATACGGAAAGTTGTATTTTTCCAAATAGGTTCTGAGAATGCCGCACCATATACTGGTGTATTTGCAAATGCTCCAGCAGCATTTGTACGTGTACAGTATGTTGCATTGGTTGATGTCCATGTGAGAGTCGCGCTCTTACCAGAAGCAACACTCGAAGCGTCAGAACTGATACTTACTGTTGGTCGACCATAATTTGAAGTAGATGGTGGATTGATAATCGGTGTATCAATAATGGGTGCATCCCCTACTCGCACAAGCACTGAAGCTTCAGCGATCTTGTTTTGACCAGTACATCGGATGGTGAAAGTCGTCTCTCTTTGGAGAATCCGTACGAGTGAGCTTCCTGAAGTTTGGATAGATTCTGAGCCACCGTTACTGTCGATTCTCTTACAAGAGAGCGCATTGGTTGAACGCCATGAGAGTGTAGCAGTATCTCCAACATAGGCTGGAAGAGTATCTGCCGAAAATGAAACCGTTGGATCAAGATTTGATACTACCACGATGCGGATCGAAGCAGTACGAGTACCTCCTGGTCCTACACACTTGAGATTATAGCGAGTCGAGCGTGTAAGGGGTCCGACTACGAAGCTTCCAACATCGTCACCAAATATGTAATTACCAACATTGCCCGACCAGCGACATGAGTAAGCATTGCTCGCATCCCAGCTAATTGTTGTGCTTCCGCCAACGGTTACAAACATAGGATCACCCTTGATGCTGATCTCTGGAGCAGGAACAGAAGTATCTACCCCTTCTACGAAGGCTGAAGCTGATGAAGTGACTGATAGAGCAAAAATAGCTACCAATCAAACCCATCGCGCAACCGAAAGTTTTGAAAACATATGCGACTAGTTAAATATATAACTTTGATTATCCACAAAAGTCTCAAAAAGTAAACTGACATATATTTTTCGTGAGATGCAAATCAAAATTTACGTTTTGGAATTTTGAAAATGATCAAAAAACAATAGGATGCACATATCTCTATCCGATGCTTTTTCCCACAAAAAGTCACCTCCTTCACATGAATAAAACAAACGATCCAAAAAACGACCATCCTACCAATCTCAACTTTGAAGAAGTTGAGAAATTTATTGAATGAGCAGAGCAAGCACTTCTTTCTAAAAGGAAATACAAGATTAATTCGATCTTTAAGGAACTGATCGGCACAACCAAGTCTCTTGTCAATAATGTTTTGCAACTCAAGCATACAGTCAAATTGATACTGCAAACCGTTGACGAACACACTCAGAAGCTCCAAAAATTACATGCCATGAATCGTGAGCTCACAGGCTTTAAAACGATTATCGAAGCAGCTCTCTTTTTAGAGGAAGCCTTTGCGCGTGACTGTAACGAAATGCGTATTCGCATCATCCTTGCTCCGAATATGAGCGCAGATGATAAAAAGATGGCGAATCCTATAGCGCAGATGTTTGCTGATGCGATAGAACTTATCGAAAATAATCCAAATCCTACATCAGAAGAAACAGCAAAACTTAAACGCCTGACAGAACTCATTCCTGTTGTACCCGAAACCCTTGGGATCTCGACAACTTCTCAAAATATCAAGCTCGTTACTCAAGAAAGCTACGACAGTATCACTTCTCAAAAAATCGTCGAGGACGTGAGCAGATTAAAAGCTCCAATTTTTTGACGAGATATACACTCAGCATTGATCCATAAACTCGAGAATATCGGAGCCATTGCATTTTTGTCACCGTACGAAGGCTATTTTACAGATGCAGATACGACCATTCTCACGATGCATCTTGAGAATATCAGCGACAAGCTTATGGTTATTAGCGAACTCGAAGAAAACACACTCGATCCCCTTACAAAACTCCCAAACAGACGTCGCATGAGTCAGGAGGCAAACAAGGCATTTGAGGAGATCTTGCAGAAACAAACAACTGCGAGCTTTGTGCTCGTCGATCTTGATAAATTCAAGCATGTTAACGATACGTACTGACACGACGCAGGTGACGTGGTACTCAAAAAATTTGCAAGCGTTCTCTCAGGCAATCTCAAGGATGCTAAAGATATCAAGGTACGCTGGGGTGGAGAAGAATTTGCTGTCCTTATGAAGGATACGACGCCTGAAGAAGCAAACAAAGCTATGCTGCGAGTTTCAAAGGCTTTTTTCGATCTAACGTTTGCGATAGACATCAACGGTAATACGATTGTTGTACATCCAAAAACAGACCCTGAAATGATCGCACAAACATTTCGTGTAAGTATGAGTGCAGGTGTGGCAGGTATTACATTAGATTCGATCGAAAATAAGGACTCAGAAGATACTCTCAAAGAGATAGCAAAAAAAGCGGATTCACGACTTTATGCTGCAAAGGAAGCTTGAAGAAATAGGATAGTTTGGTATGATGCAAGCCAAGAAGATTCGGCCATTCCAGAAGTTATTTAAGTAGGTTTTTACGCTCTATTCCCCTTATTTTTGCCATGCCTCCACTCGACTGATCGACTTCGCGCACACAAGAAACCTACTCATCGCTGAAGAGTCTGCCGGTTGAGATTGCAACCTGGAATGATGTGGAATCCTGGGCAAAAATCATCAAAGAATGGTATCCACAAGACAGCGAATCAAGTGCAAATATTGGAGAGTATATGGAGCAATTTGATACCATCTGGAAAACCCATCGCAAGCTCTGGTATAACTATACATATACGCAGCGCGTCTATGATCTCACCGAAGACGATGCCACAGACGATTGAGTTGAAACCCTCACAGATCTCACTCACAAAGAACGTATCGAAAAAAGGGTTCTCGAGCAAGTTCAAGCGCGCATCAGTGATATCAAGCTGCTTCCAAAAGCAAAACGGCTCATCGCTGAAGTAAATACTCTCGTGAGTAACTAAAAAACCTCCCAAATTTGGGAGGTTTTTTAGTTAGATTAGCTTCCTCGCTTTCCGTGGAGGAGCATTTCGAGAGCATCTTCCATGGAATCCGTTCAGATGAGATCGCCTGCATTTACAAAAAATATTCGATCGGCATTTTTGATCGTATTAAGACGGTGCGCGATAATCACCTTGGTCGTAGTAGACGGAAGGGTTTCGAGTACTTTTTCGAGGAGTTCTTCTGTGACGGTGTCGATATTAGCCGTTGCCTCATCGAGGATCAAAAGCTCAGGCTTACGAAGCACGGCGCGCATAAATGCGATAAGCTGTTTTTGACCGAGACTGATGGATTCGCCACCGTTGGTTACAGGAGTATCTGGTCCTCATTCAAATCGCTTTAAGAGGTCTGCAAAGCCTGAATTTGCGAGAGCAGTATCGAGCTCTTCGTGTGACTTTTTAGCGTATTCTTCATTTCCATAAAAAATATTGTCGCGGACAGTTCCTGAGAAAAGAAAAGGTTCTTGGAGAATGAAGCCAATTTTTTTAGTACGCTCTTCAGTCGAATAGGTGCGAATATCGCGCCCTGAGAGACGAATCTCACCAGACGAAGCATCGTAGAGACGAGCCATAATAGAG
Organism: uncultured bacterium; assembly: GCA_963706795.1. Taxonomy (GTDB): domain Bacteria; phylum Patescibacteriota; class Gracilibacteria; order BD1-5; family UBA2023; genus JBMOJK01. The sequence goes on from OY970170.1 coordinate 1,234,296, forward strand.
GCGGTTGTAGTCTTCCCTCCTCCGGTTGGTCCAACGAGGGCGTAGGTTTTGCCCTTCTCAAGCACTAAGTCGATCTCATGGAGAATCGTTTTACCATTTGGGTAATGAAATGAGACCTTCGAAAACTCAAGTAGATGATCATCATGAATCACCTTTGGCGAAGGCAATTGCGGAAGATCTGACTCCATGGAGAGTACTTCTGAAATACGATCGAGTGATGCAAGCGAAAGCTGAAAAGACGACCAAAGTGCGGCAAGCTGCCGCAGTGGACTATAAAAATTCGTCACATAGAGCTGGAATCCGATGAGGAGACCGACTGTGAGGTGTCCAGTTGTGATGAGATATATACCAAATGCGAGTGCAACGAGCTGCGCTAGATTGGCGGCGAGTCCATAAATCGGCAAAAAGACATTGCTCGCATTACCTGAGGCAATGGACGCTTTGTAATTACGTTCACTTGCTTCTTCAAATTTTTGCTTGAAGTAATCAAGACGATTAAATACAACGATGACTTTAAAATTTGCGAGACTCTCTTGTATCTCGGAGCTAAGTCATCCAAGTGATCGTAGACTCTCAAGATTTTTTCGCTTCACAAATGGTGAAATGAATTGCGTGATTATAAAGACCGCCAGTGCTGGAAGTAGCGTTACAAATCCTAGTCTCAGACTTAAAAAGAGCATAAATATACCCGTTCCAGCCATCAGAAAGACATTCCCCACAAACTGAATCAGACCCTGTGAAATAAATTGATTGAGCTTATCTGTATCATTATTAATACGCGAGATCAGATCACCCGCCTTATTTTGATGAAAGAACGAAACCGGAAGCGCTTGAAGCTTGGTAAATATCGCATTACGGAGACCAAATAGCACACGTCGCCCAACGCCACCCATGGACTTTGTCTGGAGATAACTCGCAAGACTTCCTATTACAAAGATCACAAATAGCAGCGCCGAATACAGCAGAATTCCTTGATAATCCTTGGACGATATCGCTGTATCGATAGTATGACTGATAATGATCGGTGCAACAAGGGTCGCGAGCGAACTTGTAATAACAGCAACCGTTGTAAATGCGATTACCTTACCTTCTCCAGCCAAAAACGGAGTAAATCGCTTGAGGGATTGGAGGATTGATTCTTTGGGTTTTTGGGTATCAGGACCACTAAGCTGGTAATTCGTAGGCATGGGTGCTCTGTTGTGAATTAAAAATCTGGACATATTCTGGAGAAGTTTCCATGAGTTGTTTGTGTGTGCCTATTGCGAGTAATTCTCACTCCATTATGAGAATAATCTGTTCGTAGTCCTCTATCGTAGCAATTTTTTGGGTGATCGAAATGAGTGTGATATCTGGATAATTTTTGCGAACATTCTCAAGAATTTTGGTCTCAGTCGCAGTGTCGAGTCTGGCGGTAAAGTCATCAAGGAAGAGGATTTTTGGATCCAGAGCGAGCGCTCGCGCGAGCATGATTCGTTGCTTTTGTCCACCAGAGAGACTTGATCCTCGCTCCGAAACAACCGTGTCGAGTCATTCTGGAAGTCCGTCTATAAAATCTCGAAGTTCAGCTGTATCGATCGCTTTTTTGAGGCTCGCATCGCTCACAGTATTACTAAAGGCGATATTTTCTCTCAGTGTCAGACTAAAGACTATACTGTCCTGAAAGACAAACCCAATCTGGTCATAAAATGACTTTTTATCAAAGGAAGTAATATCCTGACCATCAAAGTGGATCGAGCCCGAAGTTGGCGACAAGAGCCCTGTCATGAGATAGAGCAACAGGGTCTTCCCTGCTGCAGTCGGCCCAATGATTGCGGTTTTTGAATGAGGCGCAATAGTAAAAGAAACGTCCTTGAGAGCCTTTTTTTCTCAAAATGCGAGTGTGATATTTTGTACGGCAATTTGTCCGCTGAGATCACTCACAGTCTTGCCTCGAGTTGGAGGAATTGGTGCATTTAAAACCTCAGAGATACGAGCATACGAAGCCGTTGCTTGAGCAATGACACCACTCATAAATCCAATAAGAATGATTGGGAAAATTAAAATCGCGAGATATCCATTGAATGCCGCAAAATCTCCGAGACTCATGCTTCCTGTAATGACGAAGTGTCCACCGAGCATGAGGATCGCAAGCATCGCGATATTTGCAGTGAATGTGATCACAGGGATGAGCATCGCAAAGAGTCCCAAAATCATGAGTCCAATTTCCTTCGCTTTGCTATTTGCCGCGAGGAATTTAACGTATTCGAAGCTTTGTGAATTAAGAAGCCTGATAAGTGCAGATCCGAGAATACTCTCATTAATGATTTTATTAAGCCAGTCAACGGTTTCTTGTGAAGTCTTAAAGAGCTTGCGCACCTTGCCGAGCACGAATGAAAAAGTTACCCCGATGATTGGCACTGAGAGCAAGACCACAAGCGCTAGCTGCCAATTAATCGCTAGAAGCAAAATGCTCGAACCAATAATCAAAAATACCGAAGAAACAATCGACACAATAGCCTGTGATACAAAGGTCTTTACAGCATCGACATCAGATGTGAGATTTGTAAGCAGTTTAGAAGGCGTAGCACGCTCGATATATGCGTAGTCCTGTTCTGCAATTTTTGCGACAATCTGACCACGTAAATCACGCGCTACACGCTCCGAAGCAAAAGTCTGCACAAGACTCTGTCCATAGGTAAGCACAAACACAAAGAATGATATCGCAGCAAACTCTATAAGAAGCTTGTCGCTATCAAATGTACCACTCGTAAAAGCGTCGATTGCAGACGCAATAATCTTAGGAACTGCAAGATTAAGTCCATTCGCCAAAATGGTCAAAACAATAAGCCCTGCAATAATCATGGCATATGGCTTCAAAAGCCCAAAAATATTCGGACTCGGAGCTGGTACTGGTTTCGTCATAAAAAGAGGTGCTAACTGATCGGAAAGTATATGACAAAGAGACTAAAAGAAAATCTGGAAATTTTGAGTAAAATAATGGAAATTGGTAGATTCCATCTGTTTTTCCATACAATACGGTTTTCATGAATCTATAATGACGCGCACTCTCTTGCTCACAAGAATAGGACTCAGCTGTCTTTATGGAATTGTCTTCACAATGCAAAAGAGCAGTGAATCGAGCAAAATATGAGTGATCAAACAAGGTCTCCCAGCAAAGATTCAAGAAGAATCCAGGGTGCCCACCACAGGCACGGCCGCGCTCATAATAGAATCTGTACGCAAACAACTCGGAGTGACACTTTACTACGATGGGGCATACGCTAAGCTTGAATACCCGAATGGAGATGTACCCATGATCACCGGAGTCTGCGCTGATGTCGTCATCCGAGCTCTCCGAAGTGCACTCAAAATAGATCTCCAAAAAGACGTACATCTTGATATGGCTGCAAATTTTAGTCGCTATCCACAGGCGTGGTGACTCAAAAAAACTGACACCAATATTGATCACCGCAGAGTCCGCAATCTCATGACCTACTTTGGTCGTCAAAAATGGAATCTAGCTGATACAGATTTTGCACCAGGCGATATCGTCGCATGGAGGTTGCCGGATGGACAGCGTCATATAGGAATACTCTCAGATACTATCCGCCCCGATGGCAAACCACTCGTAATCCATAATATCGGTGGTGGTGCACAAGAGTCTGATATTATTGATTACTACACGAGAATTGGACACTGGAGGATAAAATAAAATCTCTAGCACATTCCCGTGCTAGAGATTTTATTTTACTTCTGTATATCTTTCCCTTCCTTGATCTTGTCTACTGCAGTTTTGGATGCATCTCAGACAATTGGGGTTCGAGTTCTGGCTGAGTCTACAAGTTTTTGGTGTGCCTCGAGTTCTTTTGCAGTATTTGCTGCTGCCTTTTCTGAAGCTTTCTGCGCGATTTGCGCTTCGGCTTCTGCGGCAGTTAAGAGTTGAACTGGATGAAGCTCAGATGGAGCAGCATCAATCACTTGTACTCCATTTCGTACTTCAACGGTACGTTTTACTTTACCATTTCAACGTATTTCATCAAATAGGTAGCTTCTGCGACCATTTATAAGTTTACCAGAAGCATCGAATGTTCCGGATTCGACCACCATTCCTGTACCAGTATCATCACGTCGTCTTCGGATTCCATCGGTGAGATTGCCATTTACATCAAAATTTCAACGCTCTTGGAGATTGTGATTTACAGTACCGTCGTTATTTTTAGCATACCGAGTTCCAGCTTTGCCTGTGAGTCCATTTGGATGAAGCTCACCAATAAAGAGCGTGTGATTATTTTCGTAGCGCTGACTCGTTGTTGCCTCATGTGGCGAGACATTTGTTGGGGCTGGTGGCACAAAAGGGACTCCGAGGAATTCAGCATGATTCTCGGGAGGACGCGGAGAATTTTCTGGCTCGTATCTCACAAATTTTCCGTCCTTTATTGCATAGTGGGCATGTGTTCAGTTTGCATTTCGCATACTCACAAGACCATCCCAGAGGATCCCATAGTTATAATTTCCAGTTTCAAATCGTTCAAAGGTGGCGGTTCCTGATCTCGATTCACCTTCTAGGAGATTTCCTTCCTTATCAAAACGCCCCTTCTTGTAGCTCTGAGGGTTGACCGTGCCATCAGCATGTTTGTCATAGAGCGTTCATTCTTTTGGCATTCCATTTTCGTATGTTTTGCCCTCAAAATGAAATCGATCACCGATTTTTGGCTTAGAAGAAAGTCCTTCGGATTGACGTGCATATGCGTATGGTTCTGGGCCAGTACGTGCGTTTTCTGGAGTAGTATTTCGAGGTTCAGGACGACTCGCACTTGGTGCTGGTTCAGAATTTGGACGCATTTCTACAACTGCGATTCCTCCGTCAGGAGTGCGCTTTACGCCCATCATTTTATTAACACCACCGGTCGCTGTACGGAAAGCCGCCGCCATGATGAATGCTTGGGCGATTTGTTCTGGCGAATATGAGAACTTGTCATCAAAGGCAAGTTTAAACGCAAGTTGACTTCCGATGCCGGCAATATTGAGCGCGGCTCCGTCGATAATAGCTCACGTACCAAATCGTACGAGTCCATTGCCCATACGACTCACCCGCCCAAGCATGTTATTTCCAGCAAGCACTTTAGTTACACCACCCAACACTCAAGCAAAGAGGATCGAATCCCCAAGTCCACGCCATGAGTACATATTTGTATCTTCTTGTGCAGATCTTGCAGCACCGTGTCCAAGCTCAAAAGCAGCTCATTTTCCGATGAATGTATTGCCTGCTTTCATTCCGTAATTTGCGAGCTTTGCAAAACGCGTAGCCTGAAGACCAGTGGAAGCGACATTTACAATTGCCGTACCTAGGCCGAGGGTCATCATTCCTGCAGCGAGAGCAACTGATTCAATCCCAGCCATATGCAAGAACTCTCTAAATGAGCGCGAAGAAGCATTAAATGTACCCGTTCCGAGAATCGAGGACGCCATATCGAGCTCAGAATCTTTTTCGTAGTCTCAATTCCAGTCGACATTTTGATTCAAAAAGGCTCTCAGATATGCAATGCGGAATGCCTCATCGAGACCCCGCTGCATATGGACTGATTCTGCTTTGTTTAGAAGCTCGCTTTCGGGTTTTGGATCATTTGTCTGCGCCTTGTATGCACGAACATATGATGCGCCATTCGCCACCCAATCTTGTTGGAGCGCCTTTTTGACGGACTCCATCTCTTGGCGGATTTCTTTTGAAGCCTTTGCCTGATCTGCGACATTGAGAGGCTTCGCAAAAGGAATCGTCTCGCCGAGTTCGATCTTGGAGATGAGCGACTCTGCATTGGTGATATTCTTTGTATGACTTCGTGCGATCTGTGAAACTACGAGATCATATTGCCCGATACTGTCTTTGATGAGTTTATAGAGTGTAGCGCGTCGCTGTACGGGATTTTTGTCATTAGAAAATGCTGACATCCAGTGCCAAACAACTCATTTGTCTGGCTCAAGAATATATGTAATTTTCTTGGCAAATTCGTTGATATCACCTCATTTTATAACGTATTCGTCCACGAGTTTCCAGGCCTTAAGCGCTTGGGATTGCTTATTTTGGTACTGTGCGCTGTATGCCTCAAGAAAAATCGCCATATCATCAGCCCAGCCAATTCGACTTTTTTGCTCTGGAGAAATCTGAGCTTCGGCTCACTGTTTTGCAGCATCTACATAATTTGCATGCCAGATAACTTTTTCGGTACCATTCTCACCAATGAGATAATATGCACCATCTCGCACAACCATACCGATTGCAGGAGCACCGAGAACTTTGAGTGCCTCAGACTGTGTAGCTGGCGCGCTCTTAAGTGGAGCAGCAGGAGCCTTTTTTGGTACTGAAGCCTGAGGTACAGATGGAGTAGCATCTACCTTTGGTGCAGGCTTTGCAAGAACAGCAGGAATAGAAACAGGTTTTTGCTCAATTTTTTGAGCATCCTGCGAAGCAGGCTTTGCAACCGAAGTTGGTGTAGGAGCAGGAGTTGGAGCTTTAGGAGTAGCAACTACATGGGGAGGAACAGAGGCAACTGGCGCACTCTTTTGCGCTTTTGTTTGATCAACATTAGAAGTCTTAGGTTTTTCTCCGGCCTGCTTTTTGAGGACTTCAACGAGGCTCCCAAAAGTTTCGGGTCCAGGAATGCCATCTACTCGGATTTCTTCTGCAATCTGAAATTCTTTAATCGCGTGCGTGGTTTCAGTTCCCATCATCCCATCAATTCCATGCTCAGGGAGTTTGTAACCAAGAGTCACCAGCGTCTTTTGGATAATAAGGACCACTGCAGCGCTATCTTTAGGAGAATCTGGACGATGAAAAGGCTGATTTTTATACTCAGCGAGCTTTGTAAGCAAAAACTCATTGGTGAAGCCTTGGATAGCTTCTTTTACGTCCTGATCTTTTTCGAGATTGAGACCGGTTTTTACCTGCTCTTTGACCCAGTTTGGGCTGTGCTCAATAGACATAATCGTCGCGAGTTAAGTGTGATACCTTAAAATTACCACACTGTGCGCTTCTCTGTCAAATAGTGAGCCTATGCCTCGTCTATGGATGGTGCGAGCATCTTCGTAGTGACTTGATCATAAAATTTTTGGATGCATCTCACATCCGAAAATGCTCCAAACTCAGGCATTATAGACCTAATATTTGTCGCGAGCATCGCCTTAAGCATGCGTGCTTCAATGACATATTCTTGGCTAGATATCCCTTCGATTTTTTCGAGGATGAGATTGGTGTCGGGATCCTCTAAATTATGCTTCGTCAAAATACTCTTTTGATAGAGATGACATATCAAATGTAAGAGCGGAAGATCTAGTGGCTCACTAAACTCATCTGGATGAGCCGGAAAATCAAAATTTTGGTCATTATCTGTAATGCGTCCAATAAATAATCACGCTACATGATCTGTCTTGCCCCATGCCACTTTAAAAGAATTGAGATCAAAAAGATGTATATTTTTTTCATGAAACATGGCTCGCTTACTGGTGATCTGTTCAGATTTAAAAATCTGAGCATTTACCTCGAGCGATGCAAGCGCTCTGAGCATGTATGCCTCTTTGTCTTGTTGAGCAATTTTTTGATTGGGGTGAACCGCAGTAAATTCGATAAATTCGTCTACGAATAGCTCGTCAACATACAGCGTACCAATACCCACCTTGAGTAGAGAATTTCCTCGAATATTCGGCCCCTGATTGATAATCGCTATTTCCTTGCGATCCGTAAGTCTTTCAAAGAATCGAACAGCCAGGTCATCGTCTTCTTCAAAACGATCATAGAATATTTTTGTGCCAGGAAATTCGAGCACAGCATGCACCTCTGATGCTACATCAGTAGAAGGCATAACAGGTGAATCCGTCTGAGTCCGACGAGCTGTCGGGAAAGTGAGAATATTATCCATAACAAGGAGGTTTATGGTGCGATATTATTTTGCGAGCCTAAGTGAACCGAGCGATGACATCGTTCCGATCTCGGCTCAGGTAGATTGTGTATCAAAGTGGATATATTCGTCTCCCCATGCCGTGAGCAAGCGGTCCATTTGAAAGTCGTCGTATTCATCGAGTGAAAGCCCTCGCAGCCTCTCTGTGAGCTGAACTGGATCTTTTGTAATCGACAATGCCCAATAAAATTGACCATCATCTTCACCAAGTGGTTCATGAGTCCAATACAGGATTTCAGAAGCATTTTCACCATCAAATGACCGACCTAAAAGATTGAGCAAATGATCTCTTTTTTCGATGCCCGTTCCAGGAATCGCATCAATCAGGATGATCCATGCTTCAGCTGAAACCAAATCCATACTGGGTGGTCGATCAGCGACAACATATCCGCGTTTAAATACAAGATCCGTGCCATTTATAGCATCCATTTGTTCAAGAGAATGCGCGCTGATATCTGTGAGATCGATACGATATTGCCCGACAATAATCGCTTGGTTATCAACCTGAATATCAACTTTTCAATATACTTCAGCCCAATTTTGTAAAAGCTGCAATATTCGCTGAGACTGAGTCTCTGGCATTGCCAGAATATTTTCTGTTTGAGCTCATGCGGCAGGCAGATTCATGGGTATCTGCACTCATTCTGAAGTAGGACGTACCGTCTCAAAAGCAAGATTATTCATAACAAAAAATGATGAATTCTGATCACTATAGGAATACTAGCAAATAATCAAGAGAAGAGTTTGTCAAATCACCTACTTGCACCACGGACAACTTTATAAAAATCCCCGACTATGTCGGGGATTTTGTGATGACGAATGGATCAGAGAGAGAAAATTTTCTCAAGCCAGTGCGTCTCTTCCTTATCTTTCCCCTTGCAATAGGGGCCGTGGATTGTCTTGTAACAACCACCTGAATTTACCTTACGGTTCATGGTGGTGAGTATCCAATCTACGAAGACTATGCCAAGTTCGGTATCAACAGATTTGACGATCCCAATGGCACGAATACGTATATCAGAACTTCCTTGACCTAGACCCTTTTTGATCGCAATGCAATCATTTTTACGCACTTGTGCAATGACTGAATCATACTCAGGATGTTCCCCAAGTTTCCAGCCATTTTGCCAGATACCTGCTTGAATAAAACGTTCGAATTGATCGTCTTTGCCCCACATTGCGCCAGCTAAAAAGTACTGACGACTTGGTTTGCTATTTGTTTTAGCTAATTCCATTTTACTTCCTTAAGTAGACCCTCCGAGGAAACTCATCGGGTAAAATAATATCTATTGGTATTTCATCCCCACAAAGTTCATAAGGACCAAAAGAGTCTACGAAAAATCCCTCCAAAACCAAAGATTTCGAGAGGGATTTAGGAGAGATTTTTGAGTTTTATTGTGTGGCTAATAAGTTCAAATCCGTTCTCAACAGATGTGATTTCTAAAGTCTTTGATTGAAGGCTAGAAGTAGCTATATTTTCCAGAATTCTTGGTAATTGTCGCTTCTTCCAAGTCAGTGTGCGTATCAAAAAACCAATATTGATCGAATTTGCTCCGTGGATATTTAGGTCCTGTTTATTGCGTTTTTGCTTGAAAAACAAACTCTTCATAGACCTCTTTAAGATGCGGAGAATATTGCCAAGTGGAGATGTATTAATAATCACTATCAAATCCACTCGATCTTTCATAGATTTAATGATCGAGCAACTTGCTCATTCAATAATCCAGCTTGATTGCTGTATAGCTTCTTTTTGAAGTAATCAATAATTTGGATTCTCAATCCAACCTTCTTGCCATTGGAGCGAATCAAGATGCACAACAGGAATGTTATATGTTTGACTCAGATCGTGTGCAAGCGTAGATTTCCCTGATCAGGCTGGGCCAGTAATGTATATGCGCATAAGGAAAAAATGAATAGTTAATCCCTACTTTCAGTATTTCAAAAGTAGATCTCGTTTGCCTGATTTACTAATCTCATTTCTTCTTCGGCTGAGTCTTTTATAACTTTTTCTGATTCACGTTTTTGCCTGTTTTGTCGATCCTGTTTTTCTTTGTCGGCAAGCTCTTTTGCTCGAGTTTCTGTAGCAGAAATATCTTTCAATCGAGCCCCAAGCAAGATAAATTCTTGGACCTTGTTAAATTCAGTATCGAATTTTACTAACTCTTCTTCAATTTCAGTGAAATTGCCTTTTTTGGCATGTAATTCTTTGATGTGAAGCAAGGCTCATTCGAGTGCGAAGAGCGTAGATGGCAAATGAAAGAGTATAAATCTCATATCCCCCGTTTTTTTGGCGTAGGTGGTTGCATTTTCCGTATACTGAGATTTTATCTGAATTCCTCAGAGATTCCTTTCTCTGTCGGCAATTTGAGACGTCAGGCTCTTTAGCCAGTCTATTTCTTTTTTGAGCACGTCAGCATGTGCATCCATCTGAGCAAAAAGCACTTTTTCTGCAGTATGGAGAGCTTCAAGAGCATCTATATCTCGAAGTCGATATATCGTTCGGAAGTCATAGCTAAGTTTGTGGATTTCACTCTGAAGCCCCGTAAGGTCGAATCGGTTTTCTTTTTTATAAAGTGTTCTGTGTTTGACACTTATCTTGCTGAGTTCTGATTTTTTTGAGTCAAATGTCGACTGGATGCGTATATTAAATACATCCATCATTTCATAGAATCGTTCGAATCCTGAAAGACGTATGTGGTGAGCTCGTATATTTGCAACAATGAAATCTAGATCATCCACATCAACTGGAGATTCTGTCACAAAGGCTTGTATTTGTCTGAATTGAAAGCCAATTCGCTGGAGCGAAGACTCAAGCGTTCGTACTTCTGACATGAGCCTATCGGCCTCGTAGAGTTTTTTCGTACGTTTTTCTTCGTCTTCCTGCCACTCAGTCGCCATCGTATTCAAGAAGTCAGTTACCTCAGCAATATCTTTCTGAAAAGTCGCTTCCCAGTGAGAAAGAGACAAAATTTTAGCTAAATCCTCTTCTGCATGACCATTAAGACGTGCCAAATACGACTCGATAAGTGGAAAAAGATATCACTGCGGATATCTTGCCCTCTCTGTTTCATATCTCTTACCTAGGTCTTTTATCTGATTCTTGAGATCATTTTTTTGCTTGGAGCGAAGGAGTCTTCTTGAGCCTATAAGTCCACCCACAGCAATACCAAAAACCGCTGTACCAACTGCGATATCTTTAAAGAGTTCACTTGTATCGTTCTCTTTGTTACTCTCTAAGTGCTCCTGGATTTTTTGTTTCGTCTCATCTTGTACAAGAGACAGGTTATCCGGAAGGACTTCATTTGCTGAAGTTACATTCGATCCAAGGGCCATGGCCGAACCTACAAGCACGGACTTCCATCCCGATTGATTCCTATTCATGAGGAGTTTTAAAATATCCCCTGTATATCGATTTTTTATAAAAAGTCACTCTTTTTGACAGGCATCACATATGTTGACAAATATAATTATAGTATATATTCAACCTTGTATTTTTCTGTATGGAACGCGAGTTGCATTACAAAAAAAGCGTTCGTTAAAATCTGTAAGTTCGAGGAGTTTTCATTCCTAGGGAGGAAATTATGAAAAAATTATATACAGGCTTATTGTTCTTTGTGTTGCCATTCTTTGCGTTTGCAGAGACGACGGGTCATATAAGCGACCTCTCAAAGATATACGAAAACACAAGCATTACCTTGCTGAGCGCACTTGCAGTCAGTTTTGTGATCATCACTCTACTCATGCCTGCAATTGTTGGCGGTATCGTGGCAGCAATAAGCACGTATCTTCTTCTAGTACCAACCATGGCCGGTGGAATCGTTGCCGTACTGGTTATACTTGTATTTTTTATGGGCTGGGGAATCGCCTGGTTGATCCGAAACATGATCAAGCCAAGTAGCTATTCTGGCTCGGATTCTGATGGAAGTATTGACGCTTGCAGTGCTTGGGGATTCAACTCAGGTGACTCTTGGGGAAACGACTCCAGCGGAGGTATCGATTGAATGAACTTACAGAAAGGAGAAATCAAAAACAGAAGGTGAAAACCTTCTGTTTTTTTGTGATACGATATTGCCTATTCAGCTTTTTTTCACTGTGCTCGTGCGATAGCATCCATGGCCTGATTATGGCTATTTTGGAGAATGTTTTCGAGTTTTTGATGAGTTTGTTCTTCGCGCTCTAAAGCAAACTTTTCATACGCTGCATACATATGCGAAATAAAGGCATGTACCACAACACGAGCCTGATCAGGAGCGAGCTTTGCTCGACCAAGGGCATCAGTATTATTCAAAATCGCGCCCATTACATGTGACATATGAATAGGGAGCGCCAAATTTTGATGCGTGACCATTGCTCGAATAAGACCATTCATATGCTCATTCTCAAAGAAACCAAGAACTGTCTCTCTGTCTAAAGCATCTTTTTTACTTCTTCCATTCCCAGGAAGCATTGGGTATCTTGCTCCCGCAATAAATGCCTTCTTTTCGGCTGCAAATACTGTGGCGATGTTTTCTTTGAGATTGTTTTCAATCTCGGCGAGAGCCATTGCTTCGTTACCATGAAGATCCGGAGTCTGTGATGCTGACATATTATCAGGGTTATTGGACGATATCCTCAAGTTTAGCACAAGAGAGATATGGACGCAAAAAAACACTAATATACCCTACGCGAGATAGTTCTCCCACTTCGCAATTCGGCCATCAGTTTCAAAATATTCAAATTCTGCCCATTTGGACATTACTTCCTTATCCATGGAGAGTTTTACAATGGCTCCGTCAGACTGGAGTAATTCATCGATAGTTTTTGTGGCACATGAAGGATCGAAGAGATCAATCCCATGTTTCTCCAAAAGAATTTTTACAAGGAAATCGAGCCGCTTATGACAGATATATGTTGGGCTTTTTGAATGCTCTCTGAGCTCGGCTACGGTCTCAACTTTTTTTGGAGTTCTCGCATATGCACGACGCTTGTATTCGAGCCAGCTGTAGGGATCTGGATATTTCATGGATTCACCGAGCGCTTTTTGTTCCGCCTGGATACGAGCAATTTCGAGCCAAGAAGCATCAGAAGCCCCATCCTGAAAGCGTGATTGAATCATTGATATTTTTGCGTCCATAGCCATATACGCGTGATACTGACTCACAAGCTTATCTACGCGCTCCTCGGATAATGCCACAAATGCCTCAATAGTATCTGGAATCATAGGAGAAGAAATTGATTGGATTGTGTGTGTAATTGAATGGTCACTCACTTGCTCAAAAATGAGTATTTGCGAAGGCGTCATGGGGCTCACAGTTATAATATTGAGATATGGAGCCACGCTTGTGTGCTTGGAATAGACGAAACTTCCGTGAACAAAATCAAATTCGGTTTGCCCGATTACACCTTTTGCACGCATGACATTTGTTCCAAGAGACGCGATGGCCAGATCAAGATCCTGCCGAGAAAAATTCGCATGCAACTCAAAGCTTCTCGTGAATACTGGCGCCTTTTTTGTAGCTGATCTGGTATTCATATGTGAGGTCGGAGCAGATGCACTTCTCAAAAAACTCGGCTTTGATTCGGGCTTTTTAGGGAGATGATCGAGTAGTCACAAAAGGGATTCGTAATCCTGCTCATGTGGATGTGATTCGAAGGATTCTTGACTCGATCAATCGATCTTTCTGAGTTGTACGATCGGAGCAGATGGAGCGAGTCGACCTATCCATTGCAGAACATTGTCCGAATTCCCCTCAGTCCACGTGAGTCCGACGATATCCGCAGTCCTCATCTGAGTATCCATCACCACTCTCTCCGCCTCAGAACGAAGTGGAAAATGCTCGACATCCGAGAGCACAATCGTCGTCACACGAAACCCAGTTCGCTTCATAAGAGCAAGAATGGCAGGTCATTCGGCAATTCCACTCGGCTCAACAATCAGGAGTTCTGAGGAACCCTTCGCTTGATGCAGGGCATTGGAGAGAGATTCCATGTCTTCGCAGCAGATACACCCCTCGGTGAGCGCGGTCACGTCAGCATCACTCAAACGAGCCGCATCGATATTAATTGATCCAACGTCATTGACGATAATTTTGGTTTTCTGCTTAAATCGCGAAAGCATCCATCGGATTAGTGACGTTTTTCATGATCCAAGTGGCCCAAGGACCAATAGGGCTCGCGAAGTATCGGGACTGTGCATTGTCATATCCACTACAGTGATCAAAGAATACAAGAATTCACAACACCAGACGGTGGATTACAATACATCACTTCTGCGTATCCATCCGGAAGCCACGAAGTTTGCATCTCCGGATAGAGAAATGTTCTGTAACCGAATGCTGTACGAAACAATACGGTCTGTCCTGACCTACTCGAATCCAAGATAGATTGAGCAATTATTCGTTTTGTCACTGCATCACATCCCGCAAGTGCAGCAACAAAAATACAGTCGTACTCTCCATAGCCAGAGAATTTTTCGGCTGACCCATGGAGAATTCCAACATTCTCTGCGAGCCCTATTCGGCTGATGAGCAGACGAGAGAGCTCACAGGCATTTTCATTGCTATCAAGACAATCAACCCCTTCTATAAATGCATCCTGCATTAATATTGGAGAGAGTGGCAGTGGTCCTGATCCCACAAAAAGCGCCCTACGTGCAGAACCGAGCCCACGTTCTTTTCGGTACTGATGGATCAATGATATTTCCCATGTACTGAGCAACCGATAATTTTGCATATACGGAAATATCTCAAGATCTTTGAGACTCAAAGGGTCTTTATTTTTAAGAAGCAAATTTGCCCAATGATGCTCGAGAAGGGATTCTCACTCTGAGCACAGAGACTGCATTTTGGAGCGCAATGAGCGAGTCGGGATATCCCAAAAAAGCTCAGAAATATCCCCGTCATGCCCCATAACCGTCTCTACCAAACGCGAGAATTCACCATTTACCGTCGGCGAAGGATGAAGCGAATCCTCCCGTGAAAGCCGATCATATATCGTCTGAATTACTTCAATACTACTATGCGTCATGCCCCGCTTTTGTTACACAAGAAGGACAATTTCCCACATGCGTCTCACGATGGGATTCTAGGATATTTCCTGCACTATTTTTGAAGTGCTCATCACTAATACTCCCACATCCATGACAGTGAGTGAGTTCAAAATGCCTCGATGGTTCTCGACCATTTCGGATCTCTGCACAGAGTACAAATGACTCCACGCCATGCTCATAGAGAGCATGGATAAGTCCCGCATCCCGAAAATCAGAAATACCTCGATAGAGCGTCGCAAGATTTGCACCTGTACGAGATATGTAAGCTTCTTTGAGCGAATCAAAGTCGCACGCATTCTGCTCAGATAAAATCTCAAGCAACGCCACTCGCGACTTCGTTGCACGACATCAGACAGAATGAATAATTGAGGAATGGTCCATGAGACAGCATTAAAAATGATCCTCACTATATGCGGATTTATTTTATTGCAAAAATTTGCATTAAAATCTCAGTTATTCAATGAATTATGAATAATTCTTGGCTTTACTTGACACTTTACATATATTGCCTACATATACATCTTCTTATCATGAAAGTCTTTCCACTCGCAACGATTCTATGAGGAAGCCTTCTCACTGGAGTAACGTATTTTGCTAATCCAGACTCAGGAAGTCACGCATTGACCCAAGAGGTAAAAGCAAAGGTAAGCAATACTTCATCGTGGAGGGATTCGCCATTTGCTCATGGACAAAAATCCTCTAAACAGTGAGAGGTTTTAAGCCCTGAATGAGATGACCCTTTGGTTTGGCTCGATGCACATCGAACAGTAAAAATGCGCATACAGGGAACTTCTTGGTATCGTGATTACCTCACTTGAAAGCTGGATAAAGAACTATTTAAAAGAAATCTCGCAGATGCTCATTCGATAGAGCTTTCACTCGAAGCAAACCAATGAATGCTCGAAAAAATACAGCATCAAGAATGGTGGCACAGATACCTCACAGGAAAGACCGAACCACATTTTATGCTCGTAAGTGTCATTTGAGCATTCATACAAAATGAACAATTCGAAAAAGGGAATCCTGAGATAGTTGCAAAGATACGAAAAGATCCACGCTGGCAAAATACGCTACTCAATCCCACAGATACCAATGTGCTCGCACAAAATATCATCATCTCTGAGCTCATAACAAATGCAATGGATATCAACAATAATCCACAATTGCAGGAGAGGCTCTTGAAATATGGTTTTACCCAAGATGACTTTTATACAGCTGGCTGGGAAAAAACTGAATGAGTTTTTAGCGTCTTCCGTGACATCAGCATTATTGAAGATCTCAATATGTGGTCCGCGCTAGAGAGAAAGACATTCCTAGAAACGGACATATGAAAAGCCTATTTAGAAGGGAAAATTGAACCAAGCATTGCACTCACGCATATGTCAAAAATCTCGGATACATTGATGCATGGTAGCAAGTAGATGGCATCAAAAAAAAAGATCAGTCCGAGGACTGATCTTTTTTACTACGAAACTTCTTCTCATTCTGGTGGAGTATTTTTAGCATTCATGATCTTATGGATCCTATTCCCTACTATCGTTCCGAGGAGTTCTTTGTAGCGTTTTCTTTCGGGATTTACACGGGTCTTGCGACTTGGGAGAGCAGAATGAATAACAAGATCAAGTTTTTGCTCCTCGGTCATCGTCTTTTTGTAGTTCACCATATTGCGACTCGCGCGACAAGCAAAGGCGTCAATTCGGCCGTAAAAACCTGACTCTTCAGCTCGGATACGGAGATCATCCAGGGTTTGTCCACTATTCGTATTGTCATCGAAGATGAGTAGCCAGTTCTGATCTCGCATTTGATGCCTCGTATCATCATCAATAATAGACTTTTGCATGACCTCGGCGATGGGATAGTCAGCCAGCTTGAGGAATGAATTGGCATTTTTGACGTCATAGATCGAATAGACGATATTTCAGACATTCGCGAGCACCTGGCCACTATTCACTGACTTCGAAAAAACGTATTTTGCATAGAGCCCAGTGAGCGCGCCACCATAGTTTACGCCCATGATATGCAGGACATCCTTTGTAGGCTTATAGCCCTTTTGGATAATCATATTAAGTGCATTTTGGGCAGTCTTGATCATCACGAGTGGATCGTTTTCTTCTCTATAGAGACGAATGATCTTTTTGAGTGCCTTCTCATGGACGATTGTATTTTGAGGCTTCGTCGTTTTTTGTTTCTTTTGAGCTCGCTTCTCGCCGTCAGCCACATAGCTGTCCATGAGCTTAAAATATGACTCGAGGAGTTGTAAAATATCTACAAATTCAGCACGCATCATATCGGTTTTACCCGTGTTGATCTCAGGGAGTTTATTTGGGATTTCTCAAACAATCTTCACATGTGCTATGTCGTTGTTTCAGAGCATTATATCCATCGAATACCCCACATGACTATCGAGCATACTCAATAAGGCATAATGTCAGTCTTCGTCTCATCGAAGAGTTTCCTGAAGCTTTTTAAACTCTGCAAATTCGTGCGGACTAGTACTCTTGATATGACGAACTTCATCGCGCTTAAACACGAGACTTCCCTCGTAGTCAGGATTAAGGAATTGCTCACTATAGAGAAGCTGAGCAGCATTCTGCATGAATGCCAGCATATTAATCTTCGCATCCAAAAGTCCGAGAAGAATCTTCTTCATCGACTTATGCGTGTTAATTTTTATATACTTGTTGAAGATCTTGTCTATATCAAGCGCAAAAGTCACCTTCGCATGCTGTAAAAGCAAACTTTGATTCGAGAGAAATTTGAGAATATGATGGAATAAATGCGCCGTCGGAGTCTTGGCAAAATCCTGGACCATATTACGAAGCTGCTCAAGACCTTGCAGTGTCTGGATTCACTGCGTAGTAAAAAGATTGTCTAATTCTTGGTTTGAAGTTTGATTCTTTTTTTTGAGTTTCCGCTCCAAACGTCTCAGATCACCTGGAGCCAAAAGATTAAAAATATCCCGCGAGAAATCATCCAGATTATGCGTCAGCCCGTTCCAAAGCATCTCTTCGTAATAGGTGCTAAATAGTCGAATATTCTGATCGATCGAATTATAGTGAGCCAGGAAATCATGCTTAAAACCATCCATATTTACATCGAGCACATCATGGTCATTGATCGACGAAAACCGCTCCTTGGTATCTACCAATACACTCGGAAACTGGAAATAGTATTTTTGGTTTCGAAATATGAGATTGCTGCCATGTTTATAGACAAAATCATTCTTGAGATTGAGCAAATACGCCTCATGAAGCCAATGAGATCACTCAATCGGGTTACCGTCCTTGTCTAGACTTACAAACAAACCTGTGAGCTCATTTATGTCCTCTTTGTTTAATTTGATAGCTCCATCTACATGGAAATATTCTTTAAGGAGTGAATTAATTTCATCACCTGCGAGAACATCCAATGAGCGCTGTTTTATATAATCAGTTATCCCTGTAAGCTTATTTTCAAAAGGAATACTGAGCTTTTTAATGCGCTCAGATTCACTCATTTCATCCTTGGAGAGCTCATCTGAGATTGCAAAGAGTACCTCAGGAGTGAGTTCTACACTTGGCTCGTCAGGAGATGAGACGATATGGAAATTTTTCATTGGGATGCTAAAATTTGTATTGGTAGATGAGGAGGTTTGTTATTGTAAGGAGAGAGTGGAATCTTTTAAATCGGAATTTATTTTTGGAAGGAGGAATTAATGAATTGGTAAGTATTGTAAATGAAGAGAAACACGGACCATATTCACTCAGCGTAAATATGGTCCGTGTTAATCGACAACATCACTAGTGATCTCAAAGTTTCTTCCAAAACTCCACCGTCGTTTTCTGCATGCCAGCATCTAAATAAAATCGCTGTGAAAGCTCATTTTCAAAATCTGTGTGGGTTGTGAGGTGATCACACCCTCTTGTTATTAATTCCTGTTCAAGAGCCTGAAAAAGCTTGCCTGCGAAGCCCTTACCTCGGAGATCAGATCTCACGAATACTTCATCCACATAACCGAGTTTGCAAAACCTATGGTTCTTGCGTTCATGAACCGATCACTGCACAAATCAACCCACTTCATCGTTGTCAGTTATCGCCACAAATATAATCTCGTCATCAAGATCGGATTCCTTTAGTGGCAAATAAGGATTTACTCGCTCATGAAAATCCTGATTTTCTTTAGAAAAAATCTGGGAGCGATAGAGATTGAGCTCATCCATGAGGAGCTGGATTCACTGGATGTCGAATTTGGTGGCTTTGCGGATGAGCATTGGGAGAGGTGAGACTGAGATATAACCTATTTTGAAAGCTCTTGAGCTAATAATTCGCTCTGTTCAATCACACGATCAGCCTCAATCTTTGCGAGGTCTGGTGGATACCCATAGCGCATGAGCACTTTTTTTACCGTGAGACGAAGTTGAGCGCGAACATCATCACGTTTGTTCCAGTCGACTGTAGCATTCTTTCGAATGATATCTACGATCATATGGATCAATTCCTTCATCTTATGATCCTCCAGAAATTCTGTCGATGTGTTCTGCGAAAGTATAGAATAAAATGCATATTCTTCGGGGGTGAGACCAATCTCCTTTGCTCGCATATCCTCAATCCTCATATCGCGTGCAATCTGTGAAAGTTCCTCGATAATCTGTGCTGTATCGAGTTGATTGTTATGGTAACGCTTAATCACATTTCCAAGCATTTCAGAGAACTTTTTCCCTTGAGCAACATTCTTTTGTTTGCGAACCTTCACCTCCTCAGTGAGAAGTTTTTTAAGGAGTTCAAAAGCAAGATTTTTGTGCTCCATGTTTTTCACTTCTAATAGAAATTCCTCTGACAGAATCTCAAGTGAAGGAGCTTTGATTCCTGCTGCTTCAAAAATATCTACCACTCAATCCGAAGACAAAGCTTCTTCGACAATCTGTCGGATCGCCGTATTTACCTCTGCATCACTTTTTCAACCAGTAGGTGAGAATTTATTGATTCGTGATTTAATAGCCTGAAAGAAGGCAATATGATCCTTGATTTGTTCCGCCGCAACACTCGGTACAGCCATTACAAAGAGTTTTGAAAGCGCAGACACTTCAGCGAGGAATCGATTCTGTGTATCTTCACTTCGAAGGATGAAGTTTTGTGCAGCGAGCAACACATGAAGCTTCTTTCAGGTTTCAGCAGTGAAATACGACTGATAATCGAATCCGTGAAACATCTGAGAAACAATCTCGAATTTTGTTCGCATCCCAGCTATTACCTCCGCAATATCCAATACTGCTTGCCCCTGTCACCCATTGTCCGTATACGTCGACATCGCATTTCGCAGATCTTGTCCGATACCGATATAATCAACAATCAATCATCCTGGCTTATCTTTGTAAACGCGGTTCACACGTGCAATTGCCTGCATAAGGTTTGCACCTTCCATTTTCTTGTCGATGTACATCGTATGGAGCGACGGTGCGTCAAATCCTGTCAGCCACATGGACTGTACGATCACGAGTTGCAGGGAATCATTCGGATCTTTGAGCCTAAGGGCTAATGCCTTGCGCTCATCCTTGGTAGTGTGATGTGGCTGGAAATCTTCAGGATCATCTGTTGAGCTCGTCATCACGATCTTCAAGAAACCCTTCGTAAGATCCTGATCATGCCATTCAGGTCTGAGTTTCACAATCTCAGTATATAGGTTCACTGCGATCTGTCGTGTCATACACACGATCATCCCCTTTCCTTCGAAGATAGCCTGACGCGCTTCAAAGTGATCAACGATATCCTTCGCAATATCCCTCAATCTATCTGGATGCCCCACGATACTATCGATCTGTGCATTGCGTTTTTTTGCTTTCTCTTTCTGCTCAGGTGTTGCATCTTCGATCTCATCGATCGCTATATCGATCTGAGCAACAGCCGCATCGTTCATCTTGATCTTCACAAGTCGACTCTCATAACTAATCGGCACAGTTGCGCCATCTTGAACCGCCTGTGCGATATCGTAGATATCCACATATCCACCAAATACTGCAGGTGTAGACTTATCTTCCTTCTCGATCGGAGTACCCGTGAATCCTATGAAAGAAGCCTGAGGAAGCGCATCTCTCATATACTTTGCATTCCCGTACTTGATCTCGCCATCAAGATCAACCTTTCCCGTGAAACCATACTGACTTCGATGCGCCTCATCTGCAACCACTACAACGTTTGAACGATCCGTAAGAACCTCGAAAGAATTCTGCCCATCTTCAGGATAGAATTTCTGAATTGTCGTGAAAATAATCCCACCACCTGATACTTTGAGAAGCTCCTTCAAATGCGCACGATTATTCGCCTGGACTGGTTTTTGTCGCAGGAGGGAGACACAGTTCCCAAATGTTTGAAATAGCTGTTCATCGAGATCATTACGATCCGTGAGTATCACGATCGTAGGATTCTTCATCGCAGGTTCTACAACGAGTCTTCCAGCATAGAAGACCATGGAGAGTGACTTCCCAGATCATTGAGTATGCCACACAACCCCAATCTTCTTGTCACCATCTTCTGCAGTGGCACGCAAGGTTTCCTTCACTGCCTTCTCCATCGCGTAATACTGATGATACGCAGCAACTTTTTTGATCTTGATTACAGAGAGCACTCCCGTTTCTTTATTCTTTACTTCTTCAGCTTCAAATACTGTATTGTATCTGATCAATTCGAGCAGAGTTTTCTTCTCGAACATTCGCTCCGCCAAGATCTGAAGCTCAGGCAATACCCCATTTTCCTTCTTCTCAGGTGATTTCCACACGAGATAACGTGAGAACGGTGCAGAGACACTCGACACTCGTGCATCGAGCCCGTCAGAGATCACGCAAAGTGCATTGTAATAGAACACAGAAGGAACCGCCTTCTTGTAGTTCTGAATCTGTGTGAAAGCTCGCTCCAATGTAGCATCCTCATCCATTGTATTCTTGAGCTCAACCACGACAAGTGGGAGTCAATTCACAAACAACACAACATCCAGTCGCTTTTCATTGTTATTTTCCTTTACTACGAACTGATTCACCACACAGAAGTGGTTATTCTCTGGATTCACAAAATCCACCAAGTTCACACTCACCCCCTTCGACTGCCCATCCGTGAAATACTCCACCACTACCCCATCCGTTAACATCTGATGAAATACCTCGTTGTTCATCATTAGATCATCCGAATCAAAGCGACGAATCTTTGAAAGTGCTTCGATTCGAGCAGATTCTGGGATGTGAGGATTGAGACGGTCGATAGATGTAGTTAGTACCGTATCTAAAATAACGCCGTCAAAACTCGAACGCATAGGGGTTGAGCTGTATGGAGAGATATCTGGACCATAGAAATACTCGTAGCCCTGAGATTTGAGGAGATCTACGAGGTTTTGTTCGATGGAAGATTCGGTAAGGTGGGGCATAGACTTATATATGAAGTTCTTGAGGTAAGAATCTATTTATTTCATTATCTGACCAAGTAAATTCTTCATCTCTATTCTGTTTTCATAACAAAGATAACTGAGCCTCAGTGTAATCAGTATATGTTGTTTGTGAGGATAGTCAGACAATAATTTGATACTGTTCCTGATATAAATCTCTTCTTCAAATCGTTTCATCTTCGCTCAAACCACCTATAATATCAACTATAAAGTTTTTATATTTATCTCTCAAGTTTAGAAATTGCAGTGCAATTTTTTTAAACTCCTGTGCTCTTTGTTCTATAGAAAATTCTTTCTGGAGGAATAAGAAAATTATCTCAGAAACCGTTAATGCAACAGATACACCTCCAAAAATATTACTGTCTGGAAATTTAATCTGTAAAATAAGGAATACTAGAATCAAGAAAACATCAATGATGTTTACCCACTTAATCAATCATTGAACTTTTTCTAGTCTATCACACGCTTTTTCATAAACCTTGTGATTAAAGACGCATTGAGCAAATTGCTGTCTTACCACTGAAAGATTTCTATTCATATTTTAGAAGATTATCATGTAAATTTTGATCAAAATATTTCCCTCCATTTTTGATTAGCAGAATATTCCTTTGCCTCCGATTCATACTGCATAGCCTCTATCGCTAAGTTATATGCCAATTTTGCCTTGTACTCAAACTTTCATCCCCTCCATACGTACTGACCACTTCAAGGTGCAAGCCAGTAAGATTTATCCTCATCCTGTTCTTTAAGGAATTTAAAGAAATCCCTTACCATCCAATCATAATACAAATAAGATTTATCCTTTTGCGCCCAATTCTTCATAAAATGATAGCATAATGTATCAATCAAAAGCCCTCACATTGGTACATTCCAATAATCTTTCCATACCCTAGTAATTCTGCATAGTCTTTTTAAATTAAAATTCCAGTCTTCATTCTTCTCCCTAATTTCCTTAATCTCAGGTTTTGGATTTGTCTTCTTCCAAGAACCTCAATCGTTTGAATCAGGAAAAGTATAACTATCGTCAGTTTTAATAAAGGCAGGTACTATTTCAAAACAGATTCAATCATTCCAGTTGATTCAAATAACTTGTCCATCCCCTTTTATATGTGTTGTAGGATATGTTTTCTGTAATGATGATCTAATTGCTTGCAACAATGCAGACTGTCAGTTTCCAGTATAATTGTTATACGTTTCATACAGTGAATCTGGAAGTTGAAAAATTACATCAATGTCACTTACATGTATGTCTGTATCTCTACCATAAGATCATACGTATAGACTATGGCTATATTCTGATTCTGTGGACCAAAAATCTTTATTTAATCTCTTTGTGATAGATCTATAGCGTACTGAAATCGTATCTATATTATCAATATCGATACGAATATTATCGCAGAAATTTTCAAATTTAGTTGTAATAGACATAGATTAACAAGAACTAAATTAAAGATGGTAAAATTTCTCCGCTCATCAACCTTGGCAATAGCTCATCGCGAGTTCTCGAGAGCAATGCTACTTGAGCTAAGTTATTATAGATTTTTCGAAAAATTGGCTTAACTTTCTCATCAAATCCCCTTACTCTCTCAATATTTGGAACAAGCACCTCAAGTTCTTTTATCATGGTCGAATTAATCGCTGTGACTATCGATGAAGTACTTCATAGTGAGTTGAAATCCAGTTTCTGAAGATAGCAATATATAAATTCGGTACTCAATGCAGAGTTGCCCTTGATTTTCAGGTGAGCAATTGCTTCATTTGAGAGCATCTCTTCGGTGGTAATCGTTAGTTTACCGACAGTCATTTTGAAACTCAATATCGTTGTATTGATAGGAATTACTGAGATATTGAATTTCTTAATTGCCTCATCTATCAGATATTCTGAAGTTTCAAAAATATATGTTTTACTATTTCCGATATCCTTTATAGAAATCCACTTTTTCCCTGTTGGAGATTTTGAAAACCACTCCGGTTGAATACGAGGAGGAGTTCTTCAGATTGTAATATCAAACTCCGTCCCTAATTTTCCTACTCTCCAACCCTCCGGCAACTCATCATCTACGCCATACTTCCCAAATAACTCCTGAAAAATTGTCTGCGCAGTTTTCTCAAGTGTCTCATTTTGCTCTCGAAGAAGTTCGATCTTATCATCGAAACTTGAAAGTATTTGAGCGATTGCTTGTTGTTCAGGGAGAGAAGGAAGAAGAATAGGATATTCAGTAATTTGTCTCTGGCTTATATGCGGGATAGATGTTCCAGTATGAACCTTTGCTACATAGGATTCAAAATTCTTATTTAGAATGAGATGTGCTATGAAATGCTGATCTGAGATTCATGGTTTCCTTCTTAAACATGCTACTCGCTGAGCCAATATTAGTGGCAG
Source organism: uncultured bacterium (assembly GCA_963706795.1). Classification (GTDB taxonomy): domain Bacteria; phylum Patescibacteriota; class Gracilibacteria; order BD1-5; family UBA2023; genus JBMOJK01. The sequence continues at coordinate 1,259,042 of OY970170.1, forward strand.
TTCTTTTTCTTGAACCATAGACCTATTTTTTCCAACCTTTGATCCATCCATTCAAATTACTATGTCATCTTTTTGTAAGAAACACTTTTCCAATCCATCCGTAGAATGATTCCAATACTTCACAATATCCCATCTAAGAAATCATTCCGAGACATTTTCTCATCTTACGACTCTCAAATTTCAATTCGAATCATATAAATTTCACTTGAATGATTCTCACGTAAAAATATCCACAACCTTCCCCAAAGTCGTCTCCATCCACCCTTCAGGAATCATTTTTTCATTTCTCATACTACTTTTGAGGATTACTCATTTGATTAAGTACGCTATCCACCGCCTTTCATGGTAAGTTTATATCTCCTGTGTTAGTTCATGGAGTGTTTACTTTCTCAGCAATGTTCTCATAATCTGGCGTAACTTTATAATTTCCTCGATTACTCCTATAAAGCTTCCAATTCTGTGCCCATTCAATCGCAGTATCTCGGAAACTTTTGTCTATCTTACCGTAATTTACAAGTGTCTCTGAGCCTCAAAATCAGATAGTCATAAATGTTACGAGATAGGCCACAGTAATCACCCCGACTTTGTTCTTAAACCATTCAACTTTTGTAGTCAGAAGATATGTCAGAAAAACGAGCAAACAAGCGATTCCGATTGCTATAAGCCAGAAGATGATCGTGAATACCGCATAAATAATCACCGCGAGGATTACAATTCCTATCACTCATTGTTCTACGAATCTTTCTTTTCATTTTCGACCCATACTACTTTTGGTTATCAGACAAAGGTTTATGCACTTCAAATAATTTATTTCTCCAGGATATCAAAATAAGACCTAAATACGAAGAGTCGATTTCTTTTGTTGCCAGTGATTTCCACAAGTATGCCAAGCTTCACAAAATCTTGTATGAGATCGTTTGTCGCTTTTGGGGAGAGATCTGTAATCAATTGCACGTTTCGCGAAGATACGATGGGCTTCTCGAAAAGTTTCTCAAGCAAGGTATGTGCGCTTTGCATCTTCCTTCCAAGAGTGGGAAGTGAATTTTTGGTATGATAGTCTTTCAGATCTAGGACTGCCTTGAGCGAAAGCGTTGCTTCATTTGCAGTTTGTTCCACTCACTCAAGGAAGAAAAGCACCCAAGAGAGAAGATCGTTTTTCTCTCTAACCCAGGTGAGCTTGTCGTAGTAGAGGGATTTGTTCTTTTCGAAGAAATCAGATACATACAAGAGTGGTCTATGGAGTATACCGTTACTTACTAGATAGAGCGGTATCATGAGTCTCCCAGTTCTGCCGTTCCCATCGAGAAATGGGTGTATAGTCTCGAACTGATAGTGAGCTATGGCAATCTTTATGAGATGAGGAAGTCACACGGCGTCATTATGGAGGAATTTCTCTAGATCAGACATGAGATCACTTACGTGTTCTTGACTCGGGGGTATAAATTTTGCATCAGACAGACCCGCACCGCCAATCCAATTTTGACTCGTTCTGAATTCTCAGGGACTCTTATCCCTTCCTCGCACATGAGAGAGAAGGATCTTGTGGATTGATTTAATCAAGCGGTTTGAGAGTGGGATATTCTCAAGTTCTTCGATAGCAAAATTGAGAGATTCACGATATTGAATAGTTTCCCTCCAGTCATCCCGTTTTTCTGGTTGGATATCTCATTCATCAGAAAAAGCCTCTTCAATATTGGTTTTTGTTCCCTCTATTCGGCTTGATGTGACCGCTTCCTTCATGACATATGATTGAAGGAAAAGTTCGATATTTGGGACAAATTTTGAAAAGGAATTGAGCTCACCAAGCTTAAATGATGCGGATTCAAGTTTCTTCTGAAGAAGAGGATGTGAAAAAGTCCATTCATGATTTATGGTTTCAGGAAGGAAGTACTTATACTGATAAGCATTTCTCCAAACTCCAGATGTAAAGGTCTCGATCTGCATAGAAGTAAATTATATATTTCTATAATTTAGTTTATCAGTTAAAAGTAAAATTACAATATCCATATTTTACTTTTGAACGTTATCCACTAAAGCTCAAATCCTATCTTCGCAAGCTGTCTTTTGATCTCTTCATCGAGTTCTTTCTCTCGTGCCATCTGCTCACCGAGCTTAGTGGTGAGTTCTTTCATCTTTACTTCAAATGGAATCCCATCGTCAACTGCGTCTACAATCCCAACATATCGACCTGGAGTAAGTACAAATCCATGTTTCTCGATGTCAGCGAGGCTTGCAGACTTACAATATCCTTTCTGATCTTCGTAGGTATTCCCTTTTCTCCAGTTGTGATACGTTTCAGCGATCTTATTCATATGATCTTCGGAGAGATCTCTATGAACACGATCCTTCATATATCCCATCTCAGAAGCATCGATGAAAAGCGTTTCACCTTTGCGCTCTGTTCTCTCACGTCGGAGAAACCAGATACAGGCTGGGATACCAGTATTGTAGAAAAGTTGTTTTGGAAGCGCGACGATACAGTCTACGAGGTCTGCAAGGACGAGCTTTTTGCGGATTTCTCCTTCTCCACTTGTATTAGATGAGAGTGAACCGTTAGCAAGAACGGTCGCCATGACTCCATGAGGCGCAAGGTGGTAAAGCATATGTTGAATCCATCCGAAATTCGCATTCCCTGAGGGTGGAACTCCGTATTTCCAGCGCGCATCGTCTTGGAGGATATCGACTCCCCACTCTGATTGATTGAAGGGCGGATTTGCGATGATAAAGTCAGCCTTGAGATCAGGATGCTCATCACGAAGAAAAGAGCCCTCTGTATTCCAACGCACAAACTGCGAGTTGATATTACGGATTGCTAGATTCATCTTTGAGAGTTTCCAGGTTGTTTGGTTACTCTCTTGGCCGTAGATAGTGATATCTTTGATATTTCCCTGGTGTTCTTTGATGAATTTCTCACTCATTATGAACATACCACCGGAACCACAGGCTGGGTCGTAAACACGTCCTTTGTATGGCTCGATCATCTCGACCATGAGTTTAACAATGGCTTTTGGCGTGTAAAACTGACCACCCTTTTTTCCTTCGGCATTTGCGAATTCACCGAGGAAATATTCATAAACTCGACCGAGGAGGTCTTTTGTATTGGCATTTGCAGCCTTGAGTTCGATGTCAGAGATTACGTCGATAAGTTCACCTAGAGAGGTTTTGTCGAGATTGGGCTTACCGTAGACTTTGGATAGTACATTGCGAAGCTCCGAGTTCTCTTTCTCTATGGACTCCATCGCATCGTCGAGATCCACTCCAATCGTTGGAAGTTTTGCTCGTGCATGGAGTGTTTTCCAACGAGCATTTTCTGGCACGAAGAATACATTTTTTGCCTTGTACTCATCACGGTCCTCTGGATCAGAAAATTCATCTGCCTCAAGTTCGTCGTAGAGCTCTTGAAAACTATCAGAAATATACTTGAGGAAGACAAGTCCAAGAACGACGTTTTTGTATTCTGCTGCGTCGATGTTTTTACGAAGCTTGTCAGCAGTCTTGAAGAGTTGTGCTTCGAAATTATTATTGGCTTGATTCTGCGCTGCCATGAGGAATGAGTCAGGAATTTTCTTGAAATTTTACCCAATACTGATGCATTGGGTAAATAACTCGTAAAGTATAGTGTTTTAGAGGAAAAGACAATAAGGATAGCCGTGCTGAATTTTATGGGGTTACAGAATTTAATTCATTTCTTCTTATAAAATAGATATACATCCTAGTTCATAGCATAGTGAGTTCTTGGTGAGTTCTTACTAGTTCGAATTTTGAGTATTCAGAACTATCAAAGAAAGCTTGTATATCTTCAATAGAATATTTGTCTCTCTGAAAACTTACTTTCTCGGGGTAAATTGCAAAAACAACACTCATCTTATAAACAGCATCAGTACTACTAACTTTCTTTAATCCGATTTTGGCATTTAGAACATCAGCTGCATCTTGTCACTTATTGTTTTTCACATCCCTTATTGCTCTAAGGGACACGGCTCATTGAGAAAAAAGTTCTCTCAATTTTGATCAGGTACATTTCTTCACATGCACAAATTGACTCGTTTTCTCAATAAACAAATCACATATTTCCAAACCATTTAATGTAAGTGATTGGTCATGAGAATCACCAAGATCTAAACAGTGATATCAAGCTTTATGAAGAACTGGATGACTAGAATCAACATAGAATGCATCCGACTTATCATGAACAGCATTAAATGCAGCTTCATTATGAGTCCACCTGTATCAACCCACTGTACTATTTATTTTATCTATAGTTGATTCCCATGGGTTCAAGAAATCATCCTTCAAGGGGCAATACCTCTTTTAAATAAATTTGAGAACTCCTCTTCTACACAGGTAAATAGATCGGCATTGGGCTCGTAAAAAGCCTCTCAGTACTTGAAATATCGACCATGGGGATTCTCAAGCAAAATTTCACCCTCAATAAGTTCTTCAAATGTAAGTCGCACAGAGTCATCCTTGGATCAATCATTATAACTGATGAGTAACTCAAGATTTTTTATAGAGGTAAGATTCGGGAAATCTCGAAGATTAATTTTAACGGCATCATCGATAATGAGATCAATTGAATCGAATTCAATTCAATCACTTTGATCACAGGTATCTCTAATTATCGCGTTATTAAAAACATATTCATTCTCTATCATGTTCTCTCGTAATTCTTCAAGAGTCGAAACTGATATACTAAAATCACTCAATCCTTTTTCCAAAACACGCTTATTCAGTTCCACTAGAAGCAATCTATGTAATGCGGAATCTTCTGGCACTCTCAGCAGTTCCGGTATTTTTAATCAATCAAGCACATTTACATCATACCAATAAATCCGATCGATAATCTCAGTTAGTAATTGACGATCAATTTTTTCAATTTTTAGCTGCAAAGACTCAGTTCCTGTAGCACTAAATGCAAGTCTTCTGTATTCTTTTCTAGAACTGTTTCTAGGATTAAAGTTTGAGTCTTCGTGGAAAAATTTACTGAGATTTACTTTTCAGATGAGCTCTTTTAGTACTCTTGTTGCATTTGTAAAATCTTCTGAAGGCCTATATTTTGTTTTTCAATTCGACTTAAAAGTTCTCATTATTTCATCCAACAAGTTACCACTTCCACCAGTTTCTTTTTGAAAACTACGTCGTAAGTCGCCATCTTCGGATATAAGCTTTTTTGTCATTTCAATTCAGAATCTCTCTTCAAAAATATCTCGTAAGTATTGAAATCCTCTTCCGAAAGAAATCAGGTAGTATTCTCACCCAATATGGAATCCACCAATTATCCCCTTATTTATAGTCTTATACTCAGATGAAATTTCCTCAAAATCATCTTCAAGACCTACTAGCTTAAGAAAATTGAACCAGGACTCCTTTTCGATAATCTCTGTACCTTCATGCTTCATCCAGGCAAATAAACAATACCTAGCACTAGATGACGTATGAAGCTGCAGAGGACGCCACTCTTTTACAATCTGTGTACCTCCAGTACTAGCACTTGTATTAGATAGTAATCCAGCATTCTCTAGTTTCCCCTGAACTGTCTTAAACAATTTCTCTTCGTCCTTTAAGTTACTTTTTACCTTGTAAATCCTAAGCTCACTAATGAATGTTGACTGAGACATAAATGTTTTTTAACGCTAGAAAAACCTCCCATCCACACCAACAAAGTGTTTCAAGGAGGTTTCCTTATTTTGAGATTCTTCTAATGGTGGACCGGGAGGGGCTCGAACCCTCGACCTAAAGATTAAGAGTCTTCCGCTCTAACCAACTGAGCTACCGATCCAAGGTGATGTGCTTGCGACATAGGCTCACAAAGCTCGCGAAATATATCGAAAAAAAGTGCGAAATCAAATCTTTTATGGAGAAGATTGCTTTCCGCGGAGGAGTGAGAGAATAACGCGGTCAATCTGGTACTTGGTGATAGCGTTAGTGGAGGCGATATCGGTGATGGCTTTGGCGAGGATATCAAAGAAATCTGGGGGCAATTCTCCTGTGCGACGGCGGGCGGTGTCTTGGAGGGCGAAGAGGAGCTCGAGGGCTTCGTCGCGCTTGAATGTTTTGGTTGCGTAGTATTCGGCGATGGCGGGCTTGGAGAGGGTGATGAGGCCGAGGGCAAGCTCACGGGTATCAGGGCTGATATCGCGGGCAACATCGGTGATCTCGAGGAATTGGACGCGTGAGGCTATGGTTTCGAGGAGGGCTTCGCGGGACTCGAGGGTGAGGAGGATGAGTGTGCGAGCAGGGACATCTTCAAATGTTTTGAGGAGGGCGTTGGCAGCTTCTTTGCTCATTTCGTCGACTTGGGAGACGATGATTACTTGGTAGGGGCCAGATGAGCGAATAGTTGCTCGGGTGATGATTTCACGGACTTCTTCGACTTTGTAGGAGTCTTCGCGTGGGGCAAAAAAGGCGATGTCGGGGTGGGCAATCTCGGGAAGTTCTTCAAAAAATACTCGATGATTAAAGAGTACTTGGATGATTTTTTCGGTCTGGGACTCGCTTACGACGATGGGTGCGACAGAGCCACCTGCTGTGAAGCGGTCGAGGACGGATGCGAGACTTGGAGAGAGTGACAAATTGGGCTTTATTTCGGACTATTTGTGCCTATTCTATGGCAAACATCGCCCGTGAAAAGTCTCATTTCTTTGTATATCGAATATCAGGCCCAGATTATTGCTCTGTCGGCAGTTTTTTTGGCGCTTATTTTGTGGAGGTTTTCGTTTGTGCGAAGGATTGGATATTTCTTTGCCAACCTTCCAAACAAGCTTTTGGCATTACTGATGCTGTTAGTGCTCGTGCCGGCAATTGGTGGAGCATTGTATTATATCTTTGCGCTGAATACTGGATCACTTGAAGTGCAGGTTTCTGGAGGCTCGGATGTGACTATCGGGTTGAAGCGATCTGATGTAAATGCATTTGAGCGGGTCTGTGCGGATATTTGTCGATTTGAGAATATTCCCGCCGGAAGCTACGATGTTATGTATTCCTGATCTGGCATTGTCGAGACGCGAGAAGTTGCCACCATCAAGCGTGGTGAAAATCTCAGGATTTCATTTGTGCCCGCCGGTAAAATCGCCCTGGAGCCAACGGATCGAGTCACCGCAACTGGCAGTGTGAGTGATGATGACAACTACGTCTTTGCTGGAGCATTCCGTGGGAAAAACTACAATATCAAACTCTCCCCTTTTGGTTTTGGAGAAGCGAGTGGCAGCGGACAAAATACGCTCTATGAGGCAAATTGACTCGTTGGATATCTGACAGGATCAATTCAATATGGATATTTTGTAACGACTACAGCGGACAAAAATCTCCATGTGCTCGATCTTGTTTCGCTTGCGGTCCATGATTTTGGTTCGCCGGATGAGAGTGTCGCGCTCAGTATCAAATCGACTGGTAAAAAAGATATGGCTGTGCTCGAGACCAAATCTTGATCTTATCTCGTAAATCTCGGTGATAATACGCTCACTCCCCTTGCGCTCTATGATGACCTCGCTCTCAGTGCGCGCGGGACACTCATCGGGCTTGTGCGCGGAGAAAGCGCGACAAAAAGATCGCTCCTTAATCTCGATACGAGATCATGAGACATCCTCATCGATACAACACGTATAGATAGTAAGCGAGTACTGATGGACGGACTCTCGGCGATTGCGCATATCCACACGATTGGTGGCAAATTTATGGTCGAATATATCGACGGAAGCTGGGCAAATCTTAATGGAATCAATTAATGGCAACCAAAAAAGTCTACTGGAACACGATTGCACAAATTGGTGGGAAGATCTCAACGGCGCTCATCTCGATCTTCCTCGTCAAGATCCTGACGAACTATCTCGATCTCGAGGGCTACGGACTCTATTCAAAGATATATAATTATCTCTCAATCTTTTCGGTAATTGCGGATCTTGGGCTCTATACAGTGACTGTTCGAGAGATTTCAGCCCACAAAGACGATCCCGAAAAAGTCCGAAATATCGCCGGAAATATCCTCACGCTCCGCACTGGAATGGGACTTGCGATCATCGTGCTTTCACTCGCGATGGGACTCATATTGCCAGGATACAACTCAAAAGTCGCACTGATTGGAATTTTGATCGCGGGGATTTTTACACTCTTTGGGCTCGTAAATAGCTCGATCATGTCGATGCTTCAGGCCTATCTTAAGACGGAGTTTTCATTTATTTCGACTACTGCTGGTAAGGTTGTAAATCTCTTGGGAGTGCTCGCCGTGGTCTTTATGATCTTACCGAGACCCTTCCCTGCTGTAAACGAATCGATTGCCTTTGCCTTGATCATGGTGGCGGGACTCCTTGGAAATATCGTGATGACTGCGATGGTGTATTGGTATAGTCTGAAGGTCGAAAAAGTCGGATTTCGATTTGATCCGGTATTTATGAAGTCGATCCTGCGTTCGTCTCTGCCATACGGGCTCGCACTTCGCATCATTAACACCATTTGTTCTTTCTCATATTCGGTATATTTTCCATGAGCGGCTTTATTTCTTAGATCAAGCCACGCAGTGGCTGACTTTTGATCCAATTTTGTGTATACATATGTGCCATCAGTAGCTGATTAAACTCTGAATAATGGGAGTGCTCTTTACCATACACCATAGTTATAAATGACAATACTGACGCCCTTAGCCCAGCTAGCTTACCTGAATCAACATAGTCACATGTATATTGGTCTGATCTCTTAGTAGACAGAGCAACTTGGGACTGCTCTACTAACTGCTGAATCCTTGTTGACAATTCTTTTAAGTGCATAATCTTCCTTCCGATACAAAAAGTACAAACTCAACGAAATATAATTACAAACATAAATTAGAAATCAAAAAATTAAGATTGATTAGTTGATTTACC